>NZ_JACHXV010000061.1 GCF_014192375.1 Endobacter medicaginis | reverse complement strand
TTGTCGAAAGTCAAAATCATGGCCGTTTCTCCCTGTGTTGGTTGCACCGGCAGCCAGATTTCCCCTCCGCATTGCCCTGCTATTACAGGATGGCAAACTCATTCGCGAATTGCAAGAAAAAAGTACAGTAAAAGATGAATAATCCGGATGTAGACGTTTAATAGACGTTTGAAAGACTTTCTCGGACGCAAGTGACTACGCAAGCGAGACTTATAGACGTTCATAGACGTTGCTTGCATGGTCACTTGCGTCGGAACGCCTACCTGATGCCGCCAATCTCGCTCGCAGCAGCGTCCATCGCAGCAATGAACTCCGGCGACACGCAGCCGGCCCACGCCGACGCCACCATCATGCGGCCGGGCTCGCCATCAAGGCGCAGGCTCGGAATTGCGGCGATTGCGATTTGCCATTGCCGAGCTGTCAGGCACAGAAGCCTACCGCCGCCGTCCGGACCACAGTCCGCATTGATTAAATTCCTGCGATGAGGTTCGAACCTCAGGTCCCTGAAATAGCGCCCGGACACTGCATAAAACTCGCTTTCCGGCACGGCTCTGAGAGCGCGATGCCGACCGTGGATTCTGAAGTGTCCCCGCGGTCGGGCCATGTCCGCAGACGCCCGCGCCATCTCATCAAGCCGCTGGCGCACCAGCCCCGCGCGCTCGACGACAGCGAACCGGACATCTGACATTGAGCACGCAATCAGCTGCTGTCGCCCCGACACGCACAGCGTGCTGCCATGGTTCTGGTGCCGGTCGGCGTAGAAATACAGCTCGCCAATATCCGTGAACCCGACATTGGCAGCGCGAACCTGGCCGTCGAAATCAGTGAATTCCAGCCGCCGGCAGATTCTCAGGACGTCGGCGTCGTCGACTTCGGCATCAAGATTCCGGCGCAGAACCTGGGCGACCTGTTCGATACTCTGCGCCGCCGTAATCTGCGGCTGCAGGCGTGTCACGTTCTCAGTAATCTGGTTGTCGTTCATGTCCTTGTCCTGTTGTTGTGGTCGTAGGCATGGCCATCAGATGGCCGTGATTTATCAGCCGGCGTTCCCATTCCGACCGGTCTATTTACGGAATCTATAGTCTAATTATGCGGACTTTCGGCCAGGCCACTGCTCGCAGCACCATCACGCGCAGCAGCTG
>NZ_JACHXV010000060.1 GCF_014192375.1 Endobacter medicaginis | reverse complement strand
CGTCGTCGGAAACGTCAGAGGGATACGGCTTGCGGGCACTCGTCATGCCCTCCCATATGAATCAGGCCGGTCGGGAAGTACATAACACCCTCTAGAGTGGTCAGTCGGGCGATCAAATCGCACGCTCTTCATCGCGTCGGGTAGAGCCGTCTAAGATTGGGGAGGGGTAACTATGAGCACAGGCGAAGCTAAGGACCCTAAAAGGAAACCCTCAAAAAGAAACTCGCTGACTGAGTCTGAAGTCTCCGTGATCAAGGCGCTCGTCGCAGGGCGCAAACATTCCAATCAGGAGATCGCCGGCCTAATTAATCGTGCCCGCGGGGATGCAACCAATGACATCAATAGTGGCCGAATTTCCAACATTAAAAACGGCCAAATAAAAAAATATTTCGCGACCCCGGCTGCCAGTGCCGCTGAACTCGATCAGTTTATGGAAAACGTTCGACCGTTGGCCCTCGGTGACGATGGCCCTCTGAGTCCGGCGCGCTTGACGAAGTTGCTTCCGGTCAAACTAGGTCTGCCAAATTCTCTGGCGATTACGGAAACAGACCAAATAGAATGCAAGAAATCTGTCAATTTCATTATGAAGACAATTGCGGCATTTTGCAACAACAAAGGTGGGTATTTTGTATTCGGCGTAGAGAACGGGACTTTTAATATCATAGGACTTTCAGATGACAAATTTGAGAAATACGACCTCAACAAACTCAATCAGAACATCCGTGACCAGCTTGGTATAGGCTTAGATATTTATACTAAAATACATATTATTAATGGAAAGAAACTTGGTATCGTCTATGTCGCACCCGCTCATACCAAGCCCGTAATAACCATACACAACACCGGAGACATGGCCCAAGGACACATTTATTACCGATATCCGGGGGAAGATCGGCTCATCAGCCCGACAGATCTGCAGCGATTGATAGAACAGCGCGTGCAACAGCTGTCGCAAACCATCCTCTCCAAGCATTTGACCAACATCATGCGGTTTGGCGTTGAGAATGCCGCGGTCATCAATCTTGCAACCGGCGAGATCGATGGTAAGGCTGGTTCTTTTCTGATCGATGAGGCACTTTTACCACAAATTAGTTTTCTGAAGGACGGTGAGTTCGTTGAGCAGTCAGGAGCACCTACGCTCAAGCTAGGGCTGGGACTCATAACCAGTAGCTGACGACGGCTGCGATGCAGACTGCTGCGTGAAAGTTGATGGCGAGGCGATCGTATCGGGTAGCGAT
>NZ_JACHXV010000059.1 GCF_014192375.1 Endobacter medicaginis | reverse complement strand
CCAGAAATGGTCTCGGTCCAACGGTGGTCTCCTTCCGGGGACCTTGAATCACGTCGAAGCCATCGTGGGAATCCACTTTATGGGTCCCAGCCCTAAGCGACCAATTGCTAGGGCGCAGGGATGCACGGCGGCGTGCTCCTCCGCTGAGTGATCTCCAACTTAAAGTGAGGATGAAGACATGACCGAACTCGCAGGAAAGAGAGCTTTGGTTACAGGCGGCTCTCGAGGCATCGGTGCTGCGATCGCGGTGGAACTGGCCCGGCGCGGCGCGAACGTGGCGATCAGTTACGAACGTGCAGTTGATCGCGCGCAAGGCATCGTCGCGCAGATTGAGGAGGAGGCGCGAAGGGGCGTCGCCATCCAGGCCGATGCCGCCGATCCGCAGGCGATCAGGTCTTTGGTGAATCAGGCGGCGATGGAATTCGGCGGGCTCGACATCCTAGTGAACAACGCTGGCACCTTTCGAGGCGGTCCCATTGCCGAACTTAGTCTCGACGACATCGACACACTACTGCACGTCAATATTCGAGGTGTCGTGTTAACGGCTCAGGCGGCAATTCCCCGCCTCTCTGATGGAGGCCGCATTATCACCATCGGATCCAACGTCGCGGAGCGCGTGCCCTTTCCGAACCTCACCATGTATGCGCTAACAAAGTCGGCCCACTTGGCCTTCACTCGTGGTCTCGCACAGGAACTCGCGTCCCGTAACATCACAGTCAACCTCGTCCAGCCCGGTCCGATCGAGACGGAGTTGAACCCAGCCGACGGCGCGCTCGCGGACACCAATCGAGGTCTGACGGCGCTCAAGCGATATGGTACGGCGTATGAAATAGCCGCGGTGGTCGGTTTTGTGGCAAGCCCCGCGGCAAGTTTTATGACCGGCTCTATTGTCACAGCCGATGGCGGATTTAACGCCTGACCTTTTCCAAAATTCGTCGCGACCCGCAGAGGATCGGGGTTCATTTCGGCCTCGCGGGTTCGCTTGATAATCGCGCGTAGGACATGGACGACTCATAGGGTTCGTCGAGCTCCGAGGAGCGAGACCATCCCTATTCGGGATGGCCTCTCGGAACACATCGTGCCAAGCGACGCATATTTGATAGATAATTTACTCTGATGACTAGAGCGCGAAACCTGGTGTTCCATCCGCGCATAGCTGTAATAAGGCCCGCATTGCGGGGTTTTCGGTCGTCGTTCGCCACAAAATGCTGAATTCGACCACCTCTTGCGCATTGCTTAACCGAACGAAACTTACGCCCGAATAGAGGGTGTTATGTACTTCCCGACCGGCCTGATTCATATGGGAGGGCATGACGAGTGCCCGCAAGCCGTATCCCTCTGACGTTTCCGACGACGA
>NZ_JACHXV010000058.1 GCF_014192375.1 Endobacter medicaginis | reverse complement strand
TCCGGTTCCGCTTCGCTCCACCTCCGACCGGCAATGGCGGCGGAGACGACAATGCACTAACACTCATCCCGGACCACCCAGTGGGGGCCGCTCAGATGCGCTTATGCAGTTGGTCAAGCCTCTCCGTCCCATCTCTGCCGCCTTGGCAAATGCTATTGACGATTTCGCCACCGATCTCAGACATGTCGAAGAGGGCGCATTGGTAGCGGTCCCCGACTTCAGCATTGGAACCGGGGCGACGCTGTCGGACATACTGGTAGCCGCAGCCGGCATCACCGGCCGGTGGCGAGATGATCAACAGATCACTGTCACGTCTCTGGCGGTCATGAGCGGCAAAGTGGCGCGCGTCAGCAAAGACGGCGTCGCCGGCTCAACGCTGCTGACATACAAGGATACTCTCCCACACGACCTCGCCCCCCTGCTTGTTCTGGACGCTTCCGGGCGAGTCCGCCAAGCCTATCGGCACGTTCAGGAGCGACGCGGCAACCTGGAGTTCCTGAAGGAAGCCGTAAAGGACTACTCGCCACTGACTGTCCGCACCTGGAAGACATCAGGCTCGAAGTCGGGTTGGATGAAGAACGCCAACAGCCTGACGCAGGGGATTATCAAAGCAATCCTGGAGCGACCCGACGAACAGTGGTTGGTGGTCATTCACAAGGCCGGCGGAAAGGTCGTTGACGTTGATCAGGCCATTCGTAAGGGCCTCCCGGCCGACACCCAACAGCAGGTCAGCACCCTCACTTGGGGTCAACACATGGCCACCAACCTCTACGCTGATTTTCCCAACGTCATCCTGGCTGGCACTCTGTTCATGGCTCCCAGCTTCTACACCGCCCTGACACATATGGCGCAAGACTTCGACGTGGCAGACGGTCAGGTGTCCCGTGAAGACGTTGAGGCGACCATGAGGGGTGAACACGCGAACCTCGTTCTTCAAGCCTTGTGCCGTGGACGAGTCCGCAAGTCGGATGGCGACAGATGTCAACCGATGACGGCATATGTCATCGCCTCACCTCGCAGCGGCATCCCCGCCGATCTCCCGACAGTGTTCCCCGGCTGCAAGGTGGAAATGTGGTCTCCTTTCGGTTCGAAGCTCACGGGCCGGGCATTGAAGGCGTTTCAATTCGTAGAAGACCGCCTACAGGCTGGAGCCGACGCCATCCTATATCGAGAGATCGCGAACAGCGTGGAGATGGTCCCGAAGGACTTCCCGAAGTTCATTGCCAAAACCTCCGCATGGCTGTCCGCGATGGACGACATCGGGATGACGGAAGGTGTCATCCAAGGGAGGCTTCGAGGGCTGCGTAGGGTGGCACAAAGCGACCTGATGAAACATGAAGTCGCTGGGTGTGTACCGCCCGCAGATTGTGAGACACCGATCTGAAGCCTACGCGGCGACGGCCGCGAGTGGAAGCTGCGCGGCGCGGATTGCGGCCGGTGGCC
>NZ_JACHXV010000057.1 GCF_014192375.1 Endobacter medicaginis | reverse complement strand
CATCAGCTGGCTCAGTTGTCGCAGCATGAGAAAATCTGCGAGTTCGATATCCCCGGCGAGCTGCAGATGTCGCCGTTCGCACAGATATCGCTGACCGGAACGGGCACCGCGTTCGACCAGACATACTACGTCGACAGCATCACCAGAGGCATCGATTTGAGCTCCGGCTTTCATCAGCACGTGCGTGCGAAAAACTCAGACCCCGCGAGCCAAGTCGCCCCGGGTTAACGGTTCCGTGGCTCCTGCAGCAGCACCGTATTCCTGTCTAGCACGCGGCAGTGCAGCGTATCGCCAAGGACGTACCGTTCTCGTAGCCAGTCCGCGATATGTCGGTGATTGCCCACCAGCCGGACATTGCCTGTGCGGTTCGCAGTCCGGTTGATTTTGGAGATGATGAACTTGTCGGGACGGCCGAGGATGACCTTGATGACCTCGCCATTTTCGCCAAGGTGCGGGGACGCGAACCGGCCCAGGTTCAGATGGCCTTTGCTGAGATAGGTATCGCCGAGTTCGACGGTGAACGGCACTCCATCGGTCGTTGCTGCTGATTCCTCAGCATCAGTGGGGACGGGTGCGAGCTCTGCCGGCTCGGCGTCATCTACCTCACGCTCGGCATCCTCCGTCAGCGCGGGTGCACCGCGGCCGCCGGACTTGTTCCATGGCGGATTGAAGGCCTCAATCAACCCGTCTTCCAGGCCGGCGGCGATGTTGATTGGGAAATCGCCGTACCGCAGATGCGACAAATGCAGTGTCATCGGAAAAACCAGAACCCTGGTCTCCTGTCCGCTGTTCAGTCGCTCACGGATGGCTGCATTGCATCGGATGTTCGTACGCTGCCGGCCGCCAGGTGTACGGTAGCCATTGAACCGCTGTCGGATAGCCCGGGCTGTTTTGCCGATATAAAGAACTTCACCGTCGGGCCCGGCGAACGAATACAGTGCCTTCTCCATGTCGAGCAGGACGCGGCTTTCGGAGCGTTTCTCTTCATCGAGGTGTAGATAGATTTTGCCATCGTCGCCAAGACGCCATGCGCCGACGTCAATGAAACCGAGGTCCAGCAGAGTATCTGTCTGCATTTCGAGCGTCCGAAATATGTCAGTCCGCCCGTAATACATTGACTTTGCGGGCGCGTTATGCTATCAATAAACCATAGTTCGCCGTGCGTCCACGACCCGCGAACGCCTCCAGGACAATCCGCATGGACCGATTTCTCGACGCTATTCATGCGCGCGTAGCTGCACACGTAAACCAGATTGCTCAGCCGAGATGCGCCACGGTGCAGGCGTTCGACCCTACCAATCACGCCGTGCGCGTGGCCATCCAGCCCGAGGGGCTGCTGACCGGATGGATGCCTCTGGGCGCCGTGTCGGTCGGCTCCGGCACCGGTATCGTGGCGCCGCCCACCATTGGCGACCAAGTTCTCGTAGTTCCCCAAGAAGGGGATTCTGAGCACTGGCACGTCGTCTCGCGTATTTTCAGCCAGGTCGCGATGCCCCCGGTCTCGCCGGCGACGAACAAACCGGTGCA
>NZ_JACHXV010000056.1 GCF_014192375.1 Endobacter medicaginis | reverse complement strand
CGGCAGCCACCGACAAGCTGGTCGCCGTGATCCGGGCCGAGGACGGGACCTGGCACCGGCCGTTCACCACCGCCGAACTCGCCGCCCTGCAGTCTCTGTTCGATCCGGAGGAACGGGCCGAGCTCGACGGGTTGAGCGATTCCGCATGGCGTGAGCGGATCGGCAACGCGGTGCCTCCCGCCGCCGCCCAGGCGATCGCCGAGACGATGGGGCGTACCCTGTTGGCCGCCTGGAGCGGAGAAAGCTTCATGCTCAACGCCGCGCCGATCTGGGTACAACCGATCGCCGTCGCCGCGAGCGTCGACGTGCCAGTTCTTCAGCTCAGATGATCGACGCGCGAGCCCCCATCACGAAAATTCCGAAACATCACGAAAGAGCGGCACCATAGGCACTGTCCGTCGATTCCTCGATCTCAGCACCGCGCACCTTTGTCCTGCCACCCGCGCGCTCCTCGAGCAGCGGCCAGATCTGGTCTCGATGAGCGGTCGTTTCGGCTGGCTCATGCACGTGCCCGAAGATGCCGACGGCTGCGAGGATCTCGCCGCCTGCGCCGAACTGCGACCGGTATACGCACTCGCGAGAAGTAAGGGGTGTGACTTCGTACTGTTCGACGCCGACGCCGTGGCGGACGATCGTCTCGAGCTCTTCGACGATGACCCGTGAGGGCGCGGCTGCGCCAGGATCAGGTCCGTTTGGCGCGGCGTCGTTTAACGATCGGTGCCGGCACGGTAGCGGGCGTTCGCCGACCCAATCCGATGCTTTTCGCCAAGGCGCTACGTCGCTCCGCGTAGCTCGGCGCCACCATCGGATAATCGGACGGCAGGCCCCATTTGGCACGGTATTGGGCGGGCGTCAGATCGTAGGCGTTCGCAAGATGACGCTTGAGCATCTTGAGCTTTTTGCCGTCCTCCAGGCAGACGAGATAGTCGGGATGCACGCTCTTCTTGACAGGAACAGCGGGTGCCAGCGGAGGCGGCCCCTCGATCACGGGCTGGCCCTGACCAACCAAGCTGCCGTGGACAGCGGCGATGAGCGTTGGGACCTCGGCAGGCTCGATCGCGTTATGCTTCAAATACGCTGAGACAATGTCCGCAGTCAGCGTGGCAAACGTCTTCATGTCGGTTGCTGCGGTCATACTTAGAATTTCCCAGATGAGAATTGGTAATTCCCAATACCGCGGAACCTCCGAGAAGACACCCCCCCTGCAGTCCCTCGGAGCAGATTAGCGGAGCAGAATGCCGATCACGCGTAACCGACCTGCAACGACCCCCTTAAGCAACGCCCCGCACGCTACCGGGCCAGGCACCTCCCAGACCACCGACTCCGGCAACGCGCAGGTGAGAAGCGCAAGAGACGGACGCTCACGACAGGAAAATCCGCTGCCGTGACGCGCGCGGCGCTGCAAGGGTGAAGGCCTGAAGGCCCGCGCGTTCCGCGCGCCCTTGCCCCGCCGCGCGCCTCCCGGCCGACGCGTCGACATTCAAAGGGAGAATGTCGATGACGACAGACGAAATCGAAGTGGCGATCGCCACACAGGACATCACCGAAAACGCGTGCGTGGCGACACCCACGCTGCAA
>NZ_JACHXV010000055.1 GCF_014192375.1 Endobacter medicaginis | reverse complement strand
CGGCAGCCACCGACAAGCTGGTCGCCGTGATCCGGGCCGAGGACGGGACCTGGCACCGGCCGTTCACCACCGCCGAACTCGCCGCCCTGCAGTCTTTGTTCGATCCGGAGGAACGGGCCGAGCTCGACGGGCTGAGCGATTCCGCCTGGCGTGAGCGGATCGGCAACGCGGTGCCTCCCGCCGCCGCCCAGGCGATCGCCGAGACGATGGGGCGCACCCTGCTGGCCGCCTGGAGCGGAGAAAGCTTCATGCTCAGCGCCGAGCCGATCTGGGTGCAGCCGATCGCCGTCGCCGCGAGTGTCGACGTGCCATTTCTTCAGCTCAGATGATCGATGCGCGAGCCCGCATCACCAAAATTCCGAAACATCACGAAAGAGCGGCAACATGGGCACTGTCCGTCGATTCCTCGATCTCAGCACCGCGCACCTTTGTCCTGCCACCCGCACGCTCCTCGAGCAGCGGCCGGATATCGTCTCGATGAGCGGTCGTTTCGGCTGGCTCATGCACGTGCCCGAAGATGGCGACGGCCGCGAGGATCTCGCCGCCTGCGCCGAACTGCGACCGGTATACGCACTCGCGAGAAGCGAGGGGTGTGACTTCGTGTTGTTCGACGCCGACGCCCTGGCGGACGATCGTCTCGAGCTCTTCGACGATGACCCGTGAGGGCGCGGCTGCGCCAGGATCAGGTCCTTTTGGCGCGGCGTCGTTTAACGATCGGTGCCGGCACGGGAGCGAGCGCGCGCCGACCCAGTCCGATGCTTTTCGCCAAGGCGCTACGTCGCTCCGCATAGCTCGGCGCCACCATCGGATAGTCCGATGGCAGGCCCCATTTGGCACGGTACTGGGCGGGCGTCAGATCGTAGGCGTTCGCAAGATGACGCTTGAGCATCTTGAGCTTTTGGCCGTCCTCCAGGCAGACGAGGTAGTCGGGATGCACGCTCTTCTTGACAGGAACAGCGGGTGCCAGCGGAGGCGGCTCCTCGATCACGGGCTGGCCCTGACCAACCAGGCTGCCGTGGACGGCTGCGATGAGGGCTGGGACCCGGGAAGGCTCGATCGTGTTATGCCTCAAATACGCCGAGACGATGTCCGCCGTGAGGACGGTGAATGTCTTCATGTCGATTTCGGCGTCCATAGGTAAAACTCTCTACGAAAGAATTGCCATCGCCCCATTCCGCAATGGGCGGGAGCAGATGTTCGAAAGCACTTAGCAAGAAGTTTCGTGGGTAAGTAAAGCCAGGAAAAACAAAAGGGTTATGCTGAGCCGGAGCAATGGATCAGCATAACACGACTACAGTTGCAGGCGACCTCAGCGCGCACCTGCCCATGGCGATTCCTGCTGGGCGGCAGGTCAACAGATCCGAGAGGAGAGGCGATCCGCTGCCGTGACGCACGCGGCGCCGCAAGGGTGAAGGCCTGACGGCCCGCGCGTGCCGCGCGCCCTTGCCCCGCCGCGCGCCTGCCGGCCGACGCGTCGACATTCGAAGGGAGAATGTCGATGACGACAGACGAAATCGAAGTGGCGATCGCCACACAGGACATCACCGAAAACGCGTGCGTGGCGACACCCACGCTGCAA
>NZ_JACHXV010000054.1 GCF_014192375.1 Endobacter medicaginis | reverse complement strand
CTCCGGTTCCGCTTCGCTCCACCTCCGACCGGCAATGGCGGCGGAGACGACAATGCACTAACACTCATCCCGGACCACCCAGTGGGGGCCGCTCATCCTGAAACTAGCGCCTCATATTCTCGCTCATTTGATCGCACTCCCCGATCTTCAAGATGGTGTAGGTCAGATCGCAGTCTCTCAATCTCACGGGTGTGCTCTGATTTGAAGTCTTCAAGCCGCTTGTCGAGAAAATGTTCAACAATCTTCTCCGCTCCCTGTTTCGCAAGCCACAGAATCGCACCAGCAATAGCGATTCCCGTGCCGCCTCCAAATGCCCAGGTGAGTAGATGGAGAGTGCTTGTCATTCTCGGCCGTCGCTTTGGATCATACTATGGCCGACATTGTATCACGGGGCGACGTGACGCTAGGTCTCGCCATTCCGCATCCGCCGATAACCCCAAGTTCACCTTCAGCCCCTCAGCGGGCATCAACCATGACATCCGAACCATCGAGATCGAAGGGGCTCCATGGTTCGTAGCCCACGACGTGTGCGCCACCCTGAAGCTGGGGATCAGCCACACAGGCTACGTCAACGTATGGAATGGGACTCAGACCCTCAGCAGGGATGAGAAGAGGGTTCTCCGCCGGACTGACCCTTGCCTGACAAGGGGCAGTGAGGTCCTGTTCGGATCGAGGGTCGTGAATGTGTCCCTCATCTCCGAGTCCGGCCTCTACAAGCTGGTGATGCGCTCCGACAAGCGTGAAGCCCGCCTGTTCCAGGATTGGGTGACCCGCGTCGTGCTGCCAACGATCCGCCAGACCGGCGCCTATGTGGTCGGCGAGGAGAAGCTGACATTGACCCTATAGCAACGACATGGTCGGGTCGGATTCAAAACGGTGAGACCGTCATGTATAGCATTCGGTGGCATGGTATTGCTTTGTGCGGCTTGATCCTGGGAACGTCATCCTCAGCTCATGCCGCGCCTCCTGGCGCATCAGACCTCGCGAACGAGGTGTCGTCAGATGCCGCCCAGTGTGCTGCCTTCTTCGAGATTTCGGCTACTTGCGCCGCGAATACCGATGCTATGGCGACTGCGGCTGATCTGCTCGAACATCGCAAGGTCATGGAGAAAATTGCCTTTCTGATGGGTAAGGCGTCTGGAATGTCTGTGGAAGGGGTTCAAGCTCGTTTCGCCACCGTCAGTGACGCCGAGCTTGAGTCGATCTCGCGGTCCTGCGTGAACTTCTCTGTGTTGCTGCATCGGTATGGGCGTGCATGTCGGGACTTTGAGGCCCACCCGGAGCAGCGCATGACCGACTTGCGCAGCCACGGACTCGGCACCGCATGGCCGAATGGCCTGCCCGATTGATAGTGGCCATACGGACGAGGAGAACGTCGCCACTTAAAGTCCCACGCCATGATGGCCGCTGGCACAGCATCGGCCTGCCCGACCCATTCCCAGCGGTCCGCCATGGCGTTTGCCTCGATGTTGGATTGATCTGGTGATCAATCTCGACAGTGAATGCTCAGAGCTAATGGCAGGCACCAAGGCTATGGTGGTAGATTACGTTATAGTTCTACTGATAATTTACCACCTCAGAGCCATCACCTCCTCCGCCCCACGGTTGTTTGAGACACTCCGTTAGCGGACGGTCTCCGCCTCAGGGGTGAGGACGATGACGACGAACACGGGAACGATTGCC
>NZ_JACHXV010000053.1 GCF_014192375.1 Endobacter medicaginis | reverse complement strand
CTCGAATCGGATGTCGCCACGGACCCGGCGCCGAGCGTCGCGGTCACAAGCAACGGCGTCGGTATGACCGTGGTCATGGTCGAGTTCACCGACGCTACGTCCGGCACGCCGCAGACCCTGCAGATTCCATTGAACTAGCCGGCTCTCAGCTCCGGCAGACGATACCGGAGCACACCATGGGCATCAGCATCAGAGCGGCTGCCGACTGGGTCACAGACCAGTGCGCGGCCGCACAGCTCGCGGCATCGACAGTGCTTGATACGTCGGTCGGGTCGGTCCTGCGAGCGGTGTTCGAAGGCACGAGCACGGTGGCGAGCTGGCTGCAGGCCGAGGTCTTGCAGCTAGCGATGATGATGCGGCTGTCCACGGCCAGCGGCGCCGACGTGGATTCCTGGCTTGCAGATTGGGGTCTGACGCGGCTGCCAGCTGTGCCATCGACGGGCGCCATCACACTGAGCCGATACACCAGCACCGGCTCGGCGACAGTCGAGGTTGGATGGGTCGTGCAAACGGGCGATTTGACCCAGCAGTATTCGATTACGGCGGACGGCACGAACTTGTACTGGAACGCCAGTGTCGGCACCCAGGGCGGCTACATCATCCCCGTCGGTACGGCATCGATTATCGTGCCTATCAGCGCGGTAACTGCTGGCTCGGCCGGCAACGTAATTGCCGGCGCCATCGACTTGGTCGGCACGGCGATGCCTGGCGTGGACATCGTGTCCAACGCGACCGCGACCGGCGGCGGTGCTGATGCGGAGAGTGATTCCGCGTTTAAAGCCAGATTCCTGCTGTTCATCCGCGGGCTTACGAGCGGCACGATTCCGGCGGTCGCGGTTGCCATCGCGGACGTCCAAGAAGACATCACGTACTCGATTGCCGAGAACCAAGATGAGCAAGCGAACTGGTCGCCGGGGCATTTTGTCATCACCATCGATGACGGCTCGGGCTACCCACCGTCTGCTCTGAAATCAGCAGTCTATGCTGCAGTCGACGCGGTCCGCCCGGTCGGCGCGACGTTCTCTGTGCAGTCGCCTGTCGTCGTCCCCGTCGCGGTGCAGCTCACGCTAACGCTCGGGTCCGGGTCGACGAAATTGGCTCTTACGCCGGCGATTCAGACAGCGATTTCGACTTACATCAACTCGCTCTCGGTCGGTCAGATACTGTCTGTCACACGCATCGCACAGCTCGCGTACAACGCGTCGCCCGTGGTCACCAATGTCAGCTCCATCACGCTGAACGGCAGCGCCACCGACCTTCAGCCGGCGGCGAATGCGGTCGTGAAAGCCGGGCAAATCACAGTCAACTGAGAGCACAACGATGGCGCCCGGCGACCAGCCTGACTTCCTGAGCCGACTGCGCTCGACCCTGCCGACCGGCTGGTTCCCGTCCTCGGCGCCAGTGCTGACCAGCGTTCTCAGCGGCATCGCCCAAGCATTTGCCGACCTGTTCAGCTTGGCGGGCTTCATCGCATCGCAAGCCCGACTGAAGACTGCGAGCGGCGCATGGCTCGATGCCGCAGTGTTCGACTACCTGGGCCTGTCATTCTCACGTGCCGCCGGCGAGACCGACGCCAGCTTTCGTGCCCGTGCGATGGCTGCAATTCTGGTCGCTCGCAACACACGGGCCGCCGTCAAAAACGCTCTGCTGACGCTGACCGGTCAGCAGCCGCTGATATTCGAGCCGCGAAATACGATGGATGCGGGCGGCTACGGCACCACCGGCACGGCTTACAATGCGGCCGGCGGCTGGGGCAGCTATGACACCCCTCCTCCGCCCCACGGTTGTTTGAGACACTCCGTTAGCGGACGGTCTCCGCCTCAGGGGTGAGGACGATGACGACGAACACGGGAACGATTGCC
>NZ_JACHXV010000052.1 GCF_014192375.1 Endobacter medicaginis | reverse complement strand
GACGTGCTGGACGTGTCCGAGCGGCGGGTATGCCGCGTGCTCGGCCAGCACCGGTCGACGCAGCGCAAGGTGCCGTGCGGGGCAGATGACGAAGAAGCTGCAACACCGCGTCCCGCTTGCGCTGTCGGCCAGCACCTCGGCCAGCTCATCGCCCGCAACAAGACGCATATCGTGGCGATGACCGGCTCCTATTTCCGGGGCGACGCCGTGCCCGTGCTGGCCCCGCAGGACGAGGCGAAGTTCGAGCCCGTCACCTACACCTATTACGAGCAGCTCAACGGCTACGAATATCTGAAGCAGCTCGACATCGGCTATTTCTTCTATTCCGGCTCCTATGCCGACAACATTCTCGCCGTCCTCGACCCCGCCGAGAAAACCATCATCCATATTCCGAGCGTCAACTCGCGCGAAAGCACGAAGGACAAGATCAAGGAAGTGGAGCACATCATCGGCGCTCTCGGCGATTGGCAGGGCATCGACGCCGCCACGGGCTTCCAACTCGTCAAAACGCCGGATGGCCGGACGCTGCGCATCGCCGATTTGGTCGATGACGACGCGAACACGCCCTTCATGCGCAGTCGTGCCCAGACCTTGCGGTGGCCCTCGCCGTGGAAGGGGCTGCCGGTGAGGATGGCGCGGATCTGAAGGAGCAGCGCCCCATCCGGCATCGGCCCGACCGGGCCGGGACGCCGCGCGAGATCGGGCGCGGCCTCCGACCGGGACGGTGACGTGAGGTGCCGGTGATCGAGAAGCAGCGCGCCGCAATGGTGTCGGCCGGCATGGTGGCGTGCCATGGGCGCGTGCAGCGCGAGGGCGAGGTCGTGCACGTCGTCATGGACCGGATCGAGGATTTGACGCCACTGCTGCGCACCGTGCGGGCGGAGGGGGCGCCCGAGGAGGATTTCGTTGGCAGCAGTACGCGACAGGAGATCGGTGTTGGGGCGCGCGATTTCCGATAGCTGCCGTCTACCATGGGCCGGAAGTGGACGGTCCGGTTTGGAATGCGAGGCAAGGGAAGCGGACATCTTGGTGATTAGATGCTGTTCGCCGCCTAAGCCCGCACAGCTGGCCCAAACATCAAGCGGCAGGTTGGCGTACCTGCCGTTTTGTGCAAAACGGGGGCTAGCACCCAACCCCCTTCCAGCAGCGCAACGCCGCCCCTCTGCCGCGTCACGCTGTCATAAAGCTGTCCAGGTCGGCCTCGCTGGCGATGAGCACTGTGGCCTTCACACCCATGGCCAGCGCCAGCTCCACGCTGCGGTCGATTAGACTCGTGTTAAGGCGAACGTCGAAGGCGGCGGTGGTCAGGCTGCCCAGGCGGTTCAGTTCAGCGGTGACGGTCGCCAGTGCAAGCTTTAAGGCGTCGTCTAGTTTGGCCCTGAACGTGTCCATGTCGTCACGCAGACGCTGGGCAATCCTGGCGCTTAAGCCCCTGGTGAACTCAATGACCAATTTGCCCGCCAAGCTGCCGATGACGGCGCCCAGGATGGGGATCGGGATCAGTACCTGGCCAACCACCGTAGCCACGCCAACGATGGCAGATTCCGCGCAGATGATCAGGCTTGTTTCGACGAACTCGTTGAAGCTGATGTCACCCTTGCGAAGAGCGTTGCTGAGCGAGGCAATCCCCGTGGCCGCGCTCACCACGGCGGAAGCTAACGGGGCGGCCATTCCCGCATAGTTGGTCGTCAGGTAGATGGCCCCGGCGGCGACGCTTCCCCCGATCGCACCCTTGGCCGTGTCGACTCCGACCTCCTGCCAGTCGGCCGCGGTGAAGTCGCCTCGGAAAACGTTCTTGCCCGCCTTGAGCTTGGCGTAGAGGCAGGTCGTCAGGGAAAGGGTCCCGCCGACAGCCCCGCCCATGAGCGCGGCCTGCGCGGCCCCCTGGAGCGATGGCTTGTGGTCGTCGACGATCTTGTCCTTCAGTTCCTCGTTTTTCGAGATGAGATCCTTCTGTTCGTTGTCCAGTGTCGTCGGTGCCCGGACGATCTGCACGTCCGAATAATCGGAGACCGATGGCTGGACCACCTCGGTGAATGGCTTGCCTGCTTGC
The DNA here is from genome assembly GCF_014192375.1 of Endobacter medicaginis. GTDB lineage: Bacteria > Pseudomonadota > Alphaproteobacteria > Acetobacterales > Acetobacteraceae > Endobacter > Endobacter medicaginis. The sequence goes on along the minus strand of NZ_JACHXV010000052.1, from coordinate 899 downwards.
TGCTCTATCTGCTTCGCGAGCTGCCTGATAGCTTCCTCGCTCTTGCTACTTAATCCCTCGATGTGACCCCCGTTAAGCAAGGTCTGGATCGCGCTGTGGGTGTCCTTTGGAATGATGTAGAATGAGCCGTCCGAAGTGAATTCCGGATAGGCGCCCATGTGCTTAAGCACGTGTCGCAGATTGTTGGGTACGCCATTGATGAACTTCGATTGGACACCGATACCGTTGATTCGATAGTCGACTGGACCGGTGCGATGAACGCCCTCAAACGTTGCCGTCATGGCCTCCTGGGAGAGAGCCTGGCGGGCATTGCGGATGCCGACCTCCATGTTCTCTGCTATCTCGCCGTGCTTCGTGAACTCGGGGCCCAGGATGTTTTGGGGGCGGGACAGGGTATCACGCACCTTGTTTATCTCATTCAGCGCGGAGTCGAACGCGGCATCCTGCGCCGCCAGCTTGATGCCCTCATTGATGACCCGTCCATCGTTGAAGGACTGAACGATGATCCCAGCGGCTTGGTCCAGGACAAGGCGATGCCCACGGCTGGCGGACGCTTCCGCGGTCATCCCTCAACCTTCCTGTTCAGGAGTTCGGATAGGGAGTGGACATGGTTGATGAGTGCGCCCAGCCACTCTTTCTGGACTCTGCTGAACGCGCGATAGTCCCCCGGGGCCTGTTCCTTGATCTGTGCCAGCAGCGCGGTGATACCGTGAACGTGTTTCTTGGTCAGATTAAAGAGATGTTTGATCGCACGTAGAGATACGGTGAGCGCAGCAATATGCGTCTCGATCTTGTGGGTCTCAGTGAGCGGCCCCCACTGGGTGGTCCGGGATGAGTGTTAGTGCATTGTCGTCTCCGCCGCCATTGCCGGTCGGAGGTGGAGCGAAGCGGAACCGGAG
>NZ_JACHXV010000051.1 GCF_014192375.1 Endobacter medicaginis | reverse complement strand
GGCAATCGTTCCCGTGTTCGTCGTCATCGTCCTCACCCCTGAGGCGGAGACCGTCCGCTAACGGAGTGTCTCAAACAACCGTGGGGCGGAGGACTGGGCACGATGTTATCGCTCGTGTCTGCATCGACGACACCCGCATCCGGAGCCGCAGCCCGCTTCACCGTCAGCACCGAATTGCACAGCACGGCCTGGACCGGCAGCAGCGGCGACTGGTCAGCAATGAATAGCGTCCCGCCGGCACCAACGAGATAATCGCCGGCCCTTGTCTGCGCCGTGTCGACCAGCACCTGGCGCATCGGCTTGCCGAGCGAGACCGGCTGCCGGAATCGATATGAGTCGGCACTGACCGTCACCGGGAGCGATGTGAGCGGCGTTCCAGCGGCGGGATTCGATGGCCCGGTCGGACGATACAGCTGATATGCGGTGCCGGTCGCCGCGGCCGATTTTGCGTAGCCCATCGAGACCAAGGCGGCGATGCGGTTTCCGTCCACGGCGTGATTCCAGGGTTATGCGGCGTCAAACAGCTCGTTGATGTCAGTGTTAGCTGCGAACGTTTCCACGCGCACGCGAACCCCGTCGGTAGTGCCGCAGGTTTTGTTGACCGTCAGCGAGACAACGAGACGGTCATCGGCGAACACGGTCCCGTTCATCGCGTCGAGTACCGATTTCGCGAGATTGTCCGCGTCGCCGTCGCCCGGCGCCGTCGGCATCGTGCCGTCTCTGCCGGCGAATGTCAGCGTCAGCACGACGCGTACGGGCTCGTCGAAAAGCGGCAGCTGTGAACTCGCCATCGCGGCCTGAGCGGCGAGCTGAATAAGTGATTCGTAATCGAGAGTTCGCTGGGGCGTGTATGCGCCGTGGCGGCTCAGGCGGGGGCGCGCTTTCGGAATCGGTCGGGTTACGACGACGAATTCGAGGAAGCGATTTGAAGGAGACGGGATGGAGTGCCGGGACGGCGGGAACTTACGCTTGCTCGCCATCACAGGAATCCATGCTGTTCACTATATAGTATGTAGGTGCCTGGTACAATGCTCAGATGAGGATGCGGCTGACGCCATCACCGAGACCTGCGCCGGGCGGTATGCCGAGGAAGCTGCACAGCTGACGGCGCTGATATGCATATAGACGCTGCCGGTCGGCAACCTCGTTCGGATTGCGGGTCCAGACGGCGGCTGACGCGGTATCGAGATTCGATGCGGCGGTCAGCACGGCGGACTCCAGCTGCTGCAGTGTCCCGATGTATGAGCGGATGACCACGAGCTCGGACGTCGACAGATTGTTCAGCCGGAACTCCAGCACGCCAAACGACGTGAAAAACAGCCAAGGCTGAAATCCGATATTCCCGTTTCCATAGGCTTCGAAACCCATATAACGGCGGATGTCCGTTTTTTCTGAATCAGTGAGCGGCCCGGAACTCGAATCTATCGTCGTCGTGCTGCTCATCGATTTCAGTCCGAGATTACAGTGTGTGCGGCGCCGCGGGACACCAGCAATTCGACCTCATCAGAGTCCGATACCGTATATCCCGCGTGCCAGTGATGACGCCGGCCGTCCGCGTCGACGAAGCCGTGCGGCCGCGTCAGACGGATGGCGATAGGCATCGGTGTGGAGCTCTCTGAGACCGAATCATCAGCCTCCGAGAGCTCGGGCGGTGAGAGCTCCGCCGTGCGCCGGCGAGCCATCGGTCAGAACGACTCGATAATCGCGGCGCGCTTCAGAGCCGAGTTCGTCGCCGTCGGAATCACGGCCGGCGTAGTGAGCGCGTCGGTCGGTGCCGCAAAGCCGCCGAGGTAGCGCCAGGCCTGCGTGACGACCTCCTTGGCCTCGTCGATAGGCTCGCGAGTCACGTGTGCGATTCCATTCACAACCGTGCGCAGCTCGTCGCGCACGACATCCTGGACGGCCGCATTGCCGGCATTCGTGTAAACGCCCTCGACCAGAGCGCCGACACCGCAGACGATAGCGCGGCGGACAACGCCGTTGCTGGTCTGCTGGGTCGGGTTCATGTTGGTTTTCATGATTTTCACGCCGAGCAGCTCCGCCACGGCGCCCTGGCGATACTCCTCGGAATCCAGACGGCCGCGCGTGAACGACTGGAACACCGGGTCGCGGTAGATGCCGGTCAGATGCAAGGGGTCGGCGTAGCAGACGTACAGACCGTCGTCGCCGGCGGGGACGTTGTTCGCCTCAAGCGTTGACTTCGCCTGCAGAATGGCGTCGATGCTGAGCCTCGTGCCCTTTGCGATTCCGCTGGTCGACAGCGAGCCATCCGGACGGAAAATCAGCGGTGCATTGCTCGCGATAACCGGCTGGCCGGCAGTCGCATCGGTCACGGCGACATTGCTGGAGAACGTCAGCGTGCCCGAGATGCCGCCGAACGCCACTGAGGTATTCGACCCCACCTGGCTATAAACAATCAGCGGGTCGACTGGGCTTGCAGGGTTCGGTCCATCGGCCTGCACGGCCACGAGCTCATACACACCGTTGCCGACCGTCACGCTGAGCGGATACGTCGCGCTGACGGCAGTAAGGGTGCCATTCGGGCCGACTTGGCTGTAGAATCCACGAATATCGTCGACGTGGATGACGGTGCCGGCAGCGCCCTCGGTCGTCGAAACGACAGTGTTACCGCCGAGATATGCGCCGAAAAGCGCGTTTCTGGCGACCTGGTCGATGGTCCTGGTTGCCTGCTCTGCCAGTTTCGATGCATTCAGCAGATACTGATTGCCGATGGCTACGCCGGAGGTCATCAGATTCAGGCCCATGCTCTTGCCGTAGGGGTCGACACGCAGCACATACTGCTCGATTCCATAGGACTGCGAGCCGAATCCCGACGTGATATCCCGGTTGTCAGCCGGATTGAGGGGGGTTGTGCTGGCCGGAAGCAGCGCGGTCCTAGTCTTAATCATGGACTCGCCGATTTTGCCGCCGAACGGCTCGCGTTCGGCAATCATTCTGAAGCCGAGCTTGGCGCGCAGAGCCTCGTCGAGCGTGCGGTCGAGATAGCCCTGTTGAATCATCGCCTGGATAGACGAAGGAAGGTTGTTGATGGGCATAGACGGGTGTCCTTTCAGACATGCAAAAACACCCGCTGGGACCATCCCGGCAGGTTCATTCAGTTGATGGAAGCCAGCGTGTTACCGCCGGCGGATGATGCGGGTGACGGTTACGGGAGCTGGCCCGCGGCGATGCGGGCCAGCGCGGCCTTGAACTCGGCGTCAGACATCTCAGTGGCCTTTTTCATGCCCGCTGGAGCTGGCTTCGGAGCTGCTGCCGGATTCGACGTAGTTCCGCGGTCCGCACCAGTCGCCGTGAACAGATGCGGCAGGCTCGCCTTCACGCCGGCCCAAAAGTCAGCCGGCACGGCCACGGCGCCATCGGCATCGACCGACACCGCAGACTTGTCGACCAGTTTCAGGAAATCCGGATGCGCCAGGCCGGCAGCAATCGAGCCAGCCTTGAGCTCGGCATCAATTAGCCGCTGATGGAATCCATCCTGCAGCTCTGAAACCCGCTTCTGCAGCGCTTCAGCATGCGATTTCGCGG
>NZ_JACHXV010000050.1 GCF_014192375.1 Endobacter medicaginis | reverse complement strand
GGCCGACCGCCACAGGCGGCGCGGAGCCACGCACAGGGCGGCCTTGGCCGGCCGAGCATGGCGAGCGGGGATGATGGCGGGCGAGGGGGCTGGCAGAGCCCACACGGCGCGTCTGCGCCGGCACGATGCGGACCGCACGGTCCGCCGCGTCAGGGATCGTCGCCCGACACGGGCGAGACGCACGAAGGAGCATAGCGACGCGCGGACGGCTCGACGGAGGCCGCCAGGCCGGAGCAGAGCCCGCCCCCCCCACAAGGGGGGTGACGCCCGGATACGACAGGTCAACCGGGACCACGCGAGGACGTCGAAAGCGATTCAGGCGACGAGGAAGATTGTCACCTGTTTCATCACCACTCTAGGATGAAACATCACCTGTTTCGTCACCCGTTTCCTCCCCGTTTCGGGATCGGTGTCGACGACTCTTCTGCAGCTGAGATCTGGCGCTGCCGGGCGGGAAAAAATGCCGAAAGATCCCCACGGTGATCGCGCCGCATTGGGCGGCCGTGGCGGCGATCAAGGCCAGCACGACGTTCGCAGTCACGACCTGGCCGTGACCCGGGACGTGGTCACGAGCGAGCTGCACCTCGTCGGTGAAGATCAGGTAGACCCCGGCATAGACCAGCCCGTTGGCGACGATGAAGGTGATGACGATCGGCCAGACCATCGCCCGGCGGGTGGCGGAATCCCTGCGTAGATTCTCCGCCTCGACGTCCGCGATCTTCAGTCCCGGAGACGATCCCAGCGTGTCTCGCTCGAGAAGGCTCCGGACGGCCCGATGGTCGATGAGAGGGCCGGACTCAGGCGTGGACGTTGACATAGACCGGGGCTTTATCGGCCGAACCGGACCCGATCTGGATGTTGCCTTGTTCGTCGGCCTGGCTGGCGGCGAGGGCGGCGAGCGAGATGGCCTTTCGGAGCATATCGGCGTTGGTCCGCACGCCGAACGCCTTCTTGATGGCGTCGAGTTGGCCGCGCTGTTCCTCGCTGAACTGGACGGTGGTCATCTTCATGGCAGCCTCCCAAGAGCTATAGGACTTATATAAGTCCTATACATACCGCTGCAAGCGCCTGAGCGGCCGTCCTGGACGGCTGCGGCGATGTGGGCCGGGCCGCAGGCACGTCGACACGCGCGACGGCTACGGCTTGAGCTTCGGCCGGGGGCGAGCGGTCTCGGTCTCGGTCGGGGGCGACGTAGCGGCGGAGCTGGACGCCTTCGCCGCCAGACCCGTCCAGTAGCCGGAGCGCTGCTGCTCGACCTTCGCCTGTGCCAGGCTCTCGAAGGTCGACCGCACCGTCATCAGCACGGTGTCGGTCCCCGGCTTGGGGGCCGGCACGTCCTTCGCCGGCACGACGAAGACGCCGGACGGGGTGACGATGCTGACCACCTGCGGGCCGGTGGTGAGAATGTCGCCGGAGAGCGTTTCGCTCGGCCGGCCGGTGCGGATGGGATAATCGCGCGTCTCGACGCCTGCGGCCCGGAGTTCTGTGAGCACGTCGCGCAGCGCCTCGGCGCGCGCGGGAATGGTGGCATCGGCCAGCAGTTGTCGCATGGCCGGGTGCGAGGGATCGGCGGCCACGGCGATTGAGGCGTTAATCATGCGGGCCTTCGTGATGACGGACAGATCGACGTCATGTCCGAACTGGCGGCCAAGTTCACTGATGAACGCTTCCTGCGTGCGGCCATTTCCTTCTCTGAACGGATGCACGTAGTTGAGTTCTGCCAAGACGCGGCCAGCAACATCGGCGAACTGCTCCGCTGTCGATCCGCGCAGCACGTCGGGGTTGGCAATCGGCCGCAGGGCTTCGGTCAGCCCCATCTCGATGCGCGATCCGTGCAGGAAGGCGTTGCCGTTTTTTGACATTGCGCCGATGGGCTCAACGGGAAAGCCATCCACGACGGGGCGCTCGTTGCGCGTGCGCCCGGCCCATTCGTAGACATCATCGAAGAGATATTTGTGAATGGCCTTGAGGTGATCGGCATCAAAGGCGCCGCGTGGCCCCGCACCGTCGAGAATGTCCAGCAAGCGTTCGGACGTGCGCCGATATTCTTCGACCCTGAGTTCCGAATGGGTCCGCAGACCCATCCGGTTTCTCAGGACGTCGCGACGGTCTGGATCGTCGGACGTGTTCGGATAGGTGTAGGTATGACCGCCTTGCGCCACGAGATTGGGCGTGTCCGGGCTTAGCCGCCCTGACGCATGGCCCGGCCGAAACCCTCTCGGTCGATTTCCCCGCGGACATAGGCGGCGGCAGCATCTTCGATCACCGCGTCGTAGACGTAGCCCTGTCGCTTCTGAGCGGCGATGACGTTGTCGATCATCCGCTGCCGGCGTGCGCTCTCCTGTGCGGTGATCCGCAGCTCGGTGATGACGGCGCTCATGACAGCTCCTTTCAGGCGACTGGCCGCGATTTCCATACGGCCTTGACTAGGCAGTATATCAGACAACCGACTGAAATCCAAAGACAACGACCCGTGATGGCACTCTGCGGGCATCCTTTCCGGCCTCAATCGTTCGCCGTGGGTCGCCGGAAGACGGGCGCCTCGAGCTGGTCCCTTCCGCCTTGTGGTCCGCGCAGAACCACAACAGCCCGCGCCTGGTGTTGAACCCCCATGGCGCTGCGGCGCCGCAGCGCAGGCAGGTATGGGCGAAGCTCGTAGCGTCGGAAGCGGGGGCGTCAGGCGTGGTCATCGTGCGGGCTCCACCTGGCCGGGGCGGGGAGGGGTGGACACCCCTCCCACAGACCCGATCAGTCCTGTGACGTTGGAGCGGGGGGACGTAGCAGCGCCGGCAGCCAGCCCGTGTCTGCAACCTTCCGGGTGGCCTCGATCACGAGATCGCCCTTCTTGCCTGCGGTCGAGATCGACCCTCCCGCCTCGGTCACGGCCTGGGCGATCTGCTCCTTGTTGACCCGGCCGAAATAGGTCTCGGCATCGGCCGTCCAGTAGGGGCGGGGATCATATTCGGCGGCTCGGGCCACCTGTGCCGCAAGGCAGTCTGGTTCCTCCGTCCAGTCCGACGCACCTGCGTCGATCCCCTCGGCCACCAGTGGCGCGATCAGGTCCACCACCTGCCAGTCATCCATCGCCAGCAGCCACGGCAGGAGACCGTCCTCATCACCCGGCTGGTGATCCTCCCGCTGCTCGTGTGCTTCGTCCAGCACACGCCGTGCTGCGCCGTCCTGCGTTTCCTTGGCTGCGTCAGGGGGCAGGGTATCGGGGTGACGGAGCCGCAAACCGAGCGGTGCGGTGGAATACAGGCGGGACCGCTCGATCAGCAGCGCCTGAGCCAGCAACCGCAGCGCCAGCCCGGGCCGCTGGGCGACGTGGGCCTGCAAGGCGCGCGTCCGGTGTGCCAGCAGGGAAGCTGTCAGGGCGGCCGTCAGCCCCTTCTTGTCGGGCTCCTGCACATTTCCCGTGCTCTGGTCCGCGCCCGGAAGGGATGGCCGCGCCTGTACGACCGCGCGGGGCTTCAAACGCCGAACGGTGGGTTGCCCGGAATGTTCGTTGAGGCTGACGATCGCGAGGCCGGACGCCAGATCGTCGGCGGCGTAGCGAACGGCCCGTTCCGCAAGCCTCTCCAAATCGCTGTCGATGGTTTCGATTTCATCCGCCTGCTCGTCCGTCATCTCGTCGAGGACTTCCAGCGCCTCCCGGCGGGCCGTGAGATCGGCTTCGCGCTGTGCATCCTCGGCCGACAGTCCGACCTGCTCGGAAGGAAAGGCCCTCTCGAAATCGGTCAGTTCAACCGGGGCGGGAGCCTCGATGCGAACCAGCACCTTGGCCCAGCCTTCGGCCCGCACACTGTCAGCAAACGCTTCCAGTTTCTCCAATGCCAGTCGGTTCAGAAGCTCCGCTGAACCGAACGAAACGTGGTCCGAGAACAGGTCGCGCGTCATGGCGCCACCGGCAGCCTCGTAGGCATCGGCCCCGACATAGACCGCACGCGCATCGTCGTTGTCGATCTCACCTTCGGTGAGCATGGAACGGATGGATCTTGCCTGACTCCAACTGGACGGCCAGCGGAATTGATCGAACGCCCTTGCCTGTGTCTCCTGATCGACCGTCACCGCGAAGGCCTTGGCCTCGTCCTCCTTGAGAAGACCATCGCGGTAGGCGCTGAGGATGATGGGGGCAAGCCGGCCGAGCCGCAGCCGCCGTTCGACCGTGGCTGTGGTGATCCCGAACCGCAACGCGATCTGCTCGATGCTCTTGCCTTCATCCGACAGCGCGGCGAACGCCTGAAACTGGTCGGCCGGGTGCATGGCTACCCGGGAGATGTTCTCGATCAGCGAGATCGTCCCCGCATCTTCCTCGGTCGTCACCCGGCAGGGAATGGCGGCGTTCTTCGCCAGCCGCTTGTTTTTGACAAGATGCTTGAGCGCGCTGTGACGGCGACGGCCAGCGGTGACGAAATATCGCCCGGTAGGCTCTCCGTTGTCGCTCGTTTCATGCCGCACAACGAGGTTCTGCAGCAGACCGTTCATGGCGAGATCATCGGCGAGATGCGCGATACCACTGTCGGGGAAGCCGTGGCGCACGTTGCGCGGGTCGGCGAGCAGCTTGTCGAGAGGGACGGGGATCGAATTGGGCTCGATCTTGATCTTTTCAACCGCCATTTCGGATCACTCCATGCGTGGGTTGCCGGTGTGTCAGGGAGGTCGGGTGCATCAGGATGTGCGAGCATTGGGCCATACCCGCCAGCAGAAGCGTGGCGACGGCCAAGCGCAGCAGGATGGAAGTGCGTTTCATGCCCAAGCCCTTTCGCAAGCCGTCATCCACCCCGCCCGAAGGCGCGGCAGGACGGTCTGAATATCACCCGAAATATCCCCGAATAGAGGCGGGCTTCATTGCCTCGCCTCTGTTCCTTTTATACTCTAGCATTGCCGGACATGCTAGAGAAAAAGCCGGATATTCTCCTGACATTGATGTGA
>NZ_JACHXV010000049.1 GCF_014192375.1 Endobacter medicaginis | reverse complement strand
TGCAACGACGCTGGCCGGACTGCATGTCGTCGCATTCGCATGCTTCATGATGAAAAACGCCGCCGCAATCATGGCAGGTGCATAACACCCTCTAGATGTGGATCGTACAAAAGAAAGTCTTGGTAGTCAGTGCATCGACCTTACGGCCTCCACGCGCAGGTCGACCGACAACTCGCCGGTCTCCGCGTCGAGCCACGCACGCGCAGGCTCGTCGCGGCCGTCGATATGGATTTCGAGCGCAAGCTCGCGGTCGCTGACCTCGCCGCGCAAGCTGACGCGCAGGCCCGGCTCAGCGCGGAAATACTCAATCAGGCCCGGTGCCGGTTCGTGCTTGGTCGGTTGCGTCGCCAGCCACGCGGCGGCCGTTCGAAACAGTCGCTCAGCGTAGATCATCATGCCGCCCTCCTTGTCTGCCGCCGCCGGTGCCCTGCCCGATCGCGGGCAGGGCGGCCAAGCGCGGCCTCTCGACCCGCCGTCGCGGGCCATCCGCCGCCGCGCCGAGCGCGGGCGGGCGGCGAATTCTGTTCATCCTTCGCCCCACTCGACTTCGCGTGACAGCAGGCGAACGGGACCTGCGAAGATCACGTGGCGGGTCGCGATGCCCGGCGATGCGCCGTCGAAGTCGGGGTCCCCGAAATGCCGGAACTCGTGCGGGGCCTTCAACTCGAAGATGATCCGGCGGCAATCGGGCTGGAATTCGATCCGCACAACCCGATCGGCCTCGTGGGGCTTAGTCAGCAGCTCGGCGAGGGCTTCTTCGACTGCGGACAGCGGTGCGGAGTGATCCAGCGAATCGTATCGCTCTCCAACAAGCTCACGCATACCCTGCGCAAGACGTAGGTTCCGGCGCGCCTGCGTCGGATCGCCGCCGAAACCTAGCGCGATGAGCAACCGTGCCAGGTGGTAGGGCTGCGCCCGATGGATTGCTCGGCCACGGCTGACCGGAAGCCAGGTTCCCCCTCGGTCGTCGGGCTCCTGCAACGCGCGGTACAGAGGACCGACATCGGTCCACGGAAGCCCACAGGACTCGGCCAATTTCTTCGCCGCTGTGAAAATTGAGTCTGCCATGAGACCGATGTAGCGTTTACGAACGCAGAACGCAATACCCAAACTGAGTTTGGAGGGGCAGACGACGATCATCGCGGAATGCGATCGGTCATAGGACTAAAATCCTACGATTTTAACAAAATCAACGCGAAGGACCCCGGGCGGTCGCAATCCCCTCGCGCCTGAGACAAAAACCCTCCCCCCCGGTGCGACCGGGGCATAGCGGTTGCGGCGCGCAGGTTGAGGCGTGAGCGGCCTCTGCGCTTCGTCTGGTAGTCGGGCAACCGATCACAATTCATGCACGCCTCCATCCGGCGTGAAGATCAGTGTGCGCTCACCGCGTCGGGCGTGCGCACCATCGCCCAGCGGATGCACGCCGCCTCGGGGAGCGATGTGCATGATCCGCTCGACGCCTGCGGCGCGTGCTGCGTCGATCCAGTCATCGGCGGCAAGCGAGGCGGTCTCGACAAGCGCCACGCGGCGATACGTGCGGGCCAGCTCTACCGCCTGGACGTAGTGTGCAGCCTCGCCGCGTGCCGCGTGCACGATCACCGCCTCAGCCCAGCGCAACACCGTGTCGGCAGCGCTCCAACCAGACGAACCGGTCGTTTTGAGATCGTCATCGCCAATCAGGATCACCACCGGCTGCGTCACCTGCCGAAGTCGGGTTCGGCTAGGCACCGCGCTCCGAAACAGCAGCCACATGGCGGCTATCTCGCCAGCGAGCACCGCATCCACCAGCGGCGCTTGAAAGGTGCGGTCCGCCTTCATGGCGGCAAGGGTGGCGCGCCGCCCCTGGTTCAGTCGCCCGGACCAGACGAAGGTCATGGTCATGCTCGGCACTCCCCGCCCGAGCCACGCCATGCGTGGCGGCCTTCGATCACGCACAGTGCGTCGTCGCCGGTGCCGGTGGTCGTGACGATCGTGGCGGCGTGGATCAACAGGTCACGCATCCGCTCGGCGAGCGCGTCGCCGTGATGCTGCCGGATGTGATCCAGATGCGGCTCGGGCATTGGGGTAAATTTATCGGCAACCAACGGCGACTTTACAATGCCGGCATCATGGCCTGCCCGGAAACGCACGTCGGTCCAGGATGGGAGGCGCAGTTCGCGACCAACCACCTCGGGCATTTCGCGCTGACGCATCGGCTCTGGCGGCTGCTCATGGGCGGCTCGCGGGTGATCTGCGTGTCCTCGTCCGGCCATCACGCCTCGCCGATGCGATGGGACAACGTACAGTTCAAGCGGGGCTACGATAAATGGCTGGCCTACGGGCAGTCGAAGACTGCCAACGCACTGTTCGCACTCCACGTCGATCATCTTGGACGGGAAGAGGGTATACGGGCCTTCTCGCTCCATCCCGGCAAGATCTTCACGCCGCTTCAGCGACGTCTGGCGCAGGAGGAGATGGTCGCGGCCGGCTGGCTCGATGCGAGTGGCGCTCCTGCCGACCCGACATTCAAGACGCCTGGACAGGGCGCAGCGGCAACGGTCTGGGCCGCGACCTCGGCACAACTGGACGGGCTCGGTGGCCTCTACTGCGAGGATTGCGACGTCGCGCCGGTCGCGCACGAGGCGACCTTCGTTGGGGTCAGACCCTACGCCGTCGATCCTGGAGAGGCCGAACGTCTGTGGACGCTGTCGTGCGCGCTGACGGATTGCAGAGCTTGAATACGAACTACATCGTTGAATTGCTCTGTTGGCAACTCGGTCAGTGCGCACGATACATGACGCTGAAAACCATCGCCCCACTCGGCGACAATCGAGCCGTCAGCCTGCAGCCAATAGCAGCGTGACCGAGCAATCGAGCCTGCTCAGGGTGTTGTTCCTGCACCACCATCGGGGACAAGATCGTCGATTCTGCCGACTGGCACTCCGGAGATCTCACTTGCCCGAGTGCGTCGGATGGCGCATCCATAGAGACAGGACAATCCGAAAATCAAGCGAGCTTCAAAATGCAATCGCACCGTCTTCGTCTAGCCATCGACATGGACGAGGTCATTGCTGACTTCCTCGTAGCTCAGCGCGATTGGTATCGTAAACATCATGGTTACAACTGGGTTGACGCTGAACTCGCAGGCAGGCAAGCGGAAGATCTCGCCGAGCGTCTGCATGTCGAGGCGATGGAAGCGCATCTGCATGAGGGAGCGTTCTTTCGCGATCTTCCGGTCATGACGGGTGCGCAGAGCGCCATTCGCAGGCTTCAGGACGTCTTCGACGTGTTCATTGTCACTGCGGCGATGGAGTATCCGCTCTGCTGCGAGGCTAAATATCTCTGGCTGAAGGATCATTTTCCATTCATCTCGCCGCTGAACGTCGTGTTTTGCGGCGATAAGGGGATTGTCGCCGCCGATTATCTCCTCGACGACAATCTTCGCTTCCTGCGCGCCTTCCGTGGTACAGGCGTGATGTTCACGGCGCCGCACAATCTACATGCCGACTGGACGCCGCGGGTGTCGGGATGGGCCGAGGCAGAGGCGTTCTTCCATGCCAAGGCAGGACGAAGCGTCGGCTGACGATCCCAAGGATCGGCAGCCGATGCTTCGATGCAGGTCGGAGAGATACGGTCGCTCAGAAGGCCTTGAGGACGCGGAAATTGAACCGGGTGCTTTCCTCGAACCCGTTCTCGACATGGGCGTCGCGGCCATAGAGGCCGACGAGGCTCCATGTCGGGGCGAAGTTCCAGCCGAAGCCGACCTTGAAGTTCACCGTGCTGGTATGGCTGTTTCGGACACGCTGGCCATCGACGAACTGCGTGCCGCCCACGAACTGGAACGTACCGGCACGGATGTCGAGGTCCTTGTTGACGTGGTACATGAACCACTCCTGGAACTCACCGAGCGGCTTCTGTGTCAGTGTCTGGCTCGCCGCACCGTAAGAGCTGTTGTGCGTGTAGAACGTCACGTCGGCGGAGACCTGCATGGTGAGCTTCGGGGTAAAGAGCGGCGTCACGTAGGCGGTCTGCAAGGTAAATTTCCAGCGGTTCTCGCCGAGGCTGAGCGGCTGGTTGCGGTTGTATTGACCGGTCGGCGCATAAATGAAGGGCGTGACACCGAAATAGCGACCGGCCACCTTGTCGCGATACAGCCAGAAGGTCGATGCCAGGATCAGGTCGCCGATCCCGGATGCCGAGCCGAGGGCGCGCTGGTCGCCGCTGCCGTGCAGTGAGCCGAACGGTAGCAGGAATTGCGGATCGGCGATGAACGGACCAACATCGACGAAGTGCGCATAGCGCAGGATGCCGATATCGGATGTCAGATCACCACGGCCGGCCTTGTTGCCGAAAGCGTTGTACTGGTCGCGGACTGCGTGCTGGAAATACAGCAGCGCGAGGTTGGTACCTGCCGGCAGGCCGCCGGCGCTGTAGTCATCGGCATCAAGATCGGCAGCTCGGGCCGGGGTGCCGATGACGATGGTGGCCATGAGGCATAGCGGCACGAGCCACCTGCGCACGCAGGACGCGGCGCTCAGCGAGTAGTTCATCGTTTCTCTCCCAAGAGGTAGGCGTATGCGTTTGTCTTGTTTTCCGGTCACCGAGCGTGGCGCGCGGCTCTTGTCGCACATGCTATTTCTTCGACCTTGGGAGAGGAGTTTCCATATCTGGAATAGATAAAAGCAGGTTTGGGGTTTTGCTCAGACCGCTTCGAGCGCGAGCGCAATCCCCTGCCCGCCCCCGATACACAGCGTCACGATGCCGCGCCTCAGCCCGTCGCGCTTCATGGCATGCAGCAGACGCGTGACCAGCACCGCGCCGCTCGCCCCGATCGGGTGACCATGGGCGATCGCGCCACCCTCGACATTGACGATGTCCTCCGGCAGGCCGAGCTCCTTGGCCACCGCCAGCGGCACGGCAGCGAAGGCCTCGTTGATCTCGATGCGGTCGAGATCGGCAAGGCTCCAGCCGGCACGTGCCAGCGCCTGGCGCACCGCCGGCACCGGGCCGATGCCGAACAGGCCGGGCTCCACCGCACCCACACCGCCGGCCACCAGACGACCCAGCGGGGCGATGCCGGCGGCCTCGGCGGCGGCACGGTCGGCGACGATCATCGCGCTCGCGCCGCTGTTCAGACCCGGCGCGTTGCCGGCGGTGATGGTGCCGTCGCGACGGAAGGCGGGCTTCAGTCTGGCGAGCGTCTCCACCGTGGTGTCGGGACGCGGCGCCTCGTCGGTGGCGAAGGTCTCGGTGCCCTTGCGCCCCTTGATCTCGACGCCGACGAT
>NZ_JACHXV010000048.1 GCF_014192375.1 Endobacter medicaginis | reverse complement strand
GAAATGGTCTCGGTCCAACGGTGGTCTCCTTCCGGAGACTTTGAATCACGTCGAAGCCGTCGTGGGAATCTACTTTATGGGTCCCAGCCCTAGGAAAACGCAGCATCTCGTCGGGCCGCTTGAAATTCTCGCGGCGCCCAAACGACCCACCCCCGGTCACTTGGTGAGTTTTCCTAAAGAGGGGGGGGTATGGGTTTTCGCTGAGGGTCCCATAGAGCCGGTGATCGATAATTTACTATGAATTTCCACAAAAGCGGACGCAAACCTCAGATGCGTCGATCAATAGGGTTCCTTTCACATTGATGTCGACGCTAGTATGGGAGTTCGCATATGACGTTGAAGAAGATTTCATCTCCTTTTCGGTGGCTTATGCTGGCCTACCGCACCCTTGAGCGCCCCGTGCTCTACCGTCGCATACCCGTTTATCTTCGTCGGTGGCTGAGCCTGGGCGTGAAAGGTTATGTCGCAGTGACCCTGTGGATATGGCACGACATTCAAACGCCAGTGGTTCAGGTGATTGCAGCCCTCGATCGGGGAAGTCTCCTGAGGGCGAATTTCGGGGATATGTTCAATCTGATCGGCGCGGGATGCGCCGTCACGTCCTTGGCTCTCCTAGCAGCATCTGGGCGTCAAGTTGAAGCCGGCTTGACGGCTAGCCTTAGGTTCTAACAACCTGTCGGGACTTTCGTCGGGACTTGTTGTCCGCAACAGGCTAGGCATGTCTCTGATGACCATTGAATATCAACAGGTTACAAGTGCAGCAGACGCTATGAGGACCTTGCCAAGGTTGGGGTCGAGGGTTCGAATCCCTTCGCCCGCTCCAGTGTTTCGGGGGGTTTCGAATAATCCCCGAAACGGGACTAACACGCTACTAGCACGCACATTGGTGAATTCAGAGAACGATCGGGCTGCCACCCGGTCGATCTCGCTTGCGATCTGGTCGATGGCCTCGCGGGCCTTGCTCAGGTAGTCGGGTGCATATTTCGCATACCTCGCTGTTGTCTTCTTGCCCTGCGCCGCGTGTCCTAACTGGCCTTCGACTTCCCATTCAGGAACCCCACGGCGGCGCAACTCTGTCGCGATTGTATGCCGGATCGTCGTCGGGACAACCTCGGCATCCAAACCCGCAAGGTTGCGGGCATCGCGCCATGACAGATTGATCTTCTGGATGGCCGACCCCTTGTAAGTCACAAGCGGGCCAGCCGGCACCGATTCGATGACCGGCACCAGAAAATCAGGAATGGCGATCGTCGGCCGGCGCTTCTTGGTCTGGTCGCGCCCGGCCGGGTTGAGCGTAATCAGCCTGCTAACCACATCGCATTGCTCGCGGGTCAGCTCCAGAAGCGCTGCCGGTCGGGCTGCCGTGCCGAGCAACAGCAGGAAAAACACCCGCAGATGATGCGGCTCGATCGCATCCCACAGGGCGGCCATCTCCGCGATCGTCAGCACCCGCTCGCGCGGCTCGGCATCGGGAAGGCTCAGATAGGGTATCTGCGCGCTCAACTCCCGATTCTTCCACGCACAGTTCGTCGCCGCCTTCACCGCCAGCAGGCCACGCTTGATCGTGCCGATCGAATAGCCCTCGGCCTTCATCCGACGAACAAGGTCGTTCTGCACCTCCATGGTGAACTCATCCACAGAGATTGGGTCCAGGCGCTCCAGCATCATCTCAAGGCTGCGGCGCTGCGACTTCTGCCCGATGATGTCGGGGCCGTGTTTGGCGAAATAGCGCGCACATACCTCCGCCAGCAGCCGGTCAGCCGGATCGACCTTCTTCACCCGCGCATTGAGCGTCACCCATTGCGCGAGTTTGACCTTGGCGGCCTCAAGGTCGCGAGTGCCGAGTGATGCGCGGCATGTCTGGCGCGTGTCTCGGTCGAACCAGCACCGGCACCAGTTGTCGGAACCGGCTCGCTTGTCGAGCCAGTATTCACCGATCTGGAAACGACCCTCGGGCATGGTGCGACCTCTCCGGCGGCAAGATATGCTTGGACGTGTTCGGGCGTGTAGCGCAGCCTGTCGCCGATCTTGGTATGTCCGATTTCGCCCCTCTTGCGCAGGCGACGAACCGTGTCAATCGACACACCTAATTCAACGGCAACCTCGCGCTCCTTCATCAAGCGCGGCAGCCGGGTGACGATATGGGAGTCGATCATGCGCCGCTCCCCATGTTCGAACCGACATTCGGCAGCCCGCCATCGCCCGTAGGCCCCGGCGACGGATGCAACGCCGGCATCCCCGTAGCATCGGCCGGCCAGCTCGGCGGCGCACCTACATTGAGGGCGTCGCCGTCCGCATGCACAGGAAAACCGAGTTCCTGCCTCGCATCGTTCGCACTGATAATGCCGCTCTGCCGCAGGACCGACATACTGGCGGCCACCGCCGAGAACGATCCGCGCTGAAGGCCGGCCATGTCCAGCACCAGACGCCAGCCGGGCGGCAGGATCGCCGCCGCGAAGGTCGCTTAGATCTCACAGACGATCGGTGCGAGGGCCGTCTGCGCGAACAGCGCAAGCCAAGGCGTCGGGTCTGCCGGCACCCGCGCGCCTGTCTGCATCAGCGGCTCGGGAATGCCGAACAAACGACAGATTTCTGCAACGCCGAACTCGCGGGTCGCGAGAAGCTGAAGCTGTTCGGGGTTCAGCGACAGGCTCTTGATGGTCAAGCCATTGCCCAAGATCGGCATCTGCCCGGCACTACGGCCTCCACCGAACGCCTGCTGAAACTGGCCTCGCAGTCTGTCCACGGTGTCCGCGTCGATACGTCCATCGGCGGTCAAATATGCCTGACCATGCCAGCCCGCATCGCTCATCGCCGATGCTGTTTCGTCAGCGCCCAGCGCCCTATGCACGACACCACCGGCACGACTGAGCACGCTACGACCCAGCACACCGTCATCGGACCGGGCGCGGACATGCAAACAGTCGTCGGCGAGCATCCTTGCAGGCACACCAGCCAGCCGGGCGGCAGGCGTGTTGACCGCGCAGTCGAACACCAGGCGGGCACGGCCTGCGCCGTCGATCACCTGCGGGCTCAGCCAGCCGAACGGGACCGGCACAAGAGCCGAGACAGCGCCGCGCCCATCGGTCTGGATCATGGCGAGGGCATTACCGCGCAGCAGCACGTCGGCGACGATCTGACGGGCGAACGCGGGCCAGGTCATGCGGCGGTTGGGCTGCCGCAGCAGGCGCACCGCCGGCAGGGTCGGCGGCGCATTGTCCCGTCAGCGTCGAGGATGTAGGCGGGCAGACTGGCGATGCTGCCTGCGATCAACTCGACGGCGGCCACGACAGCACCCAACGTCTCGGCAAGATGCGGCTCGATGAAGCTGCCACCTGCACCGTAGACACCGGCACCGGCGGACACCGCGCCCCATGACGGATCGCTCGCGCGCCGCTCAGGCGCGACCAGGCGCGGCTCGATGCGCTCGCGGCGCTCGACGGATTTCTGAAAAAGGGCCATCAGATGTGCCCTCCCATCATCGCCAGAACCCGACGCCGAACGACCGGGGATGTAGAGCCGAACTGGCGCGCTCGGGCTGACACGGACGTGCCGGAATAGGCTGGAAACGCCTGCACAACGCTGATTTCGTGAAGCGCCAGGCTGGTCGATGTGCGTTTGTCACCGATCCAGCTATCGCCACCAGGTGCGATGGTGAAGGCGAACGACATGCCGCCAAGGTTGCGGCTTTCGGCCAGCGCGCGAATGTCATTGCCCAGGCTGGTTGCAGGCAAGTCCATCTCGAACGCGAGGCCGCGACTGTCCTGCGACAGACGCAGCGTGCCAGCGGACGTGCGGGCCAGAAGCCGCGTCGGGTCGTGATCCACAAGACCGAGTTTGTCGAGGCCATCGGCGAGGGTGCCGGTAAAGGCACCCTGCCGGATAGTCTCATCGAAGGTGCCGATCCGGGCTTCCTGCCCAAAGACGGCGGCATAGCCTTCGAGTTTGCGGCCGGCAGCGCGAAGCTCGGCGACTGCTGACCGCGTTTCGATGCCGGCCGCGACCATTACGAAGTCGCCTTGTTCAGGACAGTGAACGACTGCGGATGACGAACCGCAATGTCCACTGACGCCAAGGCGCGGACCTTGATGTTGCCCGCCTCATAGCTGCCGCTGGCATAGGGGTTCACCAAAATCTCGATCGGCCCCCACTGGCCGACGATCAGGTCGGACCAGTCGCCGACGATCATCTGCCCCGGCGCGAGGGAATTGCTCGCAAGCTACGGCAGACCGAAGATGCTGCCGTTCAGGCCCATCAGGACATTTTCGGCACCGGTCTGCGCGGTCGCCATAAGTGCGCCGCGCACGCCGCTACCGAGAGCCCAGCCCGAAGCATTGACGTTCGCGGTTTCAAGTCGCGTCAGCGCACCGGTGAAATCGGAATAGACGGCACCGGATTTGCTGTAGCTGACATTCGGGCTGACCGTCGCGATGCCGGCCGGCTGGTAGCCGGTGCCGGTGCCGACCAGGGCGGCCATGTCGATCGCACTGGCCACGTCGCGGGCAAGATCGTCCTGCGCAAGCTGTTCGATTTCCGGGCTGCTCTGCAACACCATGTTGCGGGAGAACTCGGTGATGGCGCCGGCCGTCTTGGGCGTCATGTTGATCTGGTCGAAGGTCGGATCGCTCGCGGTAATCGGCTGACCCTCGCCGACCCAGAACACGTTCGAGGAAGCCGTCTTGCGCGGGATGGAGACGCTGCCGCTCAGATTGGGGATATAGCGCCCGCCGAGCCGAGCAACGATCAGGGCGTTGCGGAGAACATCCACGAACAGGTCGGCCCTCTGGACGTGCTGGACCAGGGCCGAGCCATTGCCGCTGGTGGACTGCTGACCGGTCGTCACGACGCGGTGTTCGATGCGCGGTGCCGCCGCCGGGTTCCACAAGATGCCACCCTGCTGCGGGCCGCGTCCGCTGCGCCGGGCGAGTTCCTGACTGGCCTCGCGGGCGCGTCCGGCTTCGCGATCCGTGTCGCCCATCGCGGCACGGATTGCCGCCAGCAGACCGACACCCATCTGGACATACTGGCGATCGCCGTCGTCGAGCGGGACAGCCGGCGCATTGCGATCATACTCGTTGATAAGGCGCTGCCGCGCGATGCGATTGTTCAGCGTGCGCTGTTCGGTTTCAAGCGCTTCCCAGCGGGAGCGCATCTCGCCCGACAGGTCGTTGTCGCCCGCATCCGTGTGGATGCGGGTCATCTCTGCCTGAAGCTCGCTCAGGCGCGCTTCATCTTTACGGGTCGAAGCCATGGTGCATGATCCTGTTCGCGCCATCGGTGTGGCGAAGGTTGCAGTTGCATTGCCGGGTTTTCCTTTAAGTCTGATTTGCAAGTTGCAGTCGGTGATTGCTGCCTCCTAGGGCTGGGACCCATAAAGTGGATTCCCACGATGGCTTCGACGTGATTCAAGGTCCCCGGAAGGAGACCACCGTTGGACCGAGACCATTTCTGG
>NZ_JACHXV010000047.1 GCF_014192375.1 Endobacter medicaginis | reverse complement strand
GGCAATCGTTCCCGTGTTCGTCGTCATCGTCCTCACCCCTGAGGCGGAGACCGTCCGCTAACGGAGTGTCTCAAACAACCGTGGGGCGGAGGACCAAAGCCACGTCAGCTTCCGCCCGCTTTGCAGACGTTGACCGAAAGATAGGGGCATTCCGTAAGCCGACATCCGGACCAGTCGCCACGGATCGATGTGATTTTCATATTGGCGGCGACCCAAGGATTGTAATGCCGTTGGCTTCAGCAATCGAAGCGAGGCGGGCGGTATCGTCCGGCAGAGGCAAATTAGGGACGGGCAGTCCGGGAGCCTCAGCAGAGCGGCCAATCTCGTTCACCATCCGCTCGAACTTGCCGCCCGTCGTGATCACGAGAGCAATCGCATTGGTCGCTGACGTCACGCGATAGGCATGGGGCACGGCATAGGGGGCGGTGAGCGTCTGGCCAGGGAGCAGATCCGTGACCACGCCTCCAACCCAAAAACGCATGGCGCCGCTCAAGAGATAAAATGTCTCCTGCTCGTCCGCATGGACATGGAGCGGCGAGGCTTCACCTGGAGGAAAGACGAATTCCAAAAAAACTGGTACGATCTTTGTGCTCATCTGCCGAGCGGCGAATGGTAACACGATTATTGAGGAACCAGACCTCGGTCGGATTGATGTCAGACATTTGTGTAACTCCCACCATGCCTCAGGCCTTATTCTCCCAAGGCATTACCGTCAGCGACATTCGTATGGGCGGCGGAGAAGGTTAGGGGCAACCTTGAAGTCGGTAAGCGCCGTGTCCGCGCAGCAGGCGCCTCCGCGAAGACAGGTTGAGAGGGTCATATCGAATGACCTTGCCCAATGCGTCTGCGTGGCCGCACGGCGAACTCCTCTCTTAGAGCCCGCCTCGCTTTCGGCGGGCGATGAGGATCGTCAGGGCGAAGACGCTGAGTCCGACGGCGGCGGTGATCACGGAAGCCTCGGGCCCGAAGCTACCACCCGTCAGCCAGGCCGGAGCGGCAGGATCGAAATGCGCGGTCATGAGGCTGCCTTCGCCGGCCATGCCCGAAACCGGCGCGCCGAAAATAGAGCCCAGCGTGAAATTCCACCCCGCATGGGCGCCAATACTCATCCAGATCCGGTTCGTCGCGATATAGAAGCCGGAGAGGAGCAGGCCTGCCTCGATCGCGATGGCCGCCGAAGACAGGATGGTGGCGCCGGGATTGTGCAAATGGGCCGCGCCGAACAGGGCTGCGGACACCACGACCCCAGACCTGATCCCGAAGGCGCAGGACAGCAGCCGGAAGATGATGAGCCGTGCGAGCAGTTCCTCGAGGAAACCCGTGCCCAGCGTCTCGCGGATATCGTGGCCCCAATCCGTCCATGACGCCGCCTGAAACGAGACATCTCCCAGAGCCAGCAGCACGAGCATGACCGAGGCCGTAATGCCGCCGCCCACGAGAATGCCCAACGGCAGTTCGAGGATCGCAGGCCGCAGCGCCAGCTCAAAAACCGGTCGCTTCTCGACCTTGCGCACCAGCAGCACATAGGTGCCGTAGGCCAGCGCCACCGTCACGAACGCAGCACCGATGATGACCGTCGGATTGGTCGTCAGTTTCTCGCGGATGATCGACTGCAGGCTCAGTTCGATGACGGTGACGACCAGGATCGCGAGCATCCAGCCCAAAATGCGCGGGATTTGCCAGCGGCCAGGTGCGATGACCCCGCTTGTCGCGGTCAGGGCGAAGGGGGAAGTCAAGACTACTTTCTCCGGAAATGGTTGTTGACGGGTGACAGGCTCAATGACCTTCGGAATTGCCGTCCGGCGCAGGACGGGAGCTCACAGTTTCGCGCAGCTTATCGATCCGATTGCGCAAGTCCCGCAGTTCGGTGATTGACAGCCCGGTCGCCGCCAGCACGCAGGCCGGGATTGCCTCGGCCTGGACGCGCAAGGCCAGACCGGCCTCCGTCAGACGAACGCGCACCTGCCGTTCGTCTTTCTGGTCGCGGGCACGTTCGACCAGGCCAGCGCCTTCCAGTCGCTTAAGCAACGGCGTCAGGGTGGAACTGACCAGGTCGAGTTGAGACCCGATCTCGCCGACGAGCTTGCCGTCGCTGCCCCACAGGACCGTCATCACTAGATATTGCGGATAAGTCAGCCCAAGCGGCTCCAGCAGCGGCTGATACAGTCGATTGAAGGCGTGGCTCGCGGCATACAGCGAGAAACACACGAAATTCGACAGATCGGGTGTGGATGGGTCTTCGGCCATGTCGTCCTCCATAGGCTTACATATTATATCGCGCGGCACTAAGTCGCGGACGACTTTTATGCATGAGAGCCATGCATCCGGCGCGCTCGCGCGACTATATCGTGCACGATATATATCGTCGCACAGACCGATCGTGGCCTGACCGATATGGAGTTTTCCATCATGAAGCGCCTCTCCACAGCCCTCGCCCTGGCCGCCGTCCTCGCTGCCACGCCGGCCCTCGCGGCCCCGGTGCTGGAGCCCACGACCCAGCATTTCCTCAACGGCTTGGCCGCCGCCCACGTCCCGGCCATCCCGTCGCTGTCGCCGCACGACGCCCGCGCGCTGCTGGACGGCGCGCAAGGGTCTGTGAAGGTCGCGGCGCCCTTCGCCCGGATCACCGATCGCGTGCTGCCCGTCGGCCCGACCGGCAGCACGCGCATCCGCATCTACCGCCCGTCCAACGCTTCCAGCCACGCCCCGGCCATCGTCTATTATCATGGCGCGGGCTGGGTGATGGGCGGCCCCACAAGCCATGACCGCCTCGTGCGCGATCTGGCGGCAGGCAGTGGTGCGGTGGTGATCTTCGTTGATTACGAACGCTCGCCCGAGGCACGTTATCCGACCGCGATCGAGCAGGATTACGCGGTGCTGGACCACGTCGCCCGATACCCGGCCGAGTTCGGGATCGATCCCTCCCGCATCGCGATCGCCGGAGACAGCGTCGGCGGCAACATGGTGGCGGTCGTCTCCGCCCTGGTGGCGGAGCGGCATGGGCCGAAGCCCGTGGCGCAGGTGCTGTTCTATCCTGTTACCGATGCCGCGATGAATGACGGATCCTATCGGGAATTCGCCAATGGCCCGTGGCTGACGGCGAAGGCCATGGAGTATTTCTGGAACCAGTATCTGCCCGCAGGGACGGATCGCGCCCAGCCGCATGTCTCGCCGCTGAATACGCCGGATTCCATCCTGCACGGGCAGGCGCCCGCGCTGGTCATCACGGATGAGAACGACGTCCTGCGCGACGAGGGCGAGGCCTACGCCCGCCGCCTGATCGAAGCCGACGTTCCGGTCACGACGACACGCTACAACGCGACGATCCACGATTTCGTCATGCTCAATGCGCTTGCCAGGACCCCGGCGGCCACCGCCGCCATCGCCCAGGCGACACATTTCCTGCGCGACGCCTTTGCGCAGGCGAAGTAACGAGACAAAGCCGGTCTAAGGCGCTTCCCCGTCAGATACGCGGTAGCGCTTCAGTCTCGCACCGGGCGCAAGGTGCGCCCGGATCTTCAGGCGCCGACCAGAACCCCGCGGGCCTCACGACGCAGGGCCTGGGGAGATTGGCCGTATTGCCGCATGAAGGCCTCGCGCATGCGTCGGAGATCGGAAAAGCCGGTCTCTCTCGCTACGGCCTCCAGACCGTGTCTCGTATTGTCCAGGAGGATCCGCGCTGCCTCGAGACGGAGGAGCTCAATCGCCTTGGCGGGCGATCGGCCCGTCTCCGCCTGAAAGGCCCGGCTGAACTGGCGCGGGGACAGCGCCGCGACGTCGGCCAATTCCTCGATCGTCAGCGGGTTGGCAAGGTGGCTCTTGGCATAGATCAGGACTTTCTGGATGCGGTCGCTACTGGGTGCCAGATCCAGAAGCTCCGAATGCTGCGACTGACCGCCCGCACGCCGGTGGTGCATCACCATCCGCCGCGCGACCGCTCCAGCCACGTCCGCGCCCAGATCCTTCTCAACCAGCGCCACGGCCATATCCAGCCCAGCGGTCAATCCGGCGGATGTCCAGACGGATCCCTGATTGATGAAGATTCGGTCGCCCTCGACGACGATCTTCGAGAAACAGTCCCGCATGTGCTGCGCGTAGGCCCAGTGGGTCGTGGCGCGCTGGCCGTCGAGCAGGCCCAGCTGGGCGACAAGGAACGATCCCGTGCAGATACCGGCGACGCGCCGAGCCTCTTTCGCAGCCTGCCGCATGACGGCGAGGGCTGCATCCTCCTGGATCGGCGGCGGCGTCATCCCGGCCATGAGCAGGAGCGTGTCGATCGGCCCCGCTTCCGACAGGGCGACGGTCGGGACGTCCAGCCCGCTGGAGGATTTAATCGGGCCGCCTGACACTGAATAAATGCCGAGCGAATAGAAATCTTCGCCCACCACCGCGTTCGCCAACTCGAAGGCAGCCTGAGCGCCCAGGGCGAGGAACTGAAAGCGCTCAATAAGAACCATAGCGACGTGGGGCACGGCAGCTCCGTCCGGCATGTCCGAAAAACGTAAGTTATCCGTCATTTCGGAGGTGGTCCAGAGAGCGCATTAAAAGGGGGTCAACACCGATGAAAAGGTAGGACTTTCAATGACCCAGAACACTTTCGGCACGGCTCTCGTCAGCGGCATGATGATGATGATGGAGCGCCATGAGATCATCGGCCTTATGACGGTGTTGAAGCTCGCCGGCATGCGTCACGCCTTGACGAGGTCATTACGGACGCCGTCAAGCCTCACCACCCCGTCCAGCACGTCGTTGGCGACCTGCTGAAGGCGGAGGTCGCCGAGAAGCACGCCCGTTCCATCAAATACGAGATGGTTACTTCCAGGCTGCCTCTCGCCCGCGAACTCGACGGCTTCTCGTTTGTCGGCACGCCGATCAACGAAGTGCTGGTGCGCGACGTTGCCACTGGCGCCTTTCTCGCCACCCAGCGCAACGTCGTGCCGGTGGGCGGCACGGGATCGCGAGAGACCCATCTCAGCATCGCCATTGCCCGCAATTGCAACCGCCGTAGCGCCCGCGTCCGGGTTCTACAACACCACGGACCTAGTGAACCTGATTGAACTGGAGACCCACCAGGGCCGGACCGGCAAGCTTGCCGAACATCTGTCACGGCTCGACCTGCTGATCCTCGATGAACTGGGCTACCTTCCGTTCGCCCACTGTCTTCGGCGATGCAAAAATGATCACGACACTGCTCAACCGGCTCACCCATCATTGCGACATCATCGAGACCGGGAACGGCAGCTGGCGCTTCAGACACCGAAGCTGAGCCTGTCCACCCGGAAAAGAAGACAACTTACGCCCTTGGCGGGACGCCTCCGGACTACGCCCTCCGCTATCCCGCCAAGGCGTAAGCGCGCATTAAACCCCGGTTCCCAGTTGACTGCCGATCACGGTCCCCGTTTGCATGCCGATTGACAGTCAGATCCGCTCAATAATTATTTTTCCGACTGTGAGCTGCCCCCTTCTGAGTGGTCCATCGACTATGACAGTCTGGACCAAGGAAGGGACGACGCATGCCAGCGAAGAAGCACAAGCCCGAGGA
>NZ_JACHXV010000046.1:0-2500 GCF_014192375.1 Endobacter medicaginis | reverse complement strand
CCGACGAGGGGAGTGAAAGAGACCTGAAACCGGATGCCTACAAGCAGTCGGAGCCCATTGTTGGGTGACGGCGTACCTTTTGTATAATGGGTCAGCGAGTTTCTGTTTGCAGCAAGCTTAAGCCGTTAGGTGTAGGCGTAGCGAAAGCGAGTCTGAATAGGGCGTCGAGTTGCAGGTAGAAGACCCGAAACCGAGTGATCTAGCCATGGCCAGGCTGAAGGTGCGGTAACACGCACTGGAGGGCCGAACCCACGCCTGTTGAAAAAGTCGGGGATGAGCTGTGGCTAGGGGTGAAAGGCCAATCAAACTCGGAGATAGCTGGTTCTCCGCGAAATCTATTGAGGTAGATCGTCGTGCGTTTACCGCGGGGGGTAGAGCACTGGATGGGCTAGGGGGCTCCAAAGGCTTACCAAACCTAACCAAACTCCGAATACCCGTGAGTATAGCGCGGCAGACAGACGGTGGGTGCTAAGGTCCATCGTCGAGAGGGAAACAGCCCAGACCGCCAGCTAAGGCCCCCAAATCGTGGCTAAGTGGGAAAGGATGTGGGGATTCCAAAACAACCAGGAGGTTGGCTTAGAAGCAGCCATCCTTTAAAGAAAGCGTAATAGCTCACTGGTCTAATAGAAACCCTGCGCCGAAAATGTAACGGGGCTCAAGCCACGTGCCGAAGCTGCGGGTGCATGAGCAATCATGCGCGGTAGCGGAGCGTTCCGTAGGCCTGTGAAGGCAGAGGGGTGACCCCTGCTGGAGGTATCGGAAGTGCGAATGCTGACATGAGTAGCGACAAACAGTGTGAGAAACACTGTCGCCGAAAGTCCAAGGGTTCCTGCGCAAGGTTAATCCGCGCAGGGTGAGCCGGCCCCTAAGGCGAGGGCGAAAGCCGTAGTCGATGGGAATCGGGTGAATATTCCCGAGCCTGCCAGCAGTGACGGATGAGAGATGTTGTCGGCCCTTAACGGATTGGGTCGGCTTTTGGACCATCCCAGGAAACAGCTCTGGCGTATAGACCGTACCCGAAACCGACACAGGTGGACTGGTAGAGCATACCAAGGCGCTTGAGAGAACGATGCTGAAGGAACTAGGCAAATTGCTCGCGTAACTTCGGGATAAGCGAGACCCAGTGTTGGGCAACCATCGCTGGGTGGCACAGACCAGGGGGTAGCGACTGTTTAGTAAAAACACAGGGCTCTGCGAAATCGAGAGATGACGTATAGGGTCTGACGCCTGCCCGGTGCCGGAAGGTTAAGAGGAGGTGTGCAAGCACTGAATTGAAGCCCCGGTAAACGGCGGCCGTAACTATAACGGTCCTAAGGTAGCGAAATTCCTTGTCGGGTAAGTTCCGACCTGCACGAATGGCGTAACGACTTCCCCGCTGTCTCCAGCATCGGCTCAGCGAAATTGAATTCCCCGTGAAGATGCGGGGTACCCGCGGTCAGACGGAAAGACCCTATGAACCTTTACTGCAGCTTTGCAGTGGCATCAGGAAAATGCTGTGTAGGATAGGTGGGAGGCTTTGAAGCCGGGGCGCCAGCACCGGTGGAGCCATCCTTGAAATACCACCCTGAATTTTTCTGATGTCTAACCGCGGCCAATCAGCTTGGTCCGGGACCCTGCATGGTGGGCAGTTTGACTGGGGCGGTCGCCTCCCAAAGTGTAACGGAGGCGCGCGATGGTGGGCTCAGATCGGTCGGACATCGATCGTTGAGTGCAATGGCATAAGCCCGCCTGACTGCGAGAGTGACAGCTCGAGCAGAGACGAAAGTCGGCCATAGTGATCCGGTGGTCCCGCGTGGAAGGGCCATCGCTCAACGGATAAAAGGTACTCTAGGGATAACAGGCTGATCTCCCCCAAGAGTCCACATCGACGGGGAGGTTTGGCACCTCGATGTCGGCTCATCACATCCTGGGGCTGGAGCAGGTCCCAAGGGTTCGGCTGTTCGCCGATTAAAGTGGTACGTGAGCTGGGTTTAGAACGTCGTGAGACAGTTCGGTCCCTATCTGCCGTGGGTGTTGGAGACTTGAGAGGATTTGTCCCTAGTACGAGAGGACCGGGATGAACAAACCTCTGGTGTACCGGTTGTCGCGCCAGCGGCACAGCCGGGTAGCTACGTTTGGACGGGATAACCGCTGAAAGCATCTAAGCGGGAAACCCACCTCAAAACCAGGTCTCCCCATAGGGCCGTGATAGACCATCACGTCGATAGGCCAGATGTGGAAGCGCAGTAATGCGTGAAGCTAACTGGTCCTAATCGCCCAATAGGCTCAAATCACCAAACCCCATGCATAGAAATCATCCACAAACAAACCAACAAACACAGCACACACACAAACCAGAACCCGTTCAACAATCATCTGTTCTCGACGACCTGGTGGCCATGGCGGAGGTCCCCCACCCGATCCCATCTCGAACTCGGACGTGAAAACCTCCAGCGCCCATGATACTGCGGCTCAAGCCGCGGGAAAGTCGGTCGCCGCCAGGTCTTCAAGAACAGATGAA
>NZ_JACHXV010000045.1 GCF_014192375.1 Endobacter medicaginis | reverse complement strand
AGACTGCAGGGCGGCGAGTTCGGCGGTGGTGAACGGCCGGTGCCAGGTCCCGTCCTCGGCCCGGATCACGGCGACCAGCTTGTCGGTGGCTGCCGGCAAGGCCTCGCGGGGATCTGCGACCGCCCAGCGGCCGTTGTCGTGTCCCGCTGCGGCGCTGACGGCACCGGAGGGACCGGACCATGGCACGACGCCATAGTGCCCGGCGGTCAGGTAGTGATCGCCAGTCTCCCGCCGCAGGCCCGGTCTTGGGTCTGCGATGCACTGCCCGGTGCCATGGGCCCCGGTCACGCAGCGCGATGCGTTTGCCCATGGCACCACACGAAATTCGTTCGACTGCTTGGCCGGCCCCTGATGCCGAGGATCCGCGACCGCATGTGGTCCACCGCCGACCAGCATCTTGCCGGTGACCACCGGGGCGGGATCATTCCAGCGCCGCACACCGTGCTGGACCGACCGCTCATGGCCCGCAACCCGAGGATCGGCAACGCTGAAGGCACCGTTGCCGGCACCCGACCGGCCGGCCACCACGCCGGACGGATCCTGCCAGCGGAGGACGCCCAGCGGCCCGGATCGCCACTCGGTTTCGGCGATGAGCGCATAGTCGCGCAGCACGCCGTCCTCGATGGCCAGGCGGTTCAGCGAGCGCCAGTCCTTTCCGGCCTCCACCAGTGCGAGGCGAACCCAGGTCTGCCACTGCAGGCGCGGCACGCGGTGCATCGGGCCGGCCCGCTCGTCGCCGGGCAGCGGCATGCGGCCGAGCACGTCGCCGACCCCGCCAATGCGGCGTTTCGGGGGCTCCCAGAGGAAGGGCCGGACCTTCTCGGCATGACGTGCGACCAGCAGGTAGCGCTTGCGCGACTGCGACAGCGCGCCGAGCTCGCCGCAATCATGCGTGGTCTCGGCGACGGCGTAGCCATAGGCGCGCAGCAGCCCGGTGATCTGGTCGAGCAGGTGGCGGCCGCGCGTTGCGATGCGCGGGACATTCTCGAAGAGGATGAACTCGATCGGATCGTCGGCATAGGCCTCCAGCGCCAGCCAGATGCCACGCAGGGTCAGGCGGTTCAGCGCCTGGTATTTGGATGTCAGGCTGACGGTCTCGGACAGCAGGCCGGAGAACCCCTTGCAAGGCGCGGAAAGGAACAGCACTTGCGGTCGCTTGTGCCCGAAGGCGCGATGCAGGTCCGCGACTCCAGCCTCCCGCCACTCTTCGGGCGGTTCCGTGCCGTGGAAATCGCGATACTGGGCGCGATCGAACAGATCGAGGACGGTGCCGGGAACACCGGTCAGGCGCTCGAAGTCGCGGATGGCGGCGGCGTCGACATCGACGCCGCCGATGCACTCGAACTCGGCCTTGAGGCTCCCGTGGCGCGCCTTGGCGGCGTTGAAGCCCTTGGCGCCTCCGCCGAGCCCGCAGAACAGATGCGCATGACGGATGACGTGGTGCAGATCGCTGGTGCGGATCATGGGGATGTCTTTCTTCCCGTTGATCCTTCCGCGACCGGCGGCGTGGGCGGCACCCCGCAAGGCCGCGGGCCAACGGCCCGCGCTCGCGAAGGCCTTGCGGGGTGCCGCTCACGCCGGCAGCGGGTCTACCCGGTCTTCATCATGTTCCCGTATTTGCCGCCTCCTTGCCCTGCGCCTCTCGGGGCGGTTAGGGCCTGGGCGTGTTGTCCGGATCGGTTGCACTGCCAGGCCGGTTCACCCGTTCTGAGATGGCATTGCGTGCGTTGTTGACCGCCTCTTGAGGCTCTGATGCCTCAGCTGCGCGCTGAGCGCGCCAGTTGGCGAGGCGGTTCTTCATGGTCGGCGCCGCCCCCGCGGCGGGGGTCGAGCCCTTTACCATCCCGGCCCCTTGCAGATCTCCGGCGGTCGGGAACAGTCCGGCGTCGGCAATGCCGAGCCGCCCGGCGGCTTCGCGGGTCAGATGCACGGATCTTCCGTCCGGTGCGACATAGACGCCGCCATCGTTGACGACCTGACGAAACCGCTCCTGCACGCGGTCAAGCACGTAGCCTGGCCCGCCGAGGGTATTCATCCGGACCAGTTCTGCCGTCGAGTGACCGCTGATCGCCGTGATCGCTGCGTTCCCAAGCGCGAGGGGGATCTCGACCCGTGCCAGCATGCGTTCCGATGGGGCTTGGTTCGCTACGACCGTCAGGGCGCCCTGCAGGCTGTGGACGTAGTCAGCCGAAGCCTGCCCCCACGCCGAGCGGTGCAGCGAACCCAGCTGCGCCTCCGGAACGGCGAACGAGCCGAACATGAAGTTGTTGGCTTGCAGATCGGCAGCACGCGGAGGCAGGCCAGCCGAGATCGAGAGTTGCCGGGCGCGCACTCGGATCGCGTCCGCGACGTTAGCATCGGCGAGGAATCGGCCGCGGGGCGTCTCGTCGATGATGTTGAGGCTGCTGTGTGAGGCGATGTCGAGGGCGATACGCTGGCTCGCGATATCGCGTCGGCCGCCGTCGACAAGAACCGAGATCGCCGGACCGCTGTAGAGGAGCGACTGTTGATCGGGATGCAGTGCGCTGGCGGAATGCCGTCGGGCGATATCGAGGATCGCCTGGTGGCTTGGCGCGTTTCGGATGTCCTCGAGATCGGCGGCGTAGGCGGGCTCAGGCACCGTGTGCCCAGCCGTCCGGGAAGACCACCTTGCCGAGAAACAACCCCTGCATGATGAACGGCCGGTTCGCCTCGGGTAGGCGGCCGACTTCATCAGCAAGGTGATGCACCAGCGCCCGCACGCGATCGAGCTCGGACGGCCGCAGGGTCGCGGCGGCCGCAAGCCCGCCGACGTCGGCGGCATCTACGGCCCCGAAGGCCCGCACGGCGAGGTTGAAGGCGTCACGGTCCGGGTCGGGGTATTGGCGCTGCAACTGTCCAAGATAGCGACCGGACGGGAGGTCGACCTCGAAAGTGTCGTAACCCGTCTGGTCAATGCCACGCGTCGCACCCGAAAAGCGGATGCGACCTTCCTTGAAATGATGCCAGTCGAATTTGTCCATCCTGCGCCTCCTTGGGCAAGTATGACGGGTTCCGCGTGTTATGGGCGAGGGTCGTAGGAGCCTTTCGACTCCTGCCGACGCTCTGAGGCTGCGTCTGGGCCGGAACTTGATTGTTGATCAGAAGGCGCGCTCTGTTCGCGGCCGGCGGCGCGGAACCGGGCAAACTGTTCGGCCACAGCCGAGGTGCCTGGCTTGGTATCCGGGGTGGTCGCAGGTCGCAGACCTCCCCGAATGATCTCAGAAAGAGTCGTGCGACTGGCCGTCTTTACCTGCTCGATCATGAACCAGGCTTCGTATTCGGCCCGGTCGGACGTTCGCATCGCTCGCTCTTCGGTCAGACCCGGATAGGCACGTTCGAGGACCGCGATGTCTCTGGCCAAGTAGAGGCGATTGCGGGCTGCCGCGCCGGCGCCTGCCGGGGTCCAGTCCAGTAACCAGCCTGCGTCCAATGCAAGGGTGCGAGTGAACTCCCGCAGAGTCCGGCTGTTGCCTTCGAAAAAGCAATGCGCCCGATCAAGATCCCCATAGAGACTGGCCATCGTGCGGGCGAACGCATTGCGATCCATCCCGCGAAGACGATCTGAGCCGCCGAATTCGTCCAGTATTGCGGCGGCCTTCCCGGCGACGTCGACGCTCTCATAGGGAACGGCGTAGAAGCTCGGCTGATCTTCCAACTTGCGCAGTTTGGACCACGCATGGGTGTCGGGGCGCACTTTGCCCGGATGATGGTGTGGCAGATCCTGGAAGATATAAGCGTGGTTCGCCTTCAGGTGGGCCAGATCGAAACGGCCTCGGAGGGGCGCTTCGTGGAGTTCCTTGAGGCGTGCAAAAACGAGTTTGGCTTCGCGCGCCTCGTCGCCCGTCACTACGAAACCCCGGCGCTCCGGCGGATTGCCGCCGAGTGTTCCTCGCTTGTGATCTCGCCGGCAATATAGCGCGCATTCAGACGTTCAGTGTCTTGATCAAGCACGAACCCCTCGAGGCGGAGACTGTTGCGCGCATATTCGACTGCCTTGTGGCGACGCTGGCGTTCGTCGTCGGAGATCAGCGGGGCAGATGCGAGAGGAGCGGACATGGTGAATCTCCTGCTGCGGAATTGACCGGGTAAAGCGTGTCGAATGATACCACATTCGAACGGCGATCGGGGCCGTGACCGCGCTTTAGACGGGGCCGCCGCCGCGGCGGAAGGCGCCGTCGGGCATCTCCCAGTGCTCTGTGATGACACTGGTGATCATCTGATCGGATAGGGCGACCGCGACCAGGTCAGGGCGGGCGAGGGCGGTCGGGAAGACCGATCCACGATCGGCGAGCGCATGCAGCCCGATACCGCGCTTGATCGTGCAGCCGAAGCGGCTCTCGTAGGCGGCGAGCCGCCCGAACCAGTCGGGGGCGATGTGGCGGATGGTCGCGAATTCGTCCGCCCCGCCGAAAATGCACGTCATGCAGCTCAGCCGGCCGAAGCCAAGCCGGTAGGGGATCGCCGGGGTAATCCGGCGGCGCTGCAGGGCCCGCCAGGTTTCGGCTTCCGTCATGGCATGAACCGGCCGCCAGTGATCGACATGCCTGCGCCGACGGGTGCCAGCGCGGGTGTCGGTGCGGTGCGGTTCGAAGGCGGCGTAGCGCGCCCGGCCGGGGCTTTCCTCAGCGCGCTCGCCGGTGACCACGAGCGTGCGGCGGTCGAGGAATCGGTCCTGACCGCAGATCGCCCTGTCGGCGACGTCGATCTTCAAGGCTGCGGAACACCATCGCACCCGCAGATCGGCCGACACCTGTGGGAAGCGCAGGCGGGTGCCTTTGGCGCCGCGGCCTCCGGCCCCGCGCTCGCCGTAGGGCGTTTCGTAGCGGACCGGGGCCGTGGGGGCGTTGTCGCGCAGCATCTCGGCCAGGAAGCCGCCATCCCGCCATGAGTGGTAGACGGGCAGTCCAAGGCTGGCGCCGAGGGCATCGACATAGGGGCGGGTGGATGGCCAGTCCATGAAAGGCTCGCCGCGCCCGTCGACGCCGTGGTGCCAGAGTTCGATGCGCTCCGGGTCGACGCCGCGCTCGAGCACTTCGAGCAACGCGGCGACGCTGTCCTTTCCGCCAGAGCACATGACCAGGACGTGGTCATAGGTGCGCGGATCGCAGGCGGTCATGACGCGGCATCTGGGCCCGGTTCGGGCGGATTGATGCGGTCGTCATCGAAGGCAATGAGCTCCGCGACCGGCTCACGCCCGTCCTCGTCCTCGCGGTCAACGTAGCCGACGACCCCCTGCCGGCGCTCGTCGTAGTCGATGTGGTCGGGGACGCCTTTGCGGGCCATCACCTCTCGGGCGGCGGCAATCGCCAGCGCGCGGGCTTCGGCGTCGGAGGTGGCCTCGAAGGTTACCTGCTCATAGGCGTGCAGCCAGAAGCCGATGCAGGCGATGTAGTCCGCCATCACTCCGGCTCCGCCGGGTCAGGGCGGCCGGAGACGATTGCCCAACCTTTGGCCAACAGTCTGAGGCCGAGCGGGTTCGGATCGCCGCGGCGTCGGCCGCTGGCTTGGTACTGGCGGATCATCGGCGGTGCTTTCAGCTGAGGGCAAGTTCGCCCTGGATGTGAGCCAGACCGTGGCGCAGCGCGGCGAGCAGGGCTGCGTATTCGGGTGTTGCGACGGCAGCCCGGTGACGGCGGAGACCGGCCTTGCTCTCGTTGCCATCCCAGACCAGGCGCCATCGGATCGGATTGGCCGGATCGTCGCGCTCGGCCATGGCGACGAACTGAGCGCGACCCTTGATCGGCATCTTGACCAGGATGTGACCGCGTAGGTGAGGCGGGTCGCC
>NZ_JACHXV010000044.1 GCF_014192375.1 Endobacter medicaginis | reverse complement strand
TCGTCGTCGGAAACGTCAGAGGGATACGGCTTGCGGGCACTCGTCATGCCCTCCCATATGAATCAGGCCGGTCGGGAAGTACATAACACCCTCTAGGTGTTTAGTCCCACCGTGTGGTGATACGGATTGATTTTGAACCGTTCTGGCTCCTCGGTCCAGACGCGGCAGATGTATTCGTGCGGAGTCATTCCCTTGAGGGTCTTGAGCCTGCGGGCATAGTTGTAGGCGGCAACGAACAGGTCGAGATGATCTGTCAATTGCTGATGATCGGAGTAGTTGTAACGCTTAACGGTGGCGTCCTTGATTGTCCGGTTCATCCGCTCGACCTGTCCATTGGTCCGGGATGGTTTGGCTTGGTCAGCCTGTGCTCGATGCCATGTTGGCGGCAGAGCCGGTCGAACAGGTGCATGCTGAACTGCGCCGTAGGCCCCGATCGGTAGCGGGGCGGATGACAGAACTGGATGCCGTTGTCGGTCAATACGGTGTGAATGCGATACGGCACCGCCTCGATCACTGCGTCCAGGAACGCGACCGCGCTCTGCCGATCGGCGGTATCCGCCAAGCGTGCGACGACAAACTTCGAGGTTCTGTCGATGGCGACGAACAAATAGAGTTTGCCTTCGCCGGTGCGGACCTCGGCGATGTCGAGGTGGAAGAACCCGATCGGGTAGGTCTTGAACTTACGCCTGTCGGGCTTGTCGCCCTCGATTTCGGGCAAGCGGGAAATACCGTGACGCTGTAGGCATCGATGCAGGCCGGACCGCGTCAGACTGGGTATGGATGGCTGCAAGGCATACAGGCAGTCGTCGAGCGGCAGCAGCGTGTGCCGGCGAAACGCCACCACTGCGGCCTGTTGCTCCGACGTCAGCGTCGTCGACCGGGCCTGCTTTGGCCCCATTGCCGCATCGTGGACATGATCACGCCTGCGCCATTTCTGGATCGTCGTCGGGCTGACGCCGTAGCGCACAGCCAGCGCCCTCACGCTCGCTTCACTACCCTGGATCCGCGAGACGCACCGCCGCTGTCGTGCGGGCGCAGCCGTGTAGAACCTGTCCCATAACCCATCCCGTGCCGAATGATCATCCGTATCACCACACGGTGGGACTAAACACCTAGCGTCGCGGACATGGCTGGCGGGTGAGGTCGTCGGGGGTGGCGGGACGGCCATGGCGGGCGAGATAGCTCGGGAAGGCGACAGTCAGCACACGGGTGTCGAGCAGGTGCCGCGAGGACATCGACGAGGCGGGTCGTGGACCGAAGCGGATGGCGAGGTCGAGGCCCGCGGTGGTCAGGTCGCCGGTCTCGCGGGGAGTAGGTCGAGGTGGCGCGATGCGAGGCGCCGCAGGTTCGGAGTCAGCAGTTGGCGCTGGACGATCGGGTTAATGGCAACGCGCAGGTGCCTCTGATGGCGGTGTTGGTGGCAGCGGAGGCGGCGTCGGCGAGGCCGGGAGGTGGCGGTGGTGGCCGACGCGACGGATGCAGGCGCGCTGGGAGCGGGTCTGGCGGGAGTACGGGATACGTTCCCGGTGAGCCCGCCGAACTATGATCCGGAGCCGGGATTTCCCGGCACGCGGCGTGCGGTGGCGGCAGTCATCTGGAAAACGATTCCAGACACCGTTCACAACATTGCAAGACATCGGTCGGTCGCTTGGTCCCGCAAATGCACATGAACGGTCCGATACATCGAGTTGACGAATGCGTCACCTTGGCGAACACGAGGAAATGAAATGTTCGTGATGACCCGATCGATCTTTTTTTTCTGCGTGTCGGATTTTTGACAGACCACCATCGGAGCATCTCCTAGGTAACACAAAGAAACCTTTGCGCTCCGGGATTTCCTCAAACCGTCCGCTTCGTCACAGAGGGCCACGAACATGGCGGCATATCATTTTGCAAGCGCGACAGTCGGATTACCCGCCAATCGGTCGCTGCGTAGTGATGGCTGCGTCGATGACCGAGGGTTCGATTGTGGTGACCCTGTTGACAGAGCAGCACGGGCGCAACCGGTCGCTGGAGCGAAATTTCGGGCGCCGTTCTATCGCGATGTCGACGACGACGTCGAAGATCATGCGTTTTTAGACTTCGTGGATGGAGTCACCGGATTTTATTCCGCCGTGACTGTAACCGGTAACGGTCCGCGCATCGTATCCGCGCAAGTGACGGAGGACTTCGTTCTGTCTCAACAATGTCTGATTTCATTAGGCAATGATTATGGGGGGAGCGGTTCAGCGCTCGTCACAGACGGTATGACAAGCTTTGATTCGCCCGTTCTGGTGAAAGCACTTCTCGACGAACAGGCAGAATACCTCGACGCTTCCACCATCCAACTCTTGCTCGAGACCTATCGCGTCGAGTTGTTCCGCCGCCAGTCCTTCATCGCGCGCTTCGGAGAGAAGGCGCAGCGGCTCATGATGCTGACCTGCGGAACGTGTTCCTGGTCCATCAGTAACGAGGACGGGCTCGAAAGCGTCATATCGTTCTTTCAGCCCGGAACATGGGTTGGAATAACGGAGCTTGTCGACAACCACGCTTGGAGAGCCGATTTCTACGCGGAGAGCGATGTCACCGCCGTCTCATGGCCCCGCGATGTAATTATCGACAGACTGGGCTCCAACGCGTCATTTTGGCGTTTTCTGGCCGGCAAGTCCCTCAATCCTCTCGCGGTGCAATTCTGTTATACGCTTTCTGATCGCAGGCCACTGCCAGAGCGGCTCGCCCTCTTGCTGAAACTGCTTGTCGATCGCAAGACCGGTGATGCTCGCGCCGGCGCCTTACGGGCAAGTCTGCTTGTGCCACTTTCGCAGGATCGT
This sequence comes from Endobacter medicaginis, assembly GCF_014192375.1. Lineage (GTDB taxonomy): Bacteria > Pseudomonadota > Alphaproteobacteria > Acetobacterales > Acetobacteraceae > Endobacter > Endobacter medicaginis. The sequence goes on along the minus strand of NZ_JACHXV010000044.1, from coordinate 3,061 downwards.
CTGGCGGCGGCGCTTCGTTGCAGTCGACAGTCAGGGTCGCGTCCCAAGGCGTGGTGTAGGAGCGGTGGGTAAGTCGCCTGCCGGAGCGACCGCCGAGAGTCTGGCGTAGGCAGGCGACTTATCCACGGCGGTGGTCACCGCAGCGGTGCTGGGTAGGGTTGGGTTGCGAGACGCAACTCTGACCCAAGGACCACCACCACGATGACCGACGACAAGACTGCTCTCCGCGAACTGCTGGAGAAAGGCTCTGACGCAACGTTTCTGCGCGAGATGATCGGCTTTGCCGCCGAGCGGCTGATGGCGCTGGAGACCGAGACCCTGTGCGGCGCCGCCCCCGGCGAGCGCAGCGCGGGACGGACCAATCAGCGCAACGGCTATCGCGACCGGGACTGGCAGACCCGTGCCGGGACGGTGGAGTTGCGCATCCCCAAGCTGCGCCGAGGCAGCTACTTCCCCGGCTTCCTCGAACCCCGGCGCATGGCCGAGAAGGCGCTGACCGCCGTCATACAGGAGGCTTACATCCAGGGTATCTCAACCCGGTCGGTCGACGACTTGGTCAAAGCCCTCGGCATGGAGGGCATCAGCAAGAGCCAGGTCTCGCGCCTGTGCGGCGAGATCGATGAGCGCGTGCACGCCTTCCTGACGCGACCGATCGAGGGGGACTGGCCCTATGTCTGGCTGGACGCGACGTATGTGAAGGTCCGGCGCAACCATCAGATCGTCTCGGTCGCTGTCATTGTGGCGGTCGGTGTGAACACGGACGGTCGGCGCGAGGTTCTCGGCATGACCACGGGGTGCAGCGAGGCCGAGCCGTTCTGGGTCGAATTCCTGCGCAGCCTTGCCCGGCGCGGTCTGCGCGGCACCAAGCTCGTCATCTCCGATGCGCATGAGGGCCTGAAAGCGGCCATCACCAAGGTGCTCAGCGCCACCTGGCAGCGGTGCCGGGTGCATTTCATGCGCAACGCGCTGGCCTATGCGGGCAAAACGCAGCGGCGCATCGTCTCGGCCTGGATCGGCACCGCCTTCGCCCAGGACGACGCGGCCGCCGCCCGCAAGCAGTGGCGCGACGTGGCCGACCAGGCCCGCCCGCGCGTGCCCCGGCTCGCCGCGCTGATGGACGATGCGGAAGCCGACGTGCTGGCCTACATGGGGTTTCCGGCCCAGCATCGCGCCAAGATCCATTCGACAAACCCGATCGAACGCCTCAACGGCGAGATCAAGCGGCGCAGCGATGTCATAGGGATCTTCCCCAACGAGGACGCCGTCACCCGGCTGATCGGCGCGCTCCTGCTGGAGCAGAACGACGAATGGGCCGTCCAGCGCGCTCGCTACATGACGCTGGAAACCATCGCGCCACTCATCGATGATCTCGCCGTCAGCCTGCCGTCCCTGGCAGCCTGATCGAGCAGCCAACCCTGCTCAGCACGCCGTTCCTACACCAAGGCTCGGGACACGATCACAGTCGGTCAACGAGAGTCTCGCGGATATGAGGAACGCGGGAATTCTGACCACCGGCCGTGAGCATATCAGAATCCTCGATCCGGAGGCTCTCGCGACCTGGAACAAGGCGAGTCCCAAGCATTGACCAAACTGAAAGCAGCCTTCGAATTGCGGACATGTTCCGGCGGTGAACCGGCCGGAATCGAAAGAACTCGCCCAACCAAGCGGGTATTACCCGGTGCTGAACCCATCGTGTTTTATCGAGATAAAATTCAATTCGGGACACAAGGATGAAAAATACTCGGACTAAAGTCGGAGGACGCGAGAAGCAAGGGCCAATCTGCCGTCCCGGGCCAGATGTACGTCCAGGCGTTGCGAAATCTTCAACAGCTCCCATCGCCAGTCGGATGGTTTTCGACCGGGACTTCTATGTTCGCGAAAACCCGGATGTCCTGATGTCTGGACTGGACCCTGCCACCCACTATCGCAATTACGGCTGCATGGAGCTACGAGCGCCGAATCCCGATTTCAACCCGAGGGCCTATCTTGTCGCCAATCCGGACCTTCAGGGTTTCGCGGGCGATCTTTTCCTGCACTACATTTTTTATGGAGCCAACGAAGGACGCCTCCTCCGTTGACGGGCGATGACAATGTCGCGGGCATAAACCGGGCCTTTGGAATCACGGACGTAAATACGAGAAAGAAACGAAAATGGACGCGTCGCAAATTGGTATGAGCCTCGCTCGCGGTTTGCTCTCCAGGCAAAGGTCCCTCGGGGCGACGGACAGGACCAGACTTGCTCATATTCTCGGCGTTACGAGTTCCACCCTGACGAAGATCATCAGGGATGAGCCACTGGATCGCGTCAAGGTCGGTGGCCTAATCGCAGCTCACCTGGGTGTGTCTGTTGACTGGATATCCTTGAAGGATTTTGGCGCGGACGAAGTTCCCGTAAATCGGGCCAGGAAATCGAGATAGATCAGGAACGAAAAAAGCTCGTCATTTTGACCAATCACGACCAGGAGCTCGGCTCGCCGAGCGCAACATGAGCGCAATCACCGATCCGTCCTTTTCAAGGTCCGCATATTCTAGCCGCCGGGGGTCACACGTCATGGGTCTTGTCCGCCATTCCCGTGTCACGCCATGCTATCTTGCCGGCTCGATGATCACCACACCGATGGGTGACAGAGCAGTGGAAAGCCTGACGATCGGTGATCAGGTCATGATATGGGACGACGCGACCGGAGCGACAATCAGTGATGTGATCGTCTGGACGGGAAGCCGTACGGTCACAATCTGTCCTGATCTAGCCGATGATCTTGCGGGCTATCCCGTCCGTATTCTCCGCGACGCGATCGCCGACGGGGTTCCTTATCAGGATCTTCTGGTTACGGCCGAGCACCGCCTGTTCTTCGACGGAAAGCTCGTCCCGGCCCGGATGCTCGTGAATGGTCGATCGATCTTCTACGATCATTCCATGCCCGTCTTCGATGCCTACCATGTCGAGACAACGAGACACTCCATCTTGTGAGCTGCCCCCTTCTGAGTGGTCCATCGACTATGACAGTCTGGACCAAGGAAGGGACGACGCATGCCAGCGAAGAAGCACAAGCCCGAGGAG
>NZ_JACHXV010000043.1 GCF_014192375.1 Endobacter medicaginis | reverse complement strand
CAATCGTTCCCGTGTTCGTCGTCATCGTCCTCACCCCTGAGGCGGAGACCGTCCGCTAACGGAGTGTCTCAAACAACCGTGGGGCGGAGGACCCGCGAGGCGCCTTGTAAACTGATGCGGCTGCTTGCAGGACCGTGCTCTTCCCCGCACCGTTCTCGCCCACGATGGCGACGATCGGGAAGTTGAAGTCTACACGCTGGCCAGTCCAGCCTCGTATACCCGTGATCTCAATCCATTCGAGGCGCTTTGGCCAAGCTCCACCTGGGCTGCGCCAACGATTAATGAGCCTCCGCATCTCGTCGGACAATGCCACCCAACCCTCCTATCAGCGCAGCCAACCAAAGCTCAGGGGAGGAACGTTGGCAAGTTACTCGATCGCTTGACCGCTCCGACCTCCTCCACAAGAGCCGGGTCCGCTTGACCTAACCCTTTGTCAACATTTGGGTTTGCCCGGTAATCCTGGAATTCAAGTCCCCCAGCCAAAACCCGAGCTTTTCGCCGCCGGCAGGGCCCGAACTGGGTATGATGCCGGGTTTATGCTCTCCTGTATCCTAGGGGTGTATCCCACTTGGTCTTCGCCCGTGCGATCGGAGCGGGCGTGGCGAGCACTGGGACCGACCATCTCTACCGGCGCGGCGCGATCTACTGGTGGCGGCGCTGGCTGCCGACGGTATTGGGCCGGCGACGCACGCGGTTCTGCCGCTCGCTGCACACGCGTGATCCGGCCCTGGCCCGGCAGCGCGCCCGGCAGTTCTCGACCGCGTTCGACCGGGTTACGGTCCGGGCGATGGCCACCGAACGCCCGCTGACCCGCGAGGACCTCGCGCGCCTGCTCGACGACGTCTTCGTCCGCATCCTGCGCGACGGCGAGATCAGACGCGCCAGTGCGGAAAACGTCTACCGATCTTTGACTAGGGCGCTTATATGCACGGTGTGGATGTGGAGCAGGTGCGGTGACCATTCTCGATCGGTGGCGTCAGAACGAGGGGCGCGTCCGGCAGGCGGGGAAGCTAGCGCTCGAACAAGCCCGCGCCGCCGGCGTCCCTGCGTACTATCGCGATCCGGGTATCGGTGCCGGGATCATCCGGCAAATGCCCGATGGCTCTAGGAGCGTGGTGAGTGTTGCGGCGAACGAACTCGTGACCGGCGACAAAGCCAAGCGTGGGTGACGAGACCGCGCATCTACGATGCACGATCCTCGCGGGCCCCAACGGATCGGGAAAATCGACGATCCACGAGTTGTTGCGGCCGGACGGCCAATTCATCAATGCCGATGTGGTCGCCAGAAGGCTGAACCCGTCGCACCCTGAAGCCGCCTCCATGGAAGCAGGGCGCCTCGTGCTTGCTGCGCTCAAGAATGCAATCGATCGACGCGACAGCTTCGTTTACGAGACCACCCTCAGCAGCAGACAGTCACTTGGCGTCATGGACCGTTGCCGGAAGGCTGGATACAGGACCGCGCTGATTTTCGTCACGCTCGATAGTCCGGATCTGAACGTCCTGCGCGTTGCCGAGCGGGTCTCGCGCGGCGGCCACGCCATTCCCGAGGACGTCATCCGACGTCGCTACGACGCCGCGTTTCGCCGCCTGCCGGATGCCTTGCGGCTCGCCGACGACGCCTTGCTATTCGACAACAGCGGCCTCGAGCCGAGGATGCTTCTCAGTGTGGAGAAAGACCTGATTACCGAAAGCAGTCTTGACGGGGCAGTGCCACTGCATGCCCGGCTGGCCGAGGCAGTCTACCAAGCACTTGGCCTGACTGGTTTGCGACAGCAGACGACAACTAGGCAGGTCCCGCCAGTCAGTCGCCAACCGGTCTGACGGCCCGCGGCGTCGGCCAGAACGCCTGGGGCCTGCTTATCATCCGTTAAGTAAGGCCCCGTTTGAGAATGTCTCTGTTCTGGGATGGGCGACGCGCCGGAGCAGTAGCGCGCCCATGCTGAGGTAGATCATGGCCTCGGACACGTTGATGAGCTTCTCGTAGTCGCGCACCAGCCTACGCCAGCGCGTCATTCAGCCGAAGCTGCGCTCCACCACCCACCGGCACAGCAGCACCTGCATGCCTTTCTGGTTCGGCAGCTTGCGGGTTCTGTCAGACCTCGCGCCACTGACGGATTTGGTGGCCGCCGGGCAGCTGACGTAGCGTCGCCAGTCATCGCGGCGGGCGGGGTCTCAGGATGAAATGCGTCTTCTGTGGCTCGACTGCGGCGACCGAGCGGCCAGAGGTCACGGCGCGAGGCTACCGGCGGTTCCACTGCCGGGACTGTGGCCGGCAGTTCAATGAACCCACGGCGGCGTGCTGAGGTGATCCATCGCCGCAGTTCGTGGCGCAGGATCGAGGATGTTGAACTCGCCACCCTGAACTGGGTCGACTGGTTCAACCAACGGAGCCTGCTCGAGCCCATCGGCAATATCCCGCCCGCCGAGGCCGAAAACGCCTACTACGACGCGCTCGACGCCATGCCCGCCGCAGCGTAAAGACTCAAACCATCCGGTCTCCGGAAAAGCCGGCGCGGTTCAGACACCCCATCGCCAACCGCTTCCACGGAGCCTCCCCATGCCGACGGTGCCGCTGACCTGCTGCCTGTGCGATGGGCTCGAGCACGTCGCCCTGAGCGAGATCTGGTCGAGCCGCGAATTCTCGCTCGAGACGTGCTGCGAGGGGCTGCACGAGCAGATCTGCCGCGACATCGAGGATGACCCCCGTTGGGGTGCCGAACTGCTCCGGCGTCTCGGAGCCGGGGCGTTTTGCGGTGAGCGCCTGCGACGGGTCGCCGACGACGAGCTTGGCGGACTGGTTCTCGACTGGAAATTCCGCTTCGAGCCGATTTCCTTCCTCCGGGCGGCGCGCTTCGTGCAGCGTCACCACGAGCACTGCGACGCGCCGACCGGGTGGAAGTTCGGGCAGGGCCTGTTCAACGGCACGGAGCTGATCGCCGTGGTGATGGTCGGCAACCCGTTGTCGAGAGCCTATATGCATCGAGGATGGCTGGAAGTCACACGTCTCTGCGCCCGCCGCGACCGACCATCTGCCTTGCGTTGGAACGCCTGCAGCGCGCTTTACGGCTGGGCTGCCCAGGAAGCGATGCACAGGGGCGCCGAGAAGATCGTAACGTACACCCGCCACGATGAACCTGGAGCATCGCTGCGTGCAGCGGGCTGGGTCAACGAGGGACGTGCCGGTGGCCGGAGCTGGGACACACCGTCGCGGCGCCGGGCGCGCAATGCGCAGCCGATCGCGCGCATCCGGTGGGGGAAATGTCTTGGCCGGGGATCTCCCATGAGCGGAACTGCTGACCGGCTCGCTCAATGATGCGCGCCGCGGACACTATCGCCGCCGCGGTCGACCATCGCTGATAGGCTGCGTCCATCTCTCTCTGGGCCGCCAGCGGAGTGAAGCTGTCGAGGGCCGCTCGTTGGCTTTCCGTGGCTCTGTAGAGAATGTCCGAGAATTCAGACGTGACGCTGATGGCCCTCACCACCATCACGATACCCGTCCCCGTCGACCAGCACCGACGACATCAGGTAGCCTGTGGCCACTGCCGGCCTTGGGATCTCGCGCCTGGACGACTGCGCGAGCCCCAGCGAGTAGGGTGCCGTCGGACCAGGAGCTGGTCAGGAGATCAATGTCGTAGATCAGAAAAAGGACGTGGCTGCTGGCCTCAACCAGGCCGAACCGTATCTTGCCCTCCCTCGCACCCCGGATCTCTCGCGCGGTGGGCTCATTTGTAAACGTGCAGGAGGACACGACCTCCTGAATCGATCTGGAAACGAGCGCCCTCCGGTTGAGGCTTCGTCCAGCCGGGATATCGCTTGCCGGGCTCAATGGTGCGGCCCGGATCACTATGAGATTACATCGTCTGCCTGACGCCGGTGGAATACGGCGTCACGGCCGAGGATATCAAAAAGAAAGGCTGAACGCCGGCAACGTTGGTCAACGAATATGGTCAAGCCAACTGTTACCAAGAGCCTTGCCGCTCGAACTGATGGGCTTGCAGTAACCAGGAGTGATCCACCACCACCAAGAGGCAAAACTGATCATACTCAATGCCTCGGTGTTTAAAGAATTAATCTCACTACGGATGGACCTGTAAGTATCTACGTCATCTTGCGTTATCTCAAGATATCCTCTTTTTCGGGCAGTAACCTCGTGAGTCTCGATAGGGTATCAATTTTCATATTCGCGGAGTCGATCGCAAGTAAAAGCACTTGCGACGGGAAGCCCTTCGTTGGAACGGAGAATAACAGGCCGTTGCCAGCGTATTGCGCAGATATCGTGCTCACAAAAAATCTGTCTGGCGAGCCATTCCTTGCAATATCCGGAAGTCTGCCGAGATCGAGTGCCGTAATACTAGCCAGTCGACAGGCTTGCCTGCCAATGTTGAGATTTGCCGAACGTGTTGGAAAGTAATAAAACAAAAAGAATGCGCCTAATAACGAGGTAAACGAGTATTTGAAAATACGTCCCTTTAGCTCATCATAAACACAAAGAAGCGTAGACCGTTGGAGCGGACGCGAAGGTTTGTGAGCCGGATCCTCGTTTTCCTGCCCGACTGTCGGCGAATTCTGCAACGCCGGTTCGCCCTCAGGGTTCGGTTTATCGCCTATCGTCACTTGCGAAAATCTCCAAGGATAATATCAAAAATCTTTACCATATCAATTTCCAGTTGGCATAATCTATATTATACGACTACCGCACAATACGATTGTCACATTAGTAACGAACACAATATGACTGGAAGAGGAAGAAAGCAAGCCGGAGCAAGCCGCTCTGGCACTGAGCGGCCGGCCCCGCAAGGGTAAAGGCTCCGCCCGCGCTGCGCGCGCCCTTGCGGAGCCGCCCACTCCGCGCCCTCCGCGAGGGGTCTTCGAGGAGAAGACATCAGCGGAGAGAACGAGAAATGCGCAAGATCCTGACCATGTGGCTGCAGTTGATGGGCATTCTGGCCCTCGCATTCATTATGTTCGCGGCGATGGCCGCGCCCGGTTTCATCGACGACATGGATTCGATGGTCGGCCCCGCGCCGGTCGACGTCGTCGCGTCGCGCTGACGGAGGATCCAATGTCACAGATCGACCCTTCCCGCGCCACACCGGGGGACTGGCAGGTACGGCCCGGGCGGATGGCCATGTGCGGCGGCGAAAAACTTCAAACATTGCAGATCTGGACCCGCGAGAATACCGCGGTCGCAAAACTGCATCCGATCCAGGGCCTGCCCGAGGACCGCGAGGCGGTGGCGACCAACGCGCGTCTGATCGCCGCGTCGAAACCGATGGCCGAGATGCTGATGGAAGCGCTTCGCTATGAGGCTGACCAGTTTGATGGACATTGGGACCTACCCCTCGACGTGTCGGGCGCCGACCTGGTGGACTGGTTCACCGACTGGCGCGAGCGCGTCAAGCGGGTGCTCGATGTGCCCGGCTGACTCGGTCGATCCGGGCCGCCTCGAGGAGCGCGAGGTCATCCGTATCGAGCTGGCGGACGGCACCCGGCATACCGGATCGGTCACCATCATCGCCCGGAAGCATTACCTGATATGCCGAGGAGCCGGATACCCGCTCCATGGGCATGTCGAGGGGCCGCTCGAAGACCTGGCCATCGTCGACCTCACGACGCTGCAGACGCGGGCCGAGGTCTACGAGGAGTCACGTCGCCGGATGCTCGGCGAACGGATCCCGGGGGCCGAACCGGTGACGCGCGACGATTTCGAGCACCGGCTTCGGAGCATTGCCCGTGCCAGGGCCGGTTGCGGTGATGACTGGTCGCGTGAGTTGCAGATTACGCGTCAGTTCGACGAGCTTGCCGACCGTATCGGGCTCGCCAAAGCCAAGCGGCAGTGGATACTCAACGAGGAGCGCTTTCGACTTCGCTCGAACCGCGATCCGGAGATGCGTGACATCTGGGTCGCCGACGTCGCCTCGCCCTCTTGCCTGGCCCGGCCACGGCCGCAGGATTTCGATCCCGACCTGCGAACCCGTCGCCGGCGGAGCCCAATTCCCCCGGGGGCGCGCTCCGACCCCTTCGGTTTGCACAATGTTCTGAAGGCCATGAGACAGCTCGGCCTCAAGGCGCGGATCGATCGGCTTGGCGACCCGCCTCACCTACGCGGTCACATCCTGGTCAAGATGCCGATCAAGGGTCGCGCTCAGTTCGTCGCCATGGCCGAGCGCGACGATCCGGC
>NZ_JACHXV010000042.1 GCF_014192375.1 Endobacter medicaginis | reverse complement strand
ATCTCCTCGGGCTTGTGCTTCTTCGCTGGCATGCGTCGTCCCTTCCTTGGTCCAGACTGTCATAGTCGATGGACCACTCAGAAGGGGGCAGCTCACAGCGTAGAAGCCGGCAAGGCACCATGAGCAGTGTGGTTGCATTAAGCCTTAGCAAGCCTCAGTATGGCTCATGATGCCTCAGAGGCAACAAAAGCGGATGAGGTGTCATGAGGCATATTGTGAATAGCCTCTAGAAATGCCAAATGGCTTGCGTCACGATGCTCCGTGGCGTTGGAGCTATGAGGAGGTTGCTATGAAGGGATACATGTTCGAAGGTACGGCCCAAGAGGTCATCGAGGCGATGACCGCTCTGCAGGCTGCTTCAGGGGGTGAGGCTACGTCCGATGCCGTGGCGGCAGTCGCTCCGACCGTCGCCGAGGAAGGCGAGGAAAAGGAGTTCGTTTCGACTGAAGTGGCGCGGCGGGTTCTCAATCGCCGGCCGCTTTCGCGAGAGCAGCTAGGGGTTCTCAAGATGCTTCATGCCGCGTTCCCCCAGTGGGTTCCGGCAGGCAAGCTCCAGACAGCCATTTCCTACACTCCCGCTCAATTCGCGGGTCTGATGGGTGCATTCGGTCGCCGGTTCAGCCACACCGAAGGCTATGTCGCCAACACATGGTTGTTCGATGCCGAATGGGACTATGATGTGGGTGCCTATAACTATCGGCTGCCTGAGACGGTGAAGGCGGCGATGGACGCAGAAAAGCTCGCCTGATCGCTCCCGGACGCGGGACGCAGTTGAAGGGCTGGCGGACGCGCCGGCCCTTGGTCCACAAGAGGCTTGATAACGCAAAAAACATGTGCCAGTTTCCACTTAACGCAAGTGGGGTATGTATGGGTGAGTGCATTGATCGGCTGATCTCGGTCTATCCTCGCAATTTTGTCACGGAGCTGATCGAGGCGGCGGACACGGCTTTTGCCGAGGCCGATCGTCTGACCACTGCCTATGTTGAAAGCCCAGAGCGTAGCAACATGCTTGGCCAGCTTCGGCACGCCCGCCTTGAGGCAGGTATGCGTGGTGCCGCTGGCCGTAACGGCCTTCAGGTCGGCAGCCCTCATACGAACCCCAAGGGAGGCCGATACAGTGTCGCGACTGCGAACGGGATCACGTTGATCCGCGGCAACGTCCAAGCCCACCGTGGACCACCCCGAGCGACAAAATTTCGTAAGCAGGTTGCGGAGACTAACCGCTGGCTGAGCCCATTGCAGCCGGATTTCTATATGCCCGTGCCGACGCCGCGCAGCGATGCGCTGTGTGCCGTGTTGGTGGTAGCAGCGAACAAGAAGGGCGATCCAGCGATCCCGGGATGGATTGGGATCGGGTTTCCCCATCATGACCTTGGATCGTGGGCGGAAATCATGTCGCTCAACGATATTTTGTCGCTCTACCACGATGCAGATACCGGCCGTGGTGCTGCAACCGAGGCACCGGTCGAGATCAGGGACCGTGCGATCCCCATGCTTAAAAAGGGCAATCGCGAGGCCTGACGCCCGCGCTGCCGAGAGGACATTGAATGCGAAGTGGTGTGCCTGGGTTTTTCCCGGAGCGGCTCGTTGAAGCGCGGGCGGCGCGTGGCCTTACGCAGGTCGCGCTTGCCGATCTGAGCGGGCGGACCAGCTCCAGTATTTCCCGCTGGGAAGCGGGCGATCAGTTGCCTGAGATCGACGCGCTCCAGTCCGTCGCTCGTGGGTTGAACCTTCCTGTGTCATTTTTTCTAAATCCGCCTGCGGGTCACGGTGCTGCGCCGATGTTCGCGCGATCAATGGCGGCGGCGACAAAAGCTGTTCGTAGCCGCGTCGAGGCTCGGCTGCGTTGGGCGCAAGATATCTCCCTCACGCTTCAGGAATCCGTCGATCTTCCAGCGCCAACAGTCCCCCGAATTGGAGCGCAGGATTTTCGCGAGATACGGGACGACGATATCGAGCGTATGGCTGGGGAGTGCCGTAAGGCATGGGATTTGGGCATGGGGCCGATCTCCGATCTCCTTTTAGCAATGGAAAACGCCGGCATAATTGTCGTAAAAGAACGCGTTGATGCCGGAACAATGGATGGCTTGTCTAACTGGTCAGAAGCAGACAGCCGCCCTTACGTATTTCTTGCTACTGATAAGCAGACTTGCGCGCGATCTCGGCTAGATGCTGCTCATGAACTAGGACACCTAGTCCTGCATGGAGCCTTAACAGAGCGATCATTGTACGATGCGGCTGCTTTTAAGGAAATTGAGCGGCAGGCATTTTACTTTGCGGGCGCGTTCCTGCTACCTGCGGAAAGTTTTGGTGCCGAGGTATGGTCTCCCTCGTTGTCGGCGTTTTTGTCGTTGAAAGAGCGGTGGAAGACGTCGGTTGGCGCGATGATAATGCGCTGTTCTAATCTAGAAATTGTGGGAGACGAGTACAAACAGCGGCTGTTTAAGCATTATAGCACCAAGGGCTGGCGCAAGCGCGAACCTTTGGACGACGAACTGGTACCGGAATCTCCACGATTGCTAGGCAGATCCGTTCGCTTGCTATGCGACGAACGCGTGTACACGCGTTCTGAATTGCTTGATGCGGTACGACTACCGGCAAATGACGTTGAGTCGTTGTGTTCGCTGCCAGTCGGATACATGTCGAGCGAGGGATCGGTGTCGTCGCTCAAGCTACGGCCGGTAAGCGAGCGTGCTGGAAACGTAGTGCCCCTTCGCCCCAGCAACGATTAGCGCTTAGAGACAGTACCGTCCTTGACCTCAGGGACGGAACCGGCTGGTAGCTCAGCCACGGTTAGACTCTTATGGCATAGCCGCTCTAAGACGGCACGAGTGAGGCAGGCTGGGTCAACGATCCGGTCGAGGCGCCACGCGTGCTGGAGGGGCTGGATGCATTACAGGGACGTTTACAGCTTAATTTCTGATATTTGTGCGGACACGTCGACCGATTTCAAGGCCCGTGCTGCCATCCTTAGCGATGCTATAGCGACTCTCACGGATGACGATGTACTCAACCACATTGAGTACGGCGGCGTTATACCAGAGTCCTATGCTCACGACTCTAGCGAGGAGAAGATGTTTGCCAAGTACTGCGACATTCTTCTTGCGCGTGCTCTTACCCTTCTTGGCCTTAAGGCATCGGTTCTTGAGGAGCGGTCTGATGCTGCCGACGTAACAGGCTCCACCGACAAGTATGTGATCGTCGGCGACGCCAAAGCCTTTCGGCTCAGCAGAACTGCAAAGAACCAGAAGGACTTTAAGGTCGAGGCGTTGAATCAGTGGAAGAAGGGCGCGGATTACGCACTACTCGCTTGCCCGCTTTACCAGTACCCGACACGGACCAGCCAAATTTACGATCAGGCGATCCGCTACAACGTTGCCCTTCTCTCATTCACCCATTTGGGCTTTCTAATACGTTCCCGCCCCGCCGATCCCAACGCCCTGGCTTCTCTCTGGTCCATCTCAACGGGGCTGACATCCGGCAAAGACGCAATACCATATTGGAACGCGGTATCAAAGGAAGTTTGCCGAATTGCCGACAAAACAGTAGAGGAATGGGACAAGTATCTAGAGGCGAGTAAGCGGTTTACTCTTGAACAGGCCCAGGAGCAGAAGACATTCTGGGAAGCAGAAAAAGTCAGAATTTCTAAGTTCGACCATCATGAGGCCGTTGCTGCACTTATCAAAGCCCTTCGCATCGACAACAATATATCGCTTATATCGCGCACCATCTCCGATCTGGAGGAGATTACCAGCGAGATCGACTAGAGTGACTTTCGCTTTTGCAGTTTGAAGCTCTGATACCGCTCCTTGATAATGCCGGAGAGGCCATCAAGCACAAGCTCGTCATCATGCCCGATAACAGCCTTTGCGTTCGCCAGGTACGACGCCGCTCTTGAGAAAAGCGCGAGGCCGATATCCTCACTGGCCCAACCCGCGTTCTCTAGCGGAAGGCCGTAGGTTTCTAGATCGGTAACAACCCGCGCCCGTATGTCGGCAAGATTTGCCGGCGCCGGCGCGGATAGCTGCTTACGCGCGACAAGCACGACGCAGGTGTTGATCGCTTCCGAGGTCATTGCCCTGGGCCGCTGGCGACGCTCGATGCTTAGAGGTTCAACCGTGTCGATATGCAGGCCGCTGCTACGAAAGGCGCTTACAATCGCCAGCCACCCCCGAAGCGAGCTGTGGCTATACACAAACGATAGCACTCCATCGTCTGTTAAAACACGTGCCGCTTCGGACAGGGCGCGGCCAAGAGCCTCGCAGTACCAATCATGCGCGGCATCACTGCTTCCCTGCCGGATGCTAGACGCGACTAGCTCGTCGTCCTCATCGGTCCTCGTTGCAGCAAACGAATCTGGGAAAATTGGGGCGAGGGCAAGCCGCTTCCACGCATAGAAGAAGTCCGACAGGATGTTGTAGAACATGTTGTCATAGTACGGGGGATCGGTCACGATTGCGTCAAACGACGCACTTTCAAAAGGAAGCTCCTGCGCCCGCCCCTTTGAAACCGAAGGTAAATGATCGAACTTCGGAGTAGACTCGATCGCGCCAATAATCCGTGAGAGCTTGCTCCATAGATTTGCGGGGCCGTTTTCTAAACAGTCGGTTTCAACGTAATCCCAAAGCATCGACACGCCGGGACCGCAAAACGCTCTCCCGACCTGCTCGTTTTGCGAAATCCACATTGAAAGGCGACAATTCCAGTCAATGAACTGGTCTAATAGGCTGGATAACGCCGACGTTATGTAGTTAGCTACCTCATTAGAGTATAGCGCCCGAAGGTCCGCGTGCTGCTCACGGAGCGCTTTACACAATTCGAGATAAACCGCCGTCTGGCGCTTGTTGAACATATCGGCATGAGTGTTCATGCCGTAAATAGCTGGGTTTACGATACCTGACCACTTCGGGAGGGCCGTTGACGGAAGCTCCGTATCAAGTTCGGAAAGAAGGCCATCAATACGGGTTTGTAGTGCGGAATCGTCCAACGCCGGGGCAAGGCCTACCGAATAGGTCTTGCCGCCCTTCTTGTTAAGTATGCCTTTGGCGACAGAAACGTCGCGTAAGGCCGTGATAGAGGGCTTCTCTGCGGCAGAACACTTCGGACAGGCAGCCCCCGCACCCTTCGAGGCCCAGCGCGTGACCTTAGCTGGATCAGCACTCTCCGAAAGGACAACATCATCACCTGTTCGGGTCGGCTTGATAGAAATGCTTACGCTCTTACCCGAACGCTTAGCTAGCCAGGGGCGCCGAGACAGAAGATATTCATATCCACATGACCCACAAACATGTTGGTAGGTCCAGAAATACGCGAAAGTTACGCTACCATTAGCGCCTCTGCTCCTATCGAATAGATCGTCTGTCCGCGCCTTAACCGCCTCCAAAAGAGCATTGCCGGCGCGTTCTGCGATCGAAGCCAACTCTCCGCTCGTATGCGTTCGCAAGGCGAGCTGCGACATGACGAGGTTTGACGTCTGGATGAATACAGACAGGGCGTTGTAGTCGATGCTGTGCGAGCGCGCACCGAGAAGCGCAGCCTCAAACGGAATGGTCCCGCCGCCGCCAAACATGTCCAAGATGGCAGGCCCGTCCTGCCCCTGATAGTCGGCAGACAGTACAGCTTGAGCGTCTTTCAAGCCGTCCTCAACGCCCGCAGCCAACTTCGCCGCGATCTCCGAGTTAGCTTGCGAGAGATTTCTACACGCAGTCTCGAATATGAGTGACCGCATAGCACTATGAGGGCGCCTAGCCCACCAGACATGGAGCGTGTGCGAGGTGCGGCCTCGGCTGTAACGCTCAGCGAAACCTGCGATCGAGGCTTCAACGCCAAGTGTGCCTTGGTGGATAAGGCGGAAAGTATCTCCTTCCGGATCAGCCCACACCTTCATCGCTGCTGCTATCGACATGTGATGTGCAACTCCGGCCCACGCACCTCAAGGTGGTAGTTGGTAAGGGTCTCGGGCAATTGCCGCGTCCACTTATAGCCAATCGAAATCCTGCGGTGCGCCCAATCAACGCTCTTCTGCCCACGGTCGGAGCCTTGAAGATATACTCGGAAACTCTGCTGATCGGAGAGTAGCGCGCGAACTGCCTGATCCTGGTCCCTTTGCCAGATGACGTAGCCGTATTCCTTGGCGCGCTTTGTTATCGGAATAATCATCGGCACTCCTTAGATAAGAAACAAGCTTGTTTCAAGCTTGTTTCTTAGGGCTGGGACTCATAACCAGTAGCTGACGACGGCTGCGATGCAGACGGCTGCGTGGAAGTTGATGGCGAGACGATCGTATCGGGTAGCGATC
>NZ_JACHXV010000041.1 GCF_014192375.1 Endobacter medicaginis | reverse complement strand
GCAATCGTTCCCGTGTTCGTCGTCATCGTCCTCACCCCTGAGGCGGAGACCGTCCGCTAACGGAGTGTCTCAAACAACCGTGGGGCGGAGGAGGATGGCCCACGCCGAAAAGCCTGTCGCCAATCCGCTTCATCGCCTGATCGGCCTGCCGTTGCGTGGCGACGGCAAGCGGAAACGGCACCGGCAGATCTGCAAGCCGACCATAGGGCATCAGCAGATGTCTCAGGCAGAAACCATGGACGGTGCCGATGAAAAGGTTCGGCGCTTCCCGCAAGCCCAGCCGTTCCAGTCGGCGCGTCAGTTCGCGCGCGCATTCCTGGCTGTAGGTGATGCATGCCGCGCCACGGGGCGCGCCCACGTCCTCGGCCATGATCCGAGCAAGTTTGAGCACCAGCGTTTTGGTCTTGCCGCTCCCAGGCCCGGCGAGCACGACGCAATGTCCCATCGAATCGTAGGCCGCTTGCTGACCCGGATTGCTGGCCAGATCGCCCGCGTGGGCCAGATAGGCGGCGCTGACACTACGCAAGGGCATCGCGAATATGCTCCAGCGCCTGCCGGATGTAAGCCGGACACGTATCATCGTCGACGTGCGGCGCTAGCGCCTGCGCGAAGCGTCCCTTTCCAATGCGTTCAATAAGGGCCAGCAGGCGGTCCTCATCAAGGTCGTCGGGATCGTCCACCCACTCCTGCAGCGCCGCTCGGGTCTCGTCGCCGATGGACAATTCTTCCTCGATGATCTCCTGCATCGCTTCGGCGAGGCCGCCCGTGAACAGCTCCGGTTCGAGCGTGTTGCTGTTGACGAAATAGCCGAACGGTTCGGCCCGAGCGATCACGGCGTCCGCGTCCAGACGCCGATAATTGACGCCCTCTTCGAGCAGTTCGAGCACATTGATCAGGCGCCGCCGAACCCTTGGATGGCTCGCACCGTTGGGATCTCGATCCGTCAAGATGACGTGCGGGATATTCAGACCCTGCGGACCCAACAGCTTCACGTAAGGTGTGAAATTGGTGCCCCCCACAGAGCAGACGGTGATGCCGAGCATGTCGAGGGGAATGTCCAGGGCCACGGCGAACGCAGGGATGAGAAACCGCTCGGCATCGCCCTCGACGAGGATCACGCCTCGCGCGAAGAAAATCTCGCCACGGCTGACATCGATGTAGCGCTGGAGGTCCGCCTCATCCCGCTCGGTCAGCGGCGCCGTCGCCGTGGACACCGCAGTCGTCGCGTCCTCGCCGCCGTCATGCCGGAGCAGGACGACGGAGCGGATCGGGGTGACACTCGCGATGTGCGGTGAGTGCGTCGTGAGGATGGTCGTGAGCGGTGGCGCGTCTTCCTGTGCGTCCGCAGCCCCGCCGAGGAAGTACCGATAGACGAGCCGCTGCACATGCGGGTGAAGATGGGCTTCGGGCTCTTCGACCACCAAGAAGGTGTGGTCGCGCTCGCCATCCGTCACCAGTCGATCGAGCTCCAGGCTCTTCAGCGCCAGAAAAATCAGGTTGGCGGTGCCGAGACTGGCGTCGCCAATGCCGCGCGCGCCATTGTCAATCAGTAGCCGCAGGCTGCGCAGCAGCGCGTCAACCCGCGTCGGAGCCAGGCCGAGCGTCAGCGGGACGGCGTGCTGCTCGCCCGCAATCGCGATCAGACGATCGCTGATCCGTTGCGCGGTTGCGACTACCTCGGCGTGTCCAGCCAGCTCGGCTTGAGCGTCATTGACCTGCTGCTGGATTTCCTCGCGCGCATCTTCGTCGAGCGAGGTCGCCAGCTCCTCAATCAACGGCCGCAGCGGCGAGTTTCGCCAACTCGCCAGGTCCTTCTCGGCGTCGCGCAGCGCCACCTGAACATCGAGCGGCAGCATCCGGCGGAACGTCGAGCCGATCGCCATGTCGGGGTCGTCACCGCCGAAAATGACGTACTCGTAGTCGGCCAGACTCTCCGGCTCGCGGCCGAGATTTGCCTTCGGCTGGAAGCGATATGTGAGACGCGCGACCATGGGCGGTCCCGGGTCCACTACGCAGTCGTTGAGATGTGCCATCAGGCGCGGATCGCCGGTGAAATCGGTCAAATCGACAGAGATTTCGATGGTCTCGCCGAGCTTGTCCTCGCCAAGGCCATCCCAGAAATGTTCGAGCCCGAGCTGACGGTCCCGCTCCGACAGGCCGGGGTCCAGGATCAGTTGCAGAGCGCGGATGAAGTTGCTCTTGCCGACCTTGTTCTCGCCGACAATGACAATGCTGTCGCCCGTCTCGACATCAATGTCCGAGAAGTTTGCGAAATTGCTTATTCTTACGCGTGATATGCGCACACTTTCTCCCCCTGCTTCTTATGCTTGATCGCCGCGATTGGCCCGCCCGGCGATGTCGGCGCAGCGCGCCATCAGTGTTTCAAAAGATTCAGCGTCATCGAGCAGCAGGCCATCCTCGACCATGCGAGTGTAGTCGTCCCCGAGCGCCTTCAGCGCATCGCCCGCAGGCACGAGGCGCAGTTCGCCATGGACAGCAGCCAGATAGTCGATCGGTTCACGATCGGCCGCCTTCTCGGCGAAGAACATCGCCTTGTGTCGTGCAACCGCATCCGCCAGATCCCGATCGGCAAACGCCGCCTCGACGAGGCCTGCCTCGTCCAATCGCACCACGTCATGCCAATGGCGGGCGAAGCGCTCGCCGCGCAGTCGCTCTTGCAGGCAGAAGACGTGAATCGCGGTCGCCTTTTCCCAGAAGGTCCGCTCCGCGTGCAACACCCGCGGCCGGGCAGTTGGAAAAACCACATTCTCGACCAGGCCAGATGCATCGCAGGCAACATCGCGCTCGCTCGCCGGCTCGCCGGTCGAGCGCGCGCCGAATTCCAGCATGACGCTCGGAGCGACGTAGCCCGTACCCGCGCTCGTCGCTTCATAGTCGATGAAAAGCTTCTCGCCGTCGGCGCGAACCGTCGCTGCGAGTTTCTCCTTCTCCAGAGCCCCGGCGATCGTCGGATGGACCGTTCCGGCCACCCATTCAGGAAGCCGCTTTCGCACCTCGCTCGACCACCGTTTTTCCTCGCTGCGCGACTGCGGCAGGGCCTCGCCTTTTTCGCCGACAAGGTCGGGCGCGATCGCCCGAATGTCATAGGTGAGGTCGACATCCTCCGAAAAGCGCCGGATCACGCCATAGGCTTTCGAGAGCGACGTGCCGCCCTTGAAGACAAGGTGCTCGCCCAGCGCCGTGTCGTAGAGCGCCGACAGCGCCCAAACGACCCAGGCATCCTTTTCGAGCAGATGCGCGGGCCGACCTGATTTGTCGGCGGCAATGCCCAGGACGTCACGGCGATCCGACGCCGACAGTCGGAGAAACACGTCAGCCATGCGCGGCCTTTCCGACACTGCGCGCAAGCCACGTCGGAAGCTGCGGCGCCACCGCCACCAGCTCCTGGAAGGTTGTCGAAGGCAGCCTGCGCTTCAGCGTCTGAAGCGCAGCCTCCGCCTTTTCAGGCCCGAGCCACGCGAGCGCCCGCACGGCTTCACCGGCGGGCCGATTGGACAAGGCGAGTTGCCAACGCGGCGCGTGCCGAAGCTCGACCACTTGCTTTCCCAGGCTCATCGTGCGGCTGCGACCAGAGGTCAGGTAAACCAATCTGACCGGCACCTGCGTCGTGAGCCCGAGCGTGTTCGCGGCGGCCGCCCCGCTAGGTACGATGACTTCGCCGCGTTGACTGGCCAGCGCTTCGACCGCCTGTTCGACCGAAGGCGATCTGATCCCGAACCGGCTTGAAATCGGACGCAGGTAAACGCCGCGACCGGCCCTCATAAGCTGGCCGCGTTCGACGAGGCGCGACAATGCCTGATCCACCGCAGCCCGATTCCCGAGATGCAGCAGGCCCTTGGCGGAAACAGGCGCCCCTTCCGGCAAGCCCCCCGCGTAAGACAGAATCTGCTCGGTCAGTCGTTGCATGGCGATCTCCTGTCAGAAATATACTCGGTTTTCTGACAGCTTTCAAGGCGCGACTGCAATAACGGAGGCCGCCCTTGACCGGACATTTATGACCGGGCATATTTGCCTGAATTGGAGATCAGCCATGTTTGTCTACAACCCGGAAAAGTTCGCGTCCTTGTATGCGTCGGAGCTCGGCCAGCAGCTTTGGGCCTTTCTCATCTTGCGCGAAAACGTCGCCCGCCTCGAGACGGCTTCGGAACTGAGCAAACCCGCCGTCGAGGGCATCGAGGAACGGCTTCTCGAAGCGTTCCGCGAGGACGTGCTGGCGGATCGGGTCAAGCAGATGATCGGCCACATGGTGCGCCAGATTCTGGAGCAACGCGGCTGGGTGCTCGACCAGGGCGACGTCAAGGTGCAGTCGGTGCCCTTTACGAAGGCCGCGCGCTATCGCCGGCCGGATTGGTTCACCTTCCACGCCTTCCGCAACACCGGCGATCCGCGCGACGTCGTCATCACCGACCGTCGCCAGAACGCTTTTCTGCCCGAGGACGCGCGCTGGACCTATTACGCCACCTTCGCCAGCCCAATCAAAGCCGCCGTGGCCTTCGGCGTCCGCGACATCAGCCAGTTACGCCAGCAAGTGCATTCAAATGGCTATCAACGCGTCCGCGTCGAGCGGATGCTGCGGCGCGCGTGAGGTCTGACATGTCGACGACATCGATCGACGAATTCATCCGCGTCTCGCAGTTGCTCTCAGGCCTGACCCTTTCGGTCCCCATCATGATGATGACGCGGGACGAGGTCGAAAGGATCGTTTCCGACGCGGCGGCCGACACGACGCTCTCATCCCTGGATCGTGAGTTGCGCGCCAAGCTCAAGGCGGTGACCGCACCCGAGGACCATGTCCAGATGACGCAGGCCTATGAGGCCTACTCCGAAGCGTCTTTCTATCTGGCAATGAAGGATCGCGGCGTCGTTTTGGAGCGCACGCCAGGCACCGGCGGCCATAAGGCAAAGCGGCCAGACTTCCGCTATTCGCACGGCGCAGGCGAACTCTATTTCGAGGTCAAGGCCCTCGAAATCGCCGAACCGCTGCGGCGTCACAAGGAAATCGGTCACGAGGCGTTGGAGGTCGCGGCCGAGTTGGACGGACGCGCGCGGCAACCAGGAATTCACTTCGGCAAGCCGCTGGAGATATCAGGCCACCTGCCCAATGCAGGCTCCATCGCGCGGATCGACGACACGATCCAGAAGATCAGCAACAACATCAAGCCCGGCCAGATTGAGTACGGCCCGACCGTGCTTGTCGTCGATCTCGGCCGCCTCAGCAGCATCGCGCAAGGCCCTTCGGGCCTATTGCCCGTCTTCTTCCACGCCGGACCTCCGGCGGAAAGCTGTGTAAGTGGCGAACTTTGGCAGATCGCGCTCGGCCTGCCCGGGGAGCAGATCCTTTCGCTTCCGGAGTTCGATGGCAAAAGCAATCTGGCGGGCCACCAGACTCAGGTCGGTATTCTCCGCCAATTCTCTACCCTGATGGCGATCACGTTCTTCCTGCCGCGCTGGAGCGAGAAACCCGAACTGCTGACGATCTGGAATGTGGGCTGGGATCAGACGGCCCTGGAGAATCCGTGCGCCCTCGACGAACATCAGGTTGGAGATGTTCTTCACGATTACTCCGATGGCCTGAATGATCAGCGAAACGAACTGGGTTGGGATTTTCGCGTGAGTCGATAGACCTTCAAATTACTGCATCGGGCCGACGAGTGCGCGGCCTCGGCGCATCATCTCTGGGCTGGAACACATCGACCGGGCACGACCGTCAGGGCGGACAACGACCGGGACAAAGGAGGAAGCATGATCGGTCGCGGATCTGAATGGCGGCGCTGGGAGCCACATATTCACGCCCCGGGCACCGTACTGAACAATCAGTTCGGCGGGGGCACGCCGTGGGAGACCTATCTCACGTCCCTGGAAACCGCCACGCCGAAGATCGAGGCGATCGCGGTGACGGACTATTATTTGACGGACATCTATCAGGAAGTGCTGAGGTACAAGGCAGCGGGCCGCCTGCCCAGCGTTCAGCTCATTTTCCCGAACGTCGAACTGCGCCTCGACGTCGCCGCCAAGACCGGCTTCGTCAACCTTCACCTTCTCGTCAGCCCGGAAGATCCCCGGCATGTCGAGGAGCTGGACCGCATCCTGCAGCGACTCCAGTTCCAGGCGCACGGCGACACCTTCAACTGCACGCGCCAGGACCTGATCTCGCTGGGCAAGAAGGCAGACACCAGTATCATCGACGACCGGGCCGCGCTCGCCCACGGCGCGACACAGTTCAAAGTCAATTTCGACCAGCTCCGCCGCGTCATGCGCGAAAGCGATTGGGCGAAGGCGAACATCCTGATCGCGGTTGCGGGCGCCGCCGGCGACGGCACGTCAGGCCTGCGGCAGGCCGCCGACGCGACGATGCGCCAGGAAATCGAGAAATTCGCCCACATCATCTTTTCGAGCAGCCCGGCCCAGCGCGAATTCTGGTGCGGACGCCGGGGCGTGACGCTCGATCAGCTTCGCGAACGCTATGGCGGCTGCAAGCCCTGCCTCCACGGCAGCGATGCGCATGATCAGCAGACCGTCGGCCAGCCGGTCGAAGATCGGTATTCGTGGATCAAGGGCGGACTGGAATTCGACGCGCTGCGCCAGGCGTGCATCGATCCCGAGGGTCGCGCTCATGTCGCCGTCGAACCGCCGCGCACGGCGATGCCTTCACAGGTAATCTCCCACGTCTCGCTCGCTGACGCCGGCTGGGCCGCCACGCCCTCGATTCCGCTCAACCCCGGACTCGTCGCCATCATCGGCGCGCGTGGTTCCGGCAAGACCGCGCTAGGGCTGGGACTCATAACCAGTAGCTGACGACGGCTGCGATGCAGACTGCTGCGTGAAAGTTGATGGCGAGGCGATCGTATCGGGTAGCGATG
>NZ_JACHXV010000040.1 GCF_014192375.1 Endobacter medicaginis | reverse complement strand
GGCCACCGGCCGCAATCCGCGCCGCGCAGCTTCCACTCGCGGCCGTCGCCGCGTAGGCTTCAGATCGGTGTCTCACAATCTGCGGGCGGTACACCTCGTCCACGGCCTCGTCCGAGGTCTGGCCCTCATATTCTTGTTCGAGCTGCCGGTAGAGCCACCGGGCGAGATCGCGCAGCGCCTCGATCACGCTGTCTTCTGCATCGACTGTCATGTCCTGATAGGTTGGGCTGTCGCGCTCGACGGAGATCGCCATGCAATACTCATGGTAGTAGCGGTCGCGATGCGTGACGGTAGCGTGGAGCTGGTAGAAGTTTCGGCGCTGGATCGCCTGCAAGGCATCGGCGATCCAGTGCAGTTCACTGTCCTTCGGCGCATGGTCGCGGATCTTCTGCGGCGCCCCTTTTGCATGGCGATACCACCCCTCGAAGCAGGCGCCGTCGCCCTGACTCCAAAAGCCTGAAAACCAGATGCAGGGCTTTTGTCGAGTGCCGCCGCCGTAAAGCCGAACCGGCACGGTCTTGAGGTCGATACCGAGGATCGAGCAGATGCGCTCGAAATCGTCATAGACGAACTCGAACCAGTCATGGTCGAAGCCGACCTGCCGATACCAGGCGCGGGCCTTGTCTTTCGCCGCGTCGGAGAGTTCCTCAAGGCGATAGACGGTGGTTTCGATGATTTCAGGCATCGGGATCACCTCCGTCGAGCACGTCGGCGAGCCAGCCATTGGTATAGGTCCAGGCCACCGTTTCGCCGGTGGCGAGGTCGAGAACGTGCGCGCCGCCCCCGAAAGCGTTGACGCGCGGGCGCGAGCAGGTGTCGGCATATTGAAAGCCCCACCGCCCGGTGAGGCCGAACTCTTTGGCGCAGAGCTTCACGAACTGGATCAGGCGTTCGGGATCGCCGGTCTCGTCGTCGTGCATCCAGAGCTGGGTGCCGCCATGCTCGGGCTGGATGGAGAGAAGGAAGCCGTCGGACGGCGGCTCCTCCGAGGCGCCTTCCTCGGACAGCTTGTTGTAGAGGTCGAGCGCGCGAGCGGCGTTCTCGGGCGTGCCGACATCGAGAAGGCATGAGAAATGGGTGAAGAAATTGGCCATATCGGGCTCCTGAAACGACAAAACCCGGCGCGAGGCCGGGCATTGGTGAGTGCGGATTGAGAAGGAAGCGCGGGACAGCCGGAGCCGCCCCGCGCCAGGTCAGGTCATTCGGCCGCGATCGACGCCAGTTCGTCGCCTTCGTCGGCCGGGGCGTCGTCCTCATCATCGGGGAGGAAATCCGGCAGCGCGGCGGCGTCGCCGGTGTCGCTCTCGGTCGAAGCCTCCCCGGTCTGGTCATCGGCGAGATCGGCGAGACGGAGCGGCTCGGGGAGCCAGCCGCTGTCGGCGAGGAGCCGCTCGGCTTCACGCGCCATGTCGCCTTTCTTCAGGTGCCCGATGAGCTGGGCAGCCCGTTCACCGGCGCCTTCGCGGACGGCTTCGAGGATGCGCGGCTTGCTGACGCGGTTGAGGTAGTTGCCGAAGGTCGGCCGCCAGCCCGCGTCGACCATGTCGAGCCCGGTCGCACGCGCGAGCCGGTCGGCCTGAGCGAAACGAACCTGCAGCCCATGCTCGCTGACGCCGCTGCCACTGTGCGGGTTCGGCCGTTCATAGAGGGCGTTCACCCCGTAGCTCACGCAATGCGCCAGTAGCGTCATGCGGCTGGTATCGTCGAGCTGGTCGAGCCAGTTCCACAATGCTTCCTCGTCTGTCGGGATATCCTGCTTCCATGCCTCCTGCCGCTCGGTGACAGTCTTCGCGGGCACGCTGTCCTTCAGATCCTCGGCCTGGATGGGGAAGAAGATCTCGCGGACGTTGGCGTGCAGGCATCCGGTCGTCCCGCCGTGCAGGAAGGTGTCGGTCACGAGCTTGTGGAGTAGCATCGTCATGGCGACATGGGGATGCTGGGCCACCGCGTCCCGCAGCGCGAGGGTGCGGTGCGCGGTCAGTTCGATGATGAGACGCTCGGGCAACGGCTTGATGGCGTCGTCTTCCTCGTCGTCGGGCTCGACAGGCTGGCCGCCGATGGTGATGACGGCGCGCTGGACGGCAAGCGCTTCCGGCTCGGCGCTGGTGATGCCATCCACCTCCGGCCCCTCGCTCGCTTCGGGTTCGATCGGAAGCTCATCGTCGGGACGGACATAGCCGCGGTCGATGGTGAGGGCGCCACCGGCGTCGATGCTGACGAAGACACCACCGATGGCGATGTCGGCGGGATCGTAGCGAACCGGCCGATCGTCGAAGGCTTCGAGCGCCCGTTCGAGTTCGCCGAGTCGCGCGTCGATCTCGTCGGGCAGCTCGTCGCAGTCCTCATATTCGGCTTCGAGCCTGGCGTATTCCTCGTGGAGCGCGTCGGCCGTCACCTGCTCCTCGTCGGTCAGATCGAGCGCCACGCCGGGCAGCTCGCGCAGGCCACGGGTCGCGCCATAAGGCAGCGTCAACGCCACTTCGACCCATTTCCAGCCTTCGGCCGCGACCTCCTCGGCCACAGCCTTCAGCTTGTCGGCGACCAGGCCGTCGAGCAGCACCGGGTCTTGCAGCCAGCCGCCATCGTCATGCTCGAACAGGTCGCGCATGATGTAGCCGCCGGCCTTCTCATAGGCGTCGATGCCGACGAACACGGCCCGCTTGTCGGAGGCGCGCACCGTGCCCTCGGTCAAGAGGCCCTTGATCTGCCAGGATTGCGAGCGTCCAAGTGTGCGAGCGGCCTCCCAGACCTTCTCCTGGCGGTCATGATCGTCCGACACGGCGAAGGCCATGAGCTGCTCCAGCGTCATGCCGTCCTCGGCATAGGCGTCGAGCAGCTTCGGCGAGACCGAGGCGAGCTTGAGCCGCTGCTTCACGATTTGCACCGGCACGAAATGGGCGGCGGCGATGTCCTCCTCGGGCATCCCCTTGGCCCGCATGTCCTGAAAGGCGCGGAACTGATCGAGAGGATGCAGCGCCTCGCGGTCGGCGTTCTCGGCGTAGGAGATTTCCTCGGCGAGAATCACATCGTCGCGCTCGCGGACGACGCAGGGCACCGGCGCGGTCTTGGCGAGACGCTTCTGCTTGACCAGCAGTTCCAGCGCCCGGAAGCGGCGGCCTCCGGCGGGCACCTCGAACATGCCGGTCTCGTTGCCCTCGGCATCGAGCACCGGCAGGACACTGAGGCTCTGAATGAGGCCGCGACGGGCGATCGAGGCCGCCAGGTTCTCGATCGAGACGCCGGCCTTCACGCGCCGGACGTTCGACTGGCTGAGCATGAGCTTGTTGAGGGGGATGTCGCGCGAGGACGACAGGGCGATCTTCTGAACGGCAGTAGCC
The DNA here is from genome assembly GCF_014192375.1 of Endobacter medicaginis. Lineage (GTDB taxonomy): Bacteria > Pseudomonadota > Alphaproteobacteria > Acetobacterales > Acetobacteraceae > Endobacter > Endobacter medicaginis. The sequence goes on along the minus strand of NZ_JACHXV010000040.1, from coordinate 3,659 downwards.
ATCGGGATTTACTCCGCGACGGGCGGCCGGGAGACTCTCTCTCGACCTCCAACCCGTCACGGAAGTCCGGCCCTCCTCTTCCTCTCTGGGACGCCGACCGCAGGCACGGCACCCGCGCGGAACCGCACGCCCACCTTGCCCGTGCGCGCCAGTGGAAATTGGTATTCTGGCTGCCTCGTCTGATCGGGCTCAGCGAATTGAATCGTATCGCCGGCGATTGTCATGAATGGTTGCGATGTTTGCGCGCGCCCATTGCGCCAGATGCCGTACAGGCTCCGACAGCGAGTGCCCCAGCGCGGTCAGCGCATATTCCACCTGCGGGGGCGTGGTGGGGCAGACCGTGCGCTCGACCATGCCGTCCCGTTCAAGCGTCTTCAGGGTTCGCGTCAGCATTTGTTGCGAGATGCCGCCGACCTGGCGCTTCAGTTCGTTGAAGCGCCGTGGCTGGTCGCGAAGCGCCACCACCACCTGCATCGTCCATTTGTCTCCCACACGGCTGAGAACTTCGCTGACCTGGTGGCAGTCGGGGGAATTGCTGGGCGACGAAGGCATATCCATCTGACCTGGCCCCAAAAATATGCGTTCTTGGCGTGTGAGAAGTAGTCATCTAATTGGTGGTGGTCAATATTTGTGACCATATTGGCCCGGAGACGGGCTTCAGAACACGCCACCAAGGAGACCTGCATGATCCTCTATTACGCTCCCGGCGCTTGCAGCCAGGCCAGCCACATCGCGCTGGTCGAGGCAGGGTTGCCTTACAAGCTCGTCCGCGTCGGTCGGGACAAGCAGACCGAAGACGGTCGTGACTTCTGGACGATCAATCCGAAGGGCTACACGCCCGCGCTCGAACTCGACGATGGAACGATCCTGACCGAAAACCTCGTCATTCTCGCCTATATCGCCCAGTTGACTGGCAAGCTACTGCCGGAGGACGGCCTCGTCCGCTGGCGCGCGCTGGAAGCGACGGAGTTCATGACGACCGAGATCCACGTCAACTTCAGGCCCTTCTTCTTCAACGCGCCGCAGCCGGAGAAGGACAAGGCGCGGCAGATGCTGGACAGACGCTTCGCGACGATCGCTGGACAACTTGACGACAAGCCATTTCTCGTGAGCGATCGGATGACGATCTCCGACCCTTATCTGTTCGTGATGCTGTCGTGGGCGGCCATGTTCGGGATCGACGTGCCGGAGCGGCTCAGCCACTATCTTGCGCGGATGAGGACGGAGCCTTCTGTCGCCAAGGCGCTCGCTGAGGAGGGACTCGCTGCCACCTGAAAGCTGAGCCAATCGCAGCTTCATCCGCGATGGCTGGTGTTCGGGAGTCGATCGTCCGCTACGTGCGGGGCAATCCCGTTGCTGATGCTGATGCTGATGCTTTGCTACCGGGCCATAATAAAAAAACGCGGCCCTCGCACTTGTGGAGGACCGCGCCGTGGAAAATCGGAAACGAAGAGTAAAGACGCAAAGCCGGAGATACGGAAAATCGCGTGCCCGGCTTTGCGGAAGTCAGGCGGCCCGATCCATGAGCTTCTTGGCCTTGGCCTCCATATCGAGGCGGGCATCCTGATGGGGCTTGTCCCGCGCGACGGCGGTGATGCCCTGCACGAAATCGAAGACGCTCTCGGGCGGACGGCCTTCCTCGGCCAGAACGGTGTCGATGATCTTGCCGGTCTCGGCCTTGGAGAAGCCACGACGGCGCAGGAACTCGGAGCGATCCTCGTCGGTGCGCGCCACGATCCGCTCACGCGCAGCCCTGATGCCGTTGAGGAACGGCTGCGGCGAGGAATCCGCGAGGTTCAGCAGGGCCGGCGCCGCCTCATGGGCGAAGCGGGAGGCGGCATATTTGGAGTGGCGGATGGTGATCTCCTCGAAATTCTCGACGCCCCACAACATGCGATTCTGGCAGACCGCGCGGAGATAGAAGGAGGCAATGCCGAGCGTCTTTGCCCCGACCTCGCTGTTCCAGGCATAAAAGCCACGGAAAAACAGGTCAGGCGAGCCATCGGGCAGGCGTCCGGCCTCGATGGGATTAAGATCGTCGACGAGAAAGACGAACACGTCGCGGTCGGAGGCATAGAGGGTGGTCGTGTCCTTGGAGACATCGACGCGGGGGTTGTAGATGCCGGTCGACCAGTCGAGTACGCCCGGCACCTTCCAACGGGTATCGCCGGTGCCATTGCCGGCGATGCGCTGGATGGCCTCGATCAGCTCATAGTCATGGATACGGCCATAATCGGGGCCGGTGACGGCGCGCAACTCGACGCGGCCTTCCTCGATTTCGAAGGTCTTGATCTGCTCGGCCCGATGCGAGGTCAGGCCATATTGCAGGTTGATGCCGGCGAGCGCGGCGGGAAGCTGGCGCAGATAGGCGGCCGGGGCGCCGACCAGGCTGGCGAGCTGCCCGAAGCTCCAGTGCGTCGGCGCGATCGGGGCCGCCGCGCCGGGTAGGATCAAGGAGAGGCGTTCGGGGTCGGAGCGACTCGCCTCGACGTGGATCAGGGCGCTTTCCACCGTGCGGGTCCGGCTCCGCTCGGAGCGTTCGCGCACGGTGCGGCCCAGATCGGTGAGCGAGAGAAAGCGTTCGTCGTCGGGGCGTGAGAACCATTCCGACGACACGCGGCCGACACGGTCGCCACGGCTCACATCCACCTTATAGCCATTGCTCGCGTCGTGGCGGGCATCGAGAACCTGGATAGTCATGGGACGAAACTCCATGACGGGCGCCGGAGAACTCTTCTCCAGCCCTCATCCCGTCACGGAAACCCGGCCCTGAGCGGCCCCCACTGGGTGGTCCGGGATGAGTGTTAGTGCATTGTCGTCTCCGCCGCCATTGCCGGTCGGAGGTGGAGCGAAGCGGAACCGGAGGCCGGCAATGGCGGGGTTGCTGCTTCCGGCGCCGGCGGGCGGTAGCCGAGGCTGCTGTGCGGCCGGACGGTGTTGTAGTGGCGCCGCCAGGCCTCGATCAGCACCTTGGCCTCGGCGAGGCTGTAGAAGATCTCGCCGTTCAAGAGCTCATCGCGCAGTGAGCCGTTGAAGCTCTCGTTGTAGCCGTTCTCCCAGGGCGAGCCCGGCGTGATGTAGAGGGTCGTCACGCCGATCTGGCCGAGCCAGGCCTGGACCGCGGTCGCGATGAACTCGCTGCCATTGTCCGACCTAATGTGCGCCGGCGGCCCGCGCTCGATGAACAGCTCGGCGAGGGCAGCCAGCACATCCTCATGGTTGAGCTGGCGGGCAACGATCAGCGCCAGGCATTCCCGGCTGGCCTCGTCGATGATGGTGAGGATGCGGAACTTGCGCCCGTCGTGCGTCCGCCCTTCAACGAAGTCGTAGGCCCAGACGTGTCCCGGATATTCCGGCCGGAGCCGGATACAGGACCCGTCATTGAGCCGGAGCCGGCCTCGCTTCGGCTGCCGCTGGGGCACCTTCAACCCTTCGCGCCGCCAGATCCGCTCGACGCGCTTATGGTTCACCGACCAGCCGGCGGTGTGGAGCAGCGCCGTCACCCGGCGATAGCCGTAGCGGCCGTACTGCCTGGCCAAGGCTACAATGTCCTCGGTGAGCGCCTCTTCGTCATCTGCCCCGCACGGCACCTTGCGCTGCGTCGACCGGTGCTGGCCGAGCACGCGGCATACCCGCCGCTCGGACACGTCCAGCACGTC
>NZ_JACHXV010000039.1 GCF_014192375.1 Endobacter medicaginis | reverse complement strand
GGCCACCGGCCGCAATCCGCGCCGCGCAGCTTCCACTCGCGGCCGTCGCCGCGTAGGCTTCAGATCGGTGTCTCACAATCTGCGGGCGGTACAATGTTGAGCAGGACATTGGCCTGGTTCGGCTCACCATGGGCGGCTTTTTTGACGGTGCGACCATCGTTTCGATGAAGACGGAACGGGTCAGGGTGATTGCAGCGCTGCCTTGTCCTGCCAACGCTCACATCACCCTATGCGACATTCGGCAAATGAAGATCCAGAGCCAGGAACGCGTTCAGGATTTTGCACGCCTCGTTGGCGGAGATGACATTCGATCAAAGCGGCTCGCCTTCGTCACGGGTGCCAGTCTCGCCCGCATTCAGGCAAAGCGTTTGACCGATCGCCCTGGCGTCGAGTTCTTCTCGAACCCTGACACCGCGCTCAATTGGCTGCGCGAGCCCGAGGCCGCAATCGACGGCGGTGCCCGCTAAAATGGCATGGCTGGCTTGAACGGAAGCAACTTGCTCATTTCCTAGGCTCGCCGTGCCAGTTGGCGCTTCGCCCCCCTTACCGAGCCTGCCTCTATCCTGAGCATTTCAAGCTCGGCCTCCAATGCGTCTGCCTTGAGACGATGCCACCTTATACTGGCTTCTAAAAAACGCAGCCGGTCGGCTGTATATGAAGCAGGTTCTTCGTTCGAAGAGCGCAAAGCCCTGCTTATTTCCGATATACTGGAAATCCCAATTCCTGGAATCATTTTGAGATCATCAAGAGACAAATTGCGCAAATCTTCAATGCTATTGATACCATTACGGATCAAGGCGCCATCGGTTCGCGGACTTAATGCGATAGCTTCAAGCAACTCTAAAATCTCTTGTCTAGCAAATCCGGGTATGCTGTTTAATGCCAAACATCTGTGAACAATCAGGAAATTTATTGTTGCGCCAGATCGAATTTTATCAATCTATCCGCAGAACGAATATGGTCATGGGCATCGCCCCGGCTGGCCCGCCCAGGCTCGCGTTATGAGCGAGACACCACAAAAAATCCCCAGCGATGAATACTGCAGAGCCGCCTGGCTGGCTGTCTGTGGATCGCAACTCGTGATTGAATTCGACATGGATGGCGCCGTCACATGGGCCAATGACGGTTTCCTCAACCTTTTCGGCTACAGGCTGTCGGATCTCAAGGGCCAGCATCACCGAGTGCTTTGTGACCATGAATATGCGGCATCCGATGCGTATCCCGCTTTCTGGCAGGAGTTACGCGATGGCCGGCACGCACAGGGTGAAGTCGCCCGCTATCGCGCAGACGGCCGCGAATTATGGCTGCACGCTACTTATGCACCGATCCTTGACCCAGCAGGGCATCCGGCTCGCATTCTGAAGATCGCCAGCGATGTCACGAAACAGGTCACGCTGGAGCGCGAAGTCGCCCTGAGGGGGGCCGCTCTTGAAGACACGGTGATCGAGCTCGATAAAACGGTCAGAGACATAGCCTCGATTGCGGATCAGACCCAGATGCTGGCGCTGAATGCCACGATCGAGGCCGCCCGTGCCGGCGATGCAGGTCGTGGCTTTGCCGTGGTTGCTTCCGAGGTCAAAGCGCTTGCCGCCAGCACCCAGGCAGCGACGCAAAATGCGCGAGCGATAGTGGACAGGCATAGGCGTGCTGGTGCGGATGCAGGCCGTGCCGCTGATAGACTGCCCCTGATAGAACGCTGTGATCCCATTGGATGAAGCCCAAAGCTAACTGGCCAACATTCCCGCGGCGAAGCCGGCGTTTCCCATATCACCATCCAATCCGAGAACGTTCGCGCCGTTCGTCAGCGGCTCCCTTGCGCCAAGGTGCTGACGATCAGCGTGCGGCGCGGCGTTGCGCCAGCCGCCTGTACCAGACGGTCCAAAGGCCGAGCGCGGCCATCGAGCCGTAGCCGACAAACGGGCTGACGAGCATGTAATCGTGGATGCTGAGCGTGAATACGAGCACGCAGGCCAGCGCCGACGACGCGAGTAGGCCGATGCCCCATACGAGCGTCATGATCGTCATCACGCGGCGGAAGCGGGGTGTGTCCCGTTTGGCCTCGAACGCGGCAACCTCGTCGGGCGACTTGCGGGCGAGACCCGCCCGCGCGAGCTGATAGATCAGTGGACGGCCGATCGCAGCGGAGCCAAGGAACATCAAACCGATTAATGCCGAGACGAGGTTCTCGCGAAGCTGGAGGAGCTTGGCCGACCCACCACCCAGCATGGCGAGCAGCGATAGCGCGATGCCGGCCAGAACGAGGATCGACAGGGCATCGACCCGACGACGGCGAACGAACTCGGCAAGCGACCAGAGCAGGGGCGGCAGCGAGGACGCGATCAGCGCGACCACGTCGCCCGAATGCGGCGCCACCCGATCGTAGATCAGCAGCGGCAGCCCGAAATTGACGCCGGCCTCGATGGCGATGACGCCGATGCGGCTACCCGTCTGACGGTTCATTGCAATGCTGTCCTTCATGGTCGTGGTGATCGTGTTCATTGTGCGGTGCCCCCGTTAATCCAATTGCCGTGGAAGCCCGGCGGAACGCGGTGCGGCAGGCGCACCGTGGCGACCGGCGCGTGCTCGAACTGGCCCGCGTTCAGGATCACCAGCTCCGTGGTATCGCTCGGCTCATCGATGACGAAGCCGATCAGCCAGCCCTCATCCTCACCCGCATCTGCGTGCGCGGGCACGAAGACGAACTCGCCCGGATGGCGGCCAGCACCGAAGTCGTGCATCTCGCGGCCACCCTCGATCAGATCGTGCTTGTAGAGCCGGCCTGCGCTCTGGAAGCGGCGGTCGGATTGAACGCCCATGGCATAGGCATAGCGGTACGTTTGGCCGACCCGGCGTTCGTCGATGCGAGGAAACTCCTGAGGCCCGGCGTCGATGGTGCCGACCATGGTCGTGCCGGTGGCAGGATCGAGGGTCCAGCGCTCCAGTCCGCGCGAGGTCGCGTCCGGTCCGCCGGGCGCGCCGGCAAACATCGTCGGATAGGCGCACACATCGAGTACCACCCGCCCGTCGGCCAAGTCGAAGGCGTTGGCGACGTGGAACACGTACGCCGGGTCAACGTCACACCAGATGATCGCGTGCTGGTCGCCGCCCCTCGGCATCAGGCCGACGCGGGCATGATGCGCCGGATTCCAGGCATAGGGCAGCGGCTGGCCGGCCAAGTGTGTCGCCAATGAGAAGGTCACCGGCAGGTCGAGGATGACGACGTAGCGCGCCGTGATCGCACAGTCGTGGATCATCGGGCCGTGCTCGACCGCGGTCGGCTCCTCGCGCACCACCTTGCCCGTGGCGTCGAGGACGACGTGGCGGATTTCGTTCGGGCGGCGCCCCTCGTAGCAGATGCCGTGATGCTCGCCGGTCAGCGGGTCCCGGTGCGGATGCGCGGTGAACGAGCCGGCCAGTGATCCACCGAAATCGTCATAGTGCTGCTCGTCCAGCGTCTCGGACAGTTCGACGGGGTAGCTGCCCCCTTCCACCACCGCGAATACCCGCCCGGCTACATCGACGACGTTGGTGTTCACCGTGTCGCTGGACCCATGACGCGGCCCCGGCGCCGGCGTCGTACCGCGAGCAGCGGCATTGGCGTGGGATCCGATCCAGCGGTTGCGATACCACAGCGCCTTGCCATCGCGGATCGCAAGTCCGTGGACCATGCCGTCACCGGTGAACCAGTGATAGGAAGCGGGATTGGGGGCGACCGGGTTCGGTCCGGTGCGCAGATAGCGACCGCAGAGCGCCGGCGGGATGGTGCCACGCACCTCCAGCTCGGTCAGCGTTAGTTCCTGCTCCATCGGACGATGGATGCCCGTCAGGAAGCGATGCGCCGTCCGCTTTCCTTCCTCCACCTCATCATCATCCCTTCTCGCCAGAACACTAGCCATGCCCGCCTCCAATGTTTACACCGTGAGCATAGACAGCAAGGTAACGGTGTCAACATGGAAAAGCGCTATCATCATGGGGACTTGCGCGCAGCCCTGATCGAGGTCGGTCTACGGCTGCTGGCCGAACGTGACGTGGAAGGCGTGTCCCTGCGCGAAATGGCGCGTGAGATTGGGGTTTCTGCAACCTCGGTCTACCGGCACTTTCCCGAAAAGGCGGCGCTGATGCAGGCCCTCGCTCGTGAGGGGCTGGATCGGCTCGCCATCGCCCAGCAAGAGGCGGCGAGTGGCAAGGAAGGCGCTGCCTCATTCGCGGCGACCGGTCGGGCCTATGTGCGGTTCGCACTCACCAATCCGGCTATCTTCCGGCTGATCTTCACCTCGTCCGCGCAGCTCCAGGCGACAGGTGAAATCGAGGCATTGCGGATGTTACGGGCCAATGCCGCCGCGGCTTCGTCCGGGGGGGATGTTGGTCCGGAGCAGGCAGAGAATGGTGCGTTACGGGCTTGGTCGCTCGTTCATGGTCTCGCGATGCTGATGCTTGATGGTCAGCTGCCTGCCGACGATCGGCTGATCGATGCGCTTATCCAAGGGTGAGCGAGGAGCGCGCGAATATTCCCATTTCGCCATCCCATGCGAGACGGGATCGAGAAACCTTGGGGTTTCATTTCGCCCTCAACCGGACCGGCTACCAGCGCGCATTTTTCAACAGCCCCGGCCGTTTTACGAACAGTTTGAGCCTGATGTCGCGGGTGAGCTCGCCGATCGTTGCCCGAAAATGGCTGCTCGTTCACGGATCCGACAGACGGGAACCATGCCGCAGCCCAAGGCGTTGAGCGCCTTAGGCGAGGTCCTTACGACGGGGACGTCCGATTAGATGGGGGAAACGACATGCGAGCACTATGCTGGCACGGTAAGGGCGATGTCCGTGTCGACACCGTCGCGGATCCCGAGATCAAGCACCCGCGCGATGCGATCATCAAAGTAACCGCCTGCGCGATCTGCGGGTCGGACCTTCACCTGCTGGATGGCTACCAGCCCACCATGGAGGCCGGCGACATCCTCGGCCACGAGAACATGGGCGAGGTCGTGGCGCTCGGGTCCGAGGTCACCAACCTCAAGATCGGGGACCGGGTGGTGGTGCCGTTCACGATCAGCTGCGGCGATTGCTGGTTCTGCAAGAAGGGTCTGTTTGCGGCCTGCGATCGGACCAATCCGAACGCCGAGATGGCCGCCAAGGCGATGGGCCATTCGCCCGCCGGGCTGTTCGGCTTCAGCCACATGCTGGGCGGCTACTGCGGCGGTCAGGCGGAGTATCTCCGCGTGCCGATGGCGGATGTCGGTCCGATCAAGATTCCCGACAACGTTACCGACGAGCAGGCCCTCTTCCTATCGGATATCTTCCCGACCGGCTACATGGCCGCCGAGAATGCGCAGATCGAGCATGGCGACACCGTCGCGATCTGGGGCTGCGGTCCGGTCGGCCAGTTCGCCATCCGCTCCGCGCTGATGATGGGCGCCGGCCGCGTGATCGCGATCGACGAGGTGCCCGAGCGACTCGCCATGGCGGAGGCCGGTGGCGCTGAGACGATTAACTTCACCGAAACCGATGTCTATGACGAGCTGCAGGCGCGAACCAAGGGCCGGGGCCCCGACAGCTGCATCGATGCTGTCGGCTGCGAGGCGGCCGCGCACGGGGCGGCGGACGCGGTCATGGACAAGGTGAAGGCAAGCATGATGCTCGCCACTGATCGCGTCCACGTCCTGCGGCAGGCGATCATGAGCTGCCGTAAGGGCGGCACGGTCTCCGTGCCCGGCGTCTACGTCGGGATGGGTGACAAGCTCCCGATCGGTGCAGCGATGAACAAAGGACTAACGATCAAGCTCGGCCAAACCCACGTGCAGCGCTATACTAGACCGTTGCTGGAAAAAATCGTCGCGGGCGCGATCGACCCCAGCTTCGTGATCACCCACCCGGCCAGTCTTGAAGACGCGCCAGAAATGTACGCTAAATTCCGCGACAAGGAAGAAGGTGTGATCAAGGTTGTTATGCGCCCGCACGGTTGATTGGCGGAAAAACCGGGAACAGAACGCTTATCGATGCCGATCGACACCGCCGCTTTGGAGCACGTGTAGCGGCGGTGTCGATCAGCTTGCGACCAAGTATGTCGGCAGACCTAGGGTCAGGACTCGTTGACCATAGCGAACAGCGATGGCCGACGCACCAGGAAGCGAAGCGCCACTTGGCGTGCGGTCGCGCCGTGGCTGGCCGCGATCTCCTCCAGAACGCGCCCGCCAGGGGTGCGCGGGCCGGGGAAGTCGCCCTGGCCGAACGGGCTGTCGGCGCCCGGCCGCGCGAACTTCCCATGATTTAGGCCCAGGACGCCTTCCGTGGAGCTCGAGGCGCTACCATCGGAACAAGGAGAGAAAAGATGCACAAGGCACTGTTCGTAGGCATTGAAGCCGGGCCGACCCACCAGGAAGATGCCGCTGAATTCCTCCGGGGTGCGCTGGAGCCGGTCGAGCATGAGCAGGACACGCGGCACTGGTACGCGCTGCGCTTTGGCCCCGCCGACTTCGCCATCTTCGATACCTTCCCCGGCAATGCCGGCCGGCTGAAGCATCTGTTCGGCACGGTCGGCCGGGCGCTGGTGGTGAAGACCTTCACCTTCCTCAACGGATTGCCGGAGATCGAGCCGGCCGACATCCTCGCCCTCAAGGTGCCGGCGGCGGACGCCCTGCCGCGCTTGGCCCTGCATGTTCCGCTTGAAGCACGGGACGGTGCGGAGGAAGAGGTTGCCCGCTTCCTCCAAGGAGCCCGATCGGCCGTGGAGCGGGAGCCTGGCACCCTGTCGTGGTACGCTCTGCGTCTCGGAAAGACTCGGTTCGCCATCCTCGATACCTTCGCCGACGAGGCAGGGCGCGAGACGCATCTGTCGGGCGAAATCGGTACGGCGCTATCCGGAAGCGCTGCTTCGCTGTTCGCCGAGCCTCCCCAGATCCACCGCGCACAAATCTTGGCGTTCAAGATTGCATCCGCTGGTGATGAGGAGAGGACGAGCAGGAACACGTCGGTCGCGCGGCCCCTTGAGAGAGGGACAGTCTGATGGACACGAAGCAGAAGGTGCTCGTTGGAGCGGTCGTCGCCAGCACCGCGGCAGCCGGGGCCGCGTTCGCGTTCAAGTCCGCGGGCACGGATTCGAAGCTCACCAAGGTCGCGTGTCCGCCGTCAGCACCAATGGCACAGATTTGAGGTTGTGATTTAAGGAGGATCTGGGCTTCGTCGTAGTGACGAAGTGTACCGCCCGCAGATTGTGAGACACCGATCTGAAGCCTACGCGGCGACGGCCGCGAGTGGAAGCTGCGCGGCGCGGATTGCGGCCGGTGGCC
>NZ_JACHXV010000038.1 GCF_014192375.1 Endobacter medicaginis | reverse complement strand
CTGCTCTTCTGTGAACCGTGACTTCTTCATCCATCCGTCCCCCGTTGGGTCCGGACTCTAGCCATCCGTGGCGGAGTTTCAGGGGGTCACGTCACGGACTCTAGCCATCCGTGGCGGAGTTTCAGGGGGTCACGTCACCGGCCATGGCGGAAGTCGCCGAAATCGCAGCGGATGAGCACATGTCTCTGAAGACCGGGTTGCGCGACGTTATCGCGTGCGTCGTCGCCTTTTACGTGAAACACCCGGAGGCCCGTGACTTCGTGACTCGCCATGCCGCAGACAGCTCCGAACGGGCCTTATTTGTGGCGGACCGCCTTCTGAAGCCCGCCTACGCGACCTGCCGCGCGCTGTTCGCCGCGGGTATCGAGGCCGGCCTCATCCGCAGCAAGCATCCGGCCCTGTTCTTCGCGCTTTTGAACAGCGCGGCGAGCCAGCCAGCCGGTTTTCCCGCGCTCTTAAACCGCCTTGCGCCGGAGATCCAACGGGAGGCGGCCCGCGCTCTCATGACCGATACCATCGTCGCGACGCTGCTCCACGAGCCAGCGCAAACGGCGTCCTGACATCAGCGAGGATCACCCCATGAACACATCTCACCGCCGCATCATCGATGTCCATCACCACCTCATTCCGCCTGCCTTCGTCCAGGCAATGGCGGTTCACAACCTGTCCGAGGTGGCGGGAGCCCCGCTGCCGCACTGGACGCCCGAGAAGTCGATCGAGAATATGGACGCGCACGACATCGCAACTGCGGTCCTGTCGCTCTCCGCGCCTGGCGTTCATCTCGGTGGCAACGAGTGGGAGGCCTGTGATCTCGCAAAAGCCTGCAACGAATATGCCGCCGAGCTTGTCAGCCGGAATCCAGGACGCTTCGGCTTCTTCGCGGTGTTGCCGATGCCTTTCACCGAGCAGGCCTGCAAGGAGGCCGAGTATGCGCTGGACGTGCTCCATGCCGACGGTGTGGTGCTGCTCGGGAGTACGGACGGCTATTTCCTCGGCAATCCGCGTTTCAATGCACTCATGGCGGAGTTGAATGACCGCGAGGCAATCGTCTTTGTCCATCCCAATCTGCACAAGACCAGCACCGAGCTGGGATTGGACACGCCGGGCTTCCTCGTCGAGTTCTTGTGCGACACCACCCGGGCCGCAACCAATCTGATCCTGTCGGGGACCGTCGAGAAATATCCGAAAATCCGCTGGATTCTCGCCCACGCCGGCGGGTTTCTTCCTTACATCGCCTGGCGCCTGTCGCTCGCCAATGAGATGCCGCACTTCGCCATCAAAGCCCCGAAGGGCATTCTACATTACATCCGCAGTTTCTATTACGACACGGCGCTGTCACCGTCGCCCTTCGCCATGGCGGCGCTGCGTGAGTTGGTTGCTCCCGACCATATCCTGTTCGGCAGCGATTACCCGTTCGCCCCAGCCGTGGTGACCGGCATCGAGACCAAGGCGCTCGCGGCGCTCACGGTTCTCGATCCGCCAGCCAAAGTGGGCATCGATCGCGCCAATGCCTTGAAGCTGTTCCCACGCTTTGCTGATCCAGCTCAAACGGGTGAGCTATCGCTCGCCAACCGCACGAAACAGGCGCTCGCGCAACCGATCGAAGCCCTCGCGGAAAAACTTCGCGCCCGCTAAACAGACAGACAAGCTTCGACAGGAGGAATCGTCCGTCGGCGCATACCGATGGCTGACAGCTTGGACCCAACGGAGAGACGGCTAAGGTCCCGCCGTTGGATGTTAAGAGACATTAACGATTCAGGACGCCGCGAGGCGCGGAAACAGTTTCTCCGCATTGCCGCGGTTGATCGCGTAGCGCTGATTCTCATCCAGCGGATAGGCATCCAGGGCGGCGTTGAATTGGTGACTTGATGGTGCAAAGGGAAAGTCGCTGCCGAAGGTTATGTGGGTCGGGTTGGCGAAGGCCAGTAGGGACGGCAGCGCCGCCGGGGTTGAGGAGAGGGCGGTGTCGAAATAGAAGCGCTTCATGTCCGCCATGATGCCCTCGGGCGTCGTGCCGGGATTGAACTGCGCCGCGCCGACGAAGCGATAGGCTGCATAGGGGAGGAAGCCGCCGCCATGCGACAGGATCACCCTGATCCGTTTGCGCCGGCTCATGACGCCGTTGGCGACCATGTGGATCGCGGTGCGCGTGGTGTCGAAGGGATAGTCGAGCAGCGGGCTCGGCAGGCCCTTGAGCATCTGGATCGGCGGCTCGGTCGGATGGATGAACACGACGGCGGAGCGGGCGTCGAGTTCGGCCCACAGCGTTTCGTAGTCGGGATCGCCGAGATATTTCCCGCCGGCGTTGGACAGCAGAACGACGCCGTCGGCGTGCAGCACGTCCAACGCGTGAACGGCCTCGGCGACCGCTCCGTCCACGTCGGGCAGCGGGATGCAGGCGAACTGGCCGAAGCGGTCGGGCCGCCCCTTGACCAGCTCCGCATGATACTCGTTCACCTGCCGCGCCAGGGTGCGGCCTTGCGCGTCGTCGGCCAGGTGGACGCCCGGGGCGCTGAGGGAAAGGATGCCGGTCGCGATCGATTCCCGGTCCATCATGGCGATAGCCGCTTGCGGGTCCCAATCGGGGGTAGGCCAGCCGCCAGCGGTCAGCCCGCGTTCATCGAGCAGCTTGCGGTATGTGGGCGGGATAAGATGCTGATGGGTGTCGATCCGGGCGGGTGATGCCATGATGGAACTCCTTGAGGTGTCAGGGTTAGCCCGGCGTTTCCGTGTTTTTTGGCGAAAGCACGGGCAGGTGCAGAAAGGCATCGAGAATGCTGGCCGTCAGCAGTTCCTGAACACTGTCCGGATCGATATCCGGGGAGAGCTGATGGAGCAGCACCGGGGCGGCGCGCGGTTGATTGACCGCGTTGTTTAGCAGCGCGAAGAATGCCGCGGGATGGCGAACACGTATGACACCAGCTTCGATCCCAGCCTTGATGAGGGGCAAGCTGGCCTCATAAGATGGCCGCACCAGCCGCTCCGTAAGAAGAGTCGCCCGCTCGCTGCTTTCAGCAGCGTGGCGGACGACGAACTGGCGCACTTCGGGATGGGCAAAAGTGAAGCTGACATAGTGCCGGATCAAGGCGGTTAGTCGCTCCGCCGCCGTCGCACTCGCATCGGACGCGAGACGCGCGATTTCCGCGACCATGGGCGCTCGTCGCGCGATGATGGCATCCACACAGGCGTCCCAAAGTCCGGCTTTGCCGCGAAAATGGATACGGACGAGACCCGGATCGACATCGGCAGCGCGAGCGATGCTTCGCAAGTCCGCAGCCTCGTAGCCGCGCTCGGCGAAGGCGAATGTTGCCGCCTCGATCAGCGCCAGTCGTCCATCGGGCATGTCTCGCCGCCTTCGCCCTCGCCGTCGTTGTTCCGATACTTCTTCCAAGCCCCCGCGACCTTTTGCGATATATATCTACAAACGGGGATATATTATGAATCGCACCTTATCAAGATTGCCACGGTCGGCAGCCAGCGAGACATTCCGCCCCCACTAGACGACTAGTCTAATTGGAGCTATGAGAGGATACCGACGGACAGCGTTCCCACACTCGGCGCCCTCGAGCGATGGCTCGGCCGAGCGTGTCCCAGCGTTGCGGTCACCCACCTCGGCCGCAGGCCAAACCAAGCAAAACGGAGCAGCCGTTATGAAAATCTTTTATAAAACCAGAGCCACGGCCACCGGTGGTCGATCCGGTCACACGGCGCTTGACGATGGAAGCCTGGCGCTGGACATGGCGATGCCCGGGTCGGGCAAGACTGGGGCTAACCCGGAGCAACTGTTTGCGATGGGCTACGCGGCCTGCTTCGACAATGCGCTGCCGGTAGCCGCTAAGCAGTTGGGCTTGCACCCGGAAGGCAGCAAGACCTCCGTCGAGGTGGGCATCGGCCAAACGGAGGCGGGCGGCTACGCGCTGGACATCGACCTCTACGTCGAGGTGAAGGGCCTGAGCGAAGCCGATGCGCGCGCCCTGGTCGAAGCGACACACCAGGTATGCCCCTATTCGAACGCCACGCGCGGCAACGTCGACGTGCGCCTACACACCAGCGTCGCGTGATCTGAGGCGCTTCCTAGCTATTTCGGGAAACATAAACATGACTGTAAAGGCTTATGGAGCCCAGGCGGCCCATACTCCGCTGGCCGCACTCCATATCGTTCGTCGTGAACCCGGCCCCAACGACGTCAAGATCGATATTGCTTTTTGCGGTGTCTGTCATTCCGATCTTCACCAAGCGCGCGGCGAATGGGACAACACAGTGTGGCCCTGCGTTCCCGGGCATGAAATTGTCGGTCACGTGAGCGCCGTCGGCCGTGGCGTGACCCGGTTCGAGGTCGGGGATACGGTTGGTGTCGGCTGCATGGTCGGAAGCTGTGGCCACTGCGCCCCTTGCGAACGTGGGTTGGAGCAATATTGCGACAACGGCACCGTCTATACCTATAACAGCCCGATCCAGGATCCTCCGGGACATACGATGGGCGGCTATTCCCAGCAGATCGTGGTCCAGGAAAGCTTCGTGCTGAAGATCAGCCATCCGCGCGAGCAGCTCGCCGCCGTTGCACCGTTGCTATGTGCCGGCATCACCACCTATTCACCGCTCCGTCACTGGAAAACGGGACCCGGCAAGAAAGTGGGAATCGTCGGGATCGGCGGGCTCGGCCATATGGGGATCAAGCTGGCCCATGCCATGGGCGCCCACACAGTGGCCTTCACGACCTCGGAGAACAAGCGTGCCGCGGCACGCGAACTCGGAGCTGATGACGTCATCGTATCAAAGAATGCCGAAGAGATGGAAGCGCACGCCAATAGCTTCGATTTCATTCTGAATACCGTTGCGGCAAGCCACAACCTCGATGCGTTCACCGACCTTCTCAAGCTCGATGGCACGATGACGCTCGTCGGCGTACCGGAACACCCCCATCCGTCGCCCGATATCAGCCATCTGATCTTCAAGCGGCGGCAAATCGCCGGCTCGTTGATCGGCGGCATCGCCGAAACGCAAGAGATGCTGAATTTCTGCGCGGAAAAGGGGATCGTGGCGGATATCGAGATGATCCCCATCCAGAAAATCAACGACGCATATGACCGGATGGTGCGCAGCGATGTGAAGTATCGGTTCGTCATCGACAACGCAACGCTGGCAGCGGCCTGACCCTGTAAACGACGCGCCGCCGACGCCTAGCGAAGCATTTCACCGGTCCCGTCATCATCATTCAAGCGGAAGGCGAAAAGCCGGCCCTGGCCATCTCCTTTGCGTAGTCGACGACAGCATAAAGCTCAGATGGAATTCACTATGGATCATAAAACACTGTTCACCCCAGCCCAACTCGGAAAAATAGCGATTTCGAACAGGATCGTCATGGCGCCCCTCACGCGAAGCCGTGCCGATGACGCGACCGATGTACCTTCTGAATTTGCGGCGGATTATTACGCGCAACGCGCGAGTGCCGGTCTGATCGTCACCGAAGCGACGCAGATGAGCCGCATGGCCAAAGGCTATATCGGAACGCCGGGCATCTACGACGATGCACAGGTAAGGGCCTGGGCCAAGGTTACTGATGCGGTTCATGCTGCCGGGGGGAAAATCGTCGTCCAGCTTTGGCATGTTGGTCGCAGCAGCCATCCCGATCTACTGCCCGATCATGCTTCACCTGTCGCACCATCGGCGATTCAGGCAGATTCCATTGCGTTCACCGCTTCAGGTCCGAAGCCGTGTGCGCCTCCTGTAGAGCTGGACCGCGCGGGCATCCGCGAAGTGGTCGCCGACTTCGCCAAAAGCGTAGCCAATGCTCGACGAGCCGGGTTCGATGGCGTGGAAATTCACGGGGCCAATGGTTACCTGATCGATCAGTTCATCAGGGACCGGACCAATCATCGGTCCGATGAATATGGCGGCACGGCGAAAAATCGCGCGCGTTTCGCGCTGGAAATCGCGACTGCTGCCAGCGAGGCGTGGGATGCCGGGCACATCGGCATCCGCCTGTCACCGTTCGGCACCTACGGCGATATGGGCGACAGCGACCCGGAGAACACCTTCGGCACCCTCATCGAGCAGCTCGATGCTCTCGGGTTGGCTTATCTGCACATGGTCGAGGAGTTCCCGTTCGCCAATATCCAGATGGAGCCGGGTCAAGCGCCCAGCCGAGAGCAGCGGGCCGTATTCCATCGCCTTCGTGCTTTCTGGAACGGTGCCTACATCGCCAATGGCGGCCTAACCGCCGACAGCGCGGAAACACTGCTTGAAGACGGTTATGCAACCGCGACTTCATTTGGGCGGCCCTTTATCGCCAACCCCGATCTCGTCGAACGGTTCCGCAACGGCTGGCCGATCTCGCAGGGTGATAGCAGCCTATATTATGGTGGCGGCGCCAAAGGCTATTCGGATTTTCCGCGCTACCAGCCGGCTAATGTGGCTGTCTGACGCGATCGATTGGATCGAGAAAGCTGGCTCCGTAGATGCTCTTTGGAGCATCTACGGGAGGGTGAGGAAGATATCCATGCTAACTGTCTACCATTTGGGAGTTTCTCAATCCGAACGCATCGTCTGGTTGTGCGAAGAATTGGAAATTCCATACGATCTTGTCCGCTTCGACCGAGATCCCGTCACCCGTCTGGCCCCTGCCGCGTACAAGGCGCTGCATCCCACGGGAATGGCTCCCGTTATCAAGGACGGAGACGTCGTGTTGGCGGAATCCTGCGCCATCATCGACTATATCATTCACCGCCATGGCGACGGAAGGCTGGCGGTCGGACCCGAAAGCGACGCCTATCCGGATTATCTCTTCTGGTTCAACTATGCGAACGGGACCGTGATGCCGATGGAGATGATCGGCATGATCTTAAACGGCATAGGTTATGGCGGAAGCCATGACATCCTTGAGAATCTTATGAAGCGCCTGCCGATTGCCTATGATTTGCTTGAAGCAAAATTGGGTCAGGCACCGTATCTCGCCGGTGATGATTTTACGGCAGCTGATATCATCATGCTGTTCCCATTAACTACAATGCGGGTTTTCTTTCCGAAAGATCTCTCACCTTATCCAAATATCCTTCGATATCTCAAGAGAATCGGTGACCGTCCAGGATATCAGCGGGCGATGGCCAAGGGTGATCCTGGAATGCAGCCCCTGCTGGTTGCGAGCAATGGGCCCTCATCAATAATATAGGAAGTCCATTACTTAACGGCATTCAACATACCAACGAAGGGAAGAAGTAATGCGAGCTGCTATTCTGGCGAGCCCCGGTGGTGTCGATCGGATCGAGATCCGGGAGATCGCCGATCCAGGGCAGCCTGGCCCTGGTCAGATTCGCGTTGCCGTGCACGCGACCTCGCTCAATTTCCACGACCTGTTGGTTGCCAATGGAGACATTCCGACCAGCGATGGACGTATCCTAGGGCTGGGACCCATAAAGTAGATTCCCACGACGGCTTCGACGTGATTCAAAGTCTCCGGAAGGAGACCACCGTTGGACCGAGACCATTTCTG
>NZ_JACHXV010000037.1 GCF_014192375.1 Endobacter medicaginis | reverse complement strand
CGCCTGGCGCGCGACCTGTCCGGAACGTTCGGCTCTGCGAGCTATGCCTTCGAGGAGATGATCGCCGAACTCGGCAGTTGCCAGATCGGCATGACGCTCGGCCTGCCCTGCGACATCGACAATCACGCCTCGTATGTCGGGCACTGGCTCCAACGGCTGAAAGCCGACAAGACAGCGATCTTCAAGGCCGCCGCCGCCGCACAGCGTGCCGTCGATTACTGCCTTGCCTTCCACCCGGACTTCGCCGCGCAGGACCTCGCCACCGAGGACGCAGGATCCGCTGAACCCATCGCCGCATAGGTGCTCCCATGACCCAGGATCTCGCAGCGGTCATCGCCTGGCCGCGTCTGCGTTCGCCTCGGCTTCTACCTGACGCCTTCGTGCCGACGCGGTTCAGCACCGCGGCCGACAAGGCGAAGTTCGGCAACGATCTGCTGGCCTTCATCTCGGAAGGGTTCCCGAAGTCGCGGTTCTGGTCTGCCCTGGAGAAACTGGTCCAAACCTGAAGAGAGCCCTTCGGGGCGCGAGGATTGGAGAGGGGCATGGGACGTCAGCGGTTTACGCCGGAGCAGGTCATCGCGAAGCTGCGTGAGGTGGATGTGCTGGTTGGCCGAGGGGCGACGGCGGTCGAGGCTTGCCGGCAGGTCGGCATCGCGGAGCAGACGCTGTACCGATGGCGCAAGGAGTATGGTGGCCTGAAGGTCGATCAGGCTCGGCGGATGAAGGACCTCGAGCGCGAGAACGTCCGGCTGAAGAAGCTGGTCGCTGACCTGGCGCTGGACAAGGCGATCCTGCAGGAAGCGTCCAAGCTCGGTTTTTGAGCCCCTCCCGTCGCCGGGAAGCGATCCAGCAGGTCCGCCGTGTGTTGTCGGTGTCCGAACGGCGGACCTGTCAGGTGCTCGGCCAGCACCGCTCAACGCAACGTCGTGCGTTGAAGGGCGACGCTGACGAGCAACGGCTGACAGCCGACATCGTCGCGCTGGCCACCGAGTACGGTCGCTACGGCTACCGCCGCATCCATGCCCTGCTGGGCAATGTGGGCCGGCGGGTCAGCCTGTCGGTGGTCGAGCGGATCTGGCGGCGGGAGGGTTTGAAGGTGCCGAAGAGGCAACCGAAGCGTCGGCGGCTGTGGTTGGGCGATGGCTCGTGCATTCGGCTGCGCCCGCAGCACCGCGGACATGTGTGGTCCTACGACTTCGTTGAGGACCAGACGCATAACGGGCGCAAGTTCCGGATGCTCAACGTCATCGACGAGTTCAGCCGGGAATGCCTGGCGATGGTGCCGCTGCGGCGCTTTCGGTCGAACGACGTGATCGACGTGCTGGCCGACCTGTTTATCGAGCATGGGCCGCCCCAGCATATCCGGTCAGACAACGGTCCCGAGTTCGTCGCCAACGCCGTGCGCGACTGGCTGGGCAGGCTGGGCGTCACCACCCTCTACATCGAGCCGGGCAGCCCATGGGAGAACGGGTACATCGAAAGCTTCAATGCCCGCCTGCGCGACGAGCTGCTCAACGGTGAGATCTTCTACAACCTCGTGGAGGTGCGGGCCGTCACCGGCTGGTGGCGCGACCACTACAACCGGGCCCGCCCGCATAGCAGCCTCGGCTATCGCCCGCCGGCACCGGAAACGGTGGTGATGCCAGCCTGGCCGCTCGGCTCCGCTACGCTCCGCCTCCCCGCCAGGCTGGCATCGGAGGCGCACATCAACTAACTACCCAACCGGACCAGTCATCGCGGGCAGTCCAGGCAGCCTCGGCCGCCTGGGCTCGCGGCGATGACGAACGCCTTTCACATTCGCCATTCCTGGGCTGCTGCATTTTATCTTTGCGAACTCCACGTCAGGAAGGTCTCTGGTTTTACGCCATCCGTCCGGGCCTTCTCGATCAGCGGCTTGAGGGTGTCTCTGGTGAAAGCGTCAATTGTCGTGGGGAGTGTCGGACGATCATCGCGAAATTTGACCCTCCCATCGTTAAGAGCCGCTGCGGTGTTCTTGTCATAGACCCACCGATCGAGCGTTCCGAACCTCTCCCGGAATACCGTTTCGACCTCGCGATCGCGCATGTCGACGAAGCGATAGTCTACCTCTCGTCCGACTGCCCGGCCGATGATCGCGGCGATTTCGGCCATCGTGTAATCGATGCCCAGTTGCTTCACCGACCGGTGCTCGCCCGTTGGCGCGTCGAACTCGTTCGCCGCGAAATCCGCGATGTCCTGAATGGAAACCCAAGGCGCTTTGACGTCCGGCGCAAGCGTCCAGCCGATCCTATTGTGCCGCACGATAGCGTCGCTCCACCTCGCCAGGTCCTGCATGAACCATCCGCCCTGCAGATGCACCAGATTGATGTCGCGTAACCGGTTGAGGATCTGATCCAGCATATGGAAACCCTGGAAATGGCCGGTGTTTCCGCTGAGCTCGGACCCCATTGCGGTCAGGCTCACGACCAGTTTCACCGGAGAGTCCCGAAGAGCGTCGAAGAACCGAAGCGCGACCGCAGGGTAGTGCCCATGAAAGTCCTCCGCCGCCCAAAGAGTTTTGACCATCAGGAACGCAGCGTCAGCGTCGTCGAAGAACCTGCCGAGCTCACCATCCCCTGTGTCAAAGCTGCCAAAGAATGGTTCTGCGCCTTTTGCGACAAGTGCATTGAGGGCAGGCCCTCCTCTTGAAAGAGCTTTGACGGAATGGCCTTTGGCCAAGAGGTTCTCGGTCAGTCTGGCGCCGATCCTGCCGGTCGCACCAACCACGGCGATACGCATGGCTCATCTCCTACAGTTTGCTGAGCCGATTCTTAAAGGATTGCTTGATGGGAGAAAGTGGAGATAATGCCATATGATATCGAAATCAGGCCAACCTTTGATGAAGCCAGCCTGCAGCACCGCCATAGATCTTAGCTTCTCGCATGGGCCGGCGATGGCGTTCAGAGTGGACTTCGCTGACTATGAAGCCGAGCGGCACCAGCATCAGCACCCGCAGGGTCAACTGATCCTCGCGCTCCACGGCGCGGTGACGTGCACCGCGGAAAGCGGGGTCTGGATCGTTCCGCCGGACTGCGGACTCTGGGTTCCCGGCGGCGCTCTTCACAGCAATCAGGTCACGCCCAATGCTCGTCTGACATACCTGTTTGTTGAGCCCGGCGCGGCTGAGCTTCCGGCTGAATGCTGCACGCTTTCGGTATCGCCGATGCTTCGGGAGATGATCCATCGGTTAGCGGACCTACCAGAACGGGATGGGCGCGACGCTCATGTTGGTCGCCTCATGCGGGTCATGCTCGACGAGCTCGCGCTGATGCCGCGTGAAAGGCTAGAGCTGCCAGTCTCTGATCATCCAAAGATCGCCGTGATTGCTGCGGCTCTTTTGGCAGACCCAAGCGACCGGCGTACTCTCGGCCAATGGGCTGAGCATGTAGCAGTCAGTGAACGAACATTGAAGAGGCTTATGATCCAGGAGACCGGATTGAGTTTCGGTCGTTGGCGACGCCAGCTCCATCTCGTCATCGCGTTGCGGGAACTTGCCGGCGGTGCGACGGTCCAACAGGTGGCAGGCGACTTAGGGTATGAATCCACGACCGCCTTCATCGTCATGTTCAGGAAAGCGCTTGGCACCACGCCATCACGCTACTTTGCCGATCGGCTGTTGAGGGCTGGGCAGGCGTGAGACATCGCCATCCGAGGTGTCAGCGGCAGACAATCCTAAGGCTGCCCGAAACCTGAAGACGCCACCCGGTAGAATGTCAGCAACGGCTTGCGGCTGTCGCCAATAGGCGTTGACCGAAGCGGAAGCTGACATTGAGCACTAGCTAGCCATCTACTGGACTCGACGGCTCGGACGGCATGACACCTGGGTTTCGGAGGTCCCGCATCAAGATTGCTTCAACGATGATACCCGCCAGACGGTCGGTACGCGGCGCAAGCGCGGGTTGGTCCGCGAGCCACGCCAGCGCGCCCACAAACGCGAACAGGTCGGTCCCGTCGATATCGTTCCGTGCCAATCCCGCGGCTTGCGCCTGTGCGAGTAGCCGGGCGCCAGCACTGCGCATCGCAACGCAAGATCCATGCAGTGCCGACCTGGGGTCTTCGATGGCGGCGATCATGGACGCCGTAACGCCGCGATAGGCGTGGGCCGCTGCAATCGTCTCGCGCAGCCAGGTCACGAGCGCCTCATCGGGCGCGCTAGATGCCTCCAAATCATCCGCCCGTGCCGCCATGGCATCAAACCCGGTGCGAAGCAGAGCCTCCAGCAAAGCCTCGCGGGTTGGAAAATGGCGGTACATGGTCCCGAAACCGACACCCGCCTGACGGGCGATGTCGCGCATCGACGCGCCTGCCCCATCGCGGGCCACGATCTCGCGCGCGGCGGCGAGAAGCTGATCGTAGTTCTTCCGAGCGTCAGCTCGCATACATCTTCCTTGCCAAACGGGGTGGTGCTCCGTATATACGGAGCGTCACCCCGCTTATGGTAGCGTACCTAGCCCTAAGGAGATAGCGCAATGTCGACCGCGATGATGAAGGCAATTCGACTGCACGAGTTTGGCGGCCCCGATGTGCTGCGATACGAGGATGCGCCGAAGCCGACGCCCAAGGCCGGCGAGGTGCTTATCCGGGTGCATGCGGTTGGCATCAATCCGCCCGACTGGTATCTGCGCGACGGAATGAAGGCTCTTCCTGCCGAGTGGCGGCCTTCCATTCCGCTGCCCGCCATCCCTGGGACCGACGTGTCAGGCGTGGTGGAGGCAGTTGGCCCCGGCGAAGAGCCCTTCGCTGTCGGCGACGAAGTCTACAGCATGGTTCGCTTCCCGAGCTTCGGGGAGAGCGCCGCTTATGCCCAATACGTGACCGCACCTGCATCAGAGGTGGCGCGCAAGCCTGTTCGTCTCGATCACGTGCGGGCCGCGGCGGTTCCCATGTCAGCGCTTACTGCGTGGCAGTTCCTGATTGATCGCGGTCACGACGTGCCCAATCCCCTTCAGCCCGAACTCCACCGTCCCGTTCCGCTCCAGGGCAGGAAGGTGCTCGTCAACGGCGCTGCCGGCGGGGTCGGACACTTCGCCGTACAGTTGGCCAAGTGGAAGGGGGCACATGTGATCGCGGTCGCCTCGAGCAGGCACGAGGCGTTCGTGCGTGGACTTGGGGCCGACGAGTTTATCGACTACACCAAAACGCCTGCGGAAGAGGCGGTTCGGGATCTCGATCTCGTGGTCGATACGCTTGGCGGCCCATCAACGGGCCGGTTCCTGCGTACCCTGAAGCGGGGTGGTGCGCTGTTTCCAGTGTTCCTGGGCTTCTCGGATCACGACGAGGCGGCAAGGCTCGGTGTCACCGTGTCTACGACCCAGGTCCGCTCCAACGGCGCACAGCTTGCCGAGCTCGCACGGCTGTTCGATGCCGGGTCGCTTCGCGTCGGGATCGACAGTACGTTTCCACTCCAAGATGCGAGCAAGGCCCACGCCCGAGCTGCCGAGGGGCACATCCAAGGCAAGATCGTTTTGACGGTAAGCTAGGACAGAAGTTGTCATGCGGAATGGAAAGGAACAGACGATGCAGAATGATATTGAGATAATCAAGGAATTATACGATGCCGCTGAGGGCGCTACCTTGGATTTGGCCAAGTTTGTCTCATTCTTTTCAGACGACGGGTATGTTCGCAATGTTCCGGCCGGACAAGAATTTCGTGGCAAAGATATCGCCACGGTCGCTGGCGGCATGGCAGTAGCGTTTCCGGACATTCACCGAGAGATTTTCAATATCTATGTCATGGACGGTGTCGTTGTCGTTGAGCTTGCAATTCGCGGCACACATACAGGCGATCTGGCCACCCCCGCAGGAGTTTTGCCGCCGTCGGGGAACAGGATAGATGTTCCTTGCTGCGATGTGTTCCATGTCATGGATGGAAAGGTCGTGGCTTTCCACTGCTACAATATGGCGTCCATCATGCAGCAGCAGTTGGGCCTATCTGGCTGAACGCAAATGCGCTGCCAGGTCTCTGGCCCGTCGTCTACAGACGCGGAGGCTTCGACCTTGCCGGTCGCGGCGCTCACGGCGTGGTTCGCGCTGGTAGAAACGGGAAGGCTGCAAGCTGACCACACGGTGCTAGTCCAGGGCACGGGCGGCGTTGCGCTTTTCGGGCTGCAGATCGCCCGGCTCTCGGTGCCCGGACCACCGTCACGTCGCGGAGCGCGGAGAAGCTGGAACGGGCCAAGGCACTCGAGGCGTGGAATACGATCGATACCAGCGCGATGTCGCAATGGTCGGATGCGCCGCTGAGTTTGACCGATGTGCGTGGTGTCGATCACGTGCTGGAGCTGATTGGGGGCGATAACATCGGTCAGTCGGCGGCCGCACTGTCCAGCGGCGGACTCATCGCCCAGATCGGCTTTCTGAAGGGCGCCGACATTGTGCTGTCGGCAGTGCCGATGATGCTCAAACGCGCCGTGATTCAGGGCATCACCGTCGGACACCGTCGGGCGTTCGAGGATCTGGTCCGGTTCATCGACGCGCATGGCGTGAGGCCAGTGATCGACAAGACCTACAGCTTCGACGACGTGCCCTCCGCTTTTGTGCACCTGGAACGAGGACCGTTCGGGAAGATCGTCATCGACTTGCGCAGTTAGAAAATGAGGGGGGGCTGGGAATGGTGTATTGCGACAGCAAGTCTTCAGGCCTCCCACGGGGGATTACGCCAAAGTTGAGCGAGGAAGTCGCTGAAGGCACTGATCCGCTTGGGCACCGGTTCGCGTTTCGGCCACACGAAGCTGATAGAGTTGGCCTCTTCCTCCCATCCCGGCAGTATATGGACGAGGCGGCCGGCGCGCAGCTCGTCGGCCACGTCCCACAATTCCCGCAGCGATATGCCGAGGCCGGCGATGCACCACGTCCGCAGCGTGTCGCCGCTGTCCGTCGCAAGATCGCTCGATACCGCAACCTCTTCCGTCTCGCGGCCCCTGTGCAGCGCCCAGCTATTCCGCCCCAGCCCCGGATAAGAGAACAAGAGGCAGGTATGGGCTGCAAGGTCGCGGGGCTCGACCGGGGCGCCGTGCTGTTCGAGATAGTCGGGCGCAGCGACGAGGATGCGCCGGTTGTCGGCAAGCCGACGTGCGATCAGCCGGGAATCGGCCAGCTTCGCTACCCGGATCGCCACGTCGATGTCGCCGGCATAGAGGTCCACGATGCGGTCGGTCAGGTGCAGCTCGAACCCGACCTTCGGGTGCTGCTTGCGGAAGGCGGCCGTCGCCGCCGCCACATAGCGGCTGCCGAACGGCACCGGGGCCGTCACGCGGATTGTGCCCGTCAGTTCACCCGATCCGGCGCGCGCTATCTCGGCGGCTTCGCCGAGCAAGGCGAGAGCGGCGCGTGCCCGCTCTGCTACGGCCCGGCCTTCCTCTGTGATCTTCAATCGGCGGGTGTTGCGTTCGAACAGGGTTGCTCCGAGTTGCCGTTCCAGCCGGGCGATCTGCTTGCTGACAGTGGTCGGCGCGAGGTCCATCGCCCGAGCGGCGGCCGAAAAGCCGCCGCATTCAGCCACGCGGACAAACACCGCCAGATCATCGAGGTTACGAACCATTTCTTCCAAATCGCCTTAAGTATTCTCCCATTATGCACGTTTCCGACTATTTTTGCAAAGCTCAGGGTGTGGCCGAAGCAATTGCGCCTGCCTGTTTCCGATATCCCGCAAGGAAAAGGCGGGCAGTTAAGGATGAGCGGCCCCCACTGGGTGGTCCGGGATGAGTGTTAGTGCATTGTCGTCTCCGCCGCCATTGCCGGTCGGAGGTGGAGCGAAGCGGAACC
>NZ_JACHXV010000036.1 GCF_014192375.1 Endobacter medicaginis | reverse complement strand
TCATCTGAGAGCCGTTATCTACCCCGCATCTCAGTCCTCACCGACGGACGCGCAGCTCACACTGGCCGTAGGCTACGATTTCCGCATCTCATGCGGCAACAACGCCAGTGAGGAACGTTAGCATACTAACGTATTTCAATATCGACCCTCATCTCAGATACCGCGCACCGTATTCCGCGCACATCTCATCATGCACACCGCCCTGCCCGTCGACACCCATCGCCGCCTCGGCCCGGGTCATCTCAGCCGCAGCGGTCCGCATGTGCCGCACAGCTGTCGCCGAGTCAGCCGCAGCCGCATCTCGGGCCGCAAACAGCGCCTCGGCGGCAGCTTTCAGCGCCGGGAAATCCAGCCGGGATTCGTGAACGGTAAGTTCGGCATCGGTCATCTTCATCCCCGCACGATAGCCGTGGTCACGGCCGGCGGGAACGGTCGGCAGAGACCCAGAACGGCTGAGCTATTCACGTTGCTATTCAGCCTGCCCGGTCCGCATGGCGATAACTCACTGAAAACGCCCGAGACACACCCCGGCGACCTATTCACTCACCTATTCACCGGCCCTGTAATCTGCGAGCGGCGAACACGAGTTCATCGTGCCCGGCCATCAGCTCGTACGCCCGCTGCCGAGCCTGCCTCAGCGCATGCACAGCACCCGCCACCTGCCCGGCATCCGACACACACGGTTCACCGCCATCACGCCTCTCCAGCGACCAGTCATCCAGCCAGCTGAGCGGCGTCAGCATCCCGCGGAGCACGTCATCCTTGATGCGCCCGCACATCCACTCCAGACCGTACCCTGATGGGTCTTGGTCGCACATCTCATCGCCGGCCAGCATGCCGATGCCGCCGATTTTCGTAGCCGCCATGTATGTCCACAGCGCCGCCAGCTTTGCGTTTGCCGGCACCAGTAACTCCGCGGTCTGCAGCTCGATTTCGCTGTATCGATAGAAATGGGCGGCGAGTTCGGCGTCGGTGCTCACGATGAATCTCCGGCCGGCGGCTGTAGACCCGTCGACTCAGCACATCAAGCGAAATCGTTCAGTGCTCGGCTATCGAGATAGTCCCGGAATCGTCGGTCGAATTGTGTACGTAGTGAGCCGCCGCTCGTTCGACTATAAGAGCTGTCGCGCAGCAGCCGAGATGGCGGTCGCTCAGAGCCGTCGCCGCGGTCGAATTCGAGCCATCGCGCGAGTCCGATATCGGTCTCGCTGATTCCAGATTCCGCCAGCTGTTCGATATGCTCTTGTTCGAGATGGCATCCCAGCACCGGCGTCGCATCCGCTCCCAGGACCCTGGCGGCTACACGGAACGGCGACGACGTGAATCCGTCCCCGCCGTCGATACCGATATCCGGCAAACCCTCGACGCCGGCTTCGTCATCCAGCGCGACCCAGTGCGACACATCGTCATGAGCACCTAGCCACGCCTTGACGTCGCTGCGCTTGCCGCCGACTACCGGGCACGCGAAATCGACATGCCACAGGCGCCCTTCGATGCCATGCCCGGTCAGCAAATCGCGCACATCAGCCGGGCGGTGCGTTCGCCGCCAACTGCTCATCAGAACGAGCTGGGCTGGGGCTGCGGTGCAGAGAGCGTTCACGAGCGTCATCGCTGACGCATTGAATTTCACATGCTCGCGATACACGGATAGCCGGTCGCGCGCACTCTCCAGTAGATGCGCTGCCGCACGGTTCTCCGGCCTGAGCCAGTCTACGCCGCTCAAAATCACGCCGTCGATGTCCAGGAAGATAATTCTCGAATCAGTCTGCATGCGGTGTTTTCCAGGCAGAAGGTCGACCACCTAGGAGCAGTCTGGAACGCCTAACGTGGTCAGCATACGCTGCAATAGTTTCGAAATCTGTTGTTATCCACCTCAGACGCTCTTTAGCGGCGAAGTTGCCAGCATGCAGCCATGCTGCAGTAGGCAGTAGGACACCATCGATATCGAGGAACACAACCGCACTGCAATCAGATGGCTCGGCAGGCTTGGGACCTAGTGCTTGCACGCACCGCACGGCTGCTGTGGTATCGAGTCCAACGAGCGGATTCACATACTCCGGGTTCTCAAACCCGTCGCGCTCGGCTTCGTCATCCAACACAAGCCAGTCCGTGACGTCGGGATGCCGCGAGAGCCACTCTTGAGAATCACGGAGCTTCGAGTATGGGAACGGCTGGGTCACTTCGCACGCATAGTCCACATGGAAATGCCTGGGCTCGATGCCCTTCCGCCGTAGCGTTTGATGAATCCACTCGGGCTCGAAGTGCCAGCGCCAGCTGCTGACGATGACGACCTTGGCACCGGTAATGCGGCAGATTCTGTTGAGCAAGCGAACAGCGTGAAGGTTGAACACGACGGCCTGCAAGGCGTTCATCAGCTCACGAAACCCGGCGTCACCAGATTCACGGAGCAGGCATGCTCTATAGTTCTCTGAGCTCGCCCAGTCGGCGTCGGTCAACATTACGCCGTCGATATCGAGAAAGATTACCCTGGTTCCAAGTGCCTTAGTCACAGTCACGCCTCCGGACGGCATTTTTATCTCAGAACAGTGAAATAGTCGACCGGTTATTTGTCTGTATCACTTACAATGTCCTGAAAACGAACACCATTTGTCTTCGGGAGCACGTCTATGTCGCGCAAAGCAAAACGCTCGTCATCATCACCATCGAAGCCCGACACCGACGGCTACAGCGCACCGCCGGAGCGCTGGCAGCACGGGTCCGCGGTCACCATCGCGCGTGACCCCACGACCGGAATCCGCACGCAGAGCGTCGCCGGCGCATTCGAGCACATGCTGCGCAGCGGTTCGCTGCAGCCGAGGCACAAAGCGGCGGCGGACCGCTGGTTAGCCGATTTCGAATTCGGCGTGTTGTCAGCTCGCGACCCCGAAAAACGGGGCACTGGGGCCGCGGGCTCGCATGACGGATTCACAGTCGCTCGCCTCGACGCCGTCAACAAATACTTCAAGGCAAAATGGTCGCTGGGACCGGCAGCTCACGCACTGCTGGAGCCGGTGCTGCACGAGCGGCTGTCGCTGACCGTGCTCGAATCCCGCCTGGGTCGCGACCGGAGATATATCAGCGGCAAAATCGAGGCAGCACTGGAGCGTCTCGTCGAACACTATTACGCGGTCGACAACCCCGCCGCCGCTCGTCGGCACACCATCGTAGGCAGCAACGACCATCAGCCGCCGGTTGCACAGGCTGCATAGCGGGCAGTCGACGAGTTCAGGATTTCGATGCCGATTTTGCGGAGTCGCTTGCATCGGTATCGGTCATCGTTCTCATCAAGGAAACAAGAATCCTGGGAGGGGACAATGGGCACTATGAGACAAATCGTCGATTTCATCGCGCATCTGCGTGGCCAACAGCGCGGTGAGTATGCAGAGGCGCAGGCGACTGCCGCCAGGCTTTCGCTGACTGAGACTGCACTGCTACAGATGCGCGTGGAGAATGAGCGTCTTCAGAGCGAGCTCAAGGAAGCGCGCCAGGACGGCCATGAATTTCAGGTCGACCTATTCCGCACGCGCAGATACGTGCGTTCAGCAGACGAGGAACTGCGCAGAGTCCACCCGGCTTCACAGCGCGCTGAAAATATTCGCGAACTTGCTTTCTACATATATCCTGACGAGCCGCTCGATGGTCTGGAGCTGATGCCGGAGATGCCGGGCGTGATGCGCCAATACCTCCGCTCGCTGCCGTTTGCGGATATCAAGCGTGTGCAGGACGCTGAATGGGTCGAATTGCTGAAGTTCGCGGATGACCCAGTCCGCAATCCGCTACCGGCAGTGACACGACTGTATTCCGACTTCGCTGAGTCGACTCAGGCAGCGGGCGTTGAATACAAGGACACCGGGAACGGTGAGTATTTCAACCCCGATTTCACCTCGCCGTATTGCAGATAATAGGAGATTGCGATGTTGAAGAATTTCGCACAGGTGATTCGGTCGGCAGTCGCCGCTGCGGTTCGTTCGCTGCGGACCGTGTTTCGGCTCGCGTTCATCGGCGGCAGGTATGTGCTGCAGCAGTCGGTCGAGGTCGTCGAGCAGGTCGCAAGGGTGCCGCTGTCGGTTGCAGGCATCGGAGCCGATTTCGTGGGTCAACTCGGCGCCAGGTTCCGGCTCGCGATGGGAGGGGCACAGCACGAGCAGCAGAACGAGGCGTCGGCTCGGCAGCGGGGCGTAGCTCAGCAGAACCGGCAGGAGCGCTCTACTGATGCCAGCGCCGCCGAGCGTGCACATCTGAGGCGCCAGGCGACCGCGATGCGGCGATATGCAGCAGACCGGCTGGCTGGCCGAGATTCCGACGAGCGTGTTGTACAGCTGCTGCCGGCGCCGGTGCGTAGCTATCTCGATGCCCTGGACCGCGATGAGCTTGAGCTCGTGATGTCAGCTCCGGGAACGGCACTGATTACAGCTATCAGCTCGCAGGGCGGCTACACGGTGCGCGGTGTGCGGCCGATGGGTGATGTCGTCCAGGCGCCTGAGCGGGCATCTGACGCATCGGCGACGGCAGACCAGGCCCGAAAGATGGCAGCTGAGTTGAACTGCTCGGCCCAGCTCGCCCCGTCCAGGTGACCGTGACACCCGGCAGACGGATTACTGCCAGGTGTTCTTGCGCACCGCAGCCATCAGCTGCTGCAGCGAGCTCTTCAGGTTCTCATTCTCTGCACGCGCTGACCTAAGACCGCTGGTGAGCGTAGCGATGATGGCGTTGGCGTTCGCAAGCTCATCGCGCAGCTCGTCGATTTCGCGACTCACACGCTGCGCCCGGATTCGATTCGTATCACGCTGAATCTCGGCCGTGCGGGCATCGATACGTCGTGCCGCCGCGGCATCCTGATTCCGAGCCGCAGCCTGGCGCTCCGAGATGATGTCCGCTGCGAGCCCAGCCACGGCGCCAGTCCAGTAGCCGATGCTGTTAACCGTCTCGTCGATAGCGCCCTGCGCAGTCCCGTGCCTCATATTCGTGTCTCCAGTTGCCAATACGCTACTCATAGACATCGGCATATGTCAACAATAATATTCATATTCGTGAACTATTATCGCAATCACGGTCACGGGATGCGTGTCATTGACAAGGGGCATGCTTGCATAACTGAACGTATTTTCTTGACATCGCGGACACGACTTGCTATCTTGACGCCATCATCGCCGACGTGCGTTCCCCATTGGCATTCAGCGATGCGTTTCCTCCTGTTGGTTGAGAACTGGCGGCGGCTGTGAGCAATCCGGCCGCCGCTGTTTTTCGCGCCGGACGGAATCACGATATCAGTTCAGGTCGTTTGAGCCGCCGAGCGCCGCCATCGTGTTGGCCCGGTTTGCAGCTCGCGACCTGATTCAATCACACAGCATATGAGGGCCAGGCGACGGCCGGGAGCCGACGATGGCTATCAATCTCAGGCAACGGCGCTTCATAGAAGCGTACCTCGCCGAACCGAACGGCGCCAAAGCGGCCATTGCAGCCGGCTATGCCGCAAGTGTGGCCAGGACGACTGCATGCAAACTTCTCAAACACCCGGACATCGCTGCTGAGATTGAAGCCGCGAAGGCAGCATCAGTCGCCCGTGCTGCCGTTCATGCCGACCGCATCGTGGTCACGAAGGACCGCATCATCGAGGAGCTGGGGCGGATAGCTTTTGGTGACATCAGGCGCATTTCAACTTGGGGTCCGGGCGGCCTGGCACTGCATGAATCTGTCGACCTGGACGCAGATAGTGCTTCGATGGTCAGCGAGATTACAGAGAGCAGACAGGGCCGCGAGACCCGTGTGGCTGTCAAAATGCACTCGAAAATGCAGGCCATCACGCTGCTGGCGAAGATTCTCGGCATGACCGACAAGCGTGAAGCCGACGCCGCTGATACGTCGCACGTCGGCATCGCTGACGACGACGACCCGGAAATCGACGATGCCCAGGACGACCCGAAAGGTACCTAAGCAGCTTGAGCAGCGTGCTCGACTGACTGCACCGCAGGGTCTGATTTATCGCGCCGGATGGCAGCCTGATGCTCGTTTTCGGACTGCTGTCTGCGGCCGCCGATTCGGAAAAACGTTCCTGGCTGTCGAGGAAATGCGGCGTGCTTGCCGGCTCGCTGTTCAACGTAACGTGCCGCCGGAGAACGAAATCTGGTACGCCGCGCCGAACTTCAAACAGGCGAAACGCGTATTCTGGCGCCGGCTAAAGCGCGGGATTCCGAGCACGTGGCTGGCATCGAAACCCAACGAGACTGACTGCTCGATGCTGTTGACCTCGGGGCATATCGTCCGGTGCGTCGGCCTCGATAACTATGATGCGCTGCGCGGAAGCGGGCTTTGGTTTGTCATCGTTGATGAATGGGCCGACTGTCCGCCGGAAGCGTGGACGGAAACGCTGCAGCCGATGCTGAGCACGACGTCTGGGCATGCGCTGTTTATCGGTACCCCGAAAGGCTACGACCACCTTCGTGACTCTTATATAGATGGCCAGCCGGGCGGAAGCTTGGACGCCAGGTCGTTCATGTTCACGACGCTCCAAGGCGGCCAGGTCTCGACCGATGAGCTGCAGAAAGCCCGCTCCCGGCTCGACCCGCGGACGTTCCGCCAGGAATACGAGGCGAGCTTCGAGACGTTCGCCGGTCGTGTGTTGTACGCATTCAACCGCGCCGACAGCGTCCGACCGATGCCTCTCGATGCGAACCGTCCGCTGCTGCTGGGCATCGATTTCAACGTGAATCCGATGAGTTGCTCGGTCTGGCACCAGGCCGGCGACGTGCTGCATCAGGTCGACGAAATCGTGTTGCCATCGTCGAATACCGACGACCTGGTTGCTGAAATCAGACGCCGATACGCGCGCAATGGCTTGCTGCAACACATAACGGCATATCCTGACCCGGCCGGTGCTCAGCGCAGGACGTCAGCCGGCGGTCGCACGGACATCGCGATTCTACAGGCCTCCGGCATGCGGGTGGTCGCAATGTCGTCGCATCCCCTGGTTCGCGACCGGCTGAACATCACGAACGCTCGCTTCTGCTCTGCGGACGGCTCCCGGCGCGCGTTCGTCGACCCGCGATGTGTGAAATCCATCGAATGCTATGAGCGACTGGCATATCGCGAGGGCACGAATGAGCCGGACAAATCCAGCGGATACGACCATTTGGTCGACTGCTGCGGCTATCTGATGTTCGGCCTGTATGCCTACAAGTCGCCTCAGGCGCAGCACATCAACGTGTTCGGTCGATAACTCACTACACCGAACCGCCTACAAATCGGGCCGAACATCACTACAGCGGGCACCCCACCCCTGTAGTGAGTTTGCTCGCCTACGCCCAGGGGGCTGACATTGGACTGGCAGTCTCTGAGGGCTTCGATGCCGACCGATTCCGACCTGTCGCCACGGTGCCGGCGCTTGCTGGCGCTCGATGCCGTGCTGTCTGGCGCGCAGTATGACCACCTGCGGCACGCATTCAGCGACGAGATTTCAGGCGCGGGCGAGTATATCCCGCTGAACAACCGTCGGCCGTCTGTGCGCACGAATCTGTGCCGCACCGTCGTCGATGACAGCGTGTCGCTGCTGTTTTCAGAGGCGCATTTTCCGACGGCGCACGCACCTGATGCCCGCACAGCCGAGGCTCTGATGGCATGGATGAAAGAGCGTCGGCTAAATGAAATCATGGCCGACGCAGCGACGCGTGGGTCCGTCGGCTCGGTCGCGTTGCTGCTTCGTGTCCTGCGTGGAAAACCGTTCGTGTCTGTGCTGCCGACCGCGACACTGACGCCGACCTGGGACCCAGAAGACCCGGACAGCCTGCTGTCAGTCACTGAGCGCTATAAGGTCCGCGGCACCGAGCTGCGGGCACGCGGCTACGCGATTCCTGCCGACGCCGATTCCGCGAGCTTTTGGTTCCAGCGTTCGTGGGATTCCGACAGCGAGACCTGGTATCTGCCGATATCGGTATCTGACGCCCGGGATGGCAAACTGCCCGCCGTCGATGCCGACCGCACCATCCAGCACGGGCTTGGTTTCCTGCCCGTAATCTGGATTCGAAATCTCCCGGGCGGTGACGAAATCGACGGCATGTCGACGTTCGAGCCGGCAATCAGCACGGCCATCGAGTGCGATTATCAGCTCAGTCAGGCTGGCCGCGGGCTGAAATACGCGAGCGACCCAAGGCTGGTCATCAGAGACCCCGGTACCGGCGTCGACGGCGGCTCCAGGCCGATTACGGGCGGTGCGGCGAACGC
>NZ_JACHXV010000035.1 GCF_014192375.1 Endobacter medicaginis | reverse complement strand
GCGTTCGCCGCACCGCCCGTAATCGGCCTGGAGCCGCCGTCGACGCCGGTACCGGGGTCTCTGATGACCAGCCTTGGGTCGCTCGCGTATTTCAGTCCGCGGCCGGCTTGGCTCAGCTGATAATCGCATTCGATGGCTGTGCTGATTGCCGGCTCGAATGTGCTCGCGCCGTCAATTTCGTCACCGCCCGGGAGATTGCGGACCCAGATTACGGGCAAAAAACCCAGGCCGTGAGTGATGGTGCGGTCAGTGTCGATATTGGGCAACTTGCCATCGCGGGCATCTGAAACGCTCAGCGGCAGATACCAAGTCTCCGCGTCGGCGTCCCATGTTCGCTGGAACCAGAACGAGCTGCCATCGGCGTCGGCAGGAATCGAGTAGCCCCGCGCCCGCAGTTCGTTTCCACGGACTTTGTATCGCTCGGTCACGGCGACCAGAGAATCCGGGTCCTCGGGGTCCCAGGTCGGCGTCAGGGTCGCAGTCGGCAGCACGGAGACGAACGGTTTTCCGCGCAGGACACGGAACAGCAGCGCGACGCTTCCGACCGAACCGCGCGTCGCCGCATCCGACATCAGTTCATTCAGCCGGCGCTCTTTCACCCAGTTCATCAGAGCCTGCGCCGTGCGCGCATCGGGTGCGTGGGCGACCGGAAAATGGGCCTCGCTGAACAACATGCTGACCGAGTCATCGACGACCGTGCGGCAGAGGTTCGTCCGCACGCTCGGGCGCCGATTATTCAGCGGGATATACTCGCCGGCGCCTGAAATCTCGTCGCTGAATGCGTGCCGCAGGTGGTCGTACTGTGACCCGGACAGCACGGCGTCGAGCGCCAGCAGGCGCCGGCACCGCGGCGACAGGTCGGAATCGCTCGGCATCGAGGCTCTCAGAGACTGCCAGTCCAATGTCAGCCTCCGTGGGCGATAGTCACTACATCTGGCCGTGTTGGCGTGTAGTGGAGTTTGGGGCACGATGTAGTGAAGAGGCCGCGTCACCCGGCCCACAGGGAGCGCCAATGGGTATCAACACCGCACCGATGCTGACCGGCGAGCCCGTGTCTGTAGCTCAGCTGGAGGCGGCGTTCGGGCCCATCGAAGGCGCCGTAATGGGCTACGGCGAGGGCGAGTTTGGTGAGGATGGTCGGTTGCGTTGGTGCGCGGCGGTGTTGCCTGGCAACAAGATGCAGTATTTTCTTCGGCAGAGAGCCAAGCGAATGAGCGCTGCTGGCGAGAACCCACGCAAGCCGTTCTTGATTGCCATGGGCAGCCTGAAACGCGCCGCGGATTATGGCGGAACGCCGAGGGCTCTATGCGGTGTCGGCCTAGCGTTTTCGGGCAACCGAGAGGCCAAAGAGATGCTTCACTCAGATGACTTGAAGCGTAAGGAATTCCTGAAAACCGACGGGGCGTTTAAGTGGGACATGGGTGTCCCATATTTACGAGTTTGGCTGCCGGCTCCGCCCGTTCCGTTCTCGGATATAGTCGGATACGAACCGCGACAGTTTGGTAGAAGTGACGGCCAAGCGGTAATTCCGCTCGAAAATTTGGTGCCGGGTCTGACAACCGCAATCCGGGCGATTCAGCTCCGTGAAGTCGTCCTTGACCGACCATCAACGACGCCGGACATCGTGTTGCGCGATGAGAAGCGATATCGAGAGGGATACCTCGTCGAGCGCGGTCCCCGATATGAGCGTGTGCGGTCTGCCTCAGTGCGGGACGCGGCACTCGATGCTAATCTGGAGAAATACGGCAACTACACCTGCGAGGAGACGGGGTGTGGATACACCGCTGCAGCCGACCCAGGCGTCAGCCCAGACAAGCGCCGGCGCATGTTCGAAGTACATCACCGTATCCACATCTCTGCCGGCGAGCGGCACACATCTCTCGATGACGTTGCCGTCCTTTGCCCGCGTTGTCACCGCCGCGAGCACTTGGCAACCGAAGAAGCCTAGCGCCCGAACACGTTGATGTGCTGCTGCGCCGGCGGCTTGTAGGCGTATTTGCCGTAGCACGCGTATCCAAGTGCGTCCGGCAGGTGGTCGTAGCCAGTGCTTTTATCAGGCTCGCTTGAGCCTTCGCGATACACGTGCCGCTCGTAGCTCTCGATGGATTTTCGGCACCCCGGGTCGACGAACAGCCGGCGGACACTGTCGGCCGTCGCAAACCGCGCGTTCGTGATGTTATTCCGGTCGCGCACCTGCGGATGGCTCGACATCGCGATGACGCGCATCCCGCTCGCTTGCAGAATTCCGATATCGGTGCGCCCGCCGGCCGAAGTACGTCGCTGGGCACCTGCAGGGTCGGGGTATGCGGTGATGTGCGCCAGACTGCCATTTCGAGCATATCGAGAGCGAATCTCGGCGACCAAGTCGTCGGTGTTCGCCGTCGGGAGTACGATTTCGTCGACCTGAAACAGCGTGCCACCCTCCTCGACGAGGCACACGCACGACATCGGGTTGATGTTGAAATCGATGCCGAGAATCAGAGGCGCGGTCGACGTCAGTTTCCCACGGCACGGACGAACGCTGTCTGCACGTGAGAAAGCGTGCAGCACCCGCCCCTCATAGGTCTCGAAGCTGGCCTCGTATTCCTGCCTGAATGACCTGGCATCAAGCGTCCGGCGGGCCTGCTCGACCTCGTCGGCCGGGACATTGCCGCCTTGGAGCGTGGTGTAGCTGAAGCTGCGGCAGTCTGGCTCGCCGCCGGGCTGGCCTTTGATGTACCAGTCCCGGAGGTGGTTGAATCCCTTCGGCGTGCCGATGAAAATCGCATGCCCGTTGGCGGTCGACAGCATCGGCCGGATTGTTTCAGCCCACGCCGCCTCGGGCGCATCTTGCCATTCGTCGCCGGCAAAGAACCACAGGCCTGAGCCACGCAGATTGTCGTACTCGGCCATGCCGACGATGCGAATCACGTGCCCGGAAATCAGGGTAATCGAGCACTCGGACTCGTTCGGCTTCGCCGCCATCCATGATTCCGGGACGGCGCGCTTCAAGCGCTTCCAGAAGACCCTCTTGGCTTGCTTCAGCGTCGGCGCACCGTACCAGATTTCGTTCTCGGTCGGGATATTGCGGCGAACAGCTTCGCGAGCTGCACGGCGCATTTCCTCGCAGATGAGAAAAGTTTTACCCCAGCGCCGGCCGGCGACAATGGTGCGGAATCTGGCGTCGGGCTGCCACCCCGCGCGGTAGACAGTGCCCTGTGGACGGCTCAGGGTCGGGCGAAAGTCAGGTCGTGTGGACCGCCGGTTGCTCCTCGTCGCCATCGATATCCGGGTCCTGGTCGTCGGCGATGTCGACGGTCGACGTGTCCGCGGCGTCAGGCTCCTTGCGGTCGGTCAGCCCGTGGATTTTCGCCAGCAATGTCAGTGCTTGCAGCTTGTTGTGCGTCTTGAGCGCAACCTTGGTCTCGCGGCCTTGCCGGGACTCCGTAATCTCGGAGACCACGGCTGCATCTTCGGCATCGATATCGTGTGATTCGTGCAGCGCCAGGCCGCCTGGGCCCCAGCTGCTGAGTCGTCGCGGGTCGGCGAATGCAATCCGGGAGAGCTCGCGCACAATCCGCTCCTTCATATCGAGAGAGCGCTCGGCAATCGCGGCAGCCCTGGCGGCTGATGCAGCTCTGGCCTGGTCGATGGCAGCCTTGATGTCAGTATTCTGCAGTAGCCTGTAACCGGTGTTTTTGGCCTGCGAGCCAGCATAACCAGCGGCTTTCGCGGCCTCGGCGGCGTTCGTCGAGGCCAGATACGCTTCTACGAACCTCTGCTGTCGAAGATTCAAAGCCATCGTCGGCTCCCGGCCGTCGCTTGGCCCTACTCATCTGCTGTGTGATTGAATCAGGTCGCGAGCATCTGACCCGGGCCAACACATTGGCGGCAAACCGGCGGCTCCAGCGACCTGAACTGATTTCGTGATTCCGCCGGCGCGAAAAAGCAGCGGCGGCCGGATTGCTCACAGCCGCCGCCAGTTCTCAACCAACAGGAGGAAACGCATCGGACCAGACCAATGGGGAACGCACTGAGCCGATGATGGCGTCAAGATAACAAGTCGTGTCCGCGATGTCAAGAAAATACGTGCAGTTATGCAAGCATGTCCCTTGTAAGCGACACACATCCCGTGACCGTGATTGCGATAATAGTTCAAGAATACCAATTTTATTGTTGACATATGCCAACAGACGTGCGTAGCGTATTGACAACTGGAGACATTGAACATGAGGCACGGAACTGCGCAGGGCGCCATCGACGAGACCATCGGCAGCATCGGCTATTGGACGGGAGCTGTTGCCGGGCTCGCGACGGACATCATCGCTGAGCGCCAAGCGGCTGCTCGGAATCATGATGCCACGGCAGCTCGACGTATCGACGCTCGGACTGCGGAGATTCAGCGACAGACCGCGGCGATGCACTCTCAACAGGTTTCCAACGAGATGCGCGAGCTGGAGCGCGAGGCTCAGGAATCATCGCGGGCATTTCTCGCCGAGCTGGACCGTCGTCGGGCGCTGGAAGCCGAGGTTGCCGGACTGCGTGCTCAGCTCGCCCAGCGCGACCGTGTGCTGAAGCGACTCATCAGCGGCCAGGCGTAAGAAAGCCGCCGGTAGGTCATCCCCGCCGGCGGCTTACCGCGTCGTCACCACTGTAGTCAGTGAACGGTCGGCTGCGGTGCCGGCGTGTTGTTCTGCGTCCACGCCGATTTCAGTGCTGCCAGGAAATCGTCATCCGACATGCCTTGTTCTCCGCTGCGAGCGATAGCCCGGCGCATGTTGTCCTGCGGTGCGGGCTGCACGATGCCGGCGGCTTTGGCTGAGGTCTCGAACTGCTGGTGGCCAGGAACCTGCACGCCCAGCACGGCTTTCATCGAGCGGATACCGTCTACGGTGTAGCGGCCCGGGTCCTGCAGCGATGCCTTGATGGCGCCACGGCTGGCTCGCTCCAGCACACGCAGTTCGTCGGGCCTGAGCACCTCCAGATACTGTCGGAATCGCATGGGCAGGTGCTCCAGCATCTCAGCCGGCGTCGCCTCGCCGCGCAGACGGTCCTTCACATAGCGCCTGACCGCTGCCAGTTCTCGGGCCTGACGAGCTGCCTGGGGCGTCGCCGCCTGGCGCTGCTGAGCGATGGCCTGCTGCTGACGAGCCGCCGCTTCATTCTGCTGCTCGTGCTGTGCCCCGCCCATCGCCAGCCGGAATCGCGCGCCCAGCTGGCCGACGAAATCCATGCCAACGCCGGCAATGGACAGCGGCACCCTGGCGACCTGCTCGACCACCTCAACAGCCTGCTGCAGCACATACCGGCCGCCGATGAACGCCATTCGAAAGATGGTCCGTAGGGAGCGAACCGCAGCGGCGACTGCAGACCGAATTGCCCCGGCGAGGCTCGAAGCCCAACTCATTGCACATCTCCCGTCACCGGCGGCTGCGGCTCGGAATCATACTCCTCGCTGAGCTCTACCGGCTCGACATCCGCCGGCGCCATCTTCTCGTCATCTTCGTCCATCGTTCTCTCCCGGTTTTTTTTACTCACCTGGAGTGACGATGACCCACATCGATGCAAGCGACACCGAAAATCGGCATCGATTTCGTGAACCTGCCGACCGCAGACCTACGCGGCCTGGGCAACCGGCGGCTGATGAGATTCGCTGCCGACGATGGTGTGCCGGCGGGCGGCGACCGGGTTGTCGACGGCGTAGTAGTGCTCGACCAGACGGTCCAACGCGGCCTCGATTTTCCCGGAGATATATCGCCGGTCGCGGCCCAGCTTGATTTCCAGCACGGTCAGCGACAGCCGCTCGTGAAGCACTGGCTCCAGCAAGCTGTGCGCTGCGGGTCCCAGCGCCCATTTGGCTTTGAAATAAAGGTTTACGGCATCGAGACGGGCTATCTGAAATCCGTCGTGCGAACCCGCCGCACCTGTGCCGCGCTTCTCGGGGTCTCGGGCCGACAGTACGCCGAACTCGAAATCGGCGAGCCATCTGTCCGCCGCCGCTTTGTGCCGGGGCAGCAGGCTACCGCTTCTCAGCATGTGCTCGAATGCGCCGGAGACGCTCTGCGTGCGGATTCCGGTTGCGGCGTCGCGTGTCACGCTGACAGACGAGCCGTGCTGCCAGCGTTCTGGCGGTGCGCTGTAGCCGTCGGTGTCCGGGTTTGATGGTGATGATGGCGACCGTTTTGCTTTGCGCGACATAGACGTTCTCCCGGAAGACGAATGGCATTTGTTTTCAATAGATTATACGCGACGAAGACAAATATCCGGTCGACTATTTCACTATTCCGAGATAGAAATGCCGACCGGAGGCGGAAACATGAGTCGGGACAGGAATTCGACTGCGGCGAAGGTCGTATTTCTCGAAATCGACTGTGTTTTGCTGACACCAATCGACTGGCGCGCGCCTGGAAATCTGCATGCGTGCGACGTGTTCGACGCATCGGGAGAGGAGAGTTTCGGATTGGCCCGGGCTCTGCGGATGGTCGTCCTGCGGCATTTCAGAATCCGATTGCTGAATGAACTCTGCAGCGATACCGGCGCAGCTGTTGTGCTTCTCAGCCGATGGCTGCCGGTCGTCGGCTCAGAGGTCCTGTCCGATTTGCTGACCAGGAACTCGGTCTACGATTGGTACCTGCACCGAGATGTTGCATGCACGGTGACGGACCCGGAATCCAAGCGAGCAGCGGTCGAAGGTTGGCTGTCGAGGCATCGTGAGGTGCGGGAGTGGATTGTCCTCGATGCCGATGCAGCCGAGCTCGGATTCGAGGACCCGGTTCCGGTCCATCCCCGCCTCGGCTTCACGATTACCGAGCAGCTCGATGCCGTGCACCGTCTGCGGCCGCGGCTGCCAGAGCGCTATAAATCGCGGCACCCCGACGCCTCTGCAATCGTGTTTCTCGACATCGACGGCGTGCTGTTGCCGACAGCGTGCTGGAGCCTGAAATCCGCCATCGACGCCTGGCAGCGACTGCGCTGGTGCACCGATGAGAGCGAACGGGAGCTGATTTATACGAACGATGTGCAGTTCAGTGCCGTTGCAATTGCTCTGATGAATCAGCTGTGCACACGCTGCAGAGCGCAGATTGTGCTGGTCACTAGCTGGCGTTGGCATCATAGCCAGGAATATATCCGCCGAATTCTGAGCTCGCACGGCGTCGCCGAGGAGCATTGGCATGCGGACTATGCGTGTGTCGACACCGGAGGCGGAAAGCGAGCTGATG
The DNA here is from genome assembly GCF_014192375.1 of Endobacter medicaginis. Taxonomy (GTDB): domain Bacteria; phylum Pseudomonadota; class Alphaproteobacteria; order Acetobacterales; family Acetobacteraceae; genus Endobacter; species Endobacter medicaginis. The sequence goes on along the minus strand of NZ_JACHXV010000035.1, from coordinate 2,102 downwards.
TAGATGAGTGGCTGTCCCGGCACGCCGAGGTGACGGCATGGGTGGTGGTCGACGACCAGTCGGGAGAGCTCGGATTTGCTGACCTCGGCATTGATGGAGAACAGGGGCTGACAATCAGCTCGTATCGGCGCGCGTGTGAGCTGCTCGGTGCGCCCGTCGGTGCCGATGAGCACCATGCTTTCCTGGGCTTCCCGCGATGAGCAAAATCTCCTTCCTGGACATCGACGGCGTGATTTTGAGCGGTGTTGACTGGCTGCGCCCGGAGAACCGTGCTGCTTCGGTGCTGCTGGAGTCGGCCCGGGACAGGATGGCCATCTACCGTGAACACGTAAAATTCAACGCCTCGGCCATCACGCTCGTGAACGCTTTGTGTACAGCAGCCAGCGCACAGCTCGTTCTGATGAGCAGTTGGCGGCGAACACACCGCCCGGCTGATGTGCGCGATTTGCTGACCGGGCATGGTATCGACCGTCGGCTCTGGCACGTCGATTACGCGTGCCCTGTGGTCGGCGGTAAGCGCGACGATGTGTATGCCTGGCTCGGTTCGCATGATGACGTGACTGCCTGGGTTGCGCTCGACGATGAGGCTGACAGCGAGGGTCTGCCGGATGTCGGCATCGATGGTGCCGACGGCCTGACGTCAGCGTCGTTTCGTGTCGCTGCCCGGGTCCTGGGAGCGGACGCCACGCCGGTGCTCGGGTGCCATTTGGAGCAGGAGCATATCGAGCAGCTCGCCGAGAACGGCATTGGCGAGACCGATATCGGCTTGGCCCGATGGCTCGAATTCGACCGTGGTGACGGCTCAGAGCGCCCGCCATCACGCCTGCTGCGAGATAGCTCATATGCCCGCGCGACCAGCGGCTCATCACGCGCACAATTCGAGCGGAGATTCCGGGACTATCTCGATAGCCGTCGACTCACCGATTTGTCTTGAATCGACGAGACGACGGGGCGTATAGGCGCCGGCCGGAGATTCATCATGAGCACCGACGCCGACCTGGCAGACCACTTTTACAGATACAGCGGAATTGAGCTCCAGACCGCCGAGCTGCTGCTGCCGGCGCACGCCAGCCTGGCGGCGCTGTGGTTGTCCCAGGCGGCTACGAAAATCGGTGGCATCGGGCTCCTGGCCGGCGACGAAATGTGCGACCAGGACCCGTCGGGTTACGGGCTGGAGTGGATGTGCAGGCGTATCAAGGATGACGTGCTGAGGGGGATGCTGGCGCCGGTCACATGGCTCGATGGATGGTCGCCGGAGGGGCGTGATGGCGGTGAACCGGGTGTGCCGGATGCGGACCGGCTAGAGGGTGCTGTGCAGGTGCTGGGGCGGGCTCGGCAGCGGGCGTACGAGCTGATGACCGCGCATGAGGAGCTGGTGTTTGCTGCTCGCAAGTATCGGGGTCGGTGAATAGGTGAGTGAATAGGTCGCTGGGGTAGGTATCGGGGGATTTCAGTGGGTTATCGAGACGCGGGTCAGGCCAGCTGAATAGCATAGTGAATAGGTCGGCCGTTGTGGGGCTTAGCTGACCGTTTCCTCCGGCCGTATCCACGGCTATCGTGCCGGGATGACGATGACCGATGCCGAACTCGCCGTTCACGAATCCCGGCCCGCATTCGTGGCGCTGAAAGCTGCTGCAGAGGCGCTGTTCGAGGCCCGCGATGCAGCCACGGCTGACCCGGCGACAGCTGTGCGGCACATGCGGACTGTCGCCACTCAGATGGCCACGGCTGAGGCGGCTATGGATGGCGCCGGGTCAGCCGGATGGGCGATGCAGCGCTATCTCGACCGGATTGACGATGATGGCCAACGGATGGCGTGGCTCGGCTGGCTGAAGGCTGGCGCGGGTGGTGTGCTCCCGGGTGCTGGCAGCGATGATGTCCAAGTGGGGCTGGCGGTGTTGGGCGGTGTGCACGAGGAGATGTGCGCCGAATACGGTGCGCGTTATCTGAGGCGAGGATAGATTAGAAATACGTTAGCATGCTAACGTTCCTCACTGACGTTGTTGGCGCATGAGATGCGGAAATCGTAGCCTACGGCCAGTGTGAGCTGCGCGTCCGTCGGTGAGGACTGAGATGCGGGGTAGATAACGGCTCTCAGATGA
>NZ_JACHXV010000034.1 GCF_014192375.1 Endobacter medicaginis | reverse complement strand
GTCATGCCGATCTGGCAACTGCCGAGTTCGGCGATCATCTCCTCGAAGGCATAGCTCGCAGAGCCGAACGTTCCGGACAGGTCGCGCGCCAGGCGGTGCCTCGCTCCGCTCCAGTGCAGCAGCTCATGGGCGGCCGTGCTGGCGAGCCCGTACGCGTCATGAAAAGCGCCGCGCATCGGCAGCTGGATATGGTCCGACGCGGGTGCGTAGAAGGCGGCCGGACCGCCATACCTGATCACGGCGCCGCTGCGCTCGAGCATCGTGTCGACCGCCTCGATGCGCGCCCAGGGTGCCTCGTCGACGGCCAGCGGCGGCAGATCGGGCACACCGTCCATCTGCGAGGTGTGGAAGACGGTGTGGGACTTGTAGAACCGCACCATGCGCTCGGAGGGGTCTCCGTCGCTCCCAGCCGGTGCCGGGCCACCCTCCGCACCGGAGCCCTCCTTGGGGTCACTGCACGAAAGTGAGTTTTACGTACGCCAAGTGCAAACGAACGACGAACATAGATAATCAATGGACGCTGGATGGGCTTTAGATAACAGATGCGGAAACACATTCACCAGCCGGTCTCGTTTGTATGACCGTCCCGATTGGATCGTTGCGATATCGGCATTGCCGTGTTACCCTAACAACACACTGGTTGGGGGACGCATGTGGAGTTGAAAGAGTATCGAGCGCCGGCACAGGTAAAGTTAGCGGCACTCTGGGCGTCTACGATGTTCTGCTACGTCTACGGCGACTATTTCGGCCTGTACGTGGTCGGCACACTGGCGGACATGAACCGTGGCAGCATGGGGCCGCTGGGTCATGCTACGCCGGGCGTTCTTACGGGCGTATCGCTGATGATGGCGATCCCGAGCCTGATGGTCGCCCTGTCGCTCTTGCTGCCAGCGCGCATTTGCCGGTGGGCCTGCATCGTCCTCGGCCTGTTCTACACCGCCATCATGGCGGCCAGCCTTCCCGGTTCGGAACCGTTCTACAAGGTGCTGGCGGTGATCGAGATGGCGCTGACGCTGGCGATCACCGTCGTCGCGACGCGTTGGCCCCGCGAGGCCAACCGTGGTTGAGGCTGCGCCTTCGCCTACCGTCGCGCGTCTTGCAGGCGCGCTCTACCTTGGCACGATTGTCTTCGGCCTGTTTGCCGAGGTGGGATCGCGCGGGTCGCTGATCGTCGGCAGCGACGCCACCGCCACGGCGCGCGCCATACTCGCCAACGAGGCTCTGTTCCGAGCTGGCCTCGCTGCCGATCTTGTGATGCTGGCCTGCTATGTCGGTGTGACGACGCTTTTCCTCGACATGTTTCGCCCCGTCCATGCCGGCGTGTCGCGGATGGCAGCCGCCTTCAGCCTGATCGGCATCGCCGTGCTAGCCGCTGATACCCTGCTGCTGCTCGTCCCGCTGCGGCTGCTGGCGACGACGCCGTATCTCGCGGTGCTGGGAGCGCCGCAGCGCGAAGCGGCGACGCTGCTCGCACTTAAGGTTCATGGCGATGGCTACGACGTGAGCCTAGCGTTTTTCGGCATCTACTGCTTGATGCTGGGCTGGCTGGCGTGGCGCAGCGGCTTCTTGCCTCGGGTCATCGGGGCGCTGATGGCGCTGGCAGGGGCCTGCTACATCCTCAACAGCATCGCCGACCTGGCGGCACCGGCTTTTGCCCGGATGCTTTCGCCGCACCTGATGGACCCGACGTTGATCGGGGAAACAGCACTGGCGCTCTGGCTGCTAGTATTTGGCGCAGGCAGGCGATCCAAGCAATCGCTAATCGCTTAGCCCGGTGCGCCGATCAGTTGCGCTTAAGCAGCGAGCAGCGAAATGGAAAGACGGAGCGGCCTGAACTGATCCGGGCCGGGCCGGTCGTCCCGCTCCCAGCTATAGTCGCCGGTGAGCGCGATATGTTCCCAGCCCAGCGGTGCGATATGGCGGGCAACGTCGTCCGGCGCTCCCATGTCGGCCAGTGCCCGTTCGAGATAGCGTGTGTTCCACAGGATGATCGCGGCGACCAGCAGGTTGAGACCGGAGGCGCGATAGGACTGGTTTTCGAACCGACGGTCGCGCAGCTCGCCGAGCTGGTTGAAGAACAATGCGCGGGCAAGCGCGTTGCGCGCCTCGCCCTTGTTCAGCCCGGCCTGGGTTCGCCTGCGCAGATCGATGTCCTGCAACCAGTCGAGCATGAAGATCGAGCGTTCGAGCCGCCCGATCTCGCGCAATGCCAGTGCCAGGCCGTTCTGGCGCGGATACGCGGACAGCTTGCGCAGCATCGCCGAGGCGGTGACGGTCCCGGTCCGGATCGAGGTGGCAAGCCGCAGCAGTTCGTCCCAATGCGCGGCTGCATGGTCGTGCGCGATCGGATCGCCGACCATGCCGGCGAGCAACGGCCCAGCTTCCTGACCGGGCTGCAGATGCAAGCGGCGCTCCTTGATATCGCGTAAGCGCGGCGCGAAGCGGTAGCCGAAGAATGGCATCAGCCCGAATACATGGTCGGACGCGCCGCCCGTGTCGGTATAATGCTCTTCGATCGACAACCCGGTCTGATGGTACAGCAAACCGTCGAGGACATAGGGCGCTTCGCCTGCGGTCGCGGCAATCACCCGCGAGCCAAACGGATCATACTGGTCTGAGATATGGGTGTAGAAGGACACGCCGGGTTCGTTGCCGTTGCGGGCGTTAATATCGCTGATCGCGGCACCGCGCCCACCGGCGTGGAATTGCTGCCCGTCACTCGACGAGCTGATGCCGCTGCCCCATAATCTTGCAAGCGGCATCGCACGATGTGCGTCGATCAACCGCCCCAGCGCTTCGCCATAGGCGGCTTCGCTGATGTGCCAGTCATGCAGATGGGCGAGCTGGCGCAGGCTGGCGCCCCGGCAACTGTCCGCCATGCGGGTCAGGCCGAGATTGATGCCGTCGGCAAGGATGACGGTCAGCAGCGCGTTACGGTCATCTGCCGGTCGACCCGAACGCCGGTGGGTGAAACAGTCGCCCAAGCCGGTCCAAGCATCGACATCGAGCAGGATGTCCGTGATCTTCACACGGGGAAGACGGTCATAGGCGGTGCGACGCGCGACCTCCGCTGCGGGCGGCGTGATCGCCTTCAGCGGCGAAATCATCAGGCCGTTTTCGTCGAGCCGGACCTGGGGCAGTTCGCCCTGCCGGGCCAGTACCGTCACCCGTTCAATCGCACGGTCCAGTCGCTCACGGCGATCCTCAATATGAGACGCGAACCCGGTTTCGATTGCGAGCGGAAGTGGCCCCTTTTCGCGCAGCACTGCGAAAGTGGCAGGCGGAATGAGATAGCTGTCGAAGTCACGATACTGGCGGCTGCCCGCCACCCAGATATCGCCGGCTCGCAGCCGATCGCGAAGCTGGGACAGCGCGCAGAGTTCATAGCCCGCGCGATCGACGACGCCATCGCGGATCACGAAGGGCCGCCAGCCCGCCGGCACGAAGCGCAGCGGCACCTTGTCAGGCAGGCGTCGTTTGCCAGTGTGGTAGACGTCGGCGATGATGGCGAGCGCATCGAGGATGCCCTGGACCGGTCCGGCACCGCGAAACGCGAACGCCCGCAGGAATTGCCCGGCGAACAGCCTTACCGCGCGATGCCGCTCGATCAGTTCGGCTGTGCGGTCGATCGTCTCAGGGCGGACGAGGACTTCCGCCTGGGCGACAGCGGAGCCGAACCGCGCCCAGTCGAACGTGCCAATACGTGCAAGGGAATCGATACCCTTGGCGTGCGCGTCGATCAGTACGCGGCAGCTATCGGTCAGGGCGCGTAGATGCCCCTGCATTTCGCGCACCGTCCTGATCGCCTTGTCACGCGTCCGGTTTTCCGCCCGGCGCACCATGCTGCCAAGCAGCTTGTCGAACATGGTAAGCGCGGCGTCGGTCAGGCTCTCTTCAAGGCGGATGGCTGAGGCCGTCAGTGTCGCATGACGGCGCATGGCCGCAAGTTCGCCGAGATGTTGCGGCGTGATGCGTACCGCCTCGTCCGCCAGTCGATCGAACGTCGCCGATGGGATCATGCCGGCGCGCGCCGGGTCGAGGCCGAGCGTCCGGACATGATCGAGCCGTTCGAGCAGCCGCAGGATGTTACGCGCTGCCGGCGACTGCGGCGCGTTGCGCAGCCACGCCAGCCATGTCGTTCCCTGATCCGACCGCCGGGTCAGCAATGCGTCCAGCGCCGCCAGCTTCTCCGGCTCGATGCCGTTGGTCAGGATTTCATAGGTGAGCTGTTCGGCCTGCTGACGGGCGTGTCTGACGATCGCCTCGATGATAGCCGGGGGCGGTAGCAACACCCGTCGTCGTCGCAACTCATCGATGACGGTGCCGGCAAGCAGGAGAGGCTGGGCGACGGTCTGCGCGACCGGCATCGCGAACGCCACGATCGCACGAAAGTGGTTCCGGTCGAAAGCAGCATAGCTGAACCGCTGCATGAGATCGGCGAGATGGGCGCGGCGGGTTTCATCGCGACGGGCGTAATCGTCGAACGCCGGTGTCGGCACATTGATCTGCTCGGCGACGAAGGCGAGGATGGCACCTGGCGGTTTCTCGCCGGCCTCCAACACACGGCCCGGCCAACGCATGTACAGCAACAGCATCGCGAACCCGAGCCGGCTCGACGCTCCCCGACGTTCGCCGACAAGATCGAAATCCTCGCGCCCAAGGGTGAAGTGACGGGCAATTTCCCGCTCGTCGGTTGGGGGATCGTAATGCGGGGCAAGCGCCTCGCGTGTCAGCAACCGCCGCCTTGCCATGCACCACGACCTTTCCCGCCCTGTCCGTCAGACGGCCCTCTGGCGGCCAGCATGAATATGTCCGTCAACTCTGGACCCGCGATGGCGATTCGGACAAGAATGCAAATCGATGGGAAAACGGACAGATCGGGACCGACCGTGGCGCTGATCGGCTATGCGCGGGTATCGACCGGCGACCAGAAGCTGGCGCTCCAGCATGATGCACTGAACGCGGCCGGATGCGAGCGCACGTTCGACGACCACGCCTCTGGCGCAAAAACCGATCGGCCGGGGCTGGCCGAAGCGCTTGCCTATCTGCGTGCCGGCGACACGCTGGTCGTGTGGAAGCTCGACCGGCTCGGCCGTTCGATGAGCCACCTGATCGAGAAGGTCGGCGAACTGGCCTCGCGCGGTGTCGGTTTCCGATCGCTCACCGAGCAGATCGACACGACCACATCGGGCGGCATGCTGGTGTTCAATATCTTCGGCTCGCTCGCCCAGTTTGAGCGCGACCTGATCCGCGAACGTACCAATGCCGGCCTGAAGGCTGCACGGGAACGGGGAAGCCTTGGCGGTCGACGTCCCGTCATCACACCCGACAAATTGAAGAAGGCGCGCACCCATATTGCGGCGGGGCTGACCGTCCGCGAAGCCGCCACCCGGCTCAAGGTCGGCAAAACCGCGCTCTACAAGGCGCTCGAAGGCACCGCCGCTAAAACCGCAGTCAAAGCATGAGGAAAGAGTGATGCACGAACGCGATCCGAACATCGTCACCTCGAGCCTGTCTGGTATCGTCACCGAGCAGGGCGTCACCGTGAGAGTGAACATCATTCGGTTGGAAAATGAGCCGGGCTGGTCGCTCGAAGTCGAAAATGAGCATGGAACGTCTACGGTCTGGGACGACCTGTTCGCGACTGATGATGCCGCGCATGCCGCTTTTCGTCAGACCGTCGATGAAAAAGGTATGCGCGCCTTCCTCGATCAGGCTGTCGTCATACCCTTCCGACCTTAGCACCGTCAGCGTTCGCCGTTCGTTCGATCCTAGCGTACATAAACGTCACTTTCGTGCAGTGACCCCGGCTGGTGGACGCTGGTTTTTCCGTATGGGGAGTTGATGCATCACCTTCGCTAATTTCGGCATACAGGCTCAACCTTCCCGACATGCCTGCGGTCTGCGAACCGGCTCAGGACAGTTCCTTCTTCGACAGAACCTTCGTCGGTGTGATCTCGATCGGACTCATCTTTCTGCTTGGTGAGGGCGACCAACGGAAGCTTCTCACCAGCGTCGCTAATGTGCTGGAACCCGACGGACGATTTCTGTTTAGCGCTCCACGTGAGGTCTGCCGTTGGAATGATACGCTAACGGGCCGTACATCAATGTCGCTGGGAGCGGACGCATATGCTGCGCATCTTACCAGCGTTGGGCTGCGGTTAGACGACTGCCGATCCGACGAAGGCGGGAACAACTATTACGAGGCGGTCAAACCCATCTGACGCGCCTCTGTTGGCCTTCCCGTAAACGAACGTCCAATGGGAAAGCCGGTGCCGGCCACGCCCGGTGTGGCAGACGTAGGCCTCTCTTTCCCAGAATCCGTTCCCGATTGTGTTTTCTCGAAATAGCCGTCTTGCGACGGAGAAACGGGAGGGTCTGATGTGACGACAAACAGATGTTTTGCGTCGTCGCCTTCCTCGTAAGGTAAGAACCGGTCCGGAGGTGGCAAAAACCTCTGGTCCGACACCAGGATACCCAAGGGAAAGCTGCGACCCCTCCGGCTCAGCAAACCTTCGCGTATCTCCATGCCCGTTCTATGAGACGCCCCCATATCGTCCGATCCGATGATGATACGCCCGGATGGTGTTCCATTCGAGTATACCCCAGAGGGGCGTCGAGCTGAGACGGTTTTCGTGTCCCATTAGGGTTGATTTTGGCGTTTTGGAGCGATACCGTCGCCAAGTCTAGACCTAAATGGAACAAAATGACCGCTTACGGCTATGCCCGTGTCTCCACTTTCGATCAGGACCTTACCGCGCAGCGGCAGGCGCTCAAGGCGGCGGGGTGCCGGGTCGTCCGTGCCGAGACGGCAAGCGGCAGCCGGCGCGACGGACGCACCGAGCTGCAAGTGCTGCTCGACTTCGTACAGCCCGGCGATACACTGGTCGTGACCCGCATCGATCGCTTGGCTCGATCGGTGCGCGACCTGCAGGATATCGTCCACGAGTTGAAGGGCAGGGGCGTCGCGCTGCGTGCGACCGAACAGCCGATCGACACCAGCACGGCGGCCGGCAAGGCGTTCCTCGACATGCTCGGCGTGTTCGCCGAGTTCGAGACCAACCTGCGCCGTGAGCGCCAGAGCGAGGGCATCGCCCAGGCCAAGGCGCGCGGAGTTTATCGCGGCCGCAAGCCGAGCATCGACGTGGCTGAGATCAGGCGGATGCACGCCGAGAGCGGCCTCGGGCCGAGCGCAATCGCCCGTAAGCTCGGCGTAGGGCGATCGTCGGTTTACCGGGCGCTTGCAGCAGCATGAGCGCTGCACTTGTCGCGACAAGTACTTAGCGCCTCGCCGCCGCCTTGGGGGTGTCACATAGAACGGGCACGGATATACGCTAACGGTATACGACAAACCCTCCCCGCCTCGTTCCCGCACGACGATCCGAGGCGACAGGGTTTGTCGTATGTTTTCGACCCATCCAGAGGGTGCAGTCCAAGCGAGGGAGGCGATGACGGAAATCACCTGTTTGTCGGCAGCGTCCTGATCACAGTTTTCCCGATTTTGTCCTTCGCCCGGATCGCGGGCGGGATAGTCGGATTTTTGGGGTAACGATGCCCGTCGAAGCGAAGCCGAGCTTCGTATCCAGCAGCTACGCCACCCCCTGCGACCAACACGCCAAGATCGTTCCAGCCATGGGTCATGCTGGGCAGCACGCGTATGGGGGGGCGGGTAAGCGAGATATTCGTCACCAGACGATAGCCGGTCGGGGTTAGCGACAAGATATAAAGGTCGCATCCGCCGCTGCCGCAAAGGTCGGCCTGACCGTCGCCACTGGTCGTTGCCATGGCATAGATCAATGCCTCGGGTTGCTTGTCACCGTTCAGATCGGAAAGTGCCACGCTGTACCGTGTAAGGTGGCGATCCCGGGCGAAGGCGGCGACACCAGCAGGCTCCGCCGCGCTTGCCGCTGTCGTAGTCAAGCTCAGCACTAGGACGCCTGCTACTGTCCATATTCCCGGATACTTCACACGCCGTCTCCTGATAGGTGCCGTGCGCTACCGTATATCTGTGCCCGTTTTATGTAACGTCCCCGCCTTGTCCCCGAAGACGCACACCCCGGCCTGCGGCGCCCAGCGTTGTGGGCGCGGCGCCTACGGCTGGGGTGCTCCGCTACGCTCCGGGCGCTCGGCGCCTGGATTTTGGGGACAAGGCGGCTCGTTCAGGGGCCTTGCCATTACGTGGGGACCGGCGCCTAGCCGGTCGCCGACGCGTTCTGTTCGTAGTTGGCAAACTTTGCCGGTCGCGATGCCTGGAGTGTTGCGGGTGGCCTGAGAAGGTCGGCCAGAGGCTCACCCAGCACGGCCGCCAAGTGCGCTGCATAGTCGATCGACACATCGGTCTTGCCGGTCTCGAGGCGCGCGATGAACGAATAGCCGAGCTGATATTTCTCGCAGAATTTGACGATGCTGAGCCCGATGACGTGGCGCCGCAGATAGCGCACGTTTTCGCCCAGCCAGACGGCCTCCTTGCTGACCCCTTGGTGCTTGGCGAAGGCCATGGCTCGATGTCTCCCTGTCCCCAACCGCAGCTTGTCGTCGCGTCCAGTCTTTACCGTAGCTTAGCGGCGCTCTCTGCGATGCGATCTTCGCCGAATCGGCTATGTCAGTTGTGATACAGCGATTCTCTGTGCAACAGTGGAAGAATCGCCCCTCTGCATAGGAGCCCCGACGCCCAGCAAGCTGAACCACATATCCCCGAAACAGCAAAGGCCCCCGCGAGGGGGGCCAGTGCGCAGATTTCGATGTCTTAGGGATGCAGCCGGTCGCCAAACCGGAAGCGGAAAGCCTTGAGCGGCACAACACTCCGCGAGCATCCCCGAAAAATCGTCCGAAAGCAAGCCTTGCTTGCAACGGCGTCGTGCGCCCTCCTTGCGGGGCGCTTGTCCGACGAAAAACACGGTGGTGCCGGCCTCGCCCTTGCGCACCTGCCATCCATTGGCCCTGGCCTGCTCGTAGGTGCACCAACGGTGGTCGCCGCTGCTCCAGGCGCGTTCGTCCATCGCCAGCAGCAGGATATTGATGCCGCGATACAGCCGACCGGAGGCGACATTGCGCGGCCGCATGTCATGACCGGCGCGTCCCGGATCCCAGGGCTGGCGCCAGGGCAGGGTGCCCTGCTCGAGCGCGCCGATGATCCGGTCGGTGACCTCCTGCTGGCGGTCGCGACGATCCGTCGCGCCGGCTGCCTGCCGGCGACGTCCATAGGCCATGGTCGCCTCCTCTATTCGTAGGTGGGTCGGGTCGCTGGGAAGTGCGGCGGCGGTACCGGCCCGCCGACGACCTGGAGCTCGAACAATCCGTCGCTCAGCACCGAGTGGAGTGGCGCGCGGCCGCCGTTGAGCCGCGCTTCGCCTTCGAACAACGAGCGGCGGTAGGCATGCGCGTCGACCGGATCGAGGAAGGCGCGGGGCAAGCCGCCGAGATCGCGGTAGAGTTCCGGGTCGGTGACGATCTCGCCCGCCTCGTACCACCAGCCGCCCTCTTCAGGACCGCCGAAAACCTGTCGGATCAGATAGAGCACAACCCATTGCAGCGTGGGTGTCGCCACGCACGCGTTTTCGGTGATGTCCTGTGTGGCGATCGCCACTTCGATTTCGTCTGTCGTCATCGACATTCTCCCTT
>NZ_JACHXV010000033.1 GCF_014192375.1 Endobacter medicaginis | reverse complement strand
TGCCATCCTGTAATAGCAGGGCAATGCGGAGGGGAAATCTGGCTGCCGGTGCAACCAACACAGGGAGAAACGGCCATGATTTTGACTTTCGACAAATCCACTCAGCAGTTTCTGCTGAAAACAGTATATGCGGAGGGCGCTACAGCCCGCGAAGCGGGCTTCAAATGGGACTCAAGCATCAGCCGCTGGTATTCGAACTCCGCCTCGCGGGCGCAGGCAGTTGCTGAACTCGCCGAGGTCGACGAGGCCACCCTGGCCATCATCAATATGCGCATGGAGGCTCAGCAGGCCGCGGCGGCAGCACGGAAAGCGGCGGCCGCCATCCAGATTGCGGCATCGCACGCCACGTCGGCCGATATCGAGGTACCCTGCGGCAGCGGCCTGGAGTTCATGCCATACCAGCTCGCCGGCATCGCATACGCCGCCGGCCGCGAGAATGTGCTCCTGGCCGACGACATGGGCCTCGGCAAAACGGCTCAGGCTATCGGGGTGCTGAATCTCGATAGCAGTCTGAATCGCATCCTCATTATCTGCCCCGCATCGTTGACCAGAAACTGGCAGCGCGAGATTGAGCGGTTCGGTAGCCGGGAGCTGACAATCGGGTTCACGACTACGAAGGCGATGCCGGCCGCAGACTGTAATATCGCAATTGCCACCTACGATATTTTCAGCAGGAATACACCGACCGCCGCAGCCATCAGGGCCGCTGAATGGGACATGCTGATTCTCGATGAGGCTCAGTATGTGAAGAGCCGCGATGCCAAGCGCACGCTTCAGATTCTCGGCGGGCGCACCAAGTCCGGCGAGGAGGTATCGGGCATCAAGGCCCGCCGCAGGCTGTATCTCACCGGCACGCCGATTATGAGCCGCCCTGCAGAGGCGTTCACCCTGCTGAATTCTCTGTCACCTCGGCAATTCCCGAACTTTTTCGACTACGGTCGGGCCTACTGCAATGGCCACAAAACCAGGTTCGGCTGGGATTTCTCGGGCGCGTCGAATCTTGCGGCTCTCCAGGAGCGGCTCCGCTCGACCATCATGGTTCGCCGGATGAAATCGGATGTGCTGAAGGACTTGCCCGAAAAAGTGCGCCAGCTGATTGAGCTGCCGGCCGATACTCCCGCTGCCCGCAAGGCCATTGCGGCAGAGGGCAAAATCCTCGCTAAGGCCAGAGCAGCCAAGGCCGCGCTTGCTGCCCTGAAGGCCTCGGGTGGAGATGCGAACTCGGCTTATCGGGAAGAGCTTGAGCGCAAGCGAGCCGATGTGCAGGCTGCGTTCACAGAGATTTCTCGAATCAGGCACGATACCGCGCTGGCCAAGGTGGATGCGGTCGTCGAGCTGGCCCGAGATGCTGCCGAGGGAGGCAAAGTCCTCGTGTTTGCCCACCACAAGGACGTCATCTCTGCCCTGGAAACTGGCCTGGGGGAGTTGGGGGTGGTGACCATCACAGGTGATGTGCCGCCAGAGCGCCGGCAGGGAATCGTGGACCGATTCCAGAACGACCCCGGCATCCGGGTTTTTATCGGCAATATCCAAGCCGCCGGCGTCGGGCTCACGCTCACCGCGTCATCGCACGTGATTTTTGCCGAGCTGGACTGGACCCCGGCGGCCATGAGCCAGGCCGAGGACCGTGCGCATCGCCTGGGCCAGCAGAACTCGGTGCTGGTGCAGCACGCCGTGCTGGAGGGCAGCATCGACCTGCTGATTGCGAAGCGGCTGGTAGCCAAGCAGAAGATTCTGGCGGCTGCTCTGGACTCGACCCCGGCGGCCGTCGACGACGCAGACGACGCCCTCAGCTGGCTGGACTGACGCAACCCACCCCCGGCGGTCACCATGCCGCCGGGTCACCTGCCCGAAAACAACAGCAATCATGGAGACAACCATGCCTACGACCGCCACAAAACCCCGCTCACACGCAGCCCGCGCCGGCGACAAATACGGCGCCAGGTATTTCGTTCAGGCAAATCACACCCAGCCTGGCGACTGGGCACACTACGATGACCCGCGCAGCCGGCTGTATGTCGAAACCCATCTGCAGGACCCTGAACTCGACAAGTTCAACAGATAGGTCGGGCGTCGACCGACCCGCATCGAGCTGTCGTGGTCGGAGCGCAACAGCGAAATCTGGATTGATGAAGCGCGGCTCCTCGGATTCGCCGGCGTGCGGATTCGGGACATAGTGGACGCGCTGCACGATGCCGAGATGCGCATTGATGCCGATACCAACCGCCGGCAAATCCGGGCCTTAGCTTTCAGATGGTGGATGGAGTTGCCGAGGCTGGCCGACGTGCCGATTGAGTTCGCGGTGTCGGGCGCCGGACTAAATACACTGCAGCGCACGAAATCGGCCTGATTCAGGACCCGAAAACGCAAAAGGACCCCGGGCGCCATCGCTGGCAACCCGGGGTTCTTCGTATCTATCTGGGTTTCTGCGCTGCCAGCACGCCAGCCACCGCCTGCAACCTGACCCGGCAATCATCGCCGGCGTCGACCAGCTTCAGCACATACTCCGCCAACGCCGCATCAGTCAGCCCATCTGACGGCACCGCGGGCTCAGCCGCACACGTCAACAGCGAGGCCGGCACATCAATGCGCGCCGGCGGACCGTTCCCGCAGCCCTGCAAGCAAAGCCCTGACAGCAGGAGAATCAGCACAGCTGGAGCTGGGCGGGGCGGCATGAATCTCATCTCGAATGTGTCCTGTGATGGCGTTGCGGGCAGATGTGCGAGCGGAGACTGATTCCAGCGCGGTAATCGAGGCGGCGGCCTGGGCGCGGATGGCGGCGGTCTCGGCCTGCGCGGCACTGATTTTGGATTCCGCGGACAGTGCACGCTGGTGCTCGTGATGCGCGGCGAACACCAGGCCGGCGATGGTCAGCAGGATGACGATGCCGGCGATGATGCGGCGTGCGAGCTTAGAGGCCAGCAGGGTTGCGATGATGGTCATGAAGGGTCTCCCGGGCTCGGCGCGCATGTGTCGTCAGGCGGCGGCGGTGGTGGGCAGCCGGGGCCAGGGCGCTCTTGCACAAGTGCCAGAATCACGGTGTCGATGACTGACAGCAGGAGACCGACGGCATCGATTTTCGACGGGTCCGCATGCCAGCCGATGAGCAGCACGACAGCGTTCAGCAGTGCGACGACAGTGCTTTTCTGACTCAGCTGATGCAGCAGAACATCCCGCGCACGGTGAGAAAACCGCACTCTGCGCAGGCGCTCAGATAGATGAAATCGCATCGCGCAGCTCTCCCAAGATTCCGGATTTCGCTGTCCCGGCGGCGGCCAGGTTCGTATTCGCCGGCGTGGTGGTGTCGGCCGGCTGAGATGCCAGGGCGGCGGTCAATCGGTCGGCATTGCGACGCAGCCAGCCGCGGCCGAAACGGGGAAAATCGGTCAGCGACCGGTAGTACTGCTCATGCCGGGCAGCGAGATTTCGGATGAGCGTGATGCGGTCGGCGGACAGGGCTGCTGCCAGGGTTCCGGGGCCGATGCGGCCGTCCACGGTCACTTGCAGTGTCTCCTGCAGCAGCCGGGCTGACGTCCCGACACCCGAGGTCACGCCGAAATCGAACGTCATCAGGTCCACCCCGACCGGCAGTCGGGCCGCGGAAATCGGATTCCAGAATTCCTCAGCATATAGCTGTGCCAGCTCAGATTTCGGTGCAGCTTGCAGGTCCGCTACCGTCGGCACCGGCCGTCCATGACCCCGGCGCCAGGCGGTATAGGTGCCGATTGTCACGCCCCACGACGTTGCCCCGCCGCGGTCGCCGGCTGTGGTGTGCATCGGCTGGCCGTCGTTTTCGGGGCGCCACGTGAATGCCAGGCAGGTATCGAAACTAGTCATGTGTGGTGCCCTGAAATGAAAACGGCACCCACTCGGGTGCCGCTGTCAGGAGAATTGCTGTGTGCGTAATCGGAGTCGCGAGACCGCTCGTTTGAACTGTCGGTCTGCCTCGGCGTCGCGGTGGCGTTTCAGAATCGCTGACACGTCGTCCGGCGGGGTCCGCAACCGAGCTGCGATATCGGAAATCGACAGCGCATCGTGCTCGTGCAGCCGGATGGCCGGGTGCGGCGGACGCTGCGGGTTCACGATGCCTGCTCAGCTGTCTGGGCGGCTGACCACTGCTGGATGGCCAGATGCACGGCGCGGCGGCTGCATCCAAGGCGCTCGGCTATCGTCGCGGCATCGAGATGCTGGAGGTGCAGTTGGATAATGCGGGCTTTGTCGACCGAGGTTCTCATGCGAGCCTCCGGTCGGCCTCGGCGCCGTATCTCGCCTCCAGCTCACGCATGGTCACGAACCTGAACGACTGGATGCGCCCGTCGAAATCAACGACCTCAAGGACGCCATAGTCGAGTGCCCGGCCCTGGGTGAGCTGCGCGTATTCCCCGACATACAGCTCGGGCATGCAGGAGCCGGCGTTCACTGCGGTCGTGACGACGCCGTCGAATTTCGGGCGACGGCCAACTGCGTGGCGGTGCGTATGACCGAATACAGTGTCCCGCGTGCTCTGCAGAGCTATCGTGTTCTCAGCAGTCTGACCGCCGGCTGGGCGTGCCATGATATTCAGCGGCACATGGACGTAGGCGACCCCGCCAATCCAGTAATACTCACCGTAATCCGTGTCGGTCCACCCGGCGACGCGCAGGATTTCCTTCAGCTCACCTGACGCCAGCCCCTTGAGTTCAGGCGTCGAATCCTCGAACGTGGAAATCCAGGCATCGTGATTACCCCAGCAATAATGGCGCTTTCCGTTCGCGATTCCGTGTTCATCCAGCGCCTGATTCAGCACCGTCCAGTTTTCACGGAAGCACTGCAGGTCCTGGTTCAAGCTCGGCTTTTCGCGCGCTTTCCAGGTGTCGTTCCGCGTATGCCGGCAAAGCGATGCCCAGTCTGACCCATCTCCGATATGAACGATGTGCTCGGGTCTGATGGCGACCGCGTGCAGCGACGCGAGCATCATGCAGCGGCTCGTCTTCTCGATGAGCCCGGGATGAAAATGACTGTCGCCGATGACCAAGGTCGTCCTCGGGCGGGTTGATGCTGACGCTGATACACGCGCATGGCGACGCTTGCTGACGCCGAAAATCTCACCGGCATACGGCCGACCATCGCCCAGCGGACCGACGTATTCGCTGTTCAGGCCCTTCTGGTCAGTCGGATGATGACGGTCCGCCTTGCGCTTCGCAGACTGAATGCGGTCAAAAACAGGGACGTCGGCTTTGGCAGACTGAGCTGCCGGAACGGGCCGCTGTGCCGCCACCGGCTTCTGGGTCACCGGCTTCCGGACCGGCTCGATAACCGCGCCATTCCCGGAGATTTTCAGCAGCAGTTGCTGTGTAGCCGCCGACTGCGCGGACATCGCCGCCGCCAATTTCGCGACCAGGTCCGTCAGGTCGTTCGACACCACCGGAGCCGGCGCAGAAACCTGCTCGACCGATGCCTGGACCGACGACAGCCCAGCCCGATATCTGCTGAGCGTGCGACCGCTGACACCGAGATGCGCCGCAACCGCGTCCCAGCCGCCGAGCTGCTCATGCACCGCATCGAGCTCTTGCGCTGAGTAGTCCTGTAGTGTAACTTGTCCCCTGTTCATCACGCTTCCCCTACGCTTCTTGTTATTCTCACCGTTCAGATGAGTTTCACTTCTGAGTTTGCAGCATAGCGATGGCAGAAGTCAAGAAAAAAGCATCGATTTCCGCTATTATTTCGCGATAATCGTCGTTGGGGTTGCCGTTCGGTCTGAATCCGCGAGATGGGTCTCGATTTTCGCGAGCCGCACGCTGATGTCTGTGAGGCTGTTCGCAATCTTCATCTGAATATCGTTTTGAGACTTCTCCAGTGCCGTAATGCGAGTTTCGTTACTGGTCGCCTTGGACTCAGTGACCGTCAGCCTCGCGTTCGCGGCGCTCGCGTACCACGTGCCGGCTATCAGCTGCCCGGCGAGCGTGAGTGCCAGGGCAACGTCGATACCGCGTCTGAGGTGGAATGGGCCGCCGGATTCATCATCGCGGCGCGGGTCGTTGGTGTCGGGCATCGTAGATGTCTCGCTATAATCTATGGTTTCACGATGCCGAGGAGCCGACGCCGCAGTTTCATTCTCAGTTCGCTGTTGTCACGCCGTCGGCCAGCAGCACGCTCTCGCGGTCGGCGGTCAGGGCGCCGGCGGACACCAGCGCATCGAGCCGGGATTTCAGCGCCGGGTCGTCGAGCTGAACCATGGAACCGGCCATCGACAGGCTGAGCAGCCATGCCAGCGTGCCGGCATCGCCGATTGCGATTTTCGTAATCGCCGTGAGCTCATCGCTCGTCAGAAGCGCCAGGAACGCGGCCCCTGTGATGCTCGTCAGCGGCGCAATCACAGGCGGACTGTATGATTCGGCGGCAGTGTCAGTTGCCGGCGTGTAGCTCCAGCCGACCTGCGGTTGGGGCGATAAATCGCTGATATCGCGCCAGGGCATGCCGGGCACGAACAGCTCGGATATCGGCGTCGAGCTCTGGACGAGCTGCATCACCAGCGCGTTTTCGACAAGCGCGTATGTTCGCGCCGGGCCTGGCACGTCGATATCGTCCATTTTGGGGGTCTCTCAGAAAAAACACGACGCACAGAAACGGGCGTACAGCGACGAAATGGCATTCCGGCGATGAAATATGCCTGCGGGAGATTTCCGCGCTGAAAACGCCCGCAAACCGATTTGCCGCACTAAAACGCGTACAAACCGGCCGTTCTGCGAAAATTCGCGTACGGATGCATTAAAACGCGTACAAATCGGCCAGCGCGCATAAATTCGATTACGGCCTGGGCTTCACGACATCAGTACTCGACGCTGACGATGCCGACGATACCAGCCGCACCGCCCGCAGGCGACGAGGTGCCATACCCGCCGCCACCGCCCGAGCCCAGCGCGCCTTGGCCGAGGAATCCTGAGGCCTTGTTGCCGCGTGACCCGCCGCCTTCAGAGCTCGTGCCGCCGGTGCCTGCTGCCGTGGAGCCGCTTAGGCCATCGCCGCCGTAGCCGCCAGCGAGCACGACGCCCGAATTCACACCGGAGTTCGCGAGATAGCCCGTGCCACCAACGCCGCCGGCCAACGTATTCGCGCCGCCAGAGCCACCACTGCCGCCCGAGGCCGACAACAGATTGCTGAAACTGGAGCTGCCGCCGGCGACGCCATCGCCGCCTGAGTTTCCGCCTGCGCCGGATGCACCGACGGTGACCGTGTACTGCGCGCCGGGAGACACCGGGACGTAGCCCCAGGCCGTGCCGCCCGCGCCACCACCGCCGCCGCCGTTGGAGGTCGTGCCGCCCCCGCCCCCGCCGCCACCACCGACCACGGTCACTTTCAGGATGCTGACGTTGGCCGGGACGGTGAACGTGTACGAGCCCGCCGCGGCCCAATTGGCCATGTGCGACACACCGGATTGGATAGCGGCGATTTTCTGGTTCGCCGTCGCCAGGCCCGAGGTGTTCGCGGCGACCTGGGTCTGCAGGGTCGAGATATTGCTGGTGTTGGTGCTGATGGCGGTGGTGTTCGCGGAAACTTGTGCCGGGATTCCGGCGACAGATGCCGTCAGGGCGGCCAATTTCTGATTTGTGACCGGCAATTTGTCGCCGACCATCGAGGCGCCGCCGTTGTACGGCCCGATTGTCAGCGTGCTGCTGCCGTTCGTAGCTGTGACAACGAAAACGCCGAGATAGCCGCTGTCCGGCGACGGTGTTACCTGCGAGCCGGTCGATGCGGACGCACCGGCCTTCGCGCTCACCAGAACGGTCTGCAGCCGGCGGGTGTTCTGTGAGCCGCCGGCACCGCCAGGACCTGAGTACTGCTGAACGGGGTTGGCGGCATTGTAGTACTGAAGTACCGACGGCGACGCGTCGCTCTCAGCGTATGCGACCTGAACCAGGTAATTGATGGACTGACCGTTCGACGTCGGAGCCGGCGTCTGCAAAATCGTCGACGTCCTGATGATTCCTGTTTTCACAATCGGTGTTGAATCAGCAGGCAGCGACCCGAACGCGTTCGAGTCAACAACGCCGTATGTCGTCACGCTGCCGTTTCCGACCGACACGGACATCGAGCCGGGCACTTGCACGGTACCGAATCCGTCGGCGCGCCCGGGCCCGATAGCAGCAGCGGTCAGGAAGCCAACGGCGGTCGCGGTGTCCCTCTGGGGCTGCAGGATATCGGTGTCCGCTGGCAGCGCAGACGGGTAAACGATGGTTCTGTCCACGGGCGTGCTCGCAAGAATGGGCCCGGCGCCGAGGTGGCGTCAGGGGTGTCGGGTAATTGGGGTTTTAGTAGGCGGTGATGGCGTTGCCGGAGCTGTCGAACTGCGCCCAGCCGATGATTTTGCTCACGTTCGGAACGGGCGGCGACACACTGGTTGCACAGATTCCGTAGAATCCGACGTGGCTGATGCCCGAAATGCCGGTCTGCGATGTACCGGGTCCCTGGTACCAAATGCGCCCGTCTACCGAGCCGGAGACCACGAGATTGCCGGACTGGATACCGGACACCCGGAACCAGAGCCGCTTCAGTGCCAGGAACTTCATGGCAGACGCTGTTCCGCCGTTCGTGCAGTCTGCGGCGTTCAGATTTGAGCCGGACTGAGTGCCCTGCTGGCCGTATCCGCCTGTCCAGAAATAATTGCCTCCGGTAGACATGAATACACCGAGCGGGCAGTAGATTTTGGTGCCAGAACTCAACAGCAGACCGAGGCCCAGCTGAGGTCCGTAGGTCAAGCTACCGTTGTTTCCGTTTACCGACCAATTCGGGTCAGGCTCACAGACCATGACGACCTGGTCGATGCTGCGAATAGCCTTGAATGCGCCGACCGCGGTGAATTTGTACGAGCTGTTGTAGCCGGAATTCGAAACGTTTGACAGCAGCAGGCAATCGCCAGCATCCGTCAGCGAGCCGGCGACGGGCGGGTATGCAGAGCTCGTCAGCAGCGTGAATGTGTTCAGCACCGGCTTCGGCGAACTTGTATCGACGGCAAGCTGATAGTCCGCCGGCGACGACGTCACAGCGCCCGTTTTGCCGTTGATGCTGGTGACGATACCGGACGACGGCAGCTGCGAAACTGGCAGCGACCCTCCCGACAGCGTCGCCACGGAGACCCCGAGCGCCGACGACGGCACCGCGGCATTCGCTGTCGCCTGGGCTGCTGCGGCGGCGGCAGATGCAGCGCTGGCGGCGGCATTGGCAGCGGACGCGGTGGTTTGAACGGCTGCAATCGCGGACGTGTTCGCGCTGATATCTGATTCCACGGCGTTGAATGCGCCGTTCAAATCAGCGGCGTGCAGTATCGAGCCGGCTACGAAGTTCGGATTGTACGTCATGCCAGTGTGCTTTTATCGAGATAGAAATTGATATCGAGCAGACTGCCAATCGCGCTCGGGTCGACGATTCGAATCCACGCGACGACCGCAGCCGGCAGCACACTGACTACGGCGGCCTGAATCTGCGCGTCAGTCGCGGTGAACGCGGACCCGGCGGCGGGGCGGAATGCTGTGACAAAAAGCTGGAACGGGGTGTACCGCCCGCAGATTGTGAGACACCGATCTGAAGCCTACGCGGCGACGGCCGCGAGTGGAAGCTGCGCGGCGCGGATTGCGGCCGGTGGCC
>NZ_JACHXV010000032.1 GCF_014192375.1 Endobacter medicaginis | reverse complement strand
TCTCCTCGGGCTTGTGCTTCTTCGCTGGCATGCGTCGTCCCTTCCTTGGTCCAGACTGTCATAGTCGATGGACCACTCAGAAGGGGGCAGCTCAGCCCTCCTCTCCCTCTAAAGGGGGCGTTGCGGGGCAGGCTGTGCAGAAACTCGCAGACGATTCAGTGCGGGCGCGATGAGGCGAACTGAATCGAGCGGGGCTCTCAGCCTCGCGACATCAGCGCTCCGGTCCCGAAGGCGTTCGAAGCGCGAATGATGTTGAATGCCAGGACCGAGAGGGCAGCTTCGGCTTTCACCCGCCGCAAACCGCGGGTCAGGAAGCGGCCTCCGCCAGACATTCGCTTGATGGTGCCGAAGGGATGCTCGACCGTGCAGCGACGGATCACCATGAGATCGGGATTCTCGTGGACCCGACGCTCCATCCGATCGAGCGCACCCTGATCCACGAGCCTGTGGATCGTGCGTTGATATCCCGGCGTACACTGCGGTTTGATCTGGCAGGTCTGGCACGCGGGCGTTCTGTATCGGATCGCCCGATTTCGGGTATGTTTGCCCTTGGGATGCATGGTTTCACCAGCCGGGCAGCGGATCGTGTCGGTTTGTTCGTCATGGATGAACTGCACAGGGCGGAAGAATTCTGCGCTCATGGCGCCACGCTTGATCGGTGCCGCCACGTGAACACCATCTTGCTCGCAGCGCGCGACCTCCTGCGCATTCGAATAGCCTCCGTCCGCCAGCACTTCGAGCTGGTCGACGTCGAGCACTTGCTTTGCCGCAATCGCCATTGGATGCAGCAACTGGCTGTCGTTGGCTTCGTTGGCGACATCGTTGTGAATGATCAGGCCACTTTCGATATCGACGACACTCTGGAGATTATAGGCTGGAAACTTCGGCGCCCGGCCATATCCCATTGGTCGTGAATCCGGTTCCCCGAAGACCACGACGTTTGTATCGTGCTCTGCAAGTTCGGCCTGCCGTTTCTCCAACCTCCGCTTTCGGCGCTCCAGCGATGCGATGGCGCCGGCAAAAGCCGCGCGATTGACTGTCTGATCGCGCACGTCCGCCGGGTGTTGATCCGCTATGTTGAGACGGTCGAGATAGTAGGCGATTTCCGTTTCAGTATGAGCGATGTCGCGCGCCAGGCGATCTGCTCCAGCGATGTTCTTCGCGCTGGCAACCGCCCGCATCTTGGTCCCGTCCAGTGCCACCTTGCCGGGAGTAACAAGGCCGTTCTCGCGACAGAAGCTGATGAACGCGGCGCCTGTGCGAATGATCGCTTCGGGATTATCGTGCCGGAACGCTGCGATGGTCCGATAGTCCGGGGTCATGCGCCGCATCAGCCAGATGGCCTCCAGGTCGCGCTGGCAGGCTCGCTCCAACTGGCGCGAGGAGCGCAACTGGTTCAGGTAACCCCAGATATACAGTCGCAGCATATCGCCGGGGTGATAACCGGGTCGCCCTGTTGCGGCCGAGACAGTGCGCTCGAAGCCGAGCGCCGTGAGATCGAGGGTTTCGACGAAGCCATCAACGACGCGGACCAGAGATTCCTGCGGAACGTAGTCATCGACGCAGGCAGGTAAAAGAAGCGGCTGGCTTCGATCATATCCCTCAATAAAGCGTCCCATTTTGCCCCCGCGTCGCAAGTAATCAAGTGTAGCATCGGCAGCCGAATAATCCCAGTAAATGCTTGGCAATACGAACAATATCTACTGTGGCGCCATCAGAACATGTTGCTCGCACCAGACTGGTGATAGACAATGAAGCTTCGGGGAACGCGCGCGCTGCCGCACGCTCGGGATGCCGACCATGATGAGGTTCTGGCAAGGTGGAATTGGATGGACTCTGGCTCGCGGTGGCCTTCTTCCTCATCGCACTAATCTATGCGTCGGTCGGCCAGGCTGGGGCATCTGGCTACATCGCGATCATGGCGCTGGTCGGCTTTGCGCCGTTGGCCATGAAGACGACCGCGCTCGCCCTCAATCTGCTGGTCGCAGCAATCGGGACAGCCATGTTCCTGAAGGCGGGAAGGTTGTCGTGGCGAAGTGTCTGGCCTTTTGCGATCCTGGGCTTCCCGTTCTCTCTGCTCGGAGGATCTGTTCAGCTACCGGCGGATATCTATTATCCGGTCGTCGGGGCGGTCCTCGTCCTGTCGGCCGTCCAGATGGCGCGGACGGCCCTTCGTAGATCTGGATCATCTGCGGACCTGCCGACCGATCCGCCCTTCATCCCGGCGCTGGCCACGGGTGCGATCATCGGCTTCATATCCGGCACGACCGGGACCGGAGGCGGAGTATTCCTCGCACCGGTGATCCTCGCGATGAACTGGGGGACAGCGCGCCAGACTGCCGCGACAACCGCCGTCTACAATCTGATGAATTCGGCTGCTGCACTGCTTGGAGCCTATGCCTGGTGGGATCAGATCCCTAGTGCGCTACCCGGGTGGCTGATCGCCGTCGCTGTTGGCGGCTCGCTCGGGGCCTTCATCGGCAGCCGTTACCTCCCCGAACTATGGCTGCGCATCATTCTGGCGGCAATCCTTCTCGCCTCGGGTCTGAGGCTGCTGTTTGGGTGACGGCCAGCTTTCCTATCACAAGCGAGTTTCAGCGGTCTCCCGACGAGGCGGAAACTATGTGCCGTCCCGGTCTAGACTCCAGTCCATATGTCGATTAGTCTCGACATATGGAATCAGAAAACGCCATCCTCGCTTTCGCCGCGCTCGCGCAACCGACCCGCCTCGACGTGTTCCGCCTGCTGATGGAGCACGAGCCGGACGGATTGCCCGCGGGCGAAGTCGCCCGCCGGTTGGATGTCCCGCACAACACCATGTCCACGCATCTGGCGACGCTGACGCGCGCCGGTCTGATTGATGCTGAGCGGCATAGCCGCTCGATCATCTATCGGGCGCGGCTCGACGCTGTGCGGGAGCTCGCGGGCTTTCTCGTCAAGGATTGCTGCGGTGGCCACCCGGAAATCTGCGCGCCCCTGATCGCCGATTTTTCCCCTTGCTGCTCACCGCAAACCCTCGCCGCCAAGGAGGCCACCCATGACTGACCGCATCTACAATGTTCTGTTCCTTTGCACCGGCAATGCCGCGCGCTCGATCCTCGCCGAGAGCATTCTGAAGAAGGACGGCGATGGTCGCTTTCGCTCCTTCTCTGCCGGGTCGCAGCCGAAGGGAGCGGTCAATCCCTTTGCGCTGAAGGTGTTGCGGAGCTTCGACTACCCCGCCGAGGGCTTCCGCTCGAAAGGTTGGGAGGAGTTTGCCGGAGCCGACGCGCCTGTCATGGATTTCGTCTTTACCGTCTGCGACAGTGCCGCCGGTGAAGCCTGCCCGGTCTGGCCCGGCCAGCCCATGACCGCCCATTGGGGGATCGAAGACCCTGCCGCCGTCGATGGGCCGGACATCCAGAAGGAAGCCGCCTTCGTCGCCGCTTTCCGCTATATGAAGAACCGCATCTCGGCCTTTACGTCCCTACCAGTCGCCAGTCTCGACAAGGCGTCGCTCCGCACGAAGCTGACTGAGATCGGCCAGTCCGAAGGTGCGTCGTCTCCACGCAACAGCGCGGCGTGAGGCAGGCTATGGACGTCATCATCTACCACAACCCGGATTGCGGAACCTCGCGCAACACCCTGGCGATGATCCGCAATGCAGGCGTCGAGCCACATGTCATCGAATATCTCAAGACACCGCCGTCTCGGGACATGCTCACCCAGCTCATCGCGCGCATGGGTATCCCCGTCCGCGCCCTGCTGCGCGAGAAGGGCATGCCCTATGCAGAGCTTGGCCTGGGCAACCCGGCACTGAGCGACGAGGAGTTGCTTGATGCGATGATGGCGCATCCCATCCTGATCAACCGGCCCATCGTCGTCAGCCCGAAGGGCGTTCGGCTTTGCCGACCGTCCGAGGACGTCCTCGACCTGCTGCCGCCGCAGCACGGCGCGTTCGTCAAGGAAGACGGCGAGCGGGTGATCGACGAACACGGCCGGCGCGTGCCCACGGCCTGAAGGAATTCCATGTCTACTTTTGAACGCTACCTCACCCTCTGGGTCGCATTGTGCATTGTCGTCGGCATCGCGCTCGGCCATTTTCTGCCGGGCGAATTTCATGCCATCGGCGCGATGGAAATTGCCAAGGTCAACCTGCCGGTAGCCGTGCTGATCTGGCTGATGGTCATCCCCATGCTGCTCAAGATCGACTTCGCCGCATTGGGCGAGGTCGGCCGCCACTGGCGCGGCATCGGCGTGACGCTGTTCATCAACTGGGCGGTAAAGCCGTTCTCGATGGCTCTATTGGGCTGGCTGTTCATCGGCTGGCTGTTCCGGCCCTATCTGCCGGCAGATCAGATCGACAGCTATATTGCCGGTCTCATCATCCTTGCGGCCGCGCCTTGCACGGCCATGGTGTTCGTCTGGTCGAACCTGACCAAGGGCGAGCCACATTTTACGTTGAGCCAGGTCGCGCTCAATGACGCCATCATGGTCGTTGCCTTTGCGCCCATCGTCGGCCTGTTGCTGGGCCTGTCGGCCATCACCGTGCCATGGGGCACGCTGGTCCTGTCCGTGGTGCTCTACATCGTCATTCCCGTCATCATCGCGCAGATCGTCCGTCGTCGACTTCTGGCGAGCGGCGGGCAGGTCGCACTCGATCGGCTGCTTTCAAAGCTTGGACCGGCATCACTTGTGGCGCTGCTCGCGACGCTGGTGCTGTTGTTCGGCTTTCAGGGCGAGCAGATCATCGCGCAGCCGGCAATCATCGGCCTGCTTGCTGTGCCTATCCTGATTCAGGTCTATTTCAACTCTGGCCTTGCCTATCTGCTCAACCGGATGGCCGGCGAACAGCATTGCGTGGCGGGTCCCTCGGCGCTGATCGGCGCGTCGAATTTCTTCGAACTGGCGGTCGCCGCCGCCATCAGCCTGTTCGGCTTTCACTCGGGCGCGGCGCTCGCCACGGTGGTCGGCGTGCTGATCGAGGTCCCGGTTATGCTCTCGGTCGTCTGGATCGTGAACCGCTCCAAAGGCTGGTATGAACGCGGCGGCAAAGTCTCCAGACTGGCGGAGGCGCAGCGCTGATGCCGGACGAGCTTCCCAACCTTGATGCCGGTTGCGCTGATGTTCCCAGTTTGGACCGTCTGCGCGCAGCGACGCCGTCTACCCATCCGCCGCGTATCCTGCTGCTTTACGGCTCGCTCCGCGAGCGATCCTACAGTCGCTTCCTGACATTCGAAGCCGAGCGTCTGCTCAAGCATTTCGGCGCGGAAACTCGTATCTTCGATCCGTCCGGCCTGCCGCTGCCGGACGGGGCTGAGGTCAATCATCCCAAGGTGCAGGAATTACGTGAACTTTCGCGCTGGTCGGAAGGTCAGGTCTGGACCAGCCCGGAGCGTCACGGCGCGATGAGCGCGGTGATGAAGGCGCAGATCGACTGGATTCCCCTTTCGGACGGCGCGGTAAGGCCAACGCAGGGTCGGACACTCGCCGTCATGCAGGTCTCCGGCGGCTCGCAGAGCTTCAACGCCGTCAACCAGATGCGTGTGCTCGGCCGCTGGATGCGGATGGTGACGATCCCCAACCAGTCCTCCGTCGCCAAAGCCTTTCAGGAGTTCGACGAGGCGGGCCGGATGAAACCGTCTTCCTATTATGATCGAGTGGTCGACGTGATGGAGGAACTGATGAAGTTCACACTGCTGACGCGCGACGTCTCTACCTACCTCACCCACCGCTATTCCGAACGCAAGGAGAGCGGCGAGGCTCTGATGCGGCGGGTCAACCTGACGACTGCAACCTGAGAATCTATCTCGCGCCGATCGCACGTCATCGTTTGCAAGAATGCCCCAACCAACGAGGTCTCCTGAATGGATCATAGCCCGCAACAGTCGCAAGGAAGCGTCTCCGAGGTATTCCGCGCATTCCTGAAGCTGGGGCTCACCTCCTTCGGCGGACCGATCGCGCATCTGGGCTATTTCCGGGACGAACTGGTGACGCGGCGAAAATGGCTGAGCGAAAGCGCATATGCCGATCTGGTGGCGCTATGCCAGTTCCTGCCCGGTCCGGCCTCCAGCCAGGTCGGCTTTGCTCTTGGTCTGACGCGGGCGGGATGGCTCGGCGCGTTTGCAGCTTTCCTCGCCTTCACCCTGCCATCGGCCATGATCCTTCTCGCGCTTGCCATGACGGCTACGCGGCTGCAAGGTCCACTTGCGCTTGGCGTCCTGCATGGTCTCAAGATCGTCGCCGTCGCCATCGTGGCGCAAGCCGTGTGGGGCATGGCAAAAAACCTCTGCCCCGATAAGGAGCGCGCCACGATCGCGGTCGTGGCCGTGCTTCTGCTTGCCTGGGCGCCGGGAGTGATCGGGACGATGGCGGCCATACTGCTGGGCGCACTCGCCGGGCTGGCTCTTGGCAAAGGACAGGTCACGATTGGCGAGCATCTGCCTGTGCCGGTTTCACGCAAAGCCGGGCTGACGGCCTTTGCGCTGTTCGCCGTCTTGCTGATTGGTCTCCCGATCCTTGCGGGGCAGGCTCAGGGGTGGGCGCTTGCGGACAGCTTCTATCGTGCTGGCTCGCTGGTCTTTGGTGGCGGACATGTCGTGTTGCCACTGTTACAGGCCGAAACGGTCGCGCCGGGATGGGTGTCCGATGATGCCTTCCTCGCGGGCTATGGCGTAGCACAGGCGGTCCCCGGACCGCTCTTCACCTTTGCCGCCTGGCTCGGAGCGGTCATGGGACCGGCGCCGAACGGCGTGGCCGGCGCGATGATCGCTCTTGTCGCAGTTTTCCTGCCGGGCTTCCTGATCCTGATCGGGGCGCTGCCCTTCTGGGATCAGTTGCGCCGCACGACATGGGCGCAGTCGGCCATGCAGGGCGCCAATGCCGCCGTCGTCGGCATTCTCGGCGCTGCGCTTTATTCGCCTGTCTTCACCAGCGCGATCGGCGGCATGCCGGATTTCGCACTGGCCTTGATTTGTTTCGTGGCGCTGATGGCCTGGAAAGCTCCGCCATGGGTCGTCGTGTTGCTGGCGGCCGTGGGCGGAGCTGCGCTTAGCCTGATGATGTAAAACGTTTCGACAACCTTCGGGCGTTCACTCTGTCAGACCGAGCACATTGATCGAAGCAAGCTGATGCACGGCTTGCAGGATATATCCAAGCCCATTGAGGTCCGGATGAGTTTCTGCACAGCCTGGGGGTCTCCCCGCAGAAGAGGGTGTGCCGGCAACAAAGTGCCGGCCAGGGGGAAGGCTTCCCCCCACCATATCAAGTTGGAAGAGGCTCATCCCTCACGTCAGATTCCCCCTGCCGTCAGCATCGCGGCGATGTCGGCAATCGGCCGGAACAGGACCAACGGATCGTCCTTCGAGGGGATAAAGCCTCGTCGCTGCCAGAACCTGGCAGCGTCTTGATCGACGGCGTTGACCATCAGCGCCCGTCCGCCGATCAGGCGGGCAGCTTGTACACAACGCTCAAGGGCATGTTTCATCAGGCCGGTGCCGATGCCCTGTCCGGCCCAGGCCGTATCCGTGGCGAGCTGCCCGAGCAGCAGACAGGGAACGGGATTGGGCGGCTGGCCCGTGCGGATCGAGCGAGGCAGGATCGAAGGGACCACCCCCGTCGGTGCGAGCCCGTAATATCCGACGACGCGCCCCGCTTCATGGACAACGACGACCGCGGTGAAGCCCTTTTCCTGATTGGAGAGGGCGCGCGCTTTCAGCCAATGATCGAGTGTCGGCTTGCCGCAGGAGAATTCGGAAACATCATGGGCGGCAGTCAGCGGTTCAGGCGCCGATAGAGCCACGGCTCACCGCTTCGCGACGTAGCCGGGCTCCCACGGAGCAGGCCGCTTGAGCACTTCCATCATTTCGGGAACGATGGTGGGCGGACGGGACAGGATTTCCATGAAGTCCGCGAAGCCCTCCGGGCTCATACGGATCAGCCCCTGCTCCATGACGACTTCCTCGGCGGCACGCACGGCGGCATCCCGCACGAAATCCGTGCGAGAACGGCCGCGCAGGCTGGCGGCGCGATCGATCATCGCGACATCCGCCTCGGGCAGCCGCATCGAGATCGGGTATTCCTTGCGTTCGACGGTGGCAGCCATGACCATTCTCCCTGGCCGAAATATAGCGGCTTGTAGCGCCAAACGCAATACGCTATTGTCAGCTTCATCCGCAGCCTGACCTGTCTTGACGAAAGACGCTAAAAAGGGATGGCTGTCGAGGAGGTCACATGGAGCAGGTTTCGCGGCATTTTCGCAGGTCATTTCACGACGCCAGCGTATCCTATTCGTCGCTGGCGCACGCTACGCTGCGCGCAACCGCTCCGTTCTCCGCCGAATATCCGCCTTTGATTTCCGTTGCCTATACTTGGATTCACGACAATCGTGAAAGCCATCAACTTGCAACCGACATCAAACGGCGCAACGATGGATCACGGCAAACGCCCAAAGCAGAGGAGTTCGCTTCGGCTCGTAGAGCCGGAACTGACTCTCGTGCGTCGCGGCGATGGTCCCGACCCGCGCCTGGTCGAGTTGGCTCGCCTGCTCGCCCGTCGTGCCGCGCGAGAGGTTTTCGAGGAGCAGACGAAGGGACGCCGCACGACGCGCTCCTGATGTCTCAGGAGAGTGCGTTGTGAAGGTCGCGATCTATGCCCGCTATTCGTCCGATAACCAGCGCGACGCTTCGATCGCCGACCAGCTTCGTATCTGCCGGCTCCACGCCGAGAAGCAGGGCTGGCAGGTGGTCGAGGAATATACCGACCACGCCATTTCCGGTGCTTCGCTCCTGCGCCCCGGCATCCAGGCTCTGATTTCCGATGCGACGCGCGGCCGCTTCCGCTATGTGCTGGCTGAAGCGATGGATCGCCTTTCGCGCGATCAGGAAGACATCGCCGGCCTTTACAAGCGTATGGCCTATTCGGACGTGAAACTCGTCACGCTCTCCGAGGGCGAGGTCACGCATCTGCATGTCGGCCTCAAGGGCACGATGAATGCCCTGTTCCTGAAGGATCTAGCCGACAAGACCCGCCGCGGTCTGCGGGGCCGAGTCGAGCTTGGCAAGTCCGGCGGCGGCAATGCCTATGGCTATGATGTGGTGAAGAAGTTCGACGCGAGCGGCGAGCCGGTGCGCGGCGATCGGACCATCAACGAGTTCCAAGCCGAGGTCGTTCGCCGCATCTGCCGCGACTATGCCGCCGGCAAGTCGGCCAAGCGGATCGCCTTCGAGCTGAACAAGGAAGGCATCCCCGCGCCCGGTGGCGGCGAATGGGGCTTCAGCACCATCAACGGCAACCCGAAGCGGGGCAACGGCATCCTCAACAACGAGATGTATCTCGGCAAGCTGGTCTGGAACCGGCAGCGCTTCATCAAAGACCCGGACACCGGCCGGCGCCAAGCGCGGATGAACCCCGAGACGGAATGGATCGTGCAGGAGGTGCCGGAGCTACGCATCCTCCACGACGATCTGTGGCAGGCGGTCAAGGATCGCCAGCGGGCCGTCAAGCGGAACCCGAGTGAGGACGGCGACGCCGAGAACCATTTCCGCGAACGCCGGCGGCCCAAATACCTCTTCTCGGGGCTGAGCAAGTGCGCCTGCTGTGGCGGCGGTTATTCAATGATCTCGGCCGATCTGGTCGGCTGCTCGACCGCGCGCAACAAGGGCACCTGCGACAATCGGAAGAACATCCGACGCGATCAGCTCGAAGCGCGCGTCCTCAATGCGCTACGTCATCACCTAATGGACCCCGCGCTGTTCAAGGAGTTCTGCGAAGAATTCACCCGCGAGATGAACCGGCTCCGCATGGAAGGCCGGGCGTCGATCGACGCGGCCGAAGCCGAGGTCAAGCGGATTGACCGCGAACTCGACACGCTTCTGAACCTCATTCTGAAGGGAGGCGCCGCCGATCGTCTCAACGAGAAGATGGTCGTGCTGGAGCGTCGACAGAAGGAGTTGAAGGCGTTCCTTGAGGACGCCGAAGAGCCGCCACCCCTCCTGCATCCCAACATGGCGCATCATTACCACGTCCAAGTCGACGAACTGTATGCCGCGCTTCAGGAAGATTCGGAGGAGAAGCGGATGGTCGCCTCCGACGTGATCCGCTCGCTGGTGCGGGAGATCACTCTGACGCCGGAAGACAACGAGCTGAAGATCGATGTGCGCGGCGATCTCGCTGGGATCCTTGCGATTTCGCTGAAAAGCAAAAGGCCCGCCGGAGGGGCGGGCCAATCGCAAGTTGAGATGGTTGCGGGGACAGGATTTGAACCTGTGACCTTCAGGTTATGAGCCTGACGAGCTACCGGGCTGCTCCACCCCGCGCCAATGTATTGG
>NZ_JACHXV010000031.1 GCF_014192375.1 Endobacter medicaginis | reverse complement strand
TGCCATCCTGTAATAGCAGGGCAATGCGGAGGGGAAATCTGGCTGCCGGTGCAACCAACACAGGGAGAAACGGCCATGATTTTGACTTTCGACAATGCATCTCAGCAGTTCCTGCTGAAAACAGTTTACGCAGAGGGCGATGCAGCCCGTTCTGCCGGCTTCAGGTGGGACCCGAGCATCAGCCGATGGTATTCGAACTCCGCCTCGCGGGCGCAGGCAGTTGCTGAACTCGCCGAGGTCGACGAGGCCACCTTGGCCATCATCAATATGCGCATGGAGGCCCAGCAGGCCGCGGCAGCAGAACGGAAAGCGGCCGCCGCTATCCAGATTGCGGCCTCGCACGCAACCTCATCTGATATCGAGGTGCCCTGCGGCAGCGGCCTGAATTTCATGCCCTACCAGCTCGCCGGCATCGCATACGCCGCCGGCCGCGAGAACGTGTTGCTGGCCGACGACATGGGCCTTGGCAAAACGGCGCAGGCTATCGGAGTGCTGAATCTCGATACCTCGCTCAACCGCATTCTGATTATATGCCCCGCCTCGCTGACCAGAAACTGGCAGCGCGAGATTGAGAGATTCGGTAGCCGGGAGCTGACAATCGGGTTTGCGACCACCAAGGCGCTGCCGGCGGCAGACACCAACATCACAATCGGCACCTACGATATTTTCAGCAGGGATACGCCGACCGCCGCTGCCATCAGGGCCATCGACTGGGACATGCTGATTCTCGATGAGGCTCAGTATGTGAAGTCTAGAGATGCCAAGCGCACGCTCAACATCCTGGGCGGGCGTAAAAAGGGCGGCGAGGAGGTCCAGGGCATCAAGGCTCGCAGGCGCCTGTACCTCACCGGCACGCCGATTATGAGCAGGCCGGCAGAGGCGTTCACCCTGTTGAACTCGCTGGCGCCGCGGCAATTCCCGAGCTTTTTCGACTACGGCCGGGCCTACTGCAACGGGCACAAAACCCGGTTCGGCTGGGATTTCTCGGGCGCATCGAATCTCACCGCCCTCCAGGAGCGCCTGCGGTCGACCATTATGGTCCGCCGGATGAAAAGCGATGTGCTGACAGACCTGCCGGAGAAAGTGCGGCAGCTGATTGAGCTGCCGGCCGATACTCCCGCTGCCCGCAAGGCGATTGCTGCCGAGAGCAAAATCCTCGCTCAGGCCAGGGCAGCAAAGGCCGCGCTCGCAGCTTTGAAAGCCGCGGGTGGAGATGCGAACAGCGCCTACAGGGCTGAGCTGGAGCGCAAGCGAGCTGATGTGCAGGCTGCGTTCACCGAGATTTCGCGTATCCGGCACGATACCGCGCTGGCAAAAGTCGATGCGGTCGTCGAGCTGGCACGCGATGCTGCCGAGGGCGGCAAGGTGATTCTTTTCGCGCACCACAAGGACGTCATCTCAGCTCTGCAAGCGGGCCTGCAGGAGTTGGGGGTTGTGACCATCACTGGTGATGTGCCGCCAGAGCGCCGGCAGGGAATTGTGGACAGATTCCAGAATGCCCCCGGGGTGCGGGTTTTCATCGGCAATATCCAAGCAGCCGGGGTCGGGCTCACGCTCACCGCGTCATCGCACGTGATTTTCGCCGAGCTCGACTGGACCCCTGCCGCCATGAGCCAGGCAGAGGACCGTGCACACCGCTTGGGTCAGCAGAACTCGGTGCTGGTGCAGCACGCGGTTCTGGAGGGCAGCATCGACCTGCTGATTGCCAAAAGGCTGGTGGCCAAGCAGCGGATTTTGGCGGCTGCGCTGGACTCGACCCCGACGGCCGGCGACGACGCAGACGACGCCCTCAGCTGGCTGGACTGATACCACCCACACCCGGCGGTCACCATGCCGCCGGGTCACCTACCCGATAACAACAGCACACCATGGAGACAACCATGCCGACCTCGAAACCTCGTTCTCATTCCGCCCGAGCCGCTGACAAATACGGCGCTGTGTATTTCGTGCAGGACAACCACGCCCAACCCGGCGACTGGGCGCACTACGACGACCCGCGCAGCCGACTCTTTGTCGAGAACCACATCGCCAACCCCGAATTCGACAAATTCAACAGATGGGTCGGCCGGCGGCCATCGCGCATCGAGCTGTCCTGGTCTCCGGCCGGCAGCGAAATCTGGATTGACGAAGCGCGTCTCCTCGGATTCGCCGGCGTACGGATTCGCGATGTGATTCATGCGCTGCACGATGCCGAGATTCGCATCGATGCCGATACCAACCGCCGACAGATTCGAGCGCTGGCGTATCGGTGGTGGATGGAGCTGCCGCGGCTGGCTGACATTGCGATTGATTTCGCGGTGTCCGGGAGCGGTTTGGATACGCTGCAACGTGTGAGGTCGACGGGCTAATTGTAGGGCCGAAAACGCAAAAGGACCCCGGGCGCCAGTGACGGCAACCCGGGGTTCTTCATTCTATCTCGATTTCTGCACCGCCAGCACGCCAGCTACCGCTGACAGCCGCACCCGGCAATCATCTCCGGCATCTACGAGCCGCAGCACATACTCAGCCAGAGCCGCATCAGTCAGCCCATCCGGCGGCACCGTCGGCTCCGGCTGACAGCTCAACAGGCTCGCAGGAACATCAATGCGTGCCGGCGGACCGTTCCCGCAGCCCTGTAAGCAGAGCCCGCACAGCAGGAGAATCAGCGCAGCTGCTGGAGGCTGGGGCGGCATGAATCTCATCTCGAATGTGTCCGATGGCTTGAGTGCGGGCGTTGGTGCGTGCGGCGACTGATTCCAGCGCGGTAATCGAGGCGGCGGCCTGAGCGCGGATGGCGGCTGTTTCGGCCTGGGCGGCGGAGATTTTGGCCTCGGCGGTGATGGCCCGCTGGTGCTCGTGATGTGCCGCGAACGCCAGGGCGGCGATGGTCAGCAGGGTGACGATGCCGGCGAGGATGCGGCGTGCGAGCCGGGAGGCCAGCAGGGTAGCGACTATGGGCATGGTGCATCTCCCGGTGCTGGTGCACAGGTGTCGTCAGGCGGCGGTGGCGGCGGGCAGCCGGGACCTGGACCGGGCCGCTCTTGCACGAGAGCCAGAATCACGGTGTCGACCAGGCTCAGCAGCAGACCGACGGCATCGATTTTTGCCGGGTCGGCGTGATACCCGACGAGCAAAACAACCGCATTCAGTAGCGCGACCACGGTCGATTTCTGTGTGAGCTGACGAAGCAGGATATCCAGCGCCCGGTGTGAGAACCGCAGCCGGCGCAGGCGCTCAGATATGTGAAATGGCATCGCGCAGCTCTCCCAGTAGTCCTGACTTCGGGGTACCGGCGGCCAGGTTCGTATTCGTCGGCGTGTTGGTGTTGGCCGGCTGAGATGCCAGGGCGGCGGTCAGGCGGTCGGCATTTCGCCTTAGCCAGCCACGGCCGAATCTCGGGAAATCGCTGAGAGACCGGTAGTACTGCTCATGCCGGGCAGCGAGTGAGCGGATGAGCGTGATGCGGTCGGCGGACAGCGCGGCTTGTAGCGTGCCCGGTCCAACACGGCCGTCGACGGTGACACCCAGGATTTCCTGCAACAGCTGCGCGGACCGACCGACACCTGATGTCACGCCGAAATCGAAGCACACCAAGTCCACCCCGACGGGAAGCCG
The DNA here is from genome assembly GCF_014192375.1 of Endobacter medicaginis. Lineage (GTDB taxonomy): Bacteria > Pseudomonadota > Alphaproteobacteria > Acetobacterales > Acetobacteraceae > Endobacter > Endobacter medicaginis. The sequence continues at coordinate 7,675 of NZ_JACHXV010000031.1, read as the reverse complement.
GGCACCCGAAATCGGATTCCAGAACAGCTCCGCATACAGCTGTGCCAGCTCGGATTTCGGTGCCGCTGCGAGGTCCGCGACCGTCGGCGTTGACCGTCCATGACCGCGGCGCCAGGCCGCATACGTGCCGATTGTCACACCCCAGCTCGTCGCCCCACCCCGGTCGCCGGCGGTGACATGCAGCTGCTGGCCATCGTTTTCCGGGCGCCACGTGAATTGTAGGCAGGTATCGAATCGTGTCGGCATGGGATGGGTGCCCTAAAATGAGAACGGCACCCGTGTGGGTGCCGCTGTCAGGAGAATTGCTGTGTGCGCAGCCGCAATCGGCTGACAGCTCGTCTGAATTGCCGGTCGTACTCGGCTTCTCGATGACGTTTCAGTATCGCTGACACGTCGTCTGGCGGGGTTCGAAGCCGAGCTGCGATATCGGAAATCGACAGCGCCTGAATCTCGTGCAGCCGGATGGCGGGGTGCGGCGGCGGTATGCGGTTCACGATGGCTGCTCCGCCTGGGCGGCGGTCCATTGCTGGATGGCCAGGTGCACGGCGCGGCGGCTGCATCCGAGGCGCTCGGCGATGATGGCGGCATCGAGGTGCTGCGCGTGCAGCTGGACGATGCGGGCCTTGTCGACCGAGGTTCTCATGCGAGCCTCCTGTCCGCATCGGCGCCGTAGCGTGCCTCCAGCTCGCGCATGGTCACGAAACGGTGGCTCTGAATTCTGCAGTCAAAGTCGACGACTTCGAGAACACCGTAGTCCAGAGCGCGACCCTGACTGAGTTGGGCATACTCGCCCACATAGTACTCAGGCATGCTGGAGCCGCAGTTGAGCGTCGTTCCAATGACACCATCCATGCGCGGCCTGCGAGCCATCGCGTATCGATGCGTATGTCCGAAAACCGTATCGCGGGAGCTCTGCATGGCGACCGTGTTTTCGCCGGTCTGGCCGCCTACCGGACGCCCCATGCCGTTCAGCGGTACATGCGTGTAGGCCACGCCGCCGATGAAATAGTACTCGCCGTAGTCTGTCGCCGACCAACCGGAGTCACGCAGAATCTCGCTGAGCTCTCCAGTTGCCAGGCCCTTAAGCTCGGGATGGTCGTCTTCAAACGTGCTCAGCCAAGCGTCGTGATTTCCCCAGCAGTAGTTACGCTTGCCGACCGCCACGCCGTGTTCATCGAGAGCCCGATTCAGCTGAATCCAGTTCTCGCGGAAGCAATCCAAATCCTGCCGCAGCGAAGGCTTCTCGCGGGCTTTCCAGGTGTCGTTCCGGACGTGCCTACACACGCTGGACCAGTCGCCGCCATCGCCTATGTGGACCAGGTGCTCAGGCTGAATCGCCGCGGCATGCAGCGAAACCAGAGTCATCGCACGCATCGTGAGCGGCGTGATGGCGGGGTGGAAATGAGAATCGCCGATGACCAGTGTCGTGCGCGGGCTAGTGACCGGTGTCGCACCGATGCGCGGGCGGCGCTTCTTCGATACTCCGAAAATCTCGCCGGCATACGGACGTCCATCACCGAGCGGCCCGACGTATTCGGAATCGAGGTCTTTTTGGTCCGTGGGATGGTGTTTAGCAGCGCGGCGCTTCGCCGCCTGCAGGCGGTCGAAAACCGGGACGTCTGCCTTGGTTGCCTGAGCCGCCGGTCGCTGTGCCGCCACAGGCTTTTGCGTCACCGGTTTCCGGACCGGCTCGACAACCGCACCGTTCCCGGAGATTTTCAGCAGCAACTGCTGTGTCGCCGCCGACTGTGCCGACATCGCCGCCGCGAGCTGAGCGACCAGGTCCGTCAGGTCAGTTGATACAGCGGTAGCCGGCGCAGAAACCTGCTCGACCGGAGCCTCGACCGCCGACAATCCAGCGCGATATCTGCTGAGCGTGCGACCACTGACACCGAGATGCGCCGCAACCGCGTCCCAGCCGCCGAGCTGCTGATGCATTGCATCGAGCTCTTGCGCTGAGTAATCCTGTAGTGTAGTCTGCTGCCTGTTCATCGCGCTTCCTCTACGCTTCTTGTTGCTCTCATCTGATTGATGAGTTTCACTTCTGAGTCTGCAGCATTGCGATGGCAGAAGTCAAGAAAAAAGCACCGATTACGCGAACTATTTCGCGATTATCGTTGTCGGCTGGCGCTGGACGGATGCGAGCTGGGTCTCAATTCGGGCGAGCCGGACATCGATGTCCAAGATGGCGGTCGTCAGCTTGTCGACCGTCTCGGCCGACGACTTCTCTAGAGCTACAATACGGATTTCATGATTCGCGAGACGCGCGTTGGCCGCCGAGGCGTACCATGTTCCGGCGAGAATCTGCAGAGCGAGCGTAATCGCTACGGCGATATCGATGCCGCGCTTGAAATGGAATGGTCCGCTTGCATCATCGTCGCGGCTCTGTCTGTTCGTCGGCATCGTAAATGTCTCGCTGTAATCAATGGTTTCACGATGCCGAGGAGCCGACGCCGCAGGTTTCTATTCAGTTCGCAGGTGTCACGCCGCCGACCAGCAGCACGCTCTCGCGGTCAGCGGTCAGGGCGCCGCCGGACACCAGTGCATCGAGCTTGGTTTTCAGCGCCGGGTCATCGAGCTGGACGACCGAGCCGGCCATCGACAACGACAGCAGCCAGGCCAACGTGCCGGCATCGGAGATGGCGACTTTCGTAATCGCTGTGAGCTCGTCGGACGACAGCAGCGCCAGGAACGCAGACCCGGAGATTGACGTCACAGGCTGAACGACCGGCGCACTGTAGCTCTCGGCGGCAGTGTCAGTTGCCGGCGTGTAGCTCCAACCGACCTGCGGGGCCGGCGACACATCCGACACATCGCGCCAGGGCATTCCCGGCACAAACAGCTCGGATATCGGCGTCGAACTCTGCACGAGCTGCATCACGAGCGCGTTCTCGACCAGCGCGTATGTTCGCGCCGGGCCCGGCACGGTGATTTCGTCCATTTTCGGGGTCTCTCAGAAATTCGGAACGCGCAGAAACGGTCGTAGGACGACGAAATGGCATTCGGCCGATGAAATATGCCTGCGGCAGATTCCGAAGCTAAAAACGCCTGTATGCCGATTCGCCCGCATCAGAACACGTAGAAATCAGCCTTCGAGCACCAAAACACGTACGGCTGCATCAAAACGCGTACAAATCGGCTCGCTCGCATAAATTCGTTTACAGAATCAGCGACAGCCGGCATCAGTACTCGACGCTGACGATACCAACGATGCCGGCTGCACCACCCGCAGGCGACGAGGTGCCGTAACCGCCGCCGCCGCCAGAACCGAGCGCGCCCTGACCGAGGAATCCGCTTGCTTTGTTGCCGCGTGAACCGCCGCCTTCACTCGATGTGCCGCCTTGGCCAGCAGCCGTGGAACCCGACAACCCGTCGCCGCCATAGCCTCCGGCGAGCGTGACACCTGCGTTCACACCGGTGCTCGCGAGATAGCCGGTGCCACCCACGCCGCCGGCGAGTGTATTCGCGCCGCCGGAGCCACCGCTGCCGCCGGATGCTGATAGCAGATTGCTGAAACTGGAGCTGCCGCCGGCTGAGCCATCGCCGCCTGAGTTGCCGCCCGCGCCCGAGGCACCGACGGTGACCGTGTACTGCGCGCCGGGCGAGACAGGCACATATCCCCACGCCGTGCCGCCCGCACCTCCGCCTCCGCCGCCGTTCGATGTCGTGCCCCCGCCGCCCCCGCCGCCGCCTCCGACGACGGTGACCTTCAGGATGGAGACGTTGGGCGGTACGGTGAACGTATAGCTGCCGGCCGCCGCCCAGTTGGCCATCCGACTGACACCGCTCTGGATAGCCGAGATGCGCGTATTCGCGGTCGCCAGGCCTGTGGTGTTCGCGGCCACCTGGGTCTGTAGGGTGCCGATGTTGGCGGTATTGGTGCTGATGGCGGTCGTGTTCGACGCGACCTGCGCCGGAATTCCGGCGACAGACGCGGTCAAGGCGGCCAGCTTGGTGTTCGTGACCGGCAATTTGTCGCCGACCATCGACGCACCGTTGTTGTACGGACCGATTGTGAGCGTGCTGCTGCCGGCGGTCGCGGTGACGACGAAAACACCGAGATAGCCAGAATCCGGCGACGGCGTGGTCTGCGAACCGGTGGCCGCCGCCGAGCCAGCTTTCGCGCTCACGAGCACGGTCTGCAGGCGACGCGTATTCTGAGAGCCGCCGGCACCTCCAGGGCCCGAGTACTGCTGAACGGGGTTCGCGGCGTTGTAATACTGAAGCACGCTCGGCGACGTGTCGGATTCCGCGTATGCGACCTGGACCAAATAATTGATGGACTGACCGGCCGACGTTGGCGCCGGCGTCTGCAAAATCGTCGACTGCCGAACGATGCCGGTTTTCACAATAGGCGTCGAATCCGCCGGCAGCGACCCGAATGCTGAGCCATCGACAACTCCGAGCGTCGTCACGCTGCCGTTTCCGACCGACACACTCATCGAACCCGGGACCTGGACGGTACCGAAGCCGTCGGCGCGCCCGGGGCCGATAGCCGCCGCAGTCAGGAATCCTATAGCCGTAGCTGCGTCGCGCTGCGGCTGCAGGATGTCCGTGTCCGCCGGTAGAGCGCTCGGATATACGATGGTTCTGTCCATGGCGGAGCTCGCGAGTGTTCGGCCCGGCGCCGAGGTGGCGTCAGGGTGTCGAGGATTGGGGTGTTTAGTAGGCGGTGATGGCGTTGCCGGAGCTGTCGGCCTGGCCCCAGCCCACGAGCTGGGCGTAGTTCGGAATCTTGGCCGAGCCGTACGGGCACATACCGTAGAAGCCTACCGCGAGAACCGTAGACGCGGTCACCGTGGCGGTGCCGGCCGGATACCAATTTCTGCCGTTGACGGACGCTGAGAACACAAGCGACCCCGACTGGATGCCGGTGACCTTGAGCCAGATGCGCTGATACAGCGGTATTGATATACCCGAATTCAGCGAGCCCGAGGTCATATCAGCGGGGTTCGACGAGCTGCTCGCATACGACTGCGCTTGGCCGGTGACAGCCGCCCAGAGGCCGCCGCTGGAGCGTCCGTAAACGCCGTTCGCGCAATAGATTTTGGTCGATGGCCCTGCAGACGAGCTCGATAGCAGCAGGCCGATGCCGATGTGCGGACCGTAGACCGAGCTCTGGCCGGCGTTCAGGACGTAGAACTCGTCCGGCTCGACGACCATCGTGATGGCATCGATGGCCTTGACCGGCTTGAACATGCCGTATGCGGTGAGGCCGGTTGAGGCACTGGTCGCGACGTTCGCGAGGTTGGTCACAAGCAGCGCATCGCCGAGGTCAGTCGTCGCCGCCGCAAGCTGTGCGTTGGCGGTTGAGGCAACTGTCTGCGTGAAAGAGCTGAGGACCGGCTTCGGTGTCGAAATATCGCGAGCGAGTTGATAGTCCGCCGGCGACGAGGTAACAGCGCCGCTTTTGCCGTTAATCGAGGTCACAATACCGCTCGTCGGCAGCTGGGACACCGGCAGCGACCCGCCCGTCAGCGTGGCGACAGTCACACCCAGGGCCGAGCTGGGCACCGCGGCATTCGCAGTCGCCTGAGCTGCGGCCGCGGCGGCAGATGCAGCGCTGGCGGCGGCATTGGCAGCTGAGGCGGTCACCTGGACGGCAGCAATCGCGGTCGTGTTGGCGCTGATATCACCTTCGACAGCGTTGAACGCGCCGTTCAGGTCCGCAGCATGCAGGATGGCGCCGGCCACGAAATTCGGTGAGTACGTCATGCCATCGTGCTCTTGTCGAGATAGAAATTGATATCCAGCAGCGAGCCAATCGCGCTCGGGTCGACGATTCGAATCCAGGCGACGACCGCAGCCGGCAGCACACTGACTACGGCGGCCTGAATCTGCGCGTCAGTCGCGGTGAACGCGGACCCGGCGGCCGGTCTGTATGCCGTGATGAAAAACTGAAACGGCATACGGTACGAACCCCACCCGCCGGCCGCGTTGTACGCTGTGCCGACCGTGCCGTAGCCGCCTGCATCCGCTGTGAATCGCGGCTCGAATATCTGGGGTTGCTGCCCGGTCAGGTTCAGCAAAGCTCCGCGAACGGCGGCGCGTGTGTTCCGGTTGACCAGGATGGCCGCCATCGCGCGGGCACGAAAGCTGGCATCGGACTCACCGGCGGCACGTGAAAACGACAGGCCAAGGTAGTCGTATACGGCGGCGTCGAGCCAGGCGCCGGATGCGGTCCGTAGCCGAGCTTGCGATGCGATGAAGCCGGCCAGGGAGAATATGTCGGCGAACGACTGCGCGATTCCGCTGAGCACCGATTGCAGAACCGGTGCCGAACTCGGGAACCAGCCGGTCGGCAGGGTTCTGGTCAGTCGGCTCAGGAAATCGGTTTGGTCACCCTGGGCCATCGGTCAGCTCGCTCAGTTGATGGTGACGGCGCCCGCTTTGACGACCGCATTTGCCGCCGGCTGGAGGTCCGTGCCGGCGCCGTTCAGTGTGATGGAGCTGACATTGGTGACGACCGGAGAGGCGTTGTAGGCCAGCTGCGCGATGCGGGTTACGCTGAGAATCTGACCTACCGACAGGCTGTTGATGTAAGTCGAGATGGCCGACTGAATCGCCGGCGTCAGAGCGAGTTTCGTCGACCCGGAACCCAGCGTCAGTGTAAGGCTGACAGCGACGGGGATGACATTCGGGCTCTGCACACTGAATGTGCTGCCAACCGGGCGGACCGCGTCGACTGCAGCATACACGACAGTTTTCAGTGCCGCCGGCGGGTAACCGCTGCCGTCGTCAATCGTGATTACGAAATGGCCAGGGCTGAAATTCGCTTGCTCGTCTTGGTTCTCGGCAATCGAGTACGTCAGGCCTTCCTGCGTGTCCGCGATAGCTACTTGGACCGCCGGAATCGTTCCGCTCGTCAGCCCACGGATGAACAGCAGAAACCGCGCTTTGAAGGCGACATCGCTCTCGGCATCAGCACCGCCGCCGGTCGCAGTGGCATTGGATACAAGGTCAACGCCCGGCATCGCAGTGCCGACCAGGTCGATGGCGCCAGCGATGACGTTACCAGCAGAGCCAGCAGTCACGGCGCTGATAGGCACGGTAATCGATGCCGTGCCGACGGGGATGATATAGCCGCCGCTGCTACCGACGCTGGCGCTCCAGTAGAGATTCGTGCCATCGGCCGTGATTTGGTACTGCTGGGTCAAATCGCCCGTTTGGACGACCCAACCAACTTCGACAGTCGCGGACCCGGTGCTGGTGTAGCGACTCAGAGTGATGGTGCCGGTCGCGGGAACCGCAGGCAGCCGGGTCAGACCCCAGTCGGCGAGCCAGCTGTCGACGTCAGCACCGGTCGCGGTGCTCAAACGCATCATCATCGCGAGCTGCAATACTTCAGCCTGCAGCCAGGTCGCTACCGTGCTCGTGCCTTCGAAAATCGCGCGCAACACGCTGCCGACCGAGGTGTCGAGCACTGTGCTGGCAGCGAGCTGAGCCGCCGCGCACTGGTCGAGGACCCAGTCGGCTGCCGCCCGGATGGATATCGCCATGGTGTTGCTCCGGTATCGATGCCGGAGCTGAGGGCCGGCTAGTTCAGTGGAATCTGCAGGGTCTGGGGGACGCCGGACGTCGCGTCGGTGAACTCGACCATGACCACGGTCATACCGACGCCGTTGCTTGTGACCGCGACGCTCGGCGCCGGGTCCGTGGCGACATCCGATTCGAG
>NZ_JACHXV010000030.1 GCF_014192375.1 Endobacter medicaginis | reverse complement strand
AGGGTCTGACCCGACACCGAGACAACGTAGTTTTCCTCGCGCGCGAGGTAGCACAATAGCTCCCATTCATTGCTGAATTTGCTGAAGCTGCCGGCGGTGACTCTGCTGTGTTCCAGCTGATAGTACTGCCCTACCGGCGTGCTCGTCGGAATGACGTTAGCTTGCAGACCCCGGAGCCCGGCGAGATACGTCGCTATCTGGCTGGAGGTCTGATTCGGCCACGCGTTTGACGTCTTGGTATCGAGGAATCGAGCGCTCAGGTCCCGACCCGACAGCGACACGACGCCGTTTTCCAGGTCGAGATGCAGGTCATCGATGTCCCCGGTGACCAAGCTCGTCCAGCTATTGCCATCCAGGCTGCCGCGAATCTCAACAGTCGACGGTGCCGGCAGCGCTGACCAATCTGACGCCGACATCCCTGGGCCCACAGCGACCTCAGCGGTCCAACGCGCGGCTTGCATGTGTGCCGTCGTCTCAACTGAGGCGGCGTAGCACCCGGGCGCCGGCGTGCCGTTCACGAGCAGCTGTATCCTCGGTGAGCGCACCGGGTCGAATGCGAGTTGTGGCATGGTCGTCTCCGGGCGGATTTGTAATCGATGTAATCCGGCCGATTACACTGCCGATTACAGATGTCTACAGATATTATCTACGAACTCTCATTTGTAATTTTGTAATCAGAAAAAGGGGTGTGTTCCCGTGTGCGTGAGAAATCCCGTTCCTGCTCCGCACCGTTCCGTAGTCGTTTTTCACGTGTGTATGGGCGTGGTGCCCAAAAATCGATTACAAAATTACAAATATCGTTCTTGCAGTCAGGATAAGCGGACTCTTGTAATCCGGGCGATTACATCGATTACAAATCGCCACCGCCGGCCGGAATCTGCGCATTACTTGTGCAAATCCAGCTCACAGCAGCCCGACGACCCGTCCCAGCCGAGCCGCCGCGACACCCGCCGACGCCATCGATGCCGCCGCCCCGCCCAGAGCCGACAGATTGCTCACGAACGACAGCGCATCGGCCCCTGCGACGACCTGCGTGCCGGCACCAGCTACCGCAGCAGCCGCATGGGATTCCGCCGCCAGCCTGGTCGCCGCCGCAGCCGATGCCGCCGCCTGGGTGGCCTGCAGGGCTGCGGTGTATGCCGTGCTGCCGACGGTGAAGGCATCGTACGCCAGCAGCTGGGCCTCAGCCAGAGCGACGGAGGCAGCGAGAGCGGCGTCCGTGACGGTCTCATCAAGGTCAGCGGTCAAACCGGCTGCCGCTTGCTGATTGGTCTGGGGTGCAGGAGCGGCGGTGTCCGTCAACAGGCAAAGCGTTATCGAGTAGGGGACCAGTCCGCCGCCGGCACTGTAATCGGGCTCGAATGCGCTGATGACCGCCGTGCGTCGGAAATCGGCCCAGCTCAGCGTCACCGGGGCGCCGGCCTGACGCATAGAATCAAGCTGGCGGGCACGAGATACGGCGGCGGGACCGATGAATGTGCCGGTCCAGCTGACGTCGCGGTCGTCTGCACCCATGGCGTCGATGACACGACCGCCGCCGGGGAGACGATGGACGGCGAGACGCTGGGCGCCGCCGAACGGCATGCGCGAGGGCAGTTCCAGGCCGGAGAGGACGATAGGGCCGAGTTGGAGCGGAGATTGTGTCATTCTATGCTCAACCTGAGAATCATGTGACCTGGATTACGTGACCATGCTCGATTTCGAGAACACAGGCATTGCCCTACTGAGCCTAATAGTCTCCGCACTCAGCTTGAGACGAACCTACACTAGCGAACGACGCCTAGTTCGCGAAGACCTCAGGGTATCAACCAAAATCGGCGACGACCGTCATTCTGGAGTGCCGATGTTTTTAGAAGTGCAAATCGTGAATCACGGCTTCCCGGATACGCATATATTCGAGCCTGATGTAACGAGAGGCAGCACCAAAACGACGCCATACCCAAATCTACGAACTGTTCCTGGGTTGAGGTTTCCGCTACCCATCGCACGCTCGCAGGCGATAACTCTCCGATATCGTCTATCTGAATTGGAGGAGGCAAAGGGCCCAGACAGAAGTAGCGCGATTTTCTCGTTTTGGGTGAAAACCACCCTTGGCAATGAATTTAGAGGGTCGAGCGATTTTCTCGACTTCCCGGTCATATTGAGAGAACAAGAATGATTGAGCTTTCGTCTCGTTCGTTGCTGTCTTACGGAGCATATTAATGAGTGATTTGATTCGGAGTTATGGCCTCCACTGGTCCGATGAACACGTGACGTGGGGCGGTAGAGGCGTCGAAGGTCATCTTTATGGCATAAAGACGCGAAGCTCTCTCGCTCGTGAGGTCGACTTTCGCGAGCAGAGAGGTCTCTATGCACTGTATGCCGAATATGAGCTTGTGTACATCGGACAAACCGGAAGTGGAGATAATAGACTTCTGAAGCGATTGCGTTCTCATCGCATCGACCATCTCGCCGATAGGTGGAATAGGTTTTCTTGGTTCGGCTTGAACGGGGTCACCAACAGCAATGTGCTTCATTTTGACAGGCGAGGGGTGCACATTACCGTAAAGGATGCGCTGAATGTTTTGGAAGCCGTCAGCACAGCCATTTCAGAACCCAGATTGAATCTGCAACGAGGAAGATGGTCAGACACTTCCCAGTACTTCCAATACCGACCTGGTGCGCAAGACGAGGACGACGGGGAAGCCTGATTTCTCTTATGGTCAGGGCGCCGGCTTCAGCAGCTCCCTGACCAACGCTCGTGACGCCTGCGCATCTTCGAGAGCATTGTGAGTCCTCGGATGCCTCAAGCTCACGTCCCGCCTGACCTCGCCGAGATGCCGGCGATTCAGCAGCGCCAGCATCTCACACACCGCCGGCACCGAATTCAATTCCGGCCGCCGCTCATGAATCGTGTCGACCAGTCTCTCGAACCAGAAACCGTCCATGGTCGATGAGTCGACGAAAATCTCCGAGCCATCGAGCCATTCCAACAGCTCACGCGCTACCTGGTCTGCGGCCTGACCGTGGATTTCAATCCAATCGCGTCCGAGGCCGTGGATGCTCTCTGCCGCCGGGTCCCAGTGCGTCCAGCGGGTATGGGGCCGGATGACGCGGTAAAACGTGCTGTGTGAGTGCAGAAAGCACACGCCGACTGAGATTGGATAGCTATCGTAGCTCAGGCCCGAGGCCTCGAAATCGAGGAAGGCCACCCGGCGCGACCGCCAGGTGTCGTATGAAAACTCGCTGCTCATGGGTGGGTCCGTGCCGGCGTCAGGCGCTCGGCGGCGAGGAACATAGGGCGGCAGAGTCGGGGGATGCAAGCGGGTTACGCAGTTAATTAGACGGACCTGTCTCGACGTCTTAGATTGCGGAAATGGCAACGCATCCAGCTCAGCGTCCTGACAAGCGTCAGCAACTGCTCGATACGGCCACCCGGCTGTTTGCGGAGCACGGTTATCAAGCGGTTGGCGTCGACCGTATTCTCGCTGAATCAGGCATAGCCAAGGCGACCCTATACAAATTCTTCCCGGCCAAGGAGGACCTGGTCGCCGAGGTCCTCGCTCAGCGCCGGGCGGGTATCGATGCTGCGCTAGCAGAGGCCGTTCGCCGGAAGCGCAGCGCCCGCACGCAGCTGAGAGCAGTTTTTGACTGGTATGACGACTGGATGCGCGGCGAGGAATTCCACGGCTGCATGTTCATGCACGCGGCCGCCGAGCACGGGTCTCATCATCAGGCCGTGCTCAGAGCAGTCGCTGAACAAAAGGCCGAGCTGGTCGAGGTCATAGCCGGCATTTTGGAACGCGGCGGCATGGCCCAGTCGGCGGCAGCGGGTTTGGCGTCGACGATGGTCATACTCATTGACGGCGCGATTATCGCTCGCGAGGCGCTCGGTAACCGTGATGCCGCCGCTCAGGCGTGGTCCGCTGCACAGGCTTTGCTGCCGGACAACGTTAGATAAGAATAACGAATTCTGTAGACAGACCTGTCTAGTACCGATAGCTTTTCAGGGCTATCGGGAGAAACGCGGAATGCGCAGCGCCATCATTTCAATGGCAATTCTGTTTCCTGCAATCCAAGCCTTCGCTGACACGACCCATATATATCGCGGGCCTATTGGCGGTGGCACAGCAGAACTCGTTGTTTCGCAGACAATGGGAGGAGCTATTGGAAAGCTGAGCGTTATTGGAAACAGATGTGCCGGAAACTTGGCCGGGGTCGTAACCGAGACGCCTGGCCTACTTGCGATTGCCCGCCCGCCGGACCCAATCGATAAAAATGGCGAGTCATGCGTCGTAATATTCAACAAAGTAGGCAGCTCGCTGTCGAACAATGAGTCCAACGGAGAAACTCACGGGTGCACGATGTGGCACGGACAAGCCTGCGACTTCGGTGGCGCTAATCTGCGGATGGTTCGTTGAGATGACGAAGAGATACGACATCGTATTTGCAAGTGGTGATAGCGGCTGGCTGTGTCGAAACGATGGGCATGTGGTAGGCCTACAGAGGTGGTCTGAAACGCATGTGTCATCGAGCGGTGGCGGTGGACACATTGACAAATACGGTGGTCATATTGAGGCGACGAGGATATCTTCCACTGTGCAGGACCGAACGGAGTTCTGGGTAAAATTCGATGACGGAAGTGAGAAGCAGTTCAGTTGCGATTTGAGTGTGCGCGATGGCCACCGCGTTGCTGTGATATGGGGAGCGCCCGCATCGCAGAAAGAAGGCAAATATCTCATTATGAAGAATCTTACGACGGGTCACTGGATTCTCGTGAATCGGGACACACCATTTCAACGTGCATACTCAGCTTGGGGTGACGGCCCGTCGGCTCAGATGAGACGATTTACGATGGCTATCGCACTCCTGATTTTTCTTGTTGTGCTATATGCAAAGTCACCCAAGGAGGCGGGCCTTGCCTTGGTACTAGTCGGACTGGTATTCGGTTTGTTTGCTTGTCTATTCATTGTGCAAATGATGTATAACAACAAGAAGCTTCCAATGATTAACGAAGTCATGGCAATAACCAAGGTTTAGCCCGATTTGTGGACCTCCCGGGACGCCGACTAATTCGACATCCCGGGATACGTCGGCACCGAGCTCACATTCGCTCCCGCCCCACCAGCCGGCGGCCTGCTGACAGCCCTCGTGAGCCCGCTGCCGACGCTGGCACCGACGGCACCTGGATTCACGAGATGCACGTACGACGGATTCGACGGCGAGCTGCCTGAGCCCGACGACGAACCACCGACCGGCGCCGCGGACTGACGATTGCCGACGATAATCCCATGCGCCGCCAGAGCTCGATGCTCAAAATCGTCATCGGCTACGTGCCCGCTCGGAATCAGCAGACCAAGCGCACCTGTCGCCGGACCGAGCAGACGAGCACCGAGACCGAGCGCACCTGGAATCAGACCGCCGGCACGCGACGCACCCGCCGCCAGCATTTCAGGTGTCGCCGCGATGCCCTCCGAGATGCCGCCGGCAATACGGCTCGCGCCGCCACCCAGGCCACCCAGCAGCTTGAAAACGGGCGCATACAGCCACAGCACAGCACCCAGCCCGCCTACTGCCGTCGCCAGCGCGCCCAGTCCGACGACCGTTTCCATGAGGATTTTGGCCGAATTCGGATTTGCTCTCGACCAGTCTGACAACCGATTCAGCGCGTCGGACGTGCTGTTCATCGCCTTGATGGCAGGGTCCACGAGCGGGCCGCCGAGGCTCGTCATCAGCCGGTCCCAGGCGGCATTCAGCTGCTGCATTTTGGCCGTGGGGTCAGTCGCCGCGAGCATCGCCGCCGCATTCGGCGACGTGTGCAAGATGTTTTTCTGCTCTTTCAGAATGCTCGGCAGGTCTTTAATCAAATCGGCCAGCAGACCGCCGACTGTTGCGCGCTGCTGCGGGTTCGAGATTGCCGCCATCGCGCTGTCGACGGTCTCATAACCGCGGCCCTTGAGCATGGACAGCACGTCGGCCGCCCATTTTACCGGGTCCGTCCGGAGCAGTTCCCGTTCGAACAACTGATTGCCGTCCACCCTGGTACGCATGCGATGTGTGGCCGGGTCCTTGTAACTCTGGATAGCCCCGGCACCAAAAACGCCAATCTGCTGCAACGCCCCGACGGTTTTATCGGTGAGGTGATTACCTTGATACAGCTGCTCCAGGCTCATGAGAGCCGTGCCGGTCCTCTGCCCGCCCAGGACTTGCAGAATCGCCGGCAGCTCGGTGTAGGTGAAATCGTCTGAAAACTGCATGCCGGCGTTGCGGCTGGTCTTCGCGTACTGCAGATAATCGGACGGCTGAATCCGGCCGCCGGTCGCCAAAATCACGCGCTCCATCAGTTCTAGATGGTGCTGCATGGCGGCCATCGAGACCTGCTCGTGCAGCTTGCCGTCCGGACCGCGACGCTCTTCATACATCCCGCCGAGGATTTCGAGGGCTTTGGCGGCTGAGAACGCCGGGTCGGTACCGTTTTTCTCGGCGACGAGTTTCAGAGTCTGGTCGAGCTGAGCGAACTGGCCGACCGCTCCGATTGCGCTATCAAGCGAACCGGTGACCGTCTTTAGGTCGAGGATGGCGCGCAGATTCTCCGTCTGCGTGGTCCCGGTCGCCGTTCTCGTGGCGCCGTAAGCCGCATCGCTCGCACGCTGCACGTCGGCACCGGACACACGGTCGTCCGTTCGCAGCATGGCCTGGAGATGGCCCAGGTCGCTCGCTTGATTCAGGGTCTCGCGGGCGAAATGCAACGCCAGCGCGCCCGTGCCACCGATAGCCATCGACGCCATGCCGACGTCATCGCCGGTGAGGTGACTGCCGCCGCGGGCTTTCTTGATAGCATCGACCGAGCGCGCGACCTCGGATGCAGTCGTGTGCCATGATGACGCCATTTCGCGAGCCGAGCCTGCCATCGCGGACTGGGCTTCGGACGCAGAGCGCAGAATGGGCGCCAGGCGCTCAAGCTGCTCGACGCCGGCGCCTACACGCACGCCGGCGAGCCCTCTCAGTGCTTTCGACAGACCGTCCGCGGCTTCCTGGGCGGATTGCAGCTGCTCGTTCACGCGCATTATCTGACGAGTGATATCCGGCAGAAGCTCCAAGAGGTTAGTCGACAACTGCAGGGATGCGGCGATGCGGAAAGATTCGGACATTTCGATATCATTCCGTCATTGCGGTAGACCGGTCCGTCTAGTAGAAGGAAGGCAACCGGAGGTTACGATGCGTCGACTTGTTGCTTTTGCGGCTGTATTGACTACTGCTGGATGCACGCAGACTACGAACCCCGACGGTTCGATGCGGTTCTCGCTAAACCCATCGCAGCTATTCCAGCAGCAGAATCTCGCGGCTACCGGCGGCGACATGGACGGAGAAGCGCTCGCTAATGTCACTGCAAAACGCTTGGCCGCAGACCGGACTGCCGGTGGTATGGCCCAAGCGACATCTGACATCACGAGCTGCTATCAAAGCGCGTCGATGCCGGCGGAGATGCGTCAATGCATGGCGCTCGATACGGTGACGATGCAGAGCGACGTTCTCTTTGTCGTGGCTATGCAACAGAAGTTTCACCACCCGTATCCGACAATGCCATTCTTCAACCAAGCCGATAACCAGGCACGAATGTCGACGCAGCGGGCCGTGTTTGCGTTCGGGAGCGTTGACAATTGGACAAACTGGGCAATGAAATGGCGCAGGCCCGCGGCGCTGTATGCACAGGCTATCGTGAGTGGTCGCGCAACCTAATTGCCAAACATCTTCCCCAGCATCTCCACCAAAGCCGCCTCAACCGCACCCTCGCCAGCATGCATCATCGCCGGCGCGATAAACGGCCGCGGTGGAATCCGTGAGGTGCCGAGCTCTTGATATGCAGCGATATCGAGCCCGCTGCCGACCGTGACGGTGTCGCCATCGACCTCGTGCTGAATCGAATCCCGGAGCTGGCCGGTCCGCAGCAACGGCTCGTCAGGCGAGTATCCCCGGCGCACGCGGTCCGCAATCGTCGACTCAGCCAACGCTGGCCACTCGTTGCCATCGTACGTCCCGATGCGCGATTTCGCATCCGCGGCCACAGCGTCGCCGACCTGGTCCAACAGTTCACGCTGCAGCAGCTCGTATTCCAGAGCTGCGCGTTCGAGCCGCTCGGCAAACCCGGCAAGCGTCATCTCAGGCATCTGACTTCATCCATCGACCGCTGTCGAAATCGTATTCGCCCCGGCCGTCCATCGCACCGAGAACGGCAATTGCCGCCAAACGACGTTCTGCGGACAGCGGTGAATCACCGAACGCGACTGACCACGGCACCCCCTGTTTTACGAGATAGCAATTCTCGATAAACACTGGGTGCCGACTCAGTTTTTTGCGACGTCTCGGTCGGCCTCGACAATGTTTTCTGTTCGGAATGCTTCGTTGATGGCATTGAGACCGTCAAATCCAAGCTCGTCAGCACGCGCTTTCACGTCTGAGACTTTCAACGGCATCGGTCTCGGCACGCCGTCGATGGCACTGACCGCGCATACAGCGAGAGCCATCGCGGTCCACATGTGATTCCCGGAGTTTGCTCCGCATGCCTCAAAAATATCGAGATGCGCGCTCGGGCTCAGCTCGCGAATTGTCAGCACGCGGCCCTTTTTGTCGGTTACGTCCATGTTCACTGAACCTTCTCACGAGTTGACGCGAAAAAAGCGATGCGCTGGGCTACGCTGGAATCAGACTTCCATGTACCGCCGTCCGACAAATGCATCGCCACGTTGTTGTATTTGTAGATAGAGCTGCCGCCGTTGGGCTCGTTCACGTAGTGAAACAGGGTCGACAACGGCAGCAGGCCGTTGCTCCAGAAGCTCGATTCCATGTTCGAGAAAAGGTCATCTGCGGCCGAATCAGCTCGCTCGACGGCCAGCTCACCGGTCCAACCGGCTGGCACATGCTGTTCGAGCGGCGGCCCGGACAGCGGGTCGACATGAATCGTTTTCGTGCTCTGCTTCGAATTGAAGCTGGTCACGACGCTGAATTCAATCTGACCAAATGGCCCGATGACGATGACCTGTGAATCCCGACCAAGCGAAATTCTGCCGTCTGCTGCTGACATTGGCTATCTCCAAAGAAAAATGGCGGCACGACGGCCGCCCGGGTTGACGTTGTTTCTAAATGTCCACGTGTATTACATGGAGGTTCCGGAGATAGACGTGTCAGCGCTGCCGATGCTCACGGTCGCGCCGCCCTGGAGGTTTACGAGGAACTTCTCGTTGATTCCGCTGTACCTGACGTACACCTGAGCCTGGGACAGGCCGAGCGCCGTCGTCGCTTGCGGGTTGTTCGACGTGTCGCAGACCACGGAATACGGTGTGCCATACAGATTATCGAGCATCCCGGCCGCGACCATCTGACCGAGCAGCGTGTCCAGGCTGGACTTCATCGAGCGAAGCAGCGAGACCGTAATCGTCTTGCCGACATACACGCCGGCGCCGCCATTGATGGTCCTGGCGAGGTAGTTGGTCATCGACGAGTAGGCATCATTGCTACGCGTTGAGTCCGACGACGTGTTGTGCCCGGTCTGCGCCGACCAGTACGCGCCACCCGGGCTTGGATTCGAAATCACGTCGATGCCCGCTGATTCCAGCGCACCGATATCGGCATCCGCATAGCTCGCAAGCGTGCCGGCCGACGACAGTCCCGCATGCTGCGAGCCGATGATGCCGACGAGCGCTTTGTTCAGCGACGACTGCTCCGGCGACAGCGACACCAGCTCACCAGCCGCAACAGCCGCCGGCGATACGAGCCTGGTCACCGAGTTCGTAGCGTCGAGCCAGTACAGCCAGTCGCCCAGCATGAGCTTGACGGCCCAGGAATCCAGCCCGGCCGTGCTCTTCGCAGACACCGCATTCGCAATCGTGTCGCCCTGAACGGTCGTCGCGACGGCATAGGCGCCCTCGGACAGAGCAAACGAGCTGAGAGCGGTCCAGATGCTGGAGTCCGTGCAGTCCGCGATGGAAACGACGGCGACGCCCGAACCGCGCAGAGCATACAGACCCGTGCGCGGGCTGATATCCGTGCCGAGCAGGGCCGCCGTGGACGGAACGCCGCCGTCGGTGCCGCCAGTGAGCTGGTAGGTCGCTGTGGTCGGCGTGCCGGTAGCAGTCAGGTTGTCGTAGGTCTCTGGGATGCCGCCGGACAGAGCGACGACCAGCTTCCATGTGCCCTTACGGCTACCAGGTCCGACGCGGACGGAAATCGAGTTGCCGACAATGCCGGTGTAGAGAGCAGTGAGCGTGCCCGAGACAGCATTGACGGAAATCAGCCGGCTATTGCCGTTCACCGCCGCGGCCGCAACTGGCAGCAGGTTCGAATCAGCAGCGTCGTCAGCCTGGCTCAGCGTGAAGCTGGCTGCGGTGTCGGTGCCGTCGGACACGCGGACGAGCCTGAAATTGCTGGCGCCCTGCAGGGCAGAGACGGCGACGTGCGTGCTCAAATCATGCATGCGGACGGTAACGGGACCGAGTGCGGCTACGGCATCGCTGAGAGAGCCGGCGAGAACGGGCTTGTTCAGCGGACCCCAGGAGCCGACACCGACGAGGCCCAGGACCGAGGTATTGGCGCCGCTCAGGACGGCCGCCGAAGGTGCAACGACGTCGACATAGACGCCCGGGCGCTGAAGACCAGTGATATTGAACGAGCCAGACTGCAGGATGGGCATTGCGGGTTCTCCACGAGAGATTTCTCCGCACGGAGACCCGGCAGAGTGAGTTAACTGATTGATTCGGTTTGCTTTAGCCCCGCCGACGCCAACTAACCGGCGGACGGGACTAAACGGTGTGATTTCAAAGTTTTAGGTGCGCAGCCGGCTATCGAGCCATCCCCACCTAAAACGTCGACGACACGCTCACTGCCGGCGAGAACATCATCTCAGCCGCCTTCTGCTGCGCCGACACGCCGAACTCGACGCCGTAATTCAGGTCCCGGCGCCAAAGTGCGGCTTTCTGCGGCAAATCATCCGTGCGCTGGCCGCGGTAAAGCAAGCGAGCAGTCGTGCCGTCCGACAGTTGCAGCCATGGAATCTGTGCCAGCGCCAGGTCCAGCACGCCGGAGACGGCATCGCGCACATCCGGCGTCGGCGCCCAGATGATGACTTGGATTTCCTGCCATTCCCGGCGGACCTCGGAGCTGACGGTGCCGAATGCGGCCACGGCGACCTGCTGCACACCGGGCACCGTGATGACCGCGCCGGCGACGCTCGCACCTGGAATCAGGGCGGCCAGCCCGGCGGCAGCTGATGCGGCGGTGTCGGTCGGGGTGGCGGCATAAACGTATCGCTCGCCTTCAATCACAGCGCCGATGTTTTGCGCGATGCCTGCGCTGCCGCCGACGGTGATGGTGTTGCCGTCAGTTGTGATGGTCAGCGTCGGCGTGGCGCTCGATAGCTGCTGCCACGTGAGCGGGTAGCGGGTCGTGTTTTTCGACATCCCGGGGCGGCTGTAGACGCTGATGTCCACGCCGCCGGCGGCTGTGAATTTCTCAAGTGCATCGCTGACTGGCCAGCCGCGATACACCCTGCATTTCGCGGGAACGGCGCCTCGGAGAGCGGATTCAACGGCGTTCACGAGAGCGGACTCGACAGCCGGGAGACTCATTTGATAGCCTCCGGGCAGGAGAACGGACGGTGAACATGGTGACGCTTGGAATGCGGGCGTCATGGCGGACATGGAGATAGAGATGGTTCAGCGTAGATGCGGCACGAGCTCGCGAGACTGCACATACTCAGATGACGAGCTGGATTCACTATACACAGCAAGCCAATTCACGAGTGCGCCGCCGGAATCGGTAATCTGGGCAGGTCACTCGACCGGTATTCGATTGCTGGTACTGAAATACAAGCGAACTGAGTTCGCTCACGTGCATCAGTACTACATCAGCCCGCATCCATACCGTGATTCTGGCATGCGCTGGGGATTGCTCGCTCGAATCTGAGGGTCACTCGGCTTCCATCATCGTGAGCCGGTACACCGCGCCCTCAATCGACACCGAGCTGACGATATACCGCTGACCGGCGCTGTCGTATGCGATGTCGTTCGACAGCACAGTTGCGCCGGCGCTCGGTAGCATCACATTGAACCACGGCGACCGGGTTTCCGACGGCAAGCCGACGTCCGATTTCTCGCCTTTCGTTCCCTGGATGACGCTCGCCGGCCAGGATTCCAGCACAGTCACTTCGTCGGCCTCGACATCGCCGCCGTAACCGCTGGTGTACCGCCCGCAGATTGTGAGACACCGATCTGAAGCCTACGCGGCGACGGCCGCGAGTGGAAGCTGCGCGGCGCGGATTGCGGCCGGTGGCCG
>NZ_JACHXV010000029.1 GCF_014192375.1 Endobacter medicaginis | reverse complement strand
AGGGTCTGACCCGACACCGAGACAACGTAGTTTTCCTCGCGCGCGAGGTAGCACAATAGCTCCCATTCATTGCTGAATTTGCTGAAGCTGCCGGCCGTGACTCGGCTATGTTCGAGCTGGTAATACTGGCCTACCGGCGTGCTCGTGCTGACGACGTTCGCTTGCAGACCCCGGAGCCCGGCCAGGTAGGTAGCAATCTGCGAGCTCGTCGAGTTCGGCCAAGCGTTCGACGTCTTGGTATCCAAGAACCGCGCGCTCAGGTCCCGGCCCGACAACGACACGACGCCGTTCTCGACATCGAGGTGCAGGTCGTCGATATCGCCGGTGACCAGCGACACCCAGCTCACTCCATCCAGCGACGCCCTGATTTCGACAGTCGACGGCGCCGGCAGGGCTGACCAATCAGCCGCGGACATCCCCGCACCGACTGCGACCTCAGCGGTCCAACGCGCGGCTTGCAGATGAGCCGTGCTCTCGACTGTGGCGGCGTAGCACCCGGGCGCCGGCTGACCATTCACGAGCAGCTGTATTCGGGGCGAACGCACCGGGTCGAATGCGAGCTGTGGCATGGTCGTCTCCAGGGCGGCTTTGTAATCGATGTAATCATGCCGATTACACTCCGGATTACAGATATCCATAGATATTATCTACAAACTTCGATTTGTAATTTTGTAATCGGAAAACAGGGGGGGTCTCCGTGTGCGTGAGAAATCTCGTTCCTACTACGCACCGTTCCGCTATCGTTTTTCGCGTGTGTATGGGCGTGCTGCCCGAAAACTGATTACAAAATTACAAATGAAGTCTTCGCAGTCCTGTTAAGTGAACTCTTGTAATTCGATGTGTAATCCGGGCAATTACATCGATTACAAATCGCCAGTGTCGGCCGGAAACTGCACATTATCTGTGCAAATCCGGCTTACAGCAGTCCGACGACCCGTCCCATCCTCGCCGCCACCACACCCGCCGACGCCATCGAGCTCGCCGCCCCGCCCAGAGCCAACAGGTTCGACACAAAGCTCAGCGCATCGGCCCCGGCGACGACCTGCGTGCCGGCACCGGCCACAGCAGCCGAGGCACGGGATTCCGCCGCCAGTTGGGCCGCCGCCGCTGCTGATGCTGCCGCCTGGGATGCCGTCAGGGCCGCGGTGTATGCCGTGGTGCCGACCGTGAATGCGTCGTATGCGGCAAGCTGTAGCTCGGCCAGCGCGACCGAGGCAGCCAGTGTGGCGTCGGTAACGGTCTCATCCAGGTCCGCGGTCAGCGATGTGGCGGCTTGCTGATTGGTCAGCGGTGCGGGGGCCTGGGCATCAGGCAGCAGACAGAGCGTGATGCTGTATGGCACCAAGCCGCCAGCGGCACTGTAGTCCGGCTCGAATGCGCTGATGACCGCGGTGCGCCTGAAATCCGCCCATGACAACGTCACCGGGGCGCCGGCGGTCCGCATGGCATCGAGCTGGCGGGCGCGGCTCACGGCGGCCGGACCGATGAAGGTGGCGCTCCACGATACGTCGCGGTCGTCGGCACCCATGGCGTCAATGACGCGACCTCCGCCGGGGAGACGGTGGACCGCAAGACGCTGGGCGCCGCCGAACGGCATGCGCGACGGGAGCTCCAGTCCCGACAGCGTGATGGTGCCGAGTTGAAGGGGTGATGTCATGGTGGTCTCCTCTGGGCGCAGACGGCCCCGGATGGCATTCTGAGAGTCAACTTCTCAGGCACGATTCGCAGCCATGACTAAACGCCCAGCTCGAACCACAGCCTCGACGCCCCCGTCACCATCACCGATGGACGAATTTCTGTCAGGCTTCGAGTTACTAAGCGCGGTAGACGTCCACGATTCTGGGCTGCTGCCAGACGGGTTTACGGACAAGTTTGACGTCTACAGCTACCGCAATGCCCTGCGAATTCTCAGCACGTCATGCCGAGCAGAGTTCGAGGAAGTCATAGAAGCGCTCGAAGGTTTCAGCATCCGGACCGATGACATTGTTGTCGGCGGCGGCAACAAGTCGAAAATAGCGAAGGGCGTGGAGGGCATCTTTCATCCCCTCGGATGGAGAGAAACCCGTGTGTCGGCAGACTTGTTGATTACCCGCACCGTGCATATCGACCCGAACAAGCGCGGAAAGTCTGCGCCGACCGAAAAGACCCATGCACTCATCAAGAACGCGGTGGACGGTCATAAAATCGACTTCGTCAAAGGCCGAGTCGCGTTTGACATGGAGTGGAATAGCAAGGACCAGACGTTCGACCGCGACCTGTATGCTATGCGCAGCTTCTATGAGACGAACATCATATCGGCAGGCATCCTACTGACGCGCGGAGAGTCCCTTGTTCCCGTTTTCAGTGAGCTCAAGGCCAGAGCTCCCGATAGAATCAAGACCTCGAAATTCGGGGCATCAACGACATGGATGCGAAAGCTGACGCCGCGGCTCGACGCAGGCAGGGCCGGCGGATGCCCAATCCTAGCGCTCGGGATTCGGCCAGCTCTGATAACCGATTATGAGCAGTGGCTCGATGAGCACCCTCGCCAGCAGGAAGCAACCTCAATCCTGTCGGATGAAGGTGATGCTGACGACGAGGATTGATTCTTACTCGGCCGCTATCAAGCCCCTCGGCTGCCGCGTCAGAACCTGACGCTCAGACGCCGAATTATAGCTGTAGGTCTTCCATGTCGGCTCATAGCTGTCCGACTGGTTGCCCCACACAGTCCATCCATCTCGCGGTCCGCGGGCAAACATCTCCAGGTACGGCCCGGGCGAGCATGACTCCACGAGGTCATACTGCTCGTCCGGTTTACGCGAATGCTCACGCTTGCGGGTGCCCATGTAGTTCACCTGACGCCGGCCTGGCGCCAGAGTGCGGGCGTTTTTACCGCGCGTCCCGAACAGCAGAATCTCAGTCACGTTTCGGAAATAAAATCCGACGCCACGCCCGTCAGAACCCCCATCCTTACGCAGCTTGTGCCAGATGATGTTGGACTTGTAGGTGAAGCCCCACGCTTGCATGACTCGCAGCCCGTCCGGAAGCAAAGCGTTCGGAACCCACATATATAGGTGTGCGGTCGCATCTAGATGGTCAGCAACCGGCAGTCCGCAAATCTCGTCGAGCGACATCGTCCCGTAGCGGTTCAAGCGCCGGTGCTCAGGCGCGACCTTACCGGTTCGATTAGTGAACTGCCACGGCGGGTCAGCCAGGATGGTCTTAAAGCGCCGGCCTCGCAGTGACTCCGACAGCGCCTGGTCGGGCGGCACATCAACAAGTGTGTCGACCTTCAAGCGCTTAGGCATTTTTTGTGTTCCGCGTCTGTTCACGTTCGTCAACGGGCGGACCGTAACCGCCGTCGAGTCGTGCCGCAAGGCTAATCCGCGGTTCGATTCGCATCAAAGCGCCGATTTTCGCATCGGTGAGTCAGATAAGACTCAGCCTCCCTGTGCAACCGGTTGCACCGGCGCCGGCCTCAGCAGCTCCCGCACCAACGCCCGCGACGACTGCGCATCTTCGAGAGCATTGTGCGTCCTCGGGTGCCGCAGGCTCACATCCCGCCTGACCTCACCGAGATGCCTCTGATTCAGCAGCGCCAGCATGTCACACACCGCAGGCACCGAATTCAATTCCGGCCGCCGCTCATGAATCGTGTCGACCAATCTCTCGAACCAGAAACTGTCCATGGTCGTGCTGTCGACGAAAATCTCCGACCCATCCAGCCAGTCCAGCAGCTCGCGGGCTACTTGGTCGGCCGGCTGACCATGGATTTCGATGTAATCCCGACCGAGGCCGTGGATGCGTTCCGCCGCCGGGTCCCAGTGATGCCAGCGGGAGTGCGGCCGGATGACCCTGTAAAACGTGTCGTGTGAGTGCAGAAAACAGACGCCGACGGAAATCGGATAACTGTCGAAACTCAGTCCGCTGGCCTCGAAATCGAGGAATGCGACCCGGCGCGACCGCCAGGTGTCGTAGTTGTACTCGCTGCTCATAGGGTGGGTCCGTGCCGGCTGATGGAGCGCGGCGGCGATGAGTCTATGTCGGCGGAGTCAGGGGATGCAAGCGTTGCTATCGACGCAGAAGGGGTTTCGTGCGAACAAAAATCATAGGTGCGATACTACACGGGCGGGTCCTACATGAAAAAGCTGGTCGCGTTAATCGTCATGACCCCTGCCGCAATCGCGCTGGTTGGGTATGGGTCATGGATATATTCCGCGAGCAACAAGCATCCGGCAGCTGGCGACAAGGAGGAAATCCAGAAGGTCATAGACGCTTCTGGTAGTTCTTTTAAGGGATATATATTACTTGACACTCGCGACTGCGCCATGGGTCCAAGTGTCTTGTTGCCGTATGCTGGCTGGTACTGCACTGTACATCCGTTGAAAGACGGGTCGGCAAACACAAGCAAGAGCTATGTTGCTTTTATTGGTGAAGTCGGCGGTCAGTATATTGTACCGATTATAGATAATGCGCCCGGCGTCCAGTCGGCTACCTCGGGACATCCTTAATTCGACATCCCGGGGTAACTTGGCACCGAGCTGATATTCGCTCCCGCCCCACCCGCCGGCGGCCTGCTGACAGCTCTCGTGAGCCCAGAGCCGACGCTGGCACCGACGGCACCTGGATTCACGAGATGCACGTACGCGGGATTCGACGGAGAGCTGCCGGAGCCGGATGACTGACCAGCTGACGGCACGGACCTAGCCGGCATCGGCTCCCCATTGATGTCTAGATGGTCCCGAACCCGCCGGGCGAAAAAGTCAGCAGCGCTTTCGCCGGTCCGCTGCGAGCCCGGGTGCAGCAGGCGCTGATGCTCCAGGTCGGCCTTCAGCAGCCCATCGCTGATATGCGTGCCCAGCAGTGAATCAGCGAGCCCGGCGACCGAGTGCACGAGCCAGCCCAGGGCCGACACGAAAGCATGCAGAGCAGCCGAGGCGTCCGACTTCGCCTGCGTAGCACCGCCGGCAAATTGCAGCAGGTCACCTCCGAGCTCGACGATAACGCTGCCGAACAGCGTGATGTAAGGCGTCAACGTCTTCAGCCATGCCGCCGCCTTGGCGCCGTCGTCAGCAATCGTGTGGAAAAACGACCGGAAAATCTGGTCACTGTTCTTCCCAAGCGTCTCTTTCACGGCATACAGAGCAGCACAGATGGCTACCAATGGCACCAGCACTGGCCCGAGCAGCGATGCGCCGGCTATCAGCGCAGTAATCGCACCCGAGATTATTAGCGTCACCGAGCCGATGGCGGTCCATTTCAGAATCGCCGAAACCGTGTCCTGATGCCCAAGTGCCCAGCGTGTCGCCGTTTCCAGCGCATCTGTGATTCCGCGCATCGTGCTCAGCAGAACCGGCACACCCGGCCCGCCGAGAGCCGTCTGCAGATTCCGCCACTGCGCGAGCATCTGGCCGTGGACGTTTTCGTAGGAGCCGGCGCGGATGTCGTCTGCTGATTGAGCAGACCCTTCGACCCGCTTTGAGTTCGCGGCCGCATTGGCCAGCGCAGCCCAGTTCGCCTGCGCGTCGGCGGCACCGCGCTGGGTCGTCGCACGGCCGAAGGTTTGATAGTCGACCAGGTCGGGCGAGCTGTGCAGGGCGTTGGCCGACTGCTCCAGGACCCATTTCATGAATGCAAAGGGGTCTGACTGAAGCAGCGAGTAGTTTTTCAGCGCGCGGTTCGGGTCAAATGTGCCGTGCGTATGCTGGGCATTCCAGGTCACCGCGTTGCCGTCGATGATTCCCGCTTTGATGAGATTAGCGAGCTTCTCACCGGTCATCTGTCCGCCGCGGAATTGCTGGTTCAGGCTCGACAGGATGGTGCCCGTGCGGTCGGCTGACACACCGCTGTTCGCGAACTCGCCGGCCTCGGCGTAAGCGGCATCGAGGCTCAGGCCGTGGGTGGCAGCGGTACCGGCTTGAGCGAAAATCTGCCTGAACTGCGCCGGTCCAATTTTTCCGCCGGTGAACACCATCATGCGGTGCTGGGCGTCGAGCTCGGCCTTCAGCGACGCTACATCGACTTGGCCATCAGCACCCCAAAGATGCCCCCGCAGTTCAGCCGCTTTCACCGCGTCCCGGGCCATGCCCTCTGGATTGCCGTCGCCGAACTGACGGTTCGCAGTGATGAAATCCATCACAGCAGGCAGAGCCGCCTGCAGGTCGTTGGTCTTTTGGAACTGCGACCGCATCTCGCCGGCGGTATGCAGCACGTCAACAGCTGTGGTGTCGCGATTCCGCAGCGAGACGTCCCAGGCTTGTCGGGTCAGTTTATCGATGTCTCCCTGGCCGACACCTGCGAGCTTCAGATTGAGCTGTGCATTGCTGAGCTTGGCTGCCTCTTCGGTAATTTTCTGTAGCTCACGCAGAGCGCCGCCACCGACGACTGCCGCACCGAGACCCATCGCCGCGACGTGCATCAGGCTCAGGCCGCCATGGGCACGGTCGAGTTGACCGTTGAACGCATCCATCATGTGCATGATGCCGCGCAGGCCGGCGGTCACGCCGTCGGCGAGCGTCATCGAAACGCCGATTTCGAATGCATCAATCACAGGGTCTACTCTCTCGATATGATGATTCGCTTGCCCAACTCGGCGGCCATGCGGCGGATTTCGGGCTCTGATTCAACAGCTGCCTTGGCGAGAAACGGCCGCGGCGGAATGCGCTCAGTTCCGAGCTCCTGATAGACCGATATCTCACTGGTCGAGCCGATGACGACCCGGTGACCGTCGACCGCGTGACGGATTGAATCCCGAAGCTCGCCGTCTCTCAACAGCGGCGACGGCGTCGGGTAACCGTGTCGCTGTTTTTCAGAAATCGTTGATTCTGCGAGCGCCGGCCAGCCGTCCTGCTCGTGCCCGAGATAGGATTTCGCGCGCTGCTGAACGAGCTCGCCGACACGTTCCAGTAGCTGATGTTCAAGCGCTTTCGAGCGTGCCGCGGCGCCAGCAAGGTGAGCTGCGAACTGACCAGGCGACATCTTCATCAGCCGCGCTCCTTGAAATGACCGGCATCCCAATCGAACTGCGCGCCTTCAAATCCAGCAAACACGATGCACCATGCGGACCTGGTCTCGGCGTCCAGCGAGAATGCGACGTCGAACGGCACCCCGTTTTTCACGAGCAATAGGCACTCGATGACGACGGGGTCTGTTGCTATGCGGCGGACCGTATCAAGCGGAGTCGGCGTCGGCGTCCGGCTCATCGTCGTTCTCCGCAGTCGTCATCAGCGCCTGCTTTGCGCGCTGAATCTCACCGAGCACATGAGCCTGTGCGGTCGCATAGCCCTCGTCACCGAGGCGCGAGATGGCGGAATCGATGCCTTTTTCCGAGGTCGGAAACGGCAGCGGCCGGCCGTCGATGGCGACGATGCTGGCGGCGACTTGCACGGACAGCGCATACATCTGATTGCTCGAATGCTCGCCCATCGCGCGCATCAAGCGAATCTGGTCCAGCACAGACAACTTCTTGTAAGTCAGCCGACGACCCGAAGGCGTTTTCAGCTCAACGGTCTCGTTCGCGCTTGCAATAATCGAGCGCGAGGGCGTCATTTCATCGTCCATGATTTCCTCCCTCCGGCTCAGATGGCGTTGCGATAGCGCGCGTAGAACTTCAGCTTCATCTCGACAGTGGTGTCGGACTTCCAGCTGCCGGTATCGAACGACATCGCGCACTCGGTGTACTCGAATGCCGACGTGCTGCCGTTCGACTCTGTGACGTATTGGTAAATCGTGCCGACACCAACATCCCCGCCGGCGAGCCAGAAACTGCCCTCCTGGACGGCAATGAGAGCGTCGATGGCGACCGACGTGCGGTCGAACGAAACCTCCCCAGTCCATCCATCAGGCACGTTACGCTGAATAGGCGGTCCGTTTAGCACCTGGCTCTTGACCTCCTTGTATGACGGCTTCGAGGTGAAAGCTGTCACATTCGGCAGGTCCAGCGTGCTGCCATCTGGGCCGACGATGACGAGCGAAACATCCTTACCGAGCGACCATGTATGCGTCGTCATTGTCGGTTCTCCGAGTTTTATTGGTGGGTTTCTGGGTCTGGAAGCGCGGTCGGATTACGACGCGACGGTGACGGTCGCCCCGCCGTTCAGGTTCACGAGTAGCTTCTCGGTGATGCCCTGGTACCGCACGGTGACCGAAGCGACGACGATGCCGACGCCGGTCTGCGACTGCGGGTTGTTCGAGGTGTCGCAAACCACAGAATACGGCCGCCCGTATGTCGCATCGAGAATTCCGGCAGTCGTCGATGAGCTCAGCAGGCTGTTCAGTGTCGACCGAATGTTCTGCAGCTGCGACGTCGACACCGGCTTGCCGACATAGATGCCCATGCCGCCACTGATGCTGCGAGCGAGGTAGTTCGTGACGCCGGTATATGCGTCCGTGTTCCGGGTGCTGTCCGACGATGTGTTGTGGCCAGTCTGCGCGCTCCAGTAGCTGCCGCCTGGGCTAGGATTCGAAATCACATCGATACCGGCTGATTCCAACACACCGATATCCGCATCTGCATAGCTCGCGAGCGTGCCGGCAGCGGACAGTCCAGCATGCTGAGAGCCGACGATGCCAATGAGCGCCTTGTTCAGAGAGCTCTGCTCAGGCGACAGCGAAACCAGTTCACCCGCAGCCACAGCCGCCGGCGATACGAGCCTGGTCACACCGTTCGTAGCGTCGAGCCAGTACAGCCAGTCGCCCAGGAGCAGCTTGACGGCCCAGGAATCAAGCCCGGCGGCCGATTTCGCCGACACCGCGTTCGCAATCGTGTCGCCAGCCGGGGTTGTCGCGACGGCATAGGCGCCCTCGCTCAGCGCGAACGACGACAGCGTGGTCCATACCGAGGAATCAGTGCAGTCGGCAATGCTGACAACGGCGACGCCGCTGCCTCGCAGAGCATACAGACCGGTGCGCGGGCTGATATCTGTGCCCAGCAGGGCCGCCGTGGACGGAACGCCGCCGTCAGCGCCGCCGGTCAGCTGGTACGTCGCAGAGGTCGGCGTGCCGGTAGCCGGCAGGTTGTCATAGGTCTCGGGAATCCCACCGCTGATTCCGACGACCAGCTTCCAGGTGCCCTTGCGGCTGCCAGGGCCGACGCGGACTGAAATCGAGTTGCCGAGGACGCCGGTGTACAGCGCAGTGAGCGTGCCGGCGACCGGGTTGATGGAAATCAGGCGCGAATTGCCGTTCACCGCACCGGCAGCTACCGGCAGCAGAGTCGAATCTGCCGTGTCATCGGCCTGGCTGAGCGTGAAGCTGGCGGCGGTGTCGGTGCCGTCGCTGACGCGGACGAGGCGGAAATTCGAGGCGCCCTGGAGTGCAGCGACGGCGACATGCGTGCTTAGGTCATGCGAGCGAACGGTCACGGGGCCGAGCGCGGCGACCGCATCGCTTAGACTGCCGGCGATGAGCGGCTTGTTCAGCGGACCCCAGCTCGCAACACCGACGAAGCCCAGGATGCTGGTGTTGGCGCCGCTCAGGACGGCCGCCGACGGGGCGACGACGTCGACGTAGACGCCAGGACGCTGGAGACCAGTGATATTGAATGAGCCAGACTGCAGGATAGGCATTGCGGATTCTCCACGAGAGATGGCTCCGCACGGCTGGCCGGCAGAGTGTTGATAACTGATTGATTCGAATACGTTTATGTGCGCGGTAGCCTACTCTGTCGCCAGAACCTAAACTGCCGACACCGATACCGCCGGCGAGAACAATGCCTCCGCCGCCTGAGCCTGCGCCGACACGCCGAATTCGACGCCGTAATTCATGTCCCGACGCCAGAGCGCCGCCTTTTGCGGCAGGTCGTCGGTACGCTGGCCGCGATACAGCAGCCTTGCGGTCGTCCCGTCTGGCAACTGCAGCCATGGGAGCTGAGCCAGCGCCAAGTCCAGCACTCCGGAGACGGCATCGCGAACGTCGGGCGTCGGCGCCCAGATGATAACCGATAGCTCCTGCCATTCGCGGCGGACTTCAGACGACACGGTGCCGAACGCGCCGACGGCGACTTGCTGCACACCGGGAACCGTGATGACCGCACCGGCGACCGCCGCATCGGGAATCAAAGCAGCCAGTCCGGCGGCAGCAGTGACCGCGTTGTCGGTCGGACCGGCCGCATAGACGTATCGCTCGCCTGCAATCACAGCGCCGACGTTCTGCGCGGTGCCTGAGGCGCCAGCGAGCGTGATGGTGTTGCCGTCAGTTGTGATGGTCAGCGTCGGCGCGACGCTCGATAGCTGCTGCCAGGCAACGGGGTAGCGGGTTGTGTTCCGGCTCATGCCTGGCCTGCTGTAGACCGAGATGTCGCACCCGCCGGCCTGAGTGAATTTCTCAAGCGCATCGCTGACCGGCCAGCCGCGATAGACCCGGCATTTAACCTGGACGGCGCCTCGGAGAGCGTTTTCGACGGCGGCGACCAGTGCGGACTCGACAGCGGCGAGACTCATTTGATAGCCTCCCGACAGGAGAACGGAACAAGAACACGGAGGGCGAGATGGTTCAGCGTCGATGCGGCACGAGGTCGAGAGATTGCTACTATACGGACGACGAAATCGATGCGCTATATGATGCATCGCGCGGTCGGCATGACCCGCCTGAGCCGGTAATATTCGCCGGACACTCAACTGGCATTCGACTCGTTGTGCTGAGATATAAAGTACCTGGCCAAGAGCATCTGCGTCAGTATTATATCAGCCCGCACCCGTATCGTGACTCAGGCCAGCGATGGGGATTGATGCCAGCGGCGTGATTACTATTCGGCTTCCATCATCGTCAGCCGGTACACCGAGCCCTCAGAGCTGACCGAACTGATGATGTACCTCTGGCCGTTGCCGTCGTACGCGATGTCGTTGCTGAGAACCGTCGCACCAGCCGCCGGCAACATCACATTGAACCAAGGCGACCGCGTTTCCGACGGCAATCCAACATCCGATTTCTCGCCCTTCGTGCCCTGGATGACGCTCGCCGGCCACGATTCCAGCACGAGCACCTCGGTACCCGCGACGTCACCGCCGTAGGCAGCCGGAATGATGTTATCGTTCGGGTCAGCGTCGACGACACCCGCATCCGGCGCCGCGGCCCGTTTCACGGTCAGCACATCGTTGCACAGCACGGCCTGAACGTGCAGCAAGGGCGACTGGTCAGCGATGAACAGCGTCTGCTGCCCAACCAGATAATCGCCGGCCCTGGTTTGCGACGTGTCGACCAAAATCTGACGCATAGGTTTGCCAAGAGTCACTGGCTGCCGGAATCGATATGAGTCGGCGCTGATTGTGACCGGGAACTGCATTAGCGGCGTGCCGGCGACGGGATTCGACGGCCCCGTCGGACGATACAGCGAGAACGGAGTGCCGGTCGCCGCAGCCGATTTCGCGTAGCCAAGAGACACCAGTTCGGCGATGCGGGTTCCGTCCACAGCTTGATTCCCGGGTGCTATGCGGCGTCGAACAGCTCGTTGATATCGGCGTTGGCTGCGAACGTCTCGACGCGAACGCGGACCTGGTCGGCGTCGCCACAGGATTTGCTGACGCTCAGCGAGACGACCAGACGGTCATCAGTCCAGACGACACTGTTCATCGCGTCCAAAATGCTCTTCGCGAGATTGTCTGCGTCGCCGTCACCTGGCGCCGTCGGCAAGGTCCCGTCCCTGCCGGCGAACTGCAGCGACAGCACCACGCGCACGGGCTCGTCGAAGAGCGGCAGCTGTGAACGGGCCATCGCGGCCTGGGCAGCGAGCTGAATCAGGCTCTCGTAATCGAGCGTTCGCTGCGGCGTGTATGTGCGACCTCTGCCCAAGCGCGGTCGCGCTTTCGGAATCGGCCGCGTCGCGATGGCGAATTCGAGGACACGATTCGAAGGAAATGGGACTGGATGCCGTGACGGCGGGTATCTACGCTGCGCCATCACAGGAATCCATGCTGACTACTATATACAGGTGTGCTGCCCGGTACAACTCACATGACGATGCGCGAGCCGCCATCACCGAGACCGGCACCGGGCGGAATGCCGAGAAATCCACAGAGTTGACGGCGCTGATATGCGAACAGCCGCTGGCGGTCAGCGACCTCGTTCGGATTGCGGACCCAAACAGCAGCGCTGGCTGTGTCGAGATTCGCGGCGGCTGTGATGATGGCGGTTTCGAGCTGCTGCAGTGTCGACAGATATGTGCGGATGACGGTGAGCTCGGCATCGGACGCATTCGTGAGCCGATATTCGAGCGTGCCGTATGCCGTGAAATACCGATATCCAGCGTTCGCGCCGGCACCGTTGCCATAGAGCTCGTAGCCGCAGAATCGTCTGCAGTCGACGCGCTCTGAGTCGCTCAGCGGACCGGTGATTGAGGTCGTTCCGCTCATGATTGTCAGTCCAAGTGTTCGAGATGTGCACCGCGGCTCATCAGAACCGCAAGCTCATCAGGGGCATCGACGACATATCCGGCATGCCAGCTGTGCCGGCGGCCGGAATCATCGATGTATGCATAGGGTCGAATCAGCCGCGCGGCATCGGGCGCACGCGGCGATTCAGGTGTCGGCTCAGCCGGCAGTTCGTCCGCCGGCGTGGCCTTTCGGGGGCGTGCCATGATGGTTTAAGCCGACATTGCTGCCGGCTTCCCTCGGTTACAGGCTCTCGATGACCACGGCGCGCTTGAGAGCCGAGTTCGTCGCCGTCGAGATGATGGACGGGTTCGCGGTCACGTCAGTCGGCAGTGCGAACCCACCAATCCAGTACCACGACTGGGAGATAATCTGACCCAGTCGGTCGAGCGGCGGCCGCGTAATCATGCAGATTCCATCGTGCATCTCTTTGAGACCCGCATTGACGTCGGGGATATCCGAGTAGCCGGTATCGACATAGTCGCCTTCGATAAGGGCACCCTTGCCGACAACGATGGCTCGCTGAATCTCGACACCATTTAGCACCTGCTGCGGAGCCTCGGTCGTGGGAATGAACCGCACCCCCATCAGTTCGAACACCTCGCCCTGGCGGAACTCGCGCGACTGATACGCGCCGCGGAACATATTCTGGAACTGCCCGTCGTCGAACAGACCTTGGAGCTGCTCGTCAGACAGATGGCAGTTATACAGACCGTCGATGGTCGGCACTGCATTGCGGCGCAGCTTGGTCACCGCACCCTGGACCGCCTTGAACGACAGAGTGTCGCCCGCAGTCAGACCAGCAGTCGTCCTGCGGCCGTTCGGACGAATCACAGCCGGAGCCGAGAATGCGATAACCGGAGCGCCGGCGACACCGTCCGTTGTGGCGACATTGGCGGAAAACTGCAGCGTTCCAGACATGCCGCTAGGTGCGGTGGAAACATTCTGCGAGCCGTCCGAGACAACGCCGATGCAGTTGTATGCAGTGCCGTTCACGTAGACGACAAGTGGATTCAGGGGCGATACCGCCGCGACGATACCGACCGGAGTCACTGAGTTGACGAAGCCGCGGATGTCATCGACGTGCAGCGATGCCGAGGCAGAGCTCAGTGCCGACGATACCGAGGTATTGCCGCCGAGATAGCCGCCCACGTCGAGTACGCCAGGCGTATCGCTGCCGAAATAAAGTGTATCACGAGCGTTGAGGTCTAGTGTCGCCAACGCCTGCTTTCCACCGGCCTCGGCATTCGCCAGAAACTGGCTCGCGATGCCGACGCCCTCAGACACCATGTTCAGGTCGATAGTGTCTCTGTAGAGCCCGAGCCCCAGCGAGTACTGTTCGACGGCCCAGCTCGATGGCGTCATCCCGTTGTCGAGCCCGGCGTTCTGGCTCGGGTCGGCAGCTACCTTTACAGGCGCCTTGAGGCCGCGACGGGTCTCGGTGATAGCCTGTCCGATACGGCCCGGAAAAGTCATGCGGTCGGCGATGGTACGGAAGCCGAGTTTCGACTGCAGCCCTGTCTGGAACCTGCGTGCGAGGAAGCCTTGCTGGATAATCGGCTGCAGGCTGGCCGGGAAGTTTGCGATGGACATAGTTCGTTATCCCTTTCGAGGATGGGTTTGTTGACGGTGATGGACGCGCGAATTCATCACCGCGGGGCTCATCCCCGAGGCGCTGGGTCGGCGCAGGTAATCGTGTTGTTGCCGGCGGACCGGCGAACGGTCAGCGCTGCTTCAGCAGTGCGGCCTCGGCAGCCGCGTATTCCTCGGCCGACATTTCCGACACGTGTTTGACCGTCGATGGCGCTGGCTTCGGAGCCGCCGCCGGGTTCGAAGTCGTGCCTTTGTCCGCCCCGGTCGCCGTGAACAGGTGCGGCAAGCTCGCCTTCACACCGGACCAGAAATCGGTCGGCACCTGGACGGCACCGTCGGCATCGACCGACACCGCGCTCTTGTCGATGAGCGTCAGGAAATCGGGATGCGCCAGACCGGCGGCAATGCTGCCAGCCTTGAGCTCGGCATCAATTAGCCGCTGATGGAATCCATCCTGCAGCTCTGAAACCCGCTTCTGCAGCGCTTCAGCATGCGATTTCGCGG
>NZ_JACHXV010000028.1 GCF_014192375.1 Endobacter medicaginis | reverse complement strand
CGGCCACCGGCCGCAATCCGCGCCGCGCAGCTTCCACTCGCGGCCGTCGCCGCGTAGGCTTCAGATCGGTGTCTCACAATCTGCGGGCGGTACAGTCGCATCATTCACCCCGAACCCGACCAGGCGCAGGTCGATCGCCGCGTGACGGCCATCGGTGATCACCGACAGCAGGATGTCGTCGCCCTTCTGCGGCTTGCTGCTGCGCCCTTCGATCGCGGTGATCCGTGCGGCGAGGGTCTTCTGATAGGCACGGAAGGCGTCGCTGGCCGGAGCGACGACGATCTGGCGCTTTCCCGCCTGCAGCGCCGGCAGGGCGACGTGCTGGCGCAGATCGTCCTTCTGCACGACATCCGCGAAGGCGCGATACATCGCCATCAGGTCGGCGACGTTCACGAACTCGGAGAACCGCGTCACCGGCTTGTATTGGCCGCTGGGCTGCAGTTCGAGCTCGGTGCGCGTGTCGCCGAAATTGGCCGCCCACGCGTCGAAATAGTGCAGGTTCCGCTCGGCCAGTGCCTCGTGGCGCATGAAGCGCTGGATCGAGAACATCTCGCCGAGCGTGTTGGTGATCGGGGTGCCGGAGGCCAGCACGAGCCCCCTGCCCGGCCGTTTCGTCTCGAGGTAGCGTGCCTTGACGTAGAGGTCCCAGGCGCGCTGGCTGCCGTTCGGGTCGATGCCCTTGAGGTTGCCCTGGTTGGTGGCGAAGGACAGCTTGCGAAATTGCTGCGCTTCGTCGACCAGGATCTGATCGATGCCGATCTCGCCGATGTGCAGCAGATCGTCCTTGCGCGACTTCAGCGCCGCCAGCTTCTCGACCATGCCCTCCTTCATGCGCTCGATGCGCTTGCGGGAGATGCGATCGTCACGATCCACGGTCTCGAGGATAGCCTCGAACTCGTCGATCTCGGCCTGCATCATCTCCGCCTCGAAGGCGGCAGGTGCTGCGATGAACTTGAAGGCGTCGTGCGTGATGATCACCGCATCCCACGCCGCGGTCGCTGCCCGGGCGAGGAAGCGCTGCCGCTTGGCCTTGACGAAATTGGTCTCGTCGGCGACCAGGATGCGCGCGGTCGGATACAGCATCAGGAACTCGCGGCTGATCTGAGCGAGGCAGTGGCCCGGCACCACGATCATCGGCTTGGTGACGAGGCCCAGCCGCTTCTGCTCCATCACGGCGGCGCACATCGAGAAGGTTTTGCCTGAGCCGACAGCGTGCGCGATGTAGGTCGATCCGGCAGCGATGATCCGCCAGATCACCCGCTTCTGGTGCGCGCGCAGGGTGATGATGTTGGAGGCGCCGGGCAGGACCAGGTGCGATCCGTCGAAGTTCCGCGGCACGAGGTTGTTGTAGGTGTCGTTGTAGACCCGCAGCAGGCGCTCGGCGCGGTCGGCGTCGCGCCAGACCCACACCTCGAACGCCGCCTTGATCTTCGCCAGCTTGTCCTTGGCGGCCTCGGTCTCCCTGGCATTGAGCTCGCGATGCTCGCCGTCCGCGTCGCGCCAGGTGTCGAAGATCGGCGGGATCGCCGCGGTCAGCGCATCCTCCAGCAGTTCGCCGGCATGACGCCGCTCGGTGCCCCAGACCGAGGTCGCCTCGGCGCGCCCCGCGAAGGCGTTCTTCGCGACGGTCCAGCAGGCGATGCTCGGGGTATGATGCACGCTCGCCTCGATGCCGATCTCCTCGGCACAGAAGCGCATCACGTCGGACGCCGGGATCCAGGGCGCGCCGAGCCGGGCGGTGACGTCGGACGGGCGGAGATCGACCGGCTGCACGGCCTCGAGGGCGGCAATGTTGCGAACGAAGCGACGATCGCGCTCCGCTGCCCGGCGTGCGCTCGCCAGCTTGGTCCGAACGGGGCCGGACAGGAACTCATCCGCGGTGATCCAGATCTCGGCATCCTCGGTCGTCGCGTCGTGGTCGAGAAACACCCCCTCCCCCAGCTCTGCCAGGACGGCTTCGCGGCCCCGGCCGAGCAGTTCGCAGATCCGCGGCAGATCGACCCGGCCGCATTCATGCAGGGTGACGGCAAGGGCATCGGTGGCCGATGTCACCACCGGCTCCGCCGGCGGATGGATCACCCGGTCGGTGAACACCGGGCCGGGCCGGCCGGTATCGGTCGCCTCGTCGTAGCTCTCGATCGCGGCCACCAGCCAGACGTCCGGATCATCGAGGAACGGGCTCAGATTGGGATGGCGCCGGGTCTCATGCTCGACGCCAGTCTCCTCGTCGGTGCGGGTGGTGATGGTGGTGTGGTTGATCGGCCCGAAAGCTGCGGTGAAGGCGCGGTAGGCCGCGCGCAGGCGCCCTTGCTCGCGGCCGTAGGGCTGGTTCTCCAGCTGCAGGCGCAGGACCTGGCGGGCATGGTCGCGCACCGGGATCAGGGCGCGGATGATCCTTGCGTGTTTCTGGAAGATGCCCTCCTTCTGACCAGCCTTCTTGATCGCCACCAGCGATGGGCGACCGTCGACGATCTGATGCAGCTCACCGGCCTCGATGACGTAGCTGCCTTCGCGGATTCCGCCATCACCGATCGCACTGGGGCGGGTGAGGCCTCGGGGGCGATCGGCGCGTAGCGTCTCGGGCTCCGGAAAGCGGGCAGACGGAGGCAGGTTGGCCAGCGCTCCGGCGAGCGCGACCGCGAGATCGCGGCCGTCGGCCTGGCAGGTGTAGGTCGGGCCATACGGCGATGTTGTCCAGGCATGCGTGCCGAGCACCTGGCCCGGGTGGTCGAGGAAGTGCTGGTTGATGTGGAGCGGCCCATCCCCCTCATCGGTGCCGGCAACGTCGGCCGTCTCCACCCAGCCGAGGTCGCCCGGCCCCTCCCCTTCCCCGCGCTTGCGGAAGATCAGCACATCGATCACCACCTCGGTGCCGGCCTCGGCCAGCATTGCGCGCTGCGGCAGCCGCACCGCACCGACCAGGTCCGCGAGTGAGGCGATATGCTGGCGGGCACTCTGGCTGCGCTTGTCCATCGTCCACCGCGACACCACGAAAGCCGCGAAGCCGCCCGGACGCAGCTGCGCGATCGACCGCGCGATGAAGTAGTCATGCAAGGACAGGCCGAGCTTGCCGGCCGCGTCATCGGCATGGACCGTGCGATCGGAGAATGGCGGGTTGCCGATCGCCAGGTCGTAGCCGGCCTCGAGCCGTGCACGGGTGAAATCTTCCTGCCGGATCCAGAACTCCGGGAACAGGCAGCCCGCGATGCGCGCGGTGATCGGGTCGTCCTCGACGGCGGTGAACGCCACCCGGCCCGCCAGCTTCGCCGGCACGGTGGCCATGAACAGGCTGGACCCGCAACCGGGCTCGAGCACGCTGCCGCCGCGAAAGCCGAGATCCATCATCGCCGACCACATCGCGCGCACGATCCACTCTGGTGTGAAGTGGGCGTATTGCGTTGCCCGCATCAGGCCCGATCGCTCCGCCACGGTCACGACGGCGCCGAGATCCGCGCCGATCGCCTCCCAGCCCGTGCGACAGGGATCGTCGCCGAGCGGGAACAGGCTGGTGGCCAGCTCGGTCGCCCCGAACGCGACGAAGCGTGCCAGTGTTGCCTGCTCATCGGCCGAGGCCGGCCGCTCCTCCTCCTCGATCTGCTTGAGCAGTCGGATCGCGGCGATGTTGTCGGCCGCTCTGCCCTTCCAGGTAGGAGCCAGACTGCGCGCGCTGTCGAGCACGAAGTTCCTTGGGGTGGGCGCCGGCAGTCGCGGAACCACCGGGACGGGACGATCGATGGGCTCGATGAATGATGGCGTCGGGGCCGTCCCGAGCGCGGTGCTGTCGAACAGGGAGAACTGCTGGCCGAAAAAGTTCATCTGGGGCTCCGGGCATGAGTCGGCGCCGGACGCGCTCGAGAGCGGTCCGGGGGCCGGGTGGGATTTGGCAGGAGCGGTGGGCGGGAGCGCGCAGCTGCGCTCTTCCCTCCCCTCAGAGACTTTCCTGCCTATCCTCCTGGAGCACCGTGCTGTGGCGGGGCGGGCAAGGGCGACGCGCAGCGTCGGCACCGGAGCCACGCGCAGGCCGCGTCAGCGGGCGAGCATGGCGAGGAGCTACCCCTTGCCTGACACGGCGCGGCATGGTCGCCCCTCCCCTAGTCCTTGGCCGCTCTTCGATCTGCTTCATTCTGCGGCGCGCGATCATGATCGCACGCCGCAACGGCGAGCGGATTCTAGACGGTATTATGTAATTTTCGCGTCGGCTTGACTCAAATCGGAGGGCCTGACGACTGCCCGCAAGTCGTATCCCTCTGACGTCAGCGATGACGAGTGGTCGCTGGTGGTGCCGTAGCTGATGCTGATGCTGATGCTGCAGGATGCGCCGCAGAATGCGGGTTCGTGCTATTACCTAGGCGGTAGGTTGTCGAACGATCCTTCGCCAAGACTACGCATTGCCGAAGGCTGGTGAAATACGACGAATGCTACGTCGCCACGCTTGCCAGCTTCCACGTCATGGCCTCCGTCGGATACATGCTCAGACACGCCACTCATATCATGAAGAGTGCATAACACCCTCTAAAATAAATATCTCGACAGGTTGTTACAGTAGCAGTTCTAGTGATTGCAGTATCTCTGGACGGCAAATGAGCAATTCTTGCTCACAGCGTCAGAAGAACTGGCTGTTTCAAATTGACCGACATCTTAATCAGCAACCCTTTTCACTAATTTTAAGATCTCTAAACTCGCCGAAGCGAGCTCTTCCAAGGTTGGCTTTCCAACATTTGGAAAACTTACAGTGACGATGCCGCCGCGAGCCGCTCGTTGTCCTTTCGCTATGACCTCGCCGGCGGCGTTCCTTACGACATGCGTTGTTGGCACAGATCTTGGTCGTGCCTTCGGCGCGATGGCCGCTTTGAGCCGCTGCATCACTGCGGCTGCGGGAAGTGTTTGCTCACCGGTTTCACGGCGTGCCTGTTGTTCATGTGCTAAAAGCGCCGCCTCGCTGAGCACGGCATCGTGCGTGCGCGATGAGCGGATCAACGGGGCTAGCTGTGCCGCATGGCTGATCCCCAAATCATGGGGCGAACCGAACGCTGCGTAAACCCCGGGCGGCAGCCTCGCGAGTTCAAGGTAGCGACTGAGCCAAGTGTCGGTAACCTTCAGACGCTGCGCCATCTTCCTCTGATCACCGTCGTAGAAGCGTTCAACGGCGCGAAGATAATCGCGAGCACGCTCGATGTCGGACAGATCGCGTCGGCTGCGGTTCTCCAAGTCGGAGACCCGAAAGGCTTCCTCGTCATTGAGTTCGCGAGGCTCAACCAGAAACCCGAATGTTGGGTGTCCGTTGGCGCGCATCCAACTGACCGTCCAGTGCCGCCGAGCACCGCAAATGATCTCGAAATCGATATTTGCGTCGCCTTTCACTCGACGAACGATCGCGGGAACCTCCTGACGCCCCTGAGCACGGAAGCTCTCGATCAGATCGGCGCAGTTCGAGTCGTTGAGCGCGTCATAATCGCGGTTATGTGCGTCCCATACGCGACAGCGCGCAGGATCGACTATCTCATGCATACGCGCAACAGACTGCCCTTCAGCTAATTCAGCGAGCCGATTGCCACGCGATTGGAGCACGCCCGTACGGGGCGGGAGCCGCGGGGTATCGGCTGGTTCCCCCATCAGTCCCGACAGCA
Source organism: Endobacter medicaginis (assembly GCF_014192375.1). Lineage (GTDB taxonomy): Bacteria > Pseudomonadota > Alphaproteobacteria > Acetobacterales > Acetobacteraceae > Endobacter > Endobacter medicaginis. The sequence continues at coordinate 12,421 of NZ_JACHXV010000028.1, read as the reverse complement.
ATTTGCGATTTCCTTGGGCCATTTTACCTATTCTTATCAAATGGTTATGCGGCGCTTGCAGATATGCAAACCTAGAGGACACCCTCGGCGCGCAACTTCGCAGCTTGGCTCGGCCACATCAGCCTGACTTGTGTTTCGAGCTCGGAATTCACCGCATTGAGATATATCATAGCGCGCTGATAGGTCTCACGCGACGTCACAGGCCCATCAAGCTCGTAGACCGTCATCAGTCGGGCCGAGGCATTGTCGATCTCGGCGCTGTCCTTGATGACCGCGCGAAGCATGCTCTCTCCGAAGATCGATCGCATGAGTGCGATGAGCTCACGCTGCATGCTCTTCTGCTCATCTGCTCGCGTCGCGACCAGCCGGACCCAGGAGAAGTTCAGCGGGGTTTGGTGTTCGGCCATGACCTCGAGGGTTTCGTGCAGCATTGCTAGAAACGTCGTCGTCGAAGAGAAGTCGACGACCGTCGGAGGAACGGGAATGAGCAAGGCATTTGCTGCCCGCATGACCGACAGCGAGATCGTACCTAACGCGGGCGGTGGATCGAGGATGATGATGTCGAAATAATCGGAGATGGACGCAATCCCCTCTGCGAGACGATCGAGGAGTTGCGGGCCTTGTTTAGCCACGCGAGCCGCGAGCTCATATTCTGCGGAATAGAGCCGAAGGTTCGCCGGTACCATGTAGAGGCCGTCCCAATGGGTCGCCCGGACGGCGTATTCGAGACTAGTCATCTCTGCATTGCGGAAGAACGGATAGAGGGTCTCGTCTTCTGTAAAATCGATGTCCGGAACATACCCAAACAAGCCCGTCGAAGATCCCTGGCTGTCGCAGTCGATCAGGCAAACGCGATAACCTTTGATCGCTAGAAACTGCGCCAGATGCGTGGAGACAGTCGATTTTCCGACCCCGCCTTTAAAATTCTGCACGGCGATGACTGCAGCCGGATCACCTTCCTGCCGCCAGGGCCTGGTGCCGAACGCCTCCCGCATTTTGTTGATTTCGGCAAGCGTATAGCCGATCCGGCGACCGCTCCCGGTCCGGGCCACGGGCGCGATCCGGCCATCCTTTTCAGCTTCGCGTATCGCCGCTGGCGTACGCCCGACGAGCTCCGCAGCTCGGGTGATGGAGAAGCGTGGCGACTGCCGTCCATCCTCCCCCGCCCCGGCTTGTCTGCGAAGTGATTCAAGGACGGTGAATGCGCGGCTGTAGAGATCCGATATATGATGGACAACGTCCGGGCCGGACTGTTCGACGCTCATACTTTGACTATCCTGTGCTCGACGCCCAGAACCGCGGTATGCCCGCAAGCCCGAGCGGCTGCTTCAAGTTGGGTGGAGAATGTGTTGCGGATGTAATCGGCTTGGAAGGCTGAGCCGACCATTAAGACGGGTCCGCCTTCCGTTTCCACAATCTTGGCTTTCTCAAACCAGACCCGTGCCTGCGAGTTACCGACCCGAGCGAGAATCTCGTCGAGCATCTTTGAGTTCGACGTTTTAGAGTTGCTCAGTTGGACCAATGGCTCTGGCACCAGCGAACCTTCTGCATCGGCCGACGGGCGTCTGATCGCAACCAGTTTTTGATGCAAGGGCGGCGGTGACGCGTGTAGCTTGACCGCTTGGGTGTCGAACTCGACTTTAGCGTCAGGATAGACGGCCGAAACTTGACGCTCCCATGCATCGCGGATGGTTTGACGGAACTTACGGATATTGCGTCCGTCATTACCGAAATGGACGGCCAGCTGTGCCCAGCTCAGCTGAGATGCACGTTTCGCGTTGATCCTGGGCAGTCGGTAAGCCAGCCACGTGTAAAGATCGAGCGCGGTAGGTGAATCGCGCAATTGCCCGATTGCATTCTCGTTCAGCGGCACCGCATGGTCTTTCAGATGATCGTAAAACGCCTCGGTCATACGGATCTCGCGCAGGAACGAGCCGTCTTGTCGATCAGTGCCGACGTATTCGTTAGTAAGCTTGATCTCTTTGAGCCCGAATTCTCGGGCCCCATCGGCGAGCATATCATCCCAGCGAATCATCCATTCGCAGGCCAAGAGGCGGTCAAGCTGCTCGCGGATCAGAGTGGCGGATCCTCTGGGGCCATAGCTGATCGTTTGATAACCTAAGCGTCGCATCCATTCGGTGAAGGTTTTCCCGAGGTGGACGTGTCGCGACTGTGCTCTGACTGCTTCGGTCATTATGTGTATCAAGATCAATCGGGGGAGTGATCCGAAAGGCACCCCTATCGGCACGAGACGGCTCTCAACGCCAACAAGTTGCAACACGGGCTTCGGATTGATCACCAGCGTGTAGTTGCCGTCTTTGCGAATTATGGGCGCGTTCTCGTCAGATGGTCGCCTGACCGGCAACGACATTGCGCACAAAGCCGAGTGCAGAAAGCTTGGGATAGGCTCAATGCCACTAACTGCCGCGACACGTTGGAAAAGGTCTGGCTGACCCAGTTCCTCCGCCAGTCGCTCTGCGGCAGCCGGACCGTCACTGACAAGTGCGAGGTGCACCTGTTGGCCCTGTGCCAAACCTTGTCTGGACAATCGACTGCCCCCCCGAATCGCATTCGCGATGTCACTGCGCAGTAGCACAAGAATGCTCCGACGCCAACGGTTTGCACAATTCCTGCGAATTCGGAATAGAAATCGCAAATCGACCGATGAAAAGAGTACGGTCGCTACCTAGGAATCTTCTTCGGAAAAAAGCTTTAGGATTAGTACCATCTGCATCGGTTTGCCGCTCGAGTCGTGTACCGGCCGCATCGTTCCGAATCCGTTTGGCCGTACTGTCGTCAGCGGATCAGCATACCGAGATCATCGGCGTACCATCTGCATCGGTCTCCGGCCAATTTGCCACCAAACGATCGCTACAAGCCGCGCCTGTATCCTCCGCTATGTCGACCGCCATCATCATTGATGACGCTGGCGTCTCCTATGGCCATGTTGATATTACTCCAACGTAGCTCTCCGAGCGGTCTCAGCGTCTCACGGCAAGCTCTTACATGCGGCTACGTGTTTTCGTTTTTGGCGTACCAACATCATCGCTCGGGCGACCGGACAACGATCAGTTGATTGGCCTGCATGAACGATTATCGACCGTGCTAAATGATGTTGTTACCTGTGGCCGAGACTGTCTCTCGATGGCCGTTCTTTATCTCATCCATATTCTCAATCGGCAGAAGCATAACGCCGAGCGGACCACGAATTTGTTCCCATTCACGCGGCGTCGAGGGGGGGGGGCATAGCCGCCGCAGTGATCGGGAGAGTTGAATTTTCCTCGAGAGCGACGCGGACAAGAATGGCCTTTATCGGTCGCGTAAAATCGGTGATTAAGAGACCTTTCGGCGCAATTCCAATGAGTTGCGTTGGTTTTGCAGGTCTGCAAACCAGCTAATCGACGGCATTCCGGTAAGTCTAAAAAGGGTTGAACGGATGTTTCTGCGCGGGTGGTGATCTAGCGGTCGAACCACGTCTGGTGCGCAGACATGGCCTACATCTCGATGCATTGGGGCCTCCTCTATCTGACCGCGATCATGGCCGGGGCGACGCGGAAGGTGCTGACCTTGCGGTTGTCAAACACGATGGACGCCGGCTTTTGCGTTGCGGCGCTGGGGGAGGCGCTCTCCCGCCATTGCAAGCCCGAAATCTTCAACATGGACCAGGGCTGCCATCTCACCAGCTCCGCCTTCACCAGTGTGCTGCGCGAGACTGAGGTCCGCATCAGTATGGATGACCGGGGGCGCTGGATGGACAATGTGTTCATCGAGCGCCTCTGGTGGTCCCTCAAATATGAGTACGTCTATCTGCACGCCTTCGAGACTGGTTCCGATCTTCGCGCTGGCCTTGGCTGGGGTTCACCTATCACAATCACCCAGCGACCCACTCTGGGCTGGCCGGGCGAAACCAGGCGGAGACTTATGGGTGGATCGGCGCATCGTGCGATGAATCCGAACTCTGCGCCGTCAGGAGGCCGGCATCGCCAGGCGACTGGCCCTGTTCCCGTGGACCCGCGCGCTGACCAACCTCACCGGCCGGCATCCATCGACCGAACTCCATCTTTCGTTCCTGCATCCTGCAATGCCGGGCGTCTCGACGATGGTGAAGCGAATGGAGAACACCGGCAGACAGCGCGCATCGGGGAGAGGTAGGGGATCACGAACCACGACCAGTGGCGGGATCTCAGGGCACGTTGGGCCTGAGATCCTCGTCCTCGACAGCACCGGCCTGCACGAACAGATCGATCGTCATCCATCCATCCACGGTCCGCAGCACACCGTCTTCCGTCAACACCTGGAAGGGACCGTTCAGATCCCATCCCTTGCCGGTGCGCTCACCTTTGACCACCAGGCCCTCGAGCCACTGGTGGCCGAAATCCGCGTAAAGCATCGTGCCCGGCATGGGACCGAATTCGGCCGCGTGGTGGGCTGCCCACAGATCCTGTGCGGTCTCGTTCTTCGCCAGCGCCGCGGCGAGGGCCGCCAGTTTGCGTAGCCGCGCGATCGAGGTGGACTCTTTTTCTTCGGTCGACATGGAGAGGATCCTTCTCACGGCAGGAAACGCGCCGCGTGTTTCATTCATGGGAGTTCCAGGATGGGGACCTGGATCGAACCGTCCGGCAAAGCTTAGGCCCTGATCACGAGATCTGTGTATTTGCGGATGTTTTCGTCGGCCGTCAGCAGATGCAGCGGTTCCGTCAGCGCCTGCGCGACGAGCATCCGATCGAACGGGTCGCTGTGATGGTGGGGCAGGTCGTGGACTGCCGTGGCATGCGAAGCGGTGACTGGCAGCTCACGAAAGCCTGCGTGGGCGAGCTGAGCGGAGAGCTTGTGCACATCCGCATCGAGCTTGCCGAGCGACGTCTTGATGGTGATCTCCCAGATGCTGGCCGCGCTGACAAAGACCATCTCGGCACGGGTCATCACGGCCCTGGCCTGCGTCGTGAGTTTCACATCTCCAGCCATCGCCCAAAGAAGGATGTGCGTGTCGATCAGAAGCCGCATGGCCGACCCTCGAATGCGGCCTGCAGGTTATCGGGCAAGGGCGCGTCAAAATCGTCCGCGATCCTGATCTCGCCCTGCATCAGACCGAAGCGAATGGCGGGCTTGCTCTGCACGGGCACGATCCGCACCACCGGTGTGCCGGCCTTGTTGATCACGACCTCCTCGCCACGGACAGCGGCCTCAATGAGGCGCGAGAGCTGGCTTTTAGCCTCGTGGATGTTGACGTTCTGCATGACAGCCTCCGGATTGACGCCACGACCTAGTCTAGCTTAGCCAACCGTTGGCTTGCAAGATTGGCAGGTGAAAAACAACCCTGATCGCGTGGCCTACCTCCCGCCAAAGGATGCTCCGCGAACGGATCCCCGCCTTCGAAATATGGATCGATCGAGTTGTAGGTCGCGTGGCGCGCCAGCGCCTTCAAAGCCGGCAGGGAGGCTTTTTTCCGCTTGCCCGTGGTCAGCACCCCGCGCTTGAGCGAGTGACCGCCGAACGAGGCGCCATCGAGGCCGGCCGCCGTGGCGCGGGCCTGGATGATGCGCGCGACCGACCGATCGCTCAACGGGTCGGTGGTGGCCAGGACAGGGGCCACGACCGCCGACGGCGCGCCCACCGTTGCGTTCCAGTCCACCGTCCTGGCCGCTGCGCGCACGCGCCGGAAGAGCGGCCCCTTCCGCAAGCCCGACACCACCAGCCACCGCCCATACGCCTCGACCGCGCAGAAGCCCAGCGTGCCGCGTGGCACCGAGACCACCACACCGGCGGCGCGTCGATCGCCCTTGGAGACGGGCAGGGTGATCGAGAGCCCGCGCTCGTCCACGATTACATCCTCGATCTGCAGGCAGGCCAGCTCGGAGCGCCGGAACGCGCCCCAGAAGCCCAGCAGCAGGAGCAGCGCATCGCGCGCGCCGGCAAGGCTGAACCGGTCGATCGGCTTCAGCATCCTCACCAGCACGTCGTCTGTGGCTGCCGCTTTGCGCCGGGGCCGGAAGCCATCCTCGGCCGCCGTGCGCCGGATCCCGGCCATTGTCTCGCCCACCGCCGCGTCAGCCGTCGGCACCGGGCAGCCAGCGAGCTGGTGCAGGTAGGTGAGAGAGGCGCGCCGCAGCTCGATCGTCGCGGGAGCGTGGCCGCGGCCACGCTCGTCCGCCAGGAAAGCGGCAACGTCGGCAGAGCGCGCCGGCAGGCAGGGCAGTCCATGCCCACTCGCCCAGGCGCACCAGGCCTTCACGCCGGAGCGGTAGGCACGGCGGGTATTGCCGGCCCTGGCGCGGAGCGCATAGGCGTGGGCAGCCCGGGCCGCTGTCTCGAACGAGCCGTCGTTCTTCGGGATCTCGGCATCGACGATTGCTTCGAACCAAGTCTGGACCACCACACCCGGCTGGCCAACAGGGGAGGGAGCGTGGACCGGGGCAGGCAGGTCATCGCCGGCTGGCAGCACTGCAGGCATATTGATCCGCTGCACGTTGGCCACGAAGCGGGGGGCAGTGCGCAGATCCAGCCGCAGCTGCAGCTCATGACCGGGTGGGATGACACCCACATGCTGCAGGACCAGATCACCGGCAGCGGCGGCATAGGGAACGTCGGGCGCGAGCCGTAGATCTGCCGGTGCGGGTTGGGAGCCGGGCGTGGCAGGAACCACCAGATCGAGCGGCAGACCGGGCGAGAAGCGCGCGGTGCCCAGGATGCGCGGCAGCTTCGTGAAGTCACGCAGTGCGCGCCCGCGCTGGGCGGTCAGCCGGTCGGCGCGGTCCAGCAGAGCGTGCAGCGCGTCTTCCAGCCCCTTGCGTGAGGCCAGAACCTCATGCAGCAGGCTCATCCCAGCCGGTCGGCGGCAGCGTCCAGGATCGCGCGTGCGAGCCTAGTCTCACGCATTACATCCTCGGCCCAGCAGACCCATTCGGACGGCGTGGCATGCTCGTTCGGCCGACGAACATAGGGGTCACGGAGAGCCCGAATTTCGGCCGACGTCATGTACAACATCGGATCGAACGCTACGGGCATCGCGCCCTCGGTGGATGCGCCTTGCATCTCGGGCGCCCATTGCCGTGCCGTCATCGTCTGCCTCTCGTTCGGATCATCAGTGAAGCTTCCGGCCTGCCGCTACGCGCCTTCGAGTGCTGCGGCTCGTCAGGTTTGGACCCAACCTTGGCTCCAAGGGTGAAATCTGCCTCGATTTCACGAAATTCTAGCTGTCCGCTTTATGTCCGACAAGGGAACTTATCGGACATAGAGCCAGGACAGGAGAATCCGGATCAGATGTCGCCGCAGATCCGATAATACCCCACACTTTCAATCATCTAGCACGAATTCCGCTTCCCCGTGCGAAGGCTCTAAACCAAAATGGACATTTGGTCTCGTCGGAGGCGTGTCTATGCGTGACATGAGTCATCTGCGCTGATAGATTGAGATATATCTTGGTATATACCAACTATGCCGGAGGCCCCATGGCAGATACCGCCAAGATCTTCACCAACGGCCGCAGTCAGGCCGTCCGCCTGCCCGCCGCCTATCGCTTCGAGGGTAAGGAGGTCTCCATCCGGCGCGACCACGCGACCGGTGACGTGATCCTGTCCGCCCGGCCACGCGGCTGGGGAACAGTCCTGTCGGAGATCCGCGCAGCCGGGGGAGAGGTGCTGTTCCCCGAGGGACGCGCGCAGGACGAGGCAGCGCGCGATCCGTTCGCGCGGACCACCCCGTGAAGACGGTCTTGTTCGACACCAACACCGTCAGCGACATTATCAGCGGCATCGAGATGGTGCTGCGCCGGGTAGAGACGCTCAACCCGGCGACATGCCGCATCTCCGCCGTAACAGCCGGCGAGATCGCCTACGGATTGGCCCGTCGCCCGGACGCCACGCGGTTGCATCGCCTGACCGCCGCAGTGATGGAGCGGCTGGAGGTGCTGCCCTGGGATCAAGCCGCCGCGGCGCGCTACGGCCTTCTGCGTGCGGATCAGGAGCGCCAGGGCCGATCACTCGGCGCCCTCGACATGATGATCGCAGCCCATGCCCTTGCGACCGGCGCGACACTGTTCACGAACGACAAGGCGTTCCAGGGCGTGCCCGACCTCCGCCTGGTCGATGCCCGGGCGGTCTGATCCCTTCGCCGGTGATCGAACATACCGAGACCACAAAAGCCGCCTATGCCGCGACTTGGTCGTTATTCCAGCGTTGGGCGACGGGAGCTGGCCGATGCCCGGACGCGCCGGTTTCCATCGAGACACTGCAGGCCTACACTCGAGCCTGGCCGCCCGGCCTGGGCCGCAGCGGCCGCAAGCTCCGGCTCGCCGGCATCGCGCACGGCCACGCTCTCGCCGGCGTGCCCTGGCGCGCGCGTGACCCGGCGATCGCCGCCCTCCTACGCGGCGCCGATGCCGACGAGGCCGCGCTCGCGCAGTGTCTGGCCTGCTGCGCGGACGACCTGACCGGGCTGCGTGACCGGATCCTGCTGCTGCTGCATCACCGCGCCGGTCTCACCCGGATCCAGCTCGCGGCGCTGGACCATGCCGATCTGGTTTGGCGCGCGGACGGGCTGCTGATCCAGCTGCGCGATGCCGACGGCAATCCGTCCGTCCTTCCGCTCGCCCGACACCGCGGCGATCCTGCCTGCCTGGTCGCCGCGCTCGAGCTGTGGTTGCACACCGCGCGCATCCGCTATGGCGCGGTGATCCAGCGCCTGGGCGCTCATGGCTGGCCAAACGGCGCACTCGACCGGCGCGGCGTGCGCCTGCTGTTGCAGGCGATTGAGCAGCGCGCGGCGGCCGTCACCAAGGTGCTGCCTCAGGGCCGGGCCCCGGTCCCCGGCGCCTGGCGCAGCGCAGCGCATCGCAAGGCGCAGCGCGTCGCTCGGCAGAGCGCCGCGGCTCGGTGCCGATGATGTCGGCGGAGACCCGCGCCGACGTCACGGAACGCTGGAATCGCTACGAGCTCGTCCTGACCGGTCTGCCGGCGGATATCGCGCGCTTCCGCGACGCGGCGCGCGGACCCGGCGGCGTGCCCTGGCCGCTCGATGCCGACCACCAGCACACGACGCTGATGGCACGCCTGATGGCGGGGGCCGGCGGCGCTCCGCTGCCGCGCCACGCCGAGGATCTCCTCCGCGCGATCGCCCAGGCGCAGGAGGCCCGCCACGCTCGGCTGCTGGTGGCGTGCGCCAGCCCCGGCGGCGGCTGTCTGCTCGATCTCAACCGGCTGCTGCCGGTCCCAGCCGGACTGCTGGCTTGGGGGCCGGATCACGGCGCCGCGCTGGACTGGCTCGACCGGCACTGGGGCACACGGGAAGCGGTGCGGCAGATCGACCTGCAGGAGACGCGCGACCCCAGGCGGCACAGCCGCCGCCGGCTGCGCTTTCGGTTCTGGATGCTGGACGGGCGCCCTGCGACGCTCGCCGCGTCCCTGCTCCGGGCATGGCCGGAGCTCGAGGTGACCATCCGCTCGCTGGAGCTGCCCGGTGGCTGAACCCGACACCGCCGAGCCGCCGCCGAAACGCGCCACCGCAAGCGAGGCGCTGTGGGAGAACTGGGAGATCCCACCCCGTACGCCCATCATCCCGACCGTCCACATCGAGGGCTTCGACGGTCCGATGGATCTGCTGCTGGACCTTGCCGAGCGTCAGCGGCTCGATCTTGGCCGGATCTCCATCCTGCAGCTTGCCGAGCAGTTCGCCACCGCTATGAACGCGCTGGAAGCGGTCGTGCCGCTGAACCGGCGCGGGGACTGGCTGGTGATGGCCACCCGCCTGGTGCAGCTCCGGTCCCAGACCCTCCTTGCCGCCAGCGCAGAGGAGCATGACGCCGTCCGGAAGGCGGCCATCGGTGCCGAGGCCGTGCTGCTGGAGCGTCTGCGCATGCGTGGCGCGGCGGACTGGCTGGACCGACAGCCGCAACTCAGCCACGACGTCTTCGCCCGGCCGCCGCAGCCGGGGAACGGGGTAGCGCGAGAGGCGGACCTGCTGGGTCTGCTGGAAGGCGTGCTGCTGGTGATGGACGGTCCGCGTCAGCCACCCGTGCTGCCAGAGCGCTGCCGGCCGGTGCTGTTCCGCCCCTGGCCGGTAGCCGAGGCGCGCGCCAGGGTCCTCGCCCTGCTGGAGCAGCGGCGGGATCAGCCTGAGCGCCTGTCCCTGCTCGATTGCCTGCCGCCCGCGTTGGCGGATGACACGATGCCCCGGCGCGCGCTGCGCCACCGTGCTGCTCTCAGCAGTGTTTTCTGCGCGGCGCTCGAGCTGGAGAAGGACGGGCTCTGCGCAATGTCGCCTCAGTGGAAGGTCCCGACGGTGCGACGGGTCTAAGCTGAGACGCCCGTGAAGCAACCTTCCGGAACTCGGATTCTCAACCATCCGGACCTGGCCCGCGAGTGCAGCCACGGTGGTGTAACGCTAGATCCGCCCATCACGCGGCAAGCTGCTTCCAGGCGTCCGGCTCGGGTACCGGGTTGGCGAGATGGGTGGCGGCCAGGATTTCAAGCCAATCAGCGACGACGGCTGGGATCGGCTCCGAACCAGCCGCCCAGCGCCGGATCAGCATGCAGCAGCATAGAACCGGCCACCGACCGTCAGCCCGAGCGGACGGCTCCGTTGGCATCCGAGCCGAGCCGGCCCGAGACGTTGGCGAAATACTGCCCGACCGTCCAGCCGGTCATGTTGTTGTTGGACAGCGCGGTGGCCGAGACGTAATTCGAAAGCGGCGCGCTCTGATCTGTCGCGTTGGAAAGAGCGACGCCGGTGCTCGGCCCGAACATGTAGCCAGCATAGGTCTGCGCCACCGTCGCGGGCTGACCGGTGCCCGACGATATCCGGTCGGCGATCGAGCCCATGTAGAGCGCGGCCACGGTGGCATTCGCGACCGGGTCGTTGCGATCGTCGGCCGTGTAGTTCAGCCCATTCTGCCGGCAGACATCGTTCCACGTGCCCGAGGTGATCTGCCACGGACCCGTCGCCGACGTGCTGCCGTTGGCGGCGGCGACATTGCGGAAGTTGCTCTCGATCTGCCCGAAGGCCGCGAGTGCTGCCGGATCGACGCCGACCGCCTGCGCCGCCGCGACGGCCCCGCTGCCGAAGGACGTCGCCTGCAGCAGCGCCAGCGCATCCGTCGAGCCGGCCGCGTAACTCGCGCCTCCGCCCGCCCCGGACCCGATGCTCCCCGTGGTGCCCACCGACGATGCGCCGGTGGGCATCATGAACTGGGGCGCGCCCAGCTCGGGGATCGACGGGATGACCTGGGCGGGCACCTGGGCGTGCGCCGGCACGACGATCGCTGCGATCGCGACGGCCGGCCAGCGCGCCGGGATCATCGGATGCTATATCCGACGGCGCCGGTCGAGGTCTCGCCCATGAGGGTGCACTTCGCCGATGGGTTGAATTTGTTGCGGTAGGGGTGGACGAGCGAGCCGAGCACCCAGCCGGTGGTGCGGCCGCGATACAGCACCTGGTGGTAGCCCGCCTGGACCACGCCGGTATCGGCGATGCTGTCGCCGGTCGTGCCGATCGACTTCGATCCGGCGACGGGCGCTGCGAGGATGAGCGAATCATCCGCGACGCCCATGCAGGTGGCAGGGATCGGCAGAGGGGACAACTTGGGCTGGGCGATCGAGCTCTGCGGCACCGGCGGTCCCCAGTTGCGGGCCGGGCCGTGTTCGGCGCGCTCCATCGCGTCGTGATCCAGCTGCTTGAGGTCGTTCGCATCCGGCGCCGGCTGGGCGCGGGCCGCGGTGCTGGCGAAACCGGCGGCAAGCGCCGCGGCGAGGAGGAGATGGGACCGGGTCATGAAATGCTCCGTTTGAAGGTCGACCCGTCGATCGTGCCGCATCCGGTTGCGAACGCCTCATCACCCGTCAGCCCGGCTTGCTCTGGCTGCCCGGCAGGGTATCGGCGATCCCGAACAGGCTGCGATCGAGGCGCAGCCCGCCGGAGCGGTGCTGCTCGAGCATGCCGCGCAGATATCCCCCCGGCGAGCGCACGAGCCCTGCCGCATGGCGGTTGGCGATCACCGCGACTGCGACTGCGGCGGTCCAGCGACCCAGCAGGCCGCAGGCAGTCTCCCAGGCATGACGGCTGATGCCCATCTCCCCGGCGACATAGTAGGCCGCCTCCACGATCTCGGCCGGGCCCGGCCTGGCGCTGGTCACCCAGGACCGAAACGCTGGCGCGATCCGGAGCAGGAAGGCCGGGGTGGTCGGAAAGCCGCCGATCGGCCCGACCTCGGCCGCTGCGGCGTCCGAGGGTGCGGCACGCGGGGAACCGCCCGGCCGACTACCCGACATTTCCTGAGCATGAGGCGCAGCGCGCCTCTCCGTTGTAGCTTTAGCTGTATGGATAGGGTTTGTAGTTAGGGCTGGGACTCATAACCAGTAGCTGACGACGGCTGCGATGCAGACTGCTGCGTGAAAGTTGATGGCGAGGCGATCGTATCGGGTAGCGATGC
>NZ_JACHXV010000027.1 GCF_014192375.1 Endobacter medicaginis | reverse complement strand
TTGCCCGCCTGCACGACATTGCCCATCACCACCGTGTCGAGCTTCGCCCCATCGAGACCCGCGCGGCGCAGCGTCTCGCACACCACAACCGAACCGAGCTCCGTCGCAGCCACGCCCTTCAGCGTGCCGTTATAGGACCCGATCGCAGTGCGCACCGGTTCACACAGGACGATGTCAGACATGGTCATGAAGCTTTCTGTTTTCGAAAGGTCCGTTCGCTGCGAAGCGGTCCGATACGGACGTGTCTTGCGCATTGCCGGAGGGTCCGTCCATGTCCATCAGACTCAGCAGCTTGATGGCGACGTCCGCCAGCACCCGGTCGCTGTGGCGGGAGAGGTCCAGACCGGTCAGCTTGCCGATCTTGGACAGGCGATAGGCGATCGTCTTGATGTGGACGCGCAGGCGCGATGCCGTCTCCGCCTGGGAGCAATCGGCCTGGAAGAACACCCGCAGGGTGCCGAGCAGCGTCTGCCGTGACTGATCGGTTTCCTGCAGCAGCGCGCCGAGGATATGTCCGCTGACACGACGCAGGTCCGCGCGTTCGCGCAGGTTGATTAGCAGGCCGAGCACGCCGAGCTCGTCATAGCAGGCGATCCTCGCGCGCGGGCGATGCTGGGCGACCTCGAGCGATACCAGCGCCTCGCGCAGCGAGGCGGGCAACGACAGCATCTCGTCGCAGACGCCGCTGACGCCGACACTGAGCTCGAGCCCGGGCGTGCTGCCGGACAGACCGGCGAGACTGCCGGAAATGGCGCCGAGCAGCCTGTCGATCTCGACCGGCTTGCAGATCACGCGGGCCTGGGTGCCGCGGATGCCCACGAGCTGAGCGAGACGGCCGAGTTCGGACAGCCGCAGGCGATCGAGAAGATCGTCGTGAAACACCCCGCTCGACCAGTCGGCGCCCGATGGCGTGCGCAGATTGCCGAACGAGATCACCACGAGACGGCACTGGCCCTTCAGCGAGATATGCAGCTCACGGGCGCGGTCGATCGCGGCGGCGCGGGCCAGACGCGGTCCCTCGAGCAGATCCCACAGGATGCCTTCGAGGGTCTTGCTGCGCTCGCGGCCGATCCGCCGGCGCTCGAGCAGATGCAGCGCGCTCGCCACCGCGACATAGCCCAGCACCAGCCGCAGCATCTCTGCCGGACGGACCGCACCGATCCAACCGACCCAGCCGACCGGCTCGGCGAGTGTGCCGATCTGATGCAGGGCGATATGGCGCCCGTCGACCTGCAGGATCGCTGTCTCGTCCCTCACCTGGTCCGATCGGCGGATCGTCTTCCGGATCAGCGTGAGGGCGTCCGCCTCCGACAGCCCCTCGCCCACACAGGCAGCTTCCAGACCAAGGGAGTGGTTGAGAATGATCAGGGAGCCGTCGGTCGTCTCGGCGGTCATGCGCGAAATCGACGACAGCGGATCCTCGTCGAGCAGCAGCCGCGCGACCTTATCGTGGAAATCGGCGATCTGCGAGACATTTTCGAACCGCTCGGCGAGGTCGCGGTGCGCCGCGTTGAGTTCGGTGACCGCGCGCTCGCGCGAAGCGTTCAGCTCGGCATTGTCGATGGCGATCGAGACCAGATCGGCCAGCGACCTGAGCAGGTCGGTATCGGCCTGGCTGAATTTCGACGGGCGACGGCGCCAGACCTCGAGCACGCCGATCACGGCATCGCGGCGCACGATCGGCACGGCGAGGGCGGAGCGCACTTTTTCCTTGCGCGCCAGCGGCACAAAGGTGGAAGTGATCTCGCGGCTGTGGACGTAGTCTGGCACGATGCAGGGCTTGCCCTCGGCAAGCACCAGACCGGCAACGCCGACGCCGGCTCCCATGCGTAGCTTCGCGGTGTCGGCCGAGAAATGCCCCACGCAGCACCGCATGACGACGTCCTCGCCCTCGCGCATCATCGCGCCGCAGATATCCGAGCCGAGCAGACGTCGGGTTTCGTGGGTGACGCGCAGGAGCACCTCGTCTGGATCGGAGGCCTGCAGGATCTGGCCTGCCAGCACGCGCATGACATCGAGCTCTTCCGTGACCCTCAGCAGGGTTTCGCGGCCGTCGCTGAAGGCCAAGGCGAGATCAACGGCGCCGCAGACAACCTGCGCGATATCGCTATCCAGACGCAGCGGGCGATCGAGCAGGGCGAGGATGCTGCCTTCCCGGATCATCAGCACCCGGCCCGCATACGGACCCCCTGCATGAAGCTCGTCGAGCAGGTGGACGGCATGTGACCCCGTTTCCGGCTGGCGCAGGTCCCGCCAAGAGATCCAGCGTCCGGCGGTGTTGACGATCAGTTCGACGCCGCAGGACAGCATCTGCCCGAGCCGGTCCTCGACCTTTTGCCAGATCTCGTCGCCACCCTCGACCACGCAGTCGCGCAGCGACCGGATGCCGGCCGCCAGCGCGTCGAGCCGGATGGCGTCATCGTCGCGCGATGGCGTGTTCGAGGACGCGATCCGCATGATCTGTCCGCTTTTCATCTCCTCGTCCTCCCGAGTGCCGCCGGGACGTTCTGTCTCCTTGCGCAGTCGAAGACTATCCCTGTGGCGGAACCTGTCCAAGCAGCAGACGGGCCAGCGGGCGACGGCTTGCAGGCACACTGAACCGGCGAAAGCCGATGCGATGAAGTTGCTGCAGCAGTTCGGGCTCGAAATCGGAGCTGAACAGGCAGCCGACGAAGCCCTCGGTGCGGATCGCAGCGCCGAACAGCGGCTCGAGAAAAGCCCGCAGCTTGCGACGCGGATTGACCGAGAGCGCGCCGTGCTCGACATAGTCGACCAAGGTCGCGTCAGACAGGTAGGCGCGCTGCGGCAGGCCGCTCGACGCATTCACGATCTCATCGAAATCCGTCCAGACCACACCTCCGGCCGTGGCGATCCGGTCAGCCACTTCCAATCCGGCGGGGTTCTGCACCACGATCCCGGTGCTCAGCGTTGCGAGCGGGCCGGCGATTTCCTCGAAGGCGAACCATTCGGCGAAATCGGTGACGCCGCCCAGCAGGACCGTGAGCCGGCGGTCGGCTTTCGTGCAGGCCGCATCGAGTCCGCGCAGAAAGGCCTTGTTGAGGACCGGGTTGCCCATCGGCAGGAACAGTCGCTGGTCGAGCTCCGGCCAGTTCGGCACCAGGAAGCGGGCCCGGGTTGATCCCGGCTGCGGCAGACGCACATGCAGCGGCACGATGTCGGGATGACGGGCCAGCAGCGCCTTGCCGATCGCCTCCGCCGTCTCGCAGAGCTTGCGACCGTTGGCGTCCTTGCCCTGACCGATCAGGGTGACGCCCTCGATGAGGTCGTCGAGCAGGCGCTCGCCGAGCGCGACGTCGAACAGGCTGACGACCGCGACCCCCGGAACCGAGCTGCCACCGCCGCCGGATGTCCAGACTTCGCTCTGCGCGACCGTATCGGCACGGTGCAGCAGGTTTTCGAGACTTTCGGAGGCATCCTCCGGCGCCGACAGTTCGATCCTGCAGTCGTAGACCTGGCCCGTCGCACCGTCGATGGAGATGTAGTCACCCTCGGAGAATGTCTTGCCGCCGAGGACGAAGCTGCGCATCTCCTCGTCGACGAGCAGGTTCTCGCAGCCGACGACGCAGGGACGGTCGAGGGCGCGCGAGACCACGGCCGCGTGGCTGAGCGCGCCGCCGCGGGCGGTCAGGATGCCGTTCGCCGCCAGCATGCCGCGGATGTCGAGCGGGCTGGTCGTCGGACGCACCAGGATCACCGGTTCGCCGGTGGCGGCGCGTTCGGCGGCGCGATCGGAATCGAGCACGGCGGCTCCGGTCGCGTGCCCGGGCGAGGACCCGACCGCCACCGCCACCGCCTTGCAGGCCTCGACCTGCTCGGGCACGAACACGGGTCGCAGCAGGCGCTTGAGTTGATCGGCGCTCACGCGGCCGAGGGCCTCGCCGGGACCGATCAGGCCCTCGTTCACGAGGTCGGCGGCGATCCGGACCGCCGCAGCCGCGGTCCGCTTCGCAGGACGGACCTGAAGGAGGTACAGGCGTCCGGATTCAAGGGTGAACTCGATATCGACCGCATCCTTGTAGAGCGATTCGAGGGTTTTCGAATGGTGGTCGAGGGCGTCGCGGAGTTCGGCATGACCCTG
The DNA here is from genome assembly GCF_014192375.1 of Endobacter medicaginis. Lineage (GTDB taxonomy): Bacteria > Pseudomonadota > Alphaproteobacteria > Acetobacterales > Acetobacteraceae > Endobacter > Endobacter medicaginis. Next base: position 16,970 of record NZ_JACHXV010000027.1, on the reverse strand, counting down.
GTCGTCACGGGCGAGATCGACCGGCGTGCGTGTGCCGGCCACGATGTCCTCGCCCTGGCGGCCCTGCAGGTATTCGCCGTAGAGCACCGGTTCACCCGTGTTCGGATCGCGCGAGAAAGCCACGCCGGAGCCCGAATCGCCCTCGGCGTTGCCGAACGCCATGCACTGGATCGTCACCGCAGTGCCGAGATCGTGCGCAATGCCCTGATGCTCGCGATAGGCCTTCGCGCGCGGGCTGTTCCAGGACTGGAATACGGCGGCGATCGCCTCGTCGAGCTGGGCACGCGGATCGACCGGCACGACCTCGCCCTGTTCAGTCGCGAACGCCACGATCTCGGCCTCGAGGGCGGCGAGATCACCACCCTCTTGCTCGGCGGCAGCGCGCGCGGTCTGCAGATGTTCGAGGAACTCCTCGCCATCGAGACCGTGGACGATCTCGAGATACATCTTCCAGAAGCGCACGAAACTGTCGACGACGAACGCCCGGCTGGCACCGCGCGCGATGGCGTGGGTCGCGGAGGTCGCGGTGTGGCCGAGATTGAGGATGGTGTCCATCATCCCCGGCATGGAGATCTTCGCACCCGACCTGACGGAGACCAGCAGAGGGTCGATCTCGCGACCATCGCCGCCGAACGGCCGGCCGGCCTTGTCGCCGAGCCGCGCGATGGCGGCCTCGAGCTGGCCGGCCAACCCGTCGGGCAGCTTCTGCCCCGACGACTGGAAGGCCCGATACGCATCGGTGCTGATTGCGAAGGCCGGGGGAACGGGGATACCCGCCCTGACCATCCGCGCGAGGCCTGTCGCCTTGCCGCCAAAGAGCGATGTCGCGGCGGGATCGAGATCCTCGATGTCGAATACGAAATCAGTCACGATGAGGTCTCCGGTCTCAGACATCGCGGGGGCGTCCGACCACGGCGAGGATATCCTCGTGGAACTCGAACCAGATGTTGTGCATCGAATCGACGGTCGGCTTGCAGACGAACTGGCTCTCGCCGCGATCTGCCTTGGCCATCGCGCGCTGGAACCGCTCGGCATAGAAGCGGTAGCGCGGGATACGGTCGGTCACCTGGCCGAGATGACGGATCATGCGGTCGACCAGCCTGACCATCTTCTCCTGCGCCTTGCCGTCGCCCTCGGAGGTCTGCCATTCGCTGACCGCCTTGATGAACTGCTGGTTCAGCGTGCTTTCGAACTTCTCGTACCAGTGAATGATGTCACCATCCGCGCGCAGGCCGGCGTATTTCTCGCGGTAGAACGCCAGAACCTTGGCGGTGCCGGCTGTTTCGAGAAGCCAGCCCGGTCCCACATCGCAGACCGACGTGTCGGCCTCTTCGCGATGCAGCGTGGCCAGAACGTCGTCCACGCTCTGTTCGACGACCTCCGCAATGTGCTGCGCCGTCGACATCTTGTGCAGGTAGATGGCATTCAGGACGTCAAACGTCGCGTCGTCGACGATCCCGGCGCCGGCCTGGATGTGGGTGTCGCTCATGGCTCAGCTCCAGAAATACTTCGATCGACGCAAATCGGTCCCATCAGGGAATGGCAGATAGCCTTCGCCAGAGAAGATTTTCTGCGGAACGACCTGCTGCGCGAAGCCGCGTTTGCCGATATCGTAGTAGTAGCCGGAGACGCGCTCGTCCCATTCCCAGAAATCGTAGTCGGTGCAGGCCTTGTCATAGGTGCCTGCGGCCCGCAGATGCGGCATGATCATGCCGACGTAGTAGGTATACATCCCGGCGGTGATCAGCTGACGACGCGACATACGTGCCATCTTGCCATACAGCCCCACGGTGGCCTGACGGATCCCGTCGAGACGTTCGCCCAGATCGTCGATCTTGACCTGATGGACGTCCGACATCGGCGTGTCCCAGGTCTCGCGGACGAAGACCGCGCCGCCGACGATATGCTCGACGTAGTTCTTCGGGCGGGTGAAGGTCGTGGAGATGTCGTTGACGCGGATCTCGTCGAGCTTCATCGAGTCGGGGTCGACGACCAGCAGCAGCGTGTAGCAGTGCGGCACGCCGGCTGCGTCGCACACGTCGCTCCAGTGATAAGCGCCTTCGTTGACGAACAGGTCGCGGATGATCATCAGCTTGCCGTCGGGCAGCTCGTAGGGGCCGGTATCACCAAGGCCAAGGCGGTTGTCGAAATGGTCGAGGAACGCCAGCAGCTCGGCAGAGGCGTTGAAGCGGGTGAAGGCTTCCGCCTTCTCGCTGCCGGGCTCGAAATACTCGACCTGGGTGGCGAGACTCTCGATGAAGTCCTTGTCGTGGATCGCACAGCGATAGCGGTCCTGGGAATTGAGGATGTAGCCGTCCTGCCGCTTGCCCCACAGCACGCGCTGCATGAACTTGAGGATCTCGTTGCTTTCCTCGACATAGTCCTGCGGCTTGATGGCTTCCAGCGCGAGCAGGCCGCAGCGTCCCATGCCGAAGCCGACGGCGCCGATGCACCAGTCGTGCACGGCATTGATCTTCACGCCGATCTGACGCTTGGCGGAGGCGCCGATCTCCATGACGCCGGCCGCACCGATCTCGTTGGTGGTCATGCGCAGAATTTCAGGCCAGCGGTAGAACTCGTTCATGAACGCCAGGATCTCGTATTCCTGGCGGGGAATCATGCCCGACACACCCTCGGTGGCTCGCATCACCAGCACGTCCCAGATATTCCAGGCGAGGTAGTTGTTGAGATCGTTGAGCTCGTCGAGCGTGAACTGGTCCTTGAGCACCTCCTCGCGGGAGACCTTCTCCAGCACCTTGCTCTTGGCACGGCTGCGCATCACGCGGTCGCCTATGATCCCGTCGCGGACCGGCTCCATGTCCTTGAAGTTGCCGTAATATGACAGGTCCTGGAACCGGAGCCCGTCATCATTGGCTTCGTAACGCTTCCTGAAAGCATTCATGGTCGTCTTCCCTTGATATCTTTTTATTCAGGCGATTTCGATCACCTTGGCGACGTCTGCGTCCGAGCAGTCGAGGCGAACCTTCTTACCCTCCAGACGCGAGATGAAGCTCTGGAAATGGGCGTCGTTGTTGCCGCCCGTCACGTAGCGGCTGTCGCTGTCGAGCAGATGGGCGGTCATCACGCACGGCATCTGGAACTCGCGCGACAGGATGCCGAGATGCGATTCTGGCGCACCGGAGAGCGTGATCACGCCGATCGCGCCCATCGACAGCGCGGGGGAGAGGAAGGTGGTGGTGCCGCCCTGGACAAGCAGGATGTGCTCCTTGAGCTTGCCGCTGCGCAGCAAGGTCAGCACCGATTGCGGGTTCGGCAGGTAGAGAACGGTGCCCTCGGGCGCCTTCTTTGTCTCGAAGCCGTTATAACCTTGTGCGATGACAGTCATGTGGAACGTTCCCTTGCAACGAAGACCTTGGGTCTCTTCTGTTGAGTTCATCTGGTACCGGCGAAAAGGTGCCGGCACCGATAGCAAAGTCAGCCGACCGGCTTGAGGCCGTCCGGGATATAGGCACGATATCTGGAAGCCGATCCTGACGCGTAGGCGACGATCTCCTGCGGCCAGTCGACGATCAGATCCGGCAAAGCCGCATCCAGCGATCGTCGGTCGTGCATACCCCAGGTCACTGCCACCGTTCGAATGCCACACTCCTTCGCGTGGGCGATGTCGCCGGTCGTGTCGGTCACCAGGGCGACCTCTTCCGGGGCGAAACCAACCGGGGCTTCCTCTCGATAGACCGCGTCGCACGCCCTGATCGTGGCGTAGGACGGGTCGGCCAGAAAGGAGCGGATCGCCACGCGCTTGTCAGGCGCGACATCACCGCCAAAAACATGTGCGATACAGGTTTCGATACCGGCATCGCGTACGATTCGCGAGATTACCGCGACCGCGTTGGACGAGATGATGGCCAGCACGCATCGATCGGCAAGCTGGCGCACCACATCCGTCATTCCCGGCACCATCAGCGGGCGGTACTCGTGCGTCAGCACGTCGAGGAAGTCGGCGGTGACCGCACGTGTCAGTTCCGCATCTCCGATCGCCTTTGCGAGGGCTTCGTAGAAATTGCCCTGGAAGAGCCGGTAGTACCCCTCCCGCGAGACCGATTTGAGGCCGTGCTTGCGACCGATCCGTTCGAACAGGACCCAGCTCGACTCGCGCGTCTGCACGAGCGTGCCATCGAGGTCGAACAGCAGCGCACGAAGGGCGCGCATCGCGGTCAGGCCGCGATCGAGGCCACGCGCGTGGTCTGGCTGGCGTTCAGTCGGGTCAGTTGCGGAAGCTCGAAAAAATCCTGGATCTCGCCATAGCCGACGAGCCCGTTCATCTCCCAGCGCGCCAGCACGTTGAAGGCGACCATGTTGGCCCAGCACTGCCAGGGAAACGCCGTCAGACCCCGCGCTTGCAGACGCCAGACGCGACCGGTCTTGTCGGTCAGTTCCAGCTCGACGGTGCTGGCGAAACGGTCCGACTTGCGCACGGTGCGTCCGGTGCCAGCCTTCAGCCCGAACACCTGCCCCTTCTCGACGACATAGCCATGCGTCAGCGACAGTTCGGTGCCGTTGCCGGCCGGGTCGAAGCTGAAGATTGCGTGGATCGCAAGATCCTTGGAGAAATGCGCATGCAGCCAGCTCATGTTGGGCGCACCGCGCTCCGGGCGCGGGCCCCAGCTGTGATCCATGGTCGAGATGCAGTCGATCGGCACTTCGCGGCCGCGGACATTGACCCGGCCGACGAAATGCCCGGTCTGGTCGAAATGCCCGTTATAGGCCGTGCCCCAAGCGAACTTTCCGGCATGGTTGCCGACCATCGGATCCATCTCGGGGTCGTGGATGTCGAAGGCCGGCATGATCGAGCGGTAGGTCACGTCGATCAGGGCACCCTCGCCATCGTCGAAATCGATCTTCCAGACCATGTTCGGCTCGAGGCAGCGCACCGACAGACCGTTCGGCAGGCTGTAGTCGACGAGGCTCTCGTCGCGGCGCATCGGCAGGACGGACTGGTAGTCGACATAGTCGGCCTGCCAGGGCGTCGGCGAGAAGCCGGAGTTGATGCAGATGGTCGAATTGACCGTACGGAGGTTCGTTCTGAACAGGGTGTAGACCCCGACGTTCAGCGTCTGCTCGGCATTGTAGAAGCCGAAATAGTTCGTCTCCGCCCAGTTCAGCTTGTCTGCATCCGGGGCGTGGAATTCCGCGTCGGAATCCAGGATCATTTCCTCACTCCTTGTCGTTGGCCGTTTTCCGACCTTTTGTTCACATTACCGAGACGAACCCACAATACCTATGGCGAAGGCCGACATAAAGCAGGCGGGATTTTATCCGATTCAGAGGGTCTCCACTGCCAGTTCGCCGGCTTCGAAGCGGGCGGTGGTGCGCCCGGCGACGTCCTCGAACCTCACGCCGGGCGCGAGTTCGGTCAGGCGGAACACCGACGTCCGATCCGGGCGGGAAAACACGCACAGATCGGTGACGATCATGTCCACCACATTCAGCCCAGTCAGCGGCAGCGTGCAGTGCGGAACGAACTTCGCCGAGCCGTCGCGGGAGCTGTGCTCCATCAACACGATGATGCGCTTGACACCGGCGACGAGGTCCATCGCGCCGCCCATGCCCTTGACCATCTTGCCCGGCACCGTCCAGTTCGCCAGATCGCCGTTCTCGGCCACCTCAAGCGCGCCGAGCACCGCCAGGTCGATATGGCCGCCGCGGATCATCGCGAAACTGTCAGAGGACGAGAAATAGCTCGTATCGGGCAGCTCGGAGACGGTCTGCTTGCCGGCGTTGATGAGGTCGGCATCCTCTTCCCCTGCCCAGGGAAACGGGCCGATGCCGAGCATGCCGTTCTCCGACTGCAGCGTGACCTGCACGCCTGGGGGGACATGATTGGCGACGAGCGTGGGAATCCCGATGCCGAGATTGACGTAGAACCCGTCGCCCAACTCGCTTGCGGCGCGTGCCGCCATCTGGTCGCGCGACCAGCCGACCTTGCCGTTCATGCCTGCAACTCCCGCGCACGCGTGGTGCGCTGTTCGATCTTCTTGTCGTAGGGCGCACCGACGATCATACGCTGGACGTAGATGCCGGGCAGGTGGATCCCGTCCGGGTCCAGCGATCCTGTCTCGACCACCTCCTCGACCTCGGCGACGCAGACACGGCCGGCGGTCGCCGCCGGCGGATTGAAATTGCGCGCCGTCTTGCGGAACACCAGATTGCCGGTCTGATCGGCCTTCCACGCCTTGACGATCGATAGGTCGGCGCGGATACCGCGCTCGAGAATGTAGTCCTCGCCGTCGAAGCTCCGTACTTCCTTGCCTTCGGCGACCTGCGTGCCGACGCCGGTGCGGGTGTAGAAGCCGGGAATGCCCGCACCGCCGGCGCGCAGTCGCTCGGCGAGTGTGCCCTGCGGGCAGAACTCGACCTCCAGCTCGCCGGCGAGATACTGCCGCTCGAATTCCTTGTTCTCGCCGACATAGGACGAGATCATCCGCCGCACCTGCCGCGTGCGCAGGAGCCGGCCGATGCCCTCGTTGTCGATGCCGGCATTGTTCGACACGAAGGTGAGGTCCCGCACGCCGGACATCTCGATCGCCCGCAGCAGGCGCTCGGGGATGCCGCACAGGCCGAACCCGCCGCTGGCGATCACCATGCCGTCGACCAGCAGACCGCTCAGCGCCTCTTCTGCGTCTGGATAGAGCTTGCGCATGTCACTCCTCGATGAGTTCGAGCAGGCGCGTGGCCTGCTTCAGATGGGGCGCGTCGATCATCTTGCCGTCGAGCTGCAGCGCGCCCGCACCCGGCCGTGCGGCGAAGGCCGCGACCACGGCGCGGGCCTTCGCGATGTCGTCGGCGTTGGGCGTGAAGGCATCGTTGATGATGCCGACCTGGGTCGGATGGATTGCCAGCATGCCGGTGAAACCGTCGCGCCGCGCACGGGCCGCATAGGCGCGCAGCCCGTCGAGGTCGCGGATCGACGGATAGACGGTGTCGATCGCGCACACGCCGGCGGCATGGGCCGCGAACAGGGTCAGGCTACGGGCGAGCTCGTAGGGTGCTGTATAGGCGCCGTCGTCGGTCCGGCTAGTGGCGGCCCCCACGGCCGCCGGCAGGTCCTCCGCGCCCCAGCTCAGCCCGACCAGATGCGCACCGACCTCGCGATAGGAGCCGAGCTCGAAGATCGCGGCCGGCGTCTCGGTCGCGATCGGCAGCACGCGCACGTCGCGCGTCGCATCCCCGAGCAGGCCGATCAGCGCCTCGATACTGCGCCGTCCTTCCGCCTTGGGTAGCACCAGGGCGGCGTAAGGCACCCCGGCGAGGGCGGCGATATCGGCCGCGATCTCGTCGCCGCCGAGCGGGTTGACGCGGACGAACAGCGGCACGCGCAGATCGGCCGAGTGGCGGACGAAATCGGCGACCGCCACACGCGCACCGGCCTTCGCGCCAAGGGCGACCGAGTCCTCGAGGTCGAGCACCAGCGCGTCGGCGCCGGTGTCGAGCGCCTTGGCCATGCGGTCTGGCCGGTCGCCCGGGACGAACAGCAGGGAGCGCAGCCTCATGACGGTCGTCCCTGGAGGAGGGCGGAGCGCAGACATTCGCAGACGGTCTCGCCGCGCTGGTTGAGCAGCGCATGCGCGAACGTCACGATGCCGCAGCCCGGGCGCGAGCGGCTCTCGCGCGTCTCGCTGACCCGCGTGCGACAATGCAGCGTGTCGCCGATGAACACCGGCTTCGGCATCACCAGCTTGTCGTAGCCGAGATTGGCGATCAGCGTGCCGAGCGTCGTCTCGCCGACCGACAGCCCCACCATCAGCGCGAAGGTGAAGGTCCCGTTGACGAGGATCCGGCCGAACTCGCTGGCTGTCGCCGCCTCGAGGTCGAGATGCAGCGGCTGCGGGTTGTGGGTCATGGTCGAGAACAGCAGGTTGTCGGTCTCTGTGACGGTGCGTCGGATCGGATGGATGATCTCGTCGCCGACGGCCCAGTCCTGGAAGAAGCGTCCGCTCATCTCAGGCCGCCTTCTCGACACGCATCAGGATCGTCCCCTCGCTGACCAGCGCACCCTGCGTCGCGGCGAGCTCGGCGATCGTGCCGTCGAAGGGTGCCGCGACCGTCAGCTCCATCTTCATCGCTTCCAGCACGACGACCTTCTGGCCCTTGCGCACCGTCGCACCAGCCTCGACCGCGACATGGATGATCTGTCCGGGCATCGGGGCGGCCACCGCACCGTCGCCACCCTCCTGCTCGGAGGCGATCGCCGACGCATCGGGCGCCCTGCACGACCAGGCCTGCCCGTCGACGAACACCACGCCGCGCACCGCAGGCGGCGCCGGCTCGACCGCGCCCAGCGTCACCAGATGCGGATGGTCGTCGACCACCACCTCGACGACACGGTCGTCTGGCGCGGCGAGACGGAAGCCCTGCAGCGCCGACCACACGCCCGCCCCGGGCGGCGGCAGCAGGGAGGCTGCGGCCTTCTGCAGCACCGCATCGTCGGGCTCCGATGACGGGATCAGCGTCTCGGCATGGCGCTCGATGAAACCGGTATCGACACGCCCTGCGACGAAATCCGGCTGCGCGCAGACCCGGGCGAGGAAGCCGGCATTCGTCCGCACCGGCCAGACCTCGACCTCGCGCGAGGCCGCGGCGAGTGCCGCGCAGGCCGCCTGGCGGGTACGCTCATGGACGATCAGCTTGGCGATCATCGGGTCGTAGTAGGAGGAGATCTCGCACCCCGCCTCCACGCCGCTGTCGACGCGAATGTCGCCCGGCAGCACCAGATGCTCCAGCCTGCCGATCGAGGGCAGGAAGCCGGTGGCCGGGTTCTCGGCATAGAGTCGCGCCTCCATCGCCCACCCATCGATCGACAGCTCTTCCTGGCGTCGCGGCAGCATCTCGCCCGAGGCGATGCGGAACTGCCATTCGACCAGATCCTGGCCGGTGATCGATTCCGTCACCGGATGCTCGACCTGCAGGCGGGTGTTCATCTCCATGAACCAGATGCGGTCCGCACGCAGGCCGTCGGAGCCGTCGGCGATGAATTCGATGGTGCCGGCGCCGACATAGTCGACCGCACGGGCCGCGCGCACCGCCGCCTCGCAGATCGCCTGGCGCGTCGCGGGCTCCATGCCGGGCGCCGACGCCTCCTCGATCACCTTCTGGTGGCGACGCTGCAGCGAGCAGTCGCGCTCGAACAGATGAACGACATTGCCGTGCGTGTCGCCGAACACCTGGACCTCGATATGGCGCGGCGATAGGATGTATTTCTCGATCAACACGCGATCGTCGCCGAACGAGGCCTTGGCCTCGCGCCGGCAGCTCTCGAGGGCGGCGTCGAACTCGTCCGCGGTGTCGACCCGGCGCATGCCCTTGCCGCCGCCACCCGCCACTGCCTTGATCAGCACCGGAAACCCGACCGCCTCGGCCTCGGCCGCCAGCCGCGCGACGCTCTGGTCCTCGCCGAGATAGCCGGGCGTGACCGGCACGCCGGCCTCGATCATCCGCGCCTTGGCGGCATCCTTCAGACCCATGGCGCGGATCGCTGCCGGCGGCGCGCCGATCCAGACCAGACCGGCGGCGGCCACCGCCTCGGCAAACTCGGCGTTCTCCGACAGGAAGCCGTAGCCGGGATGGATGGCCTGCGTCCCGTGCCGCCGCGCGACCTCGATCAGCACATCGGCACGCAGATAGCTCTCCCGCGCCGGTGCCGGGCCAATCCGCTCGGCGACATCCGCCTCGCGCACGAACGGCATCGCCGAATCGGCATCGGAATGCACCGCCACGGTGCGGATCCCCAGCCGCCGCGCCGCGCGGATGATCCGCCGGGCGATCTCGCCGCGATTGGCGATCAGGACACTCTCGATCACGCTTCAACCCTTTCGACAGCCGAGACCCGAGGTCGCGGACGGGCCGCACGCAGTCCGAGGGCGTTCATCAGACCGGCATCGCGCTCCGCGCCGGAATTTGCCGCCGTCAGCAGCCGGCTTCCGGTGAAGATCGAGTTCGCACCGGCCAGGAAACACAGCGCCTGAGTGCTGTCGGACATGCTCTCGCGCCCGGCCGACAAGCGGATCGTGGAGCGCGGCATCACGATCCGTGCGACCGCCACGGTGCGCACGAACTCCAGATCGTCGATCCGCCGCGTCTCGCCGCGGATCTGCGCATCGCCGATCGGCGTGCCGGCGACCGGCACCAGCATGTTGAGCGGCACGCTTTCCGGCGGGCTCGGCAGCGAGGCGAGCGTGTGCAGGAAGCTCACCCGGTCCTCGCGGCTTTCGCCCATGCCGAGGATGCCGCCGCAGCACAGCCGGATGCCGGCGCCGCGCGCCTTCGCCAGCGTGTCGAGGCGATCGTCGAAACAGCGCGTCGAGACCACGCGGGTATAATGCTCCGCGCTGGTGTCGATGTTGTGGTTGTAGTAGTCGAGCCCGGCCTCGGCGAGCGCCTCCGCCTGTCCGTCCTCGAGCATGCCGAGTGTCACGCAGGTCTCCAGGCCGAGCTCGGAGACGCGGCGGATCATCTCGGTCAGCACGGGCATGTCGCGCTGCTTCATCGAGCGCCACGCAGCCCCCATGCAGAAGCGCCCCGACCCCGCATCGCGCGCCGCGCGCGCCGCCTCGACCACGCGCTCCACATCCATCAGCCGCGAGGCGGCAAGCCCGGTCCGGTGCGCCGCCGACTGGCTGCAGTAGCCGCAATCCTCGGCGCAGCCGCCGGTCTTGATCGACAGCAGGGTGGCGAGCTCGATCTCGTTGGCGCAGTGATGGCGGCGATGCACCTCATGCGCCCCGGCGACGAGATCGAGAAACGGGCGCTCGAAGACGGACACGATATGTTGCTTGAGATCGTCCATCATCACATCCTGAACACGCCGAATTGGGCACGCTCCGGCATCGGCGCATCGAGCGTCACCGAGAAGGCCAGACCGAGCACGTCTCGGGTCTGAGCCGGGTCGATCACTCCGTCGTCCCAAAGCCGCGCGCTGGCGTAATAGGGGTTACCCTGCTCCTCGTAGCGCTGGCGCACCGGCTCCTTGAACGCCTCCATCTGCTCGCGCGTCCAGCTGTCGGCGTCGCGATGCACAGAGGCGAGCACCGAGGCCGCCTGCTCGCCCCCCATCACCGAGATCCGCGCATTGGGCCAGGTGAACAGGAAACGCGGCTGGTAGGCACGGCCGCACATGCCGTAATTGCCGGCGCCGAAACTGCCGCCGATCAGCACGGTGATCTTCGGCACGTTGGCAGTGGCGACCGCGGTGACCAGCTTCGCGCCGTTCTTGGCGATGCCTTCCGCCTCGTATTTGCGCCCGACCATGAAGCCGGAGATGTTCTGCAGGAACAGCAGCGGAATGCCGCGCTGGCAGGCCAGCTCGATGAAATGCGCTCCCTTGAGGGCGGCCTCGGAAAACAGCACGCCGTTATTGGCTAGGACCGCGACCGGCATGCCCCAGAGCCGCGCGAAGCCACACACCAGCGTGGTGCCATAGGCCGGCTTGAACTCGTGCATCGCGGAGTCGTCGACGATCCGCATGATGACCTCGCGCACATCATAGGGCGCGCGCACATCGGTCGGCACGATGCCGTAAAGATCGGCGGGATCGTATCTCGGCGGCAGCGGTGGCAGGATCTCGGTGCCGGAGCCGGAGGGAAGCGGGAGGGTGGCGACGATGTCGCGCACGATCTGCAGAGCATGGAGATCATTCTCGGCGATGTGGTCGACGACACCGGAACGGCGTCCGTGCGTTTCCGCGCCGCCCAGTTCCTCGGCGCTGACCACCTCGCCCGTCGCCGCCTTCACCAGCGGCGGCCCGGCGAGAAAGATCGTCCCCTGCCCGCGCACGATCACGCTCTCGTCCGACATCGCCGGCACGTAGGCGCCGCCAGCGGTGCAGCTGCCCATCACGCAGGCGATCTGGGCGATCCCCTGCGCCGACATCTGCGCCTGGTTGTAGAAGATGCGTCCGAAATGCTCGCGATCGGGAAACACTTCGGCCTGGAACGGTAGATTCGCGCCGGCTGAATCGACGAGGTAGATGCAGGGCAACCGGTTCTCGCGTGCGATCTCCTGGGCGCGGAGATGCTTCTTGACCGTCATCGGGTAGTAGGCGCCCCCTTTGACGGTGGAATCGTTGGCGACGATCATGCACGCGCGGCCATGGATGCGGCCGATCCCGGCGATGACGCCCGCACCGGGCGCCTCTCCGTCATACATCCCGTCCGCCGCCAGCGCCCCGATCTCGAGGAACGGAGACAGCGCATCGAGCAGCCGACGCACGCGGTCACGCGGCAGCAGCTTCCCGCGCGAGGTATGACGCCGGCGATGTTTCTCGGGGCCGCCGAGCGACACCCGGGCCACGCGTCCGCGCAGGTCCTGCGCGAGCCTGTCGTTATAGGCGGCATTGGTCTGGAACGACGCCGCCGCCGGGTCTATCGAAGTCTGCACGCTCTGATCCGTTCGTCGAGAGGTGAAGCCGTCAGGCGGCCGGCTGCGGGGCCCTGTTCGTGACGATGGTCTGCAGGTTGGTATATTCGGCGAGCCCGTCGAGCGCGTTCTCGATCCCCATCCCCGACTGCTTGTGCCCGCCGAAGGTGACATGCGGCGAGAAGGTGTGGATCTCGTTGATCCAGACGGTGCCGGCCTCGATGCGTTCCGCGATCGCCTGCGCGGCGTCGATGTCCTTGCCCCAGACCGAGGCGGCAAGCCCGTATTCGGTCTGGTTGGCGCGCTCGATGACGTCCTCGACGTCGTTGAACTTCAGCAGTGGCAATACCGGCCCGAACGCCTCCTCGACCACCACGCGGCTGTCCTCAGCCGGATTGTCGACGATCGTCACCGGTACGAAATAACCTCGCTCCGCCTTGATCTCGCCACCGAGGAGGAACTTCGCACCCGATGCCTTCGCATCGGCGAGCAGCTCGCGCAGCTTGTCGAACTGCATGCGGTTCTGGATCGGACCCAGATCCACCCCCTGCTGCGAGCCATCGCCGACCTTGACGGTGCGGGCGTATTTCACGAGCTCGGCGGCGAGATCGTCATAGATCGCCTCGTGAATATACATGCGCTTGGCGGCGACGCAGAACTGCGCGCTGTTCTGGAAGGCCGCCCAGAACAGCTTCTGCGCGGTCTCCTTGACGTCGACGTCCGGCAGCACGATGGCCGGATCGTTGCCGCCCAGTTCGAGCGTGATGCGCTTGAGGTTGCCGGAGGCCGCCGCCATGATCCGGCGACCCGTCGCGGTCGAGCCGGTGAAGCTGATCTTGCTGATGTCGGGATGCGCGGTGATCCACGCACCGAGATCGTTGCCGCCGGAGACGACGTTGAGCACGCCGGGCGGCAGCACGTCGCGCAGGATCTCGCCGAGTTTGAGCGTGCAGAGTGGCGTATAGGGCGACGGCTTGAGCACCATCGTGTTGCCGGCGACGAGGGCGGGCGCGATCTTCCAGATCGCCAGCAGCACCGGAAAATTCCACGGCGTGATCGCACCGATGACGCCGAGCGGCACGTTGCGGGTCTCGACGGTGCGCTCTGGCGTGTTCTCTGAGACGTGAGCAGGCAGACTCTGCTTGGCGATCTCACGGCACCAGATGATCGAACCGCCGATCTCCCATTCCGCGCCCTGTCGCGCCTTGCCCTGTTCGAGGGTCAGCAAGCGTTTGAACGCCTCGGCATGGGCCTCGATCGCGTCGCCAATCTTCGAGACATAGGCCTGGCGTTCGGCGAGCGGACGCTGCCACCAGCTGCGGAAGGCGCGCTTCGCAGACGCGACGGCGGCATCGAGCTGTTCGCGTGACGCGTCGGGAACATCGGCGATGAACGCCTCGGTGGCGGGATTGACGGTCTGAATGGTCTCGGCGGACGTCACCGCCCTGCCGTCGACGGTCATAGTGAAATCGGAGAAGAAGTCGGTGGTCATGACGGCCCCTCAGTCGCTTATTGTTTCGTTCTGACGGTAGGTTTCGCGCAGGGCGCGGCGCAGGATCTTGCCCGAGCTGGTCTTGGGGAGATCGTCGAGGAACACCACCCTGCGAGGCGCCTTGTAAGCCGCGAGGTGCTCCTTGCAGTAGGCGATGATGTCCGCCTCGCTGGCATCGCTGCCGTCGCGCCTGACGATGAAGGCGACGGCCAGCTCGCCCTTCTCGATATCCTCGATCCCGGCGACGGCGACCATCACCACCGCCGGATGGGTGGCGATGACCTGCTCGATCTCGATCGGATAGATGTTGTAGCCGGCGGTGATGATGAGATCCTTCTTGCGATCGATGATTGTGTAGTAACCATCCTTGTCCTTGACCGCGATGTCGCCCGTCGCCAGCCAGCCATTCGCGTCGATCGCCTCGGCGGTTGCCTCCTCGCGCTTCCAGTAGCCGCGCATCACCTGTGCACCACGCACCATCAGCTCGCCGCTCTGCCCGACCGGAACGTCGATGGTCGGATCGGCAAGATCGGCTATCCGAATCTCGGTACCTGGGACGGCGAGGCCGATCGATCCGAGATGCGGCGGCCAGAACGGCGAGTGGGTCACGGCCGGGCCGGCGACTTCCGTCATGCCCCACAGCTCGAGCATGTCGCAGCCGAAGCGCGCGACGACCTGCTCGAGCTTGGCGCGTGGGATCGTCTGACCGCCCACCGTACAGCGCGTGAGGCTGCCGAGCTCGGCCTGGCCAATCGCATCATGCGCCAGCATCTGGAAATACATCGTCGGCACGCCCTCGAAGAGCGTCACCTTGTGCTTGCCGATCAGACGCAACGCCTCGCCCGCGTCGAACCGCGCGGTGGTGATCAGCCTCGTGCCGGCAAGAAACATCGCATTCATAACGATGTTGCCGTAGACATGCGGAAACGGCAGCGACGACAGCACGACGTCGCGCTCATTGCGCCCGTGCATCGTCGCCGTGGCGGCAAGGCTGGCATAGACGTTGCCATGGGTCAGAACCGCGCCCTTCGGGCGTCCCGTCGTGCCCGAGGTATAGCCGATCGCCAACAGATCGTCCGAACCGAGCGCCTCGGGACCAACGGCGTCCGCGCTCATCAGATCGTCGAAGAGGATGGCGTCCGCCGCCGCACCGCATGTCACCACCCTGATCGGGAGGCCGCGGAAACTGTCGCGGCGCTCGGCCGTGACGATCAGGACCACCGGCTCGGCATCCTCGACCATGTAGGTGACTTCGGCAGCCGACAGCAGAATATTGGCCGGGATCACCACGGCGCCCAGGCGGACCGTCGCGTGATAGGCGATGATCCATTCGAGGCCATTCGGCAGGTGGATCACCACGCGATCACCGCGGTGTACGCCCAGGGCGCGAAGCCCACCCGCGATGCGCGCCACAGCGGCGTCGATGCTGTCGTAGGTCGCATCCGACTGTCCGGGAATGCGCAACGCGACACGCGAACCCCAGCGCGACGCGGCGGCAACGGTCAGATGCGCGAGGCATGCTGCGGACATGGCCGTCGCCGCCTCACACCGGATCCGGAATGAGCACCGCTTTGAGGACCGCGCCAATCTCCGACTCATGCGCCGCCGTGTCGATCTCGGAAAGCTTGTATTTGCGGATCAGTTTGTCGAACGGAAAACGGCCCTGCTGCCAGAGCGCCACTAGGCGCGGAATGAAGATGTCGGGGACGCTGTCACCCTCGATGATGCCGCGCACCGTGCGACCGAACAGGATCGTATTCATGTCGAGGGCGACCTCGGTGCCGAGCGGCGCCACACCGATCGTTCCGCACACGCCGGTCAGGCGCAGGGCATCGACCGCCTGGCGGACGACCTTCGGCAGCCCGGTGCATTCGAGGGAGTACTGAACCCCCTCTCCTCCGGTCACCTCCTGGATCGCCGCGACGGTGTCGCCCTTGCCGCCATTGATCGTGTGCGTCGCGCCGAGTTCCTTGGCCAGCGCAAGACGGTCGTCGTTGAGATCGACCACGACGATCGTCGCACAGCCGACCACGCGAGCCGCCATCACCGCCGACAGTCCGACCGAGCCGGCACCGAAGATGGCGATCGACGAGCCGGCCTCCGGCTTGAGCGCGTTCATCACCGCGCCCGCCCCGGTCTGGATGCCGCATCCGAGCGGACCCATGATCTCGACAGGAACGTCTTTCGGGATACGCACCACGTTGCGCTCGGTGGCCATGGCTAACTGCCCGAACGACGACTGCGAGAAGAAGCACGCGCTGAGCGCTTGCCCATGGGCATCGCAGCAGGGCGAAGAGCCGTCTGGCCGGCCGCCGCTGAAGTTGCGCGCGTAGAGCTCCGGGCAATAGCCGGGCTTGCCGCTCAGGCAGTTGGCACACTTGCCGCAGCTCGCGAATGACAGCACCACATGATCGCCAACCGCAACCTTGGTGACCTTGCTGCCGACCTTGGTGACAACCCCCGCGCCCTCGTGGCCAAGAATTGCCGGCAGCGGTGTCGGAAAATACTGGTCCCGCACCACCAGATCCGTGTGGCACATCCCGACACCGGCGATGCGGACCAGAACCTCGTCCTCACGAGGCTCCTCGATCCTCACTTTTTCGATGACGAAATGGCCACCCTTTTCGCGGACGACCGCAGCATCCATGAGGCCCATCGGACCGCATCCTCCATTCCGTCGGCCGTTATGAATGTCCCCGGATTACCCAGGTCCGGCCGTTGGATGGCAATTTATGACCGGCCAAAATGGGGACAAATGGATTTCGGAGATACAAATGCCGTGAGTTTTTATCCGCCTCGGGAAAGCTCGACGTTCAAGAACCGTCATCGCAGCCGGTATGTCCCGTCTGAACGCTCGACGACCCCAGCCCGTGTTGGGTCTGGGGTTCGTGATGCGTTCGCGACGCGATTTGAGATGGTTGCGGGGACAGGATTTGAACCTGTGACCTTCAGGTTATGAGCCTGACGAGCTACCGGGCTGCTCCACCCCGCGCCAATGTATTGGTTTTGGTTTCATCTGTTCTTGAAGACCTGGCGGCGACCGACTTTCCCGCGGCTTGAGCCGCAGTATCATGGGCGCTGGAGGTTTTCACGTCCGAGTTCGAGA
>NZ_JACHXV010000026.1 GCF_014192375.1 Endobacter medicaginis | reverse complement strand
TCTCGAACTCGGACGTGAAAACCTCCAGCGCCCATGATACTGCGGCTCAAGCCGCGGGAAAGTCGGTCGCCGCCAGGTCTTCAAGAACAGATGAACAGAAAAAGGCGCAGGCAGGACCACATGGTTCCGTTTGCGCCTTTTTCGCGTCAGCAACTGCGGCCGCGCCGAGAACCGCGGCCCTCGCCGGATGTTGATAAGGCATCGTCGCAACCGGCAGGAGCCCTTTCGATGCCAGCCTTTCGCAGAACCTCCCGACTTTCGCTCGCCTGTGCCGCAGCCTTCGGTGTCGGCAGCCTTGCACTGGGCGGCTGCACGTCCACCAACGTTCCGCAATCGCCGGGGGCGGCGCCGGGACTGGGCTATACCTGCTCGGCTGGCTTCTATGTCTGCCGGATGCCGCAGCAGGTGCCGCTCGGGCAGCAATGCAGTTGCCCCGGGCTTGGCGCACCCTCCTACGGGACGGTACAGTAGTCTCTCACATCAGCAGGACCGGCCAGATGGCATCCTCCAAACCGGATGTGCCACTGGCTGACGACCTGTTCGGCGGTGGTGCAGCACAGACCGCGCCTCCTGCCGACAGGCGCCGTCGCTCACGTCAGGCCGAGCCCGCGCCGCCGCTTGCCGAGCGCCTGCGGCCGCAGCGTCTCGACGAGGTCATCGGCCAGCCGCATCTCATCGGCCCCGAAGGCGCGCTCAGCGGCATGCTGGCGCGTCATTCGCTGCCGAGTCTGATCCTGTGGGGTGCGCCCGGGGTGGGCAAGACCACCATCGCGCGTCTGCTGGCCGAGGCGGCCGGGCTGCGGTTCGTGCAGGTGTCGGCGGTGTTTTCCGGCGTCGCGGATCTCAAGCGCGTGTTCGAGGAGGCGACGCGCTGGCGTCAGGCCGGGGATGGGCAGGGCGGTACGCTGCTGTTCGTCGACGAGATCCACCGCTTCAACCGCGCGCAGCAGGACAGTTTCCTGCCCGTCGTCGAGAACGGCACCGTGGTGCTGGTGGGTGCGACCACCGAAAACCCGTCCTTTGCGCTGAACGGCGCGCTGCTGTCGCGCTGCCAGGTGCTGGTGCTGCGCCGGCTCGACGAGACTGCGTTATCAGCGCTGATGGCGCGCGCAGAAGCGCTGGTGGGGCGCAACCTGCCGCTGGATAACGCGGCACGTGACCTGCTGCGGGCGATGGCCGATGGTGACGGGCGTTACCTCCTCAATATGGCCGAGCAACTCTTCGCGCTGCCTCCAGAGTCGGGGCCGCTTGATCCGTCAGGCCTGTCCGCGCTGCTGTCGCGCCGCGCCGCGCTTTATGACAAGGATCGCGAGGAGCATTACAACCTGATCTCCGCGCTGCACAAATCACTGCGCGGCTCCGATCCGGATGCGGCGCTCTACTGGTATGCGCGCATGCTCACCGGGGGTGAGGATCCGCGTTACATCGCGCGCCGGCTGACCCGCTTTGCCGCCGAGGATGTCGGCATGGCCGATCCATCTGCCCTGCAACTCGCGATCGCCGCTTGGGAAACCTATGAGCGGCTGGGCAGCCCGGAGGGCGAGCTCGCGATCGCACAGCTCGTGGTGCATCTGGCGACGGCGCCGAAATCCAATGCCGTCTACAAGGCCTATGGCGCAGCACTGCGCTCGGCGAAGGCGACGGGCAGCCTGATGCCGCCGGCACATATCCTCAACGCGCCGACGAAACTGATGAAGGAACTCGGCTACGGCGACGGCTATGCCTATGACCACGACACCGACGAGGCATTTTCCGGCCAGAACTACTTTCCCGACGGCATGCCGCGCGAGCGTTTCTACCGCCCGACGGGGCGCGGTTACGAAACCGACATCGCGAAGCGACTGGACAACTGGGCGCGGCTGCGCGACAGGCGTCAGCAATGAGTGTCTCCCTGCAGACCGTGACCGAGGATGAGGCGGATATCCGGCTCGACCGCTGGTTCCGGCGCCATTTTCCTCACCTGACCCAGGGCGCGTTGCAGAAGCTGTGCCGCACCGGTCAGGTTCGCGTCGATGGCAAGCGCGTCGATCCGGCGACCAGGCTGGCGAGCGGACAGGGCATCCGCATTCCGCCGATGCCCGATGCCTCCCGGCCGGCCCCGCTGCTGCCGGCAATCGACCCGCATGACCGGAAGGAACTCGAGCGTCTGACGGTCTACCAGGACGAGTGCCTGATCGTGCTCGACAAGCCGGCCGGCCTGCCGGTCCAGGGCGGCCCGGGGATCAAGCGCCATCTCGACGGGATGCTGGCTGCCCTGCGCGACGAGACCGGCAACAAGCCTCGGCTGGTGCATCGTCTCGATCGCGACACCTCCGGACTGATCGTGCTGGCGCGCACGCCCGGGGTGGCGGCGAAGCTGGCGGCGGCGTTTCGCGGCCGTGCGGTGAAGAAGACCTACTGGGCGATCGTCGTCGGCCGGCCGTCGCCTGCCGAGGGGCAGATCGACCTGCGGCTGGCGCGCATCGGCGCCGGGGCCGGGGCGCTGACCGTGCCGGCGGAACGCGACGAGGAGGATGCGGTCAGCGCGGTCACGGATTATCGCACGCTCGATCATGCCGGCCGCAAGTTCACCTGGCTGGAGATGCAGCCGCTCACCGGGCGGACCCACCAGCTTCGCGTGCATTGCGAGGCGCTCAGGACGCCGATCCTGGGCGATCCGAAATATGGCGGCGACGCCGCCCACCCGGACGGCTTCGTCGATCGCCTGCATCTGCATGCGCGGGCCCTCGACCTGCCGCATCCGCAGGGCGGCCGGCTGCTGGTGCATGCACCGGCACCGCCGCATCTGAAAGAGACATTGAAATCGCTGGGTTTTACCGAGCCGGCCGCGCCTGGACCGGCGCGCCAGGCCGGGCGCGACTGAAAAGGAACGGGCGTCTTGGAAACCTTCGACCGGCGCCGCCATCGTAGCTGGCTGGCCGTGCTCGTCGCCCTCGCCGTGCTGGCGGTGGTGATGGTGGTGGCGTTCGGACTGGTGCTGCGGTCGCGGATCGACCCGAAAGCGGTGCGGATGCGGCTGATCGCCGCGGTCGAGCACGAGACCGGCCGGCACCTGACCATCGGCGGGCCGGTGACGTTTCATTTCCTGCCGCGCCCGGAAATCGCCGCGAGCGCCATCACGCTGTCGAACATCGACGGCGGTGTGGCGCCCGAGATGCTGTCGGTCCGGGCGGCGGAGGCCGATATCGCCATCCTGCCGCTGCTGAAGCGTGAGGTCCGGCTGTCGCGGCTGACGCTGTATGCGCCGCAGGTGAACCTGGAGCGTCGTCCCGACGGGGTGTGGAACTGGACGTTTACCCGCGCCAGTCCGCCGCCGGACGTGCTGCGGCCGACGGCGCGGCCCGGGCAGGTGGCGGCACACACCCATTCGCATGGCCAAGCCTGGAGTATCGGGCTCGATCATCTGCGCGTCGAGGGTGGCAGCGTGACCGTTCTGGATCGCGACACCGGGGGCGCGGACCGCACCACCCATATCGACCTGCGTGATCTCAATGCCGATGCGGTGTCGAGCAGCCAGCCCGCCTGGCGGCTGCGCGTTCTGCGCGGTGGATTGCCGGTGACGATCGAGGCGCGCACCGGTCCGCTGACCGCGGTGACGCAGGGCTGGCCGTCGGAGCCCTGGCCGCTGCGGGTGATGGTCCTGCAGGACAACGGCACCGGCACCAGCGCCTCGATGCGCGCCGTCGGCACGCTTTCGGGTGGGAAAACCCGCGGCTTCGATCTCGATCTGCACGCCTCGGTGCCCGATCTGGCCGCCTTGCAGCCGCTCGTTGACGGCGTGACGCTGCCGCAGATGCAGGCGGCGGCACTGGCCACGCGGATCAATGGTGCCTTGGGGCCCTTCAGCGGCGGTGACTGGCGCCTGACGGTGAGCAGCCTGCATGCGCAGACCGGGCCGACCGTGATCGGCGGTCTGCACCTGCTCGCCGGTTCGGTCGATGCCGCCGCGGCGACGGCTCCGGTCGCGGTGCATCTGGCGCTGCACAATGCACCGACGCCGCTGTCGCTGACGGCGCGGCTCGGCACCCTCGCGCAGGTGGAGCCGGTGGTCGCCGCCGTGCTGACACAGGCCGGACCGCGCCCCACCGAGGCGGCGAAGCGCTGGATCGCCGGGATGGACGCCGTCAGTGCTGCGCTTTCGGCGCCGATGCCGGTCTCGGTCTCGCTGGAAAGTGGTCGGACCAGCCTGTCGCTGGACGGGCAGTTCGACAAACAGGCTGGCGAACTGCATCTCAAGGCCACCACACCCGATCTGCAGACGGTCTGGCCGGGGGCGCCGCATCTGACCGATGCCACGCTCTCGGCGCTGCTCAAGGAGAGCCCCGGCGGGCATCTGTCGGTCGACGATCTGGTCCTGCATGGCGCAGAGGGTGATCTCTCCGGGCGTGCGGGGCTGGGCTGGTCGGGCGACAGGGCCGCTGCGCCGCAGTTCAGCGCGAACCTGCGATCGACCCGGCTCGATACCGATGCGCTGCGCCAGGATACGCGTGCCGATCCGCATGCGGGGCTGCTGACGCCACAGGCGGCAGCGCCCGCGCCCGGCCCCGCGCCGTCCGTACCGGCGGTGTCGCCCGGCACGGCGACGAGCGCGGGAGCTCCCGGCGGGCTCGACAGGACATTGCCATTCGAGCGGCTGCACGAGTTCGATGGCGGGCTGATCGTGCAGATCGACAAGCTGATCGCTTCGGGCGCCACCTATCAGGATGTCGGCCTGCATGCCGCGCTGGCCGGCGGGCGACTGGTGGTCGATCCGTTCTCCATGCAGGCCCCACAGGGACCGGTCTCCGGAAGCCTGACCGCCGATTCGGCGACCCGGGCCGTCAGCCTCGTCCTGCACGCGCCGTCGATCCCGGTCGGCAGCCTGGCTGCGTTCTTTCCCGGCTGGGCCGCCGCGATGCCGGGCGTGCGTGGCACGCTCCAGGTCGAGGCCGATCTGCGCGGGAGTGGCGATACGCCCCATGCGCTGCTCGGCACGCTGGGCGGCACTCTGGGGCTGAGCAGCGTCGATGGCAGCATTCCCAACGCGTTGCTGAGCCGCTGGGTGCAGCAGCTCGGCGGGGGCGGCGGGGGCGATGGCAGGGCAGGCGGCAAGTCCGGCAATGCGCTTTCCGGTCTGGCGCGGGGGCTCAGCAGCGGGCTCGCACGGATCGAATCGGGGGGCGACACCGCGCTGCGCTGCTTCGCCAGCGCTGCCCATATCGATGCCGGGCTGGCGACGCTGGATCCGATCGCATTCGACACCAGCCGCCTCAGCGCCACCGGGCACGGCACGCTGCGCCTCGATGACGATACGCTCGACCTGCATCTGATGAGCTCCGTCCTGCTGGGCGGTACGGGCGCGAGCACGCCCGTGCACCTGAGCGGAACGCCGGGGACGATCACGGTGGCGATGGATCCGGGCCTGCCCGGCGGGCGCTTCGGCATCGTCATCGGCGGGGCGGCGCCGGCCGATCCGTGTCCTGCCGCACTGGCGGCGGCACGTTTCGGGCAGGCCGGCCCGGAGGCGGCGGCGCGCAAGACGGGGGGCAAGGCGGCCGACGTGCTGCGCGGGCTCGGTCTGCTGCGGTGAGCGCCCCCCGAAGGTGGCGCGAGGTCGGGCTGGACGAGGTCGCGGACGGTTTCGAGATCAGGCTCGACGGCCGGCCGTTGCGCCTCGGCGACGATCTCGGCCTCCTCATCGCCAAACGGCCGCTGGCCGAAGCGATCCGCGACGAGTGGCAACTCGCCGGGCAGGAGGAGGGCTGTGGCGTCAGGCCGGAGGCGATCGAACTCACCCGCCTCGCCGCGACGCAGCAGCACCGGATCGCACCTGCGCGGGCGGCGATGATCGAGGAGTTGCTGCCCTGGGGCCGCGATGATCTGCTGCGCTACCGCGACCCCGATATCGCCGTCGCCGAGGAGCAGGCCGAGCGATGGGACCCGGTTCTCGACGGGCTGGCCAGGCGGCACGGCCTGCGTCCGGGCATCGCGATAGGGCTTGCGCCGCTGGTGCCGCAGGCGGGCGAGGACGCACGGTGGCGGGCGATCCTGTCGCCGCTGCCGGATGCCGCGCTGACCGCGCTTGGCACGCTGGTGCCCGCGCTCGGCAGTCTGGTGCTGGCGCTGGCGCTGGTCGAGGACCAGATCGGCCCCGAACAGGCGGTCGCGCTGTCGCGGCTGGAGGAGAGCCGTCAGGCCGCGCGCTGGGGCAGCGACCCGGTGATCGAGGCGAAGGAGGCCTCGGTCCTGCACGAGGTCCGGCAGGCGTATCGGTTCCTGGTCCTGTCGCGCGACTGATCACAACCCGGTGATCGGTGACCGCTCGGTCAGAATCGCTGCCGCGCGCCTTGATTTGGACACATGACGCGATCACTTGTGCGTGTGAGCGGCCAGTGTGGCCAGCACAAATCGAAAGATTTTGTAATGCTCTACGGGCGGTGGCTCAGTGTAGAACTGAGGCGGAACCATTCCGTGGACGACGTCAGAAGGAACGCCCGAATGTCCGAGAGCACCAATCGCCCCCGCCGCGGCATGGGTTACGCCGCGGCTCGAATCGCGGCGACCGTGGCGATGGGATCGTGGGTGGTGATCGGGATCGTGCCGGTCATCGTGGTGATTTCCGCGCTGGTGTGATCCGCCGCGTCGAGCGGGGCCGGCGGATTGCCGGGGAGTCGGGTCGATGCGATGCTCGGATGACACGCGAGCAGGAGACATCGGTGACGACAACCAACGGCCGGACCGCCGACCATCCCGTCGACCTGACCTTTCTCAAGCGGTGGTCGCCGCGCGCCTTCGACACGGCACCGATCCCCGATCAGGAACTGATGACCCTGTTCGAGGCGGCGCGCTGGGCGCCGTCGGCGTATAACTCGCAGCCTTGGCGGTTCCTCTACGCCCATCGCGACACGCCCGGCTGGTCGACATTCCTTGGCCTGCTCAATCCGTTCAACCAGCTCTGGGTCCAGCATGCCTCGGTGCTGGTCGTGGTGCTGTCAGCAAGGCGAATGATCCCGCCCGGCAAGGATGCGGCGATCGACTCGCCGTCGCATTCGCTCGATACAGGCGCCGCCTGGGGCTATCTGGCGTTGCAGGCGGCGCGCATGGACATCCATGCCCATGCCATGGTCGGTTTCGATTTCGAGGCTGCGAGGCGTGAACTGGGCGTGCCGGAGGATTTCGCGATCGAATGCATCATCGCGATCGGCCGGCATGGAGATCCGTCGAGCCTGCCGGAGCCGCTGCGGGCCCGTGAGGTCCCCAGCCCCCGCCGCCCGATCGCCGAACTCTGCGCGGAGGGTGGTTTCGCCGATCTTGGACCCGGGGCGCGCATCTGACCGCGCCGGAGGCGGGCGCCGCCCCGCAGGAGCGGCATCCGAGCTTTTTCCGACCCGCCAATCTCCTCCTGATCACGCCGCTCTGCGTCTTCGGCGCCGTCATCGGCATGCAGGTGCTGATGCGGCTCGGGGTGACCACCAATACAGCGCTGGTCGGCGCGATGGTGGCGATGGCGCTCGGACGGGTGCCGCTCGCATCGCTGCGGATCTACCGCTCGATCCATGTGCAGAACCTCGCCCAGAGCGCGATCTCGGCGGCCACTTTCGGGGCCGCAAACTCCCTGCTGCTGCCGATCGGCATTCCGTTCGCCCTCGGCAGGCCCGATCTGGTGCTGCCGATGTTCGTCGGCGCCACACTGGCCATGCTGCTCGATGCGACACTGCTCTACAGGATGTTCGGCAGCCGGGTGTTTCCCGCCGAAGGTGCCTGGCCGCCCGGAGTGGCGGCCGCCGAGGCGATCCGCGCCGGTGATGAAGGCGGCCGCAAGGCCTGGCTGCTCGGCATCGGTCTTGTGGTGGGCATCGCCGGCTCGGTGTTCGGCATCCCGATGTCGGGTTTCGGCGTCGCCTTCATCGGCAATGCCTGGGCGCTGTCTATGTTCGCGCTCGGTCTGCTCGGGCGAGGCTATGTGCATCTGTGGTCGCAGTTCGTCCCCGCCGGCTGGACGGCTGCCGACCCCTCCCATATCCCGCAGGGCCTGATGCTCGGCGCCGGTCTTGCCGCGCTGGCACAGGTGGTCTGGACCATCGTGCGCGGCGAGCGAGCGACCTCAACCATCGATCCGGCCCGCGAGGCGTCTGCCGGCCGCCTGCCGGTCGTGCTCGGCGGCGGTGCAGTCACCTATCTCGCCATCGCCGCGCTGCTCGCCGCCCTGGCCGGATTCTGGACGCAGATGGACTGGCCGTTGCTAGTCGGCTTCATCGTCTATGCCGCCTTTGCCGCCCTGCTGCACGAGCTCATCATCGGCCTCGCCGGCATGCATTCCGGCTGGTTTCCCGCCTTCGCCGTCGCCGTGGTGTCGCTGGCGATCGGGCTGCTGATCGGGTTTCCGCCGCCGGCCCTTGCCCTGCTGGTGGGCTTTACCGCAGCCACCGGACCGGCCTTCGCCGATATGGGCTGCGATCTGAAGGCCGGTTTCCTGCTGCGCGGCCAGGGCGAGGACATGCATTTCGAACTCGAGGGTCGCCGCCAGCAGTATCTGGCCGCGATGTTCGCCCTGCTGGTGGCGACCATCGTCGTCGCGGTCGCCTGTCACGGATATTTCGCCCGCAATACCGTCGCACCCGTCGATCATGTGTTCGTCGCCACCATCCGCGCCGGCACCGATCCCGCCATCGCCCGGGCGCTCGCACTGTGGGCGATCCCCGGTGCGGCGCTCCAGTTCCTCGGCGGTCAGAAACGCCAGCTTGGCATCATGCTTGCCACCGGCACGCTGCTGGTCTCGCCGCTCGCCGGCTGGGCCGTCGCGACCGGGTTGATCGGTCGCGCCCTCTGGCTGCACCGCACCGGCGAGGCGGGGCGCGCCAACTGCCAGGTCTTCGCGGCCGGCGCCATCGCCGGCGACGCGCTCTACAGCTTCGGCAGCTCGCTGGTGCGGACGGGGAAGTAGGCTGGAGGCGTTGCCCCCGCCTACTTCCCTGCCGGTACCAGCAGGGCCACCGAGGCCTGACAGGCGATGCCTTCGCCGCGGCCGGTGAAGCCGAGGCGTTCGGAGGTGGTGGCCTTGACGGAGATCAGGTCGATATCGACCCCGAGCAACTCGGCGAGGCGGGCGCGCATCGCCGGGGCGTGGGGGGTGATCTTGGGGAATTCGCAGATCAGGGTGAGGTCGGCGTTGCACAGGATGCCGCCGCGGGCGGCGATGCGGCCGGCGGCGTGGATGAGGAAGCGGGCGCTGTCGGCGTCTTTCCAGGTGGCTTCGCTGGGAGGGAAGTGGCGGCCGATATCGCCTTCGGCGAGTGCGCCGTAGATCGCGTCGCACAGGGCGTGAATGCCGACATCGGCGTCGGAATGACCGGCGAGGCCGCGATCGTGCGGGATGGTGACGCCGCACAGGACGAGTGGTCGGCCGGTCTCGAAGGCATGCACGTCGTAGCCGTTGCCGACGCGCGGGATCGGGCCGGCGGGGCGGCTGAGCAGGCGTTCCATGCGGGCGTAGTCCTCGGGGTAGGTGAGCTTGATGTTGTCCTCGTCGCCTTCGACCAGGGCGACGGGAAGGCCGGCGGCCTCGAGCAGGGCCGCGTCGTCGGTGGCGGCCTCGGCGGCGGGGTCGGCACTGCGGTGCAGGGCGAGCAGGGTGGCGAAATCGAAGCCCTGCGGGGTCTGGGCGCGGAACAGCGACTCGCGCGGCACGGTGGCACCGATCGGGTGTCCGTAGCCGCCGGCGACGTGCTTGAGGGTGTCGGCGACGGCGACGCCCGGGATGGCGCCGCGATAGCGGGCGAGGGCGGCGATGACGCGCTCGATCAGGGCGAGGGTCAGATAGGGGCGGGCGGCGTCATGGACCAGCACGAGGTCGGGCCGCTGGTCGTCCGGCAGGGCGGCGAGCGCCTCGAGGCCGGCGCGTACGCTGGCCTGGCGGGTGGCGCCGCCTGCGACGGGTGCGGCGTGGGCGAGGCCGGCGAGGGCGGATTCGATCGCTGGCGTATCGCCGACCGGCTGGAGGTGATCGACGCGGGCGAGCAGGGCCTCGGCGCTGTGGCGGATGGCCGGGCGGCCGCCGAGGGTGAGGAACTGCTTGGGCGTCGGGCCGCCGAAACGGCTGCCGGTGCCGGCGGCGAGCAGGAGGGCGGCGATGCGCATGGCGCGAAGCAATGCGGCTGCGCCGGGCTCGCGTCAACCGGCAGGCGGCGCGATCATTACAAACCCGCCATGGGTGAGACGTGGGGGTGCAGTTTGATTGCGCCACAGGCGGTGTGTCGGTAAACCGCACAAATCATGGGCAACCTGAACCATTCTCAGCATGAGTCCGGCCCTCCGCGGCTGGGCCCGATCGCCCTGAGCGAGACCGTGCGGATCGACGAGCCGGTGATCCTGGCGCCGATGTCGGGGGTCACCGACCGGCCGTTCCGTGAGCTCGCGCGCTCGCTGGGCGCCGGGCTGGTGGTGTCGGAGATGATCGCGTCCTGGGCGATGGTGCGTGAGAACGCGGCCACGCTGCGGATGGCGGAGGCGGCGGGGGGCGGCGTCAACGCGATCCAGCTCGCGGGCTGCGAGCCGGCGGCGATGGCGGAGGCGGCGCGGATCGCGGTCGGTCGCGGCGCCGACGTGGTCGACATCAATTTCGGCTGTCCGGTGAAGAAGGTCGCGGTGGGCCAGATGGCGGGCTCGGCGCTGATGCGTGACGAGATCGCGGCGGCGCACCTGCTGGAGGCGACGGTGGCGGCGGTCGAGGTGCCGGTGACGCTGAAGATGCGCATGGGCTGGGACCACGAGCATCTCAACGCGCCGCAACTGGCCCGGATCGCGGAGGCGAGCGGTATCCGGATGATCACCATCCATGGCCGCACCCGGCAGATGTTCTATACCGGCACCGCGGATTGGGGGTTCATCCGGCGGGTGAAGGAGGCGGTGTCGCTGCCGGTGATCGCCAATGGCGACATCCGGTCCTGTGCCGATGCCGAGGAGGCGTTGCGCCAGTCCGGGGCGGACGGGGTGATGATCGGGCGCGGATGCTACGGGCGGCCGTGGCTGCCGGCGCAGGTGGCGGCCTGGCTGAGGCATGGACGCGAGGTGGCCGATCCGACGCTCGCGCAGGAATGCGCGATCGTGCTGACGCATTACCGCTCGATGCTGGAGCATTTCGGCCGCGGGCCCGGGATGCGGCTCGCCCGCAAGCATGTGTCCTGGTACTCGGCCGGCCTGCCGGGCTCGGCCGGATTCCGCGCCGAGGTCAATCGGATGGACGATGCGGACCGGGTGATGGGCTTCATCGGCGATTTCTACGCCCGGGCGATCGATGGCGGGGTCGGACGCGAACCGCGTGTCGCAACGGCCGCCGACGACGACATCGCGGACGCTGCGTGAGTCCCATCGGCAACCGCGCGCCGGACCCGCTGCCGCCGGTGCCGAGCGCCTCGGCAATGCTGGACAATGTGCCGCTGCCGATCCTGCTGGTCGGCGCGGACGGATTCATCCGCTATGCGAATGCGGCCGCGGAGCCGTTCTTCGGCCAGTCCAAGGGGCAGTTGCTGCATCTCGACCTGCGCGAGCTGGTGCCGGCCGATCATCCGTTGTTCCAGCTCATTGCCCAGGTGCGGGCCTCGGCGATGGTGGTGGTCGAGCACGAGCTGTCGATCGACACGCCGCGGCTGAACAAGCAGGGGATCACCGTGCAGGGCACGCTGGTCAACGATGACAGCGATGCCATCATGCTGACTTTTCACGATTCCTCTGCTGCCCGCGCGCTGGACCGGCAGTTGACGTTCAAGTCTGCCGCGCGCAGCGTCAGCGGTATGGCGGCGATCCTCGCACATGAGGTGAAGAATCCGCTTTCCGGCATCAGGGGCGCAGCCCAGCTGCTGGAAGGCACGGTGGCGGCCGATGATCGCGAGCTCGCCGTGCTGATCCGCGACGAGGTGGATCGGATACGCAAGCTCGTCGAGCGGGTGGAGGTGTTCAACGAGGAGCCGGTGGAGCGACGCGGCGAGAACATCCACCGCATCCTCGAGCATGTGCGGATCCTCGCCCAGAACGGTTTTGCGCAGGGAATACGGTTCGTCGAGCTGTACGATCCGTCGCTGCCGCCGGTGTTCGGCAACCGCGACCAGTTGATCCAGGTGCTGATCAATCTGGTCAAGAACGCCGCAGAGGCGATTCATCAGGCCGCGCATCAGGGTTCCGATCCGGGCCGGCCGGGAGAGATCGTGCTGTCGACCTCCTATCAGCATGGATTCAGGGTCGCGCTGCCGGGCTCGCAGCGACGGATGCATCTGCCGTTGCAGGTGGTGGTACGCGACAACGGTCCCGGGATTCCGGAGGCGATCAGACCGCATCTGTTCGAGCCCTTCCTGACCACAAAGGCCTCCGGGACCGGTCTCGGCCTGGCGCTGGTGGCCAAGATCGTCGCCGATCACGGTGGCTTGATCGAGGTGGACAGCCGCGAGGGCCGTACAGAGGTCCGGCTGCATCTCCCGATCCACCTGGAGGAGCAGGTTCCGGTCGGGACGGCAGGAAGGCCGGGAACGAAGACAGCAGGCATCAGACCCGCAGCGCGGATGAGAGGAAACAGGTCGTGACGCTTCCCACGGTTCTGGTCGCCGATGACGACCGGTCCATCCGCACCGTGCTGACGCAGGCGCTGGGACGTGCGGGCTACCAGGTGCGCACCACCGGCAATGCCGCGACGCTGTGGCGCTGGGTGGAGGAGGGCGAGGGCGATCTGGTCATCACCGACGTGATGATGCCCGACGAGAACGGGCTCGACCTGATCCCGCGCATCCGCAGGCTGCGGCCGGAACTGCGGATCGTGGTGATGAGTGCCCAGTCGACGCTGATGACGGCGGTCAAGGCCGCACAGCGGGGCGCGTTCGAGTATCTGCCGAAACCCTTCGACCTCAAGGAACTGCTGGCGGTGGTAGGCCGCGCGCTGGCCTCGCCGCTGCAGCCGGAGGCACCGGCGCGTCCGGTGGTCGAGGCCGAGGACCGGCTGCCGCTGATCGGCCGCTCGGCGGCGATGCAGGACATCTACCGGATGATCGCGCGGCTGACGACGGCGGACCTGACGGTGATGATCACCGGCGAGAGCGGCACCGGCAAGGAGCTGGTGGCGCGCGCGCTGCATGATTACGGCTCGCGTCGGGCGGGGCCGTTCGTGGCGATCAACATGGCGGCGATCCCGCGCGAGCTGATCGAGAGCGAGCTGTTCGGCCATGAGCGCGGTGCGTTCACCGGCGCGACCAACCGCAATCTCGGCCGCTTCGAACAGGCGGCCGGTGGCACGCTGTTCCTCGACGAGATCGGCGACATGCCGCCCGAGGCGCAGACGCGGCTGTTGCGCGTGCTGCAGGAGGGCGAGTTCACCACGGTGGGCGGGCGGCAGTCGATCCGGGCCAACGTGCGCATCATTGCCGCCACGCATCGCGACCTGCGTCAGGCGATCCGGGCGGGGCTGTTTCGCGAGGATCTGTTCTACCGGCTCAACGTGGTGCCGATCCGCCTGCCGCCGCTGCGCGAGCGGCCCGAGGACATCGCGATCCTGGCCCGGCATTTCCTCGACCGGGCGCACGAATCGGGCCTGCCGCTGAAGCTGCTCGACGATGGTGCGATCGAACGGCTGCGGGCCTGTCGCTGGCCGGGCAACGTGCGTGAGCTCGAGAACCTCATGCGGCGGCTGGCCGCGCTCTATCCGCAGGAGCAGATCGGTGCCGAGGTGATCGACCAGGAGCTGGCGGAGGCGCCCATGGCCGCAGAGGGTGTCGCAGGCAGCGCGCCGGCGGCGGCACGCGAGCCGCTCGCGCAGGCGGTGGAGCGCCATATCCGGCAGTTCCTCGCCGCAGAGCGCGACGGCATGCCGATCCGCGATTTCTACGATCAGGTCATCGCCGAGGTGGAGCGTCCGCTGATCCAGATGACGCTGGCCTCCACGCGCGGCAACCAGATCAAGGCCGCGGCGGTGCTGGGCCTGAACCGCAATACGCTGCGCAAGAAGATCCGCGATCTGGAAATCCCTGTCATGCGCGGGGTCGGTTGAGGGGCGCGGCGGAACGGCGTGGGGGCGTGAGCCGGCTGGTGGCATTGCTGCGCGGACGGGTGACGATGCTCGTCCTCGCACTGCTCGGCCTGGGACTGTCGCTGGCGATCTTCTCGCTGCTGGCCGGCGGGCTGTCGTTCGCCAACCGCACCTATGCCCAGCTCTGGCTGGTGGTCTGCCTGGTCGTGATCGTGGGGCTGCTGGTGGCGTCGCTGGCCGCTCGGCTGCTGGAGGTGCTGGGCGAGCGGCGCCGCGGGGCGGCGGGGGCGCGGCTGCATGTGCGGCTGGTGATGCTGTTCTCGGTGGTGGCGGTGATCCCGGCGGTGACGGTGGCGGTGTTTGCCACCGTGTTCTTCCATTTCGGCATCCAGGCCTGGTTCAACGACCGCGTGCGCACCGCGCTGAGCGAGGCTCAGGCGGTGTCGATGGGCTATCTGCAGGAGCACAACAACAACATCCGCGGCGATGCGCTGAGCATGGCGGCGGTGCTGGCCGATGCCGGCACCGTGGCGGTGACCAACCCCGACGTGCTCAATGACGAGCTCGGCCGGCAGGCCTTCACGCGCGGGCTGACCGAGGCGGTGATCTACGATTCGCTGACCCGCAAGGTGGTGGCCTATGCGGGGTTCGGCAGTCCGATGGGGGTAAAGCTGCCGCCCGGATCGGTCACCGCGATGACCAACAACGGCAATGTGGCGATCCTCGACTCGCCCGATGAGAATTCGGTGCGTGCGGTGGTGCAGCTCGACCCGCTGGCAGCCGGGCTGCCGCCGCTGATGCTGGAGATCACCCGGCCGGTCGATCCGACCATCCTGGCGCATACGCACCGCACCGAGAGCGTGGTCGCCGATTACGACAGGCTCGACCAGAACCGCGCCCGCCTCCAGCTCACCTTCGTGATGATCTTCCTGCTGGTGACCGTGCTGGTGCTGTCGGCGGCGATCCTGTTCGGGCTGCTGCTGGCCAACCAGATCGCGCGGCCGATCGGGCTGCTGATCCTGGCCGCGGAGCGGGTGCGCAGCGGCGATCTCGCGGTCAGGGTTCCGGAGCGCGAGGCCGATGACGAGGTCGCCGGGCTGTCGCGCGCCTTCAATCGCATGACCGACCAGCTCGCCGCCCAGCGCGCCGAGCTGCTGTCGGCCTATGGGCAGATCAACGAGCGGCGCCGGTTCACGGAATCGGTGCTGTCGGGCGTTTCCGCCGGGGTGATCGGGCTCGATTCGGGCCAGCGGGTGGAGCTGCCCAATCGCGCAGCCTCGGAGCTGCTGGGCCAGGATCTGGAGGCGGCGATCGGCCATGAGCTGGAGGCGCTTGCACCGGATTTCGGCCCGCTGCTGCGGCAGGCGCAGGCCGCACCCCTGCGGGTGCATACCGCCGAGGTGCAGAGCGGCGAGGGGCCGAGCCGGCGGGTGTTCCTCGTCCGTGTCAGTCCCGATGGCGGGGCCGGGGTGACCGACGGCTATGTGGTGACATTCGATGACATCACCGAGCTGCAGTCTGCGCAGCGCAAGGCGGCCTGGGCGGATGTGGCGCGGCGGATCGCGCACGAGATCAAGAATCCGCTGACGCCGATCCAGCTGTCGGCCGAGCGGCTGAAGCGCAAGTTCCTGCCCCAGATCACCACCGATGCCGAGACGTTCTCGCAATGCGCGGAACTGATCGTGCGCCATGTCGGCGATATCGGCCGCATGGTGGACGAATTCTCCGCCTTCGCCCGCATGCCGCAGCCGGTCATGAAGCCCGAGGATGTGGGCCGGATCGCGCGTGAGGCGCTGATTTTGCAGCGCAGCGCGCATCCGGAGATCGACTGGCGGGTGACGATCCCGCACAATGGCCCGGTGGCGGTGTGTGACCGGCGGCTGATCGGGCAGGCGCTGACCAATCTTTTGCAGAACGCGGCGGATTCGATCGCCATGGTGCCAGCCGAGGATGCCGCCGCCCAGCCCGGCTGGCGGGGCACGATCTGGCTGGAGGTGAGCGAGGCCACCGCACAGGATGGTCGCCCCGAGCTGCGGATCGCCGTCGCCGATGACGGGATCGGCCTGCCGGACGTCGACCGCGCGCGGTTGACCGAGCCCTACGTGACGCATAAGCCGAAAGGCACCGGGCTCGGGCTTGCCATCGTCAAGAAGATCATGGAGGACCACGAAGGTGCTGTCTGTCTCGAGGATCGCGCCACCACCGCCAGCCGCCAGGCCGGCGGCTGGTTGCGGGATGATCCGTTGACGCAACCCGGCGTTACCACCATGGCCGGCGCGGCCCTCGTGCCCGCCACGACGCTGCTGCGTCGTCCGGCCGAACAGCGCGGTGCGCGCGCGATCCTTGTCCTGCCGCTGAGAGTTGCCGATGGCGCATGAAGTCCTGATCGTCGATGACGAGCCCGACATCCGGCTGCTGATCGACGGCATCCTGTCCGACGAAGGCTACGAGACCCGGCAGGCCGGAAATTCCGACGCGGCCATCGCCGCTTTCACGGCCAAGCGTCCGTCGCTGGTGATCCTCGACGTGTGGCTCCAGGGCAGCCGGCTCGATGGGCTGGGCATCCTCAAGGCGATGCACGCCGAGGATCCGACCGTGCCGGTGGTGATGATCTCCGGCCACGGCACCATCGAGACCGCCGTGACGGCGCTCCAGCATGGCGCGTATGACTTCATCGAGAAGCCGTTCCAGACCGACCGCATCCTGGTCATTGCCCGTCGCGCGATCGAGGCGGCGCGGCTGTCGCGCGAGAACGCGGAACTGCGGCTGCGCGCCGGGCCGGAGACCACGCTCGATGGCGCGAGCGCGCTGGTCGCCGCGGTCCGCACCCAGATCGAGCGCGTGGCACCCACCGGCTCGCGGGTGCTGATCTCCGGCCTTGCGGGTGTCGGCAAGGAGGTGGCGGCGCGGATGATCCATGCGAAGTCGCGCCGCGCCGACGGGCCGTTCGTGGCGCTGAACTGCGCGACCCTCGCGCCGGCGCGCTTCGAGGAAGAGCTGTTCGGCATTGAGGGGGACGGCGCCGACAATACCCGCCGGATCGGCGTGCTGGAGCGCGCCGATCGCGGCACGCTGCTGCTCGACGAGGTGGTGGACATGCCCGTCGAGACGCAGGGCAAGATCGTCCGCGCGTTGCAGGACCAGACCTTCGAGCGCCTGGGCGGTGCGGCGCGGGTGAAAG
This sequence comes from Endobacter medicaginis, assembly GCF_014192375.1. Lineage (GTDB taxonomy): Bacteria > Pseudomonadota > Alphaproteobacteria > Acetobacterales > Acetobacteraceae > Endobacter > Endobacter medicaginis. Next base: position 5,755 of record NZ_JACHXV010000026.1, on the reverse strand, counting down.
TGGATGTGCGCGTGATCGCCACCACCAACCGCGACCTGCATGCGGCGATCGGGGCAGGGCGGTTCCGGGAGGACCTGTATTACCGGCTCGCCGTGGTGCCGCTGCGCATCCCGAGCCTGCGCGAGCGTCGCGAGGATATTCCCGAACTGGCCCGCACGCTGCTGCGCCGCTCGGCCGAAACCGCCGGGATCGCACCGCGCGAGCTGTCGGCGGATGCGATCGTCGCATTGCAGGGCTATGAATGGCCCGGCAATGTCCGCGAGCTGCGCAACGTGATGGACTGGCTGTTGATCATGGCGCCGGGGGCGGCCAACGAGCCGATCCGGGCCGAGATGCTGCCGCCCTATGTCGGGCAGGGGGCGCCGGCGCTGATGAAGTTCGACGCCTCGGCGGATGTGATGGGACTGCCGCTGCGCGAGGCGCGCGACCTGTTCGAGACCCAATATCTGCAGGCGCAGCTGATGCGTTTCGGCGGCAATATCAGCCGCACCGCGGGCTTTGTCGGCATGGAGCGCAGCGCGCTGCATCGCAAGCTCAAGCAGCTCGGCGTCAACACCGAGGACCGCAACGTCGTCGCCTCCGGCTGAGAGGGTTTCACGACCCCCGACCGAGCCGGGTTTCATGACCGCGCCGCATGCAGTAGCATCCTGCTCTGGCGTGCCCAGCGCCCGGCCCCACGCGGACGCGTGGCCAGCCGTGTGCCAAGAATAACAAGGAGCCATCGTGGCCAAGGACGCATCGCAGAACGTACAGGACGTGTTCCTCAATCACGTCCGTCGCTCGAAGACGCCGGTGACGGTGTTTCTCGTCAATGGCGTCAAACTTCAGGGCATCATCACCTGGTTCGATAATTTCTCGGTCCTGCTGCGCCGCGACGGGCATACGCAGCTCGTCTACAAGCACGCCATCAGCACGGTGATGCCGGGCGCGCCGATCGCGCTCTTCGAGCAGGGCCGCGACGAGACTGGCGGGAGTGCTCCCGCGCTCTGATGACATTGAACCTTCCTCTGCCGAACTCCCACCAGGTCTGTGGCGCATGACGGCCACCCCGACCCGGGCCGCCGTGGTGCTGCCCTGGGAGAGACATGGCGAGAAGGGCGCCGCCGGGCGTGCCGCCCAGGCACGGCTGGACGAGGCGGTGGGGCTGGCGGCGTCGATCGGACTGGTCTGCACCTATTCGGCGGTGCTGCCGCTGCGGCAGCGTCGGCCGGCAACGCTGATCGGCGAGGGGCAGATCGCGTCGCTGCGTGACATCCTGCGCGAGGCCGAGGTCACGGTGGTGATCGTCGATGCGCAGCTCACCCCGGTGCAGCAGCGCAATCTCGAACGCGCGCTGGATGCGAAGGTGATCGATCGCACCGGGCTGATCCTCGACATCTTCGGCGAGCGGGCGGCGACACGCGAGGGCGCGTTGCAGGTCGAGCTCGCGCATCTCGAATATCAGCGTTCGCGCCTGGTGCGGTCCTGGACCCATCTCGAGCGGCAGCGCGGCGGTTTCGGGTTTCTCGGCGGTCCCGGCGAGACGCAGATCGAGGCCGACCGGCGGCTGATCGGCGAGCGCATCGTCAAGCTCAAGCGCGAGCTCGAGCAGGTGCGACGCACGCGCGGCCTGCACCGGCTGGCGCGGCGGCGGGTGCCGTATCCGGTGGTCGCCCTCGTCGGCTACACCAATGCCGGCAAATCCACCCTGTTCAACACGCTCACCGGTGCTGCGGTGCATGCGCAGGACCAGCTCTTCGCCACACTCGATCCGACCATGCGCGGGCTGAAGCTGCCGTCGGGGCGGCAGGTGATCCTGTCGGACACGGTGGGTTTCATCTCAGAGCTGCCGACCGAGCTGGTCGCCGCCTTCCGCGCCACGCTGGAAGAGGTCGCCAATGCCGACCTGATCCTGCATGTGCGTGACGCCGCCCATCCCGACAGCACCGCACAGCGCACGGACGTGGTCTCGGTGCTGGACGGGATGGTGCGCGACGGCACGCTGGACGAGGGGTGGCAAGAACGCAGCTTCGAGGTGCTCAACAAGGCCGATCTGCTCGGCGGCGTGGACGACGTGCCGGTGCGCCCGGGCGATGTCGCGGTCTCGGCGCTGGAGGGGAGCGGTCTCGATGCGCTGCGCGCACGCATCGATTCCCGCCTCGCCCAGGCCATGGTGGTGGCCGACTACCGCATCCCGCTGGCCGATGGCGCGTCGCTGGCCTGGCTCTACAGGCATGGCGAGGTGGTGTCGCGCGACGACGGTGACGAGGCGATCGCGGTGCAGGTGCGCCTGCTTCCGGCCGACCAGGCCCGTTTCGAGAGCGGCGAGACGCGGTGAGCGTCCGTGCGGGGAGCTTCGAGGCGGAGCGCTTCGCGACGCGCGATCTTGACGGCCTGATCGACCTGCTGCGCGAGACCGCGCAGGTCGAGATCCTGCCGCGGTTCCGCAATCTGGGCGCAGACGACATCCGCACCAAGACCGGTCCGCTCGACCCGGTCACCATCGCCGACGAGGCGGCGGAAGCGCGGATCGCCACCGAGCTCTCGAAGCGCTGGCCGTCGGCGCTGATCGTTGGCGAAGAGGGGTGCGCGCGCGATGCTTCGGTGCTGGGGCAGCTCGCCGGGGCAGAGCTCGCCTTCGTCCTTGACCCGATCGATGGCACCGCCAATTTCGCCGCCGGGGTGCCGCTGTTTGCGACCATGCTGGCAGTGGTGATGCGTGGCGAGACCGTCGCCGGGCTGATCCATGATCCACTGGGCGACGAGACGATTCTCGGCATGCGCGGCGGGGGGGCCGTGCTGCGCACGGCGGATGGCAAGGAGACCCGGCTGTCGGTGTCCCGGCAGACCGATCCGGCGCAGATGTCCGGCAAGGCCGGCTGGCGGTATCTGCCGGCGCCGCTGGGCGCGCGGGTGGCCTCCAATCTCGCCCATGTGGCCGCGAGCTGGGACTATCGCTGCGCGGCCTATGAATATCGGGTGGCGATCTGCGGGACCGCTGATTTCCTGCTCTACGGCCGGATGATGCCCTGGGACCATCTCGCCGGCACGCTGCTCTATGGCGAAGCCGGCGGTCATGTCGCGCGGTTCGATGGCAGCGCGTATCGGGGCGAGCGCGAGGGCGGGTTGCTCTGCGCCCCGGATGTCGCGTCCTGGCAGGCGCTGCACAGGACGCTACTCGGCTGAACTCGGCCCTGGACCTTCGGCCTCGCGGCGCTTGGCCTGTGCCCAGGCCGCTTCCATCTCGTCGAGCCGCATCTCGTCGACCGAGAGGCCGTGGCGGGCCGCTTCCGCCTCGATGGCGGCGAAACGACGGATGAACTTGCGGTTGGCATGACGCAGCGCCGCCTCGGGATCGATGCCGAGCTTGCGGGCGGCGCAGGCCGTGGTGAACAGCACGTCGCCCAACTCGTCGGTCTGACGGGCGAGGTCGGCAGGGGGGTGGCCGATCTCGGCGCGCAACTCGGCGATTTCCTCGTCCAGCTTGCCCAGCACCGCCTCCGCATCCGGCCAGTCGAAACCGACGCGGGCCGCGCGCGACGCAAGCTTGGCGGCATGGGTGAGAGCGGGCAGGCCGGTGGCGATCCCGGCGAGCGCGCCGTGCTCGTCGCGGGCGGCGCGTTCGGTGTCCTTGGCGGCTTCCCAGAAACCCGTCGTCACCGCCTCGCCGCCGAACACGTGCGGGTGGCGGCGGATCATCTTGTCGGTGATGCTCTGGGCGATATCGGCGAAATCGAACGCGCCGCGCTCCTCGGCCAGGCGGGCGTAATAGACCACCTGGAACAGCAGATCGCCGAGTTCGTCACGCAGCGCAGACAGGTCATCGCGCGCGATGGCATCGGCGACCTCATAGGCTTCCTCGATCGTGTAGGGGGCGATGGAGGCGAAATCCTGTTCGCGGTCCCAGGGGCAGCCGGTTTGCGGGTGGCGAAGGGCGGCCATCACCTCCAGCAGGCGGCTGAGCTGGATGGTGGGATCGGGCTTCGGGACCTCTTGGAAGACGCGTCGGTCCAATCATCTGCCAGCGCAGCCGGGTCGGGCAAGGCAGGCGGGACAGGTGTTCGTGACACCCGTCCCGCCCCAAGTATCACTCGAAGCTCACCTCAACACGGCGGGCGGCGGCATTGCTGGTGCCGGCGTCCGTGCTGTCCGCAGGCTTGTTCAGGTCGATCACGCTGTCGGGGATGCCGAGCGCCTTGAGCGCATCGGCGACGGCCTGGGCGCGATGCTTCGACAACTCGGCATTGGCGGCCGCGTCACCCGTCGGATCGTTGAAGCCGGACACCGAGATCCTGGTGTCGGGGTGTGCCGTCGCGTAGGCTTTCAGATCGGCCGCCTTGTCGGCGAAGTCGGCTGCGACGTCGCTCTTGGCGGTCTCGAAATACACGTTCAGCGCCGGCTTGTCGGCACGCGTAGTCGCGACCACGCTGGCTCCGTCGGGAATGGCGGCGGTGTTGGCGGGAGCAGGGGCGGGGGCAGGGGTGCTGTCGGCGGTGCTGGCGGGCGGCGGCGGTGCGGGCGCAGGTGCCGGCGGCGTCGCGCAGGACCGCAACAGGAGGAACGCCAGCAGGGCGGCGAGCAGAAGCAGCAGCCACAGCCACCATTTGCCGCCTGTGCGCGTCGCGGGCGACGGTGGTGGCGGAACCGCGGCCGCGCGGGGCGGCGGGGGAGGTGCGATGGCGGGCTCGGCCACGACCGGTTCGGTCACGACCGGTTCGGCGATGACCGGCGCCACCACAGGCGCCTCGGCGAGCGGTGCGGCGGCGGGACTGTCGTGATGGAACACACCCAGCTTTCCAAAACGCTCTGCGAGCAGGTAGTAGACCGTCACGCGGTTGCGGAATGTCGTATCGTTCATCCGATGGCCGACGGCGGCGATCTCGTGATCGAGCACATCGTCGCTATCGGACAGGCCGAGCTTCCTCTTGAGGAAATGCTCGCGCACCCGACCCGTCTCCTCGGGATCGCCGAACGAGACCAGCGATGCATCGCGGGTTTGCAGGGCGATGCCGCAGTAACGGATGATGCCCGCGACCGCGGTCTCGTCGGGATCAGGGACGTAACGCTTGACGTCCGCAAGCCAATCTTCAAACACATTTGCCTCCTGGCGTTAACTCCTCAAATGGAAGAACACACGAGACGGGTCTCAGGTTCTGGATTGGGATGTTTTTGAGCACTGATTATGAGGCAGCAGTTTGACCGACGGCTTTCTCGGACGCAGCGCATCGTCAGGATGACCATGTTGTTGGCCATCTGGATCGGGGATTTCAGAAGTCTCGATCGTCTCGATACGGTACTTCGATCCAGGTCGCTCTGGCTATTCGATCGACCACAGATCTTGGCGATTCTCTCGGATACCCGTGCATAGGGGCGCCTCTGAGCAGCAAGAGGTCCGCCGTCTGGCTACGCCTGACTGACCAGCTCATCCAGTGCGCGCACCAGTCGGGCGCGAGCTTCGTCATCGCCAAGCGATACGACTGGCTGGCCCAACCGTTCCGCCGGCAGGGTCGCGAGGTTGAACACGTCAAGCAGCACTTCCTCGCCCATCACCGTGAGGCGGGGTGCCAGATAGTGCTCGCCGACAGCAACATGCCGGACCAGCACGAGAGGCCCCCACAAACCGCGTTCTCGATCGATCGAAGCGGGCGCTCTGCAGCACCACCACGTAAGGGATGGTCTCCTGACGTGACCCCCTGAAACTCCGCCACGGATGGCTAGAGTCCGGACCCAACGGGGGACGGATGGATGAAGAAGTCACGGTTCACAGAAGAGCAGA
>NZ_JACHXV010000025.1 GCF_014192375.1 Endobacter medicaginis | reverse complement strand
ATCGCTACCCGATACGATCGTCTCGCCATCAACTTCCACGCAGCCGTCTGCATCGCAGCCGTCGTCAGCTACTGGTTATGAGTCCCAGCCCTAGGCGATCCGCTCGATCTGTCCTTCAGATGCGGCCGGGTGCTGGATCGCCTCGTCGAGGCCCTGCCCGACCTGCTGCAGCCGAGCTGGATGAACCGGACATCCTCCCTCCCCGCCGCCGGCATGCCGCAGCACCACCGAGCGCCCGTACACGGCCGATGACCGACGCCCCGCGCAATACCTGCGACTTCGCTGAAGTGTTCAAGCATGAGAAAAAGTGTCTCGGCGAGGAACAGGATCTCACCGCGCTGTGCCTGTCCGGCGGCGGTGTGAGGAGCGCTGCGTTCGCTCTCGGCTGCCTGCAGGCCCTCGCCCGGACAGGGCTTCTGAAACAGTTCAGTTACCTCTCCACCGTCTCGGGGGGCGGCTATATCGGCGGCTGGCTGACACGGCTGATCGACGACAATGATGGCGATGTCGAGAAGGTCGAGACCATTCTGGCCGAGACCGCCTTGCCTGACGACCGCCTCGATCGCCTTCGCCGCTACGTCAACTACCTCACACCGCGCCCCGGCCCAGCCTCCAGCGACACCTGGCAGGGCGTCGTGCTCTGGCTGCGCAACACGGCGATCAACTGGATGATCTTTCTGCCATTGCTGACCGGCGTTGCAATATTGCCTCTGCTTTATGCAGCGATCATTCTCGCCGGTCGTTCGGCAACCAGCGATGCGGTCACGATCTTCGGCGTTCTCGTGGCCTTCCTCTACCTGTACTGCGTCTACTGGACATGCGCGGACCTTCCAAGCCACAGGGCCCCTCCTTCCAAACTCGACGAACCACAGCGCCTCGCGACGGTGAGGCGGCTCCGTAACCGTATCGTCTACCTCTTGCTGGTGTGCGCCCTGGCACTCCCGACGATCTGCGTCTCCCGTCTCAACGTCAGCAACTGTTATATGGGCTCGTTGGCCCCTCACGTCGGGAACGCACAATGCGTGCAGGCGGCAACGCCTCAGCCGGCAGCCGGGGGCGCGTCCGATCAGCGCAGTACGACGTGTGACGTTCACGACCCGAACAATCCGACGACTGCCAGTGAGCCATCGCTATGGGCGGCGTTGTTGCCTGTGCCGATCGGCATGCTGATTGCCTCCACTCTCGCCTACATCGCGGCATGGTTCCACGCGCCAAAAGCGACGAAAGCCTCCCAGGCCAACAGACAGCTTGGCCCGCACGACGTCTACCAGGCGGGCCTCAAGCCGTGGCTGTTGGCAAGCTCCATATCGGCCGGATTTGTGCTGGCCGGGCTCAGGCTGGCCTGGGGCTGCGACGCCGTCTGGTTCACCCTCATCGCAGCCCCCTGGCTCATGCTCGCCGAACTGGTCCGCTCGACGGTCTATGTCGCACTTCGCGATTCCGGCCGCTTCAGTGATCTCGACCGCGAATGGCTGGCCCGACTGAGCGGCGAGCGCCTCAAACTCACGGCCGCCTTCGGCTTGCTCGTCGCCGCCGTGATTGTTGTTCCAGACAGGCTTCTCGTTCATGCGGACTCGACCAAGACCTGGATTCTGGCCCTGTTCGGTCTTTCATCGGGGCCGGCCTCGGCGACCCTCGGCCACAGCATCCTGACCAAGGCGATCCCGGAAGTCACGCGATCGCGCCGCGCGTGGATCGAAACCATCGCCACGCTATCGGTGTGGGTTTTCATGACCGGGCTCCTCATCATCCTCGGCCATCTTGCCAGCAGACTGTGCGACGCCGTCGCCTTGGAAACACAAGACGTATGGCCGGCCGTCCTGTCTCCATGGGCCCGGGTGTGCATCCTCTGCGCCTGCCTCGCGATCGCCACGGCGCTGGTCCTGGCACTCGACAATTACATCAACTTCAATCTCTTCTCGATGCATGCAACCTACAGGAACCGGCTGATCCGCGCTTTTCTCGGCACCGCCACGGCCAAACCTCGCTCGTCCGACGCCTACACGTCGTTCTCGACGGGAGACAACCTGCGCATGGAGGCCAGCTTCGAGAAGCGATGTGGCACGGGCAAAAAGGCCAACAAGGTCCTGTATCCGGTCATCGGCATGACCCTGAACCGCACGACCGGCGCGGACACGGCGCGCGCCCAACGCAAGGCCGCCCCGTTCACCGTCACGCCGCATTACTGCGGCTCGTCGTTCCTCCGGCACGCAGCGACGTCGCAGTCCAACGCACCGACGTCGCCGCCCAACGCAGCGACCGTTCCCATCGCACCGCAAAGTGCCTATCTGCGAACGGCGAAGTTCTTCATCACGCCTGAAAAGCTCACCGGCGAGAAAGATGAACGCAAGGGCATCACGCTCGGCACCGCCATGGCTCTCTCGGGCGCGGCGATCAGCCCCAATCGCGGCTACGCGTCGTCGCCGACGTTGGCCCTGATCATGACTCTCTTCAACGTCAGGCTCGGTGCCTGGTACCCCAATCCTTTCTATACTCGCAAGTCCAGCGGCGGCCGTTTCGGATGGCTGAACTTTCGTGGGAAAACCGTGGTGTCGTTGATCGACGAATTGCTCGGCAGGTCGGACGAGCTCAAACCGCTCGTCTATCTCTCCGATGGCGGTCATTTCGACAATCTTGGCCTCTACGAGATGCTGCAGCGACACTGCCGACGTATCCTGGTGATCGATGCTGGCGAGGATGGCAACTATCGCTATGCGGATCTCGGGCGCACACTTGAACACGCACGCGTCGATCTCGGCATCGAGGTCGATTTCGGCAAGACACTGCAGATCGGTCAATCCAAGACGGAAAGCCGGCTTGCCTCCGCAAAGATCATTTATCCTGGCAACCCGGGCCCGCCGGGCCAGCTGCTCTACCTCAAGCCCTGGGTCCCGCACGATGCTCCTGCCCGTATTCGCGCCTATGACGAGTCGAACATCGACTTCCCGCATCGCCCGACACTAAACCAATTTTTTCAGGAGAGTGATTTCGAGAATTACCGTGCCCTGGGCGAACATCTCATGACGCTCGCGATGACCCGGAGCGGACAATCCTGCATGACACTGTCGGATCTCATTTCCTGAAATCGGGATCGAGCGGATGGAACGGCAACGTCGCATCCTCGCCTGGCAGCGCGGCCGCCGACCACCCGCCCCCCAGCGCGCCGATCAGCGACACCGAAGCCTGCAACTGCCGCGTACGCACCTGCACCGCCGCGATCCGCGCGGTGAGGGCCGCCTCCTGCGCGACCACGGCGTCGAGATAGTTCGTCAACCCGCCTGTATAAAGCTGCAACGTCATCGTCTGCGTATGCAGCGCGGCGGTCACCGCGTCGGTCTGCTGCGCATGTTCCGTCGCCAGCTTCCGCGTCAGCGTCAGCCCGTCCTCGACCTCACGGAACGCATCGAGCACGCGGGCGCGGTACTGGTCGCGGGTCTGCGCATATTGCGACCAGCTCCGCTGCAGCTCGGCCCGGCGCAAGCCCCCCTGGAACAGCGGCAGCATCGCCCCCGCACCGACCGACCACAGCGAATTGGCGATGTTGCCCAGATTCCAGCCCGAATCCATGAACCCGCCGGTCAGGCTGATGGTGACGTCCGGATAGAACGCCGCCCGCGACACGCCGATCGAGGTGTTTGCCGCCGCCATCTCGCGCTCGGCCTGCGCGATGTCGGGCCGACGCTGCAGCAGCAGCGACGGGACCGAGGCCGGCACCGCCGGGATCGGATCGGGCAGCATGGCGCCGTCGGTCGCCCGCGCCTCCGTCGCCGGATGCGTGCCGGGCTCGGACGGCATCGCGATCGGCGCAATCGCGAAGGTCGAGGCGTCCGCCCCGCACCGCACGGCGATCGCATGCGCCATCAGCTCGCGGCTGGCCTCGGTATCGGTCAGCAGCGCCTGCGCCTGCGCGAGCTGCGTCTTCGCGCGCTCCACATCCAGAGCCGCGGCGATCTTCGCCCCCAGCCGAAGCTGCGTGATCTGCACCGCGGTTTCATAATAGCGGATCGACTGGCGATAGACCGCGATCTGCGCATCCAGCCCGCGCAGGGCGAAGTAATCATGCGCCAGCTCCACCTCCAGCGCGAGCCGCGCCGAAGCCAGATCCGCCGCCGCCGCCTGCGCGAGCTGCTTCTGCGCGCGGGTGCGGTTGCGGATGCGCGAGAAGAAATCCGGCGCCCAGCTCGCCGTCCCGCCCCACTCGTTCGACGACATGGTGCGGATGCCGGTCGACGACCGGAACAGCGCATGATCCGAGCGGCGATTGTCCGATGTCGACGCCGTCGCGGTGATCTGCGGAAACAGCCCCGCCCGCGCTTCCGCCGCAAGATCGCGCGCCTGCGTATACGCTTCCGCCGTCGCGGCCAGATCCGGATTGCCGGCCACCGCCCGGCTCTCCAGCCCGTCCAGCACCGGATCGTCGAACATCCGCCACCACGGCCCGCGCGGCAGCGCGTCGGCCGGATGCGCCCGGGTGAACGGACCGCTGCCGGCCCAGTCGGCGGGCAGGATGAAGCCGGGCGGGTGATAATCGGGCGCGAGATCGCAGCCCGACAGCATGGTCGCGGCCGACAGCAGGGCCGCAACCGCAAGACGCGGGAGATGCATCATTTCGGCTCGCGATCCTCTGGCGACGGCCCGCCCGCCGGCTCGACGATGCCCGAACCGCTGCGCGCCGGCGGCTCGCTCGGCTGCTCGACGATCTTCGGCGCCTCGTCATTGTAGCCGGCAACCGGCGTCACCGGCTTGACACGCTCGCCTTCCAGCAGCCCGGCGGACGGATTGTTGATCACCCGATCGTTCCTGCCCAGCCCGCCGACGATCTGCACCGTCTTGCCGAGATTGAGGCCCAGACTGACATTCTTCAAATGCACCCGGTCGTCCGCGCCGAGCACCGCGACCTGCATCCCGTTCGAGCGGAACAGCAGCGCCTGCTCCGGCAGCACGAGAATGTCCGGGTCCGACGGCACCGACAGCATCACCTGCACATAACTGCCCGGCCACAGCTTGTGGTCGGGATTGTCGACCGAGAATTCGGTCGTCACCGTGCGCGTCTGCGGACCCACCGCCTGCGCGGTGGTCATGAACTTCGCCTCGTAGGTATGATCCGGATCCTGCGGCAGACGCAGTGTGGCGGTCAGCCCCGGCCTGATCAGCCCCGCATCGTCCTGCGGCACATGCACGAACACCCGCAGCGCATGCACGTCGGCGACCGTGAACAGCTCCGACGCCGCCCCCCGATTGCCCACATCCCCGCCGGCCGCATTCACATAATCGCCGATATCGGTCTGCCGCGACGTCACCACGCCATCGAACGGTGCCACCACGCGCTTGAACGCCTCCTGCGCGGCATAGCGCGCGACGTTCTGACTGGCCGCCTCGACCTGCGCGCGCTCGGCTTCGGCATTGGCGGCCTGCACATCGACTTCCTGCTGCGAGACCGCCTGCGTGCCCGACAGCGACGCCCAGCGCTTCGCCGTCACCGCCGCAAGCTTATAGCGCGCCTGGGCCACGGCAAGATTGGCCTTGGCTGCCGCATATTCCGCATCGAGCGTCGGCGTGTCGATGGTGGCGAGCAGGTCGCCGGTCTTCACCGCCGCACCGTAATCCTTGTCCCACATCTTCACATAGCCGGAGACCTGCGCGTAGATCGGCGCCTCGTACCAGGCATTGAGCGCACCGGGCAGGCTGAGCTCGCGGCGCGCCGGTCCGGGCTTCGGCGCGATCACCTGCACGCGCGGGACCGACGCATCGTCGGCACGCTCGGCGAGTGCGGCGACGGTAGCGGTCCGGCTCGCCAGCCCCCAGACCAACGCGACCACGCCCGCCACCCCCGCCACGACGAGCGCGCGCTTCTGCCCCCGCCCCGGTCGGGCATCCTGCCTGGGCGTGTTCATGCGGGCTCTCCTCGATCAGGGCTGGGGGCGGGCGCTCGCTCGCGGTGCAGCAACGCGAACACGCACGGCACGAACAGCAGGGTTGCGAAGGTGGCGACCAGCAGCCCGCCGATCACGGCGCGGCCGAGGGCGGCGTTCTGGCTGTTGGACAGCGACATCGGCAGCATGCCGATGATCATCGCCGACGCCGTCATGATCACCGGCCGGATCCGGCCATAGCCGGCCTCGATCGCGGCACGGATCGCATCGCCGTGCAGCGCGAGCCGCTCGCGGGCGAAGGCGACGACGAGGATCGCGTTGGCGGTCGCGGTGCCCATGCACATGATCGCGCCGGTGAGTGCGGGCACCGACAGCGTGGTGCCGGTCAGGAACAGGCTCCACGAAATGCCCGCGAGCGCCCCCGGCAGCGCGGTGATGATGATGAACGGATCGAGCCACGACTGGAAGTTCACCACGATCACCAGGTAGATCAGCACGATCGACAGCGCGAGCCCGGCGATGAGCTGGCCGTAGGCGTCGTGCATGGTCGTCGCCTGGCCGCGGATGGTGATCGACGCGCTGTGCGGCAGCGACGATTTCATCTGCGCGACGATGTGCGCCACCCGGTCGCTGACCGCGCCGAGGTCGCGCCCCTCGGTGCCGGCATAGATGTCGATCACCGGCAGGATCGAGTAGTGCGACACCACGGCCGGCGTGCCGGTCTGGCTGATATGCGACAGGCCGCCGACGAGCTGCGGCGTGCCGCCGGACGGATTGCCGTTGCCCTGGTCGACGGGGATGTTCTCCAGCGCATCGAGCGAGGTGAGCTGGTCCTGCGGCATCTGCACGTTGACCAGATGCGACACGCCACTTTTCGTATCCAGCCAGTAGGTCGGCGCCGTCTGCCCCGAACCCGACAGGGTGGCGAGCGTGTTGTTGGCGATGTCGCTCTCCGTCAGCCCGGTGCCGAGCGCGAACGACCTGCGCGAGTGGATCAGCAGCGTCGGCTGCCCCATCACCTGCTGGACATGCGCATCCGCGATGCCGGGGATGTGCCTGAGCTTCGCCAGCAGCCTGTTGGCATAGGCATAGTTCGCATCGAGATCGCGACCGGTGATCTGCACGTCGATCGGCGCCGGCAGGCCGAAATTGAGGATCTTGGCGGTGATGTCGCCCGGCAGGAAGGTGAACGACGACCCCGGGAAGCGCTCGGTCAGCCCTTCGCGCAGCGTCTGGCGATAGCGTGCGACCGGCGAGGCCTCGTCATCGAGCAGGATCGAGATGTCGCAGTCCTGCGCACCGATCGTGCCGGTCGAATTGTAGGCCTGATTGATGCCGCTGACCGGCAGGCCGCAATTGTCGACGATGTTGGTCACATGCCCGGGCAGCAGCTTGCGGATCTGCTTGTCGACCAGCACCGCGATCTTGGAGCTCTCCTCGATGCGCGAGCCGATCGGCGCGCGCATGTGCAGGTCGATCTCGCCCGAACGGATCTCGGGAAAGAAGTTCTCGCCCACCACCGCCAGCAGACACAGCGACGCCACCGCCAGGGCCAGGAAACAGCCGGCGAACACCCCGCGCCGCGCGACGATCCGCGTCAGCGTGTCGCGATAGCCTTCGCGGAAACGGGCAAACCGGGTCTCGAAACCCTTCTGGAAACGCACGAACGGTCCCGGGCGGTGCTGCGGATCATGCCCCGCGCGATGGGCTGCGACCTGTGCCGGCAGCAGCCAGTTCGCCATCGTCGGCACCAGCGTGCGCGACAGGATGAACGAGGCGATCATTGCGAACACGATCGCCTCCGCCAGCGGCAGGAACAGATAGCCCGCCACCCCCGAAAGCTGGAACAGCGGCAGCCACACGATGCAGATGCACAGCGTCGAGACCAGGGTCGGGATCACGATCTGGTTCGACGCATCGATGATCGCGCGCTGCAGATCCTTGAGATTGCCGTCCTCGTCGAAATCCTCCAGATGCGCGTCGATGTTCTCGATCATCACGGTGGCGTCGTCGACCAGGATGCCGACCGCCAGCGCCAGACCGCCCAGCGTCATCACGTTGATCGTCTGCCCCAGCCATGACAGGCACAGGATGGAGGCGAGGATGCACAGCGGGATCGACGTCGCCACGATCAGCGTCGATCGCCACGACCCCAGGAACAGCAGCACGGTGAGCCCGGTCAGGATGGCGGCGGTGACCATCTCCTGCACCACGTCGATGACCGAATCCTTCACGAAGCCCGAGGCGTCGGACAGCGTGGTGATATGCACGCCCTCCGGCAGTGTCCTGATGATCCCCGGAAGCTTCGACTTCACGCCCGCCACCACATCGAGCGTCGAGTAGCTGCCGGTCTTGAGGATTTGGATCAGCACCGACTGCCGGCCATGCACCAGCACCGCATTGGTCTGCGGCGGCCCGCCGCGATGCACATAGGCCACATCACGCAGATAGACGATCGCATCACCGACGCGCTTGATCGGCAGATTGTTGAAGGTGTCGACATCGACCGGGGTGGCGTTGGTCTCCACCATGAAATCCATCGCGCCGATCTTCTGATCGCCCGCCGGCAGCACGATGTTCTGCTTGGCGAGGGCCGCCTGCACGTCGGACGCCGACAGATTGTGCGCCAGCAGCTTCTGCAGATCGAGATCGACCTCGACATTCTGCGACATGCCGCCATAGGGCGTCGGAATCGCCACGCCGGGCACCGACACCAGCGCCGGGCGGATCAGGTTCGACGCCATGTCATAGATCTCGGCCGGCGTCATGTTGTCGGCCGTCACCTGCAGATCGAGCACCGGCACCGAGGAGGCGTCATAGGCCAGCACCTGCGGCGGCGTGATCCCGGCAGGCATCTGCTTGAGGACGGTCTGCGAGATCGAGGTGATCTGCGTCTGCGCGACACCGACATCGGTGCCGGGCTGGAAGAAGATCTTCACCACGCCGCGGCCATAGAGCGACTGGCTCTCGATATGCTCGACATTGTTGACCGTCGCGGTCAGCGCGCGCTCGTAATAGTAGATGACGCGGCCCGACATGTCCTGCGGCATCAACCCGTTATAGGTCCACACCACGGCCACCACCGGCACCTTGATCGGCGGGAAGATGTCGGTCGGCGTGCGAAACACCGCCATGATGCCGAAAAGCAGGATCAGGATGGCGAGAACGACGAAGCTCAGCGGCTTCCTCAGCGCGGTGACGACGATGGCGTTCATCGGTTTCCCTCCACCCCCGCCTGCCCGCGGCACCAGGAAGTCGAGCGGGCGGGAGCGGTCATCATCGGCCGGAACGATCCTTTCGGCGGGCGCCTCGCGACGCGGAGCTTGGGGGGACGACGGCGCGGACCGTCTGCCATGACGCGGGGAACGTCCAATGAAAATGGTTTTAGGGCCGCGAAACGTGCTTGAAACATGATTGTGCAAAGCAGAATGTAGTTTGGCAACCAAACAACCTGAATGGCGCCCTACCGGCAGACATCCACCCACACGCCATCCGTGAGGGCAGCGAGCCGTTCCGGGGTGATCCTCAGCGAGGTGGTCGGCGAGCCGGCCGCGGGGATCACGACGTCGTGCCGTCGCAGGCTGAGATCGCAGAACACCGCCAGCGGCGTCGCCAGCCCGAACGGACACACCCCGCCCACCACGTGACCGGTCACCGCCTCGACCTCTTCCGGCCCCGGCATGCGCGGCTTTCCCCCCCACACCGCGCGCGCCTTGGCATTGTCGAGCCGCGCATCGCCGGCCGCCACCAGCAGCACGACCCGCTCGCCGATCCGCAGCGCCAGTGTCTTGGCGATCTGCCCCGGCGCCACCCCGTGCACCGCCGCCGCATCCGCCACCGTCGCGGTGGAGGCATGCGCCTCGATCACCGCGATGTCCGGCGCCCGGGCGGCGAGAAAGGCGCGGACGCTCTGCGCACTCATGCCAGGATGTTCTGCGCCAGACCCGGCACGTCGAGCGGAAAGGTGAAGATCCCCCCGGCCAGCGGCGCCGACGACCCCTTGCGCGCCGTGGTCACCCAGGCGGTGCGCCGGTCGGGACCGCCGAACGCCAGCTTGGTGACATTGTCGACGGGGATCGTTTGCACCGCCGAGACACGACCATCGGGAGCGAAGCGCATCACCCGCCCACCGGCCCAGATCCCGGCCCAGACATGCCCCTCCACATCCACCGCCAGCCCGTCCGGATAGCCCTGATCGAGCCGGACGAACACGCGCCTGCCCTCCAGCCGGCCATCATCGTGGCGGTCGAAGGCATAGATCACCTGATGGGCGGAATCGGCGTGATAGAGCACCGCCCCGTCCGGGCTGGTCGCAGGCCCGTTGGTGACCACATAGCCGTCATCCACCCGGCGCGGCACCGGCGCGCCCGCCACGAGCCCCTCGGCCAGATACAGCGCCCCCGTCGGCGCGGTCTCGGCGAGATTCATCGAGCCGAACCACAGCCGCCCCCGCGAATCGACATGCGCGTCGTTGAGCCGGTTGCCCGGCCGGTCCGCCTCCACCGTGCAGATCAGCGAGAACGACCCGTCGCGCGGATCGAACCGGTGCAGCCCGTCCGGCAGCCCGGCGACGAAGCACCCGTCGGGCAGCGGCGCGACGAAGCCCGGCATCGCCGGCGCCGCCCACGACAGCGCCGTGTCGGTCGCCGGATCGAACCGCCAGATGCGGCAGCCGAGAATGTCGACGCACCAGAAGGCCGGTCCGCCGAACGCATCGCGCTCCAGCCACAGCGCCCCCTCGCCGAGTGCCAGGCCCAGAGGGGCCACGCAGCGCAGCCCGGCCGACCCGTTCCTGCCGTCAATTCCCAAACCCGTCTCGCCCCCGCCTCGTTGACCCTGATATAAGACCTCCCGGCGAGCCACGGAAACCGACATGCCCCACGCCCAGCACCCCCTCCCCGGCGAGACCCTCACCGCCGCCCTGATCGTGATCGGCAACGAGATTCTCTCCGGCCGCACCCAGGACGCCAACATCCGCTTCCTCGCCGGGCGTCTGGGAGCGATCGGCCTGCCGCTGCGCGAGGTGCGCATCATCCCCGACATCGCCGACACCATCGTCGCCACCGTCAACGATCTGCGCGCCCGCTACGGACAGGTCTTTACCACCGGCGGCATCGGCCCGACCCATGACGACATCACCTCCGAATGCGTCGCCGCCGCCTTCGGCGTGCCGTGGGAGCGCCACCCGCAGGCGGAAGCGCTGCTGCGCGCCGCGATCCCGCCCGAGCGGATCAACGATGCGGTGCTGCGCATGGCCACCATCCCGCGCGGCGCGCGGCTGGTCGACAACCCGGTCAGTGCGGCCCCCGGCTTCTCGATCGGCAACGTGCATGTGATGGCCGGCGTGCCCTCGATCATGCGCGCGATGTTCGACCAGCTCGAACCCAAACTGCCGCACGGCCCGCCGGTGGTGATGCGCAGCACCTACGGGATCGACCTACGCGAGGGACAGATCGCCGCGGGGCTGAGCGCGATCCAGGTCGATTTCCCCGATGTCGACATCGGCTCCTACCCGTTCCGGCTCGACGGCACGGTCGGCGTCGCCCTGGTCAGCAAGGGCGGCGACGCGGCCCGGGTGGAGGCCGCGCATGCGCGCAACCGCGGCCTGCTGCGCGACCTCGGCTACGACCCGGTCGAGGGCGAACCCCCGCTGCGGCAGATGAGCGACGTGGAACTCACACCCGGCACGGCGAACTGAGACCCGCAAAAGCGATCATCCGCCCGGAAGCGCGGGTCAGCGATCGGCCTCGGTGTTGAGACGCAGCCAGGCCTCCAGACGCTCGAAGACGAACACACCGTCGCGATGCAACCCGCTGATGAACGAGAAGACGGTGTCAGCGTCCGCGACGATCCGGGCTCCGTTGACCAGCAGAAACGTGTAGGTCACCGCGAAGGCCACCCGCTTGTTGCCGTCGATGAATGCATGGTTCTGTGACAGGCTTTCCCACAGGGCGGCGGCCTCGGCGATCAGATCGGCATAATACCCGGTCTGCGGGCGATACAGGGCCGCTTCCAGCAATCCCCGGTCCCTCAGCCCTGCGGAACCGCCATATCGCTCGATCTGATCCTGATGGATGGCGAGAACCTCGATGACGGTCAGATAATCCGTCATCGAGCCCTCATTCGGCCAATTTCCTGTAGAGCGGCGCAAACCTGTCATGACTGGCCTGATAGGCCGACATGATATGGGCCCGCGGCCGGCCCTGACGCCGCTTCTCGATCAGATCGGCCAGCGCCTCGTCGAGCAGCGACTGGATCTGCCGCCCCTCATCACGCGCGAGACTGCGGACCGCCGACAGGATGCCGGCATCGACCTGGGTGGCGAATTTCTCTCGCATCCGCGACGACATGACACATCTCCGAGTCTGCCCGGTCCACACCACAGACATCTATCATGACGCATCATGACAATTCAAGATGGCCCCGCTTCGGCGACGCGAGGCTCAGCCCAGCCGCCCCATGGCGAGGAACTTCTCGCGCCGCTGCGCCAGCAGCGCCTCCGGACGCAGCGCGAGCAGGTCCGGCAGCGCGGACGCGATCGCGCGCCCCACCGCATCGATGACCGCGTTCGGCTCGCGATGCGCCCCCCCGATCGGCTCGCCGATCACCGTATCGATCAGGTGCAGCCGCTGGAGATCGGCGGCCGTCAGCTTCAGCGCCTCCGCCGCCACCGGTGCCTGGGCGGCATCGCGCCACAGGATCGCCGCACAGCCCTCGGGCGAGATCACCGAATAGATCGCGTGCTCCAGCATCAGGATGCGGTCGGCGGCGGCCAGCGCGATCGCGCCCCCCGAACCACCCTCGCCGATCACCGTGGCGATCAGCGGCACCGGCGCCGTGAGACAGGCATCGATCGAGGCGGCGATCGCCTCCGCCTGGCCGCGCGCCTCCGCCTCGATGCCCGGAAACGCCCCGGAAGTATCCACCAGGGTCAGGATCGGCAGGCCGAAGCGCCCGGCCAGCTCGATCAGCCGGCGCGCCTTGCGATAGCCCTCCGGCTTGGCCATGCCGAAATTGTGCCGGATGCGACTCTCGGTATCGAAGCCGCGCTCGGTGCCGATCACCACCACCGGCTGGCCCTCGAAGCGGCCGATGCCGCCCACCACAGCCTGGTCCTCGGCAAACGCCCGGTCGCCGGCCAGCGGCACGAAATCGGTGATCAGCCGCGCGATGTAGTCGAGCGCATGCGGACGCTGCGCATGGCGCGCGACCTGCACCTTCTGCGCCGGGGTCAGCTTCGCATAGGTGGCGCGGAGCTGGCGGTCGACCTTGTCCTCGAGCTGGGCGATCTCGGCGGCCACGTCGATCGCCGGCGCGGCCTCGCCGGAGACCGCCGGCGGCGCGGCCATCGTCTCGCGCAGCGAGTCGATCCTTTGCTCGAGCTCGGCGACGGGTTTTTCGAAATCGAGGAACTGGCGGGTCATGATGTGCGCCGGATTAGCACATCTGCCGCCCGCGCCAACCCCGCGGGCGCGTTCTCAGCCCTGCCCCGCCAGCGGATGGTGGGTGGCGACCACCTCGCGCAGCCGCTCGGCGAGCACATGGGTATAGATCTGCGTGGTCGAGATGTCCGCATGGCCGAGCAGGGTCTGCAGGCTGCGCAGATCCGCCCCGCGGGCCAGCATGTGGCTGGCGAACGAGTGCCGCACGACATGCGGCGACAGCCGCGCCGGGTCGATCCCGGCCGCCAGCGCGGCATCGCGCAGCAGCAGGTCGAATCCCTGCCGGGTCAGGGCGCGGCGGGGATCGCGGCCGGGAAACAGCGGCCCGTCAGCCGGACGCGCGCCCGGCATGGCCGGCGCGATCTCATCGATCAGCGCCGCCGCCGCGGCGATCGACGCCGCCGACAGCGGCACCATCCGCTCGCGGCCGCCCTTGCCGCGCACGACCAGCACCGGCGGCCCCGACATCGCCGCCAGGCACTGCCGGCGCGTCAGTGCAAGCAGTTCGGAGATGCGCAGCCCGGTCGAATACAGCATCTCCAGCGCGGCCAGCGTCATCAGCCGCCGACGCGGCGGCCCGATCTGCGCGCAGCCGTCGATCAACCGGGCGATCTCCGCCTCGGACAGGAATTTCGGCAGCGGTTTCGGCAGTCTGGGCGAATCGAGCCGCGCGGTCGGGTCGTCCGCCCGCCAGCCCTCGCGCAGCCCGAAGCGGAAGAACTGGCGCAGGCAGGACAGCCGCCGCGCCGCCGTGCGGGCCGAAAGCCCCGCCGCCTGCATCGCGGCCAGCCAGCCCAGCAGGAGCTCCTCGCCGGCGTCGGACGGGTCCCCGCCCCCCCGGGCGGTGCAGAACGCGGCGAAATCGTCGAGGTCGCGACGATAGGCGGCCAGCGTATGCGGCGAGGCGGCACGGTCGGCAAGCATCATCTCGACAAAGGCCTCGATGCGATGCCCGGCCACCGATCCGCCCGCCCGGTCAGTGGCCCGAGGCGGGGGGCGCGGCGGGTGCGGCCGCACCGGGCTGCGGTGCCTGCACCGGCGGCAGCGCCGGCAGCGCGACCGGTGCGGCCGGCGGCGGCGCGAGCCGCTCCATCGGCACCGCATGGTCGACGGCCTGCACATGCGGATGCGGCGGGAAGGCGCCGAGCGAGAGGAAGCCGGCGACCAGCAGCAGCACGATCACTGCCGGCACGATCATCAACAGGCGGCGGCGCATGGGGCGGGTCCTCGGCTCGAAAACGGCAAGCGGCGGGGCGCTCGCTGGATGAGCGGGGCCTATGCTAGGCTCGCACGCCATGTCAACCGAGCCCGCCCCCACCCAAGCCCTGCTGCACGACACGATCCCCGGCGCCGACGACCTCACCTCGCCACAGCCCGACATCCGCGACCTGGCCACCACACCCGCCCCCAGCCGCAGCATCGTGCTGGTCGGGCTGATGGGTGCGGGCAAGACCACGATCGGCCGCCGGCTCGCGGCGGCGCTCGGGCTGCCGTTCCACGACGCCGATGTCGAGATCGAGCAGGCCGCCGGCTGCTCGATCGCCGACCTGTTCGCCCGCTACGGCGAGCCGGCCTTCCGCGACGGCGAGCGGCGGGTGATCCGGCGCCTGCTCGGCGGCGCGCCGATCGTGCTGGCCACCGGCGGCGGCGCGTTCATGGACGACGACACCCGCGCGCTGATCCGCGAGCGCGCCACCTCGATCTGGCTGCGCTGCCCGCTGCCGCTGCTGCTGCGCCGGGTCAGCGGGCGCACGCACCGCCCGCTGCTCAACGCCGGCGACCCGCGCACCGTGCTGGACGAACTGATGGCGAAGCGCTCGCCGGTCTATGCGGAGGCCGACGTGACCGTCGACTGCGCCGATGACGGCGCCGAGGTGACGACGCGCCGGGTCGCGGCCGCGCTCGCGGCGCACACCCCACCGCGGCGGCTGCGGGTCACCCTGAGCCACACCGCCTACGACGTGGTGATCGGCGCCGGGCTGATCGCGCGGGCCGGCGCGCTGCTGGCCCCGGTGCTGCCGCAGAAGCGGGTGTTCATCGTCACCGACGCGACGGTGGCGCGCCTGCACCTGCCCGCCCTGCTCGAGTCGCTGGCCGCGACGGGCATCGGCGCCGAGACGGTCGTGGTGCCGCCCGGCGAGGGCTCCAAGCGGCTGGCCGAGTTCGGCCGGGTGACGGATGCGATGCTCGCGGCCGGGGTCGAGCGGCGCACGGCGGTGATCGCGCTCGGCGGCGGCGTGGTCGGCGATCTCGCCGGCTACGCGGCCGCCTCGGTGATGCGCGGCCTGCCGTTCGTGCAGATCCCGACCACCCTGCTGTCGCAGGTCGATTCCAGTGTTGGCGGCAAGACCGGCATCAACACCGCCTACGGCAAGAACCTGCTCGGCGCCTTCCACCAGCCGCGCATCGTGCTGGCCGATACCGGCGCGCTGGCCACGCTGCCGCCGCGCGAGCTGTCGGCGGGCTATGCCGAGATCGTCAAGGCCGGGCTGATCGGAGATGCCGCACTCTATCGGTGGTGCGAGCAGCACGGTCCGGCGATCACCGGCACCGCGCCCGGCGGTGCCGATCCCGACCTGCAGGCCGAGGCGGTGCTGCGCGCCTGCGCCTTCAAGGCGGCGGTGGTCGGCGACGACGAGCGCGAGGAAAAACCCTCCGACGGCCGCGCGCTGCTCAATCTCGGCCATACCTTCGCCCACGCCCTGGAGGCCGAATGCGGCTATGACGGCTCGCTGCTGCATGGCGAGGCGGTGGCGATCGGCCTGGTGCTGGCGCTGCGGCTGTCGGCGCGGCTGGGGTTCTGCGATCCCGGTCTCGCACCGCGCGTCGCCGCCCATCTCGAATCGGCCGGCCTGCCGTCATCGACCGGCATGCTGAACCGCCGCTTCCAGGCCGAATCGCTTGTCGCCCACATGCAACGCGACAAGAAGATGCGCGACGGACGGCTGGCCTTCGTGGCGACGCGCGGCATCGGCGCCGCCTTCACCGACCGCGCGGTCCCGCGCGAGGCGGTCATGGCCCTGCTTGCCGAGGAAACAGGCGAGGTGAACTTTATCGGGAACTAATCCCGAGGTTTGCAAACCCACAGTTCTGCATGTTGATTTCGGCGGTTGTCGGCGATGACTGTGTCGGAGCTGGAAGAAACTGTGACATTTCCAACACGCCGGCTTTCCAAGCGCTTTCGCGCCGCAACAAGTGGCTACTCGCACGGCAACCGATCGAACTATACGACGGTTAGGCATCCCGATGGCGGGCCATCACGAGGCGGTTGACCGGAGACGGTCGAGGCAGCGCGGCTCTCCCGAAATGCGGATGAACTTATAGGGACTGCAACAATGCGTTTGCGCACGGCACTTCTCGCAACCACCCTGCTGGCCGCCGCGCCGGTCGTGGCCAAGGCTCAGCCGATCACCGGCCCGTATGTCAGCATCGGTGCTGGCTACAACTATCAGCAGCCGATCCACTCGGACTTCTCGCCCACCACCTACGCCAACGGCGTCAACAGCACCTCCGGCTCGCGTTCGAAGTATCGCCTCGGCGACGGCTTCAACGGCCAGGGCTCCGTGGGCTGGGGCTTCGGCAACGGCTTCCGCGCCGAGCTCGAGGGCGACTACTACTACAACTCGGTCGACCATCGTTCGGGCACCGCCTATCCGGGCAGCACCGGCGGCAAGCAGGAAACGTATGGCGCAATGGCCAACGTCCTGTATGACTTCAACCCGTCGCAGTTCGGCTTCCTGCCCTCGCCCGTCGTGCCCTACCTCGGCATCGGCGCCGGCTACCAGTGGACGCACCTGACCACGCAGACCGTCTACAACAACGGCTTCGTGAACCGCGTCGGCGGCACCAACGGCAGCTTCGCCTACCAGGGCATCGCCGGTGTGGCCTTCAACATCGCCCAGGTCCCGGGCCTCGCCGTCACCGTCGAGTACCGCTTCCTCGGCACGCTGAACCAGGACGCCTACCAGTCGACCGCCTGGACCAGCAACGGCCTCCACAAGGGCAACGCCGACTTCGGCAAGCAGTACAACCACAGCGGCATGCTGGGTCTGCGCTATGCGTTCGACACCGCCCCGCCGCCGCCGCCGCCGGTCGTGGCCCCGGTCGCCCCGCCGTACACCCCGGCCCGCACCTACCTCGTGTTCTTCGACTGGGACAAGTCGAACCTCACCCCGCGCGCGCGTCAGATCGTGGCCGAAGCCGCCCAGGCCTCGACCCACGTCCAGACCACCCGCATCGAGGTCAACGGCTACACCGACACCTCGTCGGCCCGCGGCGGCGCCGCCGGCGCGAAGTACAACCAGGGCCTCTCGGTCCGTCGCGCCACCTCGGTCAAGGCCGAGCTGATCCGTGACGGCGTGCCGGCCTCGGCGATCGACATCCACGGCTATGGCGAGAGCCATCCGCTGGTGCCGACCGGCCCGAACGCCCGCGAGCCGCAGAACCGTCGCGTCGAGATCATCCTGCACTGATCTCGCAACTTCGCGAAAAGAGGGGGGCCATCTCCGGATGGTCCCCTTTTTTGCGTGTACACGGGGTGTACACGGATGCCTGACCGCCGATTTGCCGTTCTCGAACTGCGCGCCGAGCGCCTCGCCGCCACCCTGCTCGGCCCGAGGCTGGCTGCCCTGGTGGTCCAATTCGCCCAGTTCGGCATCGTCGGCCTGATCGGCATGGCGGTCGACACCGCCACCGTCTACGCCCTGCGCCACCCGGTCGGGCTGATCGCCGCCGGCTTCTTCGGCTACCTGACCGCCGCCAGCCTCAACTGGCTGCTCAACCGGATCTGGACCTTCCGCCCCCCCACCGACCCGGCCGAGGCCATCACCGACCACCGCATGCCGGCCCACCGGCAATGGGCGCTGTTCCTGCTCGCCAACCTGCCCGGCTTCGTGCTCAACCGCGGCACCTTCATCGCCCTGGTCAGCCTGTCGGCGCTCTGCCGCGCGCATCCGGTGCTGGCCATCGCCGCCGGCTCGCTCGCCGGCATGTCCGCCAACTTCACCCTGTCGCGCCGGCTGATGTTCCGCTGAGCAGTCCGGCGATCCGTCGCGCCGCCAGATGCACCCCGGCCAGGTCCGTCCACAGCGCACCTTCCGCCACCGTGCAGGCGTAGAGCGCATCGACCCCGCAGGCGATCATCAGGTTCTCCGCCAGCCCGAACGCCTCCACCGCCAGCCCGTCCGCCGGCCCCTGCGCACACCGCTGCTCGTAGGTGCGCGCATCATTGCTGTAGCCCACCACCGGACGCCCCAGCCCCCGCGCGAACCCCACCTCATAGACGGTGCCCGCATCCGCACTGGCCCCCCGAAACGGTGTCAGATTGGCCAGCACCGCATCGCAGTTGCGGATATGCGCCTCGTTGGCGGCCGCGATCACCGCCGCCGGCGGAATCGCGTCCCCCGGCTCGCTGCCATCGAGCGGAAACACCCCCTCCAGCCCGTACTGCGCACAGATCGCCCGCAACACCTCGCCCCGCTCCCACGGACGCGGCAGGAACACGTCCGGACCCGCCAGATACACACGCCGCACAACCAACTCCTTTGCGCCCGCGTCGCGGGTGCGCTACGTCAGCCTTTCCTGACCGACCCTGAACCCGAATGGGGAAGCCGCCGCCCGCCATGCCGAGCAGCAACGATATCCGCGCCACCTTCCTCGACTATTTCGCGGAGCATGGCCACCAGGTGGTACCGAGCTCGTCGCTGGTGCCGCGCAACGATCCCACCCTGCTGTTCACCAATGCCGGCATGGTGCAGTTCAAGAACGTCTTCGCCGGCCAGGAAACGCGCCCCTACAACCGTGCGACCACCGCGCAGAAGGTGGTCCGTGCCGGCGGCAAGCACAACGATCTCGACAATGTCGGCTACACCGCCCGGCATCACACCTTCTTCGAGATGCTCGGCAATTTCAGCTTCGGCGACTACTTCAAGGCCGGCGCCATCGAGCACGCCTGGCGCCTGGTGACCTCCACCTTCGGCCTGCCGCCCGAGAAGCTGCTGGTCACCGTCTATTCCGAGGACGAGGACGCGGCCGCCCTGTGGCGCAAGATCGCCGGGCTGCCCGATTCCCGCATCATCCGCATCCCCACCGCCGACAATTTCTGGCGCATGGGCGATACCGGCCCCTGCGGCCCGTGTTCCGAGATCTTCTACGACCATGGCGACCACGTCCCCGGCGGCCCGCCCGGCAGCCCCGACGAGGACGGCGACCGCTTCATCGAGATCTGGAACCTCGTGTTCATGCAGTATCTCGAGGAGCCGGCCGGCACCCGCAACCTGCTGCCCAAACCCTCGATCGACACCGGGCTGGGCCTGGAGCGCTTCGCCGCCATCCTGCAGGGCAAGCACGACAACTACGATACCGACACGCTGCGCGCGCTGATCGAGGCGAGCGCGGAAGTCACCCATCAGGCCGCTGACGGCGAATTCAAGACCTCGCATCGCGTGGTTGCCGACCACCTGCGCTCGAGCTCATTCCTGATCGCCGACGGCGTGCTGCCCAGCAAGGACGGCCGCGGCTACGTGCTGCGCCGGATCATGCGCCGCGCGATGCGCCACCTGCACATGATGGGCACCACCGAACCCGTCTTCGACCGGCTGGTCCCCGCCCTGGTGCGCCAGATGGGCGCCGCCTATCCGGAACTCGTCGCCTCCGAGAGCCTGATCCGCGAGACGATGCGTCTGGAAGAAAATCGCTTCAAGGCACTGCTGGAACGCGGCCTTGCCCTGCTCGGCGACGAGGCCGACCGCCTCGCCTCGGGCGCCGAACTGCCCGGCGACGTCGCCTTCAAGCTCTACGACACGTTCGGTTTCCCGCTCGACCTGACCCAGGATGCGCTGCGCGAGCGCGGCCACGGCGTTGATGTCGCCGGCTTCGAATCCGCGATGGCCGTGCAGCGCCAGCGCGCCCGCGCCGCCTGGGCCGGCTCGGGCGACACCGCGACACAGGCCGTCTGGTTCGACCTGCGCGACCGGCTGGGGGCGAGCGAATTCGTCGGCTATTCCGGCGAGACTGCGGAGGCCGAGATCACCGCCCTGGTGGTCGACGGGGCCAGCGTCGAACGCGCCGAAATCGGCCAGAGCGTCGGCGTGCTGCTCAACCAGACCCCGTTCTATGCGGAGTCCGGCGGCCAGGTCGGCGATACCGGTCTGATTTCCGCACCCGGCCTGCGCATCCGCGTGAGCGACACCGCCAAGAAACTCGGCGAGCTGTTCGTCCATGAGGGCCTCGTCGAGGAGGGCGCAGCGCGTGTGGGCCAGGCGGTGCGCGCCGAAGTCGATCACGCCCGCCGTGCCGCAATCCGCGCCCATCATTCCGGCACCCACCTGCTGCACGAGGCGCTGCGCCGCAGGCTCGGCACCCATGTCACGCAGAAAGGCAGCCTCAACGCGCCCGAGCGGCTACGCTTCGACGTCAGCCAGCCCCGGCCGATCACGCCGGAGGAGCTTGCCGAGGTGGAGGCCGCCGTCAACGCGCGCATCCGCGAGAACACCGCGGTGACCACGCGGCTGATGACCCCGGACCAGGCCGTGGCCGAGGGCGCGATGGCGCTGTTTGGCGAGAAATACGGCGACGAGGTGCGGGTGGTGTCGATGGGTGGTGCCGACCCCGACGAGGGCCGGACCGCGTATTCGATCGAGCTGTGCGGCGGCACGCATGTCGCACGCACCGGCGATATCGGGCTGTTCCGCATCGTCGGCGAGAGCGGGGTGAGTGCCGGCGTGCGCCGCATCGAGGCGGTGACCGGCGCGGCCGCCGAAGCACTGATGGCGAAAACCGAGGACACGCTCAACCGCACCGCCGCCCTGCTGCGCGCCCTGCCGGCGGAACTGCCCGACCGGGTCGCCGCCCTGCTCGCCGAACGGCGGACGATGGAGCGCCAGATCGCCGATCTGCAGAAGAAGCTCGCCACCGCCGGCAGTAGTGCGGCGGAAAACGAGACCATCGCCGGCCTTACCCTGGCCGCCCGCGACATGGGCGAGGTCGCGCCGCGCGAGCTCAAGGGGCTGGCGGAAGCGATCGGCCGCGAGCTGGGCTCGGGCGTGGTCGCCCTGGTTTCCGGAGCCGAGGGCAAGAGCAGCATCGTGGTGGCCGCGACCCCCGATCTCGACGGTCGTGTCGATGCGGTCGCGCTGGTGCGTGCGGCCAGCGAAGCAGTTGGGGGAAAAGGCGGCGGCGGGCGGTGGAACATGGCCCAGGCCGGCGGCCCGGATGCATCCCGCAACGCCGCCGCGCTGGAGGCGATCCGCGAGGCGCTGCGCATGGTCGAACAGCCCGCCTGAACGGCCTGCGGTCGCGGACGTTGCTGCGGCGGAGGACCCGCCATGCTGACCAGGACCGCGATCTACGAAGGCACCATCCAAGACGGGCGCGAGGACGAATTCTTCCGCCGGGTGCGTGACGAGCTGATGCCGATCTGGCGCGATTTTCCCGGGCTGCTGTCAATGCGGGTGCAGCGGCGGGTCTCGGCAGACACCTCGGCACGGCCGATCCCGATGATCCTGGAGATGGATTTCGCCAACCAGGCGGCGATCGACGCGCTCTCCAGCTCACCCGTGCGCGAACGCGCCCACGCGGCCACGCTGGAGGTGATGAAACTCTTCGACGGCGATTTCTATCACCTCGTTTCCGAAGCACTCTGAAATGCGTCAGCGCCCGATGCTCGGCGAGGCGGAAGCAGGCGCGATCCTCGATGCCGCCTGCGCGCATGCCCGCTCCGCATCGCTGGAGGTGAGTGTCGCGGTGGTCGACGAGGCGGGGATCCTGCTCGCCCTGCGGCGCCTGGACGGGGCACGGCTGCACACGCCGGAGGCCGCGATGCTGAAAGCACGCACCGCCGCGATCACCCGCACAGCCACCGCCGCGCTGGAAGATCAGGTCCGCGCCGACCCCGCCTTGCTCGCCTTCCCCGGCCGGCTGCCGCTGGCCGGTGGGGTGCCGCTGCTGTGGCAGGGGGTGGTGGTCGGCGGCATCGGCTCGTCGGGCGGCAGTCCGGAGGCGGATCTGTCGGTCTGCGCGGCAGGCGTGGCCGCGCTGGCTTGAGACGTCAGATCGGCAGGGCGATGCGTTCGAGCGCGCAGTCCTGCGGCTCCGGCAGCCAGTAGCCGGAACTGCCGAGCATCGACGCCAGCAGCACCACCACCTCGCCGAGTAGATAGGGCGAGGCACCCCCGGCCAGGCGCTCGACGATGGCGCCGGCCTCGCGGCCGAGATCGTGCTGGATGGCGCTGGTGGCGCGCAGCAATTCACCCTCGTCCCGGGTCAGGCTGATCGCGCCGCACTCGCCCAGAACGGGCGGCGCGACCCGCTCCCAGCGCAGTGCCGCGAAAGCCTCGTGCAACGCGTCACCAAGGCGGTTGAGGTCGCGCTGGCAGCGCGCATCGCCGCGCGGCTCGTGCGTGCACTGCGCACAGCGCAGCATCCACACCGCCCGGAGCTGGGCGTCGGTCATAGGGCGGCGGCCACTCGCCTGCGGGCGCTGTGGCAGGCGCAGGATGGACCGCGACGGAGCCGGCGGCAGGGCGGGCAGGCGGGTCGTGACAACGGAAAGCGACATGAGGTGATCCTCCCGTGCCGATGCTAAATGCGAACGCATCTCAATTGCAAGGCCGGCGACAGGAGTCGCGGATGCCGGGGCTGTGCGTGGCTGCCAGCAGCGCGTCCCAGAATGGCCCGCGCGAAAAATACGTCGCTGTCACGCAGGAGGCCGTCGGACGGGTGCATCACGAACACCATCCTTCCCTCATGAACACGGATCACGGCGACGTTGACGGTGACCTCAGCGATCAACGGCACGGGCATCAGTTTCGACAGGCCGGCCGCACCGGTGCCGCGCGACATCTCGCGCGGCACCGGTCTGGTCGTGCGCGCCGGTCCGTGGCGGTTGCCGCTCAGCGGGATATATGTAGCAGCACGCAATGATAAACGGCTCGACGCAAAATCATGCGCCCGTTTCAGCGACCATTGACTGAGACGGAGAGACGCGTCCGACGCACGCTCGGTGCGACGGACGCGAGATCAGGCCGCAGTGACATCCGGTCCGAAATCGACCCGAACCCGGCGGCAGGTTCGACCGGCAGATAACGCATCAGGTCGAAGGGGAGTGTAGCCGTGGCTCCCCCATTTTGAACCAAGCCTTGGCGATCTTTCCATTTTCCACCTGATACGTGCAGATCACGTCAACCTCGCCTCGACCTTCGGGAAAGTTCCTCTGCACTGTCTCGTGGTCCACGACCACATTGCCCACAACGATGCGGGTCAGCAGATTTCCATAAAGGTCTGGTTCCTTGAAACGGTCGATGTGCCGATCCCGGATGGCTGCTGCGCTGCTGGCGAGCAATGTCGAAGGAAAGGCGTAGTACTCGCAGTCATCCGCCCACCAAGGCATAAATGCGTCGATGTCGCGCGTGACGTGACCCCCGTTTTTCATCCAGCGGAAGCGAG
This sequence comes from Endobacter medicaginis, assembly GCF_014192375.1. Lineage (GTDB taxonomy): Bacteria > Pseudomonadota > Alphaproteobacteria > Acetobacterales > Acetobacteraceae > Endobacter > Endobacter medicaginis. The sequence continues at coordinate 58 of NZ_JACHXV010000025.1, read as the reverse complement.
AGTCCTGTCTTGATCTGAGCCATCGTTGATGGCGGGTGCAAGAGGCCGAAGCGCGGAG
>NZ_JACHXV010000024.1 GCF_014192375.1 Endobacter medicaginis | reverse complement strand
GGATCGCTACCCGATACGATCGTCTCGCCATCAACTTCCACGCAGCCGTCTGCATCGCAGCCGTCGTCAGCTACTGGTTATGAGTCCCAGCCCTAATGTCGGACGGCGCCGGTGTTGTCGAAGCGGTCGGGGAAGGGGTGACGGAGTTCAAGGCGGGGGACCGGGTCGTTTCCTGCTTCTTCCCGCAATGGTCGGACGGACTGCCATGGGGAGAGGTAGGCAACTTCGCCGGTACGCCGGGGGACGGCATTGACGGTTTCGCGGTCGAATATGCCGTGAGGGCCTCGACTGCCTTCACCCACGCACCGAGTGGCTGGAGCCATGCGGAGACCGCGACGATTACAACGGCTGGGCTCACCGCGTGGCGCGCTCTTGTCGTCGATGGCTCAATCAGGGCCGGAGAGACGGTCCTTGTCCTCGGCACAGGCGGCGTGTCGATCGCCGCTCTGCAGATCGCCAAGACGATGGGAGCGGCGGTCATCGCCACATCCTCATCCGACGAGAAGCTCGAACGTATCCAGGCACTCGGCGCGGATCATGTGATCAACTACCGGCAGACCCCCGATTGGGGGAAAAAGGTGCGCGATCTCACCGGCGGGGGCGTGGATCATGTTGTCGAGGTCGGCGGCCCTGGGACTTTGGCGCATTCGATTACGGCGGTACGGGTGGGCGGTCATATCGCACTGATCGGTGTTCTCACCGGCCGGCAGGGAGAGATACCAACAGCAGTTTTGATGGCCAAGCAGGCGCGCTTGCAGGGACTTATTGTGGGGAGCCGGCGACAGCAGCGAGATTACATTGTTGCGCTGAACCAGAACGACATGCACCCAATTCTAGATCGCAGCTTCACCCTGGATCAGCTCGGCGACGCCTTTCACTACCAGGCCAGCGGCGCCCATTTTGGCAAGATCTGTGTGGAGTGGTGAGCCAATCGAAGCAGCGTCAAGCTATCGCCTTTCCCTTGTGGCGCCCATGCCCGGCGAACACATCGCCGCCACTAGACGACTGGTCTAACTTCATATATATAGTGTGAATCATGTCCACACCGCAAACTGCGCTCGCCCGCGACGTCCGACAAGAGATTCTCGACACCGCCCAAATCATCATCAGTGGCAAGGGGTATGCGGCCGTCGGCTTGAACGAAATTCTCGCAGCGGCTGGTGTTCCGAAGGGGTCCTTTTATCATTATTTCGAATCAAAGGATGCCTTTGGTGAGGCGCTGCTAGAGAGCTATTTCGAGACCTACCTTGAGGATCTCGACGCCATGCTGCAGCGCCCTGGGCTCAGCGAGGGTGAGCGTCTGATGGTTTACTGGCAAAAGTGGGTGGACACCCAGGCCAGTTGCGATCCGGAGGGCAAGTGCCTCGCGGTAAAGCTCGGTGCCGAAGTTTCGGATCTGTCCGAGACAATGCGCAAAGTCCTGCTGCGCGGCACTTCGGCCGTTATTGGACGGCTCGCTCGGACGATCGAACGTGGCCTGGCTGATGGTTCGGTCGTGATCGCCGGGGAGCCCCAGGAGACCGCGGAAACGCTTTATCAAACATGGCTTGGCGCCAGCTTGCTCGCAAAGATAGCACGCAACGCCGAACCATTGCTGAGCGCGCTTGCCGCCAGCCGGCGCACGCTCGGGATCAACCAGGCGACGTAGGTCATTTCCTCCTGGCGATCACATGCTTTTGCCTATCGCTTAGACGACCAGTCTAATTTGGAGTGCGGTCATGTTGAACTTCGAATTTTTTAACCCGACGCGCATCGTCTTCGGTCAGGGGACGATCGCGAGGCTTGATACGCTGGTCGCCTCGGATGCGCGCGTGCTGATCCTGCTCGGCGGCGAAAGCGCCCGGAAGAACGGCACGCTTGCCGAGGTTCGCGCCGCACTTGGCGCTCGGGAGGTTTATGAGTTCGACGGGATCGAGCCGAACCCCAGCTACGAGACGCTGATGAAGGCGGTGAGCCTGGTCCGTGAGAAAAAACTCGATTTCCTGCTCGCGGTCGGTGGTGGCTCGGTGATCGACGGCACGAAATTCGTGGCCGCCGCGATCGATTATGACGGTGAGCCCTGGGACATCCTGGAGACCCGCGGCGATACCGTGACGAGTGCCCTTCCCTTCGGCAGCGTCCTCACCTTGCCTGCAACCGGATCGGAGATGAACGACGGTTCCGTCGTCACGCGCAGAGCCACCCAGGCGAAGCTCGCCTTCACGAGCCCGCATGTGTTTCCGCGATTCTCGATTCTCGATCCCACGAAGACTTACACGCTTCCGATCCGGCAGATCGCCAACGGTGTCGTCGACTCTTTCACCCATGTGATGGAGCAATATCTCACCTACCCCGCCGACGGCCTCGTACAGGATCGTTTTGCCGAAGGTCTGCTGCAAACGCTGATCGAGATCGGCCCCAAGCTGCTCGAGAAGGCTGACGATTACGAGCTGCGCGCGAATTTCATGTGGGTCGCGACGCTCGCGCTCAACGGGCTGATCGGCGCCGACGTGCCGCAGGACTGGTCGACGCACATCATCGGTCACGAACTGACCGCGCGCTACAATATCGACCACGCACGCACGCTGGCCGTCGTCCTTCCCGCCAACCTTCAGGTTCGTCGGGCTGCGAAGCATGGCAAGCTGCTGCAATATGCGCAGCGCGTCTGGGGCATCACACAAGGCTCCGAGGACGAACGCATCGATGCGGCGATCGATCGGACGCGGGCTTTCTTCGAAAGCATGGGGATCCAGACCCGGCTGCCCGACTATGGCATCGATGCAAGCGAGATCGGGACCCTTGTCGGCCAGCTTCGCGCGCACGGCATGGTCGAACTCGGCGAGCGCAAGGACGTCACCCCCGAGGTGGGTCAGCGCATTCTCGAAGCCAGTCTCTGACAAGAAACGGGAGGCATCGTCATGACCACGCACCATCGAATCCTGCTCGACAAGCGCCCGACGGGCGCTCCGCAACTCTCGGACTTCCGGCTCGATGAGCAGCCTGTCCCGGAGCCCGGTGAGGGACAGGTCCTGCTCCGCACGATCTATTTGTCGCTCGATCCCTATATGCGAGGCCGCATGAGCGATGCGCCATCCTACGCGCCTCCCGTCGAGGTGGGAGCGGTCATGGTCGGGGGCGCCGTGAGCCGCGTCGAGGTCTCGCGTCATCCAGACTATAACGAAGGCGACCTCGTGGTGGGTGACACCGGCTGGCAAAGCCATGCCATCTCGGACGGTCGCGACATCACCCGGCTCGACGCGCGCGTCACCCACCCCTCCTACGCGCTCAGCCTGCTCGGCATGCCCGGCTTCACCGCCTATCATGGCCTGCTGAAGATCGGTGAGCCGAGCCCCGGCGAAACGCTGGTCGTCGCATCCGCGACCGGCGCCGTCGGCTCCGTGGTGGGGCAGATTGGCAGGATCAAGGGCGCGCACGTCGTCGGCGTTGCGGGCGGCGCTGACAAGTGCCGCTACGCGGTCGACACGCTGGGGTTCAATGCCTGCGTCGATCACCGTGCGCCCGATTTCGCGGACCAGCTCGCCGCCGCGACGGGCAATGGTATCGACATCTACTTCGAGAATGTCGGGGGCGCGGTGTTCGATGCCGTCCTGCCCCGGCTGAATATCGGTGCGCGCATCCCGGTGTGCGGATTGATCGCACACTACAACGATTATTCGGCGCTCCCTCCCGGACCGAACCAGGCGCCACGCCTGATGATGCAGATCCTCATGAAACGCTGGCGCGTCCAGGGCTTCATCATCACCGACCATTGGGCGGAGGGTTTCGGCCCCTTTCTTTCCGACATGACCGCATGGGCAGCACAGGACAAGGTCAAGCTACGCGAGGATATCGTCGACGGTCTCGAGAATGCGCCCCAGGGGTTCCTGAACCTGCTCTCGGGAAAAAGTTTCGGGAAAGTGGTGGTCCGCGTGAGCGACCTCTGAGCGGCACCGAAGACCATCCACTATCACTTAAAGGTCCACCTCATGACGAAGATTCTCGTGATACTCACCTCGCACGATCAACTTGGAAATACGGGCAAGAAGACCGGCTTCTGGCTGGAAGAACTAGCAGCCCCTTATTATGCGTTCGTCGACGCGGGCGTTGACGTCACCTTGGCTTCCCCGAAGGGCGGGCAACCGCCTCTCGATCCGAAGAGCAACGAGCCGGACGCCCAGACCGACACGACCTGCCGATTCGAGGCCGACGACACGGCCATGTCGGCACTCGCGAATACGCACAAGCTGTCCGATGTCTCGGTCGCGGATTTCGATGCGATCTTCTATCCGGGCGGCCATGGTCCACTTTGGGATCTGGCCAACGACCCCCACTCGATCGCTTTGATCGAAGATGCGCTCGGCGCTAACAAACCGGTCGGCCTGGTGTGCCATGCGCCGGGCGCGCTGCGTGACGTGAAGGGTGCTGACGGCAAGCCGCTGGTCGAGGGCAGGACCGTCACCGGCTTCAGCAACAGCGAAGAGGAAGCTGTCGGCCTGACCGAGGTCGTGCCCTTTCTCGTGGAAGACGCACTCACGGGCCTGGGTGCCCATTACAGCAAGGGACCCGACTGGGGAGCCCATGTGCAAACGGACGGGTTGCTAGTGACCGGACAGAACCCCGCCTCATCCGATGCCGCCGCGCACGCATTGCTTGCGCTGCTTGACTGAAGGAGACCCGCATGTCCGCTTATGCCGTCATCATCCGAGACAGCACGGTCGATGCAGGCGAGCTCGCCCTGTATCAACAGAAGGCTCCCGCTGCGCGTGCCGGCCACGATTTGACCCCGCTTGCCTTCTACGGGGCATTTGAGGTGTTGGAAGGCGCACCCATCGAGGGCGCCGTCATCCTGCGCTTCCCGAATATCGAGGCTGCACGGGCTTGGTATGACAGCCCTGCCTATCGCGAGGCGCTCCCGCATCGGCTGAGAGGTGCCGAGAGCCGCGCCTTCATCATCGAGGGGATCGATACTGAAGCCGACGGCTGATGGTGGCGCCGGGGGCCCCTTCCCTTCGGCCGCCACCCGGCCCTGTCTCAACCTGCTGGCGCCCGGAAAGGATTTATGGATGATATCAAGCGTTCCCGCTGACCCGACAGGCTGGGAGGCCCGTTATGGCACCCGGCCGCCCTCGGACATCCCCGACGAGGCGTTTTCGCACCTGCTCCGGCATAGGTCGGTGCGCGCCTATGGCGACCAGCCTGTCGCCGACGACGCGCTGAGCTGGGCTATCGCCGCGGCGCAGTCGGCATCGTCTTCTTCCAACCTCCAGCCCTGGAGCGTCATCGCCGTTCGGGATCGCGGCAAGCAGGAACGTCTCGCCGAACTTGCTGGTGACCAGCGCCATGTCGCGCAGGCCCCGCTGTTCCTTGCCTGGGTCGCGGACTGGTCGCGTCTTCGCAGGCTTGGCCTCGCCCAGCACATCCCGACTGAGGGCACCGACTATCTCGAAAGCTATACGATTGGCGCGGTCGATACGGCGCTCGCGGCGCAGAACGCTGCGATCGCCTTCGAGCTGCTCGGCATGGGCATCGTCTACATCGGCGGCATGCGCAATCACCCCGAAGCGGTCGCAGAAGAGCTCGGTCTTCCGTCTGGTAGCTTTGTCCTCTTCGGCATGTGCGTCGGCTATCCCGACCCGAGCCGGCCTGCCGAGGTCAAGCCCCGCCTCCCGCAGGCGGCGGTACTCCATCACGGCCGCTATGACCTGTCTCAAGAGGCGGCCGCCGTCGCAGACTATGACCGCCGGATGAGCCAATTTCAGCGGTCCCGGCAACGCGACGACCAGGCCTGGTCGCGCAGCGCCGTCGAGCGCGTGCGCGGCCCGGAAGCGCTGACCGGCCGGGACCGATTGCGAGAGGCTGTCAACAATCTTGGTCTGAAACTGACGTGAAACGCCTTCAGCCGGAATAGCCGCGCGTCAACCCATCAGCCGTTTGCACGGCGCGGAGCACCATCGCTCGTACCGTCCAAGACCAAATCTGGAACCGCTCGCTCGACGCGACCGCAATTTGGAGAAAGAATCATGAAGCATCGAGTTCTGGGAAGAAGCGGACTGGAGGTTTCTTCTATCGGCTTCGGGTGCATGGGCCTGAATCATGCCTATGGGCCGGGCGTCAGTAAGGAAGAAGGCGTCAAGCTGATCCGGGAAGCCGTCGAGCGCGGCGTGACGATGTTCGACACGGCGGAGGTTTATGGGCCTTACACCAACGAAGAGATCGTTGGGGAGGCACTCGCACCCTTGCGACAGGATGTCGTAATCGCGACGAAGTTCGGCTTCTCGATCGTTGATGGCAAGATGGCGGGCCCGGATAGCCGGCCCGACAGGATCCGGGCCGTATGTGATGCCTCCCTGAAACGGCTGAACACCGACCATATCGATCTCTTCTACCAGCACCGTGTTGATCCGAATGTGCCGATCGAAGACGTCGCCGGAACGGTGGCCGAGCTGATCCGGGCCGGCAAGGTCAGGCATTTCGGCATGTCCGAGGCTGGAGCGCAGACCGTGCGCCGCGCGCATGCCGTGCAACCAGTCACCGCCTTGCAGAATGAATATTCGATCTGGACCCGCGATATCGAGGCGAGCGGCATAGTGGACGTCTGTGATGAGCTCGGCATCGGACTTGTTGCCTACAGCCCGCTCGGAAGAGGCTTCCTGACGGGCGCGTTGGGCAATCCGGGCGACATCGACCCGGCCGACTTCCGGGCCGGCTTGCCCCGCTTCACACCCGAGGCGATGGAAAAGAACCAGGCCCTTGTGGAGCTCCTGAACCGGATCGCGGGCGAGAAGCAAGCGACGGCGGCTCAAATCGCCTTGGCATGGCTCCTCACCCGCAAGCCCTGGATCGTGCCTATCCCGGGAACAACCAAGCTGCATCGGCTGGAGGAGAATCTGGCGGCGGCCGAAATCGAACTGGATCGCGAGGATCTGGCTAAATTCGATGGAGCGCTCGCGCAGATCCAGGTCGAGGGCGCGCGATATCCGGCGCACATGGAAGCGGTGACGGGACGATGAAGACAATCGCGCCGCCCAGGATGAGCAGATCGCCAGCGGTCGCGAACAGGTCCGGCACCGAACAGTACGCCGACAATCGAAACAAATGTCATGTTATGATGGAGAATGAGTGATGAATATCTATCGGACAATCAATCCTGCGACCGGCGCGACGGAGAAGTCTTTCGAGACGCATAGCGACGCCGAGATGTTCGCGAAGCTGGACAAGGCGCACGCACTTTGGAAAGACAGCTGGCATCTGCTGTCGTTCGCGGACCGTCGCGCCATCGTGCAGCGGGCGGCCGACATCCTGCGTCGGGACACGGACAAGCACGCCCGGCTCATCTCCACGGAAATGGGCAAAGTGTTTCCGGAGGCGGTCTGGGAGATCGGCATATCTGCGGACATATTGTCCTATTATGCTGATAACGCCGAAAGATTCCTGGCTCCCAGGGATTTGGAGGTGGCAAGCGGGAAGGCCACCGTGCTGAGCCAGCCGCTCGGCGTCATCTACTGCGTCGAGCCATGGAACTTCCCCTATTACCAGCTCGCCCGCGTGGCCGCGCCCAACCTGATGGCAGGCAACGTCGTGCTGGTGAAGCACGCGCCCGGCGTCCCGCAATGCGCGCTTGCTTTCGAGGCCTTGTTTCACGAGGCCGGTGCTCCGGAAGGTGCCTACACCAACCTGTTCATCAGCAACGATCAGTCCGAGCAGCTGATCGGTCGCCGTGAAATCCGCGGCGTCGCGCTGACGGGAAGCGAGCGGGCGGGAAGCGCCGTGGCCAGCCAGGCCGGACGTGCGCTCAAGAAGAGCACGATGGAGCTCGGCGGCTCCGACCCCTTCATCGTGCTGGATGACGCCAGGCTGGATGACGTGATCCCGACCGCGGTTGCCGGCCGCATGATGAACAATGGCCAGGTCTGCACCTCGGCCAAGCGGATGATCGTGCATCACTCGCTGGTGGAGGAATTCACCGCGCGCCTGACCGATGCCATCGGCGAATTCCGCTATGGCGACCCGCTTGAGCAGGGCGTCACGCATGGCCCGATGAGCAGCGAGGACGCGATGAAGCGCGCGATCGCGCAGGTCGAAAAGGCGGTCGAGCATGGCGCGACCCTCGTGACCGGCGGCAAGCGACTCGACAGGGACGGGTTTTTCATGGGCGCCGGAATCCTTACGGATGTGGCCAGGGACAACCCGGTTTTCTACGAGGAGATTTTCGGGCCGGTCGCAACCATCTATCCGGTGGGCAGCGATGACGAGGCCGTGGCCCTGGCCAATGACTCGCCCTACGGCCTTGGTGGCTCCGTGCACACGAGCGATGTCGAACGCGGACGCAAGATCGCGGAGCGGATTCAGACAGGCATGGTCTTCATCAACGGGGTCACGGACACGGCTCCCGACCTGCCCTTCGGCGGCATCGGCAATTCAGGTTATGGCCGCGAACTGTCGGAATTCGGGATCGAGGAATTCGTCAACCGCAAGCTCATTCACCTCTGAACGGGACGGGGAGGCCCCCTGGCCTCCCCACCGTATTGCAACCTCGAGGCCGCTATCAGTTCGCGCCCCTGACGGCAGCGGCACTCAAATCAGGCCCCAAGCACGCCTCGTCGCCGTCGGAGACCATTACCCGAGACATCCGAGCCACACTAATTACCGGTCGGAACTTAAGGTGCGTTCGCGACGTTCTTGTCCCGGGAATCAACGGGCATTCCTCGAACGATGCAGCCTGGCTTTTCATCCGTGGCTACGCGCCAGAAACCGGGTCGCACTCAAGCAGCAGGAGCACCATATGGTCGACGCCGCCACGCTCACATCAGAAGAGCAAACCAATCTGGAGCTTGCGCATGAATATATGCGGATCGCTTACACGCCCGGTCTGGGCAGCGCGGATGCCGTCAAGCATCTATGCGCCTCAGCGAACCGTTTCGTGGGTCCGACGACCTTTCCGGGCACGGAAACGCTGGAACAGTATGCCGACGTCCATGGCGAGTTGATGACGAAGCTCGATGACCTTCACTTCGTCAGTTTCGACGTGGAATTCGTCAAGAATGATCGCGTCGCGTTTCGCTATACCGCCGAGGGCACCCACAAGGGCGCGCCCCACGGGAAGATCCAGCCGACGGGTCGCAAGGCGACCTGGACCGCGAGCGCCCTTTTCCGAGCGAAGGATGGCAAACTCGTCGAGTTCGTCAAGGAATGGAACAATCTTCCCATGTGGGAACAGCTTGGCTGGCCGATCGAGGAATGCCTCACCTACAATAAATAAGCGGGTCGGGAACGGGCGCGGGAACACCTTCGCGAATGCAGCAGCTGCATGACAATGTGTGGAATTTTCGTGGACGCTTCAAGTTCGCGAAGGTGATCGACATCGGTACCCAGATGTCGCTGGTCCGCCGCCCGGATGGCCGGTTCCTCCTGCTCGACAGCTATTCGGTGACGGGCGAGGACCGCGACGGCCTCTTGCGGCTGACAAACGATGGCGCCGCTATCGCGGCGATCATCAATGTCCATCCCTTCCATACGCTTCATTGCCGTATCGCACACGAACTGGCCCCGCGGGCGCGGCTGATCGGGACACGCCGGCATCGCGAACAGGTCCCCGACCTGCCGTGGGACGGGAGCGTGATCGAGGATGCCGCGACCCAGGCCGAATTCGCTGACGATCTCGAATTCGCCGTGCCCCATGGCCTCGATCTCGTCACGCCCGACGGCCGGGTGCATGCGGCATCGGTGCTGGTCCGGCACCGCCCCAGCGGGATTGTCCATGTCGACGACACGCTGAACGTGCTGGCGGCACCGGGAATGCTGAAGCCTTTGCTGCCGCAGTCCCGCCTCCGTTTCCACCCGATGCTGGCCAAGGCGCTTTCAAAGCGCTCCGGTTCGGCGGACGCGTTCGCCGCCTGGGCTCGGGCCCTGGCCGATCGCTGGGCGGGCACGCCCCTTGTCTGCGCTGCCCATTCCGCGGTGCGGATTCTCCCGGGGACGGGTGGCGCGACGAGATCCTGCGCGCGCTTTCCGACGTGCGGGGCACTCTTTCCAATCATCGCTCGCGGTACGGCTGATCCTCGGCTGTCGTATTCTTTTCGCAAACAGAAAGTTGGATATCATGACAGACACACAATTCTCCACGATCAATCCTCTGACCGAGGAGGTGATCGAAACCTACAGCTACATGTCGGACGAAGAGGCGACCACCGTGGTGCAGGCGAGTCACGACGCGTTTCTCCAGTGGCGGTTGCGCAGCCTGGAGGAGCGTGCGTCGGTCATGTCCGCCATCGGCGGCGCCTTGCGTGACGCCAAGGAGGAGTTCGCACAGCTGATGACCCGCGAGGTCGGCAAGCTCATCGGCGACAGCCGCGACGAGGTCGACCTGGTTGCGGCGATTTGCGATTATACCGCTCAGCATGGGCCCGCGGTGCTTGCCGACGAGACGCGCGAGGTTAAAGGCGCCACGGCCTTTGTCACCCACGCGCCGATTGGCGTCGTCTACGGCATACAGCCATGGAATTTTCCGGCCTATCAGGCCGTGCGCTATTCGATCGCCAGCCTGATGGCAGGTAACGGCGTGCTGTTGAAGCACGCCGAGAACTGCACGGGCAGCGGCCTGTTCCTGCGCGATCTCTATGAGCGCGCGGGGCTGCCCAAGGGCCTCTTCGGCGTCCTGATCATCACCCACGAGCAGTCGGACAGGATCATCGAAAACGACCTGGTGCGCGGCGTCACGCTGACCGGCAGCGACCGCGCCGGTCGCGCCGTCGCCGCCAAGGCCGGTGAGGTGGTGAAAAAGACCGTGCTCGAACTGGGGTCGAACGACGCCTATCTCGTGCTCGACGACGCCGATCTCGATCTGGCGGTGAAGACCTGCGTCGCAGGCCGCCTCTACAACAACGGCCAGACCTGTGTGAACGCCAAGCGTTTCATCGTCACGGACAAGAATTACGACGCCTTCGTCGAGGCCTATGTCGAGCAATTCGGCACGATCCGCATGGGTGACCCGAACGAAGCGAATACCCAGCTCGGCCCGCTGGTCAGCCGGGGCCAGCGCGATCAGCTCGACAAGCAGGTGCAGGAGAGCGTCGCAAAGGGCGCGCGCGTGCTCGTCGGCGGCAAAGTGCCGGATCGCACCGGCTGGTTCTATCCGGCCACCGTGCTGGCGGATGTCGCGCCCGGCCAGCCCGCCCACGATGACGAACTGTTCGGCCCCGCCGCCGCCATCATCCGCGCCAGCGATGACGAGGATGCGATGCGGATCGCCAACGGCAGCCGCTATGGCCTCGGCGGCGGCATCTTCAGCCGCAACGTCGATTATGCGCGCGAGCTGGCCACCAAATATTTCGATACGGGCATGGTGTTCATCAACAGCTTCGGCATTGCGACACCCGATCTTCCCTTCGGAGGCGTGAAGGATTCCGGCTATGGCCGAGAGCACGGCCTCGAAGGCCTCAAGGAGTTCGTGAACGTCAAATCCGTCACGATCGGCTGAGCATGGCGGCGGGACCGGACCGATACGATGTGGCGATCATCGGGGCCGGCACCGCCGGCCTCGCCGCCGAGCGCGCGGCGCGCAAGAACGGCGCGTCGACGGTGCTGATCGATCCCGCATTTGCCGGCACGACCTGCGCCACGGTCGGTTGCATGCCTTCCAAGCTGCTCATCGCAGCTGCACGGGAGGCCCATCGGATCGGGCGGGCCGGGCTGTTCGGGATCGACATCGACGCTGCGCGGGTCGACGGCCCCGCCGTCCTCCGCCGGGTGCGCGCGGAGCGGGATCGCTTCGCCGCGCTGACGCGCGAATCGATCGAGAGCCTGCCCGATGGCGTAGCCATCCGGGCACGGGCGCGTTTTACCGGGCCTGACCGGCTGCTGCTCGATACCGGTCGGATCATCGAGGCGCGGGCGATCATCGTCGCCAACGGGTCGGCGCCCGTGTTGCCGGATGCCTTCGCCGCCCTGCGCGATGTCGCGATCACCAGCGAAACCGTGTTCGAACTGGCGGATCTCCCCAGGCGCCTTGCCGTGATCGGCTCCGGCGCGATCGGGCTTGAACTGGCACAAGCCTTCGCGCATCTCGGCGTCGAGGTGGCGCTCTTCGACAGGGCAGACCGCGTGGCAAACATACGCTGCCCCAAAGTGCAAGCGACCTTGCGGGACATTCTCGAGCGCGACCTGGACCTGCATCTTGGTGTCGGGGTCGTGGCGCGAAAACACGAGCACGGCGTGCATCTCTCGTGGAGTGGCAGAGACCAAGGCGATGGGCTGTTCGACAAGGTGCTGGTCGCGGTCGGCCGACACCCGCAGATCCGGGGACTCGATCTGGACCGCGCGGGTGTTGAACTCGACCCGCGCGGCGTTCCGGTCCACGATCGGGCAACGATGCGGTGCGGCGACAGCACGATCTTTCTTGCAGGCGATGTTGCCGCGGATCTGCCGCTTCTGCACGAGGCCTCGCATGATGGCGCCATTGCCGGCCGCAACGCCGTCGCCCTTCCCGCCGCTGTCAGAAGCGACCGCAACACCCGTTTCAGCATCACCTTCACCGAACCGACATTGGCGACGATCGGCGACGCCGAGGCCGATGGCGCCGTCACCGGTACCGCCGACTTTGCCGATCAGGGACGGTCCCGGGTCGAGGGGCGCAATGAAGGCAAGCTGACCCTCTATGCCGCGGCGCCCGACGGGCGGCTGATCGGCGCGGATCTCATCGCACCAGCCGGCGAGCATCTGGCGCACATCCTCGCGTGGGCGATCCAGCGCCGGGTCACCGCGACCGAATTGCTCGAGCTGCCCTTCTATCACCCGACGATCGAGGAGGGGCTCAAACAGGCGCTGCGCACCATCTGTGCCGCTACGCCCCTTCCACTTCCGCAGAACCAGGACGCCGGCACGCCGGCCGGGGCCTGAAAACGACAGGGAACAATCATGGCTGACAATTCCATTCTTTTCCGGCCCTTGCAGGTCGGCGCCATCGAACTGCCCAACCGCGTGCTGATGGCGCCGCTGACACGCAGCCGGGCGCATGGCGACGGAACGCCCAAGCCCATGGCGGTCGCTTATTATCGCCAGCGCGCGTCGGCCGGCCTCATCATCTCCGAGGCGACCCAGATCTCGCCGATGGGCAAGGGCTATATCGATACGCCCGGCATCCACAGTGACGCGCATGTCGAGGGCTGGAAGCCGATCGTCGAGGCCGTGCACGCCGCAGGCGGCCGGATTTTCTGTCAACTCTGGCATGTCGGCCGGATCAGCCACACATCGCTGCTTCCCGACGGCGCGCAGCCGGTTTCGGCAAGCGCGGTCCGCGCGAACGTCAAAACCTTCACCGCCCAGGGTCTCTCCGATACATCGGAACCGGTCGCGCTCGATGAAGACGGCATCGCGGCAACGCTCGATGATTATGCCGCCGCCGCGCGGTACGCGAAGCTGGCCGGGTTCGATGGCGTCGAGGTTCACTCCGCTAATGGCTATCTCCTCGACCAATTCCTGCAGGACGGCACCAATCGCCGAAGCGACGATTATGGCGGCTCGGTCGAAAATCGACTGCGCCTGTTGGGCGAGGCGCTGGATCGGGTCTGTGCCGTGTTCCCGACAAATCGGGTGGGCGTCCGGCTGTCGCCGCTCGGCCAGGCGAACGACATCAGTGACAGCGATCCCGAAACCGTCTTCACCGCTGCCTACAGCATGCTGAGCGCGCGCGGCCTTGCCTATCTTCATGTGATCGAGGAATTCTACGGCCAGAAAAGCAGCGACGACCAGCGCGCATTGCTGAAGAGGCTGCGTGCGTCATTCGATGGCGTCTACATCGGCAACGGCGCTTATGATGCCCGATCCGCAACCACCGCCATCGCGGATGGTGACGCCGACGCGATAAGTTTCGGGCGGCCGTTCATCTCAAATCCCGATCTTCCCGAACGCTTGCGTGTCGGTGCCGATCTCGCTGAGCCTGATCAGGCGACCTTCTATGGCGGCGGCGAGCAAGGCTATACCGATTATCCTTTCTTGCCGCCCCAACATTGATCGGCTGGCGCCAAGTCCAGCGCTCCCGGTCCGACAGCCAAAAGCGAAGCGGGTGAACGCCCGGGCCTGGATGGGACCATCACTTTCCCTCCTGTCCGAGCGGAGACCAATCGCGCTCGCCCCCATCTGCGGCGATGATCGTGTCCATGCGCTCGGCGATCATCTGGGTGAGTGGAAGCTTCAACCCGTTGGCGGCGGTTAGCGCCAGGCCAATATCCTTGCGACCGAGCCGCATCGGAAACCCCGCCGGTTCGAAGCGTTTGTCGGCGATGATCGGACCGTAGCTGCGGATGAGACGGTTGCCATAATCGGTGGCCAGCAGCAGGTTGGCCATGTGCATCGCTAGCGGGCGCAGACATGACTCCGGACGGTGAGATCTCCTAAAGCGCTCCCGGGGCCAGCATGCCGATCGCGACCCCGGGACTGGGTTGGGCCGGTGCGCTGGACAGTTAAGGCTTAGCCGCACGCGGTGTAGGTCTCTGCTTTAGCCAGCGGGATAAGTCGGCAGTCACAATGCTTTCGGTAAAAGGCCTCTTCTTTCGGCGGCCGGTACCTTTTTCATGGCCGCCGGGGCTCCCTCCAGAAACCGGATAACGGACATTCGGATGACCGCGCCCAGATCCTGCGGCGTGTCCAATGCGTAGACCCAACGACGGATAGCAAGATAGAACATCTCGCCGTGCAATGCCCACGCCACTTCCATCTCCAGTGGCGAAGGTTTGCCTTCCTTGCCCTCGCTCACCATCAACTCGCGAGCAAGGGGTTCGATGATGTTCGATTGAATAAGCCCGAGATAACGCTGCGTGATGTCAACGCCTTTGAGGCCGGCAAAGACGAATATCCGCACCCATTCATAATTGAAGATCGCTGCGAGGTAATCCTCATAGAAGGCGACAAGGCGATCCTCCAGCGACCGATCGGATTTATGCAGCAGCGCCTCCCATTCCGGCTGCCAGCGATTGAGGTAAACCTCTTCGTACACCCGCTCGATCAGGGCTTCCTTTGTAGGAAAATAGCGCAGCAAATTCTGATGCGTGGTCCCGATGCGCTGCGCCAAGTCGCGCAATCCGCCGTCGAAACCAACCTCCGCGAAGAAAGCGACGGCTCCTTCGATGATCTCGCGTTCGCGCTCGGTCGGATCTAGGCGGCGTCTCTTCGGTTTACGCGCGGACGAGGCAGTCTGCCTCATACGGGCGATTTCAGGCATCTCGCTGCCGATTGTCTTCCTCTTCACCACGGATGCAGCCTCATCATACTCGACACATCGCTTAATCTAATAGTGACCGATCGGCAATTAATATTGACCCCAACGCCTTTCGGGCTTAGGTTAGTGACCGATCGGCAATTATCCTCGATTTTGCGCACGACTTCAAACCGGATCATCACGGAGATCATCATGGAAGCAAAGTCACTAACGACGTCAGACCGCCTCGTCGCGGGCAAGACAGCTTTCGAGGAGATTACCGGCCTGCCCGCGAGCGCCTTCCTGGACGGGCTCGCGGATCTCGCTCCGAACTTCGGACGCTTTGTCATGGAGTGGGAGTTCGCCGATGTATATGGATCAAGTTCCCTCGACCTGAAGACGCGCGAGACCATCATGATTGCCGCCTGTGCCGCGCTGGGCGCGACGGCTGCGCCGATCCTCAAACTGAGGATCGGCTCCGCGCTGCGCGCCGGCGTTTCCCGTGAGGAAATCATCGACATCTGTGTTCAAGTTGGAATTGCAGCGGGTCTTCCGGCAGCTTTGGCTGCCATTCAAACGGCAGGTTCGGTGTTCGCCTCAGTCGAGAATCCGAGCTGAGGCGCAGGCGCAGGCGCAGGGGGCATGCCTGAGATGGACGAGGCAGACGCCACGCGTCAACGCGGACCCGCGATTTTTCGCATTTTGCGGCTCTTCGCTCGGCGTCTTCGGGGGCGTGCAACCGCCACGATCTGCCTACTCACCGCACTGTGCGTGGCTGGCGTGGTCCTTGCCATCGGTCACGGCGATCGCCTTGCCTCCTCGATGGGCGAACAGACGACGGACGATGCCTATGTGCGCGCGGACCTCGTTAGCATCGCATCCCATATCGGCGGATATGTCGAATCCGTGCCTGTGACAGACAACGCCTGGGTTGAGGCAGGGCAGACAGTCGCCGTCATCCGGAGCGACGATTATAAGACCCGGCTGGAGGCCGCCGAGGCGGACCTGGGCGCGGCGCAGGCCGCGGCCGAAATACTGAACGAACAGGCGGTTCTCCAGACGTCGCATATTGCGGCGGCCGAAGCGGCGGTGCGACAGGCCGAGGCCAACCTGATTCAGACTAGACTGGAATATTCCCGGCAACGATCGCTCGCGACCGATGGGACGACATCGCGTCGGGCGCTGGAGGAAGCGCATGCAGCCGAACAACGCCTTACCGCAGCACGGGACCAGGCCGCCGCCGACCTGACGGCGGCGCAGCAAATGCAGCGGGTCATTCAGACCCAGGCTGAGCAGGCGCGCAACACGATTGGGAGCAAGCGCGCCGGGCGCGATCTCGCCCGCATCGACCTGGGCTATACGCGAATCACAAGTCCTGTTTCCGGACAATTGTCTTCGCGGACGATCCTGCCTGGCGACTATGTCGCTCCCGGCACGCAGGTCGCACTTCTGGCTCCTCTGCCCCAGGTCTGGGTTATCGCCAACTTCCGCGAGGTCCAGATCGCACACATGCGGCCGGGACAGGCGGCGTCGCTGACGGTCGACAGCGCACCCGGCGTGGTCTTCCACGGAACGGTCGACAGCCTCGGACCAGTTTCGGGTGCGCTGCTTGCCCTGCTGCCGCCCGACAACGCGACCGGTAATTTCACCAAGGTCGCCCAGCGTTTCCCGGTCAAGATCATTCTGAGGCCCGGGCAGCGAGGCCTCGATCGGTTGCGCCCCGGCATGTCGGCCGTCGCGACCGTCGCGACGGGGAAGTGATGATGAATCCGGCCTCCCGCATGGCGACGACGATGGGCCGGTATAAGACGCCGGCGCTGGCCAGCCTCTCCGCCTTTTGCGCGGCCTGGATGGTGATGATGGCGAACCGCTATTTCACGCAGTCCGCCGCTGATCTCGAAGGCGGTCTCGGCATCGGCGCCGACGACGGCAGCTGGCTCACGACCGCCTATTCCGCGGCCGAGCCGATCGGCGTGGCGATCGGATGCTGGCTCGCCATGGGATTGTCGATCCGCCGCGTCCTGCTGCCCGCCGTGGTCCTGTTTCTGGCGGCGTCGATGGCGCTTGGTTTCTCGCCCGGCCTCGGGGACGCCATTGCGGCGCGGTCGCTGATGGGGTTCGCGGCCGGCATGATCATGCCGCTCTCGATCCTGATCCAGCTTCGCGCGTTCGACCTTACATGGCGCCCGGTCGGTATCGCGCTTTATGCCACCGCCACCACGCTCGCCTCGCAGATCGCCGCTCCGGTCGGAAGTTTCGCGGTCCTGCATCTCGGCTGGCAGGCGATGCTCTGGCTGAGCTTTCCGCTTGGTCTCGCTGCCCTCGTCGCCGGTTTTGCCGGACTGTGGCGAGAACCGGTTCGGTGGAGGGCGATCATCCATGCGGATCTGGCTGGTATCGCATCGCTCTCTTGCGGGCTCGGGCTCCTCGCCTGCGGACTCAGTCAGGGCAATCGTCTGAGGTGGTTCGACTCACCTGTCGTCATCGCGCTGCTGGCGGGAGGTGTTGCGTGCCTGCTGATTTTCGTCTGCCACGAATGGCGGCATGTCCGACACCCGATCGTGGCGATCCGGCTGACCCGGCGCTGGAACCTGACCCTGGGCGCACTGGCCACCTTGCCGTTCCAGTTTGCCACCATGTTATCAGGCGCGTTCATCCCGAATTTCCTGGTGTCGGTCCAGGGCTTCCGGGCGGAGCAGATCGCTCCGGTGCTCCTCGGCACGGCCTGGACGCAATTCATCTCCTACCCCGTGGTCGCTCTCGCCTTGCGCTTTCATTGGGTGGACGCTCGCACCTTGATGGTGGTCGGGCTTTCCTCGGTAGGACTGGCCGCCCTGCTCAACGTCGCCGCCACCTCCGATTGGATGGCGATCGAGCTCATGCTCGGCCAGCTGCTCCAGGGCTTGGGCCTGCCGCTGATCATTGTACCGCTTCTCGTCCTGTTTGTGGGCGAGGTGAAACCGGCCGAAGGCGCATATGCCGCCAGCATCTTCAACATCGCCCGAAGTCTGGCCGCGACCGCATCGAGCGCGTGGGTGGCGACAACGATGCGACTGGATGGACAGGCGAGCTACGCCGAACTGCTCGCCAACACCGGTTTCTACCCCGATGGGCGGCGGGGCGTCCTCTCATCGCTGAGCAGCACGATCGGCTACGCCGCCAGCGATACAGGCCGCAATCACTTGCGCGCCGTTCAGCACGTAGCGGCAGAGGCGCGCCGGCAAGCCGCGGTGCTTGGTTCGTCGGAAGCCTTTGTGCTCCTGGGCGCATTGCTATTCTGCTCCTGCGGACTGGCGCTCATGATGGCCGAATTTGGCAGCGGCCATCCTGATCGCCAAAGTGGAGCACGGGCGTCATGAGAAGCCGCCTCTTCTCCACGCTTACGATGGTGGCGCTTCTGGCCGGATGCACGGTCGGGCCGGACTACCAGCCGCCACATCTGTCGGCCCCAGAGCGATGGACGGAGGGGAACGCCGATGCGCCGCACGTTGCCCGGGCAGACTCGTGGTGGGACGGATTTCATGACCCGATCCTGTCAGACCTCCTCCAGAAGGCCGTCAGCGGCAACAAGGGTCTGAAAATCGCCGGGCAAAGGATCGTCCAGGCCCGCGCCGATCTACGAATCGCGGAATCGCGCGCACTCCCGTCCTTGGGTGTCGGCGGAACAGCCGAGAGCCGTCGCCAGACGCAGACGCTGGATTGGCCACCACCTGCATCGAGAGGGGTCTATCCCTATTATCAGGTCGGCTTCGACGCTTCCTGGGAACTCGATTTCTTCGGCGGAACGCGACGGCGCCAGGAAGCCGCAGAAGCGAGCGTTGGTGAGGCAGAAGAGGCGCAACACGCAATTCTAGTAAGCTTGCTCGCGGAAGTAGCCGACGACTATTTCGCATACAGGCTCGCCTTGGTCCGGCTCCGTATCGCGCAGGCGAGCGTCGCGGCAGCGCAGCAGGCGCTTCAGCTTTCAATCCACGCTTATCAAGGTGGTGAGCGGCCGCGACTGGACATGATCGAGGCCCAAGCACACCTCGACGCTGCGCAAGCCGCCGTGCCTTCCCAGCAGGCGGAAGCAGATAATTATCTTCACGCTCTGGCCACCCTGATCGGGGTATTTCCTGAAGAGTTCAAGGCGCCGGCTGTCGGATCCACGTCGCTTCCCGCACCGCCGCCTATGCCGCTTTCTCTACCTTCGGATGTCATCGCCCAACGTCCAGACATCCGGCGCGCCGAACGCGCCTACGCTGCGGCGAATGCGAGGATAGGGGTCGCGGTCGCTGATCTCTATCCGCATTTCTCCATCCCACTTGATTTCGGTCTGACGACCAGTTCGCTGCACCAAGCGTTCAAGGTCGCAAGCCTGGCCTGGATCGCAGGTGGGACGATCAGTCAGAGTCTCTACTCGGGAGGGCGACTTCCTGCTCAGGTCGACGCAGCACGGGCCACTGCCGAATCCGAGCGCCTTAACTACGAGCAGACGGTGCTCGGCGCCTTTCGGGAAGTTGAGGATGACATGGCGAACGAGGCGACAGCCAAGGCGCGCTATACCGCATTGGCTGCGGAAGCTGAACAAGACCATCAAGCCCTCGATAACGCTGCAAGGCTATATGGAAAGGGAGAAACGGGCTTCCTGCCGGTATTGGACGCGCAACGACAACTCTACACGGCACAGGACGTAGCTGCGCAAAGCGCTTGGTCTCGACTGCGATCAGATATCGCGCTCTACAAAGCTTTGGGAGGCGGTTGGCAGACTATTAGTGCAGGCGGGCATTTAGCCGAGCCAAAATGCAGCAAGGACTGCCGGGATAATGGCAGCCCTGAAAAATGAAATGGCCGCTGCGGATGGCGTACCGATTTTATCGCTCAAGGCGGTGCTACAATATTTGCCCTATGTGCTGGTGGCAGCGGAGAAAAGCAGCTTCCGGCAGGCTGCAATAGAGTTAGATGTTTGGGAATCAACCGTTAGTCGAGGCATCCGCGATCTAGAAGATAAGGTTGGTGTCGCTTTATTCATCCGCCATCCTGGCGGCGTGAGACTCACAAATGCCGGTCAGAAATTCCTCAAACATGCTCGTGTAGCGATGGATCGCATCGAATATGCACTGAAAGATGCAGGGGCAGCAGGACGCGGTGAGGTCGGCGCAGTTCGGATTGGCATATTTTCGTCGCTGGCCTCAGGCTTCCTCGCTGACCTGTTGCAGGCCTATCAAGCGGATAATCCGTTTGTTCACCTCGATTTTGCCGAGGGCGATCCAGCGGAGCACATAGCTTCAGTCCAGCATCACCGAATGGATGTTGCTTTTCTCGCGGGTAGCCCTGCTGCCTGTGGCTGTGAGGCAAGGTCTCTTTGGAACGAACGGGTCTTCGCTGTCGTGCCCCAGGCTCACCGCCTGGCGAGATGCAGAGAGATCGGCTGGGACGATCTGCGCGACGAGCGCTTCATTGTTAGCCACGCTAATCCCGGCCCAGAAGTCCATAATTACCTCGTAAAGCATGTAGCGGACCTGAGTCATCATCCGGTCGTCGAGCGGTGCGGCGTCGGGCGCGACAACCTCATGAAGCTTGTCGCCCTTGGCCGAGGTCTCACCCTAATTAGCGAGGCCGCCACCAGCGTTGCCTTTCCTGGCGTGGCTTACCGGCCAATCAAGGGCGAACGATTGCCGTTCAGCGCGATATGGTCCGTGAGCAACGACAATCCTGCCTTCCGGCGGCTTCTGAGTATGGCGCGGCGGCTCTCTAAGCGAGCCGCCGACGATGGGCCGCAAAATGGCGCTACGGTCTCGCCGTAGAGCCATCGCCGCCTCCGGAACCGGGATCGCCACGCCTCGATTTGGCAAAGCCACGATCGGTCGCAATGAACCGTTCCAACATGGGCACGATTAGACGCACCGGATCGACGGGCGTCTGACCGCTTTCGCGGCCCAGCGCCTCGCCATAGGCCACGAGATCCCGATGGAGCGCAGCGGGCAGCTCCACGGACAGCTTGACCGGCTTCTGATCGGCGATCGGACCAAGTTTCAGCTTCCCCATGTCAGCCTCCGTAGGGTTCGAGCACCAGGTCGTGCGTGACGATCACACGCATCGGAAAGCCCGGTCGGATGGTCAACGTGGGCGCGATATTGAGCTGGCGCCCGACGATCTGTTGTCCGATCTGGCTGGTGCTGTTGGACGCGCCTTGTTGCAGGGCGCGAGCGATGTCGCTCTCGTTGCCCGAATAGCCGGCCTCCGAGCCGATGCTGAGGATCGTCGTGAGCAAGGCCGCCTTGAACAGCTCGCCCCAATGATAGTCGACACCATCCTCAAGGCCGGCATAGCCTTCGGCGTCCGCGCCCGGCTGGCGTTCGAGAACGATGGAGCGCCCGTTCGGGAAGATCAGCCGGTTCCAGGCCAGCAGCACGCGGCTCTGCCCGAAGCCGACATTGTTGTCATACTGGCCGATAATCCGTGTACCCTGTGGCACCAGGAGAATGCGCCCCGTGGGGCTGTCATAGACGTTCTCCGTCACCTGCGCCGTGATCTGACCGGGGAGATCGGAGCGGATGCCGGTGATCATCGCCGCGGGAATGACGGCGCCGGCTTGGAGGACGTTCTTCGATGCCGGGGCCTGCACCCGGTCAGGCGCCACCGTCTTTCGGTCGGCGTCAGCCGTCAGGAAGGCAGTCTGCCTATCCTGCGCGGTCGGCGTCGCCGGCGTCGGGGCGAGTCCCAGATTGGCCAAGGTAGGTGTGGGCTGCGGATTGGGCGCGGGGCTGGCGCCAGCCGTCGCCGGGCGGCCCTCGGCGCCGGAAAAGAGCTTGCTCGTCCGGGCCGCATCGATCTCCTGAAGCCGTCGTTGCTCCTCGGCGCTGGGACCGGGATTAGGAGCCGGCATCATGGGTGAGGGCACGGCCTGGCCGTTATTCTGGGCATTGAGAATCGGGCGACCGAGGTCGCCGGGCAGTGGCGGGCCGAGCTTAGGCACGCCGCTATAGTCGTGCGGCAGACCGGCCAGGCCATCGGCGGTCGCGCGATTGTCGGTCGAGTAGAGTTCCTCGGCCGGCTTGCCGGTGTTGTGATTCTGGAGCGCATAGATGAGGGCGCCGCCGAGACCAACGCTGGCGATCAGCCCGAGCCCGGCCAGCGCCTTGCGCGACAGGCGGGTGACACGCGGCGCCTCGCCGCGCAGCCGCATCGGCTCGGCCGCATCGCCGGCCGGCGCCGCAGGCGCGGCCTCCTCCTCGTTCCGGGGATCGGAATCGCTCACGACGCCGGCCTCCCGTCGGTGCGGACGATGCGCACACGCTTCTCGGAATCCTTGTCGCCGAAGCGGAGTTCGGCGGCGGCGAACAGCCGGTCGACGATCATGTAGTTGGCGCGGACACGGTAATTCACCAGCTCGGAGGTCTTGCCCGACGAGCCGATGACGAAGAGCGGCGGCATCTCGCCCTGGGCGATGCCGGTCGGAAACTCGATATAGACCTGCCGGCCGTCGTCGAAGGCGCGCAGCGGCCGCCAGGGCGCACGATCGCCCTCGATCGCGTAGCGGAAATTGATGGCGGAGAGATCGACGCCGGCGGCGATTGGCTGCGCCGCCTGGGCGTCCGTGTTCTGGCGGCGGAGCGCGATGAGCTGATCCTGCGGATATTGCCAGGAGACGGAGGCCATGTAGGTGCGCTCGCCCGAGCGCAGCTCCATGTGATAGGTGCGGCGGTCGGTGTTGATGACGAGGTTCGTCATCAGCTCGGCGCGCGTCGGCTTGACGAGGATATGGACCTGGGCGGTCGCGCCGCTCCCGCTCTGCGTGTCGCCGATGATCCACCGGATCGTGTCCCCGGCGGCGACGGGGCCGGAGCCGACGAGCTGCTCGCCTGGCTGCAAGGCGATGTCGGTGATCTCGCCCACGGCGCAATAGACCTGGTAGAGCGCGCCGTCGGTGAAGGGATAGACCTGCATGGCGTTGATGAAACCGTCGCGCACCGGCTGCACGCGCGCCGCGGCGTTGGCCTGGTTGACGCGGACGGCGGGATCGGCGGACTCTGGCGGCAGCTTGCCATGTTCGATCGGCTTCAACTGGCCGGGCAGCGGCAGCGGCTTCGGCAGCTCGACCACCCTGACGGGCGCGGGCGGATCGACCGTGAGATGGGCCGGCGCCGCGTCGTCATAGGAGATCTCCGGCGGCTTGAAGGTCGAGCAACCGGCGAGCGCGGATGCGGAAAGAAGCACAAGCGGCAAAGCGCATAGGCGGAGACGCGGATAGGCGTGTGTGAGCAAAGCCGGGTTTCCGGCTTTACGGAAAGACGGCTTCATTGCCCAAGCTCCCGTGACCAGTTGATGGCGTTGACGTAGATTCCGAGCGGGTTCTTCCGCAGCGTGTCGGCGTTACTCGGCGGCAAGACGACGACGGTGACGATCGCGGTCCAGCGTGCGGTGTCGGCGAGCGCGCCATCCTCGTAGCGGCGCTCGGTCCAGGCGACGCGGAAGGAATTGGGCGAGGCGCGGATGACGCTGGAGACGTCGACCGCGATCTGCTGCTTGCCGATCTTGGCGAAAGGGTCGTTCGCGCGGGCATATTCGTTGAGCGCGATAGCGCCGGCCGATGTGGTGAAGTCGTAGGCGCGCAGCCAATTCTGGCGGACGATGATGGAATCGGCTGGTAGGCTGCGAACCTCCTCGACGAAGCGGGCCAGGTAGAAGGCGATCTGCGGGTCGGAGGGCGTGTAGTCGGCGACCGCTGGCGCCACGGCCTGCGCCTGGCCAAGCCGGTCGACCTGCACCACCCAGGGGACGATGGTGCCGCGCGCGGTCTCCCAGACCAGGGCGGCCGCGAAGCCGGCCGAGAGCGCCAGCGAGCCGAAGGCCATGTACCGCCAGTTGCGCGCCTGCACACGGGCCGACCCGATGCGGTCGTCCCACACTTGGGCGGCGCGCTGATAGGGCGTCTCCGGTTGAGGGGCTTTGCCGTAATGTGCGGCGGGACGTTTGAACATCAGCGGTCGCCTTCGGAAAGATTGACGGAGGAGCCGCCGCCATGCGCGTCGCCGGAACGGACAGCGTGGGCGGCGGTCTGGACGCCGTGGGACATTTGTTGGGAGTCCTCCGCCCCACGGTTGTTTGAGACACTCCGTTAGCGGACGGTCTCCGCCTCAGGGGTGAGGACGATGACGACGAACACGGGAACGATTGCCG
>NZ_JACHXV010000023.1 GCF_014192375.1 Endobacter medicaginis | reverse complement strand
GCCGGATCGTCGCGCTCGGCCATGGCGACGAACTGAGCGCGACCCTTGATCGGCATCTTGACCAGGATGTGACCGCGTAGGTGAGGCGGGTCGCCGAGCCGATCGATCCGCGCCTTGAGGCCGAGCTGTTTCATGGCCTTCAGCACATTGTGCAAACCAAAGGGGTCGGAGCGGGCCTCCGGGGGAAGCGGGCTTCGCCGGCGACGGGTCCGCGGGTCGGGATCGAAATCCTGTGGTCGTGGCCGGGCCAGGCAGGAGGGCGAGGCGACGTCGGCCACCCAGATGTCGCGCATCTCCGGATCGCGGTTCGAGCGAAGTCGAAAGCGCTCCTCGTTGAGGATCCACTGCCGCTTGGCTTTGGCGAGCCCGATACGGTCGGCAAGCTCCTCGAACTGACGCGTAACCTGCAGCTCACGCGACCAGTCATCACCGCAACCGGCCTTGGCACGGCCGATGGTCCGAAGCCGATGCTCGATATCGTCGCGCGTCACCGGTTCGGCACCCGGGATCCGTTCGCCAATCATCCGGCGACGCGACTCCTCGTAGACCTCGGCCCGCGTCTGCAGCGTCGTCAGGTCGACGATGGCCAGATCTTCGAGCGGCCCCTCGACATGCCCATGGAGCGGGTATCCGGCTCCTCGGCATACCAGGTAATGCTTCCGGGCGATGATGGTGACCGATCCGGTATGCCGGGTGCCGTCCGCCAACTCGATACGAATGACCTCACGCTCCTCGAGGCGACCCGGATCGACTGCGTCAGCCGGGCACATCGAGCACCCGTTTGACGCGCTCGCGCCAGTCGGTGAACCAGTCGACCAGCTCGGCGCCGGACACGTCGAGGGGCAGGTCCGGATGTCCATCGAACTGGTCGGCCTCATAGCGAAGCGCTTCCAGCAGCATCTCGGCCATGGGTTTCGACGCGGCGATCAGCCGCGCGTTGGTCGCCACCGCCTCGTGGTCCCCGGGCAGGCCCTGGATCGGGTGCAGCTTTGCGACAGCGGTGTTCTCGCGGGTCCAGACCTGCAGCGTCGGCAGTTTCTCACCGCCATACATGGTCATCTGCCCGGGACGCACCTGCCAGTCCCCCGGTGTGGCGCGGGAAGGGTCGATCCGTGACATTGGATCCTCCTTCAGCGCGACGCGACGACGTCGACCGGCGCGGGGCCGACCATCGCGTCCAGATCGTCGATGAAGGCGGGGGCGGCCATCGCCGCGAACAGCAGGAAGGCAATAACGAGCATGCCCATCAGGCGCGCCCACATGATCAGGATCGTGCGCATTTTCGTGTGCTCCGCTTGGCGTCTTCTTCCCGAAGACCCTTCGCGGACGGGCGCGGGGTGGGCGGCCCCGCAAGGGCGCGCGGAGCGCGGGCGGAGCCTTTACCCTTGAGGGGACGAACGCCCCGTGGCAGTGCGCTCTCTTCTGACTTGCTATTTAATCATCCAAGTCATATCTTGTATTGGAGCGCCGTTTTCACCCACTCCACTTATGTTTCCACCGAGTAGAAATGTCCAGTGGGAAACCGGATAGAAATGTCCAATTCTTGAACCGCGCCGGGTTTACCGGAGGCGTTGGGTTGTGAGTCACGCTGCCATATCGAGGTTGCTTGCGGCAGCATAATATAGATCTTCCGCCTCAGAGCCTGTCTCGGAATGCGCCCGAAACGGCCATCTGACGCGCGTTTCCTGCGTTTCGATGCTCACGGCCCCGACGGCCGCTCCGCTTCGATACTCGAAAACACACGCCATCTGACCATTTCGGACCCATTCCGAGACAGGCTCTCAGCAGGCGGGATACTGCCGATGGGCTTCTGCAGCCGACGATGGTTGAACCAGTCGACCCATTCGAGCGTGGCATATTCGACGGCTTCGAAGCTGCGCCACGGCCCACGCCTGTGGATCACCTCGGCCTTGTAAAGACCGTTGATCGTCTCGGCCAAAGCGTTGTCGTAACTGTCTCCGGCGCTGCCGAGGCTTTGCGGAATAAGCGCCGAAGGTGGCATCGCCTTCAAGGGACCGGCGACCATCGCCAACCTTTCGGTACAGACACGCAGGGGTCTGGCGATCGAGGCGACCAGCGAACGTTCGGGTTTCGGGACAATTACGAGGTGGCAGGCAGCGTCGCCGACCGTCCGTGACCGTTCATGCGCAATCGCTGCCGCTTCGCGAAGATCGAAACAAGATCATCGCCGAAGTCGGAAACGATTGGGCATCTCGCGGCAAGGCTCCCAAATCATCGAGTTATGGCTGGGGCGCGGAGGTCTCCTTCGATGATACAGACGGCTTGGTCATCAAGTAAGATCCGAACCCCTCCGCCAGCGCCGCCGTTGCGACACGGCGCTCCGAAATACCGGACGCGATGCGATGCGGCGCCTTCCGGAATCGACACGAAGTGATGTCGTAACGAAAGCAGTTAGTGCTTGTCGCACGAGCGGCGTCGAGCATAGCCTCTCCGGACAGCGACGGCAGCGGACCTTGTGGCACGCTTCCGGCCGTTGTTGGAAAGGGGATACGATGCCTCCAATCGAACTGAACGCGCCGCACGAGGTACCGACATCGTCTGTGGAGGAGCTTGGCGCGGGTGACGCCAGGATTGGGACGACGCGGCTCGGAACGACGCAAGGCACCGAGCATGAAGCCGGAGCATTCCAGGCAGCCTACGACGCGACAAGGCAATACCACCTGACAAGTGAGGCCGGGAAGGAGAGCATCCGCAACAGCGGCTTCGACAAGGCCTTCAAGAGCGGCAATTCCGCGGAAGTTTTCGGCCTTCCGAAAGAGGCGGTCGACGAGGCCGCGGCCAACCACTACGTCGCCTCGACACGACCGCGGATCGGACGGACCGAAGTGACATCCGGCGATCGGCTGACCGCGAAGCGCCTGCCGACCGTCGTGACCACCACGATGGGAAACCACGATCCCAAAGTCGTCCGGGTGATGGTGGATCCCTCGACGCTCAAGCCCGACAGCTTCTTCCCGTCTCCGCGCGGCTACAACCAGATCGCGCACATGATGCCGGACCAGCCGCGGGAGGCAGTCCTGCGGGCGCACGGTGAGGAACCGCTGGCGGAGGCCGTCGAGCGGTACCGTCTCAGCGCGGAGCAGCATCTCGGCCGCCCGGTTTCCAGCGAGGAGGCCAGGGAAAATCTGATGCACTACCAGACCGACTCCGAACATGACGGGTCGGATCTGGAAAGTCCCTAACCCAGCATACCTAGGCGCTTCATCGCCATGATGACCGGTGTGAACAGGTCCTGCGGGATCGAGTGTCCGACCGGAACCTTGGCGTGCAGCATCCGGGCGGTCTCGGGGTCGTGCAGGAGCGGCAGTTTCAGC
This sequence comes from Endobacter medicaginis, assembly GCF_014192375.1. Classification (GTDB taxonomy): domain Bacteria; phylum Pseudomonadota; class Alphaproteobacteria; order Acetobacterales; family Acetobacteraceae; genus Endobacter; species Endobacter medicaginis. The sequence continues at coordinate 22,714 of NZ_JACHXV010000023.1, read as the reverse complement.
CGCCGCGCCTCCTGCACGAACTCTGTCACGTCGGCGTCCTCGACGCGCGCGACCACCGTCGGTACCTTGGTGTCCACCGCGTTGTAACGCATCGCGACAGCGAGCTTCGCGCCCGTGATGACGAAGCTGGCCTGGTTGAGGCCGGCGCGCAGGTTGGATGCTTCCCGCCGCTCGCGGCGATGGGCGCTCTTGACCAGCGGATTACCTTCGGAATTCTTGTGTTCGTTCTTGCGCTCGGTGTGGCTCATGCGCTGATCGCGCATGAACAGCCAGCGCTGCAGGCCGAGATCGGCCAGACCGAACACGGCGAACACCGCAGCGCCCGCCATCGCCAGCGGCAGCAGCGAGCCGCGCAGCACCATGCCGCTGCATTGCAGGCCGCAGGCCGGGAGCTCGACCATCTGCTGCAGCGAGGCCCGCACGACCTGCCAGGCGATCGCGCCCAGCAGCGCCAGCTTGAGCAGGCTCTTGGCCACCTCGACCAGTCCACGCGTCGAGACGATCTTCTTGATGCCCTCGGCGGGGTTGAGCTTCTGCGGTTTCGGCACGATCGGATCGAGCGAGAAGGCCGGACCGCCGGTGGCGATGACGCTCGACAGGATGGCAGCCGCGAGGATCCCGGCCAGCAGCGGTGCGAGGATCCGCAGCGCGACCTCGGCGATCTCCGACGCGAGCGGCGGCAGTGCCTGTGCGAGCGGCCGGGTCACAAGATCGCCGGCATGGCCGATCAGGACAGCGAAATGCGCGGCGATCTGCCCCCATTGGGTCATCACGCAGCCGATCGCGGCGAGTGTCACGGCTGCAGTGACGAAATCCTTGCTCTTCGCGACCTGACCCTTCTTGCGCGCCTCGCGCAGCTTCTTGGCGGAGGCGGGAAGGGTTTTGTCCTCGCTGCTGCCGGCCATCTAGCCGGATCCGGACGGTGCCGGCGGCGGTGCGCCTGTGATCGACGGTGCCAGTGCCGGGCCGAGCAGGTTGAGCGAACGGCTGAGCCAGACCTCGTCGCGCCCGGCATAGAGCAGCAGGAAGCCCACATAGACAGGCATGAAGATGAAGAACACCAGGTTGCGCACCGCGAGCGAGAGATCGTCGATGCGTAGCTGGGGTGCGATGCGTGCGAGCAGCAGCATCGCCGCGTCGCTCAGCAGCATGACCAGCATCAGCGGCATCGCCAGTGTCAGCGCCATCACCTCGAGCTGGTCGAGCAGCTTGAGCGCGAGCGTGCCGGCCGCAGGACCTGGCAGCGGTATCATCTCGAGCGGCTTCCAGACCCGCCAGGACGTGTAGAGCGTATCGGCGATTACATCGAGCCGGCCGGTGCTCATCAGGATCACCACGCCGCAAAGCAGCAGCAGGGTGCCGGTTACGGACATGTCGCCGAACCCGGACGGGTCGTTCAGCCGTCCCTGCGTGGCGCCGCGCTGCTGGTCGACGATGTCGCCGACCGCCAGCAGCGCCCAGAACGGCAGCCCGATCGGCACGCCGATCGCCATGCCGATCAGCGATTCCTTGACCACCAGCAGCAGCAGCATGCCGGTGCCGGGCGGGTGGTCGCCCAGCACGCCGACCATCATCGGCCACATCGGAAATACCATGCCGGTGGCGATGACGCCCTTGAGCAGGTTCGACAGCTCGACGCGCGTGAACACCGGGTTGATCGCCAGGATCGCCAGCGGTCGCGGCAGCAGCACGGCATAGGCGATCAGCCAGCGATGCGCCATCTCCAGCAGTGGCTGCAACTGGGCGATCACGTCGCCGGGCGGCGCGGTGGCCTGGCCGCTCATCGTTGTCGTCTCAGCGCGTCATCAGCGGGAAGTTGTCGAACACCGTCACCGCCTCGCGCAGCAGCGGCACGGTCAGCATCGCGCCGCCGAAGGCCACCACGGCGATCACCGCCAGCAGCTTGAACGTCAGCGGCATCGACTGGTCCTGGATCTGCGTGACGGCCTGCAGCACACCGATCACCAGCCCGACCACCACCGCGGCAACCAGGGGCGGCAGCGACATGTAGAGCACGATGCCGAGCATCGAATGCAGCTGCTCGACGAGGGCGTCCTGCTGCATGACGGCTCAGATGGCGTAGCCGAGGACCAGGCCGTGGATCAGTCGCGTCCAGCCCTCCACGGCGACGAACAGGAACAGCTTGAACGGTACCGAAATCGTCGTCGGCGATACCGACGACATGCCCATCGCCATCAGGATCGCGGTGATCACCAGGTCGACGGCAATGAACGGCAGATAGAGCAGGAAACCTGCCTCGAAGGCGCGGCGGAGCTCGCTGAGCACGAAGGCGGGAATGACGACGATCATATCGTCGGACTGCACCGTCATGTGCGCATCCGGCCCCCAGACGCGCTGGGTGGCGGAAGTGAAGAAATCGCGCTCGCCCTGGCTGGTGAAGCGCAGCAGGAACGCCTTGACCGGCACCTCCGCGCGCTGCATCGCGCCCATGTAGTCGGAGAAGCTGCTCATCGGCTGGCCCGAGCCGATCGCCGCCTGGTAGGCGCCATGGCCGACCGGTGCCATGATATAGGCGGTCAGCAGCAGCGCGATCCCGTAGAGAACCAGGTTGGGCGGCGTCTGCTGGATGCCGAGCGCGTTGCGCAGCAGGAAGAGCACCACCGCGATCTTGATGAACGAGGTCATCGTCACGGCGACGAAGGCGAGGAAACCCAGCGAGGTGATGCCGACGATCAGCTCGATCAGGTTGGGCATCTGCGCGCTCATGCGGTGGCGCCCGTCGCTCCCGGTTCCTGCGCTGCGGCGGGCGGTCCGTCGTCGACAGCCGCCGAGAAGGCGATGATCCGCACGCCGGGATGTCCGTCGATCTCGACCAACTCGCCCAGGCCGATGCGCTGGCGTCCCGCCAGGATCTGCACCGTGCCCGGGACATGGCCGGAGGCGGCGGCCGAGAACGGCAGCACCGATCCTGCGCCGAGCTGGCGGAGTTCGCCGAGGCTCAGCTCCAGCCGCCCGGCCTCGAACACCAGGCGGACGGGAATGTCGTCGAGCGCGGCCATATCGGTGTCGGGGGCTGGTTCGTGATTCACCTGGCGACCTGCTGGATGTGCGAATGAGGTGGCGGCGAGCGGCCTGAGCGTGCCCAGCAGCGTCGCTGTAACGGTGCCGTCGACCGAGGCGGTCATGGCCGGCGCGCCCAGCGTATCTGCCACGACGAGGTGCCGGACGGAAGTCGCGGCCTCCTGCCGCTGCTGCGCCGGCACGCCGGTCTCCAGGCTCTGGATCAGGATGCCATCGCCCGGACGCAGCGAACGCACGACGCCAGCCGGCAGCTCGGTGGTGCCGGCCCAGAGGGCGGCCTCGATCACAAGGCCCGACATCGGCCGCCATGCGGCCTGCCAGCGGCCCAGCAGGGCCTCGAGCGCGTCCTGTTCGCCGTGCAGGGTCAGGACGCGATCCAGCCTCGGCCCGCGCAGGCCGATCGGCAGCACATGCCGCCCCGGGGCGGGATCGACGCCGTCGTCGCCCGACGGCGCGCCCGTCACGGCCTCGACGCAGACCGCGACGCCGGTGCCCCGCTCCAGCGCGTCGAGCAGCGGCAGCAGCGCCGCCTCGGCGAGCAGGGCGAGCAGGTCGGGCGGCGGCAGCGGATCGAGGCGAAGCTGTGGATCGAGCGCGCGGATCGGACCGAGCAACAATCCGTCGGGCAGGGTGGCGGCGAATGCGCGTCCGCCGCAGGTCAACACGACCGACAGCCGTGTCTCGCCTGGCTGCGGCTCGAAGCGTTCGATCGGCACCAGATGGAAGCTCTCGTTGCCCGGCAGCGGCAGCGGCCGCCGGGGCCGCGCCAGCCGGCGCGACACCGCCGCCGCCTCGGCACCGACACGCGGCAGGATCAGCCGCCGCACCCGCGACGGATCGATCGGCGCCAGGGCGTATGCCGGTGCGGATCCGCTCATCCGGCTCCATGCCCGGCACGGTCCATCAGTTCGTCGGCGATCGCTTCCTCCTCCGCGGCCAGTGCGACGCGCCGGGCCTCGGCCTCCAGCCGCACGGCGATCTCGGTCCGGCGCAACCGCTGCTGGATCGCCGCCCGCAGTGTCGCCTGCGCCTCGGCTTGTGCCGCGGTCGCCTGTTCCACCCCGCCCGAGGCCACCTCGCACCGCGCCCGGGCCTGCCGCTCGCGGGCCAGCAGGTGTTCCTCCGACGCCCGCAATGCGTGGATGTCGTGCGGTGCCTGCTGCCCGGGCAACGTGTCGTAGCTTTCACGGAGGCGGTCGTGGCGGTCTTGGCGGGCCGCGATATGCGCCCGTTCGGCTGTCCGCAGCGCGTCCTGCGCGGCGTGCAGGCGGTCGGTGGCCTCGCGCAGCGCGGCGCGACAGGCGGCCTCCCCTGTCACACGTGCGAGCAGATGCATCCAGGCGGCGCGCCGTCCGGCGCCTGTCGGGTCGAGCGCCATCTCCGCTCAGGCCGCCAGACGGCCGAGCCGCGACAGCATCTCGCCGAAGCCGGTATGGTCATCGGAAGCCTGACGCAGGAAGGCGCGGATGTCCTCGATGCGGTCGAGGGCCAGGTCGTTGAGCGGGTCGACGCCGCGACGATATTCGCCGACCTGGACCAGGAACTCGATCTCGGCATGGCGCGCCAGCAGATCGCGCACCCGTCGCGCCTGGGCGCGGTGCGCCGGCGCGGCCACCGCCTCCATCACCCGCGAACGGCTCGTCAGCACGTCGATCGCCGGATAGTGACCGCTGCCGGCGAGTTTCGGCGACAGGATGATGTGGCCGTCGAGGATACCGCGTGTCTCCTCGGCCACCGGATCTCCGGCGCCGTCGCCCTCGAACAGCACCGTGTAGAAGGCGGTGATCGAGCCGCGCGCCGCCGGGCCTGCGCGTTCCATCAGGCGCGGCAGTTCGGCCATCACCGAGGGCGGAAAACCGCGTCGCGTCGGAGGCTCCCCGGCAGCCAGCCCGATTTCGCGCAGCGCGCGGGCGTAGCGGGTGACGCTGTCCATCACGAGAAGCACCTTGAGGCCCTCGTCGCGGAAGCTCTCGGCGATCGCGGTGGCGGTCATCGCCGCCTTCATCCGCTCCACCGCCGGGCGGTCGGAGGTGGCGACGACAAGCACCGTGCGCTGCCGCACCTGCGGCGAGATCTGCGTCTCGATGAAGTCGCGCACCTCGCGGCCGCGCTCGCCGATCAGGCCGACCACCACGACGTCCACCGCCGCACCGCGCACCAGCTGCGCGAGCAGGGTGGACTTGCCGCCGCCCGGCTCGCCGTAGATACCGATCCGCTGGCCCTCGCCGCAGGTCAGCAAGCCGTCGATGGCGCGCAGCCCCAGCTCCAGCCTGTGTTCGACCAGCGCGCGGCTCAGCGCGTCTGGCGGCGATGCGTCGCAGGGACGGTCTGTGACGCCGCGCAGCGGCCCGAGCTCCGCGGTGTCGAGCGGCCGGCCCAGCCCGTCCAGCACCCGGCCCAGCACCCCCGCCCCGCCCGGCACCCGCAACACGTCACGCGTCGCGGTCACCTCGGCGCCGCTGGACAGCCCGCGGACCTCACCGATCGGTGCGAGAATCGCCTCGTCGCCGTCGAGCCCGACCACCTCGGCCATCAGCGGCACCGTCAATCCCGCATCCTCGATCCGGCACAGCTCGCCCACCCGCGCCTCGGGCATCACCGCCCGCAGCACCGTGCCCACCGCGCGCACCAATCGACCGCGCAGCGGGCGCGGCGTCGTTTCGCGCAGAGCGCCTGCGAGCGAGGAGAGGGCGGCGAAGCGATCGGCGGCGGGGGATGCGCTCATGCGCCGTCGATCCGCTGCGAGGCCATGATCTCGCGCAGCTGGTCGATCGGACCGACCGCGGCCCGGCCGCGCGGATGCACCAGGGTGCAGCCGTCGCGCCCGACGCCGTCGTCGGCGTCGACGGCGACTGTCGTCAGACCCTCCGCCCGCAATGCCGCGCGCAGGACGTCCGCCGCGGCCGGGGCGACGCGCAGCCGCAGCCCGGCGAGGTTGTGATGCTCGTCGAGGGCGGCGCGGGCGGCGCGGTGCAGGCGGTCGTCCTCGTCGAAGGCCCCGAGGATACGATGCGCGATGGCGAAGGCCAGCGGCAGCATCTCGGCCGCGTCGGCCTCGCGCTGGACGGCGATCGCGGCCTGCGCGGCGCCGACCAAGGCCGCGGCTTCGCGCGCGCCCTCGGCCAGGCCGGCGTCCTGCGCCTGCCGGTGCAGCGACGCGGCGTCGCGGGTGGCGGCCTCGCGCAGGGACTCCGCCTGCGCACGTGCCGCCGTCAGGATCGCCTCGCCGTCCTCGATCGCCGACAGCCGCTCCGAGCGCACCACCCAGGGCGAGCTGGGATGCGAGCGGGGCAGGGGATGCGGCCGTGCCGCGCTCGCCTCTGCGGTCACGCCGCCTCCGGTGCGGACGCCATCTCCGCCAAGGCTTCGACCAGGCCGGGGGCGTGCGTGCGCTGCGCGAAGTCGATGACGTCGGCGCGTCCGACGCGCAGCTCGATACGGGTCCGTATCGCGTCGGGCCGGGTGTCGGCCCAGGCGGTCAGGCAGGCGAGGCCGTCGATCGGGATCTGCCTTACCAGCTCGGCCACCGAGAGGCCACGGCGCGGGTGATGCGCCGGCAGCAGGGCCGCGTGCCGGATCGCCGCCTGACGCAGCGAGGGCCCGACCGCCGCGACCAGCTCGCGCACAGCCGTGCCGTCGATGGCCCGGGTCAGGTCCGGCGCGTTCCATACGGCGCCGAGCCGGCGCAGGAAGGCCAGCAGCCCGATCCGGTCGAGCGCGAGAAGGGTGCAGGCCTCCGCCGGTCCCGCGCGTCGTGACAGCAGCCGGTCCAGGCCCAGGCGGAGCCGGGCATGGCCCAGCATCTCGGCCACCAGCTCCTCGCTCACCCCATGGCCGAGACGGCGTGCGAGCAGACCGGGCTCGAACCATTCCGCGGCGGAGGATTGCTGCGCGGCGCTCATCCCCGGCCCTGGGGCAGGATGTCGCGGCCGGCGGCGGCGGCCTTGCGCCGGCCCGGCAGCAGCGAGACCAGCCGCGCCAGCCGGGCACGGGCCAGCCAGGCGGCGGCGGCGAGGCCGGTTGCGACCAGGAACCCGCCGATCGCCGCCTCGGCATAGGCCAGCGTCGAGATCGACGCCGGAGGCGCGCTCACCGGCAGCGGCGGCGCGACGGGGACCTCGATCACCGAGACCTTGTCGTAGCCGAGGCCCTGCACGCTGTCGGCGACGAGCATCTTGATCTGCGGCACCAGCTTGCCGGCGTCGAAACGGCTGTCATACTTGACGAAGACCGACGCCGAGGACGGCGTCGGCGAGCGGTCGAGGATGTCGTTCTGCGGCAGCACCACCGACACGCGTGCCGAGATCACACCGTCGATCTGCGAGATGGTGGCCGAGAGTTCCTGGCTGAGCGCATAGAGGAAACGCGCACGTTCCTGCAGCGGCGAGGCGACGAGGCCGCTCGATCTGAACACGTCGCCCATCGTCTCGAACTGCTTGCGCGGATAGCCGGCATCGTGCAGCAGCGTCACCGCCTCGCCGAACCGCGCCTTGTCGACCTCGATCGAATCCGTGCCGTCCTTGGCGACCATCTTGTCGGCCTGGATGCCGCTGCGGATCAGCAGCGCGATCATCTCGTTGGCTTCTTGCTCGGGCAGCGCGCGGTAGAGTTCGGCCTTGCAGCCGGCCAGCGCCAGAAGCGCGGCGAGGCCGCAGGCGCGTGCGGCCTTCCGCATCTCAGCTGCCGCGCATCAGGCTGTTGAACGTCTTGGTGCTGGTCGAGGACCCGTTGGTCGCCACCTGTGCCTCGACCGACAGCACGATCGAGCTCCGGTAGCTGTCGAGCGCTTCCTGAGTGACCTGGTCGATGCTCTTGGGTGCCCGTGCGTGCTCCGGCGCGGCGGATGCCGGATCGCCGGGCGCGAGCGCCTGCAACTGCGCGGCATCTCCCTTGGCGACGGGATCGATCCTGAGTCCGTCTGCAACGGAATCGAGCCGCTGCGTCACGTCGGTCATCATGCCGTGCGTCGAGACGGCCGGTTGCGCGTCGACCTGCTGTGCGGGCGAGCTCGCCTGCACAGCGGCGGCGAAGGCCTGCTCGTGCGCGGCACTGCCGCCGAGCGCATCAGCACCGGATGCGAATCCGCCAGGAGACGTCGCACCGATCGAGACGGTACCGCTCATGTCTTCTCACTCCGCTCCCGCATCCGGCGCCGGCGTTCCGCCATCGGATGCATCGATGTCGCGCAGGAGACACCGCCGACGGTCGTCATGGCAAGCCATCATGATGCGGCGCGGCGAACACCAGCCACGCAGCATCGTCGATCTCGCCGATCACATTGCCGAGAGGTGATGCGGCCGCTGCCGGACCCGGCGACCGCATCCGCCCGGTCCCGGGGGGATTGACGCACCGGGAGCCCCTTGCGCACCCTTCGCACTGGAGGTCGCAGAGTTTGCCAGCACCGGGTCGTCAGCAAGCCGTTCCGATGAGTCTCGCGACACGCGTCGCCCGCTGTCGAAACGTTATCGGACACCCCGCGATGGCGAAGATTTTTGCGATCCTCGTGCTGCCGTGTGGCCCGGTCGCGGCATCCGCCGCGGATGATGGCGTCGCCGGCCGACAGGCCTGGAAACACCAGCCCTATCCCTACACGGTCGTCAGCCAGGGCGTTGCCGCTGCCCTGCGCGATTTCGGCTACAATCTCGGGCTTCGCGTGATGATCGCACCCGATGTCGGCGGCACCATCGACGGGCGCCTGCCGCCGGGAGATGCACAGAATTTTCTCGAAGCGGTTACACACGGTAACGATCTCGACTGGTATTTCGACGGAGCCGTGCTCTACGTGTCGAAAACATCGTCCGAGCAGACTGCGGTCATTCCGCTGCATGGGCATTCTTTTGACGAGGTAAAAAAATCCCTTGAACAAGACGGCATTCTTGACGCACGGTTTCGACTGACAAAACAGGCAGCCGGCGACGCGGTCGTCGTTGCCGGACCGCCGAGCTTCATCGCCGTGATGCGTCAGGCGATCGAGGCGCAGACGTCGGATACGTCGCCCCAGGGCGGCCATTCCGGCATGGCAGTATTGAGAGGGAGCGTTTCTTCGATTTCCGGAACACCCTGAGGCAGGGCGGACATCGTCATCGTTCTGTGTGATGTTGTCGGCCATCCTTCGGCAGGGTTTCTGGAAAACGCGGGTCCCGAAAGGCGACCCGTCCGGCGGCACGTGAATGCGTGGACGCCTGCGGCACGGCAATTCCGCCGGCCATCCGCAATGACGTCATCCGACGTTGGCATTGAGGGAGATCACCATGTCTGAATCCATCTCGAACGCCGGTTCGTCCGGCAGCCTGGACGCGGTGCAGGGCGAAGCCCTGGCGAACTTCCAGCAGGAGTCGATCAAGAGCACGCTGTTCCAGATGCACATGCAGACCCTGCAGACGGAGTCCAGCGATGCGCACAAGGCTGCCGGCGCCAGCACGACGTCGTAAGCCTTGTCCCGGACGGGGCCTGCATCTTTTTCAGGGACGGGCCCCGTCCTATCTTCCGACCGGTCTTCGCAGATAAACGTCTCGCGACCCGGTATCCCGCAATGCGAGCCGACTTTCCGACAGCGCGCGACACGTTTCGCCGTGGCGATACTAGTGTGCGCCGACAGGCACGATTACGGCGTCGTGGCAGGCAACAGCAGGAGCGATACCGGCTTGAGTGCCGCCCCCGTATTGACAGTTCTCGATGGTGTCCAGTCCGGTGCGCGGATGCGTCTCGGCGAGGGCGAGACGCCGATCGGCAGCGGCACCGACTGCGCCGTGGTGATCGCCGATCCCGACATCCAGCTGAGGCATTTCGAAATCCGCGTGGTGGGCGCAACAACCTTGCTGCGCGCATTGCGGACGCTTCAGCTTTCCGACGGGCAGGCGTTGCGCCCCGGCGAGGAGTCCGTGATCGCGGCACCGACGGTGTTTTCCGCCGGTACGACGCGCTTCCTGCTCGATGTCGCGATCCCGGCGGTCCCGGCGAATGATCCCACTGCCGTCAAGGCCCCACGAAACCGCCGCACCCCGATCGCCGTCGCCGGTGCGGCTGCGGCGATGCTGGCCGGTCTCGGGCTGTTCGCCTGCGCACGGCTGGTGACGCCCGCGTCGCCGCCGACCGCAGGCGTGACCGCGGGCGGTCGCTTGGCCGGTTCGGCGGTGACGGACCTGAATGCGGCGTCGTCCGCGCTGCGTGCGCGTCTTCGCGATGTCGGCCTGGCCGGGATCGCGGTCTCCGCGATGCATGACGGCACGCTGACCGCCACCGGCCTGCTGCCCCCTTCGGACCAGGCGACATGGGAAGGCGTCAGGCAGTGGTTCGATGCGAGGTACGGTTCGTCGCCGGTGATCGTCGAGGATTTCGCCGCCCCCGGCTCGATGCCGCCGCTGAAGCTCGCGGCGGTGTGGACCGGCCCTGGCCCCTATGTCGTCGACGGCTCCGGCGACCGGCTGCATGTCGGCGGCAGTGCGGGTGACGGCTGGGTGATCGAACGGATCATGCCCGACCGCGTCGCCGTGCGTCGCGGCACGCAGCATGTGGAGCTGAAGTACTGACCGTGTCCGCCGCCTCGCTCGCCCCGAATGCCCGCATGACGTCGTCGCGCAGCCTGTTGCGCCGATTGCCGGTGCGCCAGGACCTCGCGCTGCTGCTGCTGCTGCTGTGCACGCTGGCGATGATGGTGCTGCCGATGCCGACCGTCGCCGCGGACATGCTGATCGCGGTCAATATCTGCATCTCGGTGACCCTGCTGATGGTGGCGGTGTATCTGCCGCGTCCGTCGGAATTCTCCACGCTGCCGACGGTGATCTTGCTGACGACGGTGTTCCGGCTGTCGATCGAGATCACCACCAGCCGCCTCGTGCTGACCCAGGCAGATGCCGGCGAGATCATCCGTACGTTCGGCGAGTTCGTCATCTCCGGCAACGTGGTCGTCGGGCTGGTGGTGTTCCTGATCATCTCGGTGGTGCAGTTCGTGGTGATCACCAAGGGGGCGGAGCGCGTCGCCGAGGTCGCCGCACGCTTCGCGCTCGACGCGCTGCCCGGCAAGCAGATGAGCATCGACAGCGACGCCCGCAACGGCACCATCAAGGCCGACGAGGCCAAGCGTCGGCGTCGCGCGCTCGAGCGCGAAAGCCAGCTGTTCGGTGCGATGGACGGCGCGATGAAGTTCGTCAAGGGTGATGCGATCGCCGGGTTGATGATCATCTTCGTCAACCTGCTCGGCGGCATCGCCATCGGCTGCGCACAGCACGGCATGTCGTTCTCCGAGGCGAGTTCGACCTATTCGCTGCTCGCGATCGGCGACGGGCTGATCGCGCAGATCCCCGCGCTGCTGATCTCGCTCACCGCCGGGCTGATCGTCACCCGTGTAGGTGCGGATGGCGAGACCGACCTGGGCACCGACGTGATCGGGCAGATCAGCGCCAATCCGCGCGTGCTGATGGTCTCCGCGGTGGCGATGGCGGGGATGGGACTGATTCCGGGTTTCCCGATGGTGGTGTTCTTCGCCTTGGCCGCGGCGATCGGCGGCGGCGGCTGGCTGCTGCAGCGGGCGCGCCGGCGCAAGGCCGCGTCCGACGAGGCGGCGATGCGCGACGCGATCGAGGACATGCGCGGCCTGTCGGTGATGCTGGTGCGGCTCAATCCCGCCCTGATGGCGCGTCGCGGCGAGATCGAGGCGGAACTCGCCCGGATGAATCGCGAGATGCTCGACGAGTTCGGTGTGTCGATGCCGAAGCTGCAGGTCTGCGAGGCGCTCGGGCCGGACGCGCCGGGCCTGCGTTTCGAGATGAACCAGGTGCCGCTGCTCAGTGTCGACCTCGCGCCGGACGAGACGTGGCTTGATGCGCCGGCATCGGCCATCGCGTTGCCCGGGCGGGAGCATCGCGGCCCCGGCGGCCGGCCGTGGACGGTGATCGAGGGCCGCGCGATCGAGGGCGAGGCCAGCGAGGGCGGCGCGGATGCGGATCGCCGCGATGCGGTCGCGATGGTGCCGCTGTTCGCCCGCGAGACGATGCTGCGCTCCGCAGGCCAGCTGGTCGGCATCCAGGAGACGCAGATCCTGCTCAACCGTATCGAGGGCGCCTATGGCGACCTGGTACGCGAGGCGATGCGCTCGGCGCCGCTGCCGCGGCTGGCGGACGTGTTCCGCCGGTTGGTCAGCGAGGGCGTGGCGCTGCGCAACATGCGCCAGGTGCTGGAATCGGTGGCCGAGTGGGCGCCGCGCGAGCAGAGCCCGGCGATGCTGGCCGAATATGTCCGCTGCGGCCTTCGCCAGCAGATCTGCCACACCCTGGCGGGGCCGGACATGACGCTGCACGGCGTGGTGGTCGAGGACGATCTCGCCGCCGAGCTGCTGGGCTCGCTGCGCAGCACGGTCAACGGGGAGATCCTCGTGCCGGAGCAGGGTGATCAGATCGTCGGCCAGGTGCAGCGTCAGTTGCGCGAGGCGTTCGCGCGCGGCCTGCGCCCGGTGGTGGTGACCACGATCGAGCTCCGCCGGCACCTGCGCGAGTTCCTCCATCGTCACGGGATCGAGCCCGGCGTGCTGTCGCATGCCGAGATCGCGCCCGGTTTCCAGTTCAACGTCATCGGCACCCTGGGGCGTCAGGAGGCGGCAGTGCATGCGTCGCGTCCAACCCTCGGTGTCCAGCCGGCCCTGCAGCCGGCGTGAGCGTCCCGTGTCATCGGCGGGGCGTCGTGAGGCCAGATCGGCCGCTTATCGTCCGGTCCTGAGGGATCGGCCAGCAGGAGTATGACCATGTCGGGAAGCATCTCTTCGATCCAGACCCAGCCGACCCAGAACGATATCGTCCTCCAGCAGGGCGGCCAGAGCGGGGAAATCCAGGCGCTCGAGCAGGCCGTGCAGGAACTGCTCTCGGCGCTGCAGAGCCGCGACGGCGGCGGCAGCGCAGGCAGCGCAGGCTCGGCGCCCGAGCAGGCCGTGCAGCAGCAACTGGCGGGCGAGCAGCAGGCCGATCAGGGCGTCGGCGGCGGTGGCGTCCCGGGTGCCGGTGGCGACACGGCGGCCGTGATGCCGGACACCGATACGGCCGTCGGTGGCCAGGATAGCGAGATCCAGTCCCTCGAGCAGGCCGTGCAGGAGCTGCTCGGCGCGCTGCAGCAGGGACAGTCGGGCGGAACGACCCCCGGGGCCACGCAGGCCTCGAGCACGCCCGACACGACGACGCCCGCGACCACGACACCCGCCGCATCGGCGCCCGCCGGCGGGGCTGGTCAGTCCACCGGTGCCGGGACGCCCGGCACGCTCGCCTCGGACTACAACGACGTGCTGTCCCAGGTCGCGGCGAACGGCAACTCGGCGCAGGACATCCAGCAGGCCGTGCAGAAATTCCTGCAGGATGCCGATGCCAGCGGCGACAACTCCGATCAGAGCCTGCAGCAGGCGATGAACAACATCCTCGGCAGCCTGCAGGACGGCACCTACAGCCAGCAGGGAAGCGAGGGCGCTCTGCAGGGCGCGGCGCAACGCGATGGCCTCGGTGGTGTCAACACGGTATCCGTCGCCGGCAAGGACGGCGGCGCCGAGCAGGCTTCCGGGGCGTTCGATGCGGCCAGCAACGCCAAGGGATCGCTCGGCGCGAACACCGCCATCCTGGAATCGGAGATCAGCAGCGGCGGCAGCGCAGGCAGCCAGCAGATCACCAACAACGCCGGCGCGCTGGCCAACGAGGCCGACGCCGCCGCGAAGGCCGCCACCAGCAGCGGCGACACCCAGGCGGCCAGCCAGGACCAGGCGCTCGCGACCGCCGCGCGCAACATCGCCAACAGCGCCCAGGGCAGCGGCGACGGCAGCTACGACGCACAGGCGAGCCTGTCGGCTCTGCAGTCGGCCCTGCCGGATGCGACGGCGACGAACGCGACGGCGACGCCTTCGGTGGTGAAGCCGATCGAGGGAACCACCGTCAACACGACCCCGGTCGACGCCTGATCCCTGAACGGATCTTTGGCTGTCTGATCACGCAAGGAGAGCGAATCATGGATTTCGAACCATTATCCGTCCCGCGTGGCGATGTCGGTGCGGGGATCGGCGCCGCGGGTCATGAAGGCGGCGCCCTCGGCGCGGGCCGTCGGGGCGACGACGCCTTCCAGCAGGAGGTGGGCAGGGCAGCGATGCCCGGTGCCTGGCCCGAGGGCGAGGCGCCGCTCGCCGCGCATGTGCAGCAGGACGCCGGTGGCGACGCCGCGGTTCTGCACGAACCGGCGGAGGCGCTGGCCGCACCGGTCGTCGCCGAGCGTCCGGCCGTGCAGCCTGTGGCCGAGCGGGTGCCGGAACAGGCTGCGGAACCGGCGATACCCGCCGGGTTGAGCCCGGAAACCGAGGCCCTGCTGGAGCGTCTCGAGAACATCCGCCCCCGGCCAGAGGCTCAGAGCACGGGTTACGGGCGCGGGGTCGCCGAGCGTCTGGCGGCGCGTATCGACGGCGATAAGAATGTAGCACTTCAGACGCAGCGTCTCGACAATGCGATCAGCAAGCTGCGTGGCGTTGGCGCGTCGGGAGACGACGAAAAGATCACGGCGGCCACCAAAGAGGCTCTCGACGCGGCCAAGGATCTCGATTCCGCCCGGAAGGACATCGAAAAGATGGTGACGACGGGTGCGGGCAACAGCATCACCCGCTTCACGACGCCGATCGCGGCGGCGGTAGGCGGCGCGGGTCTGGCGGCCAGCCTCGGATTGGGCATCTACACCGCCGACCAGACCCACAAGCGGGACGAGAAGAACGCTCAGGCCAAGAACGCCTAGAGCGAAGACACGACGACGACGACGACGCGTGACCTGACTGCAAGGGAGCCAGCGATGCAGACGATCCAGGGCAGCACAGCCTATCCGCCGACCTTGCCGCCGGACAGCGGTGCCATGCCGGCCGGCGATGCCGGCTTCGGCTCGATGCTCGCCCGGCTTCCCGGCGGCCTGCCGTCACAGCCGTCTTCGGAGACATCGCCGGGAACCTCGTCGGCCGATGCGTCCGCCGCGACATCCTCGGGGACGAGCGATCCTGGCGAGCCCTCCATCGATTCCACCCAGTCGAGCAAGGATATCGCGGCCTGGTCCCCGCTCGTGCAGGGACTGCCGCCCGGGCAGCAGCAGGCGGCGGCGACGGCGCTCAACAGGCCGATTGCCGTGGCACAGATGCTGCTGAGCGGTACGCCGGAACAGAAGAAGGCGGCGCAAGCCTATCTCGACAAGAACCCGGCCCTGAAGAAGGCGCTCGATACCGCCGCACATGGCGGCAAGGGCGACGGCAACATCTCGACGCACGATCTCGAGGCGTTCATCGGCAAGATGCACGGGCAGCTGTCGCGCGCCGACAATACGGTCAAACAGTACGAGAAGAACAACCCCAATGCCGACGCCCAGTCTCTCCAGCTCGTCCGCCAGAGCGCCCTGCTGCAGGCCAACCTGCCGCTGACATCGGCAAACTCCCCCGACAAGGACGGCAAGACCGGCAAGGAGACGACCCGGGACGGGTTGCTTGCGGTCGCGCAGGACAGTGGCCTGTCATCGGCCCTGCGCGGCGCGGCGAGCACGTTTTCGCAACCGGGCATGTTCCAGGTGCTCGACCAGGGCGGCAAGCAGGGTCACGACCTCGCCACCCACAATGCCGACGGGAAATTCGACGAAGGCAACATCATCGGCTGGGTCAAGAAACAGGCACCCACCACCGGCGGGCAGTTCGCGTCGCTGGTCAGTGACGCGGCAACGAGGAATGCCGTCGCCGGCGTCGATACCTTGAAGCTGAACCAAGACGTGTTCGCCAATCCGCAGAACTATTCGGGCGCGCAGAAGGCCGCCGTGCTGGTGCAGCTGCAGACCACCCAGCAGCAGCTCCAGGCGGGGAGCGACCTCAAGCACAACGACAAGACCGACGACGAGATCGGAAAGGATATCGAGACGCTCTCCTCCGATCCGTCGGTGCAGCAATATCTCGCCCGGTCCGTCCCTCAGGGCGAGCGCGCGATTGTCGGCAGCGATTCCTCGCTGTCACGCGCGGTGCAGACAACCTATCGCAGCGACGTGCTCACCGGCGGCCAGCTGCAGGGTGATCTCGATGCGGTCTCGAAGAACAACGCCGACAAGAAGAGCGCCAAGCAGACCGATGCGAGCGCGCTGAGCGATTTCCAGTCGCAGGTTCAGCTCGACAGCGATCTTACCGGCGGGCGCAGTCCGTCCGCGCAGCAGATCGTCGCCAGCCAGTCCGGGCTGACGACGGAGCTTGAGCAGGACTACGTGTCCGATTTCAGCCAGGGCGGCGAACTGCAGATGTTGCAGTCGCAGAAAAACGCGAAACTGGCGGACTCGCTCGGGACGACGCAGGGCGACGAACAGGCTTTCGAAAGCGTTCTCGACCCGCAGTTCGTCCAGGGCCAGGCATCCGGCTATCAGCAATCGACCGCCGCGATCGCCGGCGCCGATGGCGGCTCCGGAAAGGCGGTGATGAGCGCGCTGCAGGGCGGAGGCAAGGCGGATGCCTCCGATATCGCGGCCTCGATCGCCGAGACGGATCCGGCACAGCTCTACGGCGGCGCGACGACAGGCCTGACCCAGCAGGACACACAGGCGCTGGTGACGTCGTTCCTCAAGGACCTGGATTCCGGGGCGTCGCTGCAGGACGCGTGCGCGAAATTCAATCCCGAAAGCGGCACGTTCGATCCGCATGCGTGTGACGGCACCGTCATGTCCAAGCTGGCGAATCCGCAGACGGCGCAAGCGGTGCAGGGCCTGTTGCAGAACCTCGCCTACGGCGCGCTCGGCATGCAATCGCCCGTGGCGCCTCAGTCTGCCGGTCCCGCACAGGCGTCGGGCGCGGATGCGGCTGCGGGCGCCGGCTCGGCGTCCGCAGGTGCCCAGGGTGCCCCGGCGGAGACGGCGAGCGCGCAGCAGAAGGCGCTCGAGGGCCTGCAATACGCCTCGTTCGGCATGGGCGGCCTGGCGATGGCCGGTGGCTGGGCGGCCAACGGCATCAACGCCCGCCGCGACGCGTCGGACGCCGACAAGGCGCGTGCCGGCACGCGGATCGGCGGTGCGACCGACGGCCTGGGCGGCTTGGCGGGCGTGTTCGGCGCCGCCTCGATGCTGCCGGGCATCTCGCAGGAGATCCGCAACGGGCAGGGCGGACAGGCGGCCCTGTCCATCGCCGGCTCGGCGCGCGGCATCGTCCAGGGCACCGGCCTCGTCGCCAATGTCGGCGACATGGCCGCCCGGCGCGCGGGGCTGGCCTCCGGCGAGATCAGTTCCTATGCCCTGCGACGCAGCGGCTCGCTGGGCCTGGCCGCCGAAAGTGCGACCAAGGAAGTGGGCGGCGAGTGGGCGGGCAATGCCCTGAGCCGTGCGGCAGGCAGCATCGCCGGCCGCGCCGGCGGCATGGCGGCGGCCGAGGCGATCGGTGCCGCGGCCGGACCGGTGGGCGTGGTGGTCGACGTCGCGCTGGGCCTGGGCTTCGGCATCGAGGCCATCGTCGAAGCCATCAAGCGGGCACACGAAAAGAAGGAAATGCAGCACACCGTCAACCCGACGCTTCAGCAATACGGAATCGCCACGGTCTAGGCAGGTGCGGCGGACGGGTTGCTGGACACGGTGCGGCGGGCTACGTTGCGCATGGTGAACGAGAGAATACGGGTCGATGCGATTTGAGTTCAACGCCGCCGTTGCGCGGAGCGGCGTGTTCCGGGCGAGTCTGTCGCTTTCTTTCCTATTTTCCACAGGCCTCATCTGCACCGACCTGCTCCCGGCTGTCGCGCGTGCGCAATCGGCACCTACGCCGATCGCGCCGGCCGCGAGCCCCGGCCAGGCCTACAGCGATCCTGAAGCGATCGCGCCGACGCCGCCGGCCGTGTCGCACGAGGTCGGCACCATCTCGGCGCGCCGGAAATTCACCCTCACCGTCGGCGGCGGCAAGCTGCTCAACCTTCCGGTGCCGGCATCGGCGGTGTTCGTCGCCGATCCGTCGATCGCCGACGTCAACAGCAACGTCAATCCGTCACAGGCGCGCAACATCATCGTGTTCGGCAAGAAGCCCGGCACGACGACCCTGTTCGCCGTCACCGGGGACGGCAAGCCGATCCTCGCCTACAACGTCGTCGTCGAATACGACCAGTCGGCGCTGCAGCGCGCGATCACCGACTCCGCGCCGGGATCGTCGGTGCAGCTGTCGCGCACGCCGCACGGGCTGGTGCTGAGCGGCAGCGTGCCGACGGCGGAGGCCTCGGCAAACCTGCAGGCGATCGCGCAGAGATATGCCGGCAACGGCGAGGTGGTGCTCAACCAGCTGCAGGTCGCGGGCTCGGTGCAGGTCAACCTGCGGGTCCGCGTCGCCGAGGTGTCGCGCGACGTCAGCCGGCAGCTCGGCTTCAACTGGACCACGGTGTTCAGCAATGTCGGCTCGTTCGCACTCGGCGTCACGCCGGTCCTCGGTGCGGCGAGTTCGGCGCTGAACGCGTCCGGCGCTGTGTCTTCGATCTTCGGCAGCTACTCGAACCGCCATGGCTCGTCCACCCTGGCGCTCGATGCGATGGCCGACGAAGGACTGGTCACGTTGCTGGCCGAGCCGAACCTGACCACCAGTTCGGGAGAACAGGCGAAGTTCCTCGCCGGTGGCGAGTATCCGATCCCGGTGCCGCAGGGTCTCGGCGCGGTGGCGATCGAATACAAGCAGTACGGCGTCAGCGTCTCGTTCACGCCGACGGTGCTGTCGAGCGGCATGATCAGCATGAGGGTCAGCCCCGAGGTCAGCCAGATCGACAACTCGGTCAACGTCAACATCCCCGGCAGTTCCGGCGGCACGGTGCCGTCGCTCACCACGCGTCGTGCCGACACCACGGTACAGCTCGCCTCCGGTCAGAGCTTCGCGATCGGCGGCCTGATCGAGAACGACTCAGCCAACAGCATCAGCAAAGTCCCTTGGCTCGGCGACCTGCCGATCCTCGGTGCCCTTTTCCGGTCGACGACCTTCCAGAGACATGACAGCGACCTCGTCATCGTGGTGACGGCCTACATCGTGCATCCGACCGACAAGGTGCCCGAGCTGCCGACGGACTACCTGCGTCAGACCACCGATCTCGAGCGGCTGTTCCTCGACCGGCTGGTGGCGCGTGGCGGCACGATCGATCCGGAACGCACGCCGCATCTGCGCGGCGCCGTCGGGTTCCTGTTCCAGTGAGAAGGCGACGGACGATGACGATGCGGGCACCCGGGGCAGGTGCCTGCCTCGTCGCCACGGTGCTGCTCTGCGGCTGCGAGGATCCCGCCCGCGACCGGGGCACGGCGCCCCCGATCGTGGTCGCGCAGAGCCAGGTCGCGGTGCCGTTACATGGCTATGCGCCCGGGCGCGGACTGCGCCGGGCGCTCGCCTCGCTGACGCCGGACGGCAATGCCCGTCTGGTCGATGCGACCGTGGAGACGGTCTCCGGCCCGCAGGCGGCCTCGGCGAAGGCGCTGCTCGTCGAGCTCGGTCTCGATCCCGCGAGGATCGTCTGGCACGGCAATGCGCGCGAGGACATCCTGCTCAGCCGCTCGACCGCGCAGACGCTGTCCTGCGCGACCGCGGTCAGGCCCGGCTGGCTCGGAGATGCGCAGCGCAGCGTGCAGCCGCTGGGAGAATGCATCCAGGCCGCCGCGCTCGCGCAGATGGTGGCCGACCCCGGCGACCTCGTCCATCCGGTCGCCCTCGGCCCGACCAACGGCGCAGTCGCCGCGCGGGCGGTCGGGCAGTGGCAGGCCGGTACGGTGGCGCCCGCCCCGCAGCCCCGCAACGGCGAGGGCCGCGACGGAGGCGATACGAACGGTTCGGACGGCGATTCGTCATCCTCGGCGGGCGCGACGCCTGCCGCGGCGCCGGCTCATTCCTCGGGTGTGGAGGGCAATCCGCTGCTCGCACCGCTGCCGGGCGCCAAGGCCGAATAGAATTTCATGTTGGCGGCGAGGTCGGTCGGATCGCTCGCGGCACCGCGAGCGCTGCGCGCCGCTCCGGCGAGGTTGCCCTGCATGGCGTAGACTAATGCGAGGTTGCCATCGATCGTCGCCAGATCATTGGCCTCGCCGCCATTGGCGACGATCTCGGCACGCACCTGCCGCAGCGTCTCGAGTGCGGTGTCGGTGTCGCCGGCGAGGGCGATCGAAAGGCCGAGATCGTTGCGCCCGGCGATGCTGCCCGGCTCGATCGTCAGGGCCTTGCGGTAAGCGGCCTGCGCCGCCGCGTGATCGCGGCAGTTGTCCTGCGCGACGCCGAGCCCAATCAGCAGCGGCACCTCGTTGGGAAGCCGGTCGAGCCCGGCGCGGAACACCGCGACCGCTTCCGTCGGCCGATGCGACAGGACCAGCAGGTCGCCCAGTGCCTTGCGCACGCGGACGGAATCGGATGCTGCGACGCGCGCCAGCGCGGTCCTGAGAGTTTCGGTCGCCTGATCTGCGTCCCCCTGGACCGTGAGCGCATGCGCGAGCCCAAGTGCCGCATCGGCATTGGAGGCATCGAGGTCAAACGCCCGCCGATAAAAAACAGCTGCCGTCGAGGGATTTCCCGACCGATCCGCAGCCTGCGCCACACGCATCAGCGCAGCCGGATCCGACGCGGCGCGCTGTTCCGCGGTGCGATCGATCCGGCTGGGCGGCCCGACACAGCCCGGCACCGTGACGACGACGCATGCCATCAGCAGCGCGGGGCCGCACATCCGTCTGCAAGCATGCCGGGGCTTCGCGCATTCGGTCTTTTTCATGACGCGAACCTACCATCACACGGACCGGCCGAGAAAGCCGGCGCCGCGGGTGCGGCATCGCGCCCGAACGATTTTCCAGAGGTGTCGCCGATGCAGTGACGGAGCGAGATGCGATAGCGCGCTCGCGATCCGAGATGTCGCGAGAATGGGCGGATGCACCGGCCGGCCGGTAGCGATGAACCTAGTCATATGAATCTAAAGTTCGCTGCATAAGGTTCGCTCAGTAGCCTGGCAGAAGCGCTTGACGGAAGCGAGGTTTTCATCGGCGGATTTGGTCCAGCGGTATGGTTTCGGGTTGTCGTTATGATGGTCGATGAAGGAGCGGATGTCGGGGCGAAGTGAACGTGGTAGTGCGGCCGACGAGCGAGCCATGCTCGGACCAGCGCGGTTTTGTGGATTGCGTAATTGTCCATGACGATATGGATGTCGAGTTCGGAAGGCACCCGCGCGTCGATCTGCTTGAGGAAGTCGAGGAATTCGGTCGCACGGTGGCGCTTGTAGCATTTGCCGGTCACGAAGCCTGAGGCGATGTCGAGCGCGGCGAACAATGACGTCGTGCCGTGCCGGATGTAGCTGTGGGTGCGGCGCTCAGAGCCTGTCTCGGAATGCGTCCGAAATGGTCAGATGGCGTGTGTTTTCGAGCATCGAAGCGGAGCGGCCGTCGGGGCCGTGAGCATCGAAGCGCAGGAAACGTGCGTCAGATGGCCGTTTCGGGCGCATTCCGAGACAGGCTCTCAGGCACGCCGGGCATCATCGGCAGGACCGGCTGCTCGCGGTCGAGCGCCTGGATCTGGGACTTCTCGTCGACGCTGAGAACGAGTGCGCGGTTGGGCGGCGACAGATAGAGGCCGACGATGTCACGAACCTTGTCGACGAACAGCGGATCGCTCGACAGCCTGAAGTGTGGAGCGGCGTGCAAAATTGCCCCCCTTAGCGGGGTGATCGGCGTCTAAAATTGACCCCCTTCATCTCATCGTGAGAAGCGCCGCCGTTTGGGTTCCGGACGGCGGGTACAGGGATGTTGGTTGTGGAGACGATTACGAGGATCCGTCGGGAGCACCGTGACGGGAAGCCTATCAAGGCGATAGCGCGGGATTTGCGGCTGTCGCGCAACAGTCCTTTCACACGAAGATGGCATCAGAACAACTCAGACTGCCGGGTCGGTTCAAGCGGCGAAGGGGCGGGGAACGCCGCTTCGACGTATTTCGCCTGCAGGCGGGCAAGTGTCGCCCGCTCGTGGCGCTCGACCTCGCGCCGTCGCTCGGCCCGATAGGCCTCGATCAGGCGTGCCTCTCGCACGCGCCGACGCACGATCTCCTCGACATCGCGGTAGGTGTGCTCGTAGGCGCCCCAGCATGGCCAGTCGGCGATCTCGCGGAGGAAATCGATCCGCCCGTCGGTGCTCGTGAAGTAGAAAGCCCAGAACGTGTTCTCGTCGTAATGGGCGATGAACCCGAAATGCCCGATCAGCTCGCGATAAAACACTCGTGTGAACCGCGACTTCGGGAATCCTTCCGAGATGAAGGCCAGCAGATCATTGCCGAACTTCGCCTTGTCGGCGGCGGTGCTGAACCGCGTCGGCACGAAGGCGTCAGGCAGCAGCCGAGGCGAACGCAGACGCGGCCAGGCGATGACCGCTCCGAGATCCTGGGTCATGGGAGCACCTATGCGGCGATGGGTTCAGCGGACCCTGCGTCCTCGGTGTCGAGATCCTGCGCGGCGAAGTCCGGGTGGAAGGCAAGGCAGTAGTCGACGGCACGCTGTGCGGCGGCCGCCGCCTTGAAGATCGCCGTCTTGTCGGCCTTCAGCCGTTGGAGCCAGTGCCCGACATAAGAGGCGTGATTGTCGATGTCGCAGGGCAGGCCGAGTGTCATGCCGATCTGGCAACTGCCGAGTTCGGCGATCATCTCCTCGAAGGCATAGCTCGCAGAGCCGAACGTTCCGGACAGGTCGCGCGCCAGGCG
>NZ_JACHXV010000022.1 GCF_014192375.1 Endobacter medicaginis | reverse complement strand
GGCCGACCGCCACAGGCGGCGCGGAGCCACGCACAGGGCGGCCTTGGCCGGCCGAGCATGGCGAGCGGGGATGATGGCGGGCGAGGGGGCTGGCACAGCCCACACGGCGCGTCTGCGCCGGTATGATGCGGATCGCTAGATCCGCCGCGTCAGGGATCGTCGCCCGACAGGGGCGAGACGCACGAAGGAGCATAGCGACGCGCGGGCGGCTCGACGTAGGCCGCCAGGCCGCAGCAGAGCCCGGCCCCCCAACGGGGGGGTGACGCACACAGGCACCAGGTTAGGCGGGCGCGGACGCGCCAGCTGCCGCCAACTGATCTGCCGCAACCTTACCTTCCGGTGAAAGAACGAGCTTCCATCCTTCGAGATCGTCGTCAGGCACGATACTGATGTATCCGGCGGTCACGAGATCCAGGCCGAAATCACAGGTATGGCGGAACAAGATCTTTTGGTCTGACAAAATCCGGACAAAAATATTGACTTTCGCCCTACCATTTTGGCACAATATATCGCAATGATTGCGCTCGGCTAAGAGATGGGACAAAAACGACCGTTTTCGCCACTTTCGAGCGGGCTGGTCGCGGGGACAGAGGATGCGTTTGGGATACATGCGTGTCTCGCGCGGCGATGTGCAGAACCTCGGCTTGCAGCGTCAGGCGCTGGAAGACGCCGGTTGCGAGAAATTCTTCGAAGACCGGATGAGTGGCGCTGGCCTTGATAGGCCGGGCATGAAAGATCTGCTTGGTCAGCTCAGGAAGGGCGATGAAATTATCGTTTGGAAGCTCGATCGTGCGGCTCGAAATCTCTCTGACCTTTTGGTGCTTCTGGACACTCTCGAGTCGCGGGGGGTGGCCTTTCGATCCTTGACCGAGGGGCTGCAGACCAGCGGGCCGATGGGGCGTGTTGTTAGCCAAATCCTTGGAGCATTCGCTGAGTTCGAGCGTGGTCTGATAGTAGAGCGGACCAAGGCAGGTCTTGATGCAGCGAGAAAACGCGGCGCTGTGCTTGGCCGGCCGCGAGCTCTCAAAGTGTCGCAGCGACAGCATGTCGCCAACGAAGTTACGGCCGGGCGAATGACCGTGTCTGATGCGGCGAGGCTATTCAGTGTTAGCACGCGTACAGTCAGAAGGTTGCTTAATTCGTGTGAGTAGCAAGTCAGAATAAGCGATCGTATCGACGGGTGGCCCGGCGGTAAATAGGGACTTTCTCTGGTGTGTTTCAGTGGGCGGCAAGAAAACATGACGACAAGAGATGAGGACAGAGACTTTTTCTTTGGCGGGCTAACCGTCACTACGTTAGCTGGCGTCCAGCGTGCCGAACGTGAGTTCATATCACTCGTGGAAATTTTTAAGGAGAAGGTCTCTGCAGAAGCGTTTACCCGTCATCTTCGGCGGATCGTTCAAAAATATGGCAGATTCCTTCTTACACAAGGGCACTCGAACGCTCCGCTTGAGGATCTTATAACGCTCATTGACGTCAATCAGGTAGATCTTGCCAGAATCTACACTTGGCAAGCTGCATACAAATTTTTTGGTGTAGAACTCGTCTTTCACGAAGGCGTGGTCGAACTTCAATCTTGCTGGACCTATGACGGGAGCCACCAACGTGAATTAGAAGAGTGCTTCTTGAATCCGCTTAAAAGATCCGGTTTGTTTAGAAAACTAATTGTCAACAACGGCGGAGATTGGGTGCCGTTTGAGCCGGGACGTCTGCGTTTCGCTCAGCCAGACCCCCATATCCGTCGACAGGGAGAACCCGAGCAATAGGTAAACTGGGGCGGAACCGCGGAACTTCGCCGTCTTCCCCCCGAAGACGCACACCCCGGCCTGC
Organism: Endobacter medicaginis; assembly: GCF_014192375.1. Taxonomy (GTDB): domain Bacteria; phylum Pseudomonadota; class Alphaproteobacteria; order Acetobacterales; family Acetobacteraceae; genus Endobacter; species Endobacter medicaginis. The sequence goes on along the minus strand of NZ_JACHXV010000022.1, from coordinate 26,124 downwards.
GGCGCCCAGCGTTGTGGGCGCGGCGCCTTCGGCCGGGGCGCTCCGCTACGCTCCGGGCGCTTTGCGCCTGGATTTCGGGGAGAAGGCGGCTCGATGAGGGGCCTTACCGTATAACCATGCCCGTTCTAGGTGACGGTCCCTAGCTGGCCGCCGACGCGTTCTGCTCGTAGCTGACGAATTTCGCCGGCCGGGTCGCTCGAAGTGTTGCGGGTGGCCTGAGAAGGTCGGCCAACGGCTCGCCCAACACGGCAGCCAAGTGCGCCGCGTAGTCGATCGACACATCAGTCTTGCCGGTCTCGAGGCGCGCGATGAATGAATAGCCGAGCTTATATTTCTCGCAGAATTTGACGATGCTGAGCCCGATGACGTGGCGCCGCAGATAGCGCACGTTCTCGCCCAGCCAGACGGCCTCCTTGCTGACCCCTTGGTGCTTGGCGAAGGCCATGACCCGATCTCCCTATCCTCGGCCGGAGCCGGTCGTCGCGTCCAATCTTTACCGTAGCTTAGCACCGCTCTCTGCGACGCGGTCTTCGCAGAATCGGCTATGTCAGTTGTGATACAGCGATTCTCTGTGCAAGAGTGAAAGAATCGCCCCTCTGCATAGGAGTCCCGACGCCCAGCAAGCTGAACCACAGACCCCCGAAACAGCAAAGGCCCCCGCGAGGGGGGCCAGTGCGCAGATTTCGATTTTTAAGGGATGCAACCGGTCGCCAAACCGGGATGCGGAACACCAAAGCGGCAAAACACTTCCGCGAGCATCCCCGAAAAATCGTCCGAAAGCAAGCCTTGCTTGCAACGGCGTCGTGCGTCCTGCCGCCAGCCTCGCGCGGACCTTGGAAAACCAAGGAAAAACGGATGCTTGCCCACAGTTCACGCCCGTCCGGGCGCAGGATCATCACGCCGGCGATGGCACGTGCGCGCCTGGCGCTGGACATCGCCCCCACGTCTGACGCGGGACGCGGCTCGATCATCGTCGCCTTCAAGCGCGGTGCCCGCGCGATGGGCGCGCCGAAAGGCGTCGTCGAGCTGGTTCTCTACCTGGCGAGCCGCACCAAGGCTTGCGACTGGCAACCCGGGGCGTTGTGCATCGCCCATCCGTCGAACAGGGATCTCGAGGTCGAACTGTGTGTCGGCCGGAGCCGGGTTAAGTCGCTGATCCGAGCGGCCGCCGAATGGGGGTTTCTGACCTGCGTGGACAGCCCGACGGGCCGGAGATACGCCCGCCGTGACCCCGCGACTGGACAGATCAGCGTCGGCTACGGCTTCGACTTGTCACCTTTGTCGCGCAGGCATGACGAGTTCCGTGCGGCCATAGCGGCGCAGGCAGAACGCGAGCGCGAGGCCGAGCGGCTGCGCCGACATATCGTGACCACCGCGATCCTCATCAAAAGTTTTGCCGACGGCTTCAGCGCGGAGGGGCTGGCCGACCCGGATCTGACCGGGTTTGCTTCTGGCGCGGCTGCCGTAGCAGCCCGGCGAGGGCGGTCCTGGGACCTGGAGCTGCTAAGCCGGCTGGGTAGCGAAATCGACGCATTGATGCGGCGTGCTGAGGCCCGAGTTGCTCTGCTGCTTCCTGTGGAAACTGACCCCCTGGGGGGCCAAAAACTGGCCCCTATTACACCTACAAACCCACCTGCTTTAGCTACCGCCTATGTAGAAACGGAAGGGCGCTCCGCACCCTCGGCTAAAGAAGATGAGCGTAGCCGGACGTCCCGTGCCTTCTCCGCAGCGCCATCCGCCGCGGCGATCCAATCGGACCCGCTGCGGGGCTTCCTCGTCACCCCTGGATTGTTCCTGCGGATCGCACCCGAGCTACGGGATCTATGCCCGACCAGTCGTCCGACAGATGAGCAGCTTCTTGAGGCGTGCAGCTATCAGGCAGGCCGGCTTGGAATATCGACCCATGCATGGGGCCAGGCGTGCGTCACCCTCGGCCGGCGCGGCGCCTGCGCGGCGCTGGTTGTCATCGCCCACAAGACGGCCAGCAACAAGGTGAGCAGCCCGGGGGGGTACCTGCGGAAGATGGTCGAACGTCATCTCGCCGGAGAGCTGCACCTCGACAAAACGCTGTTCGGAATCGTGGATGAGGCCGGTTTCCGGGGTGCCAGCTAGTGTGAATCCATAAAAACGCAACAATGCCAATGTCGCGAAAAAGCGGGATTTCCTCAGCCTCGGCAGCGGTTGATATGTCGTAAGCGTGCGATATCAGAATACACCCCGATTAACACAAAACCGTGATCTCCCGCCAATACACCAGGGGCAGCAGGCTAAGTGCTTGTAAACGCCAACAAGGGATGATTCACGTTGCTAACATGATGTTCATCCAGCCGACATTTTGGCTTGTCATAAGGAGAAATTTCTGTTTTCTCTCATTATCGAGGGTTGCAGATGACCAAGCGTAACCCGAGTAAAAGCAATGAATTATCGTCTTCCGACGGCCAGAAGGAAGGTTCCGGGCTTGCCATTTCCGACGATCACGGTTCATTCGACGCCGCATGTGAATCGCCCGACACGACGGGCGATTACGTCTGGGGGTGGCCGTCTTTGTCTGAACCGTTTGAGCTATCGGACCTCCGGCGAGGTGTCCGGGAGGGAAAGCGGATACTCGGCGCCTTCATCGTGGATCGGTCTCACGACGGACGATCGGCATTCGTCGTCTATTTCCGGTCAGACTGGGTCAAGAGCCGTAGATTCCAAATTCTACGAACGTTCCGGGGCAAGGCCGACCGGGAATACAAGCACCTCAACGACCTCTATCTCACGATCCGTGAGATGGGTTATGACGGCAGGGTCTCCATCTACCGAGCCGGAGACAAGGATCTCGCCCTTTATGCGGGGACGCTGCCGGTCGATCTCGAAAGGCCGACTGAGCCGTAAGCTCATTCTGTTGGCGACGGCGTCGCTTCTGTTCACATTGGGGACAGCGCACGCCACGCCGCTCGATCAGGCTCTGTTCAGCTCGCTGACGGTCAAGTGCGCCGCGAATGTCGCGCCGCTGACCATGGCCTCGATTGCGGCGACTGAGACCGGCTTCGAGCCCTATACGGTGCATGACAACACCACGCGAACCAGCGGCGTCTTCCAGACGGCCGCTGAGGCGACGAACGTCGCGTCGCGACTGGTGGCGGTCGGAGATTCGGTCGATCTCGGGTTGATGCAGATCAACTCGAAGAATCTGCCGATGCTGGGCCTGTCTGTGGCCGACACGTTCGACCCCTGCACGTCGCTGTCCGCAGCCGCCCTCATCCTGGGCGACGCCTATACCGGTGGCAGCACTCATGACGAGCAGCAGGCGGCGCTCAGGGTCGCGATCTCCCGCTACAACACGGGCGACAGCGAGCGAGGCTTCACCAACGGCTATGTTGGCAAGGTCGATCGCCATGCCGCCAAGTTCGTTCCGGCGCTGGACGTCAGACCAGACCCGGACGCGAAACCGCTGTCCGCCCCGACTGCGGCGGACGCGGCGCCCACCGATCCGAATGCCCCGCCGGGCTGGGACGTGTGGGCCAGCTACGACTACCAAGCCGCCAAGGACGCGGGGAAGCGGCCTTCCCCGGAACCGGCTACGCCGACTGCGCAACCGGCCTCGGCAATCGTTTTCCAATGAAGGACATCTCCATGAATGCAAACGCTTCGCTCGTTCACCACGCAGCGGTTCAGCTGCGCCTCTACTCGGGTCTCCGTCTGGCGGGCCGGAAGAGCCGCCGCCTCGCTGTCGCGCTTCTCGCGTCACTGACCCCGATCGCCGCGCAGGCACAGACCGTTTCAGGCGGCGCCGATCCGACGACGATGATCAAGAACGTCTGCACGTTCATCCTGGGACCGTTCGGCCAGACCCTCGCCGTGCTGGGCATTATCGGTATCGGTCTCGCGTGGATGTTCGGCCGCGTCTCGATGTCGATCATCGCCGGTGTCATCGGCGGAATCGTCGTGATGTTCGGCGCCGCCTATCTCGGCCAGACCCTGACGGGCGGCTGACGGATGGAGAAGCTGGAGGAAGAGACCTTGTATCTCGCCGCCACCAGGCCGGCCCTGTTCATGGGGATTCCTCTTTCGCTGGCGGGGGTTCTTGTCATGGCGGCCGGTCTGGTCGTCGTGATCTTCAAGAACCCCCTCTATCTCATCCTGATGGGGCCGATCTACGGCGCCGCGCGCATCCTGGTCGCGCGTGACTACAACGCGGTCCGCGTCGTCGGGCTGTGGTTCCGCACCAAGGGCCGTAAGGTCGACAAGCATGTGTGGGGTGGGTCGACAGTGTCGAATTTCCCGCTGGACGTGCCCAAGAGCGGCCGGGGGATCGTCTGATGGCGGGAGCCACCATGCTTAAGGAAGCGTCGGCGGAGACCTATCTGCCGTACGTCGGTCACATCGCCCCGGATGTTGTGCTGTTGAAGGACGGCTCGGTGATGGCGATGGGCCATCTTCAGGGGGTGCCCTTCGAGCTCGAAGAGCCGGTCATGCGCAATGCACGGATGCGCACGATCAACACCATCCTGCGTAACATCGCTGACGACAACATCACGATTTCGACTTACCTGGTCCGGCACGCCGACATTCCCGAGCTGCCGGAGACCCGGTTCCGCTCGGCCTTCGCGCGGGATCTCGATGCGGCCTACCGCGAGCGCGTGCTGTCCGGGCGGCTGTTCCGCAACGAGTTCTTTCTGGCCGTCACGGTGTCGCCGCGCAACGTGCTGGGCAAGAGCGGCGCGGCACTAACCCGCAAGTTGCGCCGGATCAAGAACGGTGAGGCTTCGGCCTCGCCGTCGGACCGGCGGGAGCTGGAGGACGTCTGGCATATCGTCAGCTCGGCGCTGTCGGCCTATGGCGTGCGGCGGCTGGGCTTGCGCGAGCGCGGCGAGGTCGTGTTCAGCGAGATCGGCGAGGCGCTGCGCATGGTGATGACCGGCCGGTTTCTGCCGGTCCCCCTCGTCTCGGGCTCGCTGGGTGCGTCGCTCTATACGGACCGCGTGATCTGCGGCAACCGCGCCTTCGAGATCAGGGCGCCCGACGAAACCTATGTCGGGGGCGTGTTCTCGTTCCGGGAATATCCGGCCAAGACCCGGCCGGGGATGCTGAACAGCCTGCTGAGCGCGGAATTTCCGCTGGTGCTGAGCCAGAGCTTTTCCTTCCTGACCCGTGCCCAGGCCGACAGCGTGTTGACCACCAAGGCCGCACAGATGGTCAGCGCCGGGGACAAGGCGGCCAGCCAGATCGAGGGCCTGGAGGCGGCTGTCGACAAGCTGGTCAGCAACGAATTCGTCGTCGGCTCGCACCACCTGTCCCTGACGGTGTTCGCGGCAGACCTGCCCCAGCTCGGCGAGCGCGCCGCACGGGCGCGGGCACGGCTTACCGATGCCGGCGCGGTGGTCGTGCAGGAAGGAATCGGCATCGAGGCGGCCTATTGGGCGCAGTTGCCGGGCAACTTCACCTGGCGCACCCGCCCGGGCGCGATCAACAGCCGCAATTTCGCAGCACTCTCGCCCTTCGACAATTTCCCGTCCGGTTCGCGCAGCGGGTGGTGGGGACCGGCGATCATCCGGTTCCGCACCGATGGAGCGACGCCCTACGACTACGTCTCGCACGTCGTCGATGTCGGCATGACGGCGATCTTCGGGCCGATCGGGTCGGGCAAGACCACCTTCATGATGTATCTGCTGGCGGCGATGGAGCAGTCCCTGTCGGGCCGTCAGGGTGCGGTGGTGTTCTTCGACAAGGACCGCGGCGGCGAGCTGCTGGTGAGGGCCACCGGCGGGGTCTATCTCGAACTCAAGCGTGGCCAGCCCTCCGGCCTGGCGCCCCTGCGCGGGCTGACGGATGAGCCGAACAGCATCGACTTCCTGCGCGAGTGGATCACCGGCCTGATCGAGAGCGACGGCAAAGGGTCCCTGCCGGCCGAGGAGAACCGGCGCCTCGAGCGCGGCATCCGCCGCCAGCTGAGCTATCCGGTGGAGATGCGCTCGCTCGCGGGCCTGCGGGAGTTCCTGCAGCATGGTCCGGAAGACGGGGCCGGAGCGCGCCTCGAGCGCTGGTGCCGGGGCTCCGCCCTCGGCTGGGCCTTCGACGGCGAGACCGATGACGTCGAGCTGTCGTCGTCGATCACCGGCTTCGACATGACTCACCTGCTCGATTACGAGGAAGTCTGCGCACCGGCGGCGGCCTACCTGCTGCACCGCATCGCCTCGGTGGTCGACGGTCGGCGCTTCGTGATGTCGTGCGACGAGTTCCGGGCCTATCTGCTCAACCCGCTGTTCGCGAGCGTGATCGACAAGTTCCTGCTCACGGTGCGCAAGAACAACGGCATGCTGATCCTCGCCACCCAGCAGCCCGAACACGTCCTGGAATCCAAGCTCGGGGCGTCGCTGGTCGCTCAGTGCATGACCAAGATCCTCTACCCGTCCCCGACAGCCGACGAGAAGGCTTACGTCGAGGGCCTGAAATGCACTCAGGGCGAATACCGCGCGGTGCGCGAGGACATGCTCGGCCTGTCGCGGCGCTTCCTGCTCAAGCGAGAGGAAGGCTCGGTGATCTGCGAGTTCGATCTGTCCTCGATGCCGGAATACGTCGCGGTCCTGTCCGGCCGCGCCAACACGGTGCGGTTCGGCGAGAAGCTGCGCGCCGAGCTTGGCGATGACCCCGCGAATTGGGTCGGCCCGTTCATGCAGCGCTACCACGAAGCCAAGGATTAAGGAGGATCGATATGAAAAAAACCGTTATCGCCACAATGATGGTCACCAGCCTGATCGCCCCCATTGCGGTTCGTGCACAAGGCGCGATGGCCGTGGTCGACATGAAAGCCATTCTCCAGGACGCCAAGGAGTTCAAATCAGAGATCGACGATCTCGACAGCCAGGCGAAATCTTTGAAAGACACCTACTCGATGTTCACCAACGCGTCGAACATCCAGAGCCTGCTGCCTGACCTCAATGGGAGCGCCCTGACACAGCCGATGCCGCAGGCAAACGAGCTGGTGGGCAGCATCCTCGGCCAGACCGGGCTGACCCCGTCCGGTCAGCAGTTTTTCAGCGCGAACTCGGCCACATTGCCAACGGGCAACGACACCATGTCGCAGCTGCTCCGACAGCGCGCAATCAGTATCTCGAATATGCAGGGCTTCGCGACGACGCAGATCGCCTCGATCGACGAACGCCTGAACGACCTCCATGAGATGCAGCTTGCCGTCGACCAAGCCACCGACATCAAGCAGCTCGAGGCAGTCCACGCCCGGATCAACATCGAGAATCAGGCGATCCAGACGCAGGCGGCCCAGGCGCAGTCGTTGCAGGCGATGGCCGCCGCGCAGGCACAGGCGCAGGAGCTCGCGGGGGAGGCCAAGGCACACTCCGATGCCCAGGCGGCCGCGGCTGCGATGCCGGCGGAGATCCAGTAATTGCGAGCGCTCATCGCCTCGGCCGGTCTGGCCCTCGCGCTTGCGACAATCGCACCGGTGATCGCGGCTGCCCCGTCTCCGGACCGGGCGGCGCACACCGTCAGCGATTATATCCGCAACGGTACGCTCCGTGACCAGGTCTGGCATGAGTGTATCAATGACCGGACATACGAGAATTATCCCGACTGCAAGAATGTGACGGTCGCGAATACGGTCGTTTCGGCACCGCCGATGCCGGGTGATTCAAGCGACTTCATGACGCAGCCCAAAACTTACGAGAAGGACGCGATCACTCGGCGCCTGACACTCTCCAGATGCTTCGATCCTGGGTGGGTGGTGAGATCACCCAAGGCTTGGTGCAACGCTGCGGTGCAGGCCCAAAAGGCTGCCGGTCCGAACGGACAGTAGAGGTAGGGATAACGAGAATGGCCGATATGACGCCGTTTACCGTTTATGGACAGGACTTCTCGACGTCATTCGACATGGGTACGTCGAACCTTGTTTCGTCGGCTCTCAGTGCTGTATCGGCTCCATTCACCGCCCTAATTGTGCTCTGGATCATCGTCACCGGCATGCTGATCATGCGGGGGGACATCGACACCCGGCGGGGAATTACCCGCATTGTCAGGGTCTGTCTGGTCTCAGCCTTCATCATGGAGGCCGGTGTTTACAACTCGTACGTGTCCAGCTTCTTCCAGACCGGCCTTCCGAATTGGGTCGCCGACTCAGTGTCAAACGGCAAGGCCTCGTCGACTCCAGAGGCATTCGACCAAATACTCAACACCATCGGCCATCAAGTCGCGACGATCGACTCGCATCTGTCCTGGTATCAGATCGTTGATCTGATCGAGCTGGCCTGCGCGCAGCTGGTGTCCTTTGTGCTGCTGGTGGTGTGCTTCGCAGTCTACATCGTAGCACACGCGATGACCGACGTTCTGGTCGTGGCCGGTCCGTTCCTCATCGGCGGGTTTCTTTTCGATGCGACCCGCCACATTGCCGAGCGCTGGATCGGCAAGCTCATTGGCCTCGCGCTGCTCACTCTCTTGGTCAACATCGCCATAACGATCGTTACCAATGGGATCGAGAACTACATCAAAATCAGCGGCCTGAACGCCATGGCAAAATCAGGGACACCGGATATTGCGATTCAAGTTCTGTTCGAGACCCTGATGTATATGGGGATCGGGGCTTTCATCATCTGCATGTTGCCGGCCGTCTCCGCAAGTATCGGGGGCGGTGTGGCTTTGAACGCCGCCGGTCCCGTCCTAAACTCGATTGTCGGGGGCGCTTCCGGCGGCGTTAACACGATCGCCAGAGCCCTTAATTCAAGAAAGACATAGTCACTTACCCCAAGCGGAAGTCATGCCCATGAAGCTTGTTTTTGTTCGCCCGCTCGCGGCGTTCGCGGTGGTGCTCGGCCTGGCGGCCTGCTCCAGCTCTTCCGAAGAGCTGGCGTGCTGCAAGGGCCCGATCTTCGCACTGAACGCCAATCACTGGTCGCCCACCCCGGCCGATCTCACCAGGACGAAGGACATGAAGTCCGAATGAACGACGTCCCCTTCGCGACCCCGGTCAACCGGGCCAAGCTCGAACAGCACTACGCCGAGGTCGAAGCCTTCCAGCAGACCCGGCTTCGCTCGATCGCGCGCATCAACAAGTTCCTGCTCGTCGGGCTTGGCGTCTCCCTCGTGGCGAACCTCGGCCTGGCCTGGACGGTAGCCTCGCTGTTCCCGCTGGAGAAGCTGGTCCCCCTGCCGATGGTCATCCGCTCCGACGGCACCATCGACACCCAGCCGTCGATGTCGCACCTGCCGGCGACGACGGACGCCGCGGTGATCGAGGCTGCGGTGTGGGAATATGTCCGGCTCCGTGAGGGGTATGCCTACCCGACCGCCCGCTACAATTACGACGTCGTCTCGATGATGAGTTCGGACCGCGTCCGGGGCTCCTATCAGACCTGGTTCAACTACCCCAACCCCGCCTCGCCACAGGTGACGGTGGGCAAGAAGGGGCAGATCGACATCGAGCGGATTTCGGTCTCGAACCTCGGCAGCCACGTTCTGCAGGTGCGGTTCCGCAAGTCGATCACCATCGACGGCTCCCGGCCGCAAGTCACCACCTGGACCGCGACCCTGCAATACCAGCAGATCGCCGACCTGCCCGCCTCGGCCCGCATCACCAATCCGGGCGGCATCCTCATCACCTCGTATCAGTCCTCGGAGGACAGCGCGCAATGAAGACGCTCGCCGCAAGCCTCCTGCTCGCCACGCTGGGCACGGCGCTGCCGGCGCATGCCGCGCAGGACCCTGTCGCATCCGCCCGCGATTCGCGGATGCGCTACATCCCCTATGTGCCCGACCAGGTGGTCCACCTCTCGACCGCTGTTGGGGCCACTTTCGTTGTCGGGTTCGGCCCCAGCGAGGCGGTGCGCAATGTCGCCGTCACCGACAGCCTGCACCTCAAGGCCCTGCCGGCCGGCAACTTCCTGTTCTTCAAGCCGTCGGCCAAGGTCGCCCTGCAGCCTGTCATCGTTCTGACGCAGACCGCGACCGGCGCGCTACGTCGCTACGTGTTCGAGTTCGAGACCGTCGACGCGGCCGATCTCGCGGCTAACGAGGCGGGCGTCTACTACTCCGTCCAGTTCACCTATCCCGGCGATGTCGCGGCGGCGCGCCGGGCCGCCGCGGCGGCACAGGCGAAGAAGGATGAGGCCGAACAGCAGGCCCGCGAGGCGCAGTTCCAGATGAACCAGGCGCATGACGAGATGGAGCGCCAGAAGAAGGACCCCTATTTCGGCACCCATAACTGGCACTACGTCGCTCAGGGTGACCGCACGGTCCTGCCGCTGGAGGTGTGGGACAACGGCAACGTCACCTCGTTCCGCTTCCCCGGCAATGTCCGTATCCCGGCGGTCTTCACGCTCAATCCGGACGGCAAGGAGGCGACGGCCAATTACAGCGTCACCAATGACGCGCGCGGCATGGGCACGCTGGTTGTCGCCGATCACGTCGCCCGCGGCTGGCGCCTGCGCGACGGCAACACGGTGCTGTGCATCTGGAACCAGAGCTACAACCCGGTCGGGCTCAACCCCGGCACCAACACTACCAGTCCGAACGTGGTCCGTGTGACGAAGGGAGCCGATCAATGAGCGGCAGCGATCCGCGGGACCCCCGCGACCCCGAGCACAACGGTCACGGCATCAACGAGGGGGGCTCGACCGTCTCGACGGGGCCGCAGCTCACGATGCGGCAGAAGCTGTCGGTCGGGGGGCTGATTTCCGTCATCGTGCTCGGCTTCATCTGGTTCAACGCATCGCACCACAAGCGCCCCGACCAGCAGCAGGACCAGCCGCAGATCAACGGCGGCCTGGCGATGCACGCCGCCCCCTATATCCCGCCCCCGGCGCCGCCTGCCGCGGTGCCGATGCCGCAGCCCAGCCACCCGTTCTTCGCGCAGCAGCAGAAGCATGAGCAGACCCCGGCCGAGAGTGCGATCTTCGCGTTCTCAGGAACGACGGGCGGCGTCCCTGCCCCTGCTCCTGCCGTGGCAACCGCACCGGGCGGCGAGGCCGGCAGGCAAGGGGGCGAGAACCCCCGCAGCCCGTTGGGCGACAAACTGCACCCGACGGTACTCGAGACCACCAAGGCTCGGCTGTTGCCGCACCCTGATTTCCTCATCACCAAGGGCACGATCATTCCCTGCACCATGCAGACGGCGATCAACACGCAGCTCCCCGGCATGGTCAAATGCGTGGTGTCGCAGGACATCCGCAGCACGACCGGCAATGTCGTGCTGCTCGACAAGGGCACCACGATCTCCGGCGAGGACCAGCGCGGCATGCTGCTGGGCGAGGACCGCACCTTCGTCTTATGGCACCGGGCCGAGACACCGCAGCATGCGGTGATCGAACTCGACTCCCCCGCCTCCGACGAGCTGGGCCGGTCGGGCCTGAGCGTGCAGGTGGACAATCACTGGTGGGCGCGGTTCGGCTCGGCGATCCTGCTGAGCGTCATTCAGGGCGGCCTCGATGCCGGCACACAGGCCGCCTCGCAGATCAGCTCGAAGAACGGCGGGTCGTATTTCAACTCCTTCCAGTCCAACGGCCAGCAGGTCGCCAACACGGCCTTGCAGGCCAGCATCAACATTCCGCCGACAGGGACCAAGAACCAGGGCGACGACGTGGCGGTGTTCGTCGCGCGGGATCTGGACTTCTCGGACATCTACGATCTGCGCACGGCGGGAGCCGGCTATGGGCAGTGAGGCGGCCCCGCAGCTGCTGTTCCTCATGCGGCCGGTCCTCGCCTACCTGGAGGACCCGGCCACCGAGGAGGTCGCGATCAACCGGCCGGGCAAGGTCTTCGTCCGGCAGCGCGGTGTGTTCACCGAACACGACCTGGCGCTGAGCTACGACGATCTCGAGGACATCGCCATCCTGGCCGGCGCCCTGCGCAAGCAGGATGTCGGGCCTCGCCACCCTCTGTGCTCGACGGAACTTCCGAACGGCGAGCGTCTGCAGGTGTGTATGCCGCCCGCAGTGCCGGCCGGGACACTGAGCATCACGATTCGCCGACCGGGGTCCTCCGTCTCGGCGTTGAGTGACGTGTCGTCTCGCTATCAGACAGCGAGATGGAATCGCTGGTCCGATCGCGGCACGGCGCAGCAAGAGAGGGACGCACTGATCCTGTCACACTATGACGGCGGGAATATCGAGGCGTTCTTCGATGCTTGCGTGAAGAATCGTCTGACCATGCTGATGTGTGGTGCGACGGGGTCGGGCAAAACCTCCATGGGCAAGACGCTGATCTCGGCCATTCCGACCCACGAACGCCTGATCACCATCGAGGACACGCTCGAGCTGGTGATCCCGCACCCGAACCACGTCCGGCTGCTCTACTCGAAGAGCGGTTCGGGGGTCAGCTCGGTGCGTGCCGAGGACCTGCTGCAGGCCAGCCTGCGCATGCGGCCGGACCGTATCCTGCTCGGCGAGATGCGCGACGACGCGGCCTGGACCTACCTCAATGAGGTTGTCTCCGGCCATCCGGGGTCGATCAGCACCATCCACGGCGCGAACCCCGTGCAAGCGTTCAAGAAGCTGTTCTCGCTGGTCAAGGGATCGCCGCAGGGTGCGGCCCTCGAGGACAAGACGCTGGTCGACATGCTCGGAGCGGCGATCGACGTGATCGTGCCGTTCTCGACCAGCGGCGAGATCTACAACATCGGCGAAGTCTGGTTGGCCGCTGAGGCCCGCCGTCGCAACGAGACGGTCGCGCACCTGCTGGCGGCCTGATCCCCACCACTGGCGGAGGGCCTATGGCACGCACATCCGAAACTCCGGGCGGCGTCATCGCCGCGAAGATCGTCTTCGGCCTCGCCTTGATGGTCGCCGCGTGGACGCTGGTCGCGTCGCTGGTCTTCCTGCTCGGCACCGGGCTCTACAGCGCCTTCGCGCACCCGTTCTGGCAATGGTGGCTGTATTTCATCTACGCCCCGCCGAACCCGCAGATCTCGCTCTGGCTAAAGATCGGTGCCGGTGCCGGCGGCGTGGTCGTTCTGGTGTTCCTCGCGGCGGCGCTGACCCGGCGCCGGGCGATCGGACCATCGCTGCGCCGCTCGATCTTCTCCCGCTCCAAGCCGCCCATGCGCGGCGTGACCGACAACCACGGTCATGCGGAATGGATGACGATGACACGCGCCGCGCAGCTATTCCCCGGTCCCGACCCAGATCATGGCGGGGTCGCGATCGGCGAAGCGTATCGCGTCGATGAGGACAAGGTCGCCGGGGAGCCCTTCCGGCCCAAGGACCCGAAGACCTGGGGTCAGGGCGGCAAGGCGCCGCTGCTGGTCGACCCCTGCGAGGACGGCTCGACGCATAGTCTGGTGATTGCCGGATCGGGGTCGTTCAAGACCACCGCGGCGGTCACGACCTACACTACCTGGCGCGCGCCCATCGTCACGCTCGACCCCAGCAGCGAGCTGGGGCCGATGCTGCGGCCGATGCGCGAGGCGATGGGTCACACGGTCCACGAGATCAGCCTCGGCGGCGGGGTCGGATTCAACGTCCTCGACTGGATCGACATCGACTCCCCGGAGGCGATCACCAACATTCAGGACGTGGTGTCGTGGATCTGCGCCGAATCCTCCCACGGGTCGAAGGAGGCCAATGCCGAGTTTTTCGACCGGCAGGGCCGCAACCTCGTCACCTGCCTGCTGGTCCACATGATGTTCGATCCCGACCTGCCGGCGGAGCTGAAGACCCTGCGGCATCTGCGTCGTGGGATCAGCACCCCGCAGGATCAGCTCAGGGAGGCGCTGAAGGCCATCCATGAGCACAGCCCGGCCAGCTACGCCCGCGAGACGGCAGGCGCGCTCATGGGGCTGGTGGATGACACGTTCTCGGGCATCTACGGCAACGCCGACGACAAGACGTCGTGGCTGTCCAACCCGGCGTTCGGCGATCTCGTGTCCGGCACCACCTTCCGGTCGTCGGATCTGTGCTCGGGGAAGGTCGACGTGTTTATCCAGCTGCCGCTGCGGGCGCTGGAGAACACGCCGGAGGTCGGCAAGGCCCTGGTCGGCGCGCTGCTCAACAGCGTCTACGAGGCGGACGGCGCCGTTGCAGGGCGGGTGCTGTTCCTGCTCGATGAGGTCGCGCGCCTTGGCCCGATGAAGATCATCACTACGGCGCGCGACGCGGGCCGGAAATACGGCATCACCCTGCGCCTGCTCTACCAATCGACCGGCCAGATCGAGGGGCAATGGGGCAAGGACGGCAAGAAAGCGTGGTATGATAGCGTCGTCCATCGCACCTATGTCGCCGTCTCCGATCTGGAGACGGCCAAGGAGCTGTCGGAGACCTTCGGCACATACGGCGTGATGGCGACCAGCGAGGGCAGCAACACGGGCAGCAGCGGCAAGGGCTTCGAATCCTCGAACCGCTCGCGCGGAGCCAACACCAGCTACCACGAGATCAGCCGGCCGCTGATCCGGCCCGAAGAGCTGATGAATGATGTCCGTGTCGACGAATCCTTCATCGTCGTGCGGGGCGGCCGGCCGCTGCGCTGCGGTGTGCCGATCTACTTTCGGCGTCCGGACGTCGCCGAGCGCGTCGGCCAAAGCCGATTCTCGAAAGGCCGTGCATCGGCCTGAGCTTCCGTGATTAGCTGAGACGTTCTCGACGCGATCAGGCAGCCCGAAACGACGAAAGGCGGAGCACCATGAGCCTCGAACAGCAGGTCCGGGCCGAACAGCGGCAGGAATACAAGGAAGAGGCGCGGACACACAGATTCGCGTCGATCGCCGCCGGTCAGGCGGCCAGCCAGGAAGCCGCCAGCTCTGCCTACTGGCAGGCGCTCGCGCGCTCGGCCGCACCGTCCAGCCAGCCCAGCGAGAAGCTGGTCAAGACCTCGACCCTCAAGGCGTGAGGGAAAGGTCATGACACTCGAAGGACTGACGGCGGCTGCAGGCCTGGTCGCGGTTGCGGGCCTCACGGGCGTTCTGTCGCTGCGGCTGCTCTTCCTGCGTCGGGCCCAGGAGTGGGCGGCCCATAACGGCTATTCGCTGCAGGGCGATGTCACACTCGGGTATTTCCGGAAACTGTTCTTCGACCGCAAGCGGGAGCGCTTCTCGGTCTGGCAGCCCATCCGCGAGCCGTTCGAACTGGCGTATGCGGACCTGACGTCTGACGAGTGGCGGCCGGTCACGAGAGACGCCGGGCGCTGGACGATCATGACGCGCAACCCGCTGCGCCCCATACAGACCTTTCCGATCGGGCTGTCGGCCGGCCCAAGAATCACGGCGGCGATGCTGGCGAATATCCCCGGCTATCAGCGCCTGCGCTGAACGCTCACCGCAGGCCGCTCTTTCGCGTCTTCTTCTGAGCCGTCCGGACTTTCCGGGCGGCTTTTTCCTTTTCGGCCCGTCGCTGGGCTGCGACCGCCCGTACTCGAGCGGCCACCTGCGCGGCCAGACCGCGCACGCGATCGACGGCGGCGCTCTGCCGCTTCATCTGCCGGCGCACCGCGCCTAGGGACCGGCTGACCAGTGTTTCGTCGCGCCGCCGTGCGGCACCCTGGGACAGCGTGGTCGGGGCCTCGCCATCGACCTCGCGCTGCTGAATGCGCTGAGTGGTCTGCTGCAGATCCTTGACGGTGCCGCGCCGGATAGCACGCGCCCGGTCCAGCAGGTCGAGCGCGCCTTCCTTCTCAGGCTGGCGGGCAAAATTGCGCGCCACATTGCCGAGCACGTCGCGCAGCTCGATGGCGCGTCGGTCGCCCAGCGGCCTCCGACCAGCCACCTCGGCGCGTTCGGCGCCGTCGGACGTGACGATGAACGACTGCTCGCGGTGGCGCGAGCCGGACGAGTAGGCCCCGAAGGCGTTCACCGCGCGCGAGCCGGCCGGCATGGCGAAGATATGCTCGCTGACGGTGGCACCCTGGGAGGTGTTGGTTGTCAGGACGTCGCCATAGGCCAGCAGGATGCGCCCGCTACTCTTGTCCGTGAGGCTCTTCCACGCCACCAGGCCGTCGCGTCCGTTCGCCCCGCGCAGGACCAGGCCGTCATCCGTTACCTCGCGGATTTCGAGCACGGAGCCGTTGCGGCCGATGTTTCCGGAGCTGCCGGTATCCCGCCATTTCGCATTGGCACGAACGAACAGGCGCACGCGATCGCCGACCGCCAGACCCATGTCATAGCTTCGACCCTCGTTGGCCCCCGAGGATGGAGAGGTCGCGCGGATGGTGCGGAGATCCGCGCCGATCTCGCCTGCCCGGCGCCGCTCATCTCGGATGGCGATGCTGATCGCGTGAGCGTCCGCGTTGGTGGGTGCCGAGATTGACAGGCTGAACCTGTCGCGATCGGCGTTCGCTTCCCGCCGTTCGCGCCAGAGGTCGACCACGGCCGCGACCGCCTCGTCATAGCCTCCGGCGGCAACGCGCAGCGTGCCGTTCGCGGCCTTGCGGCCGACGGCTTCCTCTGCCCGGCCTTCGCGGAACATCAGCGTGGTTTCGCGCTCTTCGGCCGTGACCTGGCGCACCGAGCTTTCCAGCGTTGTCAGCTTCTCGTCGCCCAAGGCCCGGCGCAGCAGCCCGATCGTCGCGCCGGCTTCGACCGACTGCATCTGCTTGGGATCGCCGATGCCGACGAGCTGGAAACCATGACGCTCGCGCGCCTGCAACAGGTCCAGCAGCTGGCGGGTGCCGAGAAGGCCCAGCTCGTCGACGACGACGACGGATTTCTTCGTCAGGTCGATCTTGCCGCGCTCGATACCGCGGAGGAAGGCGTCGACGGCCCGGGTCTTGCTCGCAACGATGCCGGCTTCGCCAAGGTCATCGCTCTGGCGCCAAGCGAGGGCGATACCGTGGACGTCCCTGCCCTGCGCTTTCCACGCCGTCACCAAAGGCTTGAGCAGCGTGCTCTTTCCGGACCCCGCCACGCCGATGCCGGCAGCGACGCGGCCGCCGGTTCCGAGCTGGTCCATCATCGCGCGCTGTGCTTTGCCGTGCGCCGTGGACAGGTCGATCTCGGGATGGTCGGCCAGCGCCTTTTCGATGGCCTTCTTCGTCAACGAGGCGGATGTGTCGGCTGCGGCCGCGCGCGCCAGGCCGACGACGTCGCGTTCCTCGCTTTCGTGCAGGGCGGTAGTGATGCCAATGCGCTCGCGGCCATTGACGCTGTCGACCTGGCCCCAGATCAGCCCGGTCCTGCGGCCATGCTGCTGCACGCCGCGCTCGCGCATGGCGGCCGTCACTGCCGACACGTCGGCGGCATCCTCGATGCCTGACGCGATCAGGCCCTTCGCCGCGGCGATCCGCGCATCTGAGCTGTCGAGAGAGGCGCGTCGCTGCAGCTGTTTGTCGAGAACGCCCTGAGCCGCTTCGTAAGCGGTTTCGAGACGGGCTGCGCGATCCGGCACGGCGGCCACCTGGTCGGGCCGCAGGATGCTGCGGTGGCGATAGCCGAGATCCTCGGCGGCTGCCCGCCATGCCTGCATGTCGGAGATGTCGTCGGACTTGGCACCGCGCGGGTCCTGCACGCCCTGCTTGATAAGGGCGATCTTGCGTTCCGGCGCCAGGGCGTCCCAGTCGATGCCGTTCTCGGCCGCGTAGGCGCGCGCCGCGGCGGTGCCACCCATCGTGCGCTTGCTGAACGCTTCGCTCACGCTCTCCGGGACCGCGGCGACGCGCGCCATCTCGGTGCGGGCGTCGAGCACCATATCGACCCCGTGCCGGCGCAGGTTCGTGGCGAGATAGGCTTGATAGACCGCGCCCCACTCCTTGACCCGGCCGTCGAGCTGGTCGAGCCACAGCCCGCCCATGCGGCCTTCCGGCGTCAGCACGGCATTCATCACCGCCGTGTGGGTATGCAGCTGCATGTCGCCGGCGATGCGACCGCCCTGATGGCGCATGGTGTGCAGCTCGGTGAAGTCGCGCCCCTGGGCGTCCTTACGGATCACCTCGACGGTCGGTCGTGCCGCATAGTGGTCGAACGAGACCCACGCGATGCTGCCCGGGTCGTAGCCGTCGCGGCCACCCTGCCCTTTGCGCGCTCGGCCGATCGTCGCCTCGATGTCCTTCATCGTGGCGGCGATGGCGTCGTGATGCGCCTGCAGGATGATGCCCCGCTCGGCGTCGGTCGGCGCGAAGGCCCATGCGACAGACACGGATTTAGGGGCGGAAAATGTGAGGTCGACATAGCCGATCCGCGCCCGGCCGGTGTCGAGCCGGGAGTGGTAGAGTTCGGCCGACAGCTCGGCGCCGGAGACGGTACGACCGCCGAGCACGTTCTCGCGCTCGATGTCCGTCAGGCTGTCCGCCTTGGCTCCCAAGGCGGCCAGGAAGCGCGCAGAGGCGGTCTTGGCGTCCTTCGGGTCCAGATCCCCGCCATCGGCACGGCGGCCCGCCAGAACGTGCTCCAGCTCGCTTCTGAGCGGCAGCCGCGACTGGTCGAAGCCAAGCGTCGTGCCAACCCCCTCGACGGCGGCCTGCTTGGACTTGCCCTCGATGTCCGCGCCATCGGCACGCTGACCGTTGAGCAGGTTGGCGACTTCCGCCGCTGTCAGGCCGCGATCGAGCGGTATGGCGAGGCGTCGCGCCAATTCAGGCTCAAGATCGGCCCGGGCGGCGGCGGTGGCGCTGGTGTAGTCCTTCGCGGTCTGCGCCCGGGCGGCGGCGTCCGCCAGCTCGGCCGCCTCCACGGTGTAGCCGAGCCGGGCGAGCGAGGCGCGCGCGTCGTCAACGCTGGCTAGCCCGGCGCCGGCGATCGCGCCGGCAGCGTCACGGGCCAGATCCTCGGGAGGACTGGCCCCGGGTCCGGCGGCGTTCTCGCGAAGGCGGTTTATCTCGTCGCTGAGTGCCGCATCGAGCGCGGCGGGGTCCAGTGTGCCACCCTCCCCCGCGAGGCCGCCGTAGCGCGCCCTGGCGGCCTCTGCCGCCGTGGGTGGCGCAACCCCCTGCTGGTAGTATTCGGCCATAGCGGCCATCTCGGGCGACAAGGTCTGCTGCAGCAGATGTTCGCCCATCGCCTTGGCGGCCGACGGCGATCCAGCCGCGCCGGTCCGATACGTAAGCAAAACGAACCTACTCCGCCACCGGACCCGGGCTCGCCCGGTCGGGCTCGATCGCCTCGCCGATCGCGGCCGGCAGGCCCTCCATGACGGCGGCCATCTCGCCGATCGCTGCGGTGTTCGCATCGACGCGCTCGGCCAGCGCACGCAACGCCTCGGCGACGGGCGATGGTCCTGGCGGCGCGATGGCGGCGCCGAGGATCTGCGCCAGCATTTCGCTCTGAGCCCCCTGCGTGTCGACCATCACGCGAAGGATTTCGACGATCGTGCCGAGCTGGTTCGCGTTGGCTTCGACGGTGTCGGAGATGTGCGCGAGATAGGCGCCATCGCGTGTTTCGGTCATCGCTGTCGCTCCGTGATTCGGAGATCGAAGCGAAGAGCCGATCCCCTGACATCGATACCGATAGCAGCGACAGTGCGGGCCCTTCAACCATCACTCTCTAGGGTGACTTGGTCTGTAAGAGATTAACCTCTCCATGGCCTTCTTCTCTCCACGACTGAGTGGTGACACAACAGGAGACAAAACAGGTGACAAACGGAATCTGCCAAGGTGATAAAACAGGAGGCCAAACAGGTGACGTTTTTTGTTGGACAAACGCGCGGCGGCGTGCGTATCGTCGCGTCCGTGAGAAAAAGGAAGATTTTCACGCATGGCTGACGAGTGGGACCCAAGGCTCTCAGCCATCAAGAGGCGGCGAGACAGCGATGAGTTGGAGGCGCTGGCTGCGACGTTCCGTCCGGGCTGGAAGCCCGGCGACAAGGTGCAGACCTGGCTGAGACGGCACGGGCCGGAGCTGACGCTCCTGGTGCGTGAGGGCGGCTGGGCCTGGGATGATATTGGCCGGGCGATGGCCTTGGCGGGAGTCACCTACAGATCGGGTGAGCCGATCGGGGGGCGGCTGCTCTGTCGCAAGGTCAGCGTGGCGAGAAGGCAGGCGAGCCCACGCACCACGGTGCCACCTCCCCGCCCTGCCCCCGCCCCGACGATCAGCGGCGAACCGGCGACGGCCGAACCACCACCGACCGCCGCGGAACCGAAGTTCAAGCTGGTGAAAGCGGTCCGACCGCTGAGCCGGCAACCATCACCTGAGCGAGCTGCCCCCGCACCCGCCCAGCCCGAACAGCCTCAACGCTCGCGCGAGGAAGTCCTCGCCCTGCTGCGAGGCGCAGCCCCAACCGACAAATCGTAAGGACCGCCCATGGCGACCGTGAGAACCACCGATAAGCAAGCCGCCGCCGCCCAACCCAGTGCCCCGGCCCCCGAGGCCGGCGCACCCTCGCGCGTGGCTAAATTCGATCCCGCGCTTCATCGCGCGAAGGCCCCTGCCCTCGATGTCAGCCAGTTCACGCCCGTCGCCCTGACGGACGGCGAGCCGGTCGTTGCCCAAGGCATCGACCTGACGGGCAAGACGAAGATCGTCTTCGTCAACGGGCGCGGCAAAACCGGCAAGACCACCTTTCTGCGCTGGGTCGCGGAACGGGCGGTGCTGGGAAACCGCCCGTTCATGATGGCCGATCTCGACCCGACCAACGCCTCGTTTTCCAGTTACTTCGATGACGTGTCGCGTCCCAATCGCAGCGACCCGGCCGGGGTGACGGCTTGGCTGCATGAGCTGATCGAGCACGCCCTGAGCGAGAAAGTCTCGGTGGTGTGCGACATGGGCGGCGGTGACACCACCCTGCGCGAGACGGCCGCACAGATGCCCGGTTTCGCGCAGGAGATCGAGGCGATGGGCGCGGCTCCGGTGCTGCTGTCCACGGTCGGAACACAACCCGACGACCTGGCCGCGATTTCCGCCCTCACCTCGCGCGGTTTCGCGCCAAAGGCGCGCGGCATCCTGTTCAACGAGGCCGCGATCGACCTCGGACTGAGCCGCAACGAGGCATTCGCCGAGGTGTTCGAGAACGCAATCACGATCGGCGAGCTGCAGTCCGGCGCCGTCCCGTTGTGGATTCCACGCCTGCATGCGGCCGCTGCGGTCGAAAACCGTCGCGCCTATTACTCGGACGCCCGCGACGGGCAGACGACCCCTCCCCTGGGGCTGTTCGACCGGTCCCGGGTGCGGAGCTGGCTGGAGACCATGGACCGCCGCTTTGCCGGCATCACGTCCTGGCTGCCATGAGCGACGACGCCGACCGGCTGGATGGGCTGGTCGGGGACGCGCGCAGCGCCCTCGCCCGGTCCGTCCAGCGAGCCAACCTCTCCGGAGATCCGCTCGCCCCGGTCTTGGAGGCCGTGGCGGAATCGCTCGGGGCACAGCTGGCCCTTCATCGGGCCAGCACGGTGCATCTCGATACGGTGCGCCGCGCCCTCGACGCGGCTACGGAAGAGGCCGTCGCGCGCGGCAAGCTGGAGTTGGAAGCGAACCGCGAGGGCATCATCAACCAGCTCGCGCCGCAGCTCGCCCGACTGACGGAATCACAGGTCAGGGTCCAGCGCACGCGCCTGACGGTGAAGGCCATCCTGCTGACCGGCCTTGCGGCTCTCGGCACGGGTCTGGCGATCGGGGTGGCCGCCTATGTGATCGGCTACAACGGCGGCCTGACCCGTGGGCTCTACGACCGCTCGGCGGTTGATGGCGCCGTCGCGGCGGCAGGCCCTGCGGCCGAGACAGCGTTCGTCACGCTGTTGAAGTCTAACAATCTACCCAAGGTGCTCGAGG
Organism: Endobacter medicaginis; assembly: GCF_014192375.1. GTDB lineage: Bacteria > Pseudomonadota > Alphaproteobacteria > Acetobacterales > Acetobacteraceae > Endobacter > Endobacter medicaginis. The sequence goes on along the minus strand of NZ_JACHXV010000022.1, from coordinate 4,514 downwards.
ACTGCAGCAAGGCCAGTGTCCGTCAGGGCAACCGCCGGGCGTGTATGGCGCCACTATGGCTCGACCCTCCGGAGCCGCCGCAGGCGGCGCCAGCGAGTGGCAAACCTGGCTGAGTTTGGAATGCACACTCCAAAGACGCGGAGCGGCGCGCGAGGCGAAACCCCGACCGCCGAAGCCTATGACGAGTTCGAGCGGGCGTTCAACCATTTCAACGGCGCCCTGTTCGGCGCCGCGCTGCCTCCGGTGATGCTCACCTTCCAGCGCCGCAACCGTAGCCTCGGCTATTTCTCGCGGGAACGATTTGTGCGGCGAACGGGCGAGCGCAGCGACGAAATCGCGCTCAATCCAGAGCATTTCGCGGCGATGGCGATGCGCGACATCCTCTCGACGTTGGTTCACGAGATGGTCCACCAGTGGCAAGCGCACCACGGGAAACCGTCTAGGCGTACCTATCACAACCGCGAATGGGCGGAGAAGATGGAGGCGATCGGGCTGCAGCCGTCGCATAACGGCGAAGCCGGCGGTCGTCGGACAGGCGAGCAGATGGACCATTTCGTCATCGAGGGCGGCCCCTTCGATCAAGCCTTCGCGGCCCTGTGCGATACCGGGTTTGGGGTGAACTGGCTCGACCGTCTCGCTGATCTGTCGCGTCTCGAGCAGCCAGCCGAGATCGACGAGGATCTGGCGGCTGAACTGGCAGCCCTCGGCATTGCCAAGGGCGTTGGAGAAACCAAAAAGCGCGCCGGAACGCGGGTGAAATATCGCTGCCCGAAATGCGGTGCCCAGGTGTGGGGCAAGGCCGATCTGATGATCCTGTGCGGCGAGGATGACGGCGCAGCCTTCGAGCTGGTCGAAGCGGAGGACGACAAGTCATGAACGCGCCGCGGCGAACGCCTTTCGCCATCCGGGCCTTCGCTGCGCCGTTGTGGCTGCTGGTGGGGTTGCCGGCATACGGGTTGATGTTCGTCTGTATCGGTGCCGCCGGGCTCGGCTACGCTATGGGCGGCCTCTCGGCGCATGTCGGCAAGATGCTGCTGGTCGCGTTCATGATGGGCACGATTGCAGGTGTGATCGACTGGCTGCGACGCTAGGGCTCAGCCAGCCAGAGCCGCCTGCAGATCGTCGCGGATGTCCAGATTCTCGGTCGGCAGCACCCGCTTGAGGCGGATGCCGGCCTCGCCCAGCACGCGACCGACGAAGCGGTCCCGGGCCTGACGGTCCGGCCGGCTATGGGTTCTGTCGTCGAGCTCGACCACCAGCACGACGCGACCTGAAATCAGCTCGACAACCACGAAATCCACGCTCTTGCCGGCGATCTTGCCAAGGGCGTGACGTGCGTTCGCTCCCTGTGATGGTGCGTCGACCAGGTCGGCGAGGCGCACCTGCGGGCAGACGTAAAAGCCAACGGGAACCTGTTGGCGCAACACAAGCAGCGCGCGCCGCTCCCATGCAGTCAACAGCGGCTTTGCGGCATGGGCGGTGTTTGAGTTGAGGCCCGTCTCGGTCGACGGGGCTTCGATGACAGGTGCCGGCGTGCTGGTCGTGACCGCAGGCCGGCGGCCGGCCAGACGCAGATACGCGAGCGCGCCGCCGACACATGCCCCCAACAGGCCCGAGAGTGGATCGAGTTCAATCATCGCTGTTTTCGGTGTTCGGATCGCCAAGGGCGATCCGACGGGTTCTGACCGCGACCAGGTCCTCGCTTTCGATCTCGATCCCGAGCTGATGCAAGCCCTGCATGATCAGGTGCTTGAAGGTGAGATCGGGCCGGGTTCGCAGGTGATGTTCGGCGCGCATCCTGACGTAGCGGGGAATGCGCACGCATCGGGGGATCGGCTCGCGCGGATCTCCATCGGGCGAGCGCAACGCGTTGAGCCGCTTGCGCTGCGGGGTCAGATCCTCGGGCTCGATGTCGATGCCGACTTTCGAGAGTGCGAGGAGGCACAGGGTCGAGACAGTGTGTTCTTCGTGCTGGCTCAACCAGGTGTCGATATTGCTCCAGACGTAACGGGGTTCCTTGATCGTGTAGTTCGTGGGTCGACGATCGACAGTGGCGAGGTTGGGGGCAGGCAAGCAGCAGTCTCCCGAAAGACGTCCGCTTGCCCATAGCATGTCGGTCGATGCTAAAGAACCATACCCGCCAGATGGCGAGGTCATCACGATCTCGGCTTCTGTCGTTCGGCGCGGGCGGCATCGTAGCGGATCAGCAGCGTCGCCCGCCGCGGCGACATGACCGCACCGGGCTTCGGCCTGGCGACGGTGCGCCAGATGGTCACGGCGCAATGCCGGTCACGTGCGATCCGCACGGCCGAGCGTAGAGCTGCCCGCTTGCTGTCGCGGACCGCCAGCACGATGGCGGTCTCGGCGAGGGCGATGCAGTGATAGGGATGCGCTCTCATCGCCGGGCCTCCCGATGGGCGGCCTCGAGCGCACGCAGATCGCGCACGAGGGTTGCCAGACGCTCCAGCGCGATGGCTCTGCGGCCGAGGCAGATCGTGCCGCCCGGGTGGATGTGGACCGGGAGCCGGACCCGGCCGACATCCGCGAGGACGTGAACCTGTCCGGCCTGGTGGAACGGGCGGGCGCCCGTGATCGCAGCCACCATCGCCGCGGCGGTGTCCTGGGTCAGCAGGGCCGACGCGGCGAGGCCGGGGCGAAGGCGTGGGTTTGGGTAGGGGAACATGGCATGTCGTCCCTTTGACTGGCGTCACGCGGTAGCGTGCGAGGTAGCAGCGGGAGATGGCGGCATGGCGATCGCCAGCCGCAGGGCGCGCCCGCGCTCGCTGAGGCGGTATTCGTCGCGGGTGCCGGCCAGTGATCCATCGGCAAGCATTGCTTCGACGGCGAGGGTGTCGAGCCGTGCCGAGCCGGCCAGCCACAACCACCCTGAGATGCCGCACGGGATGCGTCGCGCGACGTTGCCGGCGCCCTCGATGGCGCGGGCGGTGCGGATGATGGAATTGAGGTTGGGCATCATGGGCGATGCGCGCGGGATGCGCGTCCTTCTGGCATGTCCAGACATACTAGAACGTCATGCCTGGGACGTGTTGACGGGTTGCCGCCAGCCTGTGCCGGCGGTCGCGGGAATGTCGTTGGCAGGCGGGCAGGGGCTGCCTGTCGCCGCCCCTGCGATGCGTCCCTTAGCGTGCCGGCTCGATGACCTTGATGCTGTGCTGGGGACCGACGACGATCTTTGCCGTCACGCGGTCGGACGTCTCGCCGTCCTTGCGGTAGCTGTCGTACTCGAGGTGCCCCTCGAGGGTGACGAAATCGCCCTTGCGGCCGCGGTCGAGCAGCATCGTCTTGAGGCCCGACTGGAAGGTGATGACCTGGTGCCAGATGGTCTTCTTGACCGCCTCGCCGGTCCTGCGGTCGGTGTAGTCGGCGTTCTCCGCCACGCGCAGCACGACGGGGCCGTTGTCGCCGCCGCGCAGTTCTGCATCGTCGCCGAGATAGCCGAAAAGATGGATGGTATTGGACATGGTCTGAAACCCTCTAGGTTGGATCGGGAAGAAAGGAGGGCGGGAACACGTCCCGCCCGGTGTTTCAGGCGGACAGCAGGCCCGCCATCCGCTCATTGAGCATCCACAGCGCGCGGTTGATCTTCACGTCTGCGTCGATGCCCTTTACTTCGCGGGTGGTGACACGGCGGCGGCGGTTGTTGGCATCGCGGCCCCAGGTCGATTGCCCGCCACGAATGACGTTCTCCTGAATGCGGTTCGCGGTGCGCCACAGGTCGTTGCCGACATCGTCACGACGGCGGGGCCTCAGCAGATCATCGGCGGTGATGGGGGTTGAAACCTCGCCGCTCTCGTCGCCGAAGCGGATGACGCGAGCGCTCTCCGCAAGCGTGTTCTGCATGTCCTGGGTCAGTGTCAGGCCCGACCAGTGTTCCGCCACCTCGACCGCGTGGCGGCTTTCCTGGAGCACGCGATATGAACCCTCGATCACCTGTTCGCGCACGTTGCCCTTGTGGTGGACGGTGACAGAGGAAAGCTCGCGATCGGAGACCAGCAGCCCGTTGAGGCAGACCAGCCGGAACAGGCCGGCCATGACCTTGTAAGCCGACGTGCCGTCGTGACTGTTGACGATGACCACCTCGGGATAAACGGCCCCGATCTCCTTCTTCGCGTCCATGTTGCTGCGGTGACGGAAGCGGATCATGTGCTTGGTGAAGTCGGCCTTGCCCGGCACCCGGCTGTGACCCTGCTTGGCGGAGGTCGGCTCGAAGCCCTCGGCGCGCATGCCCGCGAGGATCTCCGCGGTGGGGATGTAGCTGTAACGCTCGGAGCGCGACTCATGCTTGTCGCCCGCGAAGATGGACGGGGCGAGGGCGGCCAGGCGGTCGTCATCGAGGACGGTGCTGCCGAGCTGGCCGAACGAACGGGACATGAAGGACATCGGGGAACCTCCGCGACGGGCGGGCTTCATTGCCTCGCCTCTGTTCCTTTTATACTCTAGCATTGCCGGACATGCTAGAGAAAAAGCCGGATATTCTCCTGACATTGATGTGA
>NZ_JACHXV010000021.1 GCF_014192375.1 Endobacter medicaginis | reverse complement strand
CCACCGGCCGCAATCCGCGCCGCGCAGCTTCCACTCGCGGCCGTCGCCGCGTAGGCTTCAGATCGGTGTCTCACAATCTGCGGGCGGTACAGAGGCGAGGATCAGGTCGCCGACGCCGCTGGCGCTGCCGAGTGCCTTCTGGCTGCCGGTGCCGTGCAATCCACCGAACGGCAGCAGGAACTGCGGGTCCGCGACCAGCGGCCCCAGTTTCACGAAACGGGCATAGCGCGCGATGGCGATATCGGAGACGAGATCGCCTCCGCTCGCGGCGATGCCGTCGGCATAGGCACGATCGCGAACCGCATGCTGGTAGTACAGCAGCGCGAGATTCGATCCCGGCGGCAGCGCGGCGGCGGCGTAATCGTCGGAATCGACATCGGTGGCCGAGGCCGCGCCCGCGCAGGCGAGCCACAGCGCAGCACCCAGGGTTGGCCGCAGGGCATGTGCCCGCAGCGACTGCATGATCGTCATGTTGGTGTTTCTCCCCGACAGGGACGCGCTTTTTGTTGTCACGCCAGCGACTGTCAGCCCGCTGGCGTTGCGTCCCGCGATTGATCGTCTCGACTTTGGGTCGTTGCCTGAAAACTCCCGGTCGTCACCCGATCATGGGAGGATCGCTCGCAGGCCGAAATCAACAGCCCGCGTCAGGAAGCTCGTCCGACCTGCCCGAAAATCGAGACAGTGCGGTGCAGTGGCGTGCTGCTCAGCGACCGCCGCGATGATAGGGCGTGCCGAGCGAGGCCGGGGCGGCCATCGTGCGCCGCAGCCGCCGGCTCAGCAGCAGCGGAACGATCACGCAGCCGATGGTGCCGAGATAGGGCAGGGTGTTGAGAACCGCGGGTGCGACCGGCCAGCCGCGTGCCTGGCCCATGAAGCCGATCGACGTGACCAGTCCGAACAGCAGCGCGCACAGCACCACGGGGATCGGCCGGTAACCGGCGAAGATCACCAGCGCGAGCGCGATCCAGCCGCGCCCGGCGACCATCCCGTCCGACCACACCGGCACCACCGCCAAGGTGAGGTCGGCGCCGGCGAATCCGGCCATGATCCCGCCGGTGATCACCGCGAGGCTGCGCAGCCGCATCACCGACAGCCCGACCGCATCCGCTGCGGCCGGGTATTCGCCCGCTGCACGCAGGGCGAGGCCGGCGCGGGTTCGGAACAGCCACAGATGCGCGGCCACCGGCAGGACCAGATAGGCGAGATAGACCAGGACGTTCTGAGCGAAGAAGGCCGGGCCGATGACAGGGATGTCGGCCAGCAGCGGGATGCGGACGGGGGCGAAGGTCGCCGCGACCGGCGCGCCGGCGACGTCGCGGCCGAGCACTGCGCTCAGGCCCACGCCAAGGAAGGTGAGGGCGACGCCGCACAGGAGCTGGTTGGCGCGCAGCACCACCGCGGTCAGCGCCATCACCCCGCCGCCGACGCCGCCGGCGATGCCCGCCGCCAGGAACCCGCCCCAGGGGTGCGGCGACACCGCCACCGTGATCACCGCCACCACCGCGCCGATCGAGACCAGCCCTTCGACGCCGAGATCGGTGACGCCCGAGCGCTCGGCGATCACCTCTCCCAGGGCGGCGAAGGCGAGGATGCTGCCAGACAGCACCGCATGCGACAGCAGACCGGTCAGCAGCTCCATCACAGCTTCACCCTCACATAGGCGGCAAGCTCGTCGGCGACCGCGATCGCCGCCATCAGCCCTCCGGTGATCGCCAGCACCGCCGAGGCGCTGATCTGCGCGGTCTGCAACACGATGCCGGTGTCGAGGATCAGCGCCATCAGCGCCGCCGCCGGGATCAGCGCCACTGCGGAGCCGCGCGCGAGCAGGGCGACGACGATGCCGAGATAGCCGTAATTGTTGGCGATGCCGCCCTGGAGCCGGTGCACCGTACCGGCCACCTCGATCATCCCGGCCAGCCCCGCCAGGCCGCCGGAGACCAGCATCACCGTGCACAGCAATGGGGCGGCGGCAATGCCCGCGTAGCGCGCCGCATCGGGATTGGCGCCGCAGATCGCGGTCTCGTAGCCGAAGCGCGACCGCGCCAGCACCACGCCGAGCACCACCACCACCACCAGCGCGACCACGAACCCCCAATGCACCGCACCCCAGACGGCGGGAATGAGGATCCTGAGCCGTTCGGTCGAGGCCAGCGCGTTGGTGACGTGATCGGCCCAGGGCCCGGTGGCGAGATAATAGACCAACAGCGAGGCGACGAAATTGAGCAGTAGCGTGGTGATGATCTCGCTCACCGACAGCCAGGCCCGCGCCACCGCGGGCAATGCGATCCAGGCGGCACCGGCGAGGACCCCGGCCAGCGCCATGACCGGCAGCATCAGCGCGCCCGGCAGCGGCACGAACAGCCCGATCGCGCTCGCCGCCGTCGCCCCGGCATAGAACTGCCCCTCGGCGCCGATATTCCACAGGTTCACCCGTACGCCGTTCCAGACCGATGCCCCGGTCAGCAGCAGGGGCGTCATGAACAGGGCGAGATCCTCGAGCCCGAATCGAGAGCCGACCGTCGAGCGCAGGATCAGCCGGCCGAGCAGCAGCGGATCACGGCCGCTGAGTGCGAGCACGATCCCTACCGTGGCCAGCGTCGCCAGCACCGCGAGGATGCGGGCCACCGCGAGGCGTCGCGGCGGCACCACGGCGAGGCGGACCAGCGGCGCGCTCATGCCGCGATCTCCGCATCCGCTGCGCGCCCGCTCATCAGCCGCCCGATCACGTCGCGTCTCGCCTCCGCCCGTTCCATCACCCCCATCAGCCGGCCGGCGGTGAGCACCGCGATCCGGTCCGACAGCGCGAGGATCTCGTCGAGATCCTCCGACACCAGCACCACCGCGACGCCTCCGTCGCGCGCGGCGGCGAGGCGCTCGCGCATCGCGGCGATCGCGCCGATATCGAGCCCGCGCGCCGGGTAGGAGGCGACCAGCACCGATGTCGCGATCCGTCCCTCGCGGGCCAGCACCAGACGTTGCTGGTTGCCGCCCGACAGGCCGCGGATCGGCGCGGTGGGGGAGGCGAGCCGCACATTCGCCGCGACGGCCAGGGCTTCGGCGAAACGCCGCGCCGCGCCCGCGTTGTAGGCGAGACGCCCGCCCACCGGCTTGACCCGATACTCGCGCAGCACCGCGTTCTCGGCGACACCGAGCGAGGGGGCGAGGGCGGAGCGCAGACGGTCTTCCGGCACGTGGCCGACGCCGGCGGCGGCAAAGGCGCCCGGGTCGGCGCCGGGTGCCGGCGCGCCGCCGAGCAGAACCCGGCCGGAGAAGGGGGCGACCAGCCCGGTCATCACCCCGGCCAGCTCCGGTTGCCCGTTGCCGGTCACGCCGGCGATGCCCAGCACCTCGCCCGCGCGCAGCACCAGCGAGACCGCATCGAGACGCGTCACCCCCGCCTCGTCACGCACGCTGACCGCCTCCAGCACCATCGCGGCGGGTGCATCCGGGCCGGGGGCGGGGCGCGCACGCGGATAGGAGGCAGGCAGATCCACCGGCCGGCCGATCATCTCGCCGACCAGGAGGGCGGGGGTGACATCGGTGATGCGGTGCGTGCCGACCAGTCGGCCGGCGCGCAGCACCGAGCAGCGATCGGCGACCGCCATCACCTCGTCCAGCTTGTGGGTGATGATGACCACCGCACCACCACCGTCGCGGAAGCGGCGCAAGGCGTCGAACAGGGAGGCGACCTCGACCGGGCTGAGCACGGCGGTCGGCTCGTCGAGGATCAGCATCTTCGCACCTCGCGACAACACGCGCAGGATCTCCACGCGCTGCTGCTCGCCGGCCGAGAGGCTGTCGATGCGCGCATCGGCGCGGATGGCGAGGCCGAAGCGCTCCGACAATGCGCGCGCCTTCGCCTCGATCGCGCCCGGCGCGACCCAGCCGGGCGTCTCGTTCCAGCCCAGGGCGAGGTTCTCGGCCACCGTGAAACGCGGCACCAGCTTGAAATGCTGGTGCACCATGCCGATCCCGGCCGCGATCGCCGCCGGCGGACCGGCGAATTCGACGCCGTAGCCATCGAGGATCATCTCGCCCGAATCCGGCTGGTACAGCCCGGTCACCACGTTCATCAGCGTGGACTTGCCCGCTCCGTTCTCGCCCAGCAGCGCATGGATCTCGCCGCGACGGAAATCGATCGACACGTCCTCGTTGGCGATCACGCCGGGAAACACCTTGCCGATGCCCGACAGTTTCAGGAACGGTGGCTCGCCCGGGGCGAACATGGTCTCAGGCAAGTCCGGCCCCTCCCTGCACCTGCCAGCTCCACTGATAGAGCTCGGCATCGCTCATCGACTGGCCGGCGGGGATGCGGATCCGGCCGGTGGTGTCGCGGATCGGGCCGGTGAACGGGTTCCATCCCGCGAGGATCCTCGTGCGCACCGCATCGGCCTCGTCGCGCACCGCCTGCGGCACCCGCGCGCCCCAGGCATCGCGGTCGACGCCATGGCCGAGGCCGAGGAAATGTCCTGCCGGCTGCCAGCGCCCGGCGAGGCGCGCAGCAATCTGGTCGATGTAGAACGGCGCGAAATCCAGCACCACGGAGCTGACATAGGAGTCCGGGCCGAAGCGTCGCATGTCGGTGTTCCACATCGCCGCCCAGACATGCCGCTCCTCGGCGACGCGCAGATAGGCGGGATCGTCCATGATGCCGCACAGGAAATCGCACCCCGAATCGACCAGTGCCGCCCCCGCCTGGCTTGCCGCCTGCGGGTCGAACCAGGAGTTGATCGAGATCACCCGCATCGTCGCCTGGGGATTGACCGACTGCGCGCCGAGCAGGGTGGCATTCGCACCGGCGAAGACCGACGGGATCGGAAACGAGGCGATGTAGCCCAGCCTGCCGGACTTGCTCAGCCGCCCGGCGGCCACCCCGATGATGTAGCTTGCATACCAGTGGGTGATGTAATACCAGCCGAGATTGTCGCTGACGTTATGGCCGTCGCATTCGAGGAACGCCACCTTTGGCGCGGCATCGGCGACGTCGCGGATGAAGTCGCCATAGTTCGAGGTGGCGATCACCATCGCCGCCCCTTCGGCGACGAACTGACGGAAGATCCGCGTCGCATCGGCCGAATACGGGATGCTCTCGACATAGATCGTGTTCAGCCCGGGCCAGCGCGCCCGCACCGCCTGCACGCCGAGATCATGCGCATGCGTCCAGCCGCCATCGCTGACGGGACCGACATGGCCGAACGCGACCAGTGCGTGCTCGGCGCTGAGCGGGCTGTCCGGCACGGTAGTCGCCGCGCGCAGCCGCGACGGGCGCAGCAGCGGCGACAGCGCGCCGGCGGCGAGCAAATGGCGGCGTGTCGGCAGGGGAGGACGAAAGACGGTCATTGATAATGCGCGATCCCCGGCATGGTCAGAAAGCCCGGCCACGCCCGCAGCGCCCGGATGAAGCGTCGCGTCGCCGGCACCAGGTCGTGCGGCAGGCGCAGGTCGTGGCTGAGGGCCGCGGCCGGGAAGGCGAGCAGGTCGGCGATCGCCGGATGTGCGCCGCCGAGAAACGCGGCACCCGCCTCGTGCTGTTCGGCCAGCCGGTCCTCCAGCGGCCGCAGCAGCGTCCAGGCCTCGGCCGCAGAGCCGGTCTCGGGCCGCCCGGCGGCGAGACAGGCGCGGCGCAGGGTCGAGAACCGCTCGCCGATCACCGCCGCGCGCTCCTCCCAGCCCTCCGCGGCAGGCTCGGCCCAGCCGGGATGCAGCGCGTCGTCGGCCAGCGCGCGCAGGATCGCGCGCACGCCGACGATGTCTCGGCCATGCCGGACCAGCACCGGCCCCTGCACCTCGGCGCGACGGTCGGTGAGCCAGGCGAGGCCCACCCCCATCAGCGCGGCCCCGAGCCGGACCGTGTAGGAGCGGTCGTCGAGCCCCCAGCCGCGCAGCACCGGCGCGGTGTCGGTCACGAGGGCCGCCGGCGCGGTCATGCCGCCTCCAGGGCGTCGCGCAGCGCGGTCGCCTCGCCCATCGTCCGGCGGCGCGCCTCCGCGGTGGCGCTCTGCGGCAAGGCCAGATGCAGCATGCTGGTCGCATCATCGGCGCCGTGCAGCCCGATCAGCGCGCCGTCACGCCAGATCCAGCCGCCCGCTCCAATTCCCGTCTGCGCCGCCACGGCCGCGCGGGGGCGCCGGACCGCGAGGCTGCGCAGGCCGCGCATCGGGGTGTCGTCGGGAAGGGTGGGCAGGGCGTCCGCATCGGCGGCGTCCGCCACCCAGACCAGCCCGGCCCGCTCCCGCACATGCCATGGATTCGCCCGGATGGTGCCGGGCACCTTGAGCTCGGGGTGGGCGGGGATCAGCCGGCAGCGGGCCGACGCATCGAACTGCCAGCCATGATACAGGCAGGTCAGCCGCCCCTCGCGCACGAAACCGAAGCTCAGCCGCATGCCGCGATGCGGGCAGCGATCCTCCCAGGCCTGCAGCAGGCCGTCGCCGTCGCGCCACAGCACGATCTCGGCGCCGCCGAGCCGGGCAGGGGCGGCGGTGCCGGCGGCGACATCCTCCGACAGCGCGATCGGCGTCCACACGCCTCCGCTCAAGCCGGCAGACTTTCGAATCGGGTGACCACGCAACCCGACGGCCCCAGCAGGCAGGCCATGCCGAACATTCCCAGCAGGATCTCGTCGCCGCTCAGCCGCGAATCGAACCGGGTCGGCGAGACATCGAGCGTGTCGATCGCAAGGTCGAGCAGGGCGGCACGGCCTTCGGCGAAGCGGCGCATCCCGGCCGCGTCGAACCGGCCCTCCATGCGGATACGGTGGCATTGTGCCAAACTGTCGGGGCCCTTCTCGCTGGCGCGGCATTCATTGCCCGCATCGCCGTGATGCTGGAATAATGTTGTCGAGACGTAAAGGACCATGATGTCGATCCAGCCCCTCACTGACGAAGCCGAGCCTGTCGAGCCGCAGACCCGCGCGCAATGGTATCCGCTCGGCGCGCCTGACGCGCTCGGCCTTGCGCCGCTGCGCACGCTTCTGCTCGGCCGCGACATCGTCTGCGCGCGCGACGGGGACGACATCCGTGTCCTGAATGGCAATCGCGTCCTGCCGGCGGTGGTGCGCTATGGCACGCTGTGGACCACGCTCGCCGAGCCCGGCGATCCGGAGATGGTGCTGCCGGAGGTGCCCGAGGCGGACGAGGCCGATCGCCGGCTGGTCGGCTGCGGCGCGATCGCGGTCGCGTCGTCCGGCCTGCGCCTGGTCGAGAACTTCCTCGACATGGCGCACTTCCCGTTCGTCCATACCGGCATCCTCGGCGCGGAACCGCACACCGAGGTCGCCCGCTACGAGATCGAGCTGCGCGAGACGCCGGGGGCCGCGATGAGCGAGGTCTGGGCCACCCATTGCCGCTTCTTCCAGCCGCAGGCGGCCCTGGCGGCGTCGGGCGGCATCCTCACCGACTACACCTATCGGGTCGCCGCACCCTTCGCGACGCTGCTCTACAAGACCTCGCCGGGCCAGGACTCGCGCCAGGACGTCATCGCCCTGTTCATCCAGCCGATGACGCCGACCACCGCGCGCGCCCATCCGGTGATGTTCCTGCTCGACGACACCTCCACCACCGAGGCGCTGGTCGAGTTCCAGCAGACCATCTTCCTTCAGGACCGCATCATCCTCGAGAACCAGCGTCCCGCCCTGCTGCCCCTCGATGCCAGCACCGAGATCCCGACGCTGGCCGACCGCGCCTCCGTCGCCTACCGTCGCTGGCTGAAGGCGAACGGCGTCCGCTACGGAGCGCTGAACTGAGCCTCACGCTCTGCGCACGGGTGCTCGACCCGCTCGCGCCCGACCGCGTCGCGCTGGCCGAGATCGCCCTGCGGATCGACGCGGACGGCACGATCGCCGAGCGGGCCGAGGCCGGTTCGGCGGCCTATGCGGCCCTGAGCGCCGACGCGCACGCGCTGCATCTCGATCCCGCCGACCTGCTGCTGCCGGGCCTGACCGACCTGCACATCCACGCCCCGCAATGGCCGCAGCGCGGCGCCGCCCTCGACCGCCCGCTCGCGCAATGGCTGGCGGCGCACACCTTCCCGCTCGAGCAGCGCTACGCCGACCTCGCCTATGCCGAGTCGGTTTATGGCGAGTTGGTGCCGGCGCTGCTTGCGCAGGGAACCACCACGGCGCTGTATTTCGCCACCCTCCACGAGCCGGCCTCGCTCGCGCTGGCCCGCACCTGCCTCGCCCACGGCCAGCGCGGCTTCGTCGGGCTGGTAGCGATGGACCATCCCGAACTCTGCCCCCCGCAATACCGCCACCCCGACGCGGCGGCGGCGATCGCGGCGACGCGCCGCTTCATCGACGCCGTCCGCGCGCTGCCTGGCAACGCGGCCGGGCTCGTGCAACCGGTCATCACCCCGCGCTTCATCCCCGCCTGTACCGACGCGCTGCTCGCGGGTCTCGCCCGCCTCGCCGCGGAGACCGGCGTGCGCGTACAGACCCATGCCTCCGAGAGTGACTGGGAACACGCCCATGTGCTGGCGCGCTGCGGCTGCACCGATACCGAGGCGCTCGACCGCTTCGGTCTGCTGCGTCGGCATGCGGTGCTCGCGCATGGCAATTTTCTCGACGTCCAGGACCTCGCGCGCATCGCCGCGCGGGAGGCGGCGGTGGCGCACTGCCCGATCTCCAACGCCTTTTTCGCCGACAGCGTGCTGCCGGTGCGTGCCCTGCTCGACCGGGGCGTGAACTGCGGTCTCGGAACCGACATCGCCGGCGGGTTCTCGCCCTCGATCTTCGAAAATGCCCGAGCGGCCGTGCTTTCGGCGCGGATGCTGGCCAGCGGGACCGACCCCGGGCGGGCCCCAGCGGCGCGCGGGGCAGGTGCGGCGATGCGACTCGCCTTCACCGAAGCACTGTGGCTCGCCACACGCGGCGGCGCCCAAGCGCTCGGCCTGTCCACCGGCCAGCTCGCACCCGGTACCCCGTTCGACGCGATCGAACTTTCCGGGCGCGGACCGGTGCTGCGTCTGGACGGTCCCGCCGAAGCGGTCGCACAGCGGATCGTCTGCCATGCCTCGGCGGCGGAGATCGGCCGCGTCTGGGTGGCCGGAACGTGCGTGAAGGCTTGAAAAACCGCGGCTCCGGCGTTACCTGCACGGCTTGATTTCCGCCTCGTTTCGGCGGCATACGCTGCGTTGCATCGGCCCGCCGCTCGATCGGGCCGTTCAGGGCGGTAAACGACCAGAAACCACCACAGGAGACGAACATAGCCAGACCCCCAATGCAGGCCGCGCCAACCCGCGATGGCCCGCGCGTCAACGAGGAAATCCGCGTCCCGCAGGTGCGTCTGATTGACGACCAGGGCGAGATGATCGGCATCATGAGCACCCGCGACGCCATGATGCGTGCCTTCTCGGTTGGGCTCGACCTGCTGGAGATCAGCCCCAACGCCGAGCCTCCGGTCGTCAAGATCCTCGATTACGGCAAGTTCAAATACGAGCAGCAGAAGAAGAAGAACGAGGCCCGCAAGAAGCAGAAGGTCATCGAAATCAAGGAAGTCAAGGTTCGTCCGAACATCGACGAGAACGACTACCAGGTGAAGATGCGGGCGATGAAGACGTTCATCGACGAGGGCGACAAGGTGAAGGTCACGCTCCGCTTCCGCGGCCGCGAGATGGCGCACCAGGATCTCGGCGTGAAGGTGCTCGAGCGCATCCGCGGCGACATGGACGAACTCGCCAAGGTCGAGCAGATGCCGCGTCTCGAGAATCGCCAGATGGTGATGGTGCTCTCGCCACGCTGAAACGGGCCGAATTCGGCGTGCTGGAGGGCTCATCCGTTCACGGATGGGCCCTTTTTCCATGAACGAAGCTTCATTTTGTGCAATCGAGCCATGCGTATAACGCATGGATAACAGGTAAGCTGTCATAAAACAGTCACGTCATGTGCTGTTTTCGCAACGGTGCCCTGCGTCTTTGTCCGATCAGTCAAGTTCCTGTTACGGGACGTTGCGCAAGGTCTTATGAGGGCGGTCATTCGCTGCCCGGGTCGTTCGGTTCGGGCATCAACCACGCCAGAACGAGAAGCGACCTCACAGAGATGCGCACGACCGGCCTGCTGTTCCTGCTCGGAACCACCATCCTCACCTGTTCGGCGGGCACCGCCCTCGCCCAGACCGCACCCGCCGCCCACACGGCGGACCCGATCGCCGACACCCCGATCAATGCGCAGAGCGGTGCGTCGACCTCCGGCTCGCTGCCGACCGACATCGCCCGTCAGGCGCAGCAGGAAAACATCACCGTCCGCGGCAAGACACCGAGCCGCAATGCCATCGGTGGTGGCCTGATGGTGCATCAGACGGCGCCGAAGTCCTCGTCCACCGTCACCCAGGCCTTCATCGAGAAGCAGGCACCGGGCCAGAACCCCTTCCAGCTCGTCCGTCTGCTCCCTGGCGTGAACTCGACCAGCCCCGACCCGCTGGGCCTGACCGGCGGCAACCTGACCATGCGCGGCCTCGGCACCAGCCAGATCGGCGTGACCCTCGAAGGCGTGCCGATCAGCGACGTCGGCTCCGCGGCCACCTATCCGCAGGAAATCATCGACAGCGAGGACATCTCGCAGATCAACATCAAGCAGGGTTCGGCTGATATCGACTCCCCGGTGGTCAACTCCTCGGGCGGCACGGTGAACATCTACATGCGCGACCCGCTGATGAAGGCGGGCGGCACGGCCAGCTTCTCCTACGGCAGCAAGAGTGCCACGCGCGGCTTCATCCGCCTCGACACCGGCCTGATCGGCCACACCAATCTGCGCGGCTACGGCTCGTATTCGTACACCAGCTCGCTGATGTGGCGCGGCCCGGGGCATGACGAGAAGCAGCACGCCGACCTGAAATTCGTCAATGACTGGGGCCAGGGCAACCGCGTCGGCCTGTCCTTCGTCTACAATATGCTCAACAACAACCAGTTTCCGTCGGTGTCACTGGCGAACTGGAAGCAGTATGGCTGGGGCGGTCTGAACGTCTACAGCAACAAGTGGGATGGCACGACCAATACCTCGTCCACCAACAAGAACTCGATCGCCAACTATATCGGCGTCCGCGTCAATCCCTTCATCAACATCTACGTCTCGGCGCCCTCGACGTTTACCCTGACCGATCACCTGTCGTTCACCACCGCGCCGTATCTCTGGTATGGCTTCGGTAACGGCGGCGGCTACGGCTCGGTCACCGATCTCAGCAAGATCCAGTACGGCAACTCGGTCGTGAAGGCGACCGCCTATGGGCGCAAGTCCGGTGCGGCAGTGTTCTACAACCCGTCCATCACCGAGACCTACCGTCCCGGTATCAATTCGAAGTTCACCTACCAGACCGGCAACAACAAGGCGGTGCTCGGTTACTGGTTCGAATACTCCAAGCAGCGGCAGACCGCGCCCTACACGCCTCTCGAAGGCAACGGCAACCCGCTCAACACCTATGGCGACCAGCAGGAACTGATACTGTCGAACGGCCAGCCGCTCGAATACCGCAACACTCTGACCTTCACCCGCATCCACACCGTCTATGCGGGTGACAGCCTCAGCCTGCTGCACAACAAGCTCGTGCTCGATGCCGGCCTGAAATACATGAACATCGCCCGCGACGGCACCAACATGCTGCCGAGCGTCAAGGTGAAGTATCCCGAGACCCGCAATGACGGCTACCTGCCGACCGGCTCGGTCACCTACAACATCGACAAGTACAACTCGGTGTTCGCCTCGGTGACCACAAGCTTCAAGATGCCGGCCAACTACAACCTCTACGAGGCCGGCACCTACAACACCAAGACCGGCTACTCGACCCAGGCCAACCTCAACCAGCGTCCCGAGGTCTCGATCTCCGAGGATGTCGGCTATCGCTACCAGGGCCCGGTGATCAACGCGTCCGTCACCTACTTCCATTACAACTTCACCAACCGCCAGTTCTCGACCGGCGAGCTGATCAACGGAACCCTCTACACCACCAACATCAACGCCGGCGGCCAGACCACCGATGGCGCCGATTTCGAGTTCGGCACCCGCCCCTGGCACAATCTTCGGCCCTACGTCTCGGCCGAGGTGCTGCATCCGGTCTCCGACAGCAATATCAACGCCGGCAACAGCGCCGGCGACTACGTACGCTCGGCTGGCAAGATCGTGCCCTTCTCGCCGCAGTTCCAGACCGCCTTCGCCCTCGATTACGATGACGGCACGCGCTTCGGCGAATTCAACCTCAAATATGTCGGCCATCAGTATGCCGACTACATGAACCAGCAGTCGATCAACGGCTACACCACCCTGAACCTGTCACTCGGCTACCGCCTGCCGACCGTCTGGCGCCTCAAGGCTCCGACTCTCCAGATGAACTTCCTCAACCTGCTCAACGAGCATTACCTGGACGGCATCAATTCCGTGCAGACCAACGCCGCAAACACCACGGGCGTCTATGGAACCCCCATTGCCGCCAAGACCCCGACCTACACCGTCGGCAACGGCTTCGCCTGGTTGGCCTCGCTCAAGACCGACTTCTGATCGCCCTCCATCTGGGGCAATCTGCGGCGCCGGGAGTGATCCCGGCGCCGTTTTGCGTTGAATGGACCCAAGCGATGACCCGACTGCGCCGTGTGCTGCTCACCAACGATGACGGCATCGCCGCGCCCGGTCTCGCCGTGCTCGCCGAGATCGCCGACCAGATCGCCGACGAGGTCTGGATCGTCGCGCCCGGAACCGACCAGAGCGGCACCTCGCACTCGCTCAGCCTGCATGACCCGTTGCGCAGCATGAAACTCGGCGAACGACGCTTCTGCGTCGACGGCACGCCTGGCGACTGTGCGGCCATCGGCCTTGCCCACATCCTCGCCGACACACCCCCCGATCTCGTGCTCTCCGGGGTCAATCGGGGGGCGAATCTCGGTGTCGAGACGGTGTTTTCCGGCACCGTCGGTGCGGCGATGACCGCGATGCTGCTCGACGCCCCCGCCATCGCGCTCAGCCAGGTCTTCTCCGGTCCCAACCCGGTGCACTGGGACTGCGCACGCACCCACGGTGCGGCCGTGATCCGCGAGCTGCTCGCCCGCGGCTGGCCGAAGGATGCCTGCCTCAACGTCAATTTTCCCGACTGCCCGGCGGCAGAGGCGAAGTCGCTCCAGATCACCACCCAGGGCCAGGGGCTGATCGACCAGGTGCTGGTCGATGCGCGACAAGATCCGCGCGGCCGTGCCTATCACTGGCTCAATTTCCGCCGCGATCGCAGCCGCGCCGACCTGCCGGGCAGCGAGGTCGAGGCGGTCAGGGCAGGGTATGTGTCGGTGACGCCGATGCGGTTCGAGCGGACACATGCCGAGGCGTTCGAGGCGCTGTCCGGGGCGCTGCCCCGGGCCCCGGCAGGAGGCTGAGCCTCCTGCACCTCCATTCGATCATGAGGTGATCTGCGAGAAGTCGGCCGTTTTCTGCATCGTCATATCGAGGCGGTGCAGAAGGCGCAGGCGGTTCAGGCGCAGGGCAGGGTCGTCGGCGTTGACAATCACATCGACGAAGAACGCATCCAGTGGACCCCGCAGCGACGCAAGCACAGTCATCGCCCGCACATGATCGCCGGAGCTCCGCGCCGTCGCCAGCTCGGGTGCGACACGCGTCAGCGCCGCATCCAGCGCCTGCTCGGCCTCGAGACCGAACAGCGCCGGATCGACAGCGCCGTCGAACGGACCGTCCTTCTTCGCCTCGATGCGCAGGATGTTGGCCGCACGCTTCGCCGCCGCCAGCACGTTGGCGCCATCCTCGGTGCCAAGCAGCGCTTCCAGCGCCTCCAGACGTGCCAGCAGATCGACCACATCGTCGGCCTCGCCCGCGCCGAGCACGGCCGCCAGCGTGTCATGCCGCCGTCCCTCGCCACGTAGCGCCACGCGCAGCCGTTCGGTGAGGAAGCCGGGCAGTTCGGCCAGCGTCGCCGAGCCCGCAAGCCCAGCTGGCAGATGCGACGCCGCCAGCCCGATGAGCCGCGACAGCGGCAGCGACAACCCGTTCTCGCGGATGATGCGCAGCACGCCGAGCGCTGCCCGGCGCAGCGCATACGGATCGCCCGAACCGGTCGGCTTCTCCCCGGCGGCGAAGAACGCCGCCAGCGTGTCGAGCTTGTCGGCAAGCGCGACCGCGATCGCCACGGGTGCGGCCGGCACCGGGTCGGACGGCCCGCGCGGCTGGTAGTGGCTGCCGATCGCCTCGGCCACCGCCTCCGCCTCGCCGTCGTGACGCGCGTAATATCCGCCCATCACCCCTTGCAGCTCGGGGAACTCGCCGACCATGCTGGTGGACAGGTCCGCCTTCGCCAGCAGCCCGGCCCGCGTCGCCTGAGCGACGTCCGCGCCCACAAGGGGGGCGAGATCACCGGCGAGGGCGGCCAGCCGGTGTGCGCGTTCGAGCTGGCTGCCGAGCTTGGCGTGAAACGTCACCCGCCCCAGCGCCTCGACCCGGTCCGCGAGCGGCACCGCCCGGTCCAGATCCCAGAAATGCCGCGCATCGGAGAAGCGGGCGCGCAGCACGCGCTCGTTGCCGGCGACGATCAGGCGGTTGTCGCCGTCGCGTGGCGCAATGTTGGCGACAAAGGCGAAATGCGGCGCCGCCTTTCCATCGGCCCTGCGCAGCGCGAAGTAGCGCTGGTTGACGCGCATCGACACCTGCATCACCTCGGCCGGCAGGTCCATGAAGCGGTCGTCGATCCGGCCGAGCATCGCCACCGGATACTCGACCAGCCCGTTGACCTCGTCGACCAGGCCTTCGTCCTCGACCACGTCGAGCCCGGCCTCGCGCGCGACCTTCGCCACGCCCCCGGCCACCATCGCCCGGCGCTCGGCGGGGTCGACGATCACCTTGCGTGCGGCCAGGCCTTCGCGCCAGCCCTCGATCGAATCGACCGCGAACGTGCCGGGGGCGAGGAAGCGATGGCCTTCGGTGAGGTCGCCGCTCGCCAGCCCGTGCCCGTCATCATCGCTTCCCAAGGCGAGCGCGAACGGCACCACCGACCCGTCCAGCAGGCACAGCACATGGCGCAGCGGCCGCACCCAGGCGAAGGCGGAGGTGCCGCCCCAACGCATCGATTTCGGCCACGGAAACCTCCACAGCAGCGCCGGAAGGGTCTCGGCCAGCAGCTCCGTCGCTGCGCGGGCAGGGGCCGATTTCTCCAGCACCCAGAACCCGTTCTCGATCCGCAGCGCGTCCTTCGCGACCGCGTGCTTGCGCAGGAATCCGGCCAGCGCCTGCTCGGGCGCGGTCTCGCGCGGGCCGCGCTCGATGCTCGACTGCGCCTCGGTGCGTGGGGCCAGTCGCGCCGTCAGCGCGATCCGGCGCGGACCGAAGAACGTCGTGATCCCGACCGGCGCAAGCGGGGCCGCCGTCTCTGCAAACAGCCGCGCGAGATCGGCGGCCGCACGCGCCTGCATGCGCGAGGGGATTTCCTCGCTGAACAGTTCGAGCAGGAAGGGCAGGGTCTGGCTCATCGCACTCACTCCCCCGCCAGCCAGGCTTCGCAGCAGGCGCGGGCCAGATTGCGCACCCGCCCGATATAGGCGGCGCGCTCGTTGACGCTGATCACGCCGCGTGCATCCAGCAGGTTGAACAGATGCGACGCCTTGAGGCACTGGTCATAGGCCGGCTGGGCGACGCCCTCCTTGACCAGCGCGTTGCACAGCCGCTCGGCGTCGATGAACTGCCGGTGCAGGGTTTCGGCATCCGACAGCTCGAAATTGTGCCTCGAATAATCCCGTTCGGCGCGCAGGAACACGTCGCCATAGGTGAGGCCACGCCCGTTGAAATCGAGGTCGTAGACGTTCTCGACGCCCTGCACATACATCGCCAGCCGTTCGAGCCCATAGGTGAGCTCGGTCGAGGGCAGCACGGTGGGGATGCCGCCCACCTGCTGGAAATAGGTGAACTGCGTGACCTCCATGCCGTCGCACCACACCTCCCAGCCCAGGCCCCACGCGCCGATGGTCGGGTTCTCCCAATCGTCCTCGACGAAGCGGATATCGTGTTCGAGCGGGTCGATGCCGATCGCGCGATAGGAATCGAGCAGCAGGCTCTGGCTCTCTTCCGGCGTCGGCTTCAGCAGCACCTGATACTGGTAATAGTGCTGCAGGCGGTTCGGATTCTCGCCGTAGCGCCCGTCCGACGGCCGGCGCGAGGGCTGCACATAGGCCGCCCGCCACGGCTTGGGTCCGAGCGCGCGCAGTGCGGTTGCCGGATGCAGCGTGCCCGCGCCCATCTCCGTGTCATAGGGCTGCAGGATCGCGCAGCCCTGCGCCGACCAGAAACTGTGCAGCCGCAGGATCAGCTCCTGGAAGCTCGGGGGAGGGGCGGTCATCGTCTGGATCGGGGCTCTCGGAGGCGGGATTGCGCAAGTTTCACGCTGATCCAGCGCAAAAAGCCCGCGCGCGCAAGACCTTGGCGCGCTCGTGCAGCCATGCGGGTCGTGGAACGCTTTGCGCGGCGTCTCGTTTGGCCCATGCTATCTCCTTCACCTATGGAGCAATCGGGACAGACCGATGAACCAGGAAGAACGCGATCTCATCGCCCGCTTCGTCGCCCGCGTCAGCGGCCAGTCGCAGCCCGCCGCATCGGGTGGCGCGTGGGGTGCCTCCGTGCCCGCCACCACCGCCCCCGCGCTGCCGCCGATCGACCCGGAGGCCGATGCTTTCATCAAGGAGAACTTCCAGCGCTACCCGGAGGCGCCCTACCGCATCACCCAGACCGCGGTGGTGCAGGAAGCGGCCCTTGCCGAGGCGCAGAACCGCATCCGACGACTGGAATACGAGCTCCAGCAGGCTCGTGCCCAGGCCGCCGCGCAGCCGCAACAGCGCAGTGGTGGCCTGTTCGGTGGCCTGTTCGGCGGCGGCAGCCGCGCCCAGCAACCGCCTCCGAATTACGGCCCACAGGGCTATCCGCAGCAGGGCTACCCCCAGCAGGGTTACCAGCAACCACCCCAGCAGGCTTATCCACCGGGCTATAACCCGGGGATGTTCCAGCAGCGCGGTAGTGGTTTCCTTGGGTCCGCGCTGACCACCGCGGCCGGTGTCGCCGGCGGCATGGTGGCCGGCAACGCGATCATGGACCTGTTCGAAGGCCATCACGGCGGGGGCTTCGGCGGCGAATATGGTGGCGGCGAGACGATCATCAACAATAATTACGGCGACGCTGCCGCCGGCGGTGCTGGTGGCGACCCCTGGGGCGGTGCCGGCACGGGTGCCGACGCCTACGACCAGGGCGGCGGTTTCGACAACGCACCCGCCGATACGGGCAGCTTCGATACCGGTGGCACCTTCGATGGCGGCGGATGGGACGACAACAGCTTCTGAGGCCTGGGTTCGGCCTGGCGTACCGTCAGGGCAGGTCGAGCCGCACCGACACCGGGCAGTGGTCTGAAATCACTGCCTGCATCGCCGGATCGTGCTCGTCATAGACGAGGACCCGCAGGCTGCCAGGCACCAGCCAGTCGCGCGCCGGGCCGCCGAGCAGGATGTGGTCGATGAAATCCTCGCCGCCCCAGCAGGGGCTGGCGCGCCCGGCGGTGGTCCGGGTGAGCGGCGCGGCCGAGGCGAGTGCTGCGTAGAATGGATCGCCGGCATTCATCCGGCGGTTGAAGTCGCCGAGGATCGCGAAGGCGTCGCCCTCGCGCTGTCGGTCGGCGATCCAGCGCTCGATCACCGGTATCTGCGCGGCCAGCATCGGGCAGGCGGCACGCAGCCGGTCGTTGAGTGGACTGTCCCAACAGCCGCTCTTGAGATGCACCACCAGCACGCGGATCTCGTCAGGTCCGTCGCCGATCGTCACGTCGAGTCCGCGCCGGAGCCGGTGCGGATCGTCGGGCGGCGAGACGTCGAGGGCGACCAGATCGGGGTGGCGGGTGAACGCGATCCCCCTGCGCAGTGCCAGCCCGACCCGCTGGACGACGGCGTCGTCCGTCAGCAGCACCGTATAGGCGTCGGCCGGAAAGACGCGTCCGGCCATCGCGGCACCGTCCACCTCCTCGATCCCCACGGCATCCGCATCCAGCCGCCGCGCGTAGGCGGCGAGCCGCGCGAGGCCGGCTCGGGATTTCGGGCTGACGTCATCGGGCAATGACGGATCGCCCGCCGGGCGCTCCGTCAGCCATTCGAGGTTCCAGGTGGAGAGCTTCAGCCCAGCCGCAGCTGCCGGCGCGACCGGCAGCAACCACAGCAGGGCGAGGACGATCCGGCAGAGCATCCGCCGGATCGTAACGCCATCACACCGTTTCGGCGACCCGCTCCTGGAAGCGTGCGATCGCCTTGTCGAGAGGCATCGCCTCCTGGGTGTTCTCGTCGAACACGGTGATGGTGCCGGTGGGGATGTGATAGAACCAGCCCTGCACCACCAGCTTCCCGGTCGCGAGCTTCGCCGCCACCGCCGGGTGGGTGCGCAGATGCGCGAGCTGCAACAGCACGTTCTGTTCCGTCGCATGCTGGACGCGCTCGTTCGGCTCGTTCGGCCCGACCGCCTCGGCGACCGCGCGCGCGGTCTGCGCGTTGCGCAGCCAGCTCGCCACGGTGGGCATCGTCTCGACCTTGTACTTGCCCGGATCGAGCAGCGCCTTCATCGCGCCGCAGTCCGAATGGCCGCAGATGATGATCTGCTTCACGCCGAGCGCGCTGACCGCATACTCGATCGCCGACGACACGCCGCCGAGCATCTCGCCGTAGCCCGGTACGATGTTACCGATGTTGCGCAGCACGAACAGGTCGCCCGGCTCGGACTGGGTGATCATCTCGGGGCTGACACGGCTGTCGGCGCAGGTGATGAACAGCGTGTGCGGGCTCTGCGAACTCGCAAGGCCGGCGAAGAGCTCCTTGTTCTCGTGGAACACGGTGGTGGAAAAGGTCTTCACGCCCTGCAGGAGCTGCAGAATGCTCTGGGGCGCGGACGTCGCGTCTTGGGTCATGGTGCCTCCTGGACGGGTTGTGATACAAAACGTAACACGCAGCGGTCATAGCAGAGACGCGTGGCCGACGAACCTATATTCTGCGTCATATGCCGGGCAGCGACAAAGGTTCCGACACGACCGTCGAGCGGATGCCGGCGGCGGAACTCGTCGCCGTGCTCGCCGCGGTCGATGGCGCCAACCCGGTCGTGCTCAGCGTCGATAGCGAGCCACCCAGCGCCCTGCGCGCGCTGCCCTCCGGGCCGATGGAGCCCGGCCACCGCTCGCTTCAGGCCGGCGTGCGGAGCTGGGTCGAGCGCCAGACCCGCCACCCGCTTGGTCATATCGAGCAGCTCTACACCTTCGCCGACCGCGGCGAGGGCGGGCCGCGCGCCGTGTCGATCAGCTACCTCGCGCTGACCCGCATCGGCACCACCCCGCTGCCCGGCTGGCGCGGCTGGTATGCCGCCTTCCCCTGGGAGGACCATCGCTCCGCCACGGGCCGGGCGGCGTCCGAGGTGTTGCTGGACGCGCTCGAACGCTGGTGTGGCCCGGTGCGGGCGCGTCGGCAGCGTGCGCGCGCGCTGTTCGGTCGTGATGGCGTGCCGTGGCACCCGGAATGGGTGCTGCAACGTTACGAACTTCTGTTCGAGGCCGGCCTGATCGCCGAGGCCGGCCACCCCGCGCCCCTGGCCGAGACCGGCACCGCGATGTGGCACGATCATCGCCGCATCCTCGCCACCGGCATCGCCCGGCTGCGCGCCAAGATCCAGTATCATCCCGTGGTGTTCGAGATGCTGCCCGACAGCTTTACCCTGCTGCACCTTCAGCAGAGCGTGGAGGCGATTGCCGGGCGGCTGGTGCACAAGCAGAATTTCCGCCGACTGATCGCAGCGCAGGAGCTGGTCGAGGAGACCGGCCAGATGAGCGCGGGCACCGGCCGTCCGGCCCGGCTGTACCGGTTTCGCGGAGATGTGATGCGCGACAGGGCCGTGGTGGGCACCAAACTGCCCCGCTGACGCGACATCGCAGTCGCCGACGCTCTTGACGTCGCGGCGGCTGGTGCTACGTGTCCGTGACAAGGCGCGACCGCGCCGTTTCTTTTGCCCCACTTATGCTCAAGTTGAGCATAAAGGAGTAAGCGATGGACACGTTGATGCTGGACCGCGGCGTGCGGGATGCGGATCAGGGGCTCGAGCGTCTCTACGACCGTGTGCGCCGGGTGGTGCCGCCGATGGAGTGGGCCGGGTTCGCCGACGACATCCGCGCCATCATCGAGCTCAAGAAGCAGCGCAACGCGGTGATCCTGGCGCACAACTACCAGACGCCGGAGATCTTCCACTGCGTGTCCGACATCGTCGGCGACAGTCTCGCCCTGGCCCGCGAGGCGCAGGAGGTCGATGCCGACGTCATCGTCATGGCCGGCGTGCATTTCATGGCCGAGACCGCGAAGCTGATGAACCCATCGAAGACGGTGCTGATTCCCGATGCGCGGGCAGGATGCTCGCTGGCGGACTCGATCACCCCTGCCGATGTCCGCCTGCTGCGCGAGCGCTTTCCCGGCGTGCCGATCGTGACCTACGTCAACACGTCGGCCGCGGTGAAGGCCGAGAGCGACATCTGCTGCACTTCCGGCAACGCGAGGAAGGTGGTCGAGAGTCTCGGCGTGCCGCGCGTGTTGATGATCCCCGACGAGTTCCTCGCCCGCAACGTCGCCGCCGAGACCGATGTCGAGATCCTCGCCTGGCACGGCCATTGCGAGGTGCATGAGCGCTTCACACCCGCCGACATCGCCGCCCTGCGCGCCGCCCATCCCGGCGTGGTGGTGCTGTCGCATCCCGAATGCCCGCCCGAAGTGGTCGCGGCGTCGGATTTCGCCGGGTCCACCGCGCGGATGTCGGAGTTCGTCGCCGAGCGTCAGCCGCAGCGTGTGGTGCTGATCACCGAATGCTCGATGAGCGACAACCTCGCCGTCCAGCACCCGAAGGTCGAGTTCGTCCGTCCCTGCAATCTCTGCCCGCACATGAAGCGCATCACGCTCGGCGCGATCCGTCATGCACTGGAGACGATGAGCGAGCCGGTGGAGATCGACCCGTCCGTCGCCTTCGCCGCGCGTCGGTCTGTGGAGCGCATGCTGGCGGTCTGATCCAACAAAGGTCGCTTGGACATGATCATCGTCGTTGGAAGCGGGCTCGCAGGCATGCTGTGCGCGCTCGAACTCGCCCCGCTGCCCTGCCTGCTGGTCACCCGCGCGCCGCTTGGCCAGGAGGCCAGCACCCCCTGGGCGCAAGGTGGCATCGCGGCCGCGGTCGGGCCGGATGACAGCATCGAGAGCCACGTCGCCGACACGCTCGCCGCCGGCGACGGGTTGTGCGACGCCGAGGCGGTGGCGCGCATCGTCGGCGACGGACCGGCGGTGATCGAGGCGCTGGAAGCGCGGGGCGTGCGCTTCGATCGCGACGCCGACGGCCGGCTGCGTCTCGGGCTCGAGGCTGCCCATTCGCGGCATCGCATCGTGCATGCCGGCGGTGACGCTACGGGGGCGGAGATTTGCCGTACGCTGGCCGCCTCGGTGCGTGCCGCCGCTCACATCACGCTGCGCGAGGGCGCGACGCTGCGCCAGCTCTCGGTGCGCGACGGGCGTCTCTGCGGCGCCTGGATCGACGACGCCTACGTTCCGGCCGATGCGGTGGTGCTGGCCACCGGCGGGCTGGGCGGGCTGTACGATGCCACCACCAACCCCGCGGGTGCCGTCGGCAGCGGCATCGCGCTCGCCCTGCGCGCCGGGGCGGGCTTGCGCGACATGGCGTTCGTGCAATTCCATCCGACCGCGCTCGATACGGGTACTGCGGGGCAGGTGCCGCTGGTCAGCGAGGCGGTTCGCGGCGCGGGCGCGCGGCTGGTGGACGAGACCGGCGCCGCCTTCACCGATCCGCTCGCCCCGCGCGACGTGGTCGCCCGCGCGGTCTACGGGCATCGCCAGACCGGCCATCGCACCCTGCTGGATGCCACCGGCATCGCCGATTTCGGCGGGCGTTTCCCAGGCGTCTCCGCGATCTGTGCCGCGCATGGCATCGATCCGCGCATCGAGCCGATCCCGGTGCGCCCGGCGGCGCATTACCACATGGGCGGCATCGCCGTGGATGCGGACGGGCGCAGCACGGTCCCAGGCCTGTGGGCCTGTGGCGAGGTCGCCTGCACCGGGCTGCATGGTGCGAACCGCCTGGCCAGCAACTCGCTGCTGGAGGCGGCCAGCACAGCGCGCCGTGTGGCGCACACGATCGCCTCCGTGGGTCCGGGGGGCGCAAGCTCGGTGCGTGCCGAGCCGGCCGAGCCGATGGCGTTCTGTCCGACGCGTCGCGACGAGGTGCGACGCATCCTCTCGGTGCGCTGCGGCGTGCTTCGCGATGGCGACGGGCTGGCTGCGGCGGTGGCGCAGCTGCGCAGTGATGCCGCGCGCAACGACGATTCGCTGGTCGCCCTCGCCATCGCGGTCTCCGCCTATGCCCGCTGCGAGAGCCGGGGGGCGCATACCAGGCTCGATTTTCCCGATCGCGAGGCGGTACCGGTGCGGCGTCTGTGGACTGCTGCCAGCCTGACGGAGGCGGCCCGCGAACGCATGCGAGCCGACACCACCCGCGAACGCATGCGAGCCGACACCACCCGCGAGCGCATGCGAGCCGACATCACCATCGAGCGCATGTCGCATCAGGACGAATTCCATGTCTGAGATACCGATGAACGAGATCGCCGCGCCGAATCTGGTGCGCCTGCCGGACCTGTTGCTCGCACCCCTTGTGGAGGCAGCACTGGTCGAGGATCTCGGCCGCGCAGGCGACATCACCTCCAATGCCACCATTCCGGCCGCGACGGTCTCGGCCTTGGTGCTGCGGGCGCGCGATCACGGCGTGATCGCCGGGCTGGATCTCGCCCGGCTGGCCTTCGCCGCCATCTCGCCCGACATCGTGATGACGGTGGTGCGCGATGACGGCCATGTCGTGGCTCCCGGCGATCTGATCGCGCGCGTCACCGGTCCTGCGCGTGCGATCCTGACCGCGGAACGCGTCGCCCTGAACTTCCTGTGCCAGCTCAGCGGCGTCGCCACCGCGACTCACACCATCGCCCGTGCCATCGCCCATACCAGGGCGCGGGTGTGCGACACCCGCAAGACCGTTCCCGGGCTGCGCACGGTGCAGAAATACGCCGTGCGCTGCGGGGGCGGGGTGAACCACCGCTTCGGGCTCGATGATGCGGTGCTGATCAAGGACAACCACGTCGCCATCGCCGGCGGCGTGGTGCCGGCGATCGCTGCGGCACGGGCGGCGATCGGCCATTTGGTGAAGATCGAGATCGAGGTCGACACACTCGCCCAGCTCGACGAGGTGCTGGCGGTCGGCGTCGATGCGGTGCTGCTCGACAACATGGGTCCCGACATGCTGCGCGAGGCGGTGGCGATGATCGGCGGCCGCGCCATTGCCGAGGCGTCGGGGCGCATCACCCCCGAGACCGCGCCGGCGATCGCCGAGTCGGGGGTCGACCTGATCTCCGCCGGCTGGCTGACGCACAGTGCGAGGGTGTTCGACATCGGCCTCGACGCGGCGCTCTGAGGTCGCCTCCCCGGGGCTCTTTCCACCGCTCGGCAACGGCCTATACTTCCCGCAACGACCGGGGTGGACCGGACGATGACGGGGGAACGAAACGGGTGAAACTGTTCCTGCTGTCGCGCAACCGGCCCCTGTTCCTGTGGGCCTGTCTCGACAGCCTGCACCGGCTGACGCGCTCACCAGTCTCCATCATCGTCATCGACGCCGCATCCGACGATCCACTGGTCGGCCGGGTGCTGGACGGGTTCGACCGGCGCGGCCTGTTCGAGCGCATCGTCCGGCTCGACAGCAACGATCCCGCGCAGGTGTGGCGCACCATCGCCGCGATGCTCGGGCCTGACGATGCATTCGTCGGCTATATCGAATCCGATGTGGTGATCGAACCCGGCCCCTACCCGTGCTGGCTGGGCCGTCTCGAGGAACTGATGCGGTCGGACGATCGTCTGGCGATGCTGGGCTCGGCGATCGTCAAGGACGATTTCGTCTCCATCGAGACCGCGCGTCGGCTGCTGCCCGAGGCCGACGAGCAGGTCCTGCGCGCACAGATCTACGCGGCCGACCCGGAGCGCGAGCAGGATGTCGCCGAAGCAGCCGGCCAGCCGGTGTTTTTCCCGCACAACCCGGCCGGCCGGCTGCTGCTGCTGCGTACCGCCGCCCTGCGCGTGATCGGCCCGGCCACCGATTCCGACATGACCGAGCGCCTGCGCGAGCATGGCTGGCGCAGCGGCATCAGCACCGAGGTGCGTCACAGGCATCTCTCGCTGCTCAACATCTTCGACTATCCCGAGTACGACGTCCGCAGACGCAATGCCTACATGGCCAGCCTGTCCTACAAGGCGCAGGCGGAGCGTGCGCTGGCCGGCCATGCGCTGAGCGACGATCCCGACCTGCACATCCTCGCCGACGGGGTGCGCATCGATCCTCGCGAGGACGACGACCTGCTGGTGTTCGACCTTCCCGAACGGGCCGCCGAGATCGCGCTGGTGTCGCGTCGCGGCTACGCGTTTGGCGCCGACGACCTGCGCCCGCTGGGCGTGGCGGTCGACAGGCTGCGGCTGGACGGGCGCGATGCGATCGCCGACGCCACGCTCGGAGCCGGCTGGCATGCGTTCGAGGCGGCAGGCAGCCGCAGCCGCTGGATGAGCGGCCGTGCGACGCTGCCGGCCTGTCGCGAGGTCAGGCTGCGCATCTCGGCGCGGGTTCCCTATCTGCCGGAGCAGGATGTGCAGGCCATGATCCCTCCCGCCCAGCCGGAGACGACGGACACCACGGCGTCGGACGCAGCCAGGCCTGCGGAAATTCCCGCCGGCGCGCTGGATTTCGCAAGCTGGGAGACCTGCTGGGGTTGGGCGTGGGATGCGACCGCGCCCGACGACCCGGTCGATCTCGACATCCGCCTCGACGGCGAGACGCTGTTCACCCTTCGCGCCGAGATCTATCGCAGCGACCTGGTCGGCGCCGGCATCGGCAATGGCCGCCACGGATTCTATTTCCGCGTGCCGAGTTCGCTCTCGCCCCGGCAGGCGGCGGTGCTGGAAATCACGCTTGCCGGTTCCGATCGCCATATCCTCGGTTCGCCGACCCTGCTGCGCGATCCGGCGGCGGCCATCGACCCGGTGCCGCTCGACCAGACCCTGGCCGAGACGACCTCGCGCCTGCTCGACCACGCACGCGGCGAGGACGAGGCTCGCGCGCTGGCGACGTCGCTGCTGCGCCAGTTCGACCGCGTGCAGCAGCATCTCGGCCGGATCGGCGAGGCGAAGCAGCGGCGCGACCGCCATCTCGACGGTCTCGGCGGCCTGTCGAAGGCGATCGACGAGACCATCCAGGCGGTGATCGAGCGCCATCGGCCGCTGCGCATCGCCCCCGTCGCGTCGCCGGAACTGTCGGTTGTCATTCCCGTACATGGAAGGTTCGATCTGGCCTATCGGGCGATCGAGACGGTCATCGAGCAATCGGGTCGTGACGCCTTCGCCTGGCCGGGTGGCGTGGAGATCATTCTCGTCGATGACGGCTCGCGCGATGAGACCCTGTTCGCCGCTATGGTGCTCGATGGCGTGATCATCCTGCGTCATGCGCAGGCGCAGGGCTTCGTCGGCGCCGTCACCGCCGGCGTGCGCGCCTCGCGCGGGCGGATGCTGCTGCTGCTCAACAGCGATACCGAACTGCAGCCCGGCGCACTGAGCGAACTGCGGCGGACCTTCGATCTCGACCCGTCGATCGGCATCGTCGGTGCGCGGCTGTTGTCGCCCGACGGCCGACTCGCCGAGGCTGGCGGCATCGTCTGGCGGCTGGGCGACGCCTGGAACTGGGGCCGGGGGGCGATCCGGAGGCGCCGGGCTTCAGGCATCTGCGCGATGCGGACTACGTCTCCGGCGCGGCGCTGATGATCCCGCGCAGCGTGTTCGACGCGGTCGGCGGCCTGTCGGAGGAATTCGCGCCCGGCTATTACGAGGATACCGATCTCTGCTTCAAGGTGCGTGCGGCCGGCCATCGCGTGGTGGTGCAGCCGGCCGCCAGCGTGCTGCATCACGAGGGGGCAAGTGCCGGGACCGACGTCGAGGGCGACGGCATGAAGCGGTTCCAGAAGATCAACCACCGCCGCTTCCTCGACAAATGGCGCCCTGTGCTGGCCAGCCACGCGCCGACCGCCACCGCCCCAGAGCGCGAGGCCGAGCGTGGTGTGACCCGGCGCGCGCTGTTCATCGACGACCGCATCCCGACACCCGACCAGGATGCCGGCTCGGTCGCCGCGGTGGCGCATATGCGCGCGCTGCAACGGCTCGGCTATCAGGTCACACAGGTCGGCGCCGAGATGGACCGGCTCGAGCCCTACACCACCGATCTCGAGCGCATCGGCATCCGCTGCCTGTATGCGCCGTTCTGTCCCACCGTCGAGCAGGCGATCCGCAGCGCGCAGGTCGCCTATGACCTGATCTATCTGCACCGTCTGGGCAACGCCTCCGCCTATCTGCCGATGGTCCGTGCGCGGTTTCCGAAGGCGCGCATCGTCTATGGCCTCGCCGATCTGCACGCGCTGCGCGCCGAGCGCGAGCGCGAGCTGGGCCTGGGGGAGGGGACGCGGGATTCGATCGCGGCCCTGCGCCGGCTCGAACTCGCCACCATGGCGGCGGCCGATCACGTGATCACCCATTCGACCCATGAGGCGGCCCTGCTCGCCGCGCAGACCCAGACGCCGGTCAGCGTGGTCGCCTGGCCGGTCGAGCGGGCGGCGGAGGTGCCGCAATGGCGGCAGCGTTCGGGGCTGGTGTTCGTCGGCGGCTATCGGCACCCGCCGAACGTGGATGCGGCGGAATGGCTGGTCGGCAGCATCATGCCACTGGTGTGGCAGTCGCGCCCTGACATCACCCTCGACCTGATCGGCTCGCATGCCCCTGCCGAGGTGCTGCGTCTGGCCGGTCCGCGCGTCCGGGTCCGCGGACATGTCGCTGATCTCGACGCGGCCCTCGCCGCAGCGCGTCTGAGCGTCGCACCGCTGCGCTACGGGGCGGGGGTGAAGGGCAAGGTGCTGAGCAGTCTCGCCTGCGGCATTCCCTGCGTGATGACGCCGGCCGCCGCCGAGGGGCTCGACCTGCCGGCGCCGCTGGCGGCCCTGGTCGGCAGCACCCCGGCCGAACTCGCCGCCCTCATCGTCGACCTCTACGACGACGAAGGGCGCTGCTTCGATCTCGCGCAGGCGGGCTTCGACCTGCTCGATGACTCCTTTTCCGAAAGCCGCATCGATGCGGCGATGCGTGAGGCGGTCGAGGCGCCGCTCGCGCCTGCGATGACCGACGAACGGGAGAAATCGACGTGAGTGGCTATGTGCTGGAACCGCCATCGGTGGTCGGCGTCCCGGTGGTTGGCGGCGGCCTGTTCGGGGTGCGCCGGGTGTTCTGCGTCGGGCGCAACTACGGCGACCATGTGCGCGAACTCGGCGGCGATCCGAAGGAGCAGCCGCCGATCTTCTTCACCAAGCCGGCCGATGCGGTGGTTACTTCCGGCGCGCCGATGCCTTACCCGCCGCGCACCGCCGACCTGCATTACGAGGTGGAGCTGGTGGTCGCACTTTCGGGGGGCGGCCGCGACATCGCACCCGCGGACGCTCAGGCGCTGATCTACGGGTACGCGGTCGGACTCGACATGACCCGCCGCGACCTCCAGGGACAGGCCAAGGCAGCCGGCCAGCCCTGGGACATGGCCAAGGCCTTCGACCATTCAGCGCCGATCGGCGACATCGTGCCGGTCTCGGTCTGTAGCCATCCCACACGGGGTGCAATCACCCTGACCCGCAATGGCGAGATCCGTCAGCGAGGTGATCTGTCGGAGATGATCTGGAGCGTGCCGGACATCGTTGCCGCGCTGTCGGGATTTGTCGCGCTGGCCCCGGGCGATCTGATCTTCACCGGAACACCCTCCGGCGTGGGTCCCACCGTGCCCGGCGACCGGCTGATCGGCACGGTCGAGGGCGTCGGTGACGTGTCGGTGTCGATCACCGAAACGGAATGACCAGATCCGTTCTGGAATAAAAACGAGTTCGCGCCGCTGATTACCGGTCAGCAAATGGTCTGTCGCTTCCTCGAAAGGACGCGTCGCAGGCCGGGGCGACAGATGCCCCTGTGGGGTGTACGCCAACGACGCTATGGGCGCAGGTGGTGGCGGGCGGACAGAGCGCTTGACGGTGGACATGGGCAGCGACAGTGTTCCGACCGTGTTTCAGACCTTTCCCTCCTCTGACCGACGCCGACGCCGCGTAACTCGCGGCGATGTCGTTGTGCGCGTGAGATTTGAGGCGAGGGCCGGCTAGACCTAGCCTCTTACTCGCCTTTTCTGGAAGCACGATGCGCCCCGCGACACCTGTCGCGGGGTTTTTTGTTGTTGGAGATGATGATGACCACCCTGCAACCAACCGACCCGGCCTACCCTGTCCAAATGCAGCTTGCTGCCTACAATGCGCGTGACGTGACCCCCTGAAACTCTGCCACGGATGGCTAGAGTCCGGACCCAACGGGGGACGGATGGATGAAGAAGTCACGGTTCACAGAAGAGCAG
>NZ_JACHXV010000020.1 GCF_014192375.1 Endobacter medicaginis | reverse complement strand
AACGACGCTGGCCGGACTGCATGTCGTCGCATTCGCATGCTTCATGATGAAAAACGCCGCCGCAATCATGGCAGGTGCATAACACCCTCTAGCTCGTTCCAAGCGCGGATTCACTCGAGAGCGTCAATCCGAATCCTCTCGCGACCATGTTGAGCAGGTTCTCGGCCCCAACATCGTGCGCCATGATTCGAGGTCGAAAGCTTGGCCCGGAAAGTTGTCGCACAAGATAGTCTTCGATTTCAGGACCAGATCCGTGCGCGCGCACGATGAAGACCTCATTCCGAGCATCCTCCAAATTGACGCTCTCGCTTGAAGCGAAGGCGTGCGTTGCGGGAACCGCAAGCAAAATTCGTTCACGCCACAAAGGACGAATCTGGCAATCTGCCAACCGCGGCGATCCGCAAACGAATGCGACATCGAGCCTGCTCTGCGAAACCCCAGCAGCAATCGATTGAGAGCTACTCTCCTCAACCACGACATCAATGTTTTCGTGCTTCCGATGAAAGCGGTTAAGTAGGTCTGCCAAAAAACCGCTGGCCAAAGACCCGACTATTCCAACGCGCAGAACTCCACTGTGTGCCGAACGAAATTGGCGTAGGTCGGTGACCGCACGAGAAAGATGTTCGGCACCAAACGTTGCCTCTCGAATAAAGCGCTCGCCGGAATATGTTGGGCGGGCCCCCGTTTTGCTGCGTTCAAACAGAGCGACGCCAAGCTGCGCTTCCAAGAGCTGGATGCGCCTGGTAATGGTGGATTGGGGTATATTCGTTGCATCTGCTGCCCGCCGAAAGCTTCCATGCTCTGCTACAAGCATGGCGTACTTCAGATGGCGGAGATCAAAGGCGAGGTCTGGCATATCGCTCGTCTCCCCATCCAGGTTGCGATGTAAAAAGCCGATCAGTGATCGTCTCGCGGCGGCCCCAAGAGCGGGCATATGGGCGACCGCGCCCGGCCGTCGCGCGGTCGTCGCGCCATCTACCAGGGCGTATTGCCGTCCGGTTCGACGAAGGAACCAGAGACGGCGTCCTCGCCGAGCAGCGCATATTTGACGGGCAGCCTTGCGCCCTCTTCCGGGGTCATGATGCCGGTGTTTCCGTTGAGATCGGTTTTCACAAAGCCTGGGCTAACGGAGTTAACGACCACGGAGGTGCCGCGCAGTTCCTCGGCCAGTGTCACCGTCAGCATGTTCAGCGCCGCCTTTGATGCATTGTAACCGATCAATCTCACGGCATAGTAAGTCGATGACGGATCGCCATTGAGCGTGAGGGAGCCCAGTGAGCTCGACAGGTTGACGATGCGTCCGGCGGGCGATTGGCGCAGCAGCGGCAGCATCGCCTGGGTCACCGCCAGCGTGCCGACGAAGTTGGTGTCCATGATGCGGCGCGCAGCCTCCGGCGAGCCCGAGCTCGGCGGACCATCCTCGGCATCGAGGATCCCCGCATTGTTGATGAGAATGTCGAGCCGGCCATGTTCGGCCGCGATGGCTTCGGCCGCCGCTGCAATGCTGCCATGGTCGGCAAGGTCGAGCCGCACGAACTGTGACTGCAGCCCGGTCTCTGAAAGCTCGGCGACCGCTGCGCTGCCCCGACCGGGATCTCGCGCGCCTACCAGGACATGGATTCCGGCTTGCGCAAGCTGGCGGGCGGTCTCCAGGCCGATGCCTTTGTTGGCGCCCGTGACGAGGGCGATGCGATTGTCGTTCTTCATGATCTGATCCTTCGATTGTGTTGGATGGGAGGCTCAATCGGCGAAGAGAAGTTTTCTCCCAGCCGGAAAGCGGTCAGGCCGCAGTGAGCGTCGGATAATCGGTATAGCCTTCGGCGCCGCCTCCCGCGTAGAACAGGTCCTTGCGAACCTCATTGAACGGCGCGCCCGTCTTCAGGCGCTCGATGAGATCGGGGTTCGCCAGTGCCATCGTGCCGAGAGCCTCGATGTCCGCCAGCCCGCTTGCCACGTCCGATCCGATCTGGTCGCGCTGACGGCCCGGGCGGTTGACGATCAGCACGCCGCCGAACGCCTTGCGGATGTCCGCGGCAAGCGGCTCGTTGCCGATATGAAGAAGATGCAGATAGGCGATGCCCATCTTGTCGAACTCGGCGGCCAGATAACGGTAGAGATCGTCGTTATCCTGTCCTTCGACGATGCCGCCGGTCGGGAGGCCCGGCGACAGGCGGATCGCGGTCCTTTCGGGGCCGATGGCCTCGACGATCGCGCGCACCACCTCGGTGGCGAAGCGAGCGCGGTTTTCCATCGCGCCGCCATATTCGTCCGTGCGCCGATTGGCGTTCGGCGCAAGAAACTGATGCACCAAATAGCCGTTCGCGCCGTGGACCTCGACGCCATCGGCGCCAGCTTCGACGGCGCGCCTGGCCGCGTTCGCGAAATCGGCCACGGTCTGCCTGACCTCGGCGGTCGTCAACGCCCGCGGTTCGGGAATGGGCTGCATGCCAGCCATCGTGAACATGTCGACGCCCGGCGCGATGGCCGAAGGAGCGACCGGCTGGCGATGATGTGGCGTATTCTCAGGGTGCGAGATGCGGCCCACATGCATGAGCTGGACGAACAGGCGCCCGCCCGCATGGTGGACCGCGTCCGCGACCTCGCGCCAGCCCGCGACCTGCGCGTCGGTATAGACGCCCGGCGTGGCCAGATAGCCTTGCCCGTCGCCGGACGGTTGCGTGCCCTCGGTAATGAGCAGACCCATCGTGGCGCGCTGGGCGTAATATTCGGGCGCAAGGTCGCTCGGCGTCCCGTCCGGCTTCGCCCGGCTGCGGGTCATCGGCGCCATGGCCAGACGATGCGGCAGTTGGGCACCGCCAAGCGTGATGGGTGACCAGATACCGGTCATGTCATTTCTCCTTTGGGAAACTTGTTGATGGTTGGAAGAACCGGCCCGCGTCAGAGCTCGCCTTCCGCGAGCAGCTCGCGGGTGCGCTTCAGCGTCGAGATCAGCGCGGCCTTGTAGCCCCTGTCGCTGTCGAACTGCGCCTGCTCGGCCTGCTCTTCCGGACTGTTCGGCTCTTTGCCGCGCAGGCCGAGATAGCAGTAGAAGCGAAGCTGAAGGGCGCCAGTCTCGTCCTCGAAGAGCTCGTTGACGATCGCGCCTTCGCGCGGGCCGGTCGCCTGGAAGAAGGT
This sequence comes from Endobacter medicaginis, assembly GCF_014192375.1. GTDB lineage: Bacteria > Pseudomonadota > Alphaproteobacteria > Acetobacterales > Acetobacteraceae > Endobacter > Endobacter medicaginis. The sequence goes on along the minus strand of NZ_JACHXV010000020.1, from coordinate 26,935 downwards.
GACCTTGCTCTGCGGTTCGAGGGTGATGATCTCGCGCAGATCAGAGCCGGCGATCGTGGCTTCGCGCACGAAATGGGTCGTGCTTTCCTTCACGACCTCGCATCGCGTGCAGAGGCCGGGCGGCAGGAACAGTCGGGCGTCACGGGCCTTGAGTTCCAGACCGGCCCAGGCTTGCGCCCGGGTCAGCCTGGTCTCACCTTCCGCATTCACCGGGACGGTGGCGGTCGAGAAGATCATCTCGGATTCCTTTGAGATTGGCGTTGGAGGATTGGCGCCGGCGCTCAGGCCGTCGGGTTCTGCTGCTCGGCGAGCGCTGCGGCGAAGTCGCGATAGCTGTGCAGCGGGCGGCCTAGGATCTTGATCAGCCGCTCGACGTCCCCGGCTTCCGGGATCATGCCGTCGGTGACATAGCGCTCGGCCATCAGGCGCATCTCATAGGCCGTCCACTTCGGCATGAAGGTCGCCATGTTCTGCTCGAAGCCGCTTGGGTCATCGCCGCCATAGGCGATCGGGCGGCCGAGGATCTCCGACCAGATCGCGGCCACGCCCGAACCCGTGAGCGCGTCGGGGCCGACCAGGTTGATGGTCTCGATCGGCAGCTTTCCCGGCGCCTGGTCGCGGCGGATCAGCTCGATCGCGGCCACCTCAGCGATGTCGCGGGCGTCAACCATGGCCACGCCCTTACCGCCGATCGGCATCGGATAGACGCCATAGTTGAAAATGACGTCCTTGATCATGACCTCGTTGTCGATGAAGTAGGACGGGCGCAGGATCGTGGCGGAGAAACCCATCTGCGCAAGCATGCGCTCGGCGCCGGATTTCACCGCGAAGTGCGGCACGTTGACGGAGCGGTCGGCGCCGAACACTGACAGGTAGACCACCCGCTCGACGCCGGACTCCCGGGCGATGTTGAGGGTGATGATGGCCTGGGTGAATTCATCGCCCGTCACCGCGTTCAGCAGGAACAGGGTGCTGACGCCCTTGAAGGCGCTGCGCAGCGCATCGATGTCCAGCAGCTCGCCCTGCACGACGTCCACGCCGGCGGGAAAGCTGGCCTTTGAGGGATCGCGGGTGAGCACGCGCACCTTGGCGCCGCGCTGGACGAGCTGGTCGACGACATGGCGGCCGACGCGGCCGGTAGCGCCAGTAACGAGAATGGTCATGGTAGTATCTCCGGGTTGGGTTGCTTGACACCCGGAATATGATCGGCTCGCCTTCTATCCAATAGACCCCGAATCTGGACACACCGTCTCACAGATGGAACGACTAGATGAATGTGCGGTTGGGCACGCCGTCGAAAACTGATCCACATTCGTGATAAAATGCGCTATACTGGCAGCAATTGTCCCAACGATGGAACGCGTATGGATTTGCTCGCGCTTGCCGATTTCAATCTCGTTGCCCGCCACGGAGGTTTCGGCAAGGCCGCCCGCGCTGCCAGGCGCCCTAAGGCGACCTTGTCCCGGCGCGTGGCCGAACTGGAGGCGAGCCTCGGCATCCGTCTGCTTGAACGTGGCGCGCGGGCCCTCAAACTGACCGAGGAAGGACGCGCATTGTTCGAGCGCGCCGGTCACCTGCTTACTGAACTGGAGGAGACGGCGGCTGCGATCGCCTCGGGTGGAGAGCGTCCGCGGGGGCGTTTGCGGATCAGCGCCCCCCTGTTGTTCTCGCAGACCGCGATGGGAAAGATCGCCGGCGAATTCTCCCTGAAATACCCCGAGGTGAGACTTGAGGTTTCGACGGAAGACCGCGCCGTCGACATGATCGAGGAAGGATTCGATCTGGTGATCCGGGTGAACCCAAGCCCGGATGAGAACTTGGTCGGACGGATTTTCCTGCGCGATCGACTGGTGGTCGTGGCCAGCCCCGGTCTCGCGCGACCCGCCGAGAACGAAGCCGCGCGTGCGGTGGTACGCTCGACGGGCGACCGACAGACATGGGAAGTGAAGACGCCGGATGGCGTCGAGAACATCGCAGTCGAGCCGGTACTGGCTCTGTCCTCCATGATCATGGTCCGCGACGCCGTCCGAGCAGGCGCCGGCGCCGGACGACTGCCGATCTCGCTGGTCAGCCACGATCTGGCCGCCGGCACGCTCGCGCATTGGGGAGACATCGACGGCCCGGAGATCGCTCTGTGGACGCTATATCCGTCGCGGCGATTGCTGAGCGCTCGCGTCGCCGCGTTCCTCGACTATCTGAAGCAGGCCTTTCCTATGGGGACGCCCGACGAGTTGGCCGCCTATATCGGCGGGTGATGTCTGCCCAGCAAACTCGTGCTCGAATGCTGTGATCTCCGTGCCTGCCGGCGAGGCCGTCTCAACAGCGAGACGCACTGTTCAGATTCAGCGACTTTCGCCCGATAATTGCAACGACTAGCCTCCTGAGCCTGTCAAACAAAACGCGCAGGAGAAGCCTTATGACAAGCAATGCTTATAGCAGGCGCCCGGCGCGCCTCGATGTCGCAGTCACACTGGAAGTCTTTGTTGATGCCCCGATCGAGAAGGTCTTCGACTTCCTTGCCGCCGAAGATGTGCTGCCCAAGATCTTAACCGGCTACGGGCTCGTGCCCGGTGTCGTCTCGACCTCGGACATTTCAGGTCCCTGGGATCAGCCCGGCTCACACCGAGTCGTGCATCTCGCCGATGGCAGCACGGTCAACGAAGGCGTCACGGAGTACGATCGTCCTTCCTATTTCGCCTACCGGGTCAGCGATCCGAACTTCGCGTTAAAACATCTCATGGATGGCGCACGCGGGCAGTTCTGGTTCGCGCCGGCAAAGGGGGGAACCAACGTCAAATGGACCTACACCTTCCGAGCGAAGAATAGCTTCGTGAAGCTGCCGCTGACGCTGTTCGTGAAGACCCAGTGGAAGGGATACATGAACGTCTGCTTGGGAAACGTCCTCAAGCACTTTGCCCATTTCTAAGTCCGCGAGGCGACTTGTGGCGATCAAGTCCGCGGCGGCAGTGTTTCAAAACATAGAGAGCTTCAAGAAATGTTCGATACCAAGGTAGCTATCGTCGTCCTCGACGATCTTCAGACATGGCAGAAGTTGAATGTCACCGCGTTCCTGGCGACCGGAATCGCCGGGGGCGCCCCTGACGCAATGGGTGAACCCTATGTCGATTCCGCAGGCAGGCGCTACGCGGCGTTGCTGGGTCAGCCCGTCATGATCTTCGCCGCCGATCGAAGCACACTGCTTCGATCCCGAAACCAGGCGTTGACGCGAGGCCTTGCCTGCGCCGCCTATGTCGAGGCGATGTTCGCGACCGGGCACGATGCGGCCAACCGGGAGGCTTTCGCGTCTGAGCCCGCAGAAGAGCCAGCGCTGGTAGGCATCGCAATCCGCGGTCCGAAGAAGGATGTAGAAAAGGCGATTAAAGGCGCAAAGCTTCATCCTTGAAAGACGAGCAATGGCTGAGTTGGATCGCGCAGATCGAGCAGATCGAGCAGAGCGATCCGGCAGGCGTTGAAAGGTAGAATTTATGGGATCGTATATCCTTTATGGCAGAGGCGAGTCAGGGAATTCCTATAAGGCAGCCCTGATGCTCAGTTTATGTGCTCTTGATTGGAAGCCGCGACTTGTCGGATTTTTTACGGATGAGACAAAGGCGGTCTTCCGAACCAACGTCAACGAACTGGGCGAGATTCCCGTTCTCGAGCATGGCGACATGCGCCTTTCCCAAACTGGCGTTATCCTCAGTTATCTGGCCGATCGCACCGGCTCCTTCGCAGGACGGAACGCGGAAGAACGTCTTGAGATTCTCCGCTGGATCTTGTTCGACAATCACAGGTTCTCAAGCTATTTCGCAACGCTCCGCTTCATGGTTGGCTTGCGAAAGACCGGAGAAACGCCGGTAACGGAATTTCTGCGCACCCAAGCTCTCGCGAGCTTTGCGGTCGTTGAGGACCACCTCAATCGGCAGCCCTTCCTGGTCGGCGATCGACCGACGATCGCGGATATTTCGATGGTCGGCTATCGCTACTACGACGAAGATACCGGGATAGATTTCACGCGCTTTCCTAGAATGAAGGCCTGGACAGAGCGGATTAAGGCCCTGTCAGGCTGGGCTCACCCTTATGATCTTCTCCCTCGCGCGTCAGTTCCCGCGACATCATAGGGTGCAGCAGCCGCCGCTCCTTCTGTGGGCAACTCAAACTACGCACAATGCCATACTGTCTCACTGGCGAGACACAGCGTCTAAAATCCACGACTAGCGCATCGATATGGAAACGATAGCTTCTCCTTGCACTCAAGGCACAGGAGAACATGATGACTTCCTCAATCGTCAGACACGATATTACTTCGTCCGACGCGCAAGCCATGAAGGCGATGCGCGCCATGTTCGAAGAAAATCCCAAACTCAAATTTGAGCCGGCCAGCCGCGCCGCCTTCGACGGGATAATGGGCCAAGCGCCCGCACCCGAAGGCGTTCACTTCGAACAAGGCGAGGTCGGCGGGGTGCCCGGTTGGTGGTGCCGCCCCGCGAAGGCGGACCAAGCCTCGGTCATTCTCTACCTGCACGGCGGCGGCTACGTGATCGGTTCAGCCGACGCCTATCGGAATTTCGTCGGCCACATTGCCCAGCGTGCAGGCGTCGCAGCCTTCGTCGCCGATTATGCGCTCGCTCCGGAGCGGCCATTCCCTGCCGCTGTCAACGATTTCCATACGCTGCACAAGGGTCTGCTGTCCCTCGGCTATGAGCGGATCGCCGTCGTGGGTGACTCCGCCGGTGGCGGCCTGGCGCTCTCGTTGGTGGCTGACGGAATTTCGAAATCTGGCAAGATCGTCGGCGTCGTCGCGATGTCCCCGTGGATCGACATGTCGCTTTCCGGCGAGTCGATGATCACCCGCGCGAGCACCGATCCCATATTGTCCCAGGAAACGCTGGCCGACGCGGCCGTCCTCTATCTCGGGAATGTGGGCACGGATGATAAGCGGCTGCCCCGGCTCGACAACGACCTCTCAACAATGCCGCCCGTGCGAATTCATGTCGGCGATGCGGAGGTTCTGCTCGACGACTCGCTGCGGTTCGCAAAGCGAGCCGAGCAAGCCGGGTTCAACTGCGCGGTCCATGTGTGGCAGGGCATGACCCATGTCTTTCCGTCCAGCTTCTCAATGCTGCAGGCAGCCGCAGAGGCGCTGGATGACATCGGTGCGTTCCTTGCGCGTCAATTCACCCAACCCGCGCACAAAAGAGTACTGGTGCTCGGCGCGACCGGAGGCACAGGGCGAGCCATCGTACAGACGCTGAATGCACTCGGTCACATCCCCGTGGCGCTGGTTCGTTCTCCCGAAAAGGCCAAGGACCTCGATGCGGTCATCGTCGAGGGCGATGCGCGAGATCCTGCAGCGCTTGAGAAGGCGCTGACGAACTGTGACGCGGTAATCTCGGCGCTCGGGACCCCGGTCAGTCCATTCCGCGAGGTGACTCTGCTCTCGACGGCAACCAGGACCCTGGTCGCGGCCATGCAGCGCCAAAACGTGCGGCGACTCGTCTCGATTACCGGCATCGGCGCGGGAAGCAGCAGGGACCATGGCGGTTTCCTGTTCGATAGGATCATCATGCCGCTCCTGCTCAAGAAGGTCTACGCCGATAAGGACCGGCAAGAAGCCATCATCGCCCAGAGTGGGCTCGACTGGGTGGTGGTTCGTCCCGCCGTACTAAACGACAAGCCGAGGCGCGGCGATATCCGGGCTCTGCTCGATCTGGTCAGCTTCCATGGCGGAACAATCGCGCGCAAAGACGTCGCCGATTTCGTCGTCGATCAGGTGGAAAGCGACGTATTTCTGGGCAAGACGCCGCTCATCACTTGGTGAGGGTTTGTTCCTGATATGGATATACTAGGTGGATCGGGACGCAGTGCGTGAGACACGCACTGCTGAGAAGCACGTATCAGCAACTAGGGGTAAAGAATCCCACACTGGGCACCTGCCGGCAATGGCGAGAAGCGATGCACGGCCCGTCATTAGGGCGGTTGACGGTCCGCACTGCAAGCTCTCGGAAGGCGACCCGTAACCGCTGCAGCGATGTCAGCTCACTTATACCAAGTCTCTCTGATCATAACCCATGAGCCCAATCTCGCAGGCCGATGGACATGATCTTCCAGGGCTGGCTGATGAGAGTGTTCCAGGCGAAGCAGCAGTGGTCGACGATGTCGGCGTAGGATCTGAAGACCCGGTTGGCCAGCCAGTTGTCGCGCATGAACTGCCAGATGTTCTCGACCGGGTTCAACTCGGGTGAGCGGGGCGGCAGGGGCAGGATGGTGATGTTGCTGGGCACAGCGAGCTTGGGACTGGTGTGCCAGCCAGCCTGATCGACGATGAGGACGGCGTGGGCGCCCGGTGCGACCGCCTGGGCGATCTCGGCGAGGTGCAGTTCCATGGCTGCGGTGTTGCAGAAGGGCAGAACCAAGCCTGCGCCTTTTCCTTCGCGCGGGCAGATCGCGCCGAAGATGTAGGCTGAGCGGGTGCGCTGGTCCCGTGGAGCACGGGGGCGGCTGCCCCGCAGAGCCCAGCGGCGGCTGATGGTGTTCTTCTGGCCAATCCTGGCTTCATCGGCGAACCAGATCTCTATCGGAGTGTCCGGCGGCCTTGCCTGGGCAACCTCTGCCAGATAGGCGGCGAAGTTTTTTTAAAAGCCTCTGCCTGCTCTGGATCCTGGGCATGGTGCTGGGGTCGGGCAGAAATCTTGCGCAGACGGAGTGCCCGCATCTCCCGGCTGAGGGTCTGCTTGGCGATCGAGAGGCCGTATTCCTCGAAGAGCCATTGGGCCAGATCGATCAGGCGCCAGCGGACCACACCATGGATTGCGGGTGTCGGGCCTGTCTCCACCATGCGTAGGAGCTGCTGACGCTGCTCGTCGTTGAGCTTCGAAGGCTGACCTGGCGCCTTGCCGTCGACCAGCCCGGCAGGGCCCGTGGCGTTGAAACGCAGAACCCAGTCGCGCAAGGTTTGCAGACCGACACCGCCAACCCGGGCCGCCTCGCCGCGGCTGCGGCCTTCGTAGATCTCGGCCATAGCCAGCAGGCGCCGGATCTGGCCCGGGTCCTTGCTCCGTCGCGCCAATCTGCGCAGCGCCGCAGCATCGAAGTCACCCCGCAGTTCCACCGCTGCCGCCATGGCGAACTCCACACCGTCCGCCACTTTGAATCAGACCTTTGGCCCGGCGGGAATCCCGCATGAGTCTCGCTCACAGAGACTTGGTATTAGTCTCCGGCTCGATTTTGAATAATGGTGCGGGTGGTCGGAATCGAACCCACACTCCTTGCAGAAGCGGATTCTGAAGGGAGTCGCGTTTACTGAATCATCCCGTCGTAGCCGGTCCCACACGTTTCGAGCTTGTCCATCAGCGCCTGTTCGCCCCTATGCTACGCCTAGCAGTCGGGAAGAACCCGCCGATGTGTACGCTATGGCCCGAAAATACCGCACGGCGTTTCTAAGGGGCTTCCAGTATCAGCATCTATCAGTCTCAATCGCCTGAGCAATGCAGGAGATTGAGCATGGCGAAGATCGAAACTACGCAAATTCGAAGAACAATCCGGCGGCAACAGTTGCGGGAGATGGTGCCGATGGCCGACAGCACTATTTATGAAATGGAGCAGCGTGGCGAGTTTCCCCGTCGGTTCGCACTCTCGCCACGCTGTATCGTATGGGACCTGGCCGAGGTCGAGGCTTGGCTCACGGCACGGCGGGCTGTGCCGATCCGGCGTGCTCAACATCCTGATGTTTCCAAGCGAAAATCCCGCCCGGTCAAAGGGCGGGATCAAGCTCCATCAAGGGCATAGTTTGCGGCAAAAGCGTGGGAGCATACTTCCGGCCGTCGATCCATGCGTCCACGGTATCCGCCCACTGCTGCATCATATGCCGACGCTGCACCTCATACTCGGCCTTGTTATAGACGCCGCGCGACGAACGCCCGTCCTCGTGCGCCAGGCACTTTTCGATCCAGTCGCTGTTAAAGCCCAGTTCGTTTAACAGCGTCGAGCCCGTCCGCCGCAGATCATGGACCGTGAATGGCTCCAGCGGCAGCCCTTCCTTTTTGGCCTGTTCGACGACCGCATAAGTGACCCGATTGAAGGTCGCCCGCGACATTGGCGCGTCCGCGTCGTACCGGGACGGCAGCAGATATCGGGAGTTGCCGGAACAGGTCTTGAGCGCGATCATGATGTCGAGGGTCTGCCGGCACAGGTAGACGTTGTGCGGCTTCGATCGCTTCATGCGCTCCTTCGGAATGGTCCAGACAGCGTTGTCGAAATCGATCTCGTCCCAAACTGCATCCTGCAACTCGCTCTTCCGCACCATTGTGAGAAGGTAGAGCTTCATACCGAGGCGGATCGTCGGCAGCGTCGCAACATGCTCGAGCTGCTTGAACATGATGCGGATCTCTGCGGGCGAAAGCGCGCGGTCCTTCGGCGTAAAGGTAGCGATCGAGGCTGGACCGACGTCATCGGCCGGATTGGCGACCTTCTCGCCATGCAGAATGGCAAAGCCGTAGATCTGCTTCAGGATATCCCGCACATGGATAGCAGTTGCAGGCGCACCCCGCTCGACGATCTTGCCGCAGTGAGCGCGTAGATCATCCGGGGTGATTTCCGTCAGGAGACGATTTCGCCAGACGGGCAGGAGTTCGCGTTCGAAGATGGAGCGACGCATCGCGCGCGTGCTGTCGGCCATGGTCGCGTTGGTCAGCCACTTCTCGCCGAACTGGCCGAAACTCTTTGCTTCCTTGATCCGGCGCTTCTCCCGCTGCTTCTCGATGGCGGGCGACCGCCCCTCGGCTATCGCGCGCCGCGCGTCAATGCATAGCTCGCGAGCCCTGGCGAGCGATATTCCGTCACGGGCATATCTGCCGAGATAGACGGTCTCCCGCCTTCCGTTCAGTCGATAGTCGAGCCTGAACGAGATGGCGCCCGACGGGGCAACGCGCACATACATGCCGTCACGATCGGATACCTTGTACATTTTGGCTTTTGATTTCAAGCACTTGAGTGCTGCATCGGTCAACATTTCGGGCCTCCTTGCGGAAAAGTACCGTCACGCGGTTTTTGCAGGCCGATGGCATCGAAAATGCTTGTATTTCAGTGCATTAGTTCGAAAAAAGTACCGTCATTGGCCTCGTCTGACCTGACGGTACTTTCGTTTTCCCGGTTGATCAATGGGGACGAGGCCCGTCAGCGAGGCCGCCGAAAGCCATCTATGCCCACCGATAGATATCGATAGGCATAGGGGATATTTATTTTTATTTTCAGTGATTTAAGTCGTATATCAGCGCAAATTCGGCGCCGTTCGGATGGGTCTGAATCATTCCCATTCGATGGTGCCGGGCGGCTTGCCGGTGATGTCGTAGGTGACGCGGTTGATGCCGCGCACCTCGTTGACGATGCGGCCGGAGACACGGCTGAGGAAGGCCATGTCGAACGGGTAGATGTCGGCCGTCATGCCGTCGGTGCTGGTCACCGCGCGCAGCGCGCAGGCCTGGTCGTAGGTGCGGCCGTCGCCCATCACGCCGACCGAGCGAACCGGCAGCAGGACTGCAAACGCCTGCCAGATCGCGTCGTAGAGGCCGGCCGCACGGATCTCCTCGAGGAAGATCGCATCCGCACGGCGCAGGATGTCGAGGCTGGCGGCGGTGAAGGTGCCGGGGATGCGGATCGCGAGGCCCGGGCCCGGGAAGGGGTGACGGCCGACGATGTGCTCGGGGATGCCGAGCGTGCGGCCGAGTGCGCGGACCTCGTCCTTGAACAGCTCGCGCAGCGGCTCGACCAGCTGCATGTGCATCTTGTCGGGCAGGCCGCCGACATTGTGATGCGACTTGATGGTCACCGAGGGGCCGCCGGTGAAGCTGACGCTCTCGATCACGTCGGGATACAGGGTCCCTTGCGCGAGGAACTCCGCGCCGCCCAGCTTGCGGGCCTCCTCGTCGAACACCTCGATGAACAGCCGCCCGATCGTCTTGCGCTTGATCTCGGGATCGCTCACACCCTCGAGCGCGTCGAGGAACAGGGCCGAGGCGTCGCGGTGGATCAGCTTGATGTTGAAGCGGTCACGGAAGGTGGCGACCACCTCGTCGGCCTCGCCGGCGCGCAGCAGGCCGTGATCGACGAAGATGCAGGTGAGCTGCTCGCCGATCGCCTCGTGGATCAGCACCGCGGCGACCGAGGAATCGACCCCGCCGGAGAGGCCGCAGATCACCCGGCCCTCGCCCACCTGGGCGCGGATGCGGGCGATCTCCATCTCGCGGAAGCCCTGCATGGTCCAGCCGCCCGCACAGCCGCACACGTCATGGGTGAAGTTGCGCAGCAGTTGCGCGCCATGCGGGGTGTGCACCACCTCGGGGTGGAACTGCACGCCATAGAGACGGCGGCGCTCGTCGGCGATGGCGGCGAACGGCGCGCCCTCGCTGACCGCGACGGCGCGGAAGCCGGGGGGCAGCGAGACCACGCGGTCGCCGTGGCTCATCCACACCTGCTCGCGGCCGCCGCGGCTCCATACACCGCGGAACAGGCCGCAATCCTCGGTGATGTCGAGATGCGCGCGGCCGAACTCGCGGTGATCCGATCCCGCGACCTCGCCGCCGAGCTGGGCGCACATGGTCTGCTGGCCGTAGCAGATGCCGAGCACCGGCACCCCGAGCGCGAACGCCGCCTCGGGTGCGCGCGGCGAGCCGGTCTCGGTAACGCTGGCCGGGCCGCCGGAGAGGATGATGCCGCGGGGATGGAAGGTGCGGATGCGATCCGGCTCGGTGCTGAACGGCCAGATCTCGCAATACACGCCACTCTCGCGCACCCGCCGGGCGATGAGCTGTGTGACCTGACTGCCGAAATCGAGGATCAGGATGCGGTCCTCGTGCAGTTCGGCGGCGAGATGGTCGGCCGTGTCGGCTTCGGCGTGCTGTTCGGCGGTCGGCTGGTTCACGACGGTCGGTGTCTTTCCCGGCTGAAATCGGCTCTTGAGGTGTCATCTAGCACGCAGGTGCGGTTTGGACAGATGCCGGCGGCACAGGGTAGCCTCGCGCGCATGTCGATGCCCGCTCGCCTGCCTCTTCCCGTCGCCCTGTCGGCGGCCCTGCTGCTCGCCGGCTGCGGCGGGCCGCCCGCCCGGCCGAGCCTGTCGGATCTGGACGGAAGCTGGAGCGGCGCGCTGCATGGCACCGGCGGCACCTGCCCGGACGGGGTGATGTCGACGCTGGTGATCAGCGACACCCATCTGGTGTTCGCCCCCTCGGGCGGGGTGCTGCAGCTCGAGGGCCATCGCACGGCGGACAGTTCGACGCTGCATGCGCAGCTTGTGCTCAAGGACATGAACCACAAGCCGCTGCCGATGGTGTTCGAGGGCCACGCGGTGGTCGAGCAGGCCGCGGACGGCCCCGCGCTGCGCATCGACGGCACCTATGGCACACCGACCTGCCGCGCGAACGTCACCCTGCGGCGGCCGCAGGCGCGGGCCTGGAAGAACCTGATCGGCCGCTGAGCGGCGCATTCGATGCAGAACGGGGGTTGCGCGAGCCTGGGCGCTGCGCTAAATCCCCGCCCCACGACGCACCCGTAGCTCAATTGGATAGAGCACCAGACTACGAATCTGGGGGTTAGAGGTTCGAGTCCTTTCGGGTGCGCCATTTTCCGACATGATCGCGAATGCCGAGTGCCGCGCAGGACAGCGTGGCGATCGGGATCGTGCCTGCCGTCTTCACGCGGACAGCGGCGTTGCCGCGAGCTTGTGGACGTCCTGCGTCGTCAACGGCCGGCCGCCGATCGCCCAGTCACCGGAGGCGATCTCGTTGATCCTGACCCAGGTGACGCCGCGCATGGCCTCACCCTCCACCCGGATCATGGCGTCGGTGACTTCACGGATCAGGTCCGCCTTCTGTGCCGGGGTGAAGACGTCCCTGATGACGTCGATGGTGACGAGGGGCATGGTCGGTCTCCTTTGGCTGTCGTGGCGAGCCAAGGATAAGGCGGCCGGCATGCAGCAGACACTGCAGGAAGTGTAGCGGTCATCGCCGGATCATCCATGCTAGGCTTCCGCGCGCGGTGGAAGGCTCGGGCATGGCCGATGCGGGGTACAACCAGTTCTGTCCGGTGGCGAAGGCATGCGAGCTGCTGCAGCCGCGCTGGACCCTGCTGGTCCTGTGCGAGATGTGGTCGGGCTCGACGCGCTTCAACGATATCCACCGCGGTGTGCCGGGCATGTCGCCGACCCTGCTGTCGCGCCGCCTCAAGGAGATGGAGGCTCACGGCCTGATCCGCCACGACGCCACCGGCTATCATTCGACGGCGATGGCGCGGAAGCTGGAACCGATCGTTCGCGATCTGGGCCGCTGGGCGCACGGGAACATCGATTGCGAGGTCAGCCTGCGGGATCTCGACAGCCGGCTGCTGATGTGGAACGTGCGGCGCAAGATCGATCCGGGCCAGTTTCCGGGCCGGCGCTGCGTGGTGCAGTTCACCTTTCCCGAGCAGCCGGCGGCAGACCGCGACTACTGGCTGATCGCGCGGCCGGGCTGTGAGACGGATCTGTGCGTCAGCGATCCCGGCTTCGCCGTCGACCTGTTCGTCGAAAGCTCGCTCAAGACGCTGACCGGCGTCTGGATGGGCTGGGCGCCGCTCCGGCCGGCTCTCGACAGGGGCGACATCTATGTCTGCGGCGACGCGGCGCTGAAAGGCTCGATCGAGCGCTGGCTGGTGCTGAGCAGTTTTGCCGGTCCGGTCCCCGACCGGACGGACGGACAGGCTGTCTGATACCGTACCCGCTGCGGCACGAGGATCGGCATCCCGGTGGCACGCTTCGACGGGTTGCGGATTTGAAATGTTGCGTCGCACAATATCGGTAGCGCTGCTTCGCAGTCTGGCGTAGATTGTCTCCATCGACGATGTCTTTCGGAGTTGATCCCATGTCGGCCAGCCTGAGCGAAACGCGTTCCAATCCCCTGGCGCAGTTCGTCGAACACACGATGGCCAGCCTGCGCAGGCAGCGCGCGGTCGCGCGTGAGCGCGCCCGCGTCCGTCGCGAGCTCGACCAGTACAACGACCGTGAACTCGCCGAACTCGGCCTCGGGCGCGGCGACATCGACAGCATCGTCGCGCGGATCTGATCGCGCGCGCCGGCGCCGTCACGGGGGCGTCAGGCTGGCGCGCAGCTCTGCGACACGATCGCCTGCGTGCGTGGCACCGGCGCGGTGGCGGGTGCGAGGTCGATCGGCATCGCGCCGTGAGCGGCCTGCAGGGCCTGCCAGCGCGTGACGGCCCGGGTGGCGGCAGCGCAGGCCGCATCGCGTCGGCCCGCGCGCTGCTCGAGCACGGCGCGGGCGGACAGCGCGAGCGCGAGTATCCTCGACCGCGAGGCGTCGCCCGGTGCGTCGTCGGTGTCCTGCTGGAGCCAGGCGATCGCGCCGTCGGAGGCGGCGCGCGCCTCGTCGTGCCGTCCCAGACGGCTGAGCTGGTCGGCGAGATGGGCGCGGATATGGGCGAGATAGGCGCCCATCTCGTGATTGCCCTCAATGAGATAGAGGCGTGACAGACCCTCGACCGCGCGGGTGAAGTCGGCGACCGAGGCGTCGCCGTGACCGAGTTCGCTCTCGAGCTCGGCGCGGTCGGCGAGGGCGGAATTGCCCGTCAGGTCGCTCTCCCAGTCGGACCGGCCACGGGCACGGGCGGCATCGACATCGGCGATCAGCTCCGACAGGTAGCCGATCGCGCGCTGCGGATCGCTTTCGGCATAGGCCTCACCGAGCAGCAGCAGCGAGCCGTCGAGATTGAAATCGCGCTCGGCGCGCTGGGCGGGGGTGCGCACCGTCATCGCGCCGTCGGCGAGATGGGCCTGCACCGCGGCCACCCCGTCGAGCGGACGGTCCAGATACAGATCGGCGCGCTCCGGCAGCGCCTCCGCGCTCCACAGGCCCAGACGCGCCTGCGGATCGTCGGGATGGTGGGCGAGATAGGCGCGAAAGGCGGTGGCGGCCTCGCGCAGGGTGACGATCGCGGCCTCGGCGGCGGCGCGGCTGGGGGCGAGATAGACCTCGCTGCCGCGCAGCAGACCGGCCTCGCCGCGCAGCAGCAGCAGCCGGTCGGGATCGACACCGGCCGCTTCGGCCCGTGACATCAATGATTCGGCGTGCGTGAGGGCGGCATGGGCGGCGGGGAGGTCGCCGATACCGCCGCTGGGGTCGAGCCCGTAGATGCGGGCGGTGCGCAGGGTGCCGGCGGCGATGTCGAGCAGCAGAGCGGAATCGCCCGACGATTCGAGACCATGCAGGTAGGAGCTGGTGTGTTCGACGAGGTCGCGGCGCAGCGCGAGGGTGCCGGAGGTGCGGGCCAGTGCCGGATCGACCTCGTTGATGATGTAGTCGGCGAAGTGCCTCGTGGCGATGCCGCGGGCCTCGGCGAGGGCCAGACGGTGGCGGCTGGTGACGAGAAGGGCGAAGATCGTGGCACAGGTGACGAGCGCACAGGCGCAGGCGAGCGCGCCCAGCGACACGCCCAGGCGGTGTCGGCGGACGAACAGCGCGAGGCGCGCGAGCCGGTCGGGCCGGGCGGCGACGGTGGGACGGCGGGCGCGCCAGCGATCGAGATCGTCGGTGAGGGCGCGCAGGCTCTCATAGCGCAGGTCGGGATCGGCGGCGGTGGCGCGCCCGACGATCGCGTCCAGGGTGGCGTCGCGCCCGGCCACGCCTGCGGTGAGCGCGTCGAGCAGGCGGCCGGCGGCGAAGATGTCGTCGGCCGGCACCGGGGCGAGGCCGGCGCGGCGGGCGGGGCTGGCATAGCCGGGCGTGTAGCCGGTCGAGCCTTCGGCAGGGGGGGCGCCGAGCAGGCCGGCAATGCCGAAATCGAGCAGCTTGACGCCGAAGCCCTCGGCCACGGCCACATTGGCCGGGGTGAGGTCGGCATGCACGACGAGATGGCGGTGGGCGTGGCCGACCGCCTCCGCCATCTGGGCGAACAGGGCGAGGCGGTCGGCGAGGCCGAGCCGGTGGCGGGCGCAGTGATCGAGGATCGGCAGCCCGTCGACGAGTTCCATGACCAGATAGGGGCGGGCGTCGTCGGTGGCGCCGCCATCGAGGATGCGGGCAACATGCGGGTGCTGCAGCCGGGCGAGGATGCGCCGCTCGGTGTCGAAGCGCTCCTGCGCGCGGGCCGACAGCGCGGTGCGGCGCATCAGCTTGATCGCCACGCGCTGGTCGAACAGCCCGTCGGCGCGCTCGGCGAGATAGACGACCCCCATGCCGCCGGCGCCGAGCCTGTCTCGCAGGCGCCAGGGGCCGATGCGTTGCGGGACGGGATCGGGTGTGTCGGCGTCGGCGGCGTCGGCGGCGGGGCGCGGTAGGTCGGCAGGGGCGGTCGTCAGCAGGCCGGCCCTCGCCTGCGCGTCGACCAGCGCCTGCACGGCTTCGCGCAGGCCCGGCGTGTCGGCGCAGCATTGCTCGAGCCAGGCGGCGCGGTCCGGCGTCGGCTGGTCGAGCATGTCCTCGTACAGGCGCAGCACGCGACGGTGGAACGCCGCGTCGAGGATCATGAATCGCGCAGCGCGTGCAGCAGCCAGGCGCGGGCGGAGTGCCAGCGGCGATGCGCGGTGCGTTCGGAGATGCCGAGCGTGTCGGCGATCTCGGCCATGGTCAGCCCGACATAGAAGCGCAGCTCGACCACCTGCGCGCCCTCCGGCTCGAAACTGGCCAGCTCGCCGAGCAGGTCGTCGAAGCGCAGCATGTCGATCGCGGTGGCCGCACAGGGGGCGGCGGCGCAATCCTCCCACAGCGTGACGACATGCACCTCGCGCTTGAGCGCACGGCGACGACGGATCTCGTCGATGAAGGTGGTGCGGATCACCCGTGCGGCGAGCGACAGCAGGTGGCCTTCATCGCGGATGCCGTGCGCGGCCTGGCTGCCGATCAGGCGCAGCGCCGCCTCGTGGGCGAGATCAGTGGGCTGCAGCGTGATGCGTCCGGCCTGGCCGCGCAGCGTGTGGCGGGCGAGGCGGCGCAGCTCGTCATAGTAGAGGGCCAGAAGCGCATGCTCGCTTCCGGCGGTCAGGCACTCCCGGGGCGAGCCCGAGGGGCTCGTGTCGCGCAGGCCATCCATCGCACAAACGACCATACAGCACGTTTTTTGAGACAGCGAGTCCAATCACAGGTTGCGACGCCCGTTCGTGTCGGATGTGAACTCATTTTTTTCGTGCCGTGGCAGGATCGGCGCCGGAAATCCGATTTCCCCGTCAGGTGGGTGCTTGACCCCCGGCGAGGAGATCACGATGGCCGATTACGACTGGATCCCCGGCAACACCGGTTCATGGTACGACCCGGGCAACTGGCAGGGGCGCGCGGCCCCGTCGCCGGTGAATGATCCGTCGACGGATTCCGTCAAGATCGAGTCCGGCACCGCGCAGATCGGCGACGGCGAGAGCGCGTTCGCCTCCGCCATCGACCTCGCCGACATCGCCTATGCCGAGGCGGTGGCGCGGATCACCATCATCGGCGGATCGTTGTATGCGGACACGATGACCATCGGCGACGGCGGGGCGGGCGAGCTGTATCTCGGCCACGATGGCGATGCCTACGGCAACGCCTATGTCAGCGGCGACATGTCTGTCGCGGCCCAGGCGGGTGCCAGCGGCACCATCACCGCCGATGGCGGCGCGGTGCTGGCCGACGGTTATCTGCACAGCAGCACGCTGGAGGTGGACGGCACGCTGTATCTCGGCGGCACCAGCGACAGCGCGGGAGGCACCGCGAGGCTGCGGGCGATCAACAGCGGCCAGATCTACACCATCGGGCTGACCATGTATGCGGGCAGCGAGATCTCGGTCGATGGCGCGGCCTATAGCGGCGTCGGGGTGTTCGGCAGCAGCAACCGCTATTTGTTCTCGCAGGCGGTCACGGTCGACGAGGGCGCGACGCTGAGCGGAGCGGGACGGATCGACGCCAACCTGCACAATGACGGCACCATCGTCGTCACCGGCGGCGCGCTGCAGGTCTCGGCCTCCTACACGGTGTCGGGCGGGTTTCATTCCGGCGCCGTCGAGGTGACCGCCGGCTCGACGTTCGTCGCCTCGCAGATCTCCAACCAGTCCGTCGACCTCGACGGGCCGGGCGCGCGGCTCGAACTCGACGGCGATCCCGACAACAGCCCCTTCACGCTCGACAATCTTTCCGTCGGCACCTCGCTGCGACTGTTCGGCACCCAGGTGATCGAGGCCTTCGAGATCGATGGCTCGCTGGTGCTGGGGGCGACCGATGGCACGCATCTGATCAGCATGTCGTATGCCGATCCGAATGCGGTGCTGTCCGTCGCCTACGACGCGGCCAACGCTATCTCGACGGTGAGCCTCGGCGGCTTCGTTTGGAACAGCCCTGCCAACGAGCCCGGCGCACCGGTGGCGGGCGGCGCGGGCGACTGGGCGGACAACACCAACTGGACCGACACCTCCGGCGACACGCAGGAGCGCGGCCCCGGTGCGGGGGATCTCGCCGTGGTCGCGCAGGGCACCGCGGTGGTCGGCGATGCGGAGACGGTCTCCAGCCTGTGGCTCGAGGGCGGCGACGGTGGCGGGCTGGCGATCACGTCCGGTGGCACCTTCGCGGCGAGTCATGGCGTGTTCCTCAAGACCGATGGGCTCAGCACGCTCACCGTGCAGGGGGCGCTGTCTGCGCCGACGCTGTCGGCCGGAGGGTCCGGAGCCAGCGACATCTATGTCGATTTCTATGCGGCGGACGGGGCGTCGGTCAGTGTCGGCGCGCTCGATCTGGGGGCGAACAGCACGCTCTACGATTGCGGCGACGGCTCGGTCAGTGCCGCCCGCCTGACGATGGAGGGCGGCCGGGTGCATCTGGGCGGCGGGATCGCGTCCGGCACGCCGCAGATGACGGTGGGCACGGCCGATGGCGTCGGCAACAGCATCGCGGTCGGCACCGACGGCGTCATCAACGGTTACGGCGATCTCGAAGCCGGGGTGGTCAATGACGGGCTGGTGGAAGCCAGGGGCGGCGCGTTGCGGGTGCTGACCGACGGCATCGAGCCGCTGGCAGGTTCGGGGACCTGGCAGATCGACGATCATGCCTCGCTGGTGCTGCAGGCGCCGCTGCCGACCGCGTCCCGCATCGTGATGAACGGTGCGAATGCCACGCTCGCGCTGGGTGGGCCGGCAACGGGCGCGCCGACGCCGGAGGTCTCCGGCCTGCAGGCATCGGACAGCATCGAGATCGCCGATGGCAGCACGGTCAGTTCCGCCTATGCGGACGCATCGGGGCTGCACATCGTCACCGACCGCGGCGAGATCCTCGTCGCGCTGGCCGAGGATCACAGCGCCGACAGCTTCTATGTCACCACCACCGCCGACACCGTCTATTCGGGCTTCGACACGTATCAGATCCTCGATCAGGGGCCGTCCTGCTTCCTCGCCGGCACGGTGATCGACACGCCGGACGGACCGCGCGCCGTCGAGACGCTGCGCCCGGGCGACCGGGTGCTGGCGGGTCCCGAGCGTGCGCCGCGCGCGATCATCTGGTGCGGCATGAGCGCCTACGACCTCGCCACCCAGGCCGACCCCGCCCTGGTCGCACCGATCGAGATCGCCGCGGATGCGATCGCCGACGGCGTGCCGAGCCGGGCCGTGCGCCTGTCGGGCGACCATGCGGTGTGCGTCGGCGGCCAGATGGTGCGCCTGCGCCACCTGCTCAACGGCGGCAGCATCCGGCCCGCCGCGCTCGAGACGACCACCGTCGCGTACTGGCATGTCGAGCTCGCCGACGCCGCCGACATGATGTGGACCGCCTCGCTGCCCTGCGAGAGCTACCATCCCGGCGAGGGGCACGGGCATGGCGGCTTCGCGAGCTGCTGGGGCGAGCCGGCCGGCTCGCGTCCGGCGCCGCCCTGCCAGCAGGACGCGGCCATCCTGCAGCCGATCTGGCAGGCGCTGCACGCGCGCTCGGTGCGCCTCGGCCACGCACCCTTCGTCGTACCCGACACGCCGGGCGGGCTGCCGCAGCTCATCTATGACGGGATCGAGATCGCGCCGCGCCGGCTGAGCGCGAAGCTTCTCTGTTTCGACCTGCCGCTGGCGAGCGGGCCGGCGCTGCTGCGCGTGCCCGCACACCGCCCGGCCGACGCCGAACCGTGGAGCAACGACCGCCGTCGGCTGGGCGTCGCGATCGAGCGCATCGTCACCCTCACCCAGGGCGGGGCGGCGGAACTGCCGATCGCCGCGCTGTCGCCGCGCGACGGCTGGTGGCCGGCGGAGGAGGGCGCGCGCGCCCGCTGGACCGCGGAGCGCGCGCTGCTCGCCGATCCGCCGCATGGCGGGGTGCTGCAGTTCCATCTCGCCTGAGGCGGAAGCGGGAGACTCGGGCGGTGTCGTGACAGGTGGCACCCCGATCTCGTAACCCTCTGATCGGCCTCGCCTATCTCCGGAGTGGCGGAGATTGCACGCAGCGTCTGCTTGACGTTGCCTCCGGCGGCTCCTTATGAGTGGATGGTTAGGTAAAGGAACCGGGTCGTTGGTCGTCGAGACGAGCATGATCGCACGGCGTTGCGAGCGGGCGGTGGTCACCGCGTACCGCGAGCTGCGCCAGGTCGGCACCCCCGATCTGAATGCGTTCACCGCCTGCACCACGCTGTACCGTATCCACCACCCGGAATCCTCGCTCAACGAGGCGCGCCGGCTGGTCTCGGAGTGGATCGACCATCACGTGGTCCGTGGCGAGACCGGCCCGACCCCCGGCTGCGAGTGCCCCTGAGCCTGCAAGGCGCGTGACCTGTCCCCTCCGCTGACCGGCGGCCTCGCGCGCAGACCATCAGAACCGGACAGCCCGATCCCGTCCGGAACCGATTGCCAATGATCCTGTCGCCCACGGTTCTGTCGCGTCGTGCCGCAAGCTGCGCCCTGCTGCTGGGCTCCTGCCTGGCCGGCGTCTCTCTCGCCCGGGCCGAGCCCTCGCCGCCCGGGTCGTCTCCCATCGCCGCCCGGCAGACCGGCGCCCCGGCGCCGACCAGCCCGGATGCGGTGCTGCGCGCCACGCTCGACAACGGGCTGCGGGTGGTGATCGTGCCCGACCGGCTGGCCCCGGTGGTGACCACCGAGATCAACTACCTGACCGGCTCGGTGAATGCGCCGCAGGGCTTTCCCGGCACCGCGCATGCGCTGGAGCACATGATGTTCCGCGGCAGCAAGGGGCTCGACCGCGAGCAGCTCGCCGATCTCGCGGCCCGTCTGGGCGGCGACTACAACGCCGACACCACCGAGGACGTGACCCAGTATTTCTACACCGCGCCGGCCGAGGACCTGGCCACCGTGCTGCAGATCGAGGCGCTGCGGATGGGCGGGCTGACGCTGTCGGAGGCCGACTGGGACAAGGAGCGCGGCGCGATCGAGCAGGAGGTGTCGCGCGACCTGTCGGACCCGCTCTACAAGTATTTCTCGCAGGTGCAGTCGATCGTGTTCGCCGGCACGCCCTACGAGCACGATGCGCTGGGCACGAGGCCGTCCTTCGACCGGACCACGGCGGCGCTGCTGCGGACATTCTACGAGACCTGGTATGCGCCCAACAATGCGGTGCTGGTGATCGCCGGCGATGCCGACCCCAAGGCGGCCCTCGCCCAGGTCAGACGGCTGTTCGATGCGATCCCGCGCCGCGCGGTGCCGGCTTCCGCGACCGTGACGGTGAAGCCGTTCGACAGCCGCACGATCGACCTGCCGACCGACCTGCCGGTCGGCGTCGCAGCACTGGCCTGGGCGATGCCGGGGTCGCGCAGTGCGGATTTCGCCACCGCCGACATCCTCGGCGACGTGATCGCCTCGCGCCGCGCGGCCCTTTACGGGCTGGTGCCGGAAGGGCGCGCGCTGGAGGCGTCGTATGTCTACCGGCCGCTGCCGCAGGCGGGGATGGCGATCGCCTATGCCGCCTATCCGCGCGGCGCCGGTCCGCAGGCGCTGATCGGGGCGATGCGCGGCATCGTCGCCGATGTGGCGAGGAACGGGGTGTCGGCCGAGCTGGTCGAGGCGATGAAGAAGCAGGAGCTGGCCCAGCTCGCCTTCGGCGCGAACTCGATCTCGGGGCTGGCCAATCTCTGGTCGGAGACGCTGGCCTTCAAGGGGCTCGGCTCGCCCGACGACCTCGCCCGCGCCTATGCGGCGGTGACCCCCGAGGCGGTGAGTGCACTGGCGAAGCGGTATCTGCTGCCCGACCATGAGGTGACGGCGATCCTCACCCCCCGCGATTCCGGCGCGCCGGTGTCGTCGAAAGGCTTCGGCGGCGCGGAAAGCTTCGCCAGCCCGCCCACCCATCCGGTCACCCTGCCCGGCTGGGCGGAGGCGGCGATCCGCAAGCTGATCCCGCCGACGGCGCCCGTCGCGCCGTTCGACACCACGCTCGCCAACGGGTTGCGGCTGATCGTGCAGCCCAGTGCGATCACCCATACGGTGACGCTGGTCGGGCAGGTGCGACAGGAGGGGGCCGTGCAGACGCCGCCGGGCCAGGAGGGGGTGGACGACCTCACCGCCGCGCTGTTCGACTATGGCACGCCGACGCATGACCGGATCGGGTTGCAGAAGGCGATCGACGATCTCGCCGCCAAGGAGAGCGCGGGCCCGGTGATGGAACTCAAGACGCTGACGCCGCAATTCGATGACGGGCTGGCGCTGCTGGCCGACAACGAGCTGCACCCGGCCTTTCCGGAGCGGGCGTTCACCGTCACCCGCCAGCAGCTCGCCCAGGGGCTGGCGGGCGAACTGACCAGCCCGGATTACCTGTTCGGCCGTGCGGTCAAGAGCGCGATCCTGCCGAAAGGGGATCCGGCGCTGCGGCAGGCGACGCCGGCCAGCGTGATGAGACTGAGCCTCGACGACGTGCGCGCCTTCTATCGCGCAGCATATCGGCCCGACCTGACCACGCTGGTGATCGTCGGCGACATCACGCCCGACCATGCGAAGGCGGCGGTCGAGCGCGCGTTCGGCGGCTGGACCGCGCAGGGGCCGACACCTGCGATCGACCTGCCGTCGGTACCGCTCAGCACGTCCACAGCGGCACATGTGCCCGACAGCTCCTCTGTGCAGGACGAGGTGACGCTGGCCGAGACGCTGGGGATCGGCGTGCACGATCCGCAGCATTTCCTGCTCACGCTGGGCAATACGGTATTGGCGGACGGGTTCTCCTCGCGGCTGTTCCGCGACCTGCGGGTGAAGACCGGCTATGTCTATTCGGTGAGCAGCCGGTTCCACTGGGGGCGGACGCGCACCAGCTACACGATCTCGTTCGGCGCGGATGCGAAGAACGTCCGTCCGGCGACCGCGCTGGCGCTGCACGACCTGGGCGAGATGACCACCACACCGGTCGCCGACAGCGAGCTGACGCTGGCGAAGGCCTCGCTGTTGCGCCAGGTGCCGATGCAGCGGGCGAGCGTGGACGACATCGCCGACGAGGATCTCTACCTCGCCGGGCTGGGGATGCCGCTCGATACGCCGTATGTCGGCGCACAGCACTATTACGATGCGACCCCCGACGCGGTGCGGAACGCATTCAAGACCTGGCTGCGGCCGGCGGCGATGTCGCGGGTGGTCAAGGGACCGGCGCTGCCCTGAGGCAGCCCTGCGACGACAGGCTTTGAGACATGGTCATCGCGGGAAGCCTGATTCGGATTCCCCGCATCGCTCGGTCAGGTTGTCGGCGTCGGCCATGCCCCAAGATGACGGATCGGCGATCGACATGAGACAGGAGCGTGCCCGATCCTGCCAACACCGCTCATTGTCGGGGCCGATTGCCTTGAAGAAGGCGGCCCGGAGCATCCTGTGCACCTGCCGTCAGTATCCGGCTCATCCCCGCGGGTGCGGGGAACGCTGGCCGGCAGGCATGCGCCACATGCCCCTGCGCGGTTCATCCCCGCGGGTGCGGGGAACGCTTCCGACAGGTCGGCCGCCTGCATGATGTTGGCGGTTCATCCCCGCGGGTGCGGGGAACGCCCGGCCATCTCGGCGATCGGGTCGACGTAGGACGGTTCATCCCCGCGGGTGCGGGGAACGCTGGGGTGCAGCCACCATTACCGGCGTTCTGGACGGTTCATCCCCGCGGGTGCGGGGAACGCGCTCAACATCAACGTCACCAACGAGAAGGCGTCGGTTCATCCCCGCGGGTGCGGGGAACGCGGCAGCTCGCTGCGTGCGCTGCACGGTATGGGCGGTTCATCCCCGCGGGTGCGGGGAACGCTTCGCAGACGGTGTCTCGATGAAATCCGGTGCCGGTTCATCCCCGCGGGTGCGGGGAACGCCTGTCTGCATCGTCGGTTTCGTCCTCATCCAACGGTTCATCCCCGCGGGTGCGGGGAACGCAGTGATCTCCGGCCTCCCGGCGGAGGCCAGGCCGGTTCATCCCCGCGGGTGCGGGGAACGCCGCGTCTTGGCGCGGGGCTTGCCGCTGGCACGCGGTTCATCCCCGCGGGTGCGGGGAACGCACGCACGATGGCGTCAGCGTCAATCGCGGATGCGGTTCATCCCCGCGGGTGCGGGGAACGCGGGAACGTCCGGCACGATGGCGGGAACGTCCTCCGGTTCATCCCCGCGGGTGCGGGGAACGCTCGGCACTCTCCGCCAACGAGAGCATGTGAGCCGGTTCATCCCCGCGGGTGCGGGGAACGCCAGGTGGGGACCGCAGGATCGCGTCGATGGACCGGTTCATCCCCGCGGGTGCGGGGAACGCTCGACGGTCAAGCACGTCGAACCGAGCACCGCCGGTTCATCCCCGCGGGTGCGGGGAACGCTTGCCGAATGAATACACGTTGCACATGGCGTGCGGTTCATCCCCGCGGGTGCGGGGAACGCGTCTGGATCGTCGTACGCTCGGCCTCCGTGACCGGTTCATCCCCGCGGGTGCGGGGAACGCCATGTGGCACTACTGTCGTGCGTGATGATCTGCGGTTCATCCCCGCGGGTGCGGGGAACGCGCCAACAGACACCGAAATGCTGGATTGGGTAACGGTTCATCCCCGCGGGTGCGGGGAACGCACGCAGGATCTCGGCCTGCTTCGCAATCAACGCGGTTCATCCCCGCGGGTGCGGGGAACGCCAGATTGAGCTTGTGTGCGGGGACCGTGTGGCCGGTTCATCCCCGCGGGTGCGGGGAACGCGACCCACTTGCGGTCGATTGGTGGTGGCGTGACGGTTCATCCCCGCGGGTGCGGGGAACGCCCTCACGATGCGCTGGTAGCGCTGTGCGACGCCGGTTCATCCCCGCGGGTGCGGGGAACGCGTGGCCCGGAAGCGGGCGGTTACGGCATTCGCCGGTTCATCCCCGCGGGTGCGGGGAACGCTCGGCGAGCCCTGTCGCATAGCTGGCGGCCGCCGGTTCATCCCCGCGGGTGCGGGGAACGCTCGGCACTCTCCGCCAACGAGAGCATGTGAGCCGGTTCATCCCCGCGGGTGCGGGGAACGCGCTGCCATCTGCTTTTGCGGCGCGTGGTTCAGCGGTTCATCCCCGCGGGTGCGGGGAACGCTCGGCGCCGCGCGCCAGCAGGTCATTGCGGGCCGGTTCATCCCCGCGGGTGCGGGGAACGCCCGATTTACAACGCAGAGTCAGATGTGGCGTCCGGTTCATCCCCGCGGGTGCGGGGAACGCGTGAACTCCCGCCCCGAGAGAAGGTAGAGGACCGGTTCATCCCCGCGGGTGCGGGGAACGCTGCGCGACACCGTAAGCGTAAGCCTCCATCGCCGGTTCATCCCCGCGGGTGCGGGGAACGCGTGGCGCTGTATTTGCGGATCACGGCTATAGCCGGTTCATCCCCGCGGGTGCGGGGAACGCACCTGGTCTGTGCCACGGACAAACGCCGCTGCCGGTTCATCCCCGCGGGTGCGGGGAACGCCTCGCTGGTGGCGCCGCAATAGACCTCGGCGCCGGTTCATCCCCGCGGGTGCGGGGAACGCATACCCTGCTCATTGGCGACGTCTCGAACGGCCGGTTCATCCCCGCGGGTGCGGGGAACGCCGCGGGGCATCGTCTCGCCAACTGCCACGGGCCGGTTCATCCCCGCGGGTGCGGGGAACGCCCGTGTCCGCCGCATCCCCGCGCCCTGCAAAGCGGTTCATCCCCGCGGGTGCGGGGAACGCGTGGCGGGCGGATGCGTCACGTCGGCGATCACCGGTTCATCCCCGCGGGTGCGGGGAACGCGCGATGCTCTGCGTTGCAGTCTGCGCATCAGCCGGTTCATCCCCGCGGGTGCGGGGAACGCTTCGACGCGCCTCCGTGGTGGGTGCTGCACAACGGTTCATCCCCGCGGGTGCGGGGAACGCGCAGCTTCTGGAACTCCATTAGCCGGTTCGCGGCGGTTCATCCCCGCGGGTGCGGGGAACGCGACACCTGCACGTTGTCGATCGTGTAGGGGTTCGGTTCATCCCCGCGGGTGCGGGGAACGCTCACCGGGTGCGGATGCCCATGAGCCGCATCACGGTTCATCCCCGCGGGTGCGGGGAACGCACATGCATCCGTCAGGTGCGCGTTGTCGCTGGCGGTTCATCCCCGCGGGTGCGGGGAACGCGTGCCGCTCTCGGCGACGCAGTTGACCGCATCCGGTTCATCCCCGCGGGTGCGGGGAACGCGGCGCATATCCGGTGACCGGAACACTGGCCGTCGGTTCATCCCCGCGGGTGCGGGGAACGCATGGGCGGTGCAAGCGATGCTGGCGGGGCGGCCGGTTCATCCCCGCGGGTGCGGGGAACGCCGACCAGGCGCGCGGCAAACGGCTGCCCATGACGGTTCATCCCCGCGGGTGCGGGGAACGCGCCTGCCGGGCGGTCCGCCAGAACCCTGTCACCGGTTCATCCCCGCGGGTGCGGGGAACGCATGAAGATGCGGCCGATGGCCGCTCGATCGAGCGGTTCATCCCCGCGGGTGCGGGGAACGCGCGGCGAGGCCGGCT
The DNA here is from genome assembly GCF_014192375.1 of Endobacter medicaginis. Classification (GTDB taxonomy): domain Bacteria; phylum Pseudomonadota; class Alphaproteobacteria; order Acetobacterales; family Acetobacteraceae; genus Endobacter; species Endobacter medicaginis. The sequence continues at coordinate 1,048 of NZ_JACHXV010000020.1, read as the reverse complement.
TTCGTTAGGACGTATTCCGGTTCATCCCCGCGGGTGCGGGGAACGCGAAACACTCATATCCTGTTTTCAGGCAAAACACGGTTCATCCCCGCGGGTGCGGGGAACGCTGAACCTGCACCTTGGGGGTCGTCATGTCAGTCGGTTCATCCCCGCGGGTGCGGGGAACGCATGGCATTCGGTGGCAAAGTCAGCGGCCGCAGCGGTTCATCCCCGCGGGTGCGGGGAACGCCATGCCAGTCGCAATCTGCGATGAATCCGCTGCGGTTCATCCCCGCGGGTGCGGGGAACGCCACCAGCCCCTACGGCGGTGCGCCACGTGCGGCGGTTCATCCCCGCGGGTGCGGGGAACGCACCACAACCCGTCGTGGTCGGATTGGTGGCGGCGGTTCATCCCCGCGGGTGCGGGGAACGCGCGTCGGCAATGCGTTTCGGCGGCCTGCCGCCCGGTTCATCCCCGCGGGTGCGGGGAACGCGTCGATGGCCTGCGTGTCATGGGAGCGTGGGGCGGTTCATCCCCGCGGGTGCGGGGAACGCGTATCCGCTAGGTTCGATTATCGAACCTACACCGGTTCATCCCCGCGGGTGCGGGGAACGCCTGCGGCCAGCCGTGCGACCAGACGTTTGCGCCGGTTCATCCCCGCGGGTGCGGGGAACGCGTAGCCTCCGGAGGGGTGATGTAGAAGTCGTCCGGTTCATCCCCGCGGGTGCGGGGAACGCCACCCACAACATGCCCAAGAAGCGGTAATCCGCGGTTCATCCCCGCGGGTGCGGGGAACGCCCATCCGCTCTAGTGGCGGCCGGCAAGATTGCCGGTTCATCCCCGCGGGTGCGGGGAACGCGCCGTGCCCCGGAAATATCAGCGCGGTTGCGACGGTTCATCCCCGCGGGTGCGGGGAACGCGAACGCGGACACAGCATCATGTGCGCGCAGCCCGGTTCATCCCCGCGGGTGCGGGGTCCTCCGCCCCACGGTTGTTTGAGACACTCCGTTAGCGGACGGTCTCCGCCTCAGGGGTGAGGACGATGACGACGAACACGGGAACGATTGC
>NZ_JACHXV010000019.1 GCF_014192375.1 Endobacter medicaginis | reverse complement strand
GCATATCCCTTCCCATCCGATGCAATTGTCAAAAGAACAAAACCAACGTTTCCAAGAGGTTAGAAACCCTCAGCGCCGCGGTGAACGGGGATATAAGGGAGCCTGACCGGGGTGTCAACAACGCCGTCACCGGTTTGTCGTAAAAAACCGTCCCGGCTCAGCGCTGCGCCGTCTTCACCGTCTGCGACGCGGGAAAGTTCGTCTGCCACCCGCCGCCGAGCGCGTTGTAGATCGCAACCAGGTCGTTGTTCAGCGTGGTGTCGCTGTCGGCGAGCTGCTGCTGGTTGTCGAGCAGCGTGCGCTCGGCGTTCAGAACGTCGAGGAAGGTCACCAGCCCGCCACGATACTGCTCGGCCGCAAGCCGCATCGCCGTCTGCGCGGCATTGACCGAGGCAGCGATGCTGGCACGACGCACCTGTTCGGCCTGGTAGCTGGTCATGGCATTGCTGACGTCGTGGAAGGCGCTCAGCACCGTTTTCTGGTAATTGATCGCCGCCTCGACCTGCTGCGCGCGGCGCAGGTCGAGCTGGCCGCGCAGCTTGCCGCCCTGAAACAGCGGAATGGTGATCTGGGGGCCGAAACTGTAGGCCGCCGCCGACCAGAACGGCAGATCGCGCAGCGACAGCGCCATCGTCCCCACCGAGCCCGACAGCGTCACCTGCGGATAGAAATTCGCCACCGCCACCCCGATCTGCGCAGTTGCGGCATGCAGTTGCCGCTCGGCGGCGCGGATATCGGGACGACGCGCGGCGAGGGTCGACGGCAGGCCCACCGGAACCGCCGGCGGAACCGACGGCACCGGGCGCGGCGTATCGAGTTCGGCTGCGAGCGCCTGCGGAGCCTCACCGAGCAGCAGGCTGAGCGCGTTCACCTGACCGTCGATCTGCGCCTTGAGCTGCGGCACACGGGCGGCGGTGATCTGCACCTGCGCCTGCGCATTGGCCGGATCGAGCTCCGAGGCGAGGCCACCCTGATAGCGCTGCTGGGCGATGGTCAGCGATCCCTGCGCGGTCTGCAGATTGGTCTGCTGCAGCGCGAGCTGTGCCTGCAGGCCGCGCAGGGTCATGTAGTCGCGCGCCACCTCGCCAAGCGCGCTGACCAGCGCGCCACGGCGATCGTCCTCGCTGGCTTCCAGCGTCGCCTGCGCCGCCTCGCTGCCGCGCCGCACCCGTCCCCAGAGGTCGAGCTCCCAGGACGCGTCGACAGAATCCTTGAACAGGTCGATCGGCGGCACCTGGATCGATCCAGCCTCCCCCTTGAAACCGGACAGCGACGTGCTGCCGACCTGATCGGGCAGATTGTCGGTCAGCCCGCGCTGGATCAGCTTGCTGCTGATCTGCTGACGGGTGTAGCCGCCGCCGGCGCTCAGCATCGGATAGGCATCGGCATTGGTGATGCGAAGCTGGGCGCGGCTTTCGGCCAGGCGGGCGGTCGCGGTGCGGACATCGAAGTTCTGCGCCGCCACCCGCCGTTCCAGTGCGGACAGTTCGGGATCGCCGAAACTGTCCCACCAGGCGATCGGCGTCGGCTGCGCCGTCAGCAGGCTCGCGGCACCCGCCGGGGCGAGGCGGCCATTCTGCGAACTCCAGTCCACGGGCGCCGTCGGCTTGGGGGCGACGAAATCGGGGCCCACCGTGCAACCCGCCAGCATGGCTCCGCCTGCCAGCAGCCCTGCGCAGGATCCGATCCGGCGTTCCCGCTTGTGCTTGGTCACCACGACCGGTCTCCCGAAGATATTGCCCGTCACATAGCCTGAAGCCGAACGCTGCGGCCGGCGGAAATAAAATGACCGATCCGTTCGGTCAGCGTTGACAAGCTACCCGCTTTGCCCGGATCGTCAATCTGTCCGGATGTCCGGGAACGGAGTGCGGACGGGAAGGCCAGGAGCGTGAGAAACAAGGCAGCAGACGCGACCGCCGAGAAGCGCCGCCAGATCATCGAAGGTGCGGCCGCCCTGTTCACCCGTCATGGCTACGAGGGCGCCAGCATGGCCGACATCGCGGCCGGCGCGGGCGTCTCCAAGGGCACACTCTATAACTATTTCGCCTGCAAGTCGGACCTGTTCGCCGCCTTCGTGGGCGAGATGGCGCAGGGCATGTTGCCGCAGCTCTTCGACGGTATCGACACGCTGCCGCCACGCGAGGCGCTGGTGGCGATCGGCGAGCGGGTGCTGCGCAAGATGCTGTCGCAGCGTTCGCTCGATCTGTATCGCGTGGTGGTCAGCGAGGCCGGACAGTTCCCGCATCTCGCACAGATCTTCTTCGACGCCCTGCCGCGCCGCGCGCGCGAGACGCTGGTGGCCTGGATCGATCGCCAGGTGACGGCCGGCGAGCTTTCAGTCGCCGACCCGATCTTCGCTGCTGACCAGTTCTTCGCCCTGCTGCACACGCGGATCGTGGTCTGCGCCCGCCTGCAGCTCCCGCGCGACGAATCCGACGCCGCCCTGCGGCACGTGGCCAACGCGGCGGCCGACATGTTCATCGCCTTCTATCGTCGCCCCACCCAGGGCGAGTAGGTCGGGCAACCATGATCGGAGCCACGGGCCAGGGGTGGTATCAACTGGCGGAACTCGGCCTGGCCTTCGTGCTGTCGGGACTGATCGGCTTCGAGCGCGAGCTGCGCCAGAAGAGTGCCGGTCTGCGGACCTATGCGCTGGTCGGCATCGCCTCGGCTCTTTTCATGCTGGTGTCGAAATACGGGTTCACCGACATCCTGCGCGCCGGTTCGGTCGTGCTGGATCCCTCACGCATCGCAGCGCAGATCGTCTCCGGCATCGGCTTCATCGGCGGCGGCGTGATCTTCATGCGGCGCGATGTGGTACGCGGCCTGACAACCGCGGCCTCGGTCTGGCTCACCGCGGCGATTGGCATGTCCTGCGGCGCCGGCCTGCTGGCGTTGGCGATCGCCACGACCGCGAGTTATTTCGTCATCATGCTGCTGCTGCCGCGGCTGCTGCAGCGTCTGCGCGGCAGGCAGGGCCGGACACGGCATGACATCCGGATCGTCTACGAAGACGGTCGCGGCCTGCTGCGCGATGTCCTGGTCGCCTGCACCCAGGCCGGACTGCGCATCGACCGCGTCAGCATCGGCGAAACCTCGACCGACCCCGACGCCGATCCGCCCCCCGGCCGCACTCTGGTCGCCGTCGAGATGCAGCTGAGCGGCCGTGCCATGCTCGCCGGCCTGTTCACCCGTCTCGCGACGATCGATGGTATCCGCTCCATGACCACGAACGACGACGACGAAGGCGACATCGTCGCCTGAGCCGGGCATACCCGATCAAGCGCTGTTGAATTGCAGCGAAGAATAACCGCCGATTAACCCGGCCATGTCACCATTCGTGCCACCGCACCGGACTGACCGAGCCCCGCATGCCTGAGCCTGCCCGCCTGCCCGCCTACCTACCAGCAGACGTCGCACAGTTCGTGACCGACCGGCTGGCCGATGGCAGCTACGGCGATCTCGACAGCCTGCTCGCCGCCGCTCTGAAACGGCTGCGCGAGACCGAGACAGCCGCTGCGGCCTGGCCCCCGGGCGACAGCTCCTGTGCGGCGCTGGCCCGCGGGCACGACTGGTCGGCAAGCGCGCTCGGCCCGATCGGCTGCTGGCCGCCCGCACTCGGCACCACCGTCTCGAACGTCGTCAATTCGCCTGTCGCCAAGTTTCTGGTCTGGGGCGTCGATGATCCGGTGCTTCTCTATAATGACTTCTTTGCCGCGCTCGCCGGTGGACGCCACCCAGCCGCCTTCGGCGCCACGATCGGCACCGTCTGGCCCGAACTCGCCGAGCTGTTTGCCGGGCTGCGTGAGCGCAGTCTCGCCGGGGAGGCGCTCCTGTTGCGGGAACATGCGCTGATGCTCGACCGGGAGCGGGCGCCGGAGGGCAGCGTGTGCGACCTGTTCTTCACCCCGATCTACACCGCGCCCGGCCGTATCGGCGGAGTGATGTGCACCGTGCTCGACATCACCGAGCGCGTGCGGGCGCAGAAGATCCTCACCCGCCGCGGCGCCGAGCTGCAGGCGATGGCGGACGTGCTGCCCTATCTGGTGATCCGCGTCGACCGGACGCATCGCTACCGCTTCGTCAACGCCTATGGCGCCGCCTGGTACGGGATCGACGCCGACCGGCTCATCGGCATGCAGGTCGAGGACGTCATCGGCAAAACCGCGTTCAAAGAGCGGCGCGTGCTGGCGGACCGCGCGATGGCGGGCGAAACCGTGGTCACACGCGCGGTCCTGCCCGACCACACGGGGCGCCGGCGCCGGCTCGAACTGCACTTCATGCCCAGCTACGACGAGGCGGGCCGCATCGATGGCGCGCATGTGCTGGCCGTCGACATCGAGGACACGCTTCGCGTGCTGGAGGAGGAGCACCGCGACAATACCCGCTTCCGCACCGCGATGCGCGCGATGCACGGCGTGCTGTGGACCAACACCGCCGATGGCCGAATGCTCGGCGAGCAGCCTGCCTGGGCCCAGCTCACAGGACAGAGTTTCGAGCAATATCAGGGCTATGGCTGGGCGGATGCAGTGCACCCCGACGATGCGCAGCCGACCATCGAGGCGTGGGAGCGAGCCGTCACAGCGCGCTCGATGTTCGTCTTCGAGCACCGTATCCGCGACCACCGCGGCGGCTGGCGCACCTTCCTGGTCCGCAGCCTGCCGATCCTCGACGATGCGGGGGCCATTGTCGAATGGGTGGGCGTGCACACCGACATCACCGAGCAGCGCCGCGCCGAGGCCGCACTGCGCGAAGTCAACGAGACGCTTGAAGCGCGGGTGCTGACCGAGATCGAGAGGCGCCGAGGCGCCGAGGCGACGCTGGCGCATGCGCAGCGCCTGGAGACGATCGGCCAGCTCTCCGGCGGCGTGGCGCATGATTTCAACAACCTGCTGCAGGTCATCGCCGGCAATCTGGAACTGCTGAGCCATGACATCGCCGGCAATCCGCGCGCCGAGCGGCGGGTCGCGAACGCGCTGGCCGGTGTGGCGCGCGGCAGCCGGCTGTCGGCGCAGCTGCTGGCCTTCGGGCGGCGGCAGCCGCTCGCACCCCGGGTCGTCGACCTTGCCGCCTTCCTGTCCGGCATGGACGAGATGCTGCGCCGGGCGGTCGGCGCCGATATCGAGATCGACATGCCCGCACCGGCCAACGCAAATCAGTGGAACTGCCTGATCGACCCCGCCCAGCTCGAAAACGCGCTGCTGAACCTTGCCCTGAACGCACGCGATGCGATGGAGGGGCATGGCAGGCTGAAATTGTCGCTGGACCATGACGGCGACGGATTCGTGCGGCTGGCGGTCAGCGATACCGGCAGCGGCATCGCCCCCGAGATCATCGACAAGGTCTGCGAGCCGTTCTTCACCACCAAGGCGGAGCGCAAGGGCTCCGGCCTCGGGTTGTCGATGGTCTATGGCTTCGTGACGCAATCCGGTGGTCGGGTGCAGATCTTCTCCGAACCAGGGCTCGGCACCACCGTGCAGCTCAGCCTGCCGCGCGGCGCCGAGATCGCCGAACCCGTGGAACCGGTCCAGCGCCCTGCCGGCGCCTCGTCGCCCTCCCCGGGCGGCAGCGAGCATATCCTGGTGGTGGAGGACGACGAACAGGTCCGTATCGCCGTCGTCGCCCTGCTCGAAGGGCTCGGCTATCGGGTGAGTGAGGCGCCCGATGCGGGGCGCGCCCTTGCCCTGATCGAGTCGGGACTACGGGTGGACCTGCTGTTCACCGACGTGGTGATGCCGGGCAGCCTCAAGAGTCCCGAACTGGCGCGACTCGCCCGCCAGCATTTGCCGGGGCTGAGGGTGCTGTTCACCTCCGGCTACACGGCGGACGCGATCATGCATGACGGGCGGCTCGATGCCGGGGTCGAACTGCTGTCGAAGCCCTACACCCGCGACTCGCTGGCCCATCGCCTGCGCGAGCTGCTCGACATGCCGAAACCTGACCGGCCCGCCCAGCCGCGGGTGCTGCTGGTCGAGGATGACGAGCTGATCCGCCTCAACGCCACCGAGCTGCTGATCGAGGCCGGTTATGTCGTCGACCAGACCGACACCGCCGAGCACGCCATCGGGCTCGCCGCCGCGGCGAGACCCGACATTCTGGTGACCGACATCAACCTGCCAGGCCTCAGCGGCCCCGATCTCGCCCGGCGGCTGCGCGGCGAGCACGCATCGCTCGGGGTGGTGTTCGCCTCCGGTGCCGTCGAGGCGCGGCAGCCGGGCGCGCTTGCCGATGCGGTGGCGCTGTCGAAACCCTACGGGCGCAGCGCCCTGCTCGCTGCGGTGCAGGCCGCACGACCAGGCGGAAAGGCTGTCGACGCGGGCCTGCCCCAGCGCTTCGGAGAACCGGCCTGAGGCTCGCTCGCGGTGCGGTGGAAATGGCGCGCAGGATGGCTTGTCATCGAAGGCAAACATCGCTACACCGCGCCCCCGAAGCCGGTCACGCTGCTGTAGCTCAGTGGTAGAGCACTCCCTTGGTAAGGGAGAGGTCGTGAGTTCAATCCTCACCAGCAGCACCAGGCGCTCCTCTTTCCGCATCCGGGGCCATCCGCCGTGCCGCCAGACGAGCTCCAGACCCCTGCCGCCGCGGACGATCGACAGGAGCCGGCGAAGCAGCCGGCCGAGACGCCGCGCGCCGCCGCGGCCCGCGCCGAGCGCGAGGCGCGCCAGGCCGCCGCCTTGCGCGCCAACCTGCGCCGTCGCAAACAGCAGGCACGCTCGCGCACCGAATCCGGTCCCTGAGCCCCAGACTCAGACACAGCCCTGCCGCCGAGGACCGCCTTGCCATGCCCGTGATGCCTGACAGCTGGATCCGCCGCATGGCACAGGAGCAGCAGATGATCACCCCGTTCGAGACCGCGCAGCGCGCCTCGGGGCTGATCAGCTACGGCTTGTCGAGCTATGGCTACGATGCCCGCGTTGCCGACGAGTTCCGCATCTTCACCAATGTCGATTCCGCCGTCGTCGACCCGAAGGACTTCTCGTCGGACAGCTTCGTCACCCGCACCGGACCGGTCTGCATCATCCCGCCCAACAGCTTCGCGCTGGCGCACACGATCGAGTATTTCCGCATCCCGCGCGACGTGCTGGTGATCTGCCTTGGAAAGTCGACCTATGCCCGTTGCGGCATCATCGTGAATGTGACACCCCTCGAACCCGAATGGGAGGGCCAGGTGACGATCGAGATTTCCAACACCACGCCGCTGCCGGCCCGGATCTATGCCAACGAGGGCATCTGCCAGTTCCTGTTTCTCCAGGGCGCAGGCCCCTGCGAGACCAGCTATGCCGACCGCTCGGGCAAGTACATGCGCCAGCACGGCGTGACCATGCCGAGGCTCTGAGTGACATGTTCGACAACCTGAACCCGGCTGCACCAGAAGGACGAACCGGACGGATGGACCGCTTCATCATCCGCGGCGGGCGCACGCTCGCCGGCGACATCGAGATCGGCGGCGCAAAGAACGCCGCGCTGCCGCTGCTGTGCGCCGGGCTGCTCACCTCCGAGCGCCTGGTGCTGACCAACACGCCGCGCATCGCCGACATCGCCACCATGGTCGAGTTGCTCGCCAGCCTGGGCCTGGCCACCGACACGCTCGATTCCGGGCCCACCTACACATTGTCGGTCGGCGGCGACATCACCTCCACCGAGGCGTCCTACGACATCGTCAGCAAGATGCGCGCCTCGATCCTGGTGCTCGGCCCGCTGGTCGCGCGCTGCGGCGAGGCAAAGGTCTCGCTGCCTGGCGGATGCGCGATCGGCACCCGGCCGGTCGACCTGCATCTTAAGGGCCTCGAGGCGCTGGGCGCGGAGATCGAGCTCAGCGGCGGCTATGTTCATGCCCGCGCACCGAACGGGCTGACCGGCGCGCGCTACGTGCTGCCGGTGGCGTCCGTGGGTGCGACCGAGAACATCATCATGGCCGCCTCGCTGGCGAAGGGCCGCACCGAGCTGGTCAACGCCGCGCGCGAGCCCGAAATCACCGATCTGGTGGTCTGCCTCAATGCGATGGGCGCGCGCATCGAGGGCATCGGCACCGACACGCTGGTCATCGACGGCGTGCCCGCGCTGCATGGCGCGCGCCACCCCATCATCTCCGACCGTATCGAGACCGGCACCTATGCCTGCGCGGTCGGCATCACCGGCGGCGAGGTACGCCTGCTGGGCGGACGTGCCGACCATCTCGACGCGGTGATCCGGGTGCTCAACGAGGCTGGCGTCGAGACCGAGCAGCAGGGCGACGCACTGCTGGTGCGCCGCGCCGGGCGCCTGCGCGGCGTCGACATCATGACCGAGCCCTATCCCGGCTTCCCGACCGACATGCAGGCGCAGTTCATGTCGCTGCTCTCCGTCGCCGAGGGTGCGTCGATGATGACCGAGACCATCTTCGAGAACCGCTTCATGCACGTGCCCGAACTCAACCGGATGGGCGCGCATATCAACGTGCACGGCTCGTCGGCGATCATCCGCGGCGTACCCGAACTCTCCGGCGCGCAGGTGATGGCCACCGATCTGCGCGCGTCGTTCTCGCTGATCCTCGCCGGGCTGGCCGCGAAGGGCGAGACGGTGCTCAACCGCGTCTATCACCTCGATCGCGGCTACGAGGCAGTCGAGCGCAAGCTCTCCGGCGTCGGAGCGGACATCGAGCGCGCCTCGTGACACGCCACCCCGTTCCCGGCGCTGAAGGGCTGGTCTTCGCCCTGCCCAAGGGCCGCATCCTCAAGGAATGCGCACCGATCCTGGCCGGTGCGGGCATCCACCCCGATCCCGACTGTCTCGACGAGAGCAGCCGTCGTCTGCGCTTCGGCACCTCGGATGCGTCGGTGGACGTGATCCGCGTGCGCTCGTTCGACGTCGCCACCTTCGTCGCCTTCGGTGCCGCCCAGATCGGCATCTGCGGCGCCGACGTGCTGATGGAGTTCGACTACCCCGAACTCTACGCACCGCTCGATCTCGGCATCGGCGCCTGCCGGGTCAGCGTCGCCGCCCCCGAGGGCGTCGACCTCGGCGACCCGTCGCGCTGGTCCGACATCCGGGTCGCGAGCAAATACCCCAACATCGCCCGGCGGCACTTCGCCGCCCGCGGCATCCATGCCGAGATCGTGCATCTCAACGGTGCGATGGAACTCGCCCCCGGGCTGGGCCTGTCGCGGCTGATCGTCGATCTGGTGCAGACCGGCAGCACGCTGCGCGCCAATGGGCTGCGCGAGGTCGAAACCATCGCCGACGTGACCTCGCGGCTGATCGTCAACCGGACCGCACTCAAGACCCGCCCCGAGGCGGTGGGCGCCTGGATCGCCCGTTTCCGCGCCGCGATCGCCCGGCGCGCTGAAGCGCGCGCCGCCTGAAAGCCTGTCACGATGCGCTTTCTCGACTCCAGCACCCCCGATTTCGCCGCCGGTTTCGAGGCCGTGCTGGCGACCGCCAACCTGTCGACCGAGTCCGTGCGTGAGCCGGTCGCGGCCATCCTCGCCGACATCCGCGCCCGCGGCGACGCGGCGCTGTGCGACTATACCGCCCGTTTCGACCGTCTCGATCTCGTCCCGGCGAGCCTGCGGATCGACGCGGCCACCATCGATGCGGCGATCGAGGAGGTGGCCCCCGCCCTGCTCGACGCTCTCGACCTCGCCGCGACCCGGATCGAGACCTTCCACCGTGCCCAGCTCCCCGCCGATCTCGAGCTCGACGATCCGGCCGGCCTGCGCCTCGGGATGCGCTGGACGCCGCTCGATGCGGTGGGCCTCTATGTTCCCGGCGGCAAGGCCTCCTACCCGTCCTCGGTGCTGATGAACGCCATCCCGGCCCGCGTCGCCGGCGTGAGCCGGGTGGCGATGTGCGTGCCCAGCCCCGATGGCGCGCTCAACCCGCTGGTGCTGGCCGCCGCACGCCGCGCCGGGGTGAGCGAGATCTACCGGATCGGCGGCGCGCAGGCGATCGGCGCGCTCGCCTTCGGCACCGCAACCATCGCCCCGGTCGACCGCATTGTCGGACCCGGCAACGCGTTCGTCGCCGAGGCCAAGCGGCAGGTATTCGGCCATGTCGGCATCGATTCGGTCGCGGGCCCCTCGGAAGTGGTGGTGGTCGCCGATGGCGGCTGCGATCCGCGCGACGTGGCGATCGACCTGCTCGCCCAAGCCGAGCATGACGAAATGGCCCGCGCCATCCTGATCACCGATTCGCGCGAACTGGCCGACGGTGTCGCCGCCGCGGTCGCCGACGAGCTGTCCCGCCTGCCGCGCACCGCCATCGCGGGCGCGAGCTGGCGCGATCATGGCGCGATCATCCTGGTGCCGACGATCATGGACGCAGCCGCGCTGAGCGACCGGCTGGCCCCCGAACACCTGCAGATCATGACCGCCGACCCCCGCGCCTTCTTCGGCGCCATCCGCCATGCGGGTGCCGCGTTTCTCGGCCGCTGGTGCCCGGAGGCGCTGGGCGACTACATCGCCGGCCCGAACCACGTTCTGCCGACCGGCGGCACGGCGCGATTTGCCTCCGGCCTGTCGGTGTTCGACTTTCTCAAGCGCACCACCTGGATCGAGTCGAGCGAGGCCGGCCTCACCGCGATCGGCCCGCAGGCCGTCGCCCTCGCCCGCGCCGAAGGGCTCGACGCCCATGCCGAGAGCATCGCGCGGCGGCTGTCTGCGAACGCACCGCGGCTGTAGGTCGGCTGCGGCATCTCGCCGTGTGACTTGACCTGAACCGCGCGACTGACCATGTTCCGGCCCGTCATCGCGATATCGAGACCCGTTCCCGTCCGTTTCGGGTGCAACCGTCGGTCGCGCACAGGCCGGACCAGCAACACTCGGGTTCCTGGACGGAACACGCAAGAGGCAAGATGTCGAAAGAAGATATGATCGAGTTCAGCGGCACCGTCATGGAGCTGCTGCCCAACGCCATGTTCAGGGTGAAACTGGACAACGACCACGAGATTCTCGCCCATACCTCCGGCAAGATGCGCAAGAACCGCATCCGCGTGCTGGCCGGCGACCGGGTAAACGTCGAGATGACGCCCTACGATCTGTCCAAGGGCCGCATCACCTTCCGGTTCAAGTAAGCGGTCCGTGGCCGTGCAGATGCCGGCCGCCTTCGTGCTGGCCTCGGCCTCGCCGCGACGGCGCGAACTGCTGGCCCAGATCGGCATCGTCCCGACCCTGGTCCTCGGCCCGGACATCGACGAGACGCCGGGACGTGACGAATCGCCGCGCGACTATGTCCGTCGTATCGCGCGCGCCAAGGCGCAGGCGGGGATCGAACGCGCGCTCGAAGCCCCCGAGCTGGCGGCCGGAACCGCCTTCGCCCTGCTGGCCTGTGATACCACCGTCGCCGTCGGCCGCCGCATCCTGGGCAAGCCGCGCGACCGTGACGATGCCGGCTGCATGATCGACCTGCTGTCCGGACGCAGGCATCACGTGCTGTCCTCGGTCGTGCTGCGGCGCCCCGATGGCGGGCTCGCGGAACGCCTGGTCGACAGCGCCGTCACCTTTGCGCGCCTGAGCGCCGCCCAGCGCGACGCGGCCCTCGAGTCGGGCGAATGGAACGGCAAGGCCGGCGGCTATGCGATCCAGGGCGCGGCCGCGTCCCTGATTCGCTTCCTCTCCGGCAGCTACAGCAATGTGGTGGGGCTGCCACTGTTCGAGACGGCGCAGTTGCTGCGCGGCGCGAACCTGCTCGCTTGACCGAAATTCTGGTCCGCACCGGTCCGGGCACGATCGAGGTCGCGGTCGCCGCCGAAGGCAGGCTACACGACTACCGGCTGGACTGTCCCGACCGCCCCGACGGCGTCGGCGATCTGTATCACGCCCGGATCGGCGCCATCCTGCCCGCGCTCGGCGGCGCGTTCGTCGTCCTCGGCGACGCGCCGGACGGGTTCCTGCCGGATCGCGACATGGTCGATGCCGCCGTCGAGGGGGCATCGATCGCGGTCAGGGTCGTGCGCTCGGCCATGGGCGGCAAGGGTCCACGCGTGACGGCCCGCCTCGACGAGGCGACCCGGGCGGACTGTCTCGACGCCCCGCCCGGTCTCGTCCGGCGCGGAACGGATGCCCTCGCCCTCGCCGCGGCGGCCTGGCCTGAGGCGAAGATCCATGTCGACGACATCCATCATGCCGCACGCGCCCGCACCATCTGGGCAGAACGGGTCGTCCATGACCGATCTCCCCGCGCCGCCTGGCTCGATACGGCGATCGGGCGCCTGTCCGCTCCCGTGATCGCGCTGCCGGGCGGTCTGGTCGCCTCCATAACACCCACCCCTGCCCTGGTGGCGATCGATCTCGACACCGGCGCGTCGTCCGGTGCGCGTGCCGCCAAGGCGACGGCGCAGTTCGCCGCCAATCGCGACGCGCTGCCGGCCCTGCTACACGAAATCAGGCTGCGCGACCTGTCGGGGGCCATCGTCATCGATCTCGCCGGGATGGCGCAGCGCAAGCGGCCCGCCCTCGCCCCGCTGATCGCCGAGTCGCTGACCCGCGACCCGCTCGCGCCCCGGTTCGTCGGCTTCAGCGGGCTGGGTTTCGCCGAAATCCAGCGCCCGCGTGTCCGTCCCCCCTTGCACGAGCTGCACGCACTGCCGATCTGGGCGATCAGCACCGCCCTGCGCAGCTGGCTGGCCGATCCGCAGCACACACGGCTGGTGCTGTCGCCCGATCTCGCCGCCGAACTCGACCACGCGCCCGTCGCGCGCGGCGACGCCGAACGACTTTGCGGCCTGCACATCGAGGCGGCTGTCGATCCTGCGTTGCCGCCACTGCAATGGCGGCTCGATTCGCGAAAGTCCATCCGATGAGCCAGACCCTCGCCACCTGCCCGATCTGCCGGCGTCCCACGCAGCCGCAGACACGGCCCTTCTGCTCGAAACGCTGCGCCGATGTCGATCTCGGGCGCTGGTTCGGCGGCGACTATCGCGTGCCGGGTCCCCAGACCGGCCCGGAGGACGAACTCGGCGCAGAGGAGAACGCCGCGACAAAGCGCAGTCAGCGGGTTGATCCCGACGAAGGCTTGGGCTAATCCACCGCGACCGAAGCGGACCGGCCTTGCCGGACCGCCTCGCGAGATGGGCCCAGGTAGCTCAGTTGGTAGAGCATGCGACTGAAAATCGCAGTGTCGGTGGTTCGATTCCACTCCTGGGCACCATTCCCCCCTGAGCCGGACAGAGGAGGTCACTGACGTGCCGACCATGTCCGCCGCCCCGACGCTGGCCACAGAACCTCTCGACGAACCCGTTTTCGTCACCGCCCCCGAGCGCGACACCGCCACCCGCCTGCGTCATGCGATCGCCGACCTGCGGGCCTCCCTCGCGCTGTGGCGACTGGGGACGACGCTCGCCTGGACCGATATCAAGGGGCGTTATCGCGGCTCGATCCTGGGTCCGTTCTGGGTCACCGCCTCGACGGCGGTGATGATCGCCGCCCTTGGCATCCTGTATGCGGCGCTGTTCGGCCAGTCCCTGACCGATTACCTGCCATTCCTGACCCTGTCGCTGGTCCTGTGGGGCTACCTGTCCACGGTCACCACCGAAGCCTGTTCGTGCTTCTCCGGCGCGGAAAGCGCGATCCGGGCGAGGCGGACGCCGTTCCTGCTGCTGGTCGGCCGCATCGTGCTGCGCAACGTGATCGTGCTCGGCCATAACGTGCTGGTCGTGGTGGTGGTGTTCGCGCTGTTCGGCGTGCATCCGGGGCTGACGGCGCTGTGGTGCCTGCCCGGCCTGGTGCTGTGGCTGCTGGATTCGATCGCCATTACGGTGCTGCTCGGCACGCTGGGTGCGCGCTTCCGCGACATCCCTCCGATCGTCGGCTCGCTGCTGCAGATCGCGTTCTTCATCAGCCCCGTGATCTGGAAACCGGAGCTGATCCCGCACGCGAAGACCTGGATGCGGTTCAACCCGTTCTATTCCCTGCTCGACGTGATCCGCGAACCGCTGCTCGACCACGCGGTGCCGCCTGTCGTCTGGGGCCTGGCCTGCGTCTATTCCGCGCTGCTCTGCCTCGGGGCGGCGGCGCTGTTCCTGCGGGTGCGCTGCCGCCTCGCCTACTGGGTCTGACGAGAGCATGACCGCGTCCAACGGACCGCTGATCGACGTGGACCGGCTGCATGTCAGCTTCCCGCTCTATCACGGCAGCGCACGGTCGCTCCGCCGCACGATGGCCGATGGCGTCAGCGGCCGGCTGGGGCTCGATCCGCGCCGCCGGGTGGTGGTGGAGGCGCTGCGTGACGTCAGCTTCCGCCTGCGCGCCGGCGACCGGCTCGGGCTGGTCGGCGGCAACGGCGCGGGCAAGACCACGCTGCTGCGCGCGCTGGCCGGCATCTACGAGCCGGTGGACGGCACGGTGCACGTCCGCGGGCGGCTCGATGCGCTGCTGGACGCCAATTCCGGCATGTCGACCGGCATGACCGGACGCGAGAACATCAACCTGCGCTGCCTGCATGCCGGACTGACCCCGCGACAGAGCCGTGCGGTGCAGGACGACGTGCAGGATTTTGCCGACCTGGGCAGTTTCATCGACATGCCGGTGCGCACCTACAGTGCGGGGATGAGCGTGCGGCTCGGCTTCGCGCTGACCACCGCGATCAATCCGCAGGTTCTGCTGATGGACGAATGGTTCATGGCCGGCGACAGCGCCTTCCTGCACAAGGCGCAGAAACGGCTGGAGGCGATGGTCCAGGCAGCCGATATCCTGGTGCTGTCCACCCACCAGCTCACGATCATCGAATCCTGGTGCTCGGAGGTGATCTGGCTCGACCAGGGCCGCATCCGCATGCACGGCGCCCCGCAGGAGGTTCTCGCCGCCTATCGTGGCGAGGCGCCGGTGGTGACCGAGCCCGCCTGAAGGTGGACTGCCGGCGGAGCGGCCGCCAGGGCCGCCGCCACCGCCCGGCTGGCGGGCTTGATCTCGCCCTCAGGACCGAACACCAGAGCCCGGCGTGCGGGCGGGCCGTCCGGCGGGGTCGCACCGGTGTAGTGGCGGTTGTCCCACACCCCCCAGGACGTCACCGCCTCGATCGCGCCGGTCCCCAGCACCAGATCGAGATAGCGACGGTAAACACCCGCCACCTCACGGTCGATTTCGTCATCCGACCCGTCGAGACGGCTGTCATCGACATCGAGCTCGGTGATCAGCACCCTCAACCCGAGGCCAGCGAGTTCGCCAATGAAGCGCGCGAGCCCGGGCCCGAAGCGATCGGCGCCCCCGGCGCGCAGATGCGACTGCAGCCCGACGCCGCCGACCGGAACCCCACGCGCCAGCATGCCGCGCAGCAGCGACAGCATCGCCTCCCGCCGCGCCGGACCGCCGCCATCGTCATTTTCGAGCCCGTAATCGTTGATGCACAGCAACGCCTTTGGATCGGCCCGGCGTGCCGCGGCGAAGGCGAGATCGATGTAGCCTGGCCCCAGAGACCGGTACCAGAACGTGTCGCGAAGACCGCCCGGCAAACCGTCGGTCGGCTGGATCGGTTCGTTGACCACGTCCCAAGAGTGCATCCGGCCGGCATAACGGCCGGCGACGGTGGCAATATGCGCCTCCAGCACGGCACGCACGGCGGCAGGACCGGTGATGCGCTCGACCCAGTCCGGCAGCGCACGATGCCAGCAGAAATTATGTCCGCGCAGGCGCAGCCCGTGCCCTGCCGCAAAATCGGCCACCTGGTCGAGGCGGCCGAAGTCGTAACGATCCGGCTGCGGATGCAGCGATTCCCATTTGCAGGCGTTCTCGGGAACGAGAATATCGGCCTGACGAACCACGAACGCGGCGTAGTCGGCATCCGAAAGCAGTCGTCCGGCACGAATGGCGAAGCCGAACAGCAGGCCGCGCGCCTCGGCAAGCCTGCCCAGTGCGGGCGATGGACCGATACCCTGCCCGCGGGCCGGAACCACCGCCCACGATATCGCTCCGGCAAGACGCCGGCGGGTCAGCCTCATGCTCCCTGTCGCTCCAAACATGTTGCTGAAAACCTTACTGGCGCGCGCTTTTCGCCCGGCTGCCACGCCGGACACCCCAGCCAGCAGCCGTCTTTCCTGTTATGAGGCTGAACTCCCGCCGCGCAATCGCATCTCTCATGTCTGCCCCAGTATAAGACCGATTCATGCTGCCAGGTGACGCTTCCGCCTACCGGGTCCGCGATCCGGACGATCCTGCTTCGATGATTCCGACCGCCGAGCCGGATCTCGAGCGCATTACGCGCCTGGCAGCCCGGCTGTTCGACGTGCCCATCGCCACGTTCTCGGTCCGGCGTGACGACCATGTGATCATGCGATCAAAGGTCGGTATCGATCTGTGCGAGGCCCCCCTTGAGACGACATTCTGCCGGCATACGACGGAGGCGGGCGGAATTCTGATCGTGCCGGACGCCACGACGGATGCCCGCTTCCGCACCAACCCGTTCGTGCTTGGACCACCCCATATCTGTTTTTACGCCGGGGTCACAGTCCGGTCCGCCAATGGCCGCGTCCATGGCGTGGTGTCGCTGATCGACACGCGGATTCGCGAAGGACTGACCGAGGCCGAGCGCGAACAGCTCTCCGACATCGGCGAGCTGTTCGCCAAGCGGCTCGAATTAGATCGGCTTGGAGCCCAGCTCGAGGTCAGCCTGGACCGGTTTGCCACGGTCGCCGCAACGATCCAGGACGCGATCGTCTGCTTCGACAACCGCGGTATGCTGACGGAGTGGAACGAGGCGGCCGAACGACTGTTCGGCTACGGCACGGCGGAAATCCTCGGCCAGCCCCTCTCCCGCCTCATTCATCCCGACTCCCAGGCTCTGTATGAGGCCCGTCTGACAGCCCTGCTGCAGGACAACGGGCTGCTCCGGACCAATCGTGTCGCGGAGTTCGGCGCGATCAGAAAGGACGGCACATCGTTCATCGCCGAGGTCTCGACATCGACCTGGCGTCAGGGCGGGCACATCAGCATCATCCGTGACACCACGGAGCGGCGTCGCAACGAGCAGCGGCTGTTTCAGCTGGCGTCGCTCGACCCGCTCACGGGCCTGCCGAACAGAGGCTCGCTCCTACGCGAACTGGCGTCGGGGCTTCACCAGCGGCGTCCATTGACGCTGCTGATGCTCGATCTCGACGGCTTCAACGAGGTCAATGAGGCATTCGGCCACTCGGCCGGCGACAGGACCCTGCTGATGGTCGCCGACAGGCTGCTCCGGACCTGCCCGCAGGCCAGACAGATCGCCCGCCTGGGCGGCGACGAGTTCGTCGTCCTGCTCGATGGTGATGACGAGCGGCAGGCGCGTGCCGTGGCCCTGGACGTGATCGAAGTGGTCTCGCAGCCCTTCGATATCGCCGCCCAGAGCATGGCGATCGGCACGTCGATCGGAATCGCGCTGGCGCCGCATCACGGAGAGCGGGCCGAGGACATCATGAACGCGGCCGACCTCGCCCTTCGCCGGACCAAGACACGCGGCAAGGGCAGTTGCGAGATCTTCACGCCGCTGCTCCGCCAGATCTCCACCAGCCGCCGCGCCTTCGATCGCGAACTGCAGGCCGCCTTCGATTGCGGTCAATTCAAGGTCTTCTACCAGCCCCAGTTCCGCATCGACGGCCATGCCCTGGCCGGTGCGGAAGCGCTGATCCGCTGGCGCCACCCCGAACGCGGCCTGCTGACCCCGGCTCATTTCATCGAGGCCCTGTCGCACAGATCCGCTGCACCCGAGATCGGCGACTGGATCCTGCGCAGCGCCTGTCGGGCGGCCGCGATATGGCGCAGATCCAGCACCGACTTCCGCATCGGCGTCAATCTGTTCGAGGCACAGCTCCGTTCCCCGCACTTCGTCAGTACGATAGACGGCATCCTGCGTGACTGCCGCCTGCCGCCTGAGGCTCTGGAGCTGGAGATCGTCGAGAATATCGTGCTGTGCCATGACGCGCAGATCAGACACGGGCTGGGCGAGCTGCGCGATCTCGGCGTCGGCCTGGCTTTCGACGATTATGGCACCGGCTTCGCCTCTCTCAGCCTGCTCAAGGGCCTTCCGGTCACGCGCCTGAAGATCGACCGCTCCTTTGTCCAAGACATCGACACCGACCACGAAAATCGTGCCCTCGTCAGTGCGATCCTCTACCTCGCGGAAAGCTTCAGGATGGACGTCATTGCCGAGGGGGTCGAAACCGCAGCCCAGCTCGAGACCTTGCGCGAACTCGGCTGCTCTCAGATCCAGGGATACCTGATGGGTCGCCCGGTGACGCAAGAAGCCTTTGGCCTCCGGTTTCTCGACGGACCGAAACAGGATTGGTGAGCCGGGTGGGGGTCGAACCCACGGCCATTCGATTAAAAGTCGAATGCTCTACCACTGAGCTACCGGCTCGATCGCGGCGGGTTTACCGGCCGCCGCCAGCCCGGTCAATCAGTCAGGCCGCCTCGGGCCTGAAGCTGAGGATGCGGTCAGGGTCGCTGACCATGCCGTTGCCGCCCGCGCCGCGCTTGATCGCATCGATATGCTCCATGCCGGAAATCACCTCGCCGGCGATGGTATACTGCCCGTCGAGGCTCGGAGCGGGCTCGAACATGATGAAGAACTGGCTGTTGGCGCTGTGCGGGTTCATCGTGCGCGCCATGCCCAGCGTGCCGCGCTCGAACTTCGCCGCCCGGGTGAACTCGGCCGGCAGGTCCGGCAGCTTCGACCCGCCCGTGCCGGTGCCGGTCGGATCGCCGCCCTGGGCCATGAAGCCCTCGATCACGCGGTGGAACGGCACGTTGTCATAGAAACCCTCGCTGGCCAGCGTGCGCAGCCGCTCGGCGGCCTTGGGCGCGAGGTCGGGGCGCAGACGGATCCGCACCTCGCCGCCCTTGAGCGTCATGACCAGAATCTCGCCGGCTTCGGCCTGTGTATCCGACATCAATTCGACCCTCTGGATGTTTGAAAACGGCGCCGCCGCCCTACAGACGGGCGAGAACGCGTTGCAGTGTGTGCGGCGAGACGAAGGAGGCGATGTCGCCGCCGAGGCGGGCGACCTCCTTGACCAGCCGCGAGGAAATGAACTGGTGGCGCTCGGTGGCCATCAGGAACACCGTCTCGATGTTCGGATCGAGGCGATGGTTCATGCCGAACATCTGCACCTCATAATCGAAATCGGCGACCACGCGCAGGCCGCGGATGATCAGCCCCGCGCCGTTCTCGCGCGCGCAGTCCACCAGCAGATTGGCGAACCCGATCACCTCGATCGGGGTGCCTGTGGCGGCGGTGATCTCGGCGGCCTCGTGGCGGACGCAGTCGATGCGCTCGTCGAGGCCGAGCACCGGCTCCTTGCCGATGTTCTGCGCCACCGCCACCACCAGCCGATCAACCAGACGGGCGGCGCGGCGGATGATGTCGCGATGGCCATTGGTGATCGGGTCGAACGTGCCGGGATAGAGGCCGACCTTGGGCTCACTCACCACCGGGCTCCCCATCCGAGGTATCCGGGGTGTCGGGGGTGATGTCCTCGGCGGTCTCGTCGCTGCCGTCATCGGCAACCGCGAAGACGGAGGTGACGTGCTCGCCCCCCGACAGTCGCAGCAGCCGCACGCCCATCGACGGGCGCGCCGTCAGCCGCACCTCGTCGGCGCGCAGGCGGATCAACCGGCCGTTGTCGGTGACCAGCATCACGTCCTCGCCGGGCAGTACCGGCAGGGTGGCGACGATCTCGGTGCCGTTCTTGGCCGCCACCAGCGCCATGTTGGTGATGCCCTGCCCGCCACGGCCCGATGCGCGGTATTCATAGGCGGAGGAACGCTTGCCGAAGCCGGCATTGGTAACGGTGAGCAGGCGTTCCTCGTTGTCCTCGAGGAAGGCGAAGCGCGCATCGCTGAGAGTGCCGATCTCGCCGCCGATCTCGTCCTCTGCCTCCTCGGCGATCTCGACCACCGCATCGGCGTCGGTGTCGGCATTCTCGGCGCGGCGGCGGGCATTGGCGGCGCGCAGATAGGCAGTGCGTTCCTCCGGGGTCGCTTCGACGGTGCCCAGCACGCAGAGACTGTTGACGCTATCGTCCTTGCCCAGCCGGATGCCGCGCACGCCGGAGCTGTCGCGCCCGGCGAAGACGCGCAGGATGTCGTCGGTGATGCGGAAACGGATGCAGCGGCCCTTCCGGGTCGCGAGCAGCACGTCCTGGCCCTCGCGACAGGTGGCCACCCCGATCAGCCGGTCGCCCTCGTCGAGCTTCATCGCGATCAGGCCGGAGGCGCGGACGTTGCGGAAGTCGGACAGGCGGTTGCGGCGCACATTGCCGGCGGCAGTGGCGAAAACGAGGTGCAGGTTCTCCCACAGGCTCTCGTCCTGCGGCAGCGGCAGCACGGCGGTGATCGAGTCGGAACCGAGATCGGGCAGCAGGTTGACCAGTGCCCTTCCCTTCGCCGTCGGGCTGGCTTCCGGCAGGCGCCAGACCTTCTCGCGATAGGCCTTGCCGCCGGAGGAGAAGAATAGCACCCATTGATGGGTGTGGGCGTTGAAGCTGCGGGTGACGATGTCGTCGCCGCGGCGTCCGGCGGCGGTGCGTCCGCGACCGCCGCGGTTCTGGGCGCGGAAGGTGTCGAGCGCGGTGCGCTTGATGAAGCCGTCGCGGGTGATGGTGACGACCATCTGGCCCGGCTCGACGAAGTCCTCGTCGTCCTGATCGGCGGCGTAGTCGACGATCTCGGTCATGCGCGGGGTGGCGATCTCGGCGCGCACCGCGATCAGCTCGTCGCGGATCACCTCCAGCCGGCGCGGACGCGAGGCGATGATCTCCAGCAGTTCGGTGATGCGCGCGCCCACCTCGCCGACCTCGGCCTGGATCTTCTCCTGCTCCAGGCCGGTCAGGCGCTGGAGACGCAGGTCGAGAATGCCGCGGGCCTGGGTCTCGGTGAGACGCACGCGGCCGTCGATGACGGGGTTGTCGTGCGCGTCGATCAGCTCCAGCAGGGCGGCGACGTCGCCGGCCGGCCAGTCGCGGGCCATCAGGCGCTCACGGGCGGTGGCCCCGTCCGGGCTGGAGCGGATCAGCGCGATGACCTCGTCGATATTGGCCACCGCGATGGCGAGGCCGACCAGCAGATGGCCGCGCTCGCGGGCCTTGCCCAGTTCGAAGCGCGAGCGGCGGAACACCACGTCCTCGCGGAAGGCGAGGAAGCTCTCCAGCGCGTCCTTCAGCCCCAGCAGGCGCGGCTGGCCACCGTCCAGCGCCAGCATGTTGACGCCGAAACTGGTCTGCAGCTGGGTGAAGCGGTACAGGTGGTTGAGCACCACCTCGGGGGTGGCGTCGCGCTTGATCTCGATCACCAGGCGCATGCCGGAGCGGTCGCTCTCGTCGCGGATGTCGGAGATGCCCTCGATCTGCTTGGCGCGGACCAGCTCGGCGATGCGCTCCTGCAGCGTCGCCTTGTTGACCTGGTAGGGCAGTTCGGTGACCACGATGGCGAGGCGGTCGCGGCGGAGGTCCTCGATGGTGGCCCGCGCGCGGATCAGGATCGAGCCGCGGCCGGTGGCGAAGCCGGAGCGGATCCCCGAGCGCCCGAGGATCAGGCCGCCGGTGGGGAAATCGGGGCCGGGGACGATCTCCATCAGACCTTCGAGGCTCAGATCAGGATCGGCGATCAGGGCCAGGGCGGCGTCGATGATCTCGCCGGGATTGTGCGGCGGGATGTTGGTGGCCATGCCGACCGCGATGCCGGCGGCTCCGTTGATCAGCAGGTTGGGGAAGGCCGCCGGCAGGACGGTGGGCTCGTCCTCGCTCTCGTCATAGTTGGGCTGGAAGTCGACGGTGTCGCGGTCGATGTCCTCGAGCAGCAGCATCGAGGCCTTGGACAGCCGGGCCTCGGTGTAACGCATCGCGGCCGGCGCATCGCCGTCGACGGAGCCGAAATTGCCCTGGCCGTCGATCAGCCGCAGCCGCATCGACCAGGACTGCGCCATGCGCACCATAGCGTCGTAGATCGAACTGTCGCCGTGCGGGTGATACTTACCCATCACGTCGCCGACCATGCGGGCGGACTTGCGATAGGGCTTGTCGGGGGTGAAGCCGCTCTCGTGCATGCCGTAGAGGATGCGGCGATGCACCGGCTTGAGCCCGTCGCGGGCATCGGGCAGCGCGCGGGAGACGATTACCGACATTGCATAGGCGAGGTAGGAGGACTGCATCTCCTCCTCGATCGTCACCGGCAGCATGTCGGAAGGCTGGTCCGGAAGGTCGCTCTCGGTCACGTCGGTCCTGTTGTTTTGGTCATTCGGGCGGGTAGCCGCCGCGGTGCCGATGTCTAGCACAGGCAATGCGCCGGTGCGAAACGCCCCTCCCCGCCTTCGCGGCGCGGCGTCGTGAATCAGCGCTGTGGCGGCACTTCCAGCAGGTCGAGCCGGTAGAGCGGGCGCCGCTGGCAGGCCACCGACCGGCAGCGCCGGGCGAGCTGATCGACGCACAGTTCGGCCGCCCGCTCGCCGCTGGTGGGCGTATCCGTCGCGCCGGTCCAGTTCGCCAGCAGCACCAGCCCGCCCGGCCGCAGCGCAGCACCGATCCGGGCGGCGAGTTCGCTGATATCGTCCTCGGAGAGGAAGTAAAGTATCTCCGCGGCGACAATGAGATCATGGTCTCCGGGCGGGAACCCGGCCGGCAGATGTCGGCGCAGCAGCCGGACCTGCGGCAGGTCACGGCACCGCAGACGAGCCTGTTCGAGGGCCCGCTCGGCGACGTCGAGCGCCGTCAGCGAGTCGCACCGTTGCGCAAGCTGGCTGGTGAACACCCCGATCGAGCAGCCCAGTTCGAGCGCGCTCGCGAAACGACGGCCGGAGGGAAGCAGCGCCAGCGTCTCGGCGTATTTGTCGCGCTCATAGGCCGAGGTCTCGAATTTCCACGGGTCGGGGTCGCGCGCATAGAGACGCTCGAACACGCCCGGCTCCCAGCTGTCGCTCACGGTACCGGCTCGATCAGGATCTCGACATCCCGTCCGCAGGCGTCGAGCAGTTCGTCGGGCAGGGTGAAGCCCGACACGGCATCGACGATGACGCCGCCGAGCTGGGTGGCATGCGCCGCGATCGCCTGCCGCTTGCGCGGCAGCACGGAGGTGATGTCGATCGAGATGCCCCGCGGCGGCGCGGACAGCGGCTCGCGCAGAGGTGCATCGGCCTGCAGCAGCCAGCCCCACACCGGGTAGGACCACAGACGCAGACCGAGGCGGCTGGCGACCTCGCGTGCGATCAGCTGGCAGGCCATGTGATCGCAATGCGGGTCCTCGATCCACGGGGCGACGATGCTCTCGCAGCCATCGCGGACCGCCCGGTCCGCGATCAGGCCCACGGCGGTGTCGAATCCCGGCCCCGCGGACGGAACCGAGGCATCGGGCAGACCGAGAAAGATCGTCCGTCCGGGGGCGTGACCCAGACGGTCGAGCGCGCGGGTCGCCTCCGCGCGGCGCTGCGTCGCCAGCCGGTCGCGCGGCCATTCCACGGACCCGGTATGGGAGGCGTCGCCATCGGTCAGCAGGGCGAGCGTGCACATGCGCCCGGCCCTGGCCGCGAGCGCGATCAGACCGCCACAGCCGAGGCTCTCATCGTCCGGATGCGGCGCCAGCACCAGGATCCCACCGCCGGCGGGCGCGATATCGGCAAGCCCGCCGCGCGGGAAGGCTTCGAAGGCCGCGTGCGCCTGTCCCGCCCGGGTCAGCATCGTGCCGACGCCTGCGCATGATCGGCAAACCACAGCGCCGCCTCATGCAGCGTCTCGTCCGGGGCAGGCTGACGCAGATAGGTCGCCAGATCGCGCAGCAGACGCTCGATGCGTGCACCCTCCGCGAACGCGGCCAGTCCGATGCCGCGCTGGACCAGCACGATCGCTTCGAGACAGGCCTGCTCGACCGCGATCCGGGCGAGATTGACCGTGGCCACGACCTCGCCTGCATCGCTCCCGTCGGCGGCGTCGGCGGCGCGCGCCGACCACAGGCGCGCGGTGTCGCGGGCGATCAGCAGTCGGCCGATGCGGGCGGCCTGATGCGGCGCGCGGTGACGGTCGCGGGCGATCAGCGCGGCGATGGTCTCGCCGACCAACGCGTCCAGCGCGCCGCTGGCGATCGCCGACCCGCGCCAGGCGCCAGCGGAGAATTCGGGCTGGCGGAGATAGTCTCCGGCCTCGCCGAGCGGCGCGTTGGCCTCGATGCCGTCAAGGCTCACATCCGCGGTGGCAGCGCCGCGCACGCCGGTCATGCGACGCGGCCGCCGGGCGGGCACGCCCGCGACATTCACGACGAACATCCTGGTCAGACCACTCTCGTCCACGGCGGTGACCAGCGCATGGCCGACCTGCCCGGCGCCGGAACAGAACGCCTTGCCGCCGGAAAGCCGGCCATCGCGAACCGCCAGCGGGTGTTCCCCATCCGTGACCCAGATGGCATGCAGCTCCCCTTGGGCGGCAGCCTGCGCCGCCGCTTCGATCCGGTCCGCCGCGCCATATCGGCAGATCAGACGCAGGGCATTCACATGGCCCTCGGTGAGCCTGGCCAGTGCGACCGACGCCTCGCCCAGCAGGCGCATGAACGCCCATGCCGGGGCGCCCTGCCGATCGGCACCGAGATCGAGCCCGCCATGATCTGGCGGAAGGGCAGCCTCGAGCGCGCCGATGCCGCGCAGCCGATCAAGGGCCTTGCCCGCAAAGCCGTCCTCGCGGTCGGCATCGCCGGCCAGGTCGGGGATCAGCCGGCGAAGCCTATCGAGGAACGCCGCCTGATGCGCGTCGCATTCCCGCGGTGCCCCGAGGCGGGATGGCATGCCGTCAGACATCAAACATGGCCGGGTCGGTGCGATCGACAGGGCGGGCGGTCACCAGCCAGTTGCGGGCGCGAGCGAGTTCGCGGTCAAGCTCCACGACGCTGACCCGCCGGCGCGCCAGCACAGGGCTTGCCGCTTCCAGCGCCGCCCATGCCGAGCCGAAATAACGGCCTTCGAGCACCTCGGCGACGTGGCAAGCCGACAGCGAAAGGCAACCGGCAAGCGCGTGTATCGCCAGATCGTCGATCCCTGTCCGATCAGCATGGACGAGCCGCGCGCGACGACGCAGTCGCGCCCGCCGCATCACACCATCGACGGGCTCGAGCCGGTCATCGAGAAAGAGGTCGGGTTCGGCCAGGCGCCGCGCAATGGTCTCGGCCATACCGCCCGGGGCGCGTCCGACCGTCCGCCCGGAGACGTGGGCATGGACCTGTGGCGCGTGCCTGATCCGCGCATCGATGCGCCGCGCGGCGTCGACGAGCGCGCGATCCTCGCCACTGGCAACGTCGGGCACGCCGCCACAGGCCAGGAACGTCGCGCCTCGAAGTGCCAGGCTGGCGCCGGAACATTGCGTATGACGGGGCCACGGGTCGACCGGATCGGGGTCGAGGCGATCGACGATGCGGTCGCACAGATCGTCATACTCGCATTCGCGCGCGTCGGCTTCGTGCAGACTCATCGGGATCCGGGCCCAGTCGGCCGGGTCGAGTTCCACCCAACCCGCGACCACATCGATCTCGCGCGACAGGAGCTCGAGATTGGCCGGCAGCCAGTCGGGATCGACACGCCCGTCGGCGTCTGTCGTGAGCACGAACCCGTCCGGACCGGCGATCGCTGCGGCGATGCGCATCGCCTCGGCGCGCGCATGGCCCGCATTTGCGTAAGGTGGCGCGAAGGTGCGCTCCACGACGACCACCCGGCTGCCATGACCGCTCATGGCAGCCGCCCGTGCTGCTGTGTCATCGGCGGTGTTGTTGACCAGAACAACGATCACGTCAGGCGGCCGTATCGCCTCACGCGTCAGCGCAGCGAGACAGGCCTCGATGCAGCCGGCCTCGTTGCAGGCGGGAATGGCGACAACGGACGGTGTCCCGGAGGCAAACCCTCGTGTCATCTCCATCACGTCCACCCGACATCGCCAGCGGCCGGCAGCCGCCCGAACGTCGCAGCGCCCTCGTCACGTGTGCGATGAAAGAGGAACCGGCCCCGCCAGCACATCGGGCGAATCGGCGGGGCCGACCTCATCACGCGTCGGCTGCTTCGTGCTTGGCGGCCAGACGGGCAAGACGTTCGCCCTGCTTCGAGGAAACCTCGTCACCCCGGTAGATGTCGGCGACGATCGCCTTGAGCTGCTTCGCGTCGTCCTTCAGGCCGAGCGCCGACGCGTAGGCCGCAGCAGTGCCGAACCCGGTGACACCATAATGCGACATCCGCTGGAACTGGGCGATCAGCACGAGATCGAGCAGTTCCTCATCCTCGGGGGCTTCCTTCGTGCCGTGTTTGAGCGCCTCTCTCACCAGGCCTTCCATCCCCTTGCAGTGCTCCGGCTCGACCTCGCCGCCGGAGGCCTCGATCAGCCCCTTGATGGTGGCGGTGTGCGTCTCGATGCCGCCGGTGGCGCCGTCGAACAATTCCTTGAGCTTCTTGTCATGGATCTTCGGCGACAAGGTCCTGATGGCCTTCGTCATCTGGTCATTGGCGGACCAGAGATCCTTGAGTTCGTCGAGATAGACTTCCTTGAGGCTGTCGGGTGCGGACATTTTCCAACTCCTTGCGATATGAAGTCGTGTGATGGGCGAACGGATTCAGGCGATCTGTTGTTTCTCCGCGCCGCTCTGCGGTGGAGCCGGACCGAGCGACGGCTCTTCTCCCAGCGGCCTGTTCTGAAAGACGCTGAAGGTGCCGTTGCCATCGATCGACTTTCCGTGCGTCCAACGACCCGCCTCCGGCGGCGTTCCATCGGCGGCACTGCCAAAAAACTTGTAGGAATACTCGGTATTCTCGAGTGACTGGTCGAAGCTGTTCGGGATCGGCAGCGTCGCCTTTTCGCCGCCCAGTTCCTCGATCACCGCCAGCCACTGCTGCTGGTGCATCGTGTCACGGGCGATCATGAACGACAGCATGTCCTTCATGCCCTGGTCGTGGGCCGCATTGTAGAGGCGCACGGCCAGCACGCGGCCGGTGCTTTCCGCCGCGACATTGCAGTACATATCTGCTGCGAGATTGCCGCTGGCGTAGATGTGCGACATGTCGAACGGCACGCCCTCGGCATTGGCCGGAAATGCCGCCATGCCGGTCGACAGGATATGGCGCTGCAGCATGCCTTCCATCGTCGCGCGCGCATTGCCGCCGCCCATGATGGTGCCGACGACACTGTCCTTCGCCGCCGTCTCCTGCGCGGTGGCCGGTGCACCTTCGAGGTTCAGCGCCACCGCAGTGGCCAGCATCTCGATGTGACCGAGCTCCTCCGTCGCCGTATGCAGCAGCATGTCACGGTACTTCGTCGTCGTGCCGCGCGAGCCCCACGCCTGGAAGAAATACTGCATGCAGACGCGGATCTCGCCCTCGATCCCGCCGATCGCCTGCTGGAGCTGACGGGCGAAGAACGGGTCCGGCGTTTCGACCTTGACCGGAAATTGCAGGCGTTTGTCGACGTAATACATGTTGGCCTCGTATGGGGTGGTGTGAGGCCAACACCGCGACGGGACGGAAGTTACTCCCGGGGAGTATCACGTTATGAAGAGGCAGCTCGATCGCGACGGCCGCGTCCTGCTGGAGCGCACCCCGGACGAGCGCGCGCCGATCCTGCGCCGGCTGCGTCTCGCGGAGGGCCAGATCCGGGGCCTGATCGAGATGGTGGAAGCCGATCGCTATTGCGGCGACGAGTTGCAGCAGCTGGCTGCGGTCCGTGCGGCCTTGCGCGAGGTATCGGTGGTGCTGGCCACGCAGCACATGGAAGCGGCCGCGCTGCACGCGCTTGAAAGCGGCGAGCGCGAGCCCGTCCTCAAGGACATGATGACCGTGCTCCGACGCGCCCTGGGGCAGTGAACGGGTTGCCGGAGCGCCTGGGCTCAGACGGCGGGCCGGAGGCCCGAGCAGATGTCGATGCAGAAAGCCAGGAAGGCCTCGACCGCGGCGGGCGGCAGGCGGCGGGAGGGGCGGACGGCGAGAAGCGGAAAGGTCTCGCCGGGCCAGTCAGGAAACAGCTCGACCAGGGCGCCGTCGGCGAGCAGGTGCTCGGTGCCGAGGGCGAGAAGCTGCGCGACCCCCGCCCCAGCCAGACAGGCTTCGGTCATCGCGGCCGGATCGGTGAAGACGTAGAGCCCGTCGACCCGGACTGGGCGGATTTCAGTGCCGCGGTGGAACTCCCAGTCGAAGGCGCGGCCGCGCTGCGGGTCGATGTAGTGCAGGCATGGGTGGCGGGTGAGGTCGTCGGGAGTAGCCGGGCGGCCGTGGCGGGCGAGGTAGCTTGGGGCGGCGACGGTCAGCACACGGGTGTCGAGCAGGTGCCGCGAGGACATCGACGAAGCGGGTTGCGGGCCGAAGCGGATGGCGAGGTCGAGGCCGGCGGTGGTCAGGTCGCCCGTCTCGCCGGGAAGCAGGTCGAGGCGCAGCCCGGGGTGGCGGAATGCGAGGCGCGGTAGGTTCGGCGCGAGCAGGTGGCGCAGGACGATCGGGTTGATGGCGACGCGCAGGGTGCCGCTGATGGTGGCGGCGGTGTCGGTGGCGGCGGAGGCGGCGTCGGCGAGGCCGGCGAGGTGGGGGCGGGCGGCGGTGTGGAGGCGGTCGCCAGCGTCGGTGAGGTGCAGGGCGCGGGTGGTGCGTTCGAGCAGTCGGGCGCCGATACGGGATTCGAGCCGTGCGATGGCGCGCGAGGCGCCCGACGGGGTCAGGCCGACGGCGGCACCGCCGCGGGTGAGGCTGCCGTGTTCGGCGACGGCGACCAGGACACCGATATCGGACAGCAGGGCGAGGTCGCGCATCCGGCTTTGACTTTTGGCAAGAGTGATGTGAGCCGGCTCAGTCTAATTCAAAGACACGGTTGGCCCTATCTCCGTCTGCGTCGATCAGGACGGAGTTCATCGAATGTATGCGATCACGGGAATCACTGGGCAGGTCGGCGGGCAGGTGGCCGAGGCGCTGCTGGCGGCGGGCGAACCGGTGCGGGCGGTGGTGCGCAGTGCGGCGCGGGGCGCACCCTGGGCGGAGCGAGGCTGCGAGGTAGCGGTGGTGGCCGACGCGACGGATGCGGGCGCGCTGGGCGCGGCGCTGGCGGGCGTGCGGGGCGCGTTCCTGATGAACCCGCCGAACTATGATCCGGAGCCGGGATTTGCCGACACGCGGCGTGTGGTGGCGGCGTTCGCGCAGGCGATCGCGGTGGGGCGGCCGGGCCGCGTGATCGCGCTGTCGAGCGTCGGGGCGCAGGTGGCTCGGTTCAACCTGCTCAACAATGCCGGGCTGCTGGAGGCGGGGCTGGCGGGGGCGGGCGTGCCGGTGGCGATGCTGCGGCCGGCCTGGTTCATCGAGAATGTGCAGTGGGATGTGATGGCGGCACGGGCGGGTCGGATCGAGAGTTATCTCGCACCGCTGGGGCGGGGAATCGAGATGGTGAGCGTGCGCGATATCGGGCGGGTGGCGGCAGGGCTGCTGCGGGAGGAGTGGCGCGGGTGCCGGGTGGTGGAGCTGCGCGGGCCGGAGCCGGTCAGTCCGCAGGTGCTGGCGAGCGCGTTCGGGCGCGCCCTCGACCGGCCGGTTGCGGTGACGGCGGTGCCGCGCGGCGACTGGGAGGCGCGGTTCCGCGCGCAGGGGATGCAGCATCCGCAAGCGCGGATGGCCATGCTGGACGGGTTCAACGAGGGGTGGATCGGGTTCGAGGGCGCGCCGGCGGGTTGCGTCATGGGGGTCGTGGGGGTGGAGACGGTGGTCGCCGATCTGCTGGCGCGGGGGTGAGGCCGCACGAGATGCGACATCGCTCCCCTGCCCCGTCGCGCGCAACAGGACTCTCCGTTGAAGCCCGGCGGACCGAACGGTAACGTTGCGGGGGAGGAACGGAGGGGCTGGATGCGGTGTCGATGCGTCGGAGATGGCGAGCGCTTGCCGCGTTGGCGATCGGACTTGCGCCGATGACGGGCGAAGCGGAACCCGTCGGGCGGATCACCGGGATTGGCGGGGTGTTCTTCACCAGCCCCGATCCGAAGGCGCTAACCGCCTGGTATCGCGACGTTCTGGGCCTCAAGGTGGAGGCCTGGGGCGGGGTGATGCTGCGGGCCGATGCGCCGGGGCATCCGCCGGTGGTGACGGTGAACGTGTTCGAGACCGGTGCGGGGTATCTGGCGCCGTCGAAGCGGGAGTTCATGCTGAATTTCGCGGTGGACGATCTCGGGACGTTCGTCGCGCGGCTGAAGGCGAAGGGGGTGGCAGTGCTCAAGGAGGAGGATGGCGGCGCGTACGGGAAATTCGCGTGGATCGTCGATCCGGATGGCACGAAGATCGAGCTGTGGGAGCCGAAACGCTGACAGGCGGCCTCGGGCCAGCGAGGTCGGCGCATTCCCGCCCAGGAGGTGTGGTTTTCGGGCGGCGGACGTCCTAGGTGCCGGTCCGGTACATCAGCGGGAGAGTTTCTCCTGAGCTAGAGGGTGTTATGCACCTGCCATGATTGCGGCGGCGTTTTTCATCATGAAGCATGCGAATGCGACGACATGCAGTCCGGCCAGCGTCGTTGCATATCGCTCGTAGTCCTTGACGAGGCGCCGGCATCGGGTTGCCCAGGCGAACGAGCGCTCTACGACCCAGCGACGCGGCAGCAGGA
>NZ_JACHXV010000018.1 GCF_014192375.1 Endobacter medicaginis | reverse complement strand
TCCCATTCCGACCGGTCTATTTACGGAATCTATAGTCTAATTATGCGGACTTTCGGCCAGGCCACTGCTCGCAGCACCATCACGCGCAGCAGCTGTTCCGGCGCCGGGTGACACAGCCCATCATCGCGATATCGGACACGCCCATCGCCGACCCAGCGCATACGGGCATCGACATCATTCCGGGACAGCACGAGCTCACCGCCGCAGATATCGGCTCGGCCGACGACGACAGGCATATCGCCCGGGTCCACGGCAACGGTCGGCAGCCGGCATAGATTCATGATTTCGAGAGCCGCAATGTTGCAGTCGGGATTCCAGGAGCGCCACATCCGCATCTGATGCCGGATGACCTGCATCTGCGGCGCGGTCAGCGTCCACAGTGTCGGCGGTCGAGGTGCTGGCGGCCGGATGACCCGGCGCCTCATTGTGCGACGCCGGCAAATTTCAACAGATGGCGGTGGTTCTGCTGAGCGTACGAGTCGTCGGCCCGCTTGAACTTGTGCAGCTGAGCAGACCGCTCGCCGGCCTCCATATCGGCTTCATTCAGCCAATGCCGCAATTCAGACCAAGCATGCAGCCACGGCCCTCGGACATCGAGGAAATGGCAGGCGGTCGCACAGGATTTCGCAGAATGGCTGTGGCCGCTTAGTGCTGCGTAGATAGAGATGCGCACACGGGGCTCGTAAAGAGTCGCCGTATCGAGCCCGAGGCTCACGATATCGCGGTCAGCTTGCAGCATGTCCGCAATCGCGGCCCCTCCCTCCAGCGGAGCGATGGCAGCGAGAATCTGTTGGTCGACACGTGAGCCCTCGGCGGCAATGCGATGCCGCATCACCCAGCTCGTCATGTCGGACTGCAGTGAATTGTGCAGAAATTGCGCGCCAGCTAACAGCGCACGTTCGGTCGGCAGGGATGGGTCTGGCACATGTGGCTCCTGGTGATATCGAAGGCTGAAGACGACAGCGACCGCGCGATGGCGGCCGGGCTTCAAATCGATATCGAGGAGGTCATGCTGTTCACGTGCGGCAGTATTGGTAGCTGGTTGTTTTCGATTTGTCAATGACTAAGAGCGCGGGGCGCGCTTCGAAGTAGCGTCGAGAAATCGACGCCATCATGCTCGATAGCGTCAATCGTGCGCGCCAAATTCTGAAGCCCGATGCGCTTCAGATATGTCCCGGCACCCTCGCTGCGCGACCCGTTCTCATGCCCGAGGACCGCATCAATCCACTCCGCTCGAATCCCCGTGTCGGTGTTTCGCAAAATCGTGGATGCCGAATGTCGAAAGCTATGAAACACGGTCCTGCTGCCGACCCCTGCGCGGCACTTGTGTTTGCTGAACTCCCGACTGAACCCGGCGCCGCGCTTCATGTCCGGACCGGACGCCCGCAGGTCGCCAAATAGATACTCGTCGCCTCGGGCTGCCCGCTCCGCCACGAACTCAGCCAGGCCCATCTCTAGCAGTCGGCGATGCACCGGCACCGCCCGGCATCCGGCCTCCGTTTTCGGAGTCCAGCCGTCGTCGTGTTCTTGCAGCAGCAGCACCAGGCGCCCGTCGACCATCGTGACATCTGGACCCAGTCGTAGCCGGCAAATCTCCTCCAGGCGCATGCCGGAGTATGCCCCAATGGCTACAATCCAGGCATATGTGCTGTGTGAGATGCCGAGATTGCCGCGCCAAGGCTCGGCCAGCAGCCGCTTCAGGTCTTCCGTCGACCAGTCCAGCCGCCGGCTCCTGGCCCCGCTTTTGACGCCGACGAATTTGAAACCGGTCCAAGGATTCGCCTCAGCCTCGCCCATCGGAAGCGCCCACGCCCACAGTTGAACGAGTGCCGACACATGCCGCTGAAGCGTGCGCTCGCTCAGCCGCTTGATGCCCGTTTTTCCAGCGGTCAACGCAATCGCCTGGTCGGCCGGGACCGCATTCCTTGCCTTCCCGTGAGACGCCGGAATCTGGCGCATCAGCTCGATGAACCTCCCGGCATCTGACCGTGCCACCGCGCGCATCGGACCATCGCCCAAGAGCTCGGTGTATATGCGGTAGGTAGCTGCGTTCTGATGCCGGGTCTGACCGCTCAGCGTATCGGCTCGGGCGACAAGGAATCGCGATGCCATCTCGGACACCGTCGACCCGGCCACACGCCGCCGACGGTCAACGGGCTTGGCGGTCGACAGGGCAGGGGGCTGACGCTTCGGCTTCGAGACCGGCTTCCGCTCGACAACCGGCCCAGCACCCGTCGGCATGTCATCACGTGAGGCGGCCGTAAAAACCCATGGCGGCTGCCCACGCATGCGGCGCAGCAGCTCAACCCCGGTATCGAGCCGACCCTCGCGCACAGCCGTGATGACGCCGTCGACTTGGAGATAGACCGCCGCCGCTCTCAGCAGCGCTTCACGGTGTCGCGTGGTCGACAGGGTCCGCTCGATGACCACGCATCCCAGCGTCGCTCGCACATCGGCCGGCAGCACCCGGCGGAAATACCAGCCGTCGCCACGCCGTCGCACGCATCCCGTCATCGACCTCGCCCGCAGGCCGGATTGAGGCATCAAATTGATGCATCAAAACGCGACCCCATTTGGCGGCTAAGTCATTGATAAGGTATGCAAAAAACACATGGCTGGGGCGGGAGGATTCGAACCTCCGCATGGCGGAATCAAAATCCGCTGCCTTACCGCTTGGCGACGCCCCATCCGCGACGGGCCGTTGATAGTCGGCGCCGGTGGCGGCGTAAAGCCGGGTTTCAGACCTCCGGCGTCGTCGGCTCGGACCGGGCCGGCGGCGCCGCCGGCCTCTCCGGCTCAGGCGCGCCGAGCGGGATCAGCCTCGCCGCCCGGTCGAGGGCGTGGTCCAGGGCAGCCATGGTGGCGGACAGGTCGAGACTCTCGTCGCGTATCCAGGCCCGTGCTGCGTAGGTCCAGACCGCGGTCAGCACCTGCCGGCGCCACAAAGTTGTGAGCCCGCTGCCGCCGATGCCGATCGCATCGGCGATCCAGCCGATGCTGAGCGGTGTCGCAACCGCCAGCGTGGTGGCCAGGGCGGGATCGAAACGGGCGGCGCGCAGCATCGCCAGCACGCCGCGGCGGTAGCCCTGCAGCACATCGAAGCGCTGCATCAGCGCATCGAACAGCAGTTCGCGCAGCAGCGGTGCCGGCAGCGATGTGTCCGGCGCGACGGCGGGATCGGCGGGCAGGGCGGCCAGTGCGGCGCGGTCGGCCAGCTCGCCCAAGCGCAACGCGACCGACAGGCGGGTCGGAAATCGTGCGCGCGCCTCACCCAGGTCGAGCCCGGCGCTCCGGGCGGCCGAGGCGGTGGTGAAGCTGTGCCAGCCCTGCCACTCGATTTCCTCGAAGGCGGCGGCGAGCAGGGCGCGGTCGAATGTCTCACTCATCGCGGGTGACTCTCCTGGGCGACGGCGCGGCGAGTGCGCGGGACAGCTCGTCGGCGAGCTCTGCGGAGCGCCGGGCGGCGGCATCGATGGCGGCGTCGATGGCGGCCGGCCAGGCCCGCGGCTGCATCAGCACCGCCAGGGCGCGTTCGGTGACGCCGTTCGGGCTGGTCACCGCGCGGCGCAGCTCGGCCGCGTCGGTGGAACGCAGATCGAGCAGGCCGCCGGAGCCGCTGATCGTGCGCCGCGCGAGCTGGCGGGCGATCGGGGCTGGCAGGCCATGCGCGACGGCCGCCGCCTCCAGCAATTCGGCGAGCAGGAACACATAGGCCGGGCCGCAGCCGGAGATCGCTGTGGCCGGATCCATCTGTGCCTCCTCCTCCAGCCAGACCACGTCGCCGCACGCGGCGAGCAGCCGTGTCGCCAGCGCGCGCGGGCCACGACGCACATCGTCACCGAGACCGAGCGGGGCGTAGGCGAGGCTGACACCGCGGCCGATCGCCGCAGGCGTGTTGGGCATCGCGCGGATGCAGCTGACGCCGCCGCCGAGCGCGCGGTCCAGCGAGGCCGTGTCGATCCCGGCCATCACGGAGATCACCAGCGCGCCACTGGACTGTACGATGGGGGCCAGTTCGGGCAGCACCTGCGCCGCCTTCTGCGGCTTGACGGCGATCACCACCACCTGCGGGCGAAATCCGCCCAGCTCCGCGAGGCTGGCCAGATGCCGGTGCGGTGCCGGCAGGTCGAGGGGCGACGGGCGCACTGCGACCGAAGGCGCCAGCCCGTCGGCGAGCCAGCCTTCGAACATCGCCATGCCCATTTTGCCGGCACCGACCAGCAGCAGCGATGGCAGAGGCTTGGATGTGCTCATGAACTCATGTCGCTGGGCCCCGCCCGGGATGAGTCCCGGGGCGGCCCAGCCATGTCACGCCTCGCCGGCGCAGTCGAGCATCGCCGCGTCCAGCGCCTCCTGCGGCGTCTTGCCGCCCCAGAGCACGAACTGGAAGGCGGGGTAGAATCGCTCGCATTCGGTGATCGCGATATCGACCATGTCCTCGAGGCTCTCGGGCGATGCGCCCGGCGCGCCGCGCAGCAGCACGGAATGGCGAAACAGCGGCACGCCGTCCTCGGTATCCAGACCGAAATGGCCGATCCACAGGCGCTCGTTGGCCAGGGTGAGCAGTTCGTACAGGGCACGGCGCTGCTTGGCCGGCACCTTCATGTCGAAGGCGCAGGTGAACTGCATCGCACTGATCTCGGACGACCAGTTAAAATACAGGCCGTAATCGCACCATTTCCCCGGGGCTTCGGCGGCCATCTCGGAATCGTTGCGGCGGTCGAAGGCCCATTCGTTCGAGCCGGCGATCTGTTCGAGCAGGTCGAGCGGGTTGGACGCGTTGTCCATCGCGAGGTCGAGGGCAGGCATGCGGCGCGCTCCTGTCTGGAGGACGGCCCAAAGCCCGGCGGGCAAGGGCCCCCACGTCTGCGACTCGCAGCACTTGGCTGCGGGGCTTGAGGCCCAAGATGAGGTTATGGACGCAAGGCCCGCTCCGCAAGCGTCCCGCGTCCCAAGGTGTGGGGCAAGCCGTCACCGCGCGGTCACGCTGTGGCGCGGAGATGACACCCCGGGGCCGAGACTCAGGGGAAGTCGGGCTTGCTTTCCAGCTCGGCGAGGCGGGCTTCGAGAGCCGCGAGCCGGGTTTCCGCGGCTTCCTGCCCGGCGCGGGCGCGGGCCGCGAGCTCGGCCACCGCGTCGAACTCGTCGCGACGCACCAGGGCCAGGCGGGCGATCGCCTCGTCGATGCGGCCGCGGATCAGCGCGGTGAGCTCGTCGCCCAGGCCCGACACGGCGGAGAACGCGCCGCCGGCGACACCGGCGAGATCGTCGAGGAAACGGGGGCGCTGCTGCATGTCGATGGATCCGTCGGAAAGGGCCTGCTCGCTGCATAGATGCGGTGATCCGAGCCGCTCGGCAAGGACCGACGCCCTATGGCGCATGTCGGGGTGGCTGAATATAACCGCGCGATGATCGTGATCACCGGCGGTGCCGGCTTCATCGGCTCCTGCCTGCAGGCGGCCTTCCACGCCAGCGGTCGGCAGACCGTCATCATCGACCGGCTGGGCATCGACGAATCCGGCGGCGGCAAGTGGCGCAATCTCGCCGCCCACCCGCCTTCGCGCATCATTGCGCCCGATGCGCTCGACGCCTTCCTTGCCGACGCACCGCCGATCGAGCGCATCTACCATCTCGGCGCGATCAGCGAGACCACCGCGCGCGACGGCGACCTGGTCTGGCACAGCAACGTCACCCTCTCGCAGCGCCTTTGGGACTGGTGCGCGGCGCATCGGGTGCCGTTCATCTACGCCTCGTCGGCCGCGACCTACGGCGATGGCGCGCAGGGCTTCGACGACGATCTCGACCGCCTCGATGCGCTGCGTCCGCTCAATCTCTACGGCTGGTCGAAGCATGCCTTCGACCTCGATGTCAGGCGCCGGGTGCGCGCCGGCGAGGCAGCACCGCCGCAATGGGTTGGGCTGAAATTCTTCAACGTCTACGGCCCCAACGAGCTGCACAAGGGCCGGATGATCTCGGTGGTGAAGGTCAAATACGACGAGATCGCGGCCGGCGGACCGGCGCGGCTGTTCCGCTCCGACCGCGCGGGAATGGCCGACGGCGCGCAGGCGCGCGATTTCATCTGGGTCGGCGACGTGGTCGACGTGCTGCTGTGGCTGGGGGAGAATCCCTCCGTCAGCGGCCTGTTCAATCTCGGCACCGGGGACGCCCGCACCTATCTCGACCTTGCTCATGCGGTCTGCGACGCCGCCGGGCAGCCGCGTGCGGTCGAATTCATCGACATGCCGGCGGCCCTGCGCGGTCAGTATCAGAGCTTCACCGAGGCACGGATGGACCGCCTGCGCGCCGCCGGCTACACGCGGCCCTGGACCTCGCTGGAGGAGGGCGTGCACCGCTACGTGGGCGGGCATCTCGTCGCCGGCCAGCCGCATCTGTGAAGGCCTCCGCCGCGTGACCGAACTGCTGCCCGTGCTGATGTTTCCGCAGTTCAACCCGGTGGCGATCGCCCTCGGGCCGATCGCCATCCGCTGGTATGCGCTGGCCTATATCGTCAGCCTGGTGATCGGCTGGCGGCTGATGCGCCGCATCGCCGCGTGGCCGCCGGTGGCTGCCACCCCGCTGCAGGTTGACGATTTCCTCACCTGGGCGACGCTCGGCGTCGTGCTCGGCGGCCGGCTGGGCTACGTGCTGTTCTACCAGCCGAGCCTGTATCTCGCGCATCCATCGCTGATCCTGCATGTCTGGAATGGCGGGATGAGCTTCCATGGCGGCGCGCTCGGCGTGGTGATCGCACTTGCCCTGTATTGCTGGCGCCAGAAGCTCGATTTCCTGACCTTCTCCGACCGGTTGTGCGCGGTGGTGCCGCTTGGCCTCGGGTTGGGTCGGGTGGCGAACTTCATCAACGGCGAGCTGTGGGGGCGGCCGGCGCCCGAGACCCTGCCCTGGGCGATGATCTTCCCGCAGGCCGGGCCGGTGCCGCGCCATCCGTCCGAGCTCTACGAGGCGCTGTGCGAGGGGGTGATCCTGCTCGCGGTCATGCTGGCGTTCGCCTCTCGCGCCTCGGTGCGTGCGCGCCCCGGGCTGCTGTGCGGCATCTTCCTGGTCGGCTACGCGCTGGCCCGCATCTTCTGCGAGCATTTCCGCGAGCCGGACGTGTTCCTCGGCTTCATCGCGCCGCTTTTCGGCGGCATCACCATGGGCCAGATCCTGTCGCTGCCGATGCTGCTGGTCGGGCTGGCGCTGATCTGGCGCGCCCGCCACCGTCCCGCCGTGGCGGTGTGAGCGAGCTCCTCCGCCTCGACCGCTGGATGGGGCAGGCCGCTGCCGCCTACTACGCCCGCCACGACCCGTTCGCCGATTTCGTCACCGCCCCCGAACTGACCCAGGTGTTCGGCGAACTGCTCGGCGCCTGGGCGGTGGCGGTCTGGCGGACGATGGACACGCCGCGACTGCGCCTGGTCGAGGCCGGGCCGGGGCGCGGTACGCTGATCGCCGATGCGTTGCGGCTGATCGGTCGTGTCGCGCCCGACGCGGCGACGGCGATCGATCTGCACCTGATCGAGACCTCGCCCCGCCTGCGCGACCTCCAGCGCGCCGCGATCGCCGCCGTTCGGCCGGGGCTCGCACCCGTCTGGCATGAGTGTCTCGACACGGTGCCACCCGGCCCGATGGTGCTGCTCGCCAACGAGTTCCTCGACGCGCTGGCGGTGCGGCAGTGGGTGCGGCGGGACGGAGGCTGGCAAGAGCGCTGCGTCGCATCCGGTCGGGTGGTGGAGACCGCCTGCGAGCCGGACGGGGCGCCCGCGGCCGTGCTGGCCCGCGCCGGCGAGGGCGAGGTGGCGGAATGGTCGCCCGATGCCCTCGCCTTCACCGCCGCCCTGGCCACACGGCTGGCGCGCGACGGCGGCGCCGCGCTGCTGGTCGACTACGGCTATGATTCGCGTCAAGAGGGTTTCCCGGAGGGCGGCTCGCTTCAGGCCCTGCGCGGCGGCCGCCCCGCCGATCCGTTTGAGGCGCCGGGCGAGGCCGACCTGACCGCGCATGTCGATTTCATCACCCTTGGTGAGTGCGCGCGGGAAGCCGGGGCCGCCGTTCACGGCCCGGTGGGGCAGGGCGCGCTGCTGAGCGCGCTTGGCCTGTTCGCCCGCACCGAGGCATTGTCCCGCGCCGCCCCCGAGCGCGCGCGCTCCCTGATCGACGCCGCCCATCGTCTCGCAGCCCCGGAACGGATGGGACGTCTTTTCAAAGCGCTGTGCCTGTGCGACCCCTCGGCGAGCGTTCCGCCGGGATTCTGAGGGGGAAGAAAGTCGACCATGCGTGCCGATCCGGTCATGCGCCAACAGGCGCCGGGAGGGGCGGAGTATCTCGCCTCGCCACTGCTCGCCTCGCTCAACGGGGTCCGGCACGGGTTCTTCACCCGCAGGGGCGGCGTGTCGGAAAGCCGTCCGGGCCAGGACTGGGGCAGCCTGAACTGCTCGTACAACAGCGGCGATGCGCCGGAGGCGCTGGTCGAGAACCGACGCCGGGTCGCCGAGGCGGTCGGGGTCGCGCCGGCGAATCTGCTGGGCGTGACCCAGGTGCATAGTGCCGATGTGGTGCGTGTGGACGCGCCCTGGGCGCCCGGGGCGGGCGGGGTGGCCGATGCGTTGGTCACCAGCCGGCCGGAGATCGGGCTCGGCGTGGTGACCGCGGATTGCGCGCCGGTGCTGTTCGCCGACGCCGATGCCGGGGTGATCGGCGCCGCCCATGCCGGCTGGCGGGGTGCGGCCGGCGGTGTGCTGGAAGCGACACTCGCGGCGATGGCCGAGCTCGGCGCCGACAGCATCACCGCCGTGGTCGGCCCCTGCATCGGTCCCGACAGCTACGAGGTGGGCGAGGACATGCGCGAGCAGGTGCTGGGCTGCGATGGCTCGGCGGAGGGCTTCTTCCGTCCCGGTCGCGGCGACCGCTTCCTGTTCGACCTGCCGGGCTATTGCGTCGCGCGTCTGACGCGCGGCGGCGCGCGCGCCAGCGGTCTGGGGCGCGACACGCTGTCGGATCCGGAGCATTTCTTCTCGCATCGCCGGCGCACGCTGGCCGGCGGCGGGCGCATCGGCCACCAGATCTCGGCCATCGCGCTGGTGACGGCTTGAGCGTCCGGCGCGCGCTGCTGGTGTCGGCCGTGGCGGCCGGGCTCGCCGGTTGTCACTTGCCGCAGCCCTTCCGGGGCGAGCCGGGACGCATGGGCGCGATCCTCTCCGCGCCACCCCCCGCGCGGCTCGCGGTCACGGTGTCGCCGAACGCCTTGCTCGACGACCACGCCGCCTCTGTCTGGGCGCACGACACCACCGATGCGCTGCTCGGCCAGTCGATCCCGGCCGAGATCGGGGCGCCGCACCCCGGCGACTGGCGGCTGCGGCTCGACGCAAGGCTCGCCGGCGGCTCGGTGGTGCCGTCCTATGTCGTGCTGACCCCGACCGGGGCGGTCAAGGGGCACCGCGACGGCGCCGCCGTGCCGGCGGTCGCCTGGTCGGCGGGGGATGCGCAGGTGCTGCATCAGGTGGCCGAGGCTGCGGCGCCGCAGATCGTCACCACGCTGACCGGGCTGCGCTCGGCGGAGATGCGGGCCGATCCGAACAGCCTGATCAACCGGCCGGCACGGATCTTCTTCTCCGGGGTGAGCGGCGCGCCGGGTGACGGCAACCGCGCACTCGCCGACGAGCTGCGTCTGCTGCTGCCGGATGCAAAGGACCAACTCGTCTCCAGTGCCGCGAAGGCCGACTACGCGGTGAGCTGCACCGTCTCGGTCGCACCCGCCACCGCCTCGCCGCAGGGGCGCGTGCAGAAGACCGAGATCGTCTGGCGGGTGAAGCCGGCGAGCGGCGTGGAGGCCGGTGCGGTCACCCAGCTTCATGACGTGCCGGCCGGCAGTCTCGATCACGCCTGGGGCGATATCGCGCTGGCGGTGGTCACCGAGGCCGCGCCCGGCATCCGCACGGTGATCGACAACCATTCCGGCCGCCTGCTGCCGCCGCCACCGCCCGATGTCGCTTCCGCCGCGGGGCCGCCGGGCGCGGGCGAACCGGCGGTGCTGGCGCCGGACGAGGAGGCGCCGGGGGTCAAGAAGCTCAATTCCGACCTGTCGGAACCTCTCGCACCCTTCGCCGCCGCCACCCGCAAGACCCACAAGCCGGCCGATCCGGGCTCGTGACAGGCCGCGGCGAGGTTGTTATGACGCGGGCGCGTTTCGGTCGCCTGCCGCGGATATGGGCCGATCGTCCAATTCAGAGATGCCGAGCGGGGATCACGTCCGAGCCATGAAGCCGACCGCATGAAGATCGTCGCCTGCAACTCCAACCGCCCGCTCGCCGAGGCGGTGGCCGCCTCGCTGAACCTGCCGCTGACCCGCGCCTCGGTGCGGCGCTTCGCGGACATGGAGATCTTCGTCGAGATCCAGGAGAACGTCCGCGGCGAGGACGTCTTCGTCATCCAGTCCACCTGTTATCCGACCAACGATAACCTGATGGAACTGCTGATCATGCTCGATGCGCTGCGCCGCGGCTCGGCGCGACGCATCACCGCGGTGATCCCCTATTTCGGCTACGCCCGCCAGGACCGGAAGTCCGGCCCGCGCACGCCGATCTCGGCCAAGCTGGTCGCCAACCTGATCGTCGAGGCGGGGGCCAACCGCGTGCTCACGCTCGACCTGCATGCCGGCCAGATCCAGGGCTTCTTCGACATCCCTGTCGACAATCTCTTTGCCGCGCCGCTGTTCGCGCGCGACATCAAGGAGCGCTATGCGGGCCGCAACCTGATGGTGGTCAGCCCCGATGTCGGCGGCGTGGTGCGTGCGCGCGAGCTGGCCAAGCGTCTCGGGGTCGATCTCGCCATCATCGACAAGCGCCGCGAGCGCGCCGGCGTGTCGGAAGTGATGAACGTGATCGGCGACGTCTCGGGACGCGACTGCATCCTGATCGACGACATCATCGATTCCGGCGGCACGCTGTGCAATGCTGCCGCAGCGCTCATCGAGCACAAGGCGACTTCGGTGAGCGTGTACTGCACCCACGGCGTGCTGACCGGCGGCGCGGTGGCCCGCATCGCCGCCTCGCCGATCGAGATGATGACCATCACCGATTCGATCCTCGCCACCGAGGCCGTGCGGCTGGCGGCGAACGTGCGTCAGGTGACGATCGCCCAGCTTCTCGCGCATGCGATGCGCGCCATCGCCGAGGAGAGCTCGGTGAGCTCGCTGTTCGACTGATGCCCGGATCGTCGCCTGCCCTGCTCGCCCCGCGCGCCTACTGGTATCTGCGACACGGCGAAACCGACTGGAACGCCCGTGGCCTCAGCCAGGGCCGTTCCGACATCCCGCTCAACGAGAAGGGTCTCGCCCAGGCCGAGGCCGCCGGCCGCGCGATCGGCGAGATCACCCGCGACGCCCCGATCGGGCTGATCGTGTCCTCGCCGCTGATCCGTGCCGCGCGCACCGCCCAGATCGCCTCGCGGCACATGGCGCAGGATGCCGGCGAGGTGCTGCCTGTGACCTATGACGACGATTTGCGCGAGGTGAGCTTCGGCGTGCAGGAAGGCCAGCCGATGGGCGACTGGTATGACGCCTGGATCGCCGGCGACTACACGCCCGAAGGGGCGGAGCCGTTCGCCGAGTTGCGGGCGCGGGCGATCGCCGCCGTCGATCGCGCGACCGGTGCCGCCACCGCCCTTGGCCGCGGTCCGGCGCTGATCGTGGCCCATGGGGCGCTGTTTCGTGCCCTACGTTCCGCGATGGGCCTGCGTGCGAACGAGCGGCTGCCGAACGCCGTGCCGATGTGGTGCGATCCGAACGATGGCGCCTGGACGCTGAGCGTTCACGCCGCCTGAACCGGCCTCGGCCGATGGCGTGAGGTGAGCGGCACCTCCCGGCGTCCCGACCGGCGGGCGAGTGCCGCGAGGCCCGCGCCGAGCAGCAGGGCGGCGCCCGCCAGCAGCAGGGCACCGGAAGAGACCGGGCGGGCCAGCACGGCGATGGGCGCGACCGCCAGGGTCAGCACGCTCGCCAGCCATAGCGGCGCCTGCTCGCTCAGGCGCTGCGGCACGACAAAGGCGAGGGCGACGGCAGCGGTGAACACGCCGTAGAACAGGGCGGCGAACACGCTGCCGCTGCCATTGTCGGCCACCAG
This sequence comes from Endobacter medicaginis, assembly GCF_014192375.1. Classification (GTDB taxonomy): domain Bacteria; phylum Pseudomonadota; class Alphaproteobacteria; order Acetobacterales; family Acetobacteraceae; genus Endobacter; species Endobacter medicaginis. The sequence continues at coordinate 19,119 of NZ_JACHXV010000018.1, read as the reverse complement.
CGGGGCGGCGCACAGCACCGCCGAACAGCCGCCGACGCAGCCGAAGCTCCAGCCCGGGGTGAGCCGGTCGAGCAGCCGGGTGCCGAGACTGTCGCGCACGCGCCCGTCGCGCTGCTCGCGGCGGCGGCGCGCGACCACCCAGAGCCGGTTGCCGCCATAGAACAGCGCCGCACCGCCGAGACCCAACAGCAGGTAAAGCACCCGCACCGGCGTGCCGCCGAAACTGCCGAAATGCAGCGCGAAGAACACGGTGATCACCGACATGCCGCGCGGCTGCTGCCCGGGCAGGTAGTCGCGGGACAGGATGCGCCCGGTCGATGGATCGACGGTGGCGAACCCGCTCGTGGGGCCGCGCAGGCTGTAGCGCGGGTCGTGCACGCTGATCCGCATCGCGCGGCCGGATTGCAGATAGTCGATCGAATCCACCGCAACGCCCGGTGCCTGCCGCGCGATGGCGGCGAGGATCGCGTCTGGCGGCAGTGCCGCGACCGGCGGCGCCCCGGCCGCCGGATGCGGACGGTGCATCGCCGGCGGCGTGGACAGGGTGAGGTGCTGAACGACGAAGACCTGTTCGTGGAAAGCGAACACCACCGAGGTCACCGCCATCACGATGTGGAACGGCAGCGAGAAGATGCCGAGCAGGTTGTGCAGGTCGAGCCATGCCTTCTGCGCGCTGCCGAACAGCTTCAGCGAGAACAGGTTGCGTGCCAGCGTCGGCAGGAACACCAGCGTGCCGGAGGTCAGCGCCGTCGCGTAGAGCAGTGCGATCACACCCATGATCGGCATCGCGATGTCGTGCGGCAGCGGCAGGCCGATCTGCTGGTGCAGCACGTCGATGAACCCGGCCGCGGTCGAGGCGGGCTGGCGTGCGGTGACGAGTGCGCCGTGATCGTCGAGGGCGGCGAACACGGTGGCGCCGCCGCGGCCATGGTGATGGCGGCCACCGCCATCACTCCATTCCAGCCGGGCGGGATGCGCGCCGGCGGGCGTGAGGATGACGCTGTAGCCGGCGGCGGCCTCCGGATGGGCGGCGAGCGCGCGCTCGATCAGCTCGGGCGTGCGCGACAGCGACACCGGCGCCGGTAGCACGGGCGGCCGCGTCGCCCAGTCCTGAAGGGGCTGCTCGAACATGCTGATCGCGCCGGCATAGAAGGCGACGAACAAGAACAGCCCGGCGAGGATGCCGACCCAGCTGTGCAGTTCGCGATACAGATGCAGGATGTCGGAACGGACGCGGATTTTCATGCTGCGATTTCCTGCACCACCCACCAGCCGAGCCAGACCAGGGCGCTCGCACCGCCGAGCACGATCCAGGCGCGCGCGGCCGAGCGGAACAGCACGCAGGCGGCCATCACCGCGCACCAGATCGGGGCCACCAGCCACATCAGCGCCTGCGCGCCCACCGTCTGCGGCGAGGGGACGCAGTCCAGGAGCCGCCCGATCAGCGCCATCGTGCCGAGCGACAGCGCGGCCCCGGTCAGCAGACCGGCCAGCAGGCGCGCACTCCAACCGGCGGTCGGGATCGGCGTGGCCGTGCCCGCACTCAATGTCTCGTCTCCCCGCGCAGCAGCGCGCAGGCGAGCGGCAGCAGCGAGCAGGTGGCCATCAGTCCGCACACCGTCATCATCAGCGCGGTCGCGACGCTGTGGGTGGCGACCAGCGCGCCGATGCCGCCACCGAGGGCGAGGCCGGCGACGGCGAGCGTGGGGTGCATGGCGGGTTTCGCGCGCCACAGCATCTGGTTGGCGGACAGCGCGTAGAGGGCTGCCCCCGCGAGCAGGCAGAGGACGATTCCGGCGGCGACGATCAGCGACATGGCCGTGCTCACCAGCGATATTCAAGGCGCGAGATCAGGCTGCGACCCTCGCCATAATAGCAGGCCGAGGTCGCGGTGCAGGTGGCGACGAAGCGCTTGTTGGCGATGTTGCGCATGTTCACCGACAGTGACAGGCCGCGCGCGTGCGGGTGCGCGACACCGAAATCGTAGCGCAGGAACATGTCGAACAGCGTGTAGCCCGGGATCGACAGCATGTTGGCGGTATCGCCGTAGCTGTGCCCGATATAGCGCACGCCGCCGCCAAAGCCGGCCCCCGCCAGTCTGCCCTCGTCGATGCGGTGATCGACGAACAGCGAGCTCATCCATTTCGGAGCCTGAGGCAGATAGTTGCCGACCTGGCCGGCGGTGTTGGATTTCGTTACCTTCGCGTCCGAACGGGTGCCGGTGAAGATCAGCGCGGTATGCCACGGCAGCGAGGCGTGGCCCTCGAGTTCGAGACCGCGCACGCGCCCCTCGCCGGTCTGCACCAGGCAGGTGCCGGTGCCGCAGATCCGGCCGAGCGGGTCGGGGGTGGTGATGTTCTGCTGGGTGATCTGGTAGCCACCGAAGGTGATGTAGATCCCCCGCCCGCCTTGCCAGCGCAGACCCGCCTCGTACTGGTCGCCGGTGGTCGGTTTGAACGGGACGCCGCCGACCGAGCTCGACGGGTCGGAGACCTGCGGCTGGAACGAGGTCGCATAGGAGAAATACGGCGCCAGCCCGTTGTCGAACTGATAGACCGTGCCGGCGCGCCAGGTGAATTTCTGCGAGTCGGTGATGTAGCGGTGCTGCGCGAGGATATCGAGCGTGTCGTCATGCGCCCAGTCCTGCCGGCCGCCGGCGGTGATGTAGAGACGGCGCCAGCGCATCTGATCCTGGAAATACAGACCGTTCTGCCGGCTTTTGGTCGCGGTATAGATCTGCGGGCCGAGATGGCTCGCATAGCCCGCATCGCCGCGCGGGACGGGATCGAAGATGTTGAAGATCGGCAGCACATACGCGCTGCTCACCGCATCGCGGCTGTGTTCCCAGCTCGTGTAGAAATAGTCGGTGCCGACCAGCAGCGTATGATGGATGCCGCCGGTCTCGACATGGCCCTCGAGCTGGTTGTCGGTGGCCACACCCTGGCTGCGGCCACGGCCCTCGACGGCGCGGCGGTTGATGGTCGCGCCGGGAATGCAGCCCTTCAGCGTGGGCGGGCATTTCGTCAGCGTGTCGCCCGACAGCACCGTCACCCGGTACAGCGTGTCGATATAGGTGTAGCGGGTGTTGTTGCGGAAGGTGAGGAACCGGTTGAAGCGGTGCTCGAGGAAGGAGCCCATCAGCGCCTGGTTGCGGTTGAAGGTGTTCCAGTCCGGCTCACCGATATTGGTGTCGTTGGCGATGTAATGTCCGTTCGACGGGTGCAGCGCGCCGGTCATCGGCAGGAACTGGAAGTTCGATCCGCCCTGGTCGCGCTGGTACTGTGCCAGCAGCGTCCAGGTCGAGTGCGGCGCATAGGCCCAGGTCAGGCTCGGCGAGATGTAATAGCGACCGATATTGACGTCGTTGACCTGACTGCCCCCGTCACGGGCGAGTGCGACGATGCGGCCCATCACCGAGCCGGACGCGTTCAGCCGCCCCGAGCGGTCGGCGGCCCCCTGTCCCTGCCAGTTCGACAGCTTCGTATAGCCCGCCCCCTGGAGGAAGAACTCGCCCTCGCTGTGGTCGGTGGGCCGCTTGGTGGTCAGGTTCACCACGCCGCCCGGCGCGGTCTGGCCGTAGAGCGCGCCCGACGGTCCCTTCAGCACCTCGATCTGCTGCAGCGCGAACGGATCGAACGAGGTGCGTGTCCACTGTCCACCCGAGGGCAGGCGCAGCCCGTCGACGAAATTGTTGTTCGACGAGAACCCGCCCGCACCGAAGCCGCGCACCGAGACCTCGTCCACGCGGCTGTCCAGCCCCGACGGGGCTGCCTGCACGCCGGCCAGATAGGACAGCGCATCCGATACGGTCGGCGAGGCGCGCAACTCCATCTCCTCGCGGCTGACGATGGAGATGGTCTGCGGCGAGTCGATGATCGGGGTGCGCGTCTTGGTCGAGGACAGCGCCTGGCTCAGCCCGGTGGCGGTCACCACGATGGTTTCGCTGCTGCCCGGCCTGGCTGCCTCCGTGGGCTTGCCCGGCGGCGGGGCGACGGTCTGGCCGCTGGCGGTGCTGGAGAGGGCGGCGAGGGCGACCAGCGGCAGGGCGATGCCGATCGGGAGGCGGGCAGACATGACGGAGGCCTGTTGTTTCGTTTCGTAACTGACCCCGTAAATGATAATGAGAATGATTGTCAACTGTGAAGGTCAGGACGGTTGGTGCTCCGGGCAACTGGCGGTGGCGCGCAGCAGCAGGTCGTGGCGGCGGCAGATCCCGTCATCGCCGCGGCTGTCGGCGAAGGCGGAACTCATCGTCCGCAGTCCCGGCAGCGCGGCTTCGACCGGCCCGCCTGCCGCCGCGAAATGGCGGCAGGTCGCGCAGCGTGCGGGTGGGAGGCTCAATGCCCGATCGCCGTCCAGTAGGCGCCGAACAGCGCGGTCGACAGCGCCAGGCCGATCAGCAGATTGGCCACCGCGCCGACAGAGAAGGCGGCGAACGGCCGCCAGCCGATCGCGCCGAACTCGGAGAAGCGCGTCGTCAGCCCGATCGAGAGGAAGGCGAAGGCGAAGGCCCAGATGCGCAGCCCCTTGAGCGGCGCGACCACGCCGGGGGTGATGTCGGCCTTGAACACCGCCGGCCCGACCGCGACAGCGACCGCGCTGAGCAGGGCGGAGGCAATGACGAATCCGAGGACGAATTTCGGGAACCGGGTCCACACCTCGTTCCCCGAGGCGCGGTTGCGCACGGCTCTGGCCCCAGTTCCTGGCTCGGCCCAGCGTGTGGTCGCCAGCAGCGACAGGATCACCGCCCAGATGCCGATCCAGCTGTCGCGCCCGACCACCTTGATCAGTGTGTAGGATGCGACGGCCTGGTCCGCTGTGCCGCGTCCGGCATGGGCGGCGATGCCGCCGAAGCTCTGCGCGGCAGCGATGCCGGCGGCGTCGGCGAATTCCGACGTGCCGATCCACGCCCCGCCCGCCCCTGCCGACAGGCCGAGCGCATCGGCCGCGAAGGGGAGGAAGAACAGCGCCGCGATCGCCCAGACGATGACGATCGCCACCGTCGCCGAGGCCTCGCGGCGCTGCGCGCCGACCGCGCCGGCGATGGCGATCGCCGCCGACACGCCGCAGATCGCCCCGCCTGCACCGAGCACGGCGGCGAAGCGCCGGTCGAGCCCGAACACCCGCGCGGCGGCGAAGATGATGAGGAACGTCGCCACCGACACGATCGAGGCCTGCGCGATCGCCACCGGCCCGCCCCAGACCAGCAGGGTGAAGGGCAGTGTGGCGCCCAGCAGGATGATGCCGAGCTTGATGTAGAACTCGACCCGGAACGCACCCGACAGCGAGGCCGGCACCGCACCCGTATTGGCGAGGATCAGCCCCAGCAGCAGCGCGACCAGGGGAGGTTCGAGATTGTAGTGCACCGCGAAGGCCGACTGGCCGAGCACGATCACCGCGAGGCTGAGCCCGTAGACCAGCGCGAACCCGGCCAGCACCGCCCCGGTCCGGAATCCGAAGCGCGGCAGCACCAGACCCACCACCGCCGACCAGAACACGAACTGGCCGAGATATTGCGGCCATTTCTGCGCGAAATGCGCCCCGATCTGCGCGGTGTCATGCCAGGGCGGCGGCAGGATCGAGATCCAGGCGAGGCTCACCCCCGCACGGTGCAGCAGCAGGGCGGCGATGGTGAGGCCAAGCCCGATCGCGACGGCGATCCAGTCCTCGGAGGGGTTGCGCCGCAGCCTCTCGCCACTGGCGGCGGGCAGGGCGGTGGCGTCGAGTGTGGTGCTCATGGTCATGCGTCCGGCGATCGTTCGTGCCGGATCAATGCCCGGTTGCAACGATGTTTGCAATATATCACGCCGGTCGTTCGCGCTGATTATCAGATAGGATAAAAACAACGAAAGTCAGTCGTTAAATACAATGCTTGCTCCGGCGCCCCCGATCCGCTACACGCCCCGGCGCGCCGGCACCCCTGGAGGCCGGCGTTTTGGCGTTTCTGCCGTGTTTTTGCGGGGCCGTCGGGCCCCGTTTGTGTTTGGTCTCGGAGAGATGAAATGACAGATTTCACCACCATCGAGGCTTCGACGCGCGCGAAGGCTGGTAAGGGGGCAGCGCGGGCGACGAGGCGTGCGGGAGAGGTCCCCGCTGTGATCTACGGTGCGAAGCAGGAGACGAGCCTGATCGCGCTCGACCCGCGCATCATCGTGCGCGAGATGCATCGCGGCGGCTGGCGTTCGCGCCTGTATCAGGTGAAGGCCGGTGGCACCACCACCCGCGCCCTGATCCGCGAGATCCAGCTCCACCCGGTCACCGACCGTCCGATCCATGTCGACTTCCAGCGCCTGGTGGGCAACGAGCCGGTGCATGTCACCGTCGCCGTGGTGTTCAAGGGCGAGGAGGAGTGCGTCGGCGTCAAGCGTGGCGGCGTGCTCAACATCGTGCGTCACACGATCGACGTCAGCGTCGATCCCGACCACATCCCCGAGCATTTCGAGGCGGATGTCTCCGCACTCGAGATCGGCGACATCGTGCGCTGGCACGACCTCAAGGGCACCGAGAACGTGTCCGCGCCCGATATCGAGGCGCATGACTACGTGATCGCCACCATCGCAGCCCCCTCGGTCGAGGAAGAGCCCGAGGCGGAAGCGGCCGAAAACGAGACCGCGGCGGCTGCCGGGTCCGAAGACAAGGCGGACTGATCCGCCATGCGGCTGTGGGCGGGCTTGGGCAATCCCGAGCCCGGCATGGCGCGTCAGCGTCACAATATCGGCTTCATGGCCATCGATGCGATCGCTCGCCGCCACGGTTTCTCGCCGTGGCGGCAGCGATTCAAGGGTCAGGTCGCCGAGGGCATGGTGGGGGGCGAGAAGGTCCTCGCGCTCAAGCCGATGACCTACATGAACGCGTCGGGCGAGTCCGTGCAGCAGGCGGCTGCCTTCTACAAGCTCGGGCCTGCCGATATCACCGCCTTCCACGACGAGCTCGACCTCGCTCCGGGCCGGGTGCGGGTCAAGCGCGGCGGCGGTGCGGCCGGCCATAACGGCCTGCGCAGCATGGACCGCCAGCTCGGCAGCCCGGACTACTGGCGCGTGCGTCTCGGCATCGGTCATCCCGGCCACAAGGACCGCGTCACCGGCCATGTGCTCGGCGATTTCGCCAAGGTGGATCAGCCCTGGCTCGCCGAACTGCTCGACGCGGTGGCCGATGCGGCGCCGATGCTGGCACGCGACGAGCCGGAAGCGTTCATGACGCGGGTGGCGATGCTGGTGCAGGAGAAGTAGCCTCAGGTGGTTTGCAAGGGCGCCAGCACCCCCGAAATCATCAGAAAATCCCGGACGTTCTTTGGTTCTTTCTTTCAAGAAAGAACGATGAAAGGATACCACCCTCGTGGGCTTCAACTGCGGCATCGTCGGCCTGCCGAATGTCGGTAAATCGACCCTGTTCAACGCACTGACGGCGACCGCCTCGGCGCAGGCGGCCAATTACCCGTTCTGCACGATCGAGCCGAATACCGGTCGCGTCGCGGTGCCCGATCCGCGCATGGACAAGCTGGCCGAGATCGGCAAGTCGGTGAAGATCGTGCCGACCAGCCTCGAATTCGTCGACATCGCCGGCCTGGTGCGCGGTGCGTCGCGTGGCGAGGGTCTGGGCAACCAGTTTCTGGCCAATATCCGCGAGACCGACGCGATCATCCACGTGCTGCGCTGCTTCGAGGATGACGATATCACCCATGTCGAGGGCGGGGTGGACCCGATCCGCGATGCCGAGATCGTCGAGACCGAACTGATGCTCGCCGATCTCGAGAGCCTCGAGAAGCGCCTGGTGCAGGCCGGCAAGCGCGCCAAGGGCAACGACCGCGAGGCGCAGGCCTTCGTCGCCCTCGGCGAGCCACTCGCTGCCGCGCTGCGCGACGGCAAGCCGGCACGCACGGCGGTCCCGGCCGGTCAGGAAGCGGCTGCCGCGAAGCTCGGTTTGATGACCACCAAGCCGGTGCTCTATGTCTGCAATGTCGAGGAGGCGTCGGCGGCCGACGGCAACGCGTTCTCGGCGAAGGTGGCGGACAAGGCGAAGGCCGAGGGCGCGGGCGTCGTCATCGTCTCCGCGGCGATCGAGGCCGAACTGAGCCAGCTGCCGGCCGAGGACCAGCGCGAGTTCCTCGAGGGGCTCGGTCTGCACGAGAGCGGTCTGGACCGGGTGATCGCCGCCGGCTACCGCCTGCTCGGCCTGCAGACCTATTTCACTGTCGGCCCGAAGGAGACCCGCGCCTGGACGATCACCGCCGGCACCAAGGCCCCGCAGGCGGCGGCGGTGATCCATAACGATTTCGAGCGCGGCTTCATCGCCTGCGAGACCATCGCCTATGACGATTATGTTGCGTTCAAGGGCGAGGCGGGTGCGCGCGAGGCCGGCAAGCTGCGCATCGAGGGCCGCGAGTATGTGGTCCGGGACGGCGATGTGCTGCTGTTCCGCTTCAACGTGTGAGCTTTGCAAGTCGCGCAATTTGACGCCATCATCGAGGCCGGAATGAACCACATCGCCTCTCCCGATCCGGCTGTGGCCCTGCGCGATCAGGCCCGCGCCGCGCGCATCGCGGCCCGCGCACTGGCCGGATCGTCCGATGCGCAGCGGCTTGAGGCGCTGCTGGCCGCCGCCCGTGCGCTGCGCGGTGCCGAGACGGCGATTCTGTCCGCCAACGCTGCCGATCTGGCCGGGAGCAAGGCGAAGGGCAGCTTTCTCGATCGGCTGCGCCTGGACCGGGCGCGCCTCTCGGCGATGGCCGATGGCGTGGCGGCGGTGGCGTCGCTGCCCGATCCCCTGGGACGTGTGCTGGCGGAGTGGGACCGTCCCAACGGCCTGCGCCTGCGCCGAGTGTCGGTGCCGATCGGGGTGATCGGCATGATCTACGAGAGCCGCCCCAATGTCGGCGCGGATGCCGGCGCGCTGTGCCTGCGTTCGGGCAATGCGGTGCTGCTGCGCGGCGGATCGGAGAGCGCACGCACGGCGGTCGAGATCCATGCCGCGATGGTGGCTGGATTGGCGGAGGCCGGGTTGCCGGACGCCGCCATCCAGATCGCGCCCACCACCGACCGCGCCTATGTCGCCGCCATGCTGGGGGCGAGCGGCGCGATCGACCTGATCATTCCGCGAGGCGGCAAGTCGCTGGTCGAGCGCGTGCAGGCCGAGGCGCGCATCCCTGTGCTGGCGCATGGCGATGCGCTCAATCACAGCTACGTCCATCAAGACGCCGATCCGGCGATGGCGCGCCGGCTGCTCGTCAATGCCAAGATGCGCCGTACCGGCGTGTGCAGTGCGACCGAGACATTGCTGATCGATGCCGCCTGTGCGGACGCGCTGCTGCCCGGCATCGTCGCCGAGCTGCGCGCGCTCGGCTGCCGCTGCCTCGGCGACGCACGGGCGCGGGCAATCCTGCCCGATCTCGACCCGGCCTCGACGGAGGATTTCCATACCGAATGGCTCGATTCGGTGCTGTCGATCGCCGTGGTGGACGGGATCGATGCCGCCCTCGCCCATATCGCCGCGCATGGCAGCACCCACACCGAGGCGATCATCACCGAGAATGCCGATGCCGCGGCGCGCTTTCTCAACGGTGTGGATGCGGCGGTGGTGATGTGGAACGCCTCCACGCAGTTCTGCGATGGCGGCGAGTTCGGCTTCGGCGCCGAGATCGGCATTGCGACGGGGCGGCTGCACGCGCGCGGTCCGGTCGGCCTCGAACAGCTCACCTCGTATCGCTACGAGGTGATCGGCACCGGCCAGGTCCGGCCCTGAGCTTCCGCCTTCGCGACGACCTGCCGACGCGCGGCGACCGGCGCGCCATTCGCGTCGGCCTGCTCGGCGGCTCGTTCAATCCGGCGCATGAGGGCCATATCGCACTGGCGAAAGTCGCGTTGCACCGGCTGGGACTGGACGAGGTCTGGCTGCTGGTCTCGCCCGGCAATCCGCTCAAGCCTCGCCGCGGCATGGCCACTCTGGCCGAGCGCTTCGCCTCCTGCGTCGCCCTGATCGACGATGCGCGGCTGCGGCCGACGGCGATCGAGGCGCGGCTGCACACGCGCTACACGATCGACACGCTGCGGGCCCTGCGGCGACGGTTTCCGCGTGTCTGCTTCGTGTGGCTGATGGGTGCCGATTCGCTCGAGAGCTTCACTCGCTGGCGCTTCTGGCTGGAGATCACCCGCACGGTTCCGTTCGCGGTCGTGCCGCGTCCGGGCTATAACCGGCAGGCGCTGGCCAGTCGCTCGGCGCTGCGGCTGCGGCCATTCCGCATTCCGCTGCGCTCGGCGCAGGGCTTGGCGTGCATGGCTCCGCCGGCCTGGGTCTTTCTGCCGGCGCCGCAGAAGGATATATCCGCAACGTCGATCAGAAACGCCCGAAGGAATCGTCGCCATCGCCAGAAAACCACCGGCCGACAAGGCCGCACCGCCCAAGCGGCGCACGACGAAGACCCCGGCTGAGGCGGCGCTCCCCGCCGTGGTCAAGGCGCCCGGCTCGCCCCGCAAGAAGGCCGCCGCCGCCGGCCCGCGCAAGGCCGCCGAACCGCGCGTGCCGGCGCAGGTCGAGTGGCTCGACCGGATCCAGGGCGTGGTGACCGCGTCGCTGGAGGATGACAAGGCCGAGGACATCCTCGTGCTCGACCTCACCGGCCGCGCCGCCTTCGCCGACCGCATGGTGATCGCCACCGGCCTCGCCGACCGCCAGATCGGCGCGATGGCCACGCATCTCGAGGAGAAACTCGAGGAGGCCGGCATCAAGCGCGTGCTGATCGAGGGCGCGGGCGGGTCTGACTGGGTGCTGATCGATGTCGGCGACATCGTCGTGCATCTGTTCAAGCCGGAAGCGCGGGCGATGTATGCGCTCGAGAAGATGTGGGGCAAGGAGCTCGACGAGCCCGCACATTCCGTGCCGCCGGAGACCGACGCCTGACGGGGCACTTGTCGCGCTGATGGCGGGATTTCGCATCATCGCCGTCGGCCGGCTTCGCAAGGGCGAGGAGGCGGGACTGTATGAGCGCTTCGCCGGGCGTCTCGTCCCGCCGCCCATCGTCACCGAGATTGCCGAGGGCCGCGGCAGTGCGGCGGAAGTCAGGCGCCGCGAGGCTTCGGCCCTGCTCGCCGCCCTGCCGGACCCGGCTTTCGTGGTCGCTCTCGATCTGGGTGGCGCGGCGCCCGACAGCGAGCGTTTTGCGCGCGAGGTCGAACAATGGTCGTCGCTGGGCCGGCCGGTGTGTTTCCTGATCGGCGGTGCTGAAGGGCTCGATGCCTCGGTGATCCAGCGTGCCGACCGGGTGCTGTCGCTGGGGGCGATGACGTGGCCGCACATGCTGGCCCGCGCGATGCTCGCCGAACAGCTCTACCGTGCGCAGGCGATCCGCAACGGCCATCCCTATCACAAGGCGGACCGGCCCTATTCGTAGATTTTCAGGTGTGGCCACAATGTCCGGATCGGCGGCGTCACGCCTCGGCACAGCGCGATGATCTTGCCGTTCTCGACGGCCATCGCCCAGAGTGACGATGTCGTGCCGAGAACGAGGGTCTCGCGGCAATACGGCCGCAGCGCATCGAGATCGTGCTGCACCACCAGCAGGTCGGTCGGATGCTGGCCGCGCAGGCCCCACAGGAAATACTGATTGTGGCCGCTGAGCGCCGGCGGCAGGGCGTGTCCGTACAGATCCAGCGCGGCGGCCTCGCCGTAATTGTCGACCTTGATCCCGGTCGCCGGCCGGTCGCCGGCCGGGATCTGCGCCCAGGCGGTCTCCACCTCGCGGGTGAAGTCATGCCAGCCGAGCTGGTCGGCGAACACCTGCGGCAGCACCGTGCCCCGGAAGCTTCGCTCCTGCTGCTGTGGGGCGATGTGCAGCCGTGTCATGTAGCGGGCGAGGGCAGCGGGCGACAGGATCGGCAGCGCGACCGGCGCGGCGATGGCGGAGAGCATGACCGCCAGTGCCGCCCCGGCGCAGGTCACCAGCCGCCCGGCCAGAGGGCGCGTCAACGGTTCGAGCGCGGCAGCACCGATCGCGAACAGGGTCGGATAGAGCGGCGAGAGATAGTAATCCTTGCCGTGCCCGGCCCGCACGATCACCACCACCACCACGCAGGCGATGGCGATGAAGCGCAGGTCCCGCAATCGCCGCACGATCAGCGGTGCGACCAGCCCGGCCAGCCATAACGGTGTGAAGAGCGGGTTCATCACCCGGATCTGGTTGTGCAGGAACGACCATGCGCCCACGGCGACGTTCTTGTCCCTTGCCGCCGCGGTGAGCTCGAGAAACAGAAAGCCGTGCCGCCACTGCCACAGCGCCGAGGGCAGCGCGATCACCGCCGCCAGGGCGAGGCCGATCCAGAGGCCGCGCCTGCGCAGCAGGATACGCTGCGGCGTGACCAGCAGGCCGAGGGCCAGTCCGGCCATCCAGAACGCGACCGAATACTTGATCTCCAGTGCCACCCCGGCGACCACCCCGGCCAGGACAAGCGCCCGGTCGTCTCCCTCGCGCAGTCCGCGCACAAGCAGCCAGGCGATGGCGGTCCAGGCAAGGGGATCGAACACCGAGGTGTTGAGCGTCGCCGCCAGACCCATCAGCATCGGCGCGATGGCGCAGGCGAGGCCGGTCAGCCCCACCGCCCAGGTGCCCCCGCCAAGGGTGCGGGCCAGACGGGCTGCGATCCAGACCAGGGCTGCAGCGGCCATGGCCACTGGCACACGCAGGCCCCACGCGCCGAGGCCGGTCGCATACAGCGTCGCCGCCAGCAGCGGGACGCCGGGCGGCTGGTCGACATAGCCGAAATCGGGGTGGAGGCCGCAGACGATGAAATACAGCTCGTCGCGGAACAGATCGTAACGGCCGGCGAGCGCGAGGTGAACGACGAAGGTCAGGCCGACCAGCCCGGCGACGATCCGCGTGCCGGACGAGGTTTGCGACGCTGTCGCCGTTGCGGTCAGCGCAGGTTGCGGTTCGGCGCGTCGTCGAGGCTGAGCGGGACCGTGGTGTCGATGCCGCGCATCGTCGCCGGCATCTCGGCCACCTCGGTGATCGGGCGGTGGCGATGCGCGCGCTGGGTGGCGGTCGCCTCGATCACCCGCGGCGCGCTGTCGCTGCTGTCGTCATCCGGGCCCGCGGCGCGCGGATAGATGAAGCCGAAGGTCGGATAGATGCTGCCATAGGTGCCCTGATGGCCGAGCTCGACGCGCACCGCGCTCCAGTCGTTGTTGGGCGAGACATCGACCACCGAGACATCGCGGCTGATGCCACGGCTGTTCCAGTGCGACTGGTCGATCTGGATGGTGCGGCTGTCGACCACCTGGGTCACCACCGCGACATGGCCGAGCGGCATGCGGCCGGTGGGACGGAAGTTCAGCACGCTGCCTTCCTCGGGCGCATGGCCGCGCTCGTAGACGCCGGCGGCGCGGCTCCACCAGTCGCGGGCATTGCCGCGGAGCTCGACATCGCTCGCTTCCTTGGCGAAGGCGACGCACTGGATCACATGGGCATGCACCGAGGCGTAGCGATGATGGGCATGACCGGCATGATGGTGGCTGCGGGCTTCGGCGGCGCCAGTGGCGGCCAGCGTGGCAAGACCGATCATCGCGATCGAGGACAGATGACTGCGGCGGACGAGGCGATTCAGGCAATTGGCAGCAACGGCGATCATCTGACTCGAAACCTCACAGCGTCGTGAGGTGAGTATGCTGACCCCCTTGGCCGCCGCAAGCCGGGGAGTGCCGGGATTCGGAGAGGATTGCATTTTCGTCAGGAAAGACCCGAATGAACCGGCTCGTTTAGGAACTTGTTCCTGACGGTTGTTTGAATTTCATGTGAACTCAAGCACTTGCGTGGCGGACGAGACACGCTGTGTCCTGTCCGCCACGCAAATCTGTCATGCGGCTGGGTGCTACTTGGTGGTGATCAGCATCACTTCGACCAGCATGCGCGGGTCGGCTAGCACGGCCTGCACGCAGGCCCGGGCCGGGGCCGCGCCCGCCGGCAGCCACGCCGTCCACAGCTTGTTGAAGGCCTCGCGGTCGGCGATGTCGCGCAGCCAGATCTGAGCCTGCAGGACCTGCGTCATGTCAGTGCCGTGCTGCTCCAGCAGGGCGTCGAGCTGTGCGAAGACCTGCCGGGTCTGGGTCTCGAAATCGGCGTCGAGATCGCTCGCCACCATGCCCTGGGTGAAGACGAAGCCGTGATACTCGACGGCCTTCGACATCACCGGGTTGGCGTCGGTACGAATGATGCGGCTCATGGGAAACAGCTCTCCGTTTCAGTGGGGTCCAGTGGTGGATGGATGCGCGGGCGTCAGCGGGGGGCGTTGAGGATGGCCTCGGTGCTGGACCGGATATCGCGCATCGTGCCTGCGGTGGGCGGGCCGCCATTGGCCATGCAATCGGCGATCACGTTGTCCTGGTGATACTGCTCGCTCAGCCCGGCCGAGGGTGCGGCGCGGTTGCCCGAGGCGGAGAACGGTGTTCCGGTCTCATCGCCGCGCGACAGCAGATCGCGGTTCTGCTGGCGATACAGCCGGTTGGCATAGTCCGTGCAGGCGTCGCGCCGGTTCAGGTCGGCCTGCTGCTGCGGCGTGAGGTTCGGCGAACAGCCGCCGAGCGCGCCGATGGCGCCCAGCAGGCCGGTCAGCAGGAGAGGGGAGGCGTGGAGGAGGCGCATGGTTTCCTGTCTCGTGCCGGCGCACCGCCGGAAGGCCGCGCCTGTGGCAGGACCGCCAGATGCGCACGCAGGCTGTTCTCGGCGAGGCGCCCCTCCGGCGTCAACGGGGTGAGTGCGGCTGCCTCCAGCAGCATCGGGTGCAACTCCGCCCCGTCGCGCGCGAAGCGGCACAGCGGTGCGGCCCAGCGGGCGATCGCATCGATCAGCCCCAGCAGGCGCAGCAGCAGCGAGAGTCCCTCGGGTTGGGTCAGCGGCCGGATCGCGTCCACCGCCGCCGCCCAGCAACATGCGTCGGCATCGCCCAGCAGCAGATCGATGCCCGACGGACCGACCTGGGCGCCGCCGAAGCGGAACTGGCGCACCGGTCCATAGACCCCGCCGGCCGCCGCCTCGCGTGCCGCGTCCCAGGCCGCGTCGAGATCGCGCGCCCGCACCGGCGGCAGCGCATCCGGGCGGCAGGCGACGGCATAGACCAGGCGGCCCTCGCGTGTGTGACGGCAGCGGATGAGGTTCGGGCGAGCGGACATGGCTCTCACATAGGGCGATCGCTGCGGGGTTGAAGTGTCGCGGGTGCCTGCGCATCGTCGGACGTGGCACTGGTCTCCCAGCTGCGCAGCGCCTCCGGCGTGTCGTAATCGGTCACGCAGCCAGCCCCGGCAGGCACCAGGGTCAGTTGCCCCGCATGTCGCGCGATCAGGTGTCGGCCGCCCTCGTCGCCGCGCACCATGGCGAGTTCCGCGAGCAGGCCCGCCCCCCAGACCACCGGGTGGCCGCGTCGTTGCGCATGGCAGGGGGCGACGATACGCCGCTCGTCACCCTGTCGGCAGGCGAGCAGCGCGTCGAGCATCCCCGGTTCGACATGCGGCATGTCGCCGAGTGCGACCATCACCGCGCCGGTGCCGGGCGGCAGTGCTGCGAGGCCGGCGCGCAACGAGGCGGCCATGCCCTCGTGCCAGTCCTCGCAGCCCACCCTCTGCCAGGTCGCACTGTCCGGTCGCGCCGCCAGCAGGGCCTCGATCGCGGCCGCCCACGCCCCGATCACCACCAGCCGGGGCCCTGCGACGGGTGCCTGTGCCAGTGCGTCGAGCGTGGCATCGAGCAGCGCGCGCCCGTCCGGTCGTCGCACCAGCGCCTTCGGCCGCCCGGCGCGCAACGAGGCTCCCGCCGCCAGCACGATCAGCGCGCATTGGTCGGGTTCGTGGGGCGTGATAGGTCTCTGCTCGCTCAAGGGTCTGGGGAAGCTGTGCATTGCCACTGTCGGTCGAGATCATACCAGTCACGCCGCTGCGTCAGAACTGCCTGATCCTGCATGACAAGGACCGGCCCGGCACGCCTGCCGTGGTGGTTGATCCCGGTGGTGACGTCCCGCGCATCCTCGAGCGGCTGGCCGCGTCCGGCGCGCGTGTGGGCGAGATCTGGCTCACCCACGGCCATCTCGATCATGCCGGTGGTGCGGCCGAACTGCGTGAGGCGCTGGCCGGGCAGCCCGGTGGGCCGCCGCCGGTGATCGGCCCCGACCGGCGCGATGCCTTCCTGCTCGACGAGATCGAGACCCAGGCGGCCCAGTACGGGCTGAGCGGCCTCCGCCGCGTCACCCCTGACCGCTTCGTCGTCGAGGGCGAGGTGCTGCGGGCCGGCGATCTGGCGTTCGAGGTGCTGCATGTGCCGGGCCACACGCCCGGCCACGTGGTGTTCGTTGCCCGTGCGGCACGGTTCGCGATCGTCGGCGACACGCTGTTCGCCGGCGGCGTCGGGCGCACCGATTTCGCCTATGGCGATTCTGCCGCGCTGCTCGCGGCGATCTCGGACAAGCTGCTGCCGCTCGGCGATGAGGTCTCCTTTCTCTGCGGCCACGGTCCGGGCTCGACGATCGGCGCCGAACGCCGCTCCAACCCCTATCTTCAGCAAGGTCTCGATTGAATGTCGCGTCTCGCCAGCGCCTGCGGCGCCCTTCTGCTGCTGCTCCCGCTCGGCGCCCGCGCCGGCGATGACATCACCGCCGCCCAGCCCGAACTGCCACGGCAGAAGCTGGTGATCGTGTCGAAGGACGGCACGCGCCACGTCTTCTCGGTGGAGCTCACACGTACCCCGCGCGAGCAGGAAGTCGGGCTGATGTATCGCACCGAGATCCGGCCCGATGGCGGCATGCTGTTCGTCTGGCCTGAACTCCAGCGCGCACAGATGTGGATGGAGCACTGCCCGGTTCCGGAGGACATGGTGTTCATCGGCGCGGATGACCGCATCGCCTCGATCGCCGAGAACACCGTGCCAGAGAGCCTGGCAGTGATCGACAGTGGCGTGCCGGTGAAGGCGACGCTGGAACTTCAGGGTGGGCTGACGGCCAAGGAAAACATCAATGTGGGCGACCACGTCGAGGCCGCCGCCTTGCGCCACCCATGAAAAAGCCGGCGGGATCGCTCCCGCCGGCGGTCTTTACTGGCTGACTGGCCAGAATGGATTTCAGCGCTGACCCTTGCCGTCGCCGTCACGGATCTGGCCGGTCGGTTCCTGCACATGCGCCTCGAGGAACCAGAGCTGCTTGTCGAGCGCGCGCGACGCCTCGGTGAGCAGGTCGGAGGTGTCCGCGTCACCGGCGTCGTCGGTCTCGTCGATCCCCTCGCGAACCGAGTTGGCGACCGTCGCGTAGCGGTCGATCAAAGCCGCCAGATGGTCGGCGATCGCATAGATATCGGTCGGATACGGCGTCAGCGAGGTAGTCTTGTCGATCGCCTGGGTGGTACCGAAGGCGGTGCCACCGATCGCGGTGATGCGCTCGGCCATCTTGTCGTTGAGATCGTCGAGCTCGGTGCGGAACCCGTCGAGCATCAGATGGATGCCGATGAACTGCGGACCCTTGAGGTTCCAGTGCGCCTGCTTGACCGCCAGAGCGAGGTCGAGGCCGTCGGCGAGACGCTTGTTGAGGATGTCGATCGACGTGCCGCGGGCATTGTCGTCGAGATTGTTGCGCGTCCTGTGCATGCGCGGCTGCAGGCGGTGCTTGGTGGAGGCGTCTGCCATCTTGAGGGCCTTTCAGTCGTCAGGGGGCCAGCCGCCACGAGCGACGCAAGCGGCGGATGCAGGCCGGCTGGGGTTATATGGTGGCCAACGTGGCGCCATCGAGGTGGTTCATCACGACTTGCGCAACTTCGTCGGCATGGCACAACTGCGCCCGACGCGATCCCCGGAGAGACAGCGCGGTGACGATCCTGGTGACCGGTGCTGCCGGTTTTGTCGGCTTTCACGTCGCCTGCGCGCTGCGCCGGCGCGGCGACCGCGTCGTGGCCGTCGACAGTTTCAACAGCTATTACGACCCCGCGCTGAAGGCGGCGCGCGCCACGATGCTGCGCGCCCTCGACGCACCGGGCGGGCTGGTGTTGGAAACCCTCGACATCACCGACCGCGCAGCCCTCGCCGACCTGCTGGCCCGCGAGCCGGGCATCACCGGCGTGGTCCATCTGGCGGCCCAGGCGGGGGTGCGCCATTCGCTGGTCGATCCCTATGCCTATGTGCAGGCCAATGTCATGGGCCACGTCACCGTGCTGGAGGCAGCCCGCACGCTGCCCGGAGTGCGTCATGTGGTCTACGCCAGCTCGTCCTCGGTCTATGGGCTGAACGAGACGCTGCCTTTTGCCGAGACCGATCCGGTGGAGCGCCCGAGCTCGCTCTATGCGGCGACGAAGCGCTCCGACGAGCTGATCTCGCAGGCCTATGCCCATCTGTACGGGCTTCCACAGACCGGCCTGCGTTTCTTCACCGTCTATGGTCCGTGGGGACGCCCGGACATGGCCTATTACGGCTTTGCCGAAGCCATTGCCTCCGGCCGCGAGATCACGCTCTACGATTCCGGCACCCCGCGTCGTGACTTCACCTATATCGACGACGTGGTCGACGGGGTGTTGCGCGTGCTCGATCGGCCGCCACATGCCCAGGATGGCTGGCACAGGCTGCTCAATATCGGCAACCGCACCAGCGAGCCGGTCTCGCGCCTGGTCGAACTGCTCGAACGTGCGCTGGGCCGCGAAGCGGTGATCCGACATGTCTGCCGCCCGGCCGCCGATGTGGCGGCGACCTGGGCCTCGGTCGAGCGGATGCAGGCGCTGACCGGCTGGGTGCCGCGGACCGGGCTGGACGAGGGGATCGCCCGCTTCGTGGCCTGGTTCGATGCCTATCGCGGTGGCGGTTTCGCCGCCCATGGTACGGGCGGCGGCGAGGGGGAGACGGAAAATATCGGCTCCGACGAAATTCTGCGTTGACGCCCCCCGCCGAAAGGCCTAAACCCCGCTTCGCCGCGACGCACACCGGTTTGGCTCTTGCCACTGCCGAGGTGCTCAGCTAAGGTTCTCGGCTTCCAAAGGAAGTTGGCTACCGACCGTCGGCCTCGTCAGAGGCCGCGGGGTATTTTGTTCTTTTGACAATTGCATCGGATGGGAAGGGATATGCTGACGGCGTGATCTGTTCTGGTGGCTGGTTTCTGAGAGGGGGCTGGTTGCTTG
>NZ_JACHXV010000017.1 GCF_014192375.1 Endobacter medicaginis | reverse complement strand
GCTCCGCGCTTCGGCCTCTTGCACCCGCCATCAACGATGGCTCAGATCAAGACAGGACTCTCGCTTCCGCTGGATGAAAAACGGGGGTCACGTCAATCGGCGGACCGAGCCTGATTATCGAACATTGCCAGCCCTCCTCGACACAACGATCGCCAATCGACCGTCTCTGAACCTGAGCCTCAGATGGAGGCTCGCAGATGATGTGTATTCGGGGAGGGTAGTCTTGCTGTTTCAGTTCAAGGAGGGAAACGGGTCACCCAACCGGGATCACCATACACCAGACCTGCGCTGACTTCTCAACCTACGCCAGCCGCCACTCCGGCGCCAAGAGAAATATTCGACCATCGACGCAGCAGAAGAACGCAAATCCCAAGATGGGATCGAAGGAGGGACGCAAACGCGTCCTGTCGATAAACTTCTGTTCTGAATAGATTTTTCTAATTTTCTTGGCGGAGGGGGTGGGATTCGAACCCACGGTACGCTTGCACGTACAACGGTTTTCGAGACCGTCCCAATCGACCACTCTGGCACCCCTCCAGGTCCGGTGGTGGGCGGGCTTATAAGTAAGCGTCGGACGGTTGGCAAGCCGGGTCGGGCGATGGGCGGGACGGGATTTTGTTGACAGGTGGGGGGCTGAGGGGGTAATCGCGCCCCTCGCACCGGAGGTCTCCGGTGCGTTGCTGTGCGCATGGCTCAGGCCGGGCGCTCAGCCCACGATAAGAAGCGACTGGGTGCGGGGCAATGGCCCGTGCCAATGAGATCGGAAAGCAGAGACAACACAGATGAAGTTCGCAGTCATCCGCACAGGCGGCAAGCAGTACCGGGTCACGCCGGATCTGGTGGTCAAGGTCGAGAAGCTCGATGCCGAGCCGGGCAGCACCGTCACCTTCGATCAGGTCCTCGCCGTCGGCGGTGAAGGCACCGCCACCATCGGCGCGCCGCTGGTGGCCGGGGCTTCGGTCACCGCGACCGTGATCGCCCAGGACCGCCTTGAGAAGATCATCATCTTCAAGAAGCGCCGCCGGCAGAACAGCCGCCGCAAGAACGGTCATCGCCAGCACGTCACCGTGCTGCGCATCGCCGACATCATCGCCGCCTGAGCTGAGGAGAACACCCCCATGGCACACAAGAAAGCAGGCGGTTCGTCGCGCAACGGTCGCGATACCGCAGGACGCCGCCTCGGCGTGAAGAAGTTCGGTGGCGAGAGCGTCGTCGCCGGCAACATCATCATCCGTCAGCGCGGCACCAAGATGAAGCCGGGCCGCAATGTCGGCCTCGGCCGCGACCACACCATCTTCGCCCTGGTCGACGGCCAGGTGAAGTTCGAGACCCGCGCCGAAGGCCGCGTGCAGGTCTCCGTCGAGGCGCTGCCGGCCGCCGCCGAATAAGGCGGACCGGCTCCTCTTCTCGGGACAGGATCGGGGCCGGCCCTTCGGGTGCCGGCCCTTTTTCGTCCCGGCTTCCTCTGCTGTGGACCGCGTGTTGCGATGAAATTCCTCGATCAGGCCAAGATCTACGTCAAATCCGGCGATGGCGGGGATGGCGTGACCGCGTTCCGGCGCGAGAAATACATCGAGTTCGGCGGACCCGATGGCGGCAATGGCGGGCGCGGCGGCGATGTCTGGTTCGAGGCGGTCGCCAACCTCAACACGCTGATCGATTTCCGCTACACGCAGCATTTCCGCGCCCGCAAGGGTGGCAACGGCGCGGGCTCAGACCGTACCGGCGCGGCGGCACCACCGGTGGTGATCAAGGTGCCGGTCGGCACGCAGATCTTCGATGACGACCGCGAGACCCTGCTCGCCGATCTCGACACGCCGGGCAAGAAGATCCTGCTGTGCCGCGGCGGCGACGGGGGGTTCGGCAACGCCAACTACAAGAGCTCCACCAACCGTGCGCCGCGCCGCGCCGATCCCGGCTGGCCGGGCGAGGAGCGCTGGGTCTGGCTGAGGCTGAAGCTGATCGCCGATGCGGGCCTGGTGGGGCTGCCGAATGCCGGCAAGTCTACTTTCCTCGCCGCCGCCTCGGCGGCGCGTCCGAAGATTGCCGACTATCCGTTCACCACCCTGCACCCGCAGCTCGGCGTGGTGCGGCTGTCGGCGGCGGAGGAATTCGTCATCGCCGACATCCCTGGGCTGATCGAGGGCGCGCATGAAGGAGCCGGTCTCGGCGACCGGTTCCTCGGCCATGTCGAGCGCTGCGCGGTGCTGCTGCATCTGATCGACGGAGCGGCCGGCGATGTGGTCGCGGCCTGGCGCACCATCCGCCATGAGCTCGAATCCTATGATGGCGGGCTGGCGGCCAAACCCGAGATCATCGGGCTGAACAAGTGCGACGCGATGACGCCGCAGCAGATCTCGGCGCGTCGGCGCGCACTGGAGAAGGCGTCGGGCGCGGAGGTGCTGGTGCTGTCGGGGGTGAGCGGCAAGGGCGTGCCGGAGGTGCTGCGACGGTTGCAGAATGTGGTCACCGAGACCCGCGCAGCCGAGACGGAACGCGCGTGAGCCCTCCCCGCCCGGATCTGACCACGGCGCGGCGGCTGGTGGTCAAGATCGGCAGCGCGCTGCTGGTCGACCCGGAGGCCGCCGACCTGCGCGCCGGCTGGCTGGACAGCGTCGTGGCCGATATCGCCTGGCTGCGGCAGCGCGGCTGCGAGGTGCTGGTGGTCTCGTCCGGCGCGATCTCGCTGGCGCGGCACCGCCTCGCCCTGCCGGCGCGGCGGTTGCGGCTGGAGGAGAAACAGGCCGCGGCCGCGGTCGGGCAGATCCGGCTGGCCCAGGCCTGGAGCGATGCGCTGGCCCGGCACGGTCTGGTCGCCGCCCAGGTGCTGCTCACCCTGGGCGATACCGAGGACCGCCGCCGCTATCTCAACGCGCGGGCGACGCTGTCGACGCTGCTGTCGCTGGGCTGCGTGCCGGTGATCAACGAGAACGACACCGTCGCCACGCTGGAGATCCGCTTCGGCGACAATGACCGCCTCGCCGCCCGCGTCGCCGAGATGGTGGAGGCCGACCAGCTCGTGCTGCTGTCGGACATCGACGGGCTGTATACCGCCGACCCACGGCTCGACCCGGGCGCAACCCATCTCGACCTCATCGCGTCGCTGACCCCGGAGATCGAGGCGATGGGCGGCGCACCGCCGCCGGGACATTCCTCGGGCGGCATGCGCACCAAGCTCGCCGCCGCACGCATCGCCACCGGCGCGGGCTGCGCGATGGCGATCGGGCTGGGTGCGGGGGACCATCCGCTGCGCCGGCTGGCCGAGGGCGCGCGCTGCTCGTGGTTCCTCGCCGCCTCGGACGGGCGCAGCGCACGCAAGCGCTGGATCGCCGGCGCTCTGGCGCCGGTGGGGCGTGTGGTGATCGATGCCGGTGCGGAGCGTGCGCTCCTGGCCGGCGGCTCGCTGCTGCCGGCCGGCATTCGTGCGGTGGAGGGAATGTTCGAGCGCGGCGATCCGGTCGCGGTGGTCGGACCCGGCGGCCAGGATATCGGGCGCGGACTGTCGGCCTATCCCGCCGCCGATCTGGTCCGCATCGCCGGGCGCCGCTCGGCCGAGATCGAGCAGGTGCTGGGCTGGCGCGGCCGCGATGAGGCGATCCATCGTGACGACCTGGTGCTGACCGCCGTCACGGCCGGCTGAGCGATTGTCGCGATGAGCAAGGCTGCGATCTTCGACCGGCGTGCGGTGCGTCTGCACCGCGACCGCGCCGCTTCCCTTGTGGCGCATGTCGCCCCGATCCTCGACGCCGTGGCCGAGCGCCTGCTCGACCGGCTGGACGACACCACGCACCGCTTCGCCCGCGCGCTCGACATCGGCGGCCGCGGCGTGGTGGCCCCCAGGCTCGCCGCGCGCGGCATCGAGACCATCAGCTGCGATCTTTCGGCCGCGATGCTGGTCGGCGCGCCCGGCCTGCGCGTCGCCGCCGACGAGGAGTGCCTACCCTTCGCCGCCGGCAGTTTCGATCTGGTGGTGGCCAGCCTGTCGCTGCACTGGGTCAACGACCTGCCGGGCACCTTCGCGCAAATCCGCCACATCCTGCGCCCCGACGGGCTGTTCCTCGCCGCACTGCCGGTGCTGCCGACGGCGGCGCCGCTGCGCGAGGCGCTGATCGCCGCGGAAAGCGATCTCTCCGGCGGCGCGGCGCCGCGCATCTCGCCCTATCCGCGCCTGCATGATGCCGCCGCGCTGATGCAGCGGGCCGGGTTCGCGCTGCCGGTGGTCGATACCGATCGCCTCGCCCTCGCCTGGCGCCGGCCCGACAGCCTGCTGCGCGACCTCCGCCGCGCCGGCGAGACCAACGCCCTGCGCCTGCGGGAGCAGCGACCGCTCGATCCGGGCGCCTTTGCCGCCGCCTTCGCGTCGCTGCTCGGGGAGGATGCCACCATGCCGCTCGACCTGCATCTGGCGATGCTCACCGGCTGGGCGCCCGCGCCCGGCCAGCCGAAACCCCTCGCCCCCGGCGCGTTCGATACCCCGCTGGGCGCCGCCCTTGGAGACACGACAGAATGATCCGACACCTCGCGCTGGCCTGCGCGCTTGCCTGTCTCGCCGGCTGTGCGTCGCAGCCGGCCCCCGCTCCTGTCCCGGCCACGGCCACCGGAGGCGACATCCCCGCCGCGCCGGCCGACCCCTCGGTGATGACCCCGCACGGCTACTGAACGCCAGGCGGCGTCAGCCGCCGGTGAGGCTCATGTGGCGGCTCAGCGTGGGCGGCAGCGCCGGGCCGATGGCGAAATCGTGCCGCCAGGGCTTGCGGTCGAGCGCGTCGTCGACCAGGGCGCGCAGGCCGGCGTCATCGGCGCCCGAGCGCAGGGCGGCGCGCAGGTCGGTGCCCTCCTCGTGGCCCAGGCACAGATAGAGACGGCCGGTGCAGCTGATGCGCACGCGATTGCAGCTCGCGCAGAAATTATGGCTCATCGGGGTGATCAGCCCGAGACGCCGCCCTGTCTCGGCGATGCGCAGATAGCGCGCCGGACCGCCGCCGCAGGCGCCGCCATCCTCGCTCAGCGTCCAGCTTCGCTCGAGCCGGGCGCGCAGTTCGCCGAGCGGCAGGTAGTGCGCGGAACGGTCCTCGCCGGTCTCGCCGAGCGGCATGGTCTCGATCAGACAGAGATCGGCGCCGATACCGCCGCACCAGCCGATCAGGGTGTCGATCTCGTCATCGTTGATGCCGCGCAGGGCGACGGTATTGATCCGTACCGCAAGCCCCGCCGCGCGCGCCGCCGAGATGCCATCGAGCGTGCGATGCAGGCTGCCGCGACGGGTAATGGCGGCGAAACGGGCCCCATCGAGGCTGTCGAGGCTGACATTGACCCGCCTTACGCCGCTCGCGGCCAGGGGTTCGGCGAATTCGGCGAGGCGGGAGCCGTTGGTCGTCAGCGTCAGCTCGTCGAGCCCGTCGCCGATGCGTCGGCCGAGGCGCTCGAACAGGCCGAGGATGTCGCGACGGACCAGCGGCTCGCCCCCGGTGATGCGCAGCCGCCGCACGCCGCCGGCGATGAACACCTCGCCGAGACGCGCGAGCTCCTCGAGATCGAGCACCTCGTCGCGCGGCAGGAAGCGCATCGTCTCCGACATGCAGTAGGTGCAGCGCATGTCGCAACGATCGGTCACCGACAGTCGCAGATAGGTGATGCGGCGGCCGAATCCGTCGATCAGCGGCGCGGTCAACCGACGATCTCCAATTCGATGCCGGACGTGTCGATCAGCACCTTGCCGCGCTCGTCAAAATTGACCGTGACCCGATCGCCGACCGCAGACTGCACCTGCCCCAGCCCCCATCCCGGCTCGTCAGGATGCCGCACCAGCATGCCCGGCTCATAGAGCGGCCGCAGAAAGCGAGCGGAACCGTCGGTACCGGTCAAATCCATGTCTCGAGACTGTGCATCGGGCTCGTTTACCAAATCTTTGCCAATGGCTGTCAGTTTTTCGGCTGTTCAGGCGGTTGTCGGGGGTGAACGGCATGATCTCGTGGGCGGAACGCGACATCGTGCTGGACGATCCCGAACTGCTGGCCGATTTCATCGCGCAGGCGAGCGAACTGCTGCCGCACCTCACGCCGCACGCCATCGAGCGGCTCGCCATCGCGCCTGCGCCCTCGCCGATCGCCCTGTCGCTGCACGCCCTGCGCGGCACCGCCGGATTCTTCGGGCTCCAGGGACTGTGCGACGCGGCATCGACGCTGGAGAGGCGTCTGGGCGACGCAGACGCATCACCCGCGGTGCTGGCCATCGAGGCGGCTCGACTGGCCATGCGGATCGAGCTCCTGCGCGTCAGGATCATCAGCCTGCCACAGCCGGCCCGGGCATCCCGAACCGCCCGGTTCGGCGACCTCGTCCCCGGTCTCCAGCGTGTGCTCGGTGATTGCGCGGCACTGCTCGGGCGCCGGATCCGCCTGAGCGTCGAGGGGCATGCGACGAGGCTGGCGCCGGCCTGGCTCGCCCCGCTGCGCGACGCGCTCGTGCAGTTGCTGCGCAATGCCGCCGATCACGGCATCGAGCCGCCCGGGGAACGGCGCGCGCTGGGCAAGCCCGAGACCGGGCAACTGGTCCTGAGAGCGACGCACGCGGGCGATATGCTGTTCATCGCCCTGGAGGATGACGGGCGTGGTGTCGTCGCGGACCGTGCACCCCACCCCAGCCCGGTCTCCGGCCTGGGGCTGGGTCTGGACATCGTGCGCCACGCGCTTGCGCCGTTGGACGGCGAGGTCGAGCTGCACTCATCGCCCGGGCGAGGTACGCGGGCGATGCTGCGCATTCCACACGCGCGCCTCGCCCGTGCGGATGACTGTCCTGAGGTGTCCTCGTCCTGCCTGCAGACGCAGGACCCGTTCAGTGGCCGGCGTTCTCGCCGGAGAAATCCGGCGCCTCCAGCCCGCTCTTCTCGAGCTGCGACACCAGCGCCGCCTTGAGCCGCTCCAGGCCCTCCTCGGACGTCGCCTCGGCACGTGCCACCAGCACCGCCTGGGTGTTGGACGCGCGCAGCAGCCACCAGCCATCCTCGGTCTTGACCCGCACGCCGTCGATATCGGCGACCGCCGCGCCCTCCTCCTTGAGACGGGCGGCAACCTCGTCGATCACCTGGAACTTGCGGGTGTCCTCGCAGTCGAAACGGAGCTCGGGGGTGCTGACGGTGGCCGGCAGGGCGTCGCGCACGGCGGAGAGCTTCTCACTCGATCGCGCGACGATGCCGAGCAGGCGCACGGCGGCATACAGCGCGTCATCGAACCCGTACCACTTGTCGGCGAAGAACACATGGCCCGACATCTCGCCGGCGAGCGGCGAGCCGGTCTCGGCCATCTTCGACTTGATGAGCGAATGGCCGGTGCGCCACATCAGCGGCGTGCCGCCGGCACGCTCGACCTCGTCGAACAGCACCTGGGAGGCCTTCACGTCGGCGATGATGGTGCCCTTTGGGTGCGATTTGAGCACGTCGCGGGCCAGCACGACCAGGAGCTGGTCGCCCCAGAAGATCTGGCCCTTGTCGTCGACCACGCCGATCCGGTCGGCATCGCCATCGAAGGCGATGCCGAGATCGGCCCCCTGCTTCGCCACCTCGGCGATGATCTGCTCGAGGTTCTTGGCCACCGTCGGATCGGGGTGATGGGCCGGGAAGGTGCCGTCGATCTGCTGGTTGAGGATGATGTGCTCACCCGGCAGCGAGGAGGTCAGTCGCGGCAGCACGTCGCCGGCCGCACCGTTGCCGTTGTCCCAGACCACCTTGAGGATGCGGTCGCCGCCATCCCAGTCGGCCATCAGGCGGGCGACGTAATCGGCGGTGATGTCGATCGATTCCGAGCTTCCCTCGGCTTCGGGGACCACCTGGCCGCTGGCCGAACGCTCGCCGAGCTGCTTGATCTGCTCGCCGAAGAACGGCTTGCGCATCAGCATCATCTTGAAGCCGTTGTAATTGGCCGGGTTGTGGCTGCCGGTGACCATGACCGCGCCATCGGTCTGCTTCACGGTCGAGGCGTAGTACAGCATCGGCGTCGGGCAGCGGCCGACGCGCAGCACATGCATGCCGCTGGCCACCAGCCCCTCGACCAGGGCGGCTTCCAGCTCCGGCGACGAGACGCGCCCGTCATAGCCCACCGCGACGGTCCTGCCGCCCTTGTCGGCGACGATCGACCCGAAGGTGCGCCCGATCGCGAAGGCGTCCTTGGCATCCAGGGTCTGCCCGACGATGCCGCGGATGTCATACTCGCGCAGGCTCGTCGGGTTGAAGGCGTGGCTGAAGGACATCTTTAGAGCGCTCCGATATACTTCTTGAGGAAGGTACGCACGGCCGGGCCGAGATCGGGGCGCTGGAGCGCGAAGGCGACCTGGGCCTCGAGGAAGCCGACCTTGTCGCCGCAGTCGAAGCGTTCCCCTTCATAGCGCAGGCCGTGGAACGGCACCTGGCCGATCATCTTGGCCATCGCGTCGGTGAGCTGCACCTCGCCGCCGGCGCCGCGTTCGAGCTTCGCCAGGTGCGGCATCACGTCGCCGGTCAGCACATAGCGCCCGATGATCGACAGGTTCGACGGCGCGTCCTCCGGCTTCGGCTTCTCGACCAGGCCCTTGACCTCGACCAGGCGGCCGTCATCGGCGCCGACATCGAGGATACCGTAGCGGTTGGTCTGGTCACGCGGCACTTCCGTGACGGCGACGACGTTGCCGCCCGTCTCGGCATGGGCGTCGGCGAGCTGCTTGAGGCAGGACACCTTCGACAGGATCACGTCGTCGGGCAGCAGGATGGCGAACGGATCGTCGCCGATGAAGGAGCGTGCGCACCAGATCGCATGGCCGAGCCCCATCGGCTCCTGCTGACGCACCGAGACGATCGAGCCGGGCTCCATCATCGTCGGCTCGAGTGCTGCCAGCGCGTCCTTCTTGTCGCGCTCGCGCAAGGTGGCCTCCAGCTCGAAGGCACGGTCGAAATACTCGACCAGCGCGGTCTTGCCGCGGCCGGTGATGAGGCAGAACTGCTCGATCCCTGCCTCGCGGGCCTCGTCGATCGCGTACTGGATCAGCGGACGGTCGACGACCGGCAGCATTTCCTTGGCCATCGCCTTGGTCGCCGGCAGGAAGCGCGTCCCGAGGCCGGCGACCGGCAGAACGGCCTTGCGCAATGGTTTGGTCACGATGGAGTCCTTCGTCAGCAGGCGGAATGGGCAGGATCAGGGTGCAGCGACGGGCACAGGGGAGGTCTGATTCGTGTCAGTGGCGATATGATGGCGATTTTTCCCGTCCTGACCAGCCGGTCCGTTTTTCTGCGCCTGCAACGCCGCGTAGGCACTGAGGTTCACGATGCCGCGAGCCGTCACACTGCCCGACAGCGTATGCACCGGCAGCGCCGCGCCGAGCGTGATCGGCCCGACCTGGAGCCCGTCGGCGGCGGCGCGCAGAAGGGTCAGGCCGATATTGGCCGCATCCAGCGTCGGCATGATGAGCAGGTTGGCGGTGCCGCGAATCGGGCTGGAGGTGATCAGCCGCTCTCGGGCCGTCTCGCTCAACGCGGCATCGGCCGGCATCTCGCCATCGACGACCAGGTCGGGGGCGCGCTCGCGCAGCAGCGCCAGCGCCTCGCGCATCTTGCGGGCATTGGGCGCATTCGACGAGCCGAACGACGAGTGCGACAGCAGGGCCGCGCGCGGCGTGATGCCGAAGCGCCGTACCGCCTCGGCGGCGAGAATGGTCATCTCGGCGACCTGGGACGCGGTCGGATCGATGTTGAAATGCGTGTCGCAGAAGAACAGAACACCGTTGTTCTGGATCAGCGCGGTGAGCGCATAGAGCCGCTCGACGTCGTCGCGCTTGGGGATGATCGGCAGCACGTAGTGATTGTGGCGCCACCAGTCGCCGGTCCCGCCGACCAGGGCGGCATCCACCTTTCCCGCCGCCAGCAGCATCGCGGCGGCGACCGAGGGCCGGGTAGTGAGCTGGCGGTGCGCCATCGCCGGCGGCGTGCCGCGACGGTCGACCAGCCGCGCATAGGCTGGCCGCAGCGCCTCGAACTCGGGGTCGTGGGCGTTCGGATCGACCACCTCGACATCCTCGCCGACCCGCAGGCGCAGGCCGAGGGCGGCGATCTTGAGCTCGATCACCGGCCGCCGCCCGACCAGGACCGGGACGGCCAGGGCATCATCGACGATGGTCTGCACCGCGCGCAGCACGCGCTCGTCCTCGCCCTCGGCATAGGCGATGCGCTTGCGCTGCTTGCGCGCGCCATGGAACACCGAGCGCATCACGTTGCCCGAGCGGAAGACGAACTTCTCCAGGTCGCGCTTGTAGGCCTCGAGATCGGCGATCGGACGGGTCGCGACGCCGGTCTGCATGGCCGCGCGGGCCACGGCCGGGGCGACCTGAAGGATCAGGCGCGGATCGAACGGCTTGGGGATGATGTAGTCGGGTCCGAACATCGGCGCGGTGCCGCCATAGGCGCGCGCGACCTCCTCGCTGACCTCGAAGCGGGCCAGATCGGCGATCGCCTCGACGGCGGCGCGCTTCATCTCCTCGTTGATGGTGGTCGCGCCCACATCGAGCGCGCCACGGAAGATGAACGGGAAGCACAGGACGTTGTTGACCTGGTTCGGGTAGTCCGAACGCCCCGTCGCCACGATCGCGTCCGGCCGGGTGGCGACCACCTTCTCGGGCAGGATCTCCGGCTCGGGATTGGCCAGCGCCATGATCACCGGGTCGGGCGCGAGCCGGTCGAGCCACTCCTCGCGCAGCACGCCCGGCGCGGAGAGGCCGAGGAATACATCGGCACCGTGCAGCACGTCGCCGAGGGTGCGCGCATCGGTCTGCCGCGCATAGCGGGCCATGCGGGCGGGCATGTCGGGCTCGCGGCCCTCGTAGACCACGCCCTTGATGTCGGTGAGCGTGACCGCGTCCTCGCGCAGGCCGAGACTGACGAGGAGGTCCACGCAGGCCATCGCCGCGGCACCCGCGCCCGAGGTCACCAGCTTGATGTCCTCGAGCCGCTTGCCGCGCAGCTTGAGCGCGTTGGTGACGGCCGCCGCGCAGACGATCGCGGTGCCGTGCTGGTCGTCATGGAAAA
Organism: Endobacter medicaginis; assembly: GCF_014192375.1. GTDB lineage: Bacteria > Pseudomonadota > Alphaproteobacteria > Acetobacterales > Acetobacteraceae > Endobacter > Endobacter medicaginis. The sequence goes on along the minus strand of NZ_JACHXV010000017.1, from coordinate 23,873 downwards.
CGGGGATGTTCATCCGCGCCCGCAGCGTCTCCTCGATGCGGAAACATTCCGGCGCCTTGATGTCCTCGAGATTGATCGCGCCGAAGGTGGGCTCCAGGGCCGCGACCACGTCGATGAAGCGGTCGGGGTCCTGGGCGTCGACCTCGATGTCGAACACGTCGATCCCGGCGAATTTCTTGAACAGGACCGCCTTGCCCTCCATCACCGGCTTGCCGGCGAGCGGGCCGATATTGCCCAGGCCCAGCACCGCGGTGCCGTTGGAGATGACCGCGACGAGATTGCCGCGGGCGGTGTATTCGCGCGCCGAGGCCGGGTTGGCGACGATCGCCTCGCAGGCGGCGGCCACACCCGGAGAATAGGCGAGCGCCAGATCGCGCTGCGTCGCCATGCGCTTGGTCGGCTCGACGGTGAGTTTCCCCGGCTGCGGCAGCCGGTGATAGTCGAGCGCGGCCCTGCGGAAATCCTCGTCCATGTCGTCTGCCTGCTCTGCCCCGTGCCAAGATCGTTCCGATGATCGCGCACTGAGCACACGGACGGGCTATCGGCAATGCCGGCGGCCGAATTTACAGCGATTGGGCGGATCGCGCCGCGGAAGGAAAACCGGAGGCCATCGAGGTCATGGCCGAAGGAAATGGTGCGGTCGAGAAGACTCGAACTTCCACGGGGTTGCCCCCACAAGCACCTCAAGCTTGCGCGTCTACCGTTCCGCCACGACCGCACCGTGACCACCGGGCCGCCCCTGGAAGGGGCGACGCCGATCGGGTGAGGCGCTATAACCGAAGCCCGCGCGGCGTTCAATCACCTGGGGACAGAAACTTTGCACGACGGCATCTCCGATCCGTCCGGCCAGCTGGTCTGGGCGAGAAGCGAGGGCCTGACCGCCTACGATTCGGCGCTGGAGGCCATGCGCGAGCGTGTGAGCGCGATCCGCGACGGCACGCAGGGCGAGCGCGTGTGGCTGGTCGAGCACCCGCCGACCTTCACCGCCGGCACCTCGGCGCGCGCGGCCGACCTCTTCAACCCGCAGGGCTTCGCCACCTTCGAGGCCGGCCGCGGCGGCCAGTGGACGTATCATGGCCCGGGCCAGCGCGTGGCCTATGTGATGCTCGACCTCACCCGGCCGCACGGCGCCGTCCCCGCCCGCGACGTGCGCGCCTATGTCGACGGGCTGGAGCGCTGGATGATCGCCGCCCTCGCCCACTTCGGCGTCACCGGGCTGATCCGGCCGGGCCGGGTCGGCGTTTGGGTGGTCGACCCGCGCACCGGTGCGGAGGCCAAGATCGGTGCCATCGGCGTTCGCATCACCCGCTGGGTGAGCTGGCACGGCATCTCGCTCAACGTGGCCCCCGAACTGTCGCATTTCGGCGGCATCGTGCCCTGCGGCATCACCGAATTCGGCGTCACCTCCCTTGCAGCGCTCGGGGTGCAGGCGGATATGGCGGCAGTGGACGACGCCCTGCAGGCGAGTTGGGCGCAGATCTTCAGTTGAGGGTGATGGGGCGATGTTCGAGACCGCGACGATCGAGACCACCGACAAGATCGCCTTCCACGCCGAACTGGCGGAGCAGTTCGCAGCCCTCGTGCAGGGCGAGCGCGATCCGATCGCCAACGCCGCCAACCTCTCGGCGCTGGTCTTCGCGCAGGTGCCGGGGTTGAACTGGGCGGGGTTCTATTTCCTGCGCACGCCCGATGAGCTGGTGCTGGGTCCGTTCCAGGGCCGGGTCGCCTGCGTGCGCATCGCAGTGGGGCGCGGCGTGTGTGGCACCGCGGTCGCCGAGGCGCGCAGCCAGCGCGTCGACGACGTGCACGCCTTTCCCGGCCACATCGCCTGCGACGCCGCCTCGCGCTCGGAGCTGGTGGTGCCACTGATGCGGGACGGGGCGGTGCTCGGCGTGCTCGATCTCGACAGCCCGGTCCCCGGCCGCTTCGATGCCGACGACCAGGCCGGGTTCGAGGCCCTTGCCCGGCTTTATGTGGAAGCGAGCGATCTGTAGCCGCGCCGAACCCGGCCGCTTTTGAAACGTTGCAGCACTGGCTCGAATCACGACCGACCCAAGGAGAGCGGACCGATGGCGATCAAGTCAAAGGCGGGCGAGCGCCTCGCCCAGGAATTTCTCGGCACCCCGACCGACCTGAAACCGGATGCGACACGCGACATCACCGCCGGGCTGAACGCGCTGCTGGCGGACGTGTTCGCGCTCTATCTCAAGACCAAGAATTTCCACTGGCACATGAGCGGCCCGGCCTTTCGCGACTATCACCTGCTGCTGGACGAGCAGGGGGACCAGCTCTTCGCGATGACCGATCCGATCGCCGAGCGGGCGCGCAAGATCGGCGGCATCACGCTGCATTCGATCGGCCAGATTTCCCGCGAGCAGCGCATCAAGGACAATGATGCGGCCTATGTCACGCCGCAGGACATGCTCGCCGAGCTGCGCGACGACAACCGCCAGCTCACCGCCGAGCTGCGCGCGGTACACGCCGTGTGTGACGAGTACAACGACGTCGCCACCGCCAGCCTGATCGAGAACTGGATCGACGAGACCGAGCGCCGCGCCTGGTTCCTGTTCGAATCGACCCGCACCCACCCCGGCGCCAACAGCTGAGGATCGCGCCCCGGCCGCGCCCGGAACGGGGCGCGGTCAGGCGGTGGCGGTGTCGAACAGCGACGGGTCCAGCGCGTCGGGGCGGCGCTGGCTCGAGAACCGCAGGCGGGTGTCGTGACCCGCGGCATCCACCATCTCGATGCCGGTCAGCAGCAGGGGTGAGTCGGCGAAGGTCAGCGTCAGCAGGCCCTGGGCGGGGTTGTCGGTGCGGGCGAGCGACAGGGCGACGACGCCCGGCGCACGCTGCACCGAGGTCACGGTGATCGCGCCGGACAGCGTCACCGGCTTGCGCAGCAGCAGCCCGAGCGGATTGCCGGACAGCCCGACACGGGTGACGGACTCGTTGGCATAGTTGTGCAGGACCAGCTTTCCGGCCGCGGCGACCATCACCATTCGCGTCGGCGGATCGTAGACCAGCCGCAGCCGGTCCGGGGCGAGGAAGAACGCCGTGCCGGTGCTCTCGCCGCCATCGGGCCAGACCTGCTCGAAACGCGCCTCGAACGCGCCGAGACGGTTCAGATAGGCCTCGACCCGTGCCACATCGTCCGAATCCTGCGCTGACAGTGCGGGGCGCACGTCCTGTGCACAGCCGGCCAGCCCGGACACCGAGGCCGCGCCGGCCAGGGCCAGGGCCGCGCGCAGGAGGCGCCGCCTGCCGGGATCGGGGCTTTCGTCGCGCATCGTCGGTCCACTCTCCCTTTCGGCCATTCTCATGATAAGCCATACGCGCGGCAGGGGAAAATCGCCGCCGGTTCATGGCAAGAGGGCATCGATGGGCGGGTTGGCGACGCGGCACTACGGGGCGATGGCGCTGCTGGCCGGGCTGCTGCTCACCGGGCCGAGGATCGCGGGTGCCGGCACCGCCGTGGCCCAGGACGTGCCGCCCTACGATACCGGTCTGCTCGATCACCCCGCCCCGCCCGCAGCGTCCGCGCCGGCAGCCGCACCCGCCGCCGCAGCGCCCGGTGCGGCCGTGCCGGCCCCGGCGCCGCCCGAGACAATGACGGTCCCGCCGCATCCCGACACCGTCCCCGGAATTCTCGGCGCCGCGCGACAGCTCGCCGCCTCGGGACAGGCCGTCACCGCCAGCCAGCTGGTCGAGGAGGCGGAGACGCGGCTGCTCGACCGCTCGGTGGAGGTCGGCACCGGCAGCCAGCCGATCGAGACCCCGCTGATCTCGGCACTGGGTGCTGCGCGCCGTGCGCTCGATGCCGGCCAGACGGCCGAAGGCACGCGCATCCTCGACGATGCGATCGCGCACCTGCCGCCGATCGAGCCGCCACAGTGACACAGGCCACATCGACAAAGCCCGCAGCGGAGGATGTCCCCCAGATGCAGACCGCCGACGCTCCTGCCATGCCGCCCGAGGCGCAGCCGACGATCCGCGTCATCGCCATGCCGTCCGACACCAACCCGGCCGGCGAGATTTTCGGCGGCTGGATCGTCTCGCACATGGACCTTGCCGCCGGCAGCCTGGCGGCACGCACCTCCGGCGGGCGCTGCGTGACGGTGGCGATCGACGGGCTGACGTTCCTGTCGGCAGTCACCGTCGGCGACGAGCTCAGCATCTATACCAGCCTGCTCAGGCTCGGCCGCACCTCGATGCAGATCCGCACCGAGGCCTGGTGCCGGCAGCGTCACGCCTCCGCGCAGCGCAAGGTGACGGAAGGGACCTTCGTGTTCGTGGCCATCGGCGACGACAAGCGGCCGCGGGTGATCTCGTCCGAGCCCGAAGCGGGCTGAGGCCGACGCAAGCTCAGTCGGTCGGGTCGACGAACGAGATCAGCGCATCGTCGAGGATCTCCGTCCAGTCGGAACTGTGCGGCTGGAAGATGCGCGCCTCGCGCTCCTCGAAGAACGGCACCCGCCGGATCGCCTCGCGCAGCGACGCCACCAGCCCGTCCACGGTCGGCGGCCCGGCGATGATGTTGGCGCACACCTCGGCGAGCTGTGCGGCCGAACGGTTCTCGAAGGTATTGGTCACCACCAGCGCGCCGGTGGTGGCGAACTCGAACGGTACCACCGAGGGGTGCGGCGCATACATCAGGCTGACGCCGATATCCATCGAGCCGACATAGCGGGTGTATTCCTCCTCGCTCATCTTCGGATGGATGGACAGGACATGGCCGCCGCCAAGCTCGACCGGCTCGAGTTCCGACAGCGCACCTAGGCCGATGAAGTGCCATTCCGGCCCGAAGGCGCCCTCCGCGCACAGCCGCCGCAGTGCCAGCACCAGGATTTCGAACATGTTGCGCGCGGCATGGCTTTCGGGCCGCGCGTAGGTGACGAGGATGCGTTCGGGACGCTCGCGCATCTGCTGCGCGGTCTGTCGCTTGAGCAGGTTGATGCGATGCTCGAAGACCAGATAGTCGCGCCCCTCGACGGGCGGCTCGTCATGCGCAAACACGCCGACGCGATGGCGTTCGAAATAGCGGCGCAGGAAACGGCTGTTGATGAGGGCGTGATGGTCGATGTTGTAGGCCTGCTCAACCAGGGCACGGGCGGAGTTGTTGTCGTAGAAGATCGGCTCGTATTCCTGTGCGAGCAGCACCACCCTGACCTCGGGCGCGATCGCGCGCATGTCGGCCGCGGCATACAGATCCCACAGCGAATAGGCGATCACCGTGTCGCGTGGATTGAAACGCAGGTCGAAGCCGTCGAAGTACTCGCGGATCTCGATCTCGGCAAACACGCGGCGGAATTTCTCGGAGCTCTCGCGATAGAGGAAATACTTGCGGTTGGCGTTGCCGTCCTCGGTGCACACCACGCAGACCCGACGCCCGCTTTCATGCAGGCGCCGGATAAGTTCCAGCACCGCGCGATAGCCGCCGAAGGTGATGTCGGGGTTGATCGTCGGCAGCAGCACCCAAACCCGTCGCGGCTCGGCCTCGTCGGCATGGAGCACGCGCCTGCGCATCCTGACCTCGATATCGCGGATGCGTTCGAGCAGCACCGGGCGCGTCACGCCGGGAATGCGCGCCTCGAGCGTGGCCTTCAGGTCGAAACGGCCAAGCCGCCGTTCGGCGCGGCCGGCGAGCAGGAAATGGTAAAAGCCTGACGGAATGTCACCGCGGTCGATCGCCGCCTGGATCTCGGGATAGAAGAGTCGGTAGAAATGCTCGTCGAACTCGGCCGACGGCGACAGCCCCTTGCGCATGCCCTCGATGAGATAGTGCGCGAACGGATCATCCTCGAACCCGAGCATCGAGACATCGTCACGGTACTGGTCGAGATACCAGGCGGGATCGAAGGAATCGTGCAGCAGGTCCAGCTGCGCACCGCCGTCATCCGCGACGTCGACACCCACCGGCCTGTCGGGCGGACGCAGCCCGAGACGGCGGCCGAAGAAATTGTAGTGCACGAGCGCGTCTATGACAGGAAAATGACGCAGGAATTCGTCCACCGATGGATTGGCCGCGGCATAGGCCTCGACATCGATCTCGTCGCGATAGGGCTGCACCGCCTCCGGTGCGACGCAGGCCGCCGCCATCACCGGGTTCGGCCAGCGCCCTTCGAAAATGCCGAAACGGATGAAGTGCACGAACCCGGAGGCGAAGTTTCCCGCAAGCACCGCCTCGGCGACGTCGCGATTTTGGGACAGATACCAGTCCTCGTCAAACAGCGGATTGATCTGCCGCTTGCTGTGGAGATCGCTCAGCTTGTGAGCATTGACGATCCTGACTAGATCGATCTCATTTGGTAGAATATTCTGCTCCTCCGAGATGACACGGAGAAGTTCTTCATCCACACAGCCCAACCCGCGGTCATGTTCGGCAACCGATTCCGGCATGTTCCAGCGCCCCGTTGCGGATCGGGCCGAATCCTAACCGCAGCGTGCCGCCTTGGGCAATCGCATCCTTGCGCAGCCGTGACATCGCCAGGCTATACGGTTTGTTGCGCCACTCGTATGATGGGCGTCGAACGAACGGGGCGCGCGCGTGCAGAGATTTGTCGGTTTCGATGAACCGTCCCTCGCCTATAACCGGCAATACCGGATCGATCCCCGGTCGCCGGGTTTCGTCAATGTCCAGAGCGCCATCGTCAGCCCGGTGCGACCGACCATGGAAGGCAACCTGCTCGAGGAGCTCGCCGGGGGCGTGTTCGACAGCAGCGGACAGGCCGTCACCGAAGCTCTTTACGAACGCTCGGACGGACGCAACGGCATCCGTCGCAACCAGACCGATTCCGGACTGCCGGTCGCGCGCACGCTGCCGCGCGCCGTGTTCGGCGGCGTCGCTTTCAACCATTTCGGCCATTTCCTGCTCGAGGCCACCACGCGGCTCTGGGCGCTGCCCGAGACGGGCGACCTGCCATGGCTGTTCCTGACCGACGGCGCGCCGACGCTCAAAGCCTACCAGACCGGCTTTCTCGAACTGCTCGGGCTGCCGCCGGAGCGGATCGTGATCGTCGACGAGCGCACCGGCGTCGACGAACTCATCGTGCCGGCCCCGGCCTTCACCTACCACCACCACGTGACGCACGCCTATCGCGACACCTTCCGTCGCGCACGCATCGACGATCCGCAGCAGCGCGGCCGGGTGTTCCTGTCGCGCAGCCAGACCACGATCGCACTGACCGTCGGCGAGCAGGAGCTGGAGGACGTACTCAAGCGTGATGGCTGGGACATCGTCATTCCCGAGCGCCTGCCCCCGGCGGAGCAGGCCGGCCTGTTCCGCGCCGACAACACCCTGCTCGGTCTGCAGGGAAGTGCCATGCACCTCGGCCTGTTCGCACCGCCAGCGCGCAAGGTGGTGCATCTGTGCCGCGGCATGGCCTATCGCGGCTATTACGTGCTGGACGACCTGATGGAGGCGGATGCCACCTACTACCAGGCCATGACCTCGCCCGCGCTGCCGTCAAAGCCGATCACCGGCCCGTTCATGCTCGATCTCGACAGCACGATCGGCTTCCTGCGCGACGAGGGGCTGCTGCGTGGTGCCGCGCAGACCATCAGCCTGCCGCCCGGGCGCCGCGCCGAGCTCGACCGCGACTACGAGGGATGGTGGCACTACACCGAGAGCCAGATCCGCTTCCATCGCCAGATCGACCACGACGGATGCGCGGTCGCGGCCGAAACCGCGCTCGAGCCGGCGCTGGTCGCGGCACGGCTGTGCCCGGCCAACGGCGAGATGCTGTCACACGCGACCGCGCTGATGCTGAAGTTCCGCGGCAACGATGCGGCAGCCGAACTGCTCGAACAGGGCTCGGGCCATCTCGCCCCCGACAGTCCGCAGGCGGCGCATCTGCTGCATTTCCGCTCGATCGTCGAGGATGCGCGCGGCCGCTACGATGCCGCGCTTGCCGCCGCCGAGGCGGCCACCGCGCTCGCGCCGGGCAACGCCACCTACCTCAACCAGCGCGCCACCGTGCTCTACCGGTTCGGTCGCATCGACGAGGCGGAGGCGCTGCTGCGCGAGTTGATCGGGCGTGGCCAGTCGGTGGCATCGAACCATTACCTGCTGAGCATCTTTCTCGCCGAGCGCGGCGACGCCGACGGTGCGCTCGAGGCCGCCGGCCGTGCCGTGGCTCTCGACCATACCGACGAGGAACTGTGCCGCCGCCAGGTGAGCCTGTTGCGCCAGGCCGGGCGCGAGGACGAGGCGCTGGCCAGACAGCTCGACTTCCTCGAACACGCGCATGGCAGCATGGGGCTGCTGCTGGAGGTCGCCGACGCGCTGATCGCACGCGGGTCGAACGATCGCGCGCTGATGCCGCTGCGACGCGCCTATCGTCTCGCACCCGACGACGAGGCAATCGCCGCGCGCCTCGCCGGCGCGCTGCGTGCGCTGCGGCTGATCCCGCTGCTCGACCTGCTGGGTGCGCCGACGAACGCGGCGGTGCACGAGCAGAGCGTGATGATCTATCGCCGCGGACTGGCCCTCGCCGACGCCGGGCGCATGGACGATGCGCTGCGCGTCGGTGTCGCGGCGGCGACGATGAACCCGGGCAACGACACCATCATGCAGGCGGTGTTGCGGGCGATGCTGATGGCCGAGCGGCCGGCCGACGCGCGGCTGCTGACCCGGCTGCTGCTCGATGCGCTCGGCGACAATGCCGTCTACTATTATGTGATGAGCCTCGCCGAGAGCGATCTCAACCGCCCCGCCGCCGCCCGCGCCGCCGCGGCGCGCGCAGCCGAGCTCGCCCCCGACAACGCGCTGATCACCGAGCATTTCTCGCGCATGTCCGGCTGAGGGCCGGTCTGAAAACTCCGGCACCGGCGGTCAGCGACCCTGGCGCAGCACCTCGCCCAGCACGTCGAGTGCGCTGCTGCCCCAGGCGAGGCTGGGCTCGATGACATGGCCCTCGCCATATTCGTTCCAGTTGTCGACATACAGCAGCGCATGACCCGGCTGGCCGGGCGGCAGCGCCTGGGCGCGGACGAAGCTCTGATGCAGAAGCTCACGCCACGCACGCGCATCGAGATGGTAGCCCGCCTCCACGCCCGACCAGGGCCACGCATCATAGCCGATCGAGGCCGTCACCAGCGGTGGCAGCCGAGAATGCGCCAGCCGTGCCGCCCAGGCGCGCCTCTCCGCATCCAGCACCTGCGCGGCATCGGGATGCGGCCCGGGCAGCAGCCCGGTGAACATCGGCGATGCGTAGGCCATCACCGCATCGAAGCCGATGCGGCTGGCGAGCGCGTTGTCGGCGGCGGGAGAGGCGTTGTTGACCGCGATCAGCAACGGATCGCCCACACCGGCGCGGCGGGCGGCGGCGCGGAACGCCGCGATCGTCCGGCGGGCGGCCGCCTCGCCGCCGAGCTGCCCGGCGAGGCGTTCCGGGCTGGCGATCGCGATCACCGGCCGGCCCTGCACGCGCAGATAGTTCGGGCGGTCGAGATAGGCCGCGATCCAGAACGCGGCGACGTGATCGAGGAAGTCGCCCGCATCCGTGACACCGTCGCCGGCCGGGTTGGCGTTGTCCCACAGCAGCGACCAGCGGATCGCGCCACGCAGCCGGGCGGTGTCGGCAAACGCCCGGATCGCACCGTCATATTCGGTCATCACCGGCTGGCCCGCATTGCCCTTCTGACGGAACCAGCACGACTGGAACGCAGTGATCCCGGCGCCGCGGGCGAGACGGATGCGCGCGTCGATCACGAGCGGATCGGCATCGTCGTAGACCCCCGTCAACGGGCGGCTGCGCGGCGCGCGGTCGCGCAGCGACGCCCACATCGCCGGCGACGACCACAGGTCGCAGCTCTCGACGACCGCCAGCGGCGCGATGCCGGCGGGCGGTGGCGGCAGCGTGTCCGCGCCGGAATCGACGATCGGCGTCGCGTCCACGGTGATCGCATCGACCGCCGCCGGCCCGGCATCGAAGGTGAGCCTGACGAAGCGCGCCATCCCGTCCAGCGCGATGGAGGCGCTGCCCGCCCGGCCGGCCTCGATCACGCCGAGACGGGTCCAGCCGTCGGGCGGCGCGGTCGCACCGCTGTCGGAGCCGGAGAGAGTGATGTGCGGTGCGCCACCGCCGGGCAGGCGCAGCACGACAGCGTGCAGCCGGCTGCGCATGCCGAGATCGACGACCAGCCATTGCGGCGCCGGTCCGGCGGCGCGCCAACCGCCGCCATCGAGCGCCGCGACGGCCGGATGGCCCGGTGCGGCGGAGGACGCGCCGGCGCGCGGATAGAGCGGTGCGGCGACCGACGGGACGATCGCCAGCAGAAAGACGGCGACAGCCAGACATGACGGCCGTATGATCGTTTTGTAATGGATACGATGAGCGCCGTGGATCTGAGCTGCCCCCTTCTGAGTGGTCCATCGACTATGACAGTCTGGATCGAGGAAGGGACGACGAATGCCAGCGAAGAAGCACAAGCCCGAGGAGATCATCGGCAAGCTGCGTGAGGTTGAGATCATGCTGGGCCAGGGCGGCACGACGGCCGAGGCATGCCGGCGCATCGCAGTCAGCGAGCAGACCTATTACCGATGGCGCAAGGAATATGGTGGTCTGAAGACGGATCAGGCGCGGCGGATGAAGGATTTGGAGAAGGAGAACCTCCGGCTGCGTCGCGCGATCTCGGACCTGACATTGGACAAGCTGATCCTGCAGGAGGCGGCGCGGGGAAACTTCTGAGCCCCGCACGGCGCCGGCGGTGCATCGACCAGGTGCGTGAGGTGCTGGATGTGTCCGAGCGACGGGTGTGCCGCGTCCTCGGGCAGCATCGGTCGACGCAGCGCAAAGTGCCGTGTGGGGCAGATGACGAGGAGGCGCTGACCGACGACATCGTCGCGCTGGCCAGGCAGTACGGGCGCTACGGCTATCGCCGGGTAACCGCACTGCTGCATGCGGCCGGCTGGTCGGTGAACCACAAACGGGTGGAACGGATCTGGCGACGCGAGGGGCTGAAGGTGCCTCAGCGACAGCCGAAACGTGGTCGGCTGTGGTTGAACGATGGCTCGTGTATTCGGCTGCGGCCGGAATATCCCGGGCACATCTGGGCGTACGACTTTGTCGAGGCACGGACGCACGACGGGCGCAAGTTCCGCATCCTCACGATCATCGACGAGGCCAGCCGCGAGTGCCTGGCGCTGGTGGTCGCCCGTCAGCTTCGCCACGAAGATGTGCTGGCGGCCCTGGCCGAGCTGTTCATTGACCGGGGCCCGCCTGCCCATATCAGATCGGACAACGGCAGCGAGTTCATCGCCACCGCAGTCCAGAAATGGCTTGGGCAGATCGGCGTGAACACGCTCTACATCACGCCAGGCTCGCCATGGGAGAACGGCTACAACGAGAGCTTCAATGGCTCGCTGCGTGACGAGCTGCTTAACGGAGAGATCTTCTACAGCCTCGCCGAGGCCAGAGTGCTGATCGAGGCGTGGCGGCGCCACTACAACACCATCCGGCCACATAGCAGCCTGGGCTATCGCCCACCCGCACCAGAAGCGGCGACGCCGCCATCGCCGGCCTCCGGTTCCGCTTCGCTCCACCTGCGCCCGGCAATGGCGGCGGAGACGACAATGCACTAACTATCTACCCGGACCACCCGGTGGGGGCTGCTCAGGCCGACTTATGCCGCAAGCACGGGATCAGCGACGCGACGTTCTACGCGTGGCGTTCGAAATATGGCGGCTTGGAGGTCTCGGAGGCCAAGCGGCTGAAAGCGCTCGAGGAGGAAAACTCCAAGCTCAAGAAGCTGCTGGCGGAGTCGATGTTGGACGTGTCGACGCTGAAGGAATTGTTGGCAAAAAACTTCTGACGCCCGGTTCGCGGCGTTCTGCCGCGACCTGAGCGATCGAACAGAAGGGCTACTCGCAGCGCCGAGCATGCGGTCTGGTGGGCTTGGCCCCGAAGGTCTGGCGCTATGCCAGCCGGCGCCCGGATGACACGGAAATCCGGCAGCGTCTGCGCCGGCTGGCGGATGAGCGTCGACGCTTCGGCTACCGGCGGCTGCACATCCTGCTGCAGCGGGAGGGCATCCAGGTAAACCACAAGAAGCTGTTCCGGCTGTATCGGCAGGAGAAGCTCGGCGTTCGCAGGCGGGGCGGCCGGAAACGGGCTCTGGGCACGCGATCGCCGATGGCTCTGCCGACGGCACCGAACGAACGCTGGTCGCTCGATTTCGTGTCGGACGCGCTGGCCACTGGTCGACGCTTCCGCGTGCTGGCTGTCATGGATGACTTCACCCGCGAATGTCTTGGCCTGGTCACCGATACGTCGCTGCCGGGCCTGCGGGTGGGGCGTGAGCTGGACCGGATCGTCGCGCTGCGTGGTCGCCCCCTGATGATCGTCAGCGACAACGGCACCGAATTGACGTCGCATGCGATCTTGCGATGGCAGGAGGAGCGCGGCGTGCTGTGGCACTACATCGCACCGGGCAAGCCGCAGCAGAACGGGTTTGTCGAAAGCTTCAACGGACGGTTCCGTGATGAATGCCTCAATGAGCACCTGTTCGGCAGCCTGACCGCTGCGCGCCGGATCATCGAAGCGTGGCGAGCCGACTATAATCAGGCCCGTCCACACACGAGCCTGAACGGGCTCACGCCGACAGCCTTTGCAACACGCCGCCTTCAGCGGCATATCGAAACAGGATCCTGCTTATGAACGAGGACACGTAAGGGGCAATGTCACAGGCACTTGAGCAGATCACCGCGCCTGCCGCGGAACACGAACAGATGCCCGCTGAACGGGTCGAGCCGCTGCACCTCTTGCACCTGGCGGGCCAGCCCATCGAAGCCACGACGCATGTCGGTGGTCCCGGCGGCGAGCCAGACCCGCGCGCCGGGCGGCAGCGCGATCATCCACGCAGCACCGCGACCACCCGCCGCAGCGCGACAAGGCTCACGTCTGAACCAACGCGCAGACGGCTGCCATCGGGAAGCTCGATCTCGATCCGGTCTGCGGGCGCGGTCGGCTGCACCGGCGGAGGTGGCTGGATCGGTGCCACGGGACGCGACCCTGACGCCGGCATCCCCTCCGCCAGATGCACAGGTAAGAACGACGCGGGCGGTTCCAGTCAAAGCGTCCCGCGCCGCACATGCGCCCGCCAGTTCCACAGCAACCCCCGGGTGACCTCGTTGCGATCAGCGACATGCGCAAAGCAGGCACCGGGCTCCTCCGCCTCGGCGACGATCCTGAGTTTGTCGGCAATGCTCCAGCGCCGGCGGCGATCCCGCCCCGTGATGATCTCAATCCGACCGTCCAGCATTGTCCTTACAAGCGCTCCAAAGATCGCTTGTAAGATCACCCCACCAGATCATGACAAGAAGGCGGGCCTGACCGGACGCTTACCTCCAAAGCGGACATCGGCGCAGATCAAAAGAAGCGGCACCGGAATGGAAGAGGGAAACGATTTACGACGGGATGAGTCTGATAGCTAACGCTAATTCTGTAACGACCATAGGAGGTTTCAAGAAAAACCTGTCGACTCAGGTTTGAACTTCAGCTGACGCGCATTGTCGCGAACCACTCCGATGTCGTTCTCCTCGAAGCCGTCGACCGCCTCGGCTTCAACCTCCAGCGTCAGCCTGATCTTGGCAGACGGATTGCGCTGGAGCTCCATCACCACCGCGTTCAGGATGGCATCGAACGCTTTCACCGGGCGCAACATGTCGACTTCAACAGTTCCAAAGAAGCGCGTCGGCTTGGCGGGCGGTGTAGATGCGTTAGCATTTGGCGCCGGGCTGTCGCCGGTAGTCGAACCGGGTTGCTCTACCCGCATTGCGGGCGGGCTGGCAGGCCGGCTGATTGCCGCCGCTGAGGCGACCTCGGCGCGGACCAGCACGGCGGTCTCCGGCAGGATCTCGGGAACGCCCTTTGCCCAGATGAGCCGTTCATACTTGCCCGCGTCATCAACGCGGTCGGCGTAGCCGAAGGCGGGGTCGAGCTTGCCGACGGCGTCGCGAACAGCTTGCTCCAGGACCAGCCTATCCTTCAGCTTCGGCAGGTAGACGTAGGAGGCGAACCACTCCGCGACCTCCCTCACCGGCAGATGCGACCGATCTTCGGGCCAGAGAGGCTTGAGCTGGTTCCAAAAGTTGTCCGGCCCGAGTTTCTCCTTGGCGACGTTGTCGCCTTTTGGGCCGATCTTGTCATAGACAGCCGTGGGGACGGCCGGTCGCTCCCGGGATGAGATGGTGAGCTGCTCGAGGTCGAAGGCGCGACCGACTTCGGTCTGCTCGGTCTTGACCGGGTACAGAATATGCACCCATGCCGCACGAACGGCCTGGACGGCCCCTTCGCCGTAAGACGCCGCCTTTCGCTTCGCATCATCTATCTGAGCGCCGGGCAGTTGCGCCTTAAGCCGTTCGTCGCCGGCGATCTCACGCCAGGCCATTCCGCGCCGTATCGCCTCGCGCGCCGTTGCGAGCGCAGCTTCGTCAGCGGCCACATAGAACAGCGTGTTTCGGAACCGGCGCTGGCCACCGCGGCAGCGTGTGACAGAGTCGGCCACCGCATCGGTTGCCGCTGACTTGGCCGCGCTCTTCCCGGAGTGCGGAGAGGACGGCGCCAAGACGACGAGGGATAGCGCCTCCGCTTCGTCGATCGAAGAAGCGTCGTCAGGTGCAGCGAAGACCCGGCGGAAGCCACCGGTCGTGCGGGCATCATCGCGCAAGGTCTGGACGATCCGATCGTCAACCTCGTGTTCTGGAAAAGCCTTCGCTCGGTCGTCAGCGAGGCGATTGAGCGTGGGCTGGGTTGAGAACCAGTAACGCCCTGCCTCTTCATAGAGGTAGGTCGCGCGCTCGCTCAGCTCCCGCAGCGCCTCCCCGAATATCGCGAGCTGATCGCCGGGCTCAGCGCATGCAAGGCGCAAGCCCGGCCCCGTCAGGCCAGCGTTCGGTTGTCCCACAAGCGGCGCCGAGCACAGGAAAACCGCGCGGGCCGCGCGGGTAGCCGCCCGCAACTGCGTCATCCGCCGCGTCGGGTTCGCCTCCATCCGCTGCGGCAGCGATCCGTCGCCGTCCACCTCCTTGTCGATCACCGCCCCAAATGCCGGGTCGAGCGGATAGAGGATGCTCGCGCGCACGCGCTCATGCGCCACAGGCACCCGCGCCGGCGTGATGAGGGGATCGCGCTTCTGCTCGTGCCAGAGGACGCCGACGACGTTGGCCATGAAGCGTAGCACGCCGCGCGTGCGCTGAAACTTCTCCAGACTGGCCCAGTCCTTCGACAGGCGGTCGAAGAGTTCGGGATGAATGGGGTAAGACAGCCGCAGCAGCTCGGCGTAGCGCGCTTCCTTGGCTTCAGGTGGGAACTCGGCCGGGTTCTTCTTGTAGAGATCGTGGAAAGCCTTGACCGTCTCGTCGCGCGCCCGCTCACCGTCGCTGTCGAGCGTCTGGAACAGGCGGCGGCGGATGATCTCGTAGGTCTCGTCGCCCGAGGCGGGCAGCCAGGGCGAGTGGACGCGGCCGAACACGCTCTGAAGCCGGCGCAGGGCCGCGACGCCCTTCTCGCCACCCGCCTCAAGATCGCTCTCGGGCAGTGAGCCGATGATCAGCACGCCGGGCGCCATCTTGGCCGCCTCAGTCAGTGACTGGACGAAGGAGAGGAACGCCTCGAAGCGGTCATCCGGCAGCTGCCGGGCGTAAGCGACCAGCTCGTCCAGCAGGATCAGCGCGGGGCCGGAGAGCTTGAAGAGATCGACCAGCAGCCGCGAGCCGGGATTGGTTCGCGCCCGGTCGGCGTCCGCGATCAGGTCGTAGCCGGCCTGCCCGGCCAGCCGCCACGCGAGATAACCCCACAACGTGTGGACCTGCGGGCCGTCCTTGAGCGCCAGACGGGTGTCTACGCCTTCGGAAGTGCCGACGAAGGCGGCGAGCTTCGGCCGTCTCCAGGCGGTCACGCCGGCCGCCTGCGCAAGCGGTGCCACGCCAGGCAGCACGGCGAGGTCGTCGCTGGCCGCCAGGTGGTAGGCGGCCAACATGGTGTGCGTCTTGCCGCCGCCGAAGGCGGTCTGGAGCCCGATCACCGGGTCGCCGCCAGCGCCGCTCAGCCGCTGGAGGGCGGTGGTCAGCACCCGCTTCAAGCCTTCGGTCAGGAAGGTGATGCCGAAGAAGCCCTTTGGCGTCGCATAGTCACTGGTCGGGTCGACGTTGCCGCTGTCCACGGCGAAGAGGTCGGCAGCGAACTCCGCCTCCTTGAACCGGTTGGCGAGCACGTCCGGATGGGGAAGCGCCACCTCGATCCAAGGCTTGAGCGCCTTGGCCGAGCCCTCCTCCGCCAAGGGGCGGCTTAAGGCCAGCGACAGCGTCTCACGGCTGGAAGGCGCGGGCGCCGGGGCGGCGAGCGGCGTCGCGGGCGGGGTGAGCCCCGAGGCGCGCTGGGTGTCGTAGAGCTTCTTCGCCTCGGCCGTTTCGGCGGGGGGCGCCTTCACCGCCTTCAGCAGGCAGTGGATGGCGTCGAGGTAGCGGAGCGCCTCCTCGTCCTGGAGCGGGATGGACAGATGTGAGGTAGCGTTGCGCGCTTCCAGCGCCATCGAGGTGAAGTTGCGGACCTTATGCTTTTCGTTGCGCGGGAACGCGTCGTCGAAGACCTCGCGCCAGCTGTCGATCATGGTCTTGAGCAGGCCATACTCGTCGAGCGGCGCGTTCGGCGAGCCGCCGGCGGCGCGGCTGGCGTAGTGCAGCCAATTCCCCCCGTGTCGCCCTTTCATCCGAGCCTCGACGAACGGCGTCAGGCCGCGGCGCAGGTGGTAGAGCGCGCCCTGGACGCGCTGGAGCGTCTCCTTTTCCGTCGACACCTACGCTACCCCCTCGAACAGCCCACGCTGAGCCGGCGCAGCCTGACCTGCGCCAACGGCAATTGCGGACGCCGCGTCCTCCAGCTTGGGCCAGACCTCCGCCAGCTCATTGTAGACCAGCGCCTCGGCCGACCATCCCTTGTTGGTCGCGACGTGAAACAGCCGGTCGGCGAGCTTCAGCGCGTCTGCCGACTTAGCGCCCATTTGTGCGACCAGCCGCGCGGCAGCCTCGGTGCCGCCGTTCTCCGCGTTCAGGCGAGCGGCGGTGTGCTGCACACACTCCCACACGGTGAGGTGCTTGTCGGCGGCCGGCGACCAGTCGGCCGGCAGCTTGTCGCGGCCGACCAGTGCGGCGCGGCCGGACAGGTTCTCGAACACACCGGACTGGAAGAGCGCACGGTCGGAGGTGTTCTTGGCCGTGGTCAGCGTGATCAGCTCCCCCGACGGTCGCGCGTCGAAGCCGTAGGAGCCGTACCAGGCGAGCGCGACCTGCGTCTCAGCGTCGAAGGCGGCGTCGAGCTCGTTCTCGATCTCTTCCCAGACGCGGTTGACCAGCGCCAAAGCCGTCTTGACGGTCATGGCGCTGTCGTCGTCCTCCAGCACCTTGGCGTGCCGGCTGAACACGCCCATGCCGGGACCGATCACGGACTGCTGCATGTCGACAGGGCCGACGCCTGCTCTGCGGATCGCGTCGATAGCATCGGGAAGTTCGCGCTTGAGCAGCCGCATGAAGTCCGCGCGGGCAATTACCGGCGCGTCCGCGGGGCGTTTGCGACAGACGAGGACGATCGAGGAGGCAAGAGCGTTCATCGCAGCTTTAAGCGCGTTGGTCGCCTCTGTTCGTAGCGGCCAAGTGCCGTCGACGATCAATCCCGAACTAACTACAGCTTGAAGGAACGACGCCCAACCGGCCGAGGTGATACCATCGCTCCCAACCTCGGCTTGTTTGAAGGCGTAGTATATCGCGAGCGGTTCGCCTTCTGTCGCTGCGCCCCGCATCGCCGCGAGTGCTTCCAACATTCCCGTCATGAAGAAGGTTTCAGCACCGTCCTTACCTCCGTGACGGTACGGCGTAGCGACGAGCTCTTCATCCTTCGGAGTTGTCAGGCGTCGGAAAAGCTGTGGCCATGTCGCTCCGATCGACTTCTTGAGCCATACGTAGAAGAAGTCGGACAGGTCAGCATATCCGATGTTGTCATAGTATGGCGGATCAGTAGAGATGACGACCGGAGTGTTGGCAAAGCTATTCTTTTGGGCTGCAAGGTTCTTAAGCTGGCCAGGGCCGACGCGACCGAGGTTTTGAAGGTTCTCGGCGACCGAGATGGCCGTTCCCGCAATATCGCCGCCCGCGCCTGCAAGCGGATTGGTTTCTGCATAAGACCACTGCATCGGCAGCGCCTGACGGCCCATGGCGCCGGCCAGCCTACCCATTCCAGTTTCCCAAATGGACAGGGTGCAGGATCGAGTTGACGACTTGCTTACCGCGAAAGCCAAGTACGTCGCCACTGCGTCCGCATAGGCCTCACCGCCGATACCGCCTTCGTGGAGCGCTCGCGCATCGTCGCTCGGGCCGGCGTCGAGGGCGCACGTAAGGGCTTTCTCACGTGCCTCGGCAACTAGGTCAGAAAAGGTCGTCAGCGCCACTAGCTGCCGCGGCGTAAACAGCGAGGCGAAGGTCTTCATGCCGTAGTTCGGAGTCTTGAAGTCGCGCGGGTTGTTCGGCAGCTCGCCTTCCGGCTCCCAGGCCGGCTTAGAAGACTCGGCGACGCGAACGTGCTCATCCGATGGCGACAAGTAGACGCGCGAGCGCTGACCTTCGGCGACCACGGCCATCAGGCGCACGCCGAGCCCAACCGTCTGCCCCTGCTCTCGGATGTAGCTGAACGGCATCGAGGAGCCGGTCAGGATGCAGGTGCCGCCGCCACTGCGCCCGATCGTGCCCTCTTTCAGCTTGGCTTCGTCCACCTTCGACAGCGCGCCCGTGCGCACCTCGAATTGCCAACCATTCGAGGCGGCCGGGTCGATCACCGGCTCCACCCAGGTCTTCTTGCCTTCCTTGGTCGAAAGCATGAAGGACGATACCAGCGGCACCATCGCGCCCTTCGCGGCCGGATCGGGCGACCTCACCGTGCGCGCCCACAGCCAGGCGATCACCGTCGCCTCGGACCCGTCCGGCAGCTCCGCCTTGGGATAGAGATGCCCGATGCGCTTCTCCGCTTCATCGCGCATCCACCGGCCGTAGTAGCGCACGTCGTCGGCGAGGCCCTGCGCGCCTTTTCCCTGCCAGCGGCCACCCCGCTTCAGCTCAGCCTGTGCTGCCGGATTAACCGGCGGCAGGCCGGCGAACTTGGGCGGGATCTCCACTAGCGCCTTGCCGATCAGCACCGCGACCGGGTTTAGGTCCGACCCATAGGCGCGCAGCCCCAGGCGCTGCGCCTCCAGCGGGATCGACCCACCCCCTGAGAAGGGGTCGTAGACCGGCGGCGCCTTGGTCTGGAGGTAGTCCAAAATGGCCTTGCCATCGCTTCGCGGCGGCGGCTCCTCGCCCAAGCCCCAGGCCACCGAGCGCGCGATCTCCCACCGCGCGGCGTTGAGGATGGCTTCGTCATTCGAGGCCTCCCACGGCACCAGCGCCTCGATCACCCGGTGCAGGCGGCGGCGCTCGGCGTCTTCATCGTTGGCAATCTCCGGGAACGGATAGCGGCCGGGCCACGCCGACGGATCGTCCACAAGCTGCGCAAAGAGCACCGCCCGACACGCCGCCAGCGGACGGCGTGCCCACCAAAGGTGGAGCGTCGAAGGATGCCCGTGCCGGATCGACTTCTCTCGTGCCGACGCCGCGTTGATCGCCTCCAGCGGGATGGAGACCTCGATAAGCTTCTTGCGAACCGCCGTTGTCACGCGCCCTCTACCCTAATCCAAATGCGTAGAAGCCGGGCAGGTCAGGCGACGGCTGTCTCCATCCGCGAATCCGTGCCGGCGAGCGGCCTCCGCGTCAGCGATAGCAGATCGTTCAGGCTGAAGACCACCGCCGTCTCGGCGAAGCCCAGCTCGCGCCGGAAGAAGCGCTGCACGTAGACGGGTTGATGCGCGAAACCGCGATCGACCAGCACGAGCGCGAGGTGGAAGGCGTCGGGCGCGTTGAGCGAGGCGAGGATCTCGTTCTTGGTGATGATCACGTCACGCGCCTCGGCATGGCGGCCCTTCACCTCGATGAAGCGCAGGTGGCCGGTCGCGCCGTCGAGGCTCTCGATGTCCCAGCCCTTCTTCTCGGCCGAGACATCGCGGGGCACGTTCCCCAGCGCGCGCTCGTGAGCCGCAACCGCCTCCATCGCCAGCCGCTCCACCTCGGCGCGGGAGGCGGGGTCTTCGGAGAAGTGGTTGAGCGGCTCGGGCTCGTTAGGCGCCAACCTCGCCTGGAGGAGCCCGCGGGGGATCACCAGCGCCGCGCCCTTCAATACCGGCGCGAGCGCGCTGATCTGCCGCTCGCGCTCCAGCTCGCCCTGGCGCTTGTGCAGCCGGTCGACCATGCGCTGCGCCGTCGCCTCCGCGTTCTGGGCGTTGATGCGCTGCTCCTTGCCCGCGCGTTCCTCCTCCCGGAGGCGAGCGGCGCGCGCGTCCCAGTAGTTGATCTCCCGGGTCAGCCGCGCGCGCACCTCGCGTTCGACCTTGTCGATCTCAGTCAGGCGGCGACGCTTCACTTCGGCCAGATGCTCCGGCACGAGAGTCGAGATGGCGTAGCCGAGCGCGCGCTGTTCCACGCCGTCCGCCAGCCATGGCGCGGTGATCACCTCCGCCACCGCGCTGCGTTCCTCGGCCGCGATCGGCCGGTAGTCCAAGTAGGGAGCGGAGCCACCGTCCACCGAGCGCCCGTCCTCCGTCAGGTGGACAAACTGGAGCCGCTGTGAGATCACGCGCGGCTCGCCGGAGCGGCCGAAGCGCCCGTCGCCAATGGCGTGCTCGAGATAGACTAGGAGACGCGGCGCCTCTCCTTCGTCCGCGTCATCGACCAGAACGCTGCCCTGGGTCAGCAACGGCTGAAAGCGCTCCAATATCACGTCGACCACGGCTTCGAGCAGCGGATGGCCTGGCGCTAGCAGCTCCGCCTGCGGCTGTCCGGCGATCAAAGCCTTCTCGAACGTCACCCGTGCGTAGCGGTCCAGCACCGGGTCGCCCCGGCCGATCAGCCGATCTCGATCCTTCAGCACGCCCGGAACGCGGGTGATCTCGTAGCGGCCCGTCTCGCGCTCGGAGATGCGGCCACCGAGCGTGGTGAACGCTTCGCGGAAGAAGGCGCCGATGAAATGGGGCTGGAGCCGTCGCGCCTGCGCACGCTCCATCTCCTCTCGGATAGCGGTTACCGCGCGAGGGTCGAGGCCCTCAGACGTGAGCTTGCGCTCGGCAACCAGCGTCTCGATCGTCTCGACATCGACCGCACCGTCGACCTTGCGGAACAGCTCGGCCTTCACGTCCGGCCGATCGCCGTAACGGATTGCGTCGACGAGAAGGGTTCGCAGGGCCTGCCCCTCGAAAAGCTCGCCCAGCACGTCATAGACCTTGCCGCCGAGCGCGGCGCGCGCCTCCTCCAGCTTCTCCAACAAGCGGCGATAGACCTCGCCCTCGCGCGTGTTCGCGGCGCAGAGGTTCCACAGATGACAGACCTCGGTCTGCCCGATGCGGTGGATGCGCCCGAAGCGCTGCTCCAGCCGGTTCGGGTTCCAGGGCAGGTCGTAATTGACCATCAGGTGTGCGCCACGCTGCAGATTCACGCCTTCGCCCGCGGCGTCGTTGGCGATCATCACGCGCACGGTCGGGTCGCTGTTGAACGCCGCGATGGCGGCGCGACGCGCCTCCCGGGCGACGCCGCCATGAATTGTCACAACGGCGGCGGGATCGCCGATCCGGCTGCCGATCTTCTGCGCGAGGTACTCCAGCGTGTCCTTAGGCTCGGTGAAGATCAGGATCTTTCGCCGCAGCCCGGTCGCGGGTTCCAGCATGATCGGGTCGTCGAGGATCGACTCCAGCTCGCGCCATTTCGTGTCACGGCCCGACAGCTTAAGGCGCAGCGCCCGCGCCTCCAGGTCGCGCAGGATAGCAATCTCCGCCTCCAGCTCGGCGAGCGTCTGCGCGGCCGTTGCGGAGTCGACGATCTGGTCTTCGGCCTGCTCCTGCTCCTCTCCAGGCGCCTCGTCCAAGTCGTCGGGATCGTAGCTCGGCAGCGCCGGCGCCCGGCCCAGCGAGCCGCCGCCGTCCCGCATCAGACGTTCCTCGGCGAGCCGCTCCTCCAGCCGCTTGCGCCGCCGTTCCAGTGAGCGGTGGATGGCGGCGGGGGACGAGGCGAGGCGCCGCTGGAGGATTTGCAGAGCGAAGCCAACGCTGTTGCGCCGTCCACCGTCGCCGCTCCGGTCGGCACGGTTCATCTCCTCGCGGACGTAGGTCGTGACAGCCTGGTAGAGGTCTGCTTCTTCTTCCGAGAGGGCGTAGCTCGCTGTGTAGGCGCGGCGCTCGGGGAACAGTTTCGTGTTGTCGAATCGATACAGCTCCTCCTTGGTGAGTCGCCGCATCATGTCTGATACGTCAGCCTTGTGAACGCCCTCCCGGAACCGGCCCTCAAAACGGTCGGCGTCGAGCAAGCCCATGAACAGCTGGAAGTCCGCTTCCTTGCCGTTGTGCGGCGTGGCGGACATTAGAAGCAGGTTGCGCGTGCGCGCGCCGAGCAGCTTGCCTAGCTTGTGGCGCTGCGTTTCCTTGACCTCGCCGCCGAAGTAGGACGCTGCCATCCGGTGCGCCTCGTCGCAGATGACAAGGTCCCATTCCGGCGCAGCCTCGAGCTTTGCCTTCAGCTCGTCCGAGCGAGCCGCCATGTCGAGCCGAAGAATCATCCGATTGCGCTCGACGAACAGATTGCCGGTGATGGAGGCTTCGATCTGATCGCGCGTCAGCACGTCAAAGCCGAGGGAGAACTTCTCGGCCATCTCCTCCTGCCATTGTTCCACGAGGCTTCCCGGCGCCACGATCAGGCAGCGCTCCAGGTCGCCGCGGATCAGCAGCTCCTTGATGAGGAGGCCGGCCATGACCGTTTTGCCAGCGCCGGGATCGTCAGCGAGCAGGAAACGCAGCGGCTGCCGCGGCAGCATCTCCGCGTAGACGGCGGTAATCTGGTGGGGGAGAGCTTCTATCTGCGACGCGCTTATGGCGAGATAAGGGTCAAACAGGTGCGCCAGGCGCACCCGATAAGCTTCAGAGGCGAGCCGCAAAAGGGCGCCATCCGCGTCAAATCCGTAGCCTCGGCCACCTTCAACCAGCTGGAGGCTTAGATCCTCACCGCGATAAAGAAGGCGCTCGCCGACCCGCCCATCGGCTCGGTAGACAACATTCGCCGCATTCGCACCAAAATGGCTCACCTGCACGATCTCGGCCACGAAGCCTGCGACCAGACCGCGGACACGCGCGCCAGGCTTCAGTGCGTCAAAAATTGGAGTGCCTTCGGACATCCCTGAACCATGTCACGCCCAACTGCCGTTCGATAGGGGGTGGACTTGTCCCGGAAAAGTGGAGAGCTGTTTTGGGTCAGGCCGCTTGCCTTTCGTTAGGTGGCGGGGCTGATGAAGTCCAGCGACGAGTGCCGCCGGACGGGATTGTAGAAACCATCGATATAACGGCCGATGACGGTTTTGGCGTCGGCCCGGGTCATGAAGACGGTCCGCCAGACGAGTTCGGACTTCAGGGCTTTGAAGAAGGTCTCGACAATAGCGTTGTCATAGCTATTGCCATTGCCTTTGCCGGACATGGAAATCAGCGCACCGTGAACCGCGCCGGGTTTGTTGGAGACTGAATGGTTTGAATCCTATGCGGCCAAAGGCGTTGCCTCAAGGGCGGCGTAGTAGGTGTTTTCAGCCTCGGCAGGCGGGACGCTGCCGATGGGTTCGAGTAGCCTGCGGTGATTGAACCAATCCACCCAGCGCAAGGTAGCGAGTTCGACCTCCTCCTCCGCCCCACGGTTGTTTGAGACACTCCGTTAGCGGACGGTCTCCGCCTCAGGGGTGAGGACGATGACGACGAACACGGGAACGATTGCC
>NZ_JACHXV010000016.1 GCF_014192375.1 Endobacter medicaginis | reverse complement strand
TGCTCCCGCAGGATCGCGATGATCTGCTCTTCTGTGAACCGTGACTTCTTCATCCATCCGTCCCCCGTTGGGTCCGGACTCTAGCCATCCGTGGCAGAGTTTCAGGGGGTCACGTCACCGGTTCTGAAGCGTGGCGTTCGGCAGCAGGAACCGGAGCGACCGGTTCCTGCTGACCGGCTCCTGATACACGCGGGTCAAGCGGGCGTCTCCCAACGCGATCCCCTTACTCCACCACCGCCGTCCACCATCTTCCTTCGCTCACAGACGCGGCACCAGCGCACGTGCCAGTGCCGTGCCCAGCATCCCCTGGCAGGCATCGTTGAGATGCGCGCCATCCGCGGCGATGCAGTTCGCCGGCAGGCTCGGCGGGCGGTTCGCACTCGGCACATAGCCCGAGATGATCGCCTGCGCATCCAGCACCAGCCCGCCACGCGGCGACAGCAGTCGCGCGAAGGCGCCGCCCTGGGCGCGTTCGGCGCCGTACTGCGCGGCGGCGTCATAGCCGGCGAACGGGATCGGCGTGACCAGCACCGGCAGCCCCCCGTACGACAGCACCGTATCGGCCAGATCGAGCGCGCGCTGCTGCATGGCGATGCGCGCCGCATCCTGCGCGGCTGTGGCGGTGGCGGAAGCCGTCCCGCTGGCGGTGTTGCTCACCCCGGTCCAGTCATTGGGGCTGTCGATCGGCAGCGTCACCACCGCCGGGTGCAGAAGCGTCGCGGCGGTGCGGCAGTTGGCGGTGAAATCGGCACTCGACTGGCCCGGATAGCCATGCGCCACATAGCTTACCCCGATGCCGAGCTGGCGCGACAGCGCGACCGACGCCTGCAGGCCGAACCCGGCATAGCCCGACGCCGTGGAGAACCCGGCGGTGAGGCTGTCGCCGCAGCCCATGATCGTCACCACCCGGTCGGGCGAGAGGTAGCGTATGCCTGCGACATAGCTGAACGTGGTGCCGAGCGCGGCATTGGCGTCGGTCAGCACATTGGCCACCGCCGGCGTCGAGACGAGGTCGCCACCGCCGAAATACAGCGCCACATTCCGCCCGCCCGACGCGCTGGCATAGGCCGCGAGGCTGAGCAGCGGAGCCAGATCGGTGAGGTAGCTCGCCGTCCAGCTCGTGCCCGACGCCGGCGACAGCACGCGCGTGTAGAGCAGCGAGAACGCCCCGCCATCGCTGCGCGCGAGGCTCTGCAGCGGCAGCGGATCCGACAGCGTCAGGCTGGGCCGCGAAGCGGTGCCGGCCGCGAGCGTGATCGCCGACGCGCCGCCCAAGCTCACCGCCGTCCAGCCGACCGTGTTGCCGCTCGAATCGACCGGCGTGGTCTTCGAGGCGGCCGAGGCGCTCGGTGCGACCATCACCGCCGGCAGCGTCACCGCATTGCCGGGATTGGCGAAGATGAGCTGGATCGCCGTGAAACGCCCGTCGAGACTGAAATCCTCCCCCAGCGTGAGCTGCGTGCTCTGCGCGGGCGCGATCGCCTCGCCCCAGAACGGCATCACCGCCTGCCACAGCTGCTGGCGCAGCGGCGGCAGCGCCGAGGCGGCGGCCACCTGCGCCTGCGCGTTGAGCCCGGCGAGCCCGTTCGGCTGGCCGGCGACCTGCGATAGCGCACTGGCGATCGGTGCGCTCATCCCGGCCGCCAGCATGCTGTTGAGCTGGGCCGACGTCAGCCCATCGGCCAGCGCGCCGCCTGGCGGCCACCCGGCGGCGGCCATCACCGCCAGGGCTGCGCGCGTCATCATCCGCATCCTCGAAAGCATCGGCTGGCGCATCGGGCTCGGCATCTCCGTCGGGTGGCAGGTCTGGGCGCGGCATTATGCCCTGTCCCGACCCGCGCGAGGCCCGTCGACGATGCCGTCAGATCAGCCCGCGTCGCCGTGCGAGCGCGATCGCGCCCACCCCGGCGAGGGTGGCGATGGCGACGTGATGGGCGGGGGCCAGTGGCGTGCGCACGATCAGCGTCGAGACCACCAGCGGCGTCAGCCCGCCGAACAGCGCATAGGCGAGGTTGTAGGAGAAGGCGAGGCCGGTGAAGCGCACGGCGGGCGGAAACACCCGCACCATCAGCGCCGGCACCACCGCGACGATGCCCACGAACACCCCGGCCAGCACACAGAGCGGCAGCAGCGCGCCGGGGATGTCGGCGAACAGGTACAGCGCATAGACCGAGGCGATCAGCCCGGCCCCCTCGACCAGGGCGACGGCGAGGATGTCGAAGCGGTCGAGCGCGCGGCCGGTCAGCACCACCGAGACCGTCATCGCCACACAGGCCGCGACATTGGCGCGCAGCGTCAGCGGCGCGGACAGATGCCGATGCAGCTGGAGCAGCGCCGGCGTCATCAGGATCACCACCACGATCGCGCCGGTCAGCATCAGCGTCGCCGCCATCGACACCGCGACCCCGAAACGGTGCCGCGCGACCACCTCGCCGATCGGCAGCCGTTCGGCGCGCGACGCCTCCGCCTGCATGGCCAGGAACACCGGCGTCTCGCGCAGCCGCCGGCGCAGCGCCATCGCACACAGTCCGAACAGCCCGCCGAGCAGGAACGGGATGCGCCAGCCCCAGGCGGCGAGCTCCGCCGGGCTGCACATCGCATGCATCGCCATCGCCACCAGCGCGCCGAGCAGGATGCCGAAGGTCAGCCCCGCGGTCAGCAGCCCGCAGGCGAACCCCACCCGGCCGCGGGGCGCATGCTCGGCGACGAACACCCACGCGCCGGGCGCCTCGCCGCCGATCGCGGCTCCCTGCAGCATGCGCAGGCCCAGCAGGATCAGCGGCGCCGCATAGCCGATCCCGTAACGGTCGAACGCGGCGAAATCCGGCAGCAGCCCCGCGATCAGCGTCGGGATCGCCATCAGCAGCACCGACAGGGTGAACATCCGCTTGCGGCCGATCGTGTCGCCGAAATGCGCCATCAGCAGGCCGCCGAGCGGCCGCGCCAGATAGCCCGCGGCAAACAGGCCGAAATCCTTCACCCCGTCGAGCCAGCCCGGCAGTCCGGGCGGGAAGAACAGCCGTCCGATCAGCGGGGCGAAGAAGACGTAGATGATGAAGTCGTAGAATTCGAGCGCGCCGCCGAGCGAGGCGAGGGCGAAGGTGCGCAGGTCGCTGGGGCTGAGCGGTCGGGGGCGGTCGGGTTCGTTCATGGCCGCGTCGGGGTAGGAAATCCGCATCCCCGACGCAAGCACGCCGATGGCCGCGGTGCGCTCAGCCTCCGGGTGCGACCACCATGCAGGCAATGCGGTGGCTGGAGAGCTCCGCGCAGGCATCGCCGGCGGTCTGCCGCGCCAGCCCGGCGAGGCGGGCGCGATACAGCGTCCCCCGGCCGGGTGGAGTGGTGGCCTGAACGACGCTGCGCGCACCGCCGAGACGGCCATAATCGGCCTGCCGCGCGATCGAGGTCGCGGTGCGGGCCTGCGCGGGCGAGTCGAACGCGCCGACCTGGATGCCCCAGTCGCCATAGGCCGCGAGTTGAGCCGCATGGGCGGCGGCGAGCGTGACCTTCGGCCGGACGGCCGGCGGCGGCGGCCCATAGGGCGGAACGTCATAGGGGGGAGTGCCACCGCCCAGCACCGAGGCACCCCGATAGCCGGGCAGGGCGGCAGACGCATAGACCGGTGCCGGAGCGGGCATGGCGGCCGGCACGGGGGCCGGCGCGGGGCAGGGCGCATCGAAAGCGGCGTCCGGATTGCCCGGACAGCGCGGCGTGGCTTGGGCGACTTGCTGGCGGGCCGGCAGCATTGCCGGGTCGTCGGATGGCGCTGCCGCCACCTCCACCGGCGCCGGATTGGCCATCGATGCCGCCGGTGCGCAGGACGAGGACGGATCATAGGCCGCATCGACATCCTGCACGCAGGCATTGCCGCGTCGGCGCGAGGGCGCCCTGCGCGCCGGCGGGCTCGCCGCCGCATACATCGTCGCGCTGCCGCCCGACCCGCCGGGCGTGCCGCCGCCGAGATGCGGCGAGATCGCATTGACGTAATCCACCGTCTCGCGCGGCAGATCCCGATTGCCGGTCAGGTAGTCGTCGAGCCGTCCCGGGCCGGCATTGTAGGCGGCGAGGAACCCGGGCGAGCCATACTTGTCATAGAGCTGCCGGATATAGCCGGTCCCGGCGATGATGTTGTCGTGCGGATCGTAGGGGTCGCTGCCCAGCCCATAACGCTGCTGCAGCTCCGCATAGGTGGCCGGCATGAGCTGCATCAGCCCCATCGCACCGCTCGCCGACGTCGTCGGCCGACCGCCGATATACTGATGGCCGCCCGATTCCTGGTGCATCACCGCCCTGATCCAGGGATCGGGTACCGAGAAGCGGCTCGACGCCTCGCCGATATATGGCCCCCACGGATCGCTGGCCGGCCCTGGCGGGGTGTAGTCGCGCGACGCCCAGTGGCTGCTCGGCCCTCCGCAGGCGGCCAGCGCCATACACAGCACAACGGCCGGCAGGCAGCGGCCGAGGCCGACGCCGATGCGTCTCCGATGCGGGGCGATGCCGGTCCGAGCCATGGCCAGACGATGGGTCCGTTCAGGTGAACAGACAATTAATCAGTGCGTTGTCGCATGTCCTTGGCACGAAATCTCCGGCCGATGTGCCTCAACGGCCACATCTCGCCGCCGTCTGCTCCAGCAGTTCGGCGGTGCGGGTCAGGATCGCCGCCTCGTCGAACAGCGCCAGCGCGCGCGCCCGCCCGGCGGCCCCCATCGCGGCGCGCAGGTCCGCATCGGCGACGAGCCGGCCAAGGGCGCCCGCCAGGGCGTCGCGGTCGCCGGGCGGCACCAGCAGCCCGGTCAGGCCGTCGCACACCTGCTCGCGCGGGCCGGCGATATCGGTCGCCACCACCGGCAGCCCGCACAGCATCGCCTCGATCACCGACATCGGCAGGCCCTCGAACCGGCTCGGCAGGGTGAAGATGTCGGCCGCCGCCAGCACCCGCGCCACATCCGCCCGGTAGCCCAGCCGCCGCAGCCGCGGCCCGAGCCTGGCCTCGGCCCGGGCGAAGGCGGCATCGAGGCTGGCGCCGTGATCGCTGGCCAGCCGCTCGCCCACCACCCACAGCTCGGCACCCGGCACGGCCTCCATCGCCGGCAGCAGGTCGGGATACCCCTTGTGCGCGACCAGCCGGGAGACCACCACCACCACCACGGCCTCCGCCGGCACGCCCAGCTCGGCCCGGAGCGCCCGACGTGCCGACGGGTCGGGATGAAACAGCGCCGGATCGCGCCCGTTGCCGATCGCCACCGGATCGCGGTGGATGCGCCACCGCCGCGCATCGTCGGCCTCCTCGCGCGAGACGGTGAAATAACGGTCCGTCAGTCGGCCGCCGATCCATTCCACCATCAGCCCCAGCGCGCGCCGCGCCCACGGGCCCGGCTGGTTGAACAGGAAACCGTGACAGGTATAGGCCACCACTGGCACCCCGCCGAGACGCGCGGCCAGCCGGGCGACAAAGCCGCTGATCGGCATGTGGGCATGCACGATGTCGGGCCGTTCCCGGCGGATCAGCCGCAGCGTGGCGCGCAGCGCGCGCCACTGCG
This sequence comes from Endobacter medicaginis, assembly GCF_014192375.1. Lineage (GTDB taxonomy): Bacteria > Pseudomonadota > Alphaproteobacteria > Acetobacterales > Acetobacteraceae > Endobacter > Endobacter medicaginis. Next base: position 30,207 of record NZ_JACHXV010000016.1, on the reverse strand, counting down.
CGATCGGCGACAGGCTGCGCGCCATCGGCAGCACCTCGACGCGGAACCCTTCCTCGCGTGCCACCTCCAGCAGCGCGCCGTCCGCGCTCGCCCCCACCACCTCGTGGCCGCGCGCCCGCAGCGTGCGCATCAGCGGCAGCAGGAAGTGCCGCAGCGAGAAATCGACATTGGCGATCTCGAGAAGTTTCACGTGAAACAATCATCCCCGGCGGCATCGAATGACGCACCGAAGGTAGGCGCGGTGCTCCGCCCAGGCAAAACCGGCGCGCCCTCCCACTCCCCGGCCCATCGCCTGCCGCCCGCGCCCGTGCCACGCTGGCCCGTTCCCGCGGCCAGCCGAACCGGAGATGATGCAGACCGACCCGACCCCACCGTCCGCCGCCCCGGCGAGCCGCCTGCGCCACACCCTGACCCCCTCCCTGGTCGGGCTGATCGCCATCGGCGGGGTGATCGGCGCGGGACTGTTCATCGGCTCCGCGGCCAGCCTGCGCGCCGCCGGACCGATGGTGCTGCCGCTCTACGTCCTCGCCGGGCTGCTGATGATGGCGCAGATGCGGATGCTGGCGGAAATGGCGATCGCCGACCCGCAGGCCGGCTCGTTCATCGGCCAGACCCGCGCCGCCCTCGGCCTGCGCGCCGGCTTCGTCGCGGGCTGGGCCTACGTGCTGTTCTGGGGTGCGACCGCCGGCTCGGAGATCATCGCCGCCGGACCGCTGTTCGCACAACTCACCGGCGCACCGGACTGGTATGGCGCCGTCGGCGTACTGGTGCTCACCGGAGCCAACAATCTCGTCTCCGCCCGCGCCTATGCCCGCACCGAGGCGACCCTGTCGCTGGTCAAGCTCGCCGCCATCGCCGGCTTCGTGCTGATTGGCCTCGTCGCAGCCGCCACGGGCGCCCCGGGCGGGCCGCGTGCGGGGCGGCTCGCCGCGGAAGGCTGGGCGCCGGAGGGCTGGTTCGCCGCGCTCGCCATCCTGCCGATCCTGATCCAGACCCTCACCGGGTTCGAGATCGCCACCGTCGCGGCCGTCGAATCGATCGATCCGGTGCGCGCGGTCAGGGCCGCCTCGCGCTCGCTGGTGCTGCGCGTGGGACTGTTCCATGTCGTGGGTCTGGCGATGGTGCTGGCGATCGTGCCGCGCACGCAGATCGTCGTCGGACAGTCGCCCTTCGCCACCGCGCTCGCCCGGCTGCACATCGGCGCGGCGGCGCAGATCCTCACCGCGGTGGTGCTGGTGGCCGTCGCCTCCTGCCTCAACTCGGCCCTGTATGCCGCCTCGCGCGTGCTGTTCGAACTGGCCGGCACCGCCGATGCGCCCGCCGCCTTCGGCCGCCTCGACCGCTCCGGCGTGCCGGTGGGCGCCGTCGCCTGCGCGGTCGGGCTGGCGGTGGCGGTCGCGCTGCTCGGTCTGGTCTCGCCGCAGGCCGGCTACGTCATCGCCCTGTCGCTCGCGGCGACGCTGATCATCGTCACCTACATCCTCGCCGGCCTCGCCCAGATCCGCCGCCGCACCAGCGGCGGCAGGGTGGTGCCCGGCATGGCGATGTGGGGCTTCCCGCTGCTGTCGTGGCTCACCATCGCCGCCTTCGCCGCGGTCCTGCTCAGCCTGCTCGCCACCGCGTCGGGGCGTCTCGATCTCGGCCTCGGCGCGCTGGCGCTGCTGGTGTTGTGGCGTCTGTCCGGCCGCCATCGCACCACCTGAGCCTGGCGGGCCCTGTCGGCCGATCCCCGGTCAGTCGAGTCGGGTCAGCGCCCAGCGCACCGTCTGCGCGGCCGACGACGCCTCGGCGCCGGGCTGCGCCGTATCGGCGCCGATGTCCTGCGCGTCGTGCCCGTCTTCGCTGCGCGCCGCGGCGGTCTCCTCCGCGGGCAGACCCACCTGCACCACGATCTGCTGCGTCGGGACCGGCTTGTCGCCCCCGCAATAGACACTTTCCTCCAGCACCGGCGTGCCGCCATCGACACGCATCAGGAAACGCGCCGCGCCCGATCCGGGCAGCGTGATCACCACCGCATCCGGCTCGTCGTCGAGCCGCACACGGACCGAGGGATGCAGATGGAACCGCACCGCGAAGCGCCGCGGCGGCGCGCGTCCCCGGGCCCCTTCGAGACTGTCCTCGCCGATGATCTCGTCGCCATTGGCACCGACATAGAGCTTGCGCCGATGCCGCACGGCGAAATTCGGCTCGTAGCCGTCATGGCTCGCATCGAGCCACACCGCCTGGCCGCTTTCGTTGCGCTCGACGCTCACCGTCTTCGGCCGCCGGCCGATGCCGCCGCCGGGGCGCAGCTCGGTGGAATTGCGATCCTCGACGGTCAGCGTCGAATGCGCGGCGGTAGCGCGCAGCGCATCGCGCCAGGCGGGCGAGATCGCCGCCCCGCAATTGACGATCATCCGCTCGCGCCCGAACGACAGCTCGAACGACAGCGTGCCGGCATGCACCTCGCGGTCGAACCCCGGCGGTGCCGGCGGCCCGCAATCCATCAGCAGGGCGGCGCGCCCCGAACTGATGCGCTGGAAGCCGCCCTCCCTCATCTCGCTCGCCGCGACCCGCCCCCGCCCGGCCTGCTGCAGCACCAGATCCACCATCGCCGCACTCGACTCGCGCGTGCCGTTGAACAGCGCCAGCCCGCCATCGCCATGCCGCATGGCGCGCAGCACCGGCGCCATGCGGTCCAGACAGGCCGACAGCGCCAGCGGCGGCCCGATCTGGCTCGCCGCCAGTGCGATGCGGATCTCGATCAGCTCGCGCAGCACCGCGAGCTGCACCGCCGGGCTGCGCGCCGCATGACAGCCATCGGGCAGCACCTGCCGGTTGAGCTCGGGGGTGAGGTAGCGCATCGCGCGCGCCAGGAAGCCGGAATTCTCCGGCATCGCCACCCCGGCGACAATCAGCCCCTTCAGCGCCACCAGAGCACGCACGTCATGCATCGGCGTCGGCACGCTGGCGGCCAGCGTGCGCGCATCGGCCAGCAGCCGCCCCATCAGCCGCTGCCGGAATCCGTCATCGGCCGAGGCGGCAAAGAAATCGTAGTGCCCGAGCCAGGCGGCGAGCCGCGCGCCCACCACCTCGGCCGCGCGCGACAGCGGATCGGGCCGCGCCTGGGCGAGCCAGTCGCCCACCAGCGCGCGCGCGCGCAGCCGTGCCGCATCGGTACCCAGCGCGCGCAGGTCGCGCAGCCAGGCAAAGCCCAGCACCTGTGCCCGCGCCGCTTCCGGCACGCCCTGCGTGGCCCACTGCCCGGGTGCGACGGCCACCGCGACGCCATCGACCGTCAGGCTGCCGCGCATCAGCTGCGCCCCCTGCGCCGGATCGCCGGGCCAGGGGTCGCGGATCGGATGCGCGGGTGCATCCGGCACGCGGCCGATGCCGAACGCTGGCAGCCTGGCGAGCGAAAGTCGCGCGTCGCGGGTCCAGCGCCGGACCACCATCAGCGCATCGGGTCCGGCCGGCCGTCCTCGCCGGTCCCGCGCACCGTCGCCAGCGCCGCCCGCCGCAGCCCGTCGATCGCGCGGGCATAGTCGCCGGTGCCGAAGATCGCGCTGCCGGCGACATAGCGATCCGCCCCGGCCGCATGCGCCGGGCCGATCGTCTCGAGATCGATGCCGCCATCCATCTGCACGGCGATGTCGCGCCCGGTCGCATCCGCCATCTCACGCAGTCGTGTGATCTTGGGCAGGGTCGAGGTGATGAATTTCTGCCCGCCCCAGCCGGGATTGACCGTCATCACCAGGATCGCATCCACCAGATCCAGCACCTCGGCCACCGCCACCGCGGGCGTGGCCGGATTGATCGCCACCCCCGCGGTGCAGCCGAGGTCGCGGATCGCCTGCAAGGTGCGGTGCAGGTGCGGGCCCGCCTCGACATGCACATGGATCCGGTCCGCCCCGGCATCGGCGAAGGCCTTCAGATGCGCATCCACCGGTGCCACCATCAGATGCACGTCGAAGAACAGCTTCGTCTTCGGCCTCAGCGCCTTGATGAACTGCGCACCGAAGGTGATGTTGGGCACGAAATGCCCGTCCATCACGTCGAGATGCAGCAGGTCCGCCCCTGCGGCCTCGACGGCGGCGGCTTCTTCCGCCGCACGGCTGAAATCACCCGCCAGCAGGCTCGGGGCGATCAACGCGGAATGTTTCGGTATCATCGGGCAATCAGAGTCCGTTCCGTGCTCGAGCGCAAGCCGCCTGCGACCCGTTGTAGCGCCCAATCATTACTGTCTGGTCAACAGTGCGATGAAGAAGCCGTCCATGCCGCCGCGCTCGGCCCACAGACCCGGATCGGTGCGCAGCGCGCCGTGCTCGCTCATCGCCGCCTCCAGCCCGCCCAGCCCGAGCGCCGACAGCATCGCCGCATCGATGCGGGTCCGCGTCCACCGCCCGGTGGCGAGCGCGCGGGCGATCCTCGGCTCGCCCTCCTGCGGCTGCAGCGAACACACCGCATAGACCAGCCGCCCGCCCGGCCGCAGCATCTCGGCGGCGGCCTCCAGCAGCCGGTCCTGCGCCTCGACCAGCGCTGCGACGTCGCCCTCGCGCTTGATCCGCAGCGCATCCGGATGGCGCCTGATGGTTCCGGTCGCCGAACACGGCGCATCGAGCAGCACCGCATCGAGCGGGGCCTGCGGGCGCCATTGCACCGCATCCGCGCCGATCGTGACCACGCCATCGAAGCCGAGCCGGCCTAGATTGGCGCGCAGCCGCTCCAGCCGGCGCGGATCGCGCTCGATCGCCACCACCTCCGCGCCGGTCGCGGCGAGCTGCGCGGTCTTGCCGCCGGGGGCCGCGCACAGATCGGCGACGCGCTCGCCCGGCCGTACGTCCAGCAGCCGCGCCGCGATCGCCGCCGCCGCGTCCTGCACCCAGAACCGGCCCTCGGCAAAGCCGGGCAGGGCGGTCGGACGGGTGCCGGGCGGCAGCCGGATCGAGCCGGTCGGCAGCACCTCCGCCCCGTCCGGAAATCCATCCGGCAGCGCGCCCATCGCGTCCCTCTCCCGCGGCGTCAGGTCCAGCGGCGCCTCGCGCAGCTGCCCCTGCGCGATCGCGCGCACCCGCTCCGGCGCCTCGCTCGCCCATGAGCGCCACAGCCAGGCCGGAATGTCGAGGCGCACGGTGTCGAGCTCGGCCAGCAGCCCGGGCCCGTCGGCCGACAGCCGGCGCAGCACCGCGTTGACCAGCCCGGTGAACGGCGCCAGCCCGCGCCGGCGCGCCAGCGCGACCGAGGTGGTCACCGCCGCATGCGCCGGCGTGTCGAGCAGCAGCAGCTGCGCCGCCCCGATGCGCAGCACCAGCCGCACCCGCTCCGGCGGTGCGCGCGTCAGCAGCGGATCGAGCAGCGCATCGAGCGTTCCCAGATGCCGCAGCACGGTGGCGGCCAGCCGGTGCGCCGCCGCACGGTCGCGCGCCTCCTCCGCCCCCTCGGGGCCGAGTTCGAGCGTGCGCCTGCGTTCCAGCACGCCGACCAGCAGATCGAAGGCGAGGTCGCGGGTGGGATCACCCCCGCCCGCGCCGGGTCCGTTGCGCGGCGCACGGGGCGTTGACGGTTTGTTCATCACTGACAGGCAGTCTTGGTCATCGACGGGAGATGCCACGGGCGGGCCGGCACGGCCAGAGCCGGCATGCAGCCATCGTGCGGGAGGGAGGAAATCGGCATGTCGGTGGCGGAAGCCAGGAGCACGACGTCGCCCCAGGGGGCCGTGGCCCAGCATCGCGGCTTTGCCGTTCCCTTCATCGGCTCGCTGCTCGGCGGCACCCGCGTGCGCCTCGGCGCGCGCGGCACCGCGGAGTTTCTTCTGCCCAACCGGCACGGCACCCGCGGCTTCCTGCTCGAGAGCTGGCCGGCGCTGCGCGAGACCCACGGCCCCACCCTGCACGACCTCCGCCTGGTGCAGTATCTTGACCGGCTGCCCGTGCTCTCGCCCCCCGCCATCCAGGCAGCCTCCCATCTCGTGGCCATGGAGGGTTTCGCCGGTGCCGCGGCGTCCCGTCTCGCCCGCCGGCGCGAACGGCTCGAACGCAACCGCCTCGCCCGGCGGGTGACCCTGCTGCGACGTTTCGCCGCCGCCAGCGGCGAGACGCGCTGGGCGCAAAGCCCCTGCGCGTCGCCGCTCGGCTCGGCCGGCGCGATCGCCTGGGAGGCCGTCGGCATCGGCCGTGTCGCCGAACTCACCGGCCTCGGGCGGCCCGAGATCGCGCTCTGCCTCGACGATCTCTCCCGCGTTCTGCCCTCCGTCGGCGGCCCGGCCGCGGAGCGCTCGCGCCCGGCGCGGCTCATCGCGCTTCTCGACGAGTGCCGCGCCGAGTGGCACGAGGTGGGCCGGTCCGGCGGCACGGCCCCAACCGCGTCGCTGGGCCTGCGCCTCGCCGAACAGGCCGGGCGCGCGGTGCAGTCGGCGGGGCAGTTGCTGCACGGGCTTGAGGAGGCCTGCCGCGATGTCGCGGCCCTGCTGGAGATGTGGCAGCGCGACCGCACCGCACCGGCCGCACTCGCCCACCGGCTCGACCTCGCCCTCGATGGCTGGGAGCGTATCTGCCTGCTGTGGCGCGACGCGAACGCCGCCCATGCGGACGCGCCCTCCGAGGACCCCACGCGCGCCACCCTGCTGGCCGAGCTCGCCCGCATCGCCTGCCTGCTGCCGGCCCCCAGCCAGACCGATCTCGCCGCGCCCGACCACCACGACCCCAGGCCGATCCGCGTCGGGCCGGTCCGCGACGGCGCCAGCGTCACCCGGCTGCTGCGCAACGAGCGGATCCGCCTCGCCGAGCTCGAGCTCAACATGACCGACGAGACCGCCGGGGTGCCGCAATGAGCGCCGATCCGGGTAACGCCTCCGGCAAGGCAGGTCTGGCCGACGCGCTGGCGGCGGCCCCCGAGGACAAGGTCGTCAAGATCCTGTCGCTGGTGGACACGCTGCCCAACCGCAAGGTGGCCGACGCGATGATCGCACCGCTGCGCCCACGGCTCGCCGCCATGGCGCCGGTACGGGCGCTGACCACGCGTCGGCTGCTGTTCCTGCCGCTCGATGCCGTCATCGTGCCCACCCATTGCTGGGCGCCGGCGACCGGGCTGATCCCGCGCGGCATCCTCGCCCCGGTGTTCGAGCGCCTCGCCCCGCTGCTCGGCGAGGCCGGCCGGCGGGAAGCGGAGATCCGCGCCCTGCGCGCCGACGATGCCGCCGGCATCGACCGTCTCGGCCGGCCGCTATGGCAGGCGGCGGCGGCCCGTGTGCTCGGCCTCGATCCCGAGGGCGACTGGGCGGAGCTCGGCCTCGACCAGGGACAGCGCCAGGGCGTGCTGGCCAGCATGGAGCTGGTGTTCCGCTCGATCCCCGGCCTGCGCGCCCTCCCGGCCCTCGCCGCGGAGTCGCCGGAAGCGCTTCGCGAAGGCCTCGGCACGCTGCTCGCCGATGCGTCGTTCTGCGGTCTCGACGCCTGGACGCTGGTGCTCAACCTGCTGCTCGACCCATTCGCGGACATCCAGACGCCGCAGACGGGCGGCTTTGCCACCGCGGTGGTCGACATCGCCACCCAGACCGCCGCCGCTCGCCCCGAGCCGCGTATCCGCAAGCTGCTCGAGGCCGGCCTGGCGCGTGCGCTGGCCCGCACGGTGCAGATCGGCCGCTCGCTCGCCGACCAAGTGGAGGCGATGCCGCACAGCGACGGCGCGCGTCTCTGCCTGCGGCTGATGCGCTCGGCGACACTGCTCGGCGAGCTCGCGGCCGTATCGGGGGTGCCTGCGCAGGACCGTGACGACATGCGCGCGCTCCGGACCCGCATCATCGCGCTGCTCGCCCGGCGGCTCGAGGCGATCATGGACGCCGAGATCATGCACGGCATGCTCCAGTTCGTGGCCCCCCCCGATGTCGCGCGGCCGGTCAACCTGGTCGCGCTGGAGGCGCAGGCGACGACCGCGCGCAGCATCATCTCCTGGCTCGCCATCGCCGATCCGGCGGCAGCCGACGTCCGGTCCTGGCTCGACTCGGCGACGGCGCTGCTGGCCGCCACCGCCGACCACCCCGCCGCCTCGCCTCCGGCGCATGCGCTGGCGCCGCATCCGCCCGCTCCGGTGAGCCCGACGCTGGTGCGGTTCCTGCGGCTCGCCGAGCTGGTCTTCGGCACGCCACAGGCGCTGCGGCTCGCCGCGGCCGCCGGCTGGCACCCGGGCTGACATCCCCCCCGGGGGGCTCGCACGTTCAGCCTGCGCCGAGCGTCACGCCAGCCAGCGCACCAGCGCCGAGGATGACCAGCGGATGCAGCCGCCCTGTCAGGGCCGCCACCGTCGCGGCGGCACTGATCGCGCACAGGGTGACGGTGGTGGCCGCGCCCGTCGCGATGATCGCGGCACTCGCCATCACCATCCCGGTGGTCAGCGGCACCAGCCCGCGCTGCACGCTCGCCCGCCACGGACGGTGGCGCTGGCGCTCCCACAGATGCAGGGCAAGACCGGTCAGGATCGAGCTGGGCCCGAACTTCGCCACCGTGACCACGGCCAGACCGGCAAATCCCGCCACCTGCCAGCCGATCAGCGGCCCGACCAGCATGTTCGGCCCCGGCGCCGCCTGCGACAGCGCGAACAGCGCGCCGAACTGCTGCGCGCTCAGCCAGTGATGCACGTCGACCACCTGCCGCTGCATCTCCGGCAGGATGGTATTGCCGCCGCCGAACGAGACCAGCGACAGCCCCGCGAAGATCACCAGCAGCGACAACAGGGTCGCACCCATCACCGCGCCGCCGGTTTCGCGCGGCTTCGCCGTGCCGCCAGCATGCCGAGCGGTGCCGCCACCGCCATCACCGCCAGCAGCGGCCACCGCGCCCAGCCGACCGCCGCCACCACCCCCAGCGCGATCGCGCATGCGGCCGGATCACCGCGCAGCCGCCCCGCCATGCGCAGCGCCAGCGCGATCATCATCCCGCAGGCGGCCGCGGCGAGGCCGGCGAACAGATGCCGCAGATGCGGATCGTCGCCAAAGCGCGCATACAGCCCGCCCAACGCCACGATCACCGCCAGCGGCACCGCGATCAGCCCCGACAGGGCCGCGAACGCCCCGGCGATGCCGGCGAAGCGCAGCCCGACGGCCACCGAGAGATTGATGATGTTGCCCCCCGGCAGCACCTGGCACAGGCCGAGCAGGTCGGTGAACGCCGCCTCGTTCAGCCAACCGAGCCGGTCGACCAGCGCACGGCGGGCCAGCGGCAGCACGCCGCCGAACCCCATCATGCCGATGCCCAGGAAGCCGCGAAACAGCGCCAGCGGGCCGGGCGTGGTCACACCGCGACCCGCACGCCGAGTTCGACGACGCGATCGGACGGGATGCGGAAGAACTCCGTCGCCGGCACCGCATTGCGCGCCATCAGCAGGAAGATCGACAGCCGCCACAGCGGCATCTTCGGCACCGAGGCCCGCACCAGCACCTCGCGGTTGAGGAAATAGCTCGCCTGCATGCCGTCGAAGGCGATGCCATGCGCCCGCGTCAGCTCCAGCGAGCGCGGCAGGTTCGGGCTCTCCATGAACCCGTAGCGCAGCACCACCCGGTGGATGCCGGGCGCAAGCTCCTCGACGCTGACCCGCTCGTCGGGCGCGGCCTCGGGGCTGTCGATATTGACGATGGTCACGAACAGCACCCGCTCGTGCAGCACCTTGTTGTGCTTGAGATTGTGCAGCAGCGAGGCCGGCACGTAGTCGGGCGTGGCGGTCAGGAACACCGCCATGCCCGGCACCCGGATGATGCGCGACTGCGGCAGCCGGGCCAGGAAGCTGTCGAGCGGCAGGCTGTCGCGCTTCCAGCGCCGCAGCATCAGCGCGCGGCCGCGTTTCCAGGTGGTCATCAGCACCGCCAACACGATCGCCAGCATCAGCGGCACCCACCCGCCCTGCGGCAGCTTGAGCGCATTGGCCGCGAAGAACACCGCGTCGATGACGAAGAAGAACCCGAACACCGCCACCGACGCCCACCACGACCAGCCGAACAGACGCGGGAACACCACCATCGCCAGCGCGCAGGTGCACATGAAGGTGCCGGTCACCGCGATGCCATAGGCCGCCCCCAGCGCATCGGAGCTGCGGAACGCCAGCATCAGGATCACCACGCCCACCGCCAGCGCGCGGTTGACCTGCGGCACATAGATCTGCCCCTCGTCGGTCGACGAGGTGTGATTGACCTTCATCCGCGGCAGGTAGCCGAGCTGCATCATCTGCCGGGTGACGGAATAGGCCCCCGAGATGCCGGCCTGGCTGGCGATGATCGAGGCCAGCGTCGAGATCACCACCAGCGGGATGCGCAGCCAGGGCGGCCCGAGCAGGAAGAACGGGTTGGCGATCGCCGACGGATGCGCGATCAGCAGCGCCCCCTGGCCGAAATAGTTCAGCACCAGCGCCGGCAGCACGAAGCCCAGCCAGGCGAGCTGGATCGGCTTGCGGCCGAAATGCCCCATATCCGCATACAGCGCCTCCGCCCCCGTCACCGACAGCACCACCGCGCCGAGCGCGACGAAGGCCAGCCAGCCATGATGGGCGATGAACAGCACCGCATGGATCGGCGACAGGGCCAGCAGCACGCCCGGGTACTGCACGATCTCGATCACGCCGAGGATGGCGATGGTGGCGAACCAGATCACCATCACCGGCCCGAAGATGCGGCTGACGGTGCGGGTGCCGCGATATTGCAGGCTGAACAGCAGCACGATGATGATCAGCGACAGCGGCAGCACCACCTCGGAGGCGCGCGGGATCGACACCTCCAGCCCCTCGATCGCCGACAGCACCGAGATCGCCGGCGTGATCACCCCGTCGCCGAAGAACAGGCACGCCCCGAAAATGCCCACCATGCCCAGCACCGCCGCCGCCCGGCTGCCGGGGGTCAGGCGCTGGGCGAGCGCCATCAGCGCCAGCACGCCGCCCTCGCCGCCATTGTCGGCGCGCAGCACCAGCAGCACGTATTTCAGCGTGACGATCAGGATCAGCGACCAGAACACCAGCGACAGGATGCCCAGCACCTCGCCCGCGCCCACCTGCCGCTCGTTGACGATGGTGACGGTGGTCTTCAGCGCATAGAGCGGCGAGGTGCCGATATCGCCATAGACGATGCCCAGCACGCCGAGCACCCCGGCCAGCGTCGCCGGCCGGTCGGCGCGGCCATGGCCGGAACTGCCGTGCTGTTCGATCGCATGCCCGTCCGGTTCGGCGGCCGGCAGCGGTTGCGGGGTGGAGGCATCACTCATCGGCGCCTGCTTTAGCGGCGAGCGTCGCAGGTGCAAACCCCGCCGGCCGGTGGCCGAAGATCGCGCTGCCCACCCGCACCGAGCTCGCCCCGCAGCCGATCGCCGCCTCGAAATCGCCCGACATGCCCATCGACAGCTCCGCCAGCCCCGCCACGCGCGCCATCCGGGCGAGGGCGGTGAAATACGGCACCGGATCGCGCCCTTCCGGCGGAATGCACATCAGCCCGCGCAAGGCATCGCCGAACCGCGCCTGGCAGTCGGCGATGAACCGCGGCGCCTCGTCGGTGCCCACCCCTGATTTCTGCGCCTCGTCGCCGATATTGACCTGCACCAGCAGCGCCGGCAGCCGCCCTTCCGCCTGCGCCGCCCGCGCGATCGCGTCTGCCAGCGCCGGCCGGTCGAGGCTCTCGATGACATCGGCGATCGCCACCGCCGCGCGCGCCTTGTTGGTCTGCAACCCGCCGATCAGATGCAGCCGCAGCTCCGGCCAGGCCGCGCGCAGGGCGGGAAACTTGGCCTGCGCCTCCTGCACCCGGTTCTCGCCGAAATGCCGCTGCCCGGCCCTCAGCGCCGCCTCGACCGCCGCGCGGGAATGAAATTTCGACACCGCCACCAGTGCCACCGACCCCGCCGGCCGCCCGCACGCCGCCTCCGCCGCCGCGATTCGCGCGCGGATCGCCGCCAGACCGGCCTGAACGGATGCGCTGGGCTCTGGATCGGACGCGGAAGGCGGCATGTCTCGCTCTGCGGGGTGCGGTTGCCGACATCAGCATGGCCGCTCCATGCGCGCCAGCCCGCGCCTTGCGCGCACGGGGCGGCAAACCGATGTAAGACGCCGCCCATGCTCCCGCTCGCGCTCTACATCCACTGGCCCTTCTGCCTCGCCAAGTGCCCGTACTGCGACTTCAACAGCCATGTCCGCGACACCCTGCCGCAGGCCCGCTTCGCCGCCGCGCTGCGCGCCGAGCTCGCCTTCGAGGCAGAGCGCCTCGGCCGTCGTCGCCTCGGCTCGATCTTCTTCGGCGGCGGCACGCCCAGCCTGATGGCGCCCGCCACCGTCGCCGCCCTGATCGACGATGCCCGCACCCTGTTCGACCCCGCCGACGATCTGGAGATCACGCTCGAGGCCAACCCGACCTCGATCGAGGCCGGCCGCTTCGCCGAATTCCGCGCCGCCGGCGTGGGCCGCGTGTCGATCGGCATCCAGAGCCTCGATGACGACGCCCTGCGCCTGCTCGGCCGCCAGCATTCCGCCGCCCAGGCGATCGCCGCGCTGGAACTGGCGCGCGGCCTGTTTCCCCGTCTGTCCTTCGACCTGATCTATGCCCGTCCCGGCCAGACGCTGCCCGCCTGGCGTGCGGAGCTCGACCGCGCGCTCGGTCTCGCCGCCGATCACCTGTCGCTGTACCAGCTCACCATCGAGCCCGGCACCCGCTTCGAGGCGCTGCACCGTCAGGGCGCGATCGTGCTGCCCGACCCAGACGATGCCGCCGCGCTCTATGTCGAGACCGCCACCACCGCCGCGCGGCACGGCCTGCTCGGCTACGAGGTGTCGAACTACGCCCGCCCCGGCAGCGAGAGCCGCCACAACCTCGCCTACTGGCGCTATGGCGACTATGCCGGCATCGGCCCCGGCGCGCATGGCCGCCTCAGCCTCGACGGCGCGCTGCTCGCCACCCGCCGCCACCGCGCGCCCGAACTCTGGGCCGAACGCGTCGAGCGCTGCGGCCACGGCAGCACCGCCGAGACCCCGATCGCACCGGCCGAGCGCGCGCGCGAGATGCTGCTGATGGGCCTGCGCCTGGGCGAGGGGATCGCGGCCACCGCCTTCGAGCGCCGCACCGGCCTGCCCCTCGACGCCGCCCTCGACCCCTCGATGGTCGCCGCCTGCATCGAGGAGGACTACCTGCGCTGGTCCGACGACCCGGCGCGCGGCCGGGTGCTGTCGGCGACAGGGGAGGGTCGTCTGCGCCTGGAGGCACTGCTGGCGGCGATCGCCGTCTGAAAGACCGGTGCCGGATTTTCAGACAGGCTCTGACCGCCCGCCACAATTCAGGCCGCCGCGAAGCGCCCTGTCACAGCCGCCACCGGGGCCGGTGCACTGACCCGCCCCATCGGCAGCACCTCGTGGCCGCGCACCGCCTCGAGGATCTCGGCGGCCGCGAGATAGAAGGCGGCGAGCGCGGTGGCGAGGCCGAAATACCCGCCCGCGACCTTGAACGTCGCCGTGCCGGTAAAGTCCGCCGCCGCCAGCAGGAAGAACGTCACCCACAGCAGCCCGAAGATCGTGCTGACCGCCCGCCCGATGGCCAGCGACCCCACCCACATCATCAGCGTGAACACCCCCCACAGCGTGAGGTACCACGCCACGAACGACGCCGGCGCGGTGCCGTGCGCGCCCTGGAAGAACGTCACGAACAGCGCGAACGACAGCCAGAAACTGCCATAGCTGCAGAAGGCGACGAAGCCGAAGGTGTTGTTGCGCGGCAGCTCGCACACCCCGGCGACGAACTGCGCGGCGCCGCCGAAGGCGAACGCCATCGCCAGCACCATCGACACCGCGCCGGCGGCAAACCAGCCGGCATTGACCATGCTGAGCAGCCAGGTGGTCAGGGCGAAGCCGAGCAGCCCGAGCGGCGCGGGGTTGGCCAGAGGCCGATAGGTCGGATTCATGGAGATTCTCCGGACGTGTTCTGTCTTCCCTGACGGTGGCGTGGTGCTCCTTGTCGTGGCCCCGCGTTCCCCCGTCGCCTCCGACTGTGGCGCAATGATTGCCTTTCAGCAACAACGCGATGTGGTTTGACCGCGCCGCAGCGCTCTTGCAGTCTCCACACCCCCCGATCGAGGATCCCAAGCGGTGATGAAACGACTGGTTCACGCGGCCATGCTGGCCATGGTCGGGCTGCTCGCCGCCGTCCCCGGTGCGCGTGCGCAGACCGTGCTGGCCGCCGCCAGCCTCACCGACGCGCTCAACCGGCTCGGCCATGACTGGGTCGCCCAGGGCCATCCCGCGCCCACCCTGGTCTATGGCTCCTCCGGCGCGCTGGCGCGCCAGATCGCGCAGGGCGCACCGGCCGACATCTTCATCTCGGCAGACGTCAAATGGGCCGACAGCCTCGACCATGACAACCACCTCGTCCCCGGCAGCCGCACGGCCCCGCTCGGCAATGCACTCGTGCTGATCGCGTCCGGCGCGGCCACCACCCAGCTCCAGCCCGACATCACCGCCGAGACGCCGATCGCGCAGATGCTGGGCAGCGGCCGCCTCGCCATCGGCCAGCCGCAGGGCGTGCCGGCCGGCATCTATGCGAAACAGGCGCTGACCGCGCTGCACCAGTGGGATTCGCTCGCCGACCACCTCGCCCCGGCGGCCGACGTGCGCTCGGTGCTGCGCGAGGTCTCGACGAAGGAGGCCCCGCTCGGCATCGTCTACGCCACCGACGCGAAAGCCGCGAAGGACGTGCGTGTGGTCGGCACCTTCCCCGAAGCCTCGCACGACCCGATCATCTACCCCTTTGCCCTCGTCCGCCACGACGGCACCGATCCCGCCGCCGCCCGCGCCCTGCTCGCCTTCCTCACCGGCCCGCATGCCAGGGACGTCTATCGCAGCTACGGCTTCACCATCCTGAACTGACGCCCGCGCCGCGATGGACACACCGCTCGCCTCGGTGGTGTGGCTGACGCTGCAGGTCGCGGCCGGCGGTGTCGCGCTGGCGCTGCCGTTCGCCCTGGCCTGCGCGATCTGCCTGTCCGGACCGCGTCGCGTGTGGCGGGTCGGGCTCGATGCGCTGGTGCACCTGCCGCTGGTGCTGCCGCCGGTGGTGGTCGGCTGGGGGCTGCTGGTGGTGTTCGGCACGCATGGCCCGCTTGGCGCCCCGCTCGCCCGGATCGGCCTGCCCCTGGTGTTCACCCGCGCCGGCGCCATCCTCGCCACAGCGGTGATGATCCTGCCGCTCATCACCCGCGCCATCCGCCTCTCGCTCGACGGTCTCGATCCCGGCCTGCTCGCCGCCGCCCGCACGCTCGGCGCCGCCCCGCTCGACGCCTGGTTCTGCGTCGTGCTGCCGCTCGCCAGCCCCGGCATCCTCGCGGGTGCGGTGATCGGATTCGCGGCCGCGCTCGGCGAGTTCGGCGCGGTCATCACCTTCGCCGCCAACATCCCCGGCCAGACCCAGACCCTGCCGCTGGCCATCTACACCGCGCTCCAGGACCCCGAGGGCGACGCCGTGGCCGCCCGTCTCGCCCTGGTCGCGGCGGCGCTCGCGGTCGGTCTGCTGCTGGTCGCCGGCCGGCTGGAGAGCTGGCTGCGCCGGCGGGTGAACGGATGAGCCTCGATCTCGCGCTCTCGCACCGGCGCGGCGGCTTCACCCTCGAGGCCACCGTCACCGCCCCGCCCGGCGTGACCGCCCTGTTCGGCCCCTCCGGCTCGGGCAAGTCCACCATCCTCGCCGCGGTCGCCGGCCTGCTGCGCCCCGATCGCGGCCGCGTGGTGGCGTCGGGCCGCGTCCTGCTCGACACCGCGCGTGGCATCGACCTGCCGCCCGAACACCGGCGCTGCGGCGTGGTGTTCCAGGACTCGCGGCTGTTCGCCCATCTCGACGTGCGCGCCAATCTCCGCTTCGGCCTGCGCCGCGCCGCGCGCCGCGGCCGCGCCGGCGGTCCCGGCCTCGACGAGATCGTCGCCCTGCTCGGCCTGGGCGCGCTGCTCGACCGCCGCCCCGCCGGCCTGTCGGGCGGCGAGCGCGCGCGCGTGGCGATCGGCCGCGCGCTGCTGTCGCGCCCCGCCTTGCTGCTGATGGACGAGCCGCTCGCCGCCCTCGACGCCCCCCGCCGCGCCGACATCCTCGACTACCTGCACCGCCTGCGCGGACTGACCGGCGGCCTGTCGATGCTCTACGTCACCCACGCGCTCGACGAGGTGGACCGGCTGGCCGACACGCTGGTGCTGCTCGATGCCGGCCGCGTGCGCGCCTGCGGCCCGGTGTTCGAGCTGATGGCCCGCCCCGACCTCGCCGAGGCGTTCGGCGCCGAACGGGCCGGCGCGCTGGTCGCCGCCCGCATCGCGGCCCACCACCCCGAACGCGGCCTGAGCGAACTCGCCTTCGACGGCGGGTCGCTGTGGCTGCCGCTGCTGTCCGCGGCCCCGGGCAGCGCGCTGCGGGTGCGCATCCGCGCCCGCGACATCGCGCTGGCCACCGAGCGGCCGGCGGGCCTGAGCAGCCACAACCTGCTGCCGGCCCGCATCACCGCCCTCGCACCCGCCGGGCCGCACGAATGCCTCGTCGTGCTCGCGTGTGGCGCCACCCCCCTGCTCGCGCTGCTCACCCGCGACGCCGTCACCCGGCTCGGCCTCGACATCGGCCGCCCGGTCTGGGCGGTGGTCAAGTCGGTGACGCTGACCGGCCCATGATCCCTCCCCCCGCTTGTCGCACCCGACGCCGCTGATACGATCGCCGCGACATACATACATACATACAGACAGACAGACAGACAGCAGGGACGGGGCGCGATGGTTCGGATGGCACGGCGTCGATGGCTGATGGCGGGCGCGGCGGCGGGGCTGGGCGCCATCGCCGCCAGAACCATCGCCGCCGGGAGCGTCACCGCCCGGGCCGCCACCCGCTCCGCAGGGCCACCGGTCGCCCGCATCGACACCGCCCACGACACCTATTTCGGCGAGACCCTGGCCGATCCCTATCGCTGGATGGAAAACGACCGCGATCCCGGCTGGCTGCCCTGGCTCAAGGGACAGAACGACTACACCCGCTCGGTCCTCGACCGCCTGCCCGACCGCGCCACCCTGCTCAGGCGCATCGAGCAGCTCTCCGGCGACCAGACGCTGACCGCCGCCGTGCAGCGCGTCGGCGCACGGCTGTTCTACGAACAGCGTCCTGCGGGCGCCGAGACCTACCGGCTGTGCGTGCGCGAGGCCGGGCACGACCGCATCCTGGTCGATCCCTCGGCGATCCACATCGCCGGCGCGGGGCATGTCTCGCTCGACTGGTGGGGCGCCTCGCCCGACGGCCGCCTCGTCGCCTACGGCCTCTCCCCCGACGGCAGCGAGAATTCCGTCGCCCATGTCCTCGATGTCGCCACCGGCCGCGACCTGCCCGAGACCATCCCCGACACCCAGGGCGCCGACCCGCAATGGCTCGCCGACGGCAGCGGCTTCTTCTACACCCAGCTCACCGGCCGCGTGGACACGCCCGATCGCTTCCTCGACGCCCGTGCGAGGTTCCACCGCATTGGCACCGACCCGGCGCACGATCCGATCCTGATGCAGCGCGGGCTCGATGCGGCGGTGGCGTTCGACCGCATCCAGACCCCCACCGTCTCGACATCCCCCGGCTCGCGCTGGGCGCTCCTCACCCTCACCGACATCCGCCCGCAACAGCGCCTCTACATCGCCCCCGCCCTCGACGCCGCCGCCGGCCGCGCGCACTGGGTGGAGGTGGCCGGCTTCGACGACGAGATCGTGGCCGCGGCCCTGCACGGCGACGAGCTGCTGCTGCTGTCGAACCGCGACCACCCGCTCGGACGGGTGCTCTCGGTCCCCGCCGCCACCCCCGCCCTCGCGGGGGCCACCGAGCGTGTGGCCGAGACCGCGCAGGTGATCGAGGCGATCGCGGTGGCCGCCGACGGCCTGTATCTGACGATGATGGATGGCGGCGTCGCCCGTCTGCGCAAGCTCCCCGCGCGAGGCGGCGTGATCGAGATCGCGCTGCCGTTCGACGGCTCGATCCGCGGCGTCGCCACCGATCCGCGCCTGCCGGGCGCGTTGTTCAGCTACGGCGGCTGGCTGGTGCCGGCCGAGATCTGGTCGGTCGATGCCGCCGGCCACCTCGCCCCCGCCGGGCTGAGCCCGAAACCCACCGTCGATACCGGCCGCTACGCCACCACACGCGCCTTCGCCACCGCCCGCGACGGCACCCGGATCCCCTATGCGCTGATCTATCGGAAGGATCTCAGGCGCGACGGCTCCGCCCCCGCCTTCATCCAGGCCTATGGCTCCTACGGCCTCACCGCCTACCCGCCGAGCTTCCTCGGCCGGATGCTCGCGCTGGTCGATGCGGGCTGCGTGGTCGGCTTCGCCTATGTGCGCGGCGGCGGCGCCTATGGCGAGCCCTGGCACAAGGCCGGCCAGCACGCCAACAAGCCCAATACCTGGCGCGACCTGATCGATGTCTGCGAGACCCTGTGCCGCGACCGCTGGACCAGCCCCCGCCATCTCGCCATCGGCGGCCGCTCCGCCGGCGGCATCACCGTCGGCCGCGCCCTGACCGAGCGCCCCGACCTGTTCGCCGCCGTGATCGACGGCGTCGGCTGGTCCAACCCGCTGCGCTACGTCGTCGAGCAGAACGGCTACGGCGAGGAGCCCGAGTGGGGTGCCATCTCCGACCCCCAGGGCTATCGCTGGCTCAAGGCGATCGACAGCTACCAGCACGTGGTCGACCACACCGCCTACCCGGCCGTGCTGCTGACCACCGGTGTCACCGACCCCCGCGTCGCCCCGTTCCATGTCGCCAAGATGGCCGCCCGCCTCCAGGCCGCGACCAGCTCCGGCAAGCCGATCCTGCTGCGCGTGGACTACGACGCCGGCCACGGCATCGGCTCCACCCGCGGCCAGCAGGACCGCGAGGCCGCCGATACCTACGCCTTCCTGTTGTGGCAGACGCGGTGATCTTCTTTTGTCTTACGAAAAAGAAGCAAAAAGACTTTCATCCGCTGGTCGGGTCCCACCCCGGGAAGGAGCCGAACTGACGAAAGTTCTTTGGTTCTTTCTTTCAAGAAAGAACATCCTTTTTCTTCTTCTCACGTGCAGCGCGCAGGCCACGCCGCCGCCGATCATGCACCCGCTGCACGAGGAGTGCATCCGCCACCTCGACCTCGCTGCCGCGATGGGCATTGCGTCCGGCTGGATGCTCGATGTCGATCAGCCCGCCGGCGGCGCGACCGACGCCTCGATCGACGTGATGCCGGCGCGCCTGTGCTTCACCGCGCCCGCCAACCATCACGGGTTCTGCAAGGAGCTGCGCTTCACGCCCGAAGGCCTCGACCCGCACGCCTATCCGTTGCAGACCGTCGACGACGTCTCTGTCGCCCCGATCCCCGACGGGCAGGGCGGCACGCGCAAGGCCCTGCTGGTGCGTGCCTCCTACAGCGGCGGCGCGCATGGCCTGCACGCGCTGCTGGCGTGGCGGTATTCGCCCGATACGGGCTTCGATATCGGCCCCGAGATCCACGTGGTGGGCGATGGCGGCGAGCAGCGCTTCATCACCACCGGCCCGCTCGCCGGCTATTTCGTGCAGACCTCGCCCGCCTGGACGCGACAGCAGACGCTGGCCGACCCCGAGCCGCTCCGCATCGAGGTCGATCGCGTCGGCACGCTCGACAGCTACCGGGTCCTCGCCCTTCTCACCCCGCAGAGCTACGCGACACCGGTCGATGACGGCCCGCCGCCGCAGATGATCGACAGGCTGACGCCGCATATCGCCGACGTGCTGAAGACCCTCTATCCGCACGGCGTGCCGTGATGCGGCGATCGCCATGGTCGGCCGCGATCCGCGGCGGCTGCGCCGTTATGGCGCTGTCAGCGACGTCGCGTGCCCGATCGACGGTCTCCGGCCATCCCGCCGCTGCCCCCCAGGCCGCTGCCCAGGCCACTGACCGCGACGAGCACATCACCGTCATCGGCAGGCGCCCTGCGTTGCAGCCGGCCCCCTTGCCCGGCGACGCGACGGTGCCTGATGCCTCGACCGGCTCGATGCGGATCGCGCTGCCGTTCGGCAGTCTGGAGATCGGGGGCGGGGCGGGCGATGGCAGGCACGATGCACAGACCGGCGCACTGATCTCACCGTTTGGCGGTGCCTACACCCATGCCGGCCCGGTCGCCGGCGGTCCTGCGCCGCTTCACGAAAACAAGGTGGGTCAACCCTGAGCGGTGGCGATCGCCACGTTCGTCTGCAATGCCTTGCTGACCCCGATCCGATCCGCCGACGACAGGGTGCCGATGCGCTCCGCGTCACGCATCTCGATGATGGCGATCTTCGCCGTACGGATCACCGATGGCGCCGGCAGGCCGGCCACGGCGAGGTCGGAAACGACGACGTCATCCCGCCAGCCGCGATTGGCAGCCGAGGTGACCATTAGAACCCACAGCAGCCCCGGCGCGCCATCACTGCGGGGAACGGCCACCACCAGGGCTGGCCGGCGCTGCTGGACAGGACGATTGGTGTAAGGGAACGGAACCCTGACGAGGTCCCACACGCCGATATCCGCCACGAGCTAAAGCCCGGCATAGGCCTCGGCATCAGCCGGACTGTCCCATTCCACGAAGGTGCGGAACGGATCGTCGGTCGCCTGATCGGACCGCGCCCGGGTCAATATCACCCGATCCGCCTCGATCGCATAGGCAATCTCGTCACCCTCGCGCAGATGCAGGGCGGTGCGCACCGCCTGCGGGATCGTCGTCTGCGCCTTCGTACTGAGTCTGCTCGAAATCATCCGAAGACGGTAAGAATTTTCCTTACCATCTTCAAGCACAATCTCCCGCAGCGCTCGGCCTCACCCCCGCTCGGCGATCGGCTTGAGATCGCGCTGCGGTGCACCGGTATAGATCTGGCGCGGCCGCCCGATGCGCAGGGTCGGCTCCTCGACCATTTCCTTCCACTGCGAGATCCAGCCCACGGTGCGCGCCATCGCGAACAGCACGGTGAACATGCTGGTCGGGATGCCCATCGCCTTGAGGATGATGCCCGAATAGAAATCGACGTTCGGATACAGCTTGCGCTGCACGAAATAGTCGTCACTCAGCGCGATCCGCTCCAGCTCCATCGCGATCTCGAGCTGCGGATCGTCGGTGATGCCGAGCTCGCCGAGCACTTCCTTGCAGGTCTGCTGCATGATCTTGGCGCGCGGATCGAAGTTCTTGTAGACGCGATGGCCGAAGCCCATCAGACGCACGCCGGAGTTCTTGTCCTTCACCTTGGCGATGAAGTCGGGGATGTTGTCCTTGCTGCCGATCTCGTCGAGCATCTTCAGCACCGCCTCGTTCGCCCCGCCATGCGCGGGCCCCCACAGGGCGGCGATGCCGGCGGCGATGCAGGCGAACGGATTGGCCCCGGTCGAGCCGGCCAGGCGCACGGTCGAGGTGGACGCGTTCTGCTCGTGATCGGCGTGCAGGATCAGGATGCGGTCCATCGCGCGCGCCAGCACCGGCGACACCTCATAGGGCTCCGACGGCATCGAGAACATCATGTAGAGGAAGTTCTCGGCAAAGCCGAGGTCGTTGCGCGGATAGACGAACGGGAAGCCGAACGAGTAGCGATACGCATAGGCCGCGATGGTCGGCATCTTGGCGATCAGCCGCAGCGCCGAGAGGCTGCGATGCTCGGGCTTATTGATGTCGAGGCTGTCGTGATAGAACGACGACAGCGCACCGACCACGCCGCACAGGATCGACATCGGATGCGCGTCGCGGCGGAAGCCGTTGAAGAAATGCCGCATCTGCTCATGCAGCATGGTGTGGTTCTTCAACTCGTCGACGAAGGCATCGTGCTGTGCTGTGGTCGGCATGTCGCCGTTGAGCAGCGCGTAGCACAGCTCGGTATAGGTCGACTTGGTCGCGAGCTGCTCGATCGGATAGCCGCGATGCAGCAGGATGCCCTGGTCGCCGTCGATATAGGTGATGGCACTCTCGCACGCGCCGGTCTCGCCATAGCCGGGATCGAAGGTGAAGATGCCCAGATCGGCGTAGATCTTGCGGATGTCCGCACAGGGCGTGCCGAGGGTGCCGGACAGCAGCGGAGCCTTGGTCGACTTGCCGGTGTCATCGAGGGTGATCGTGACGGTCGGCTTGGCGGCTTCGCTCATGGTCTCTGGGTCCCCCGGTAGTCGTCTGTGCAAGCAGCGGCAGAGGCCTCGGGGCCCGCCGCGGATGATCTTGACCGGCCGTAAATCGGTCTCCGGCGTAGATAACGGCTAAAAAATGTCTCTGGCAACCGGGCCAGCCCGCCCTTAACCGCCTGAGCACGCTGCAAAACCATGACAGCCTGCCAATGTTGAGCAGTTAGAGGGGCTTACTAAGCGTCGTGCCGGAGCCCGGTCGCCGGCCCGCGGCGCGTGCGGTCGGGAGTGCGCAGGTCGACGAGGGCGGCATGCGCATCCGGCTCGGCCAGCCCTCCCCACGGACCCTGCATCGCGAACACCGCCATGGTGCAGGTCGGCAGCCCCGTATCGAGCCGGGCGGCGCGCTGCAGATGCTTCGGCGTCGCATCCCCGAACGGGTCCGCCGCGAGCTGCCGGCACAGCATGTGCAGCCCCGGATTGTGCCCGACCAGCAGCACATGCCCCACCGTCTCCGGCAGGTCGGCCAGTGCGCGACGCAGCGTCGCCGCTTCGGCGAGATACAGCGCGTCGCGCACCGAGGTCTCCACCGCGGCGAGCTGCGAGAGTGCCGCCAGCGTCTCGCGCGTGCGCACCGCCGACGACACCAGCACCAGATCCGGCACATGGCCGCGAAACGCGTCCGACGCATCCAGCGCCTCCGCATCCTCCCAGCCGCGCCGCGCCAGCGGCCTTGCGTGATCGGCCTCGTCCGACAGATCGCCGATCGAGGCCGGCTCCGCCTTGGCATGCCGCAGCAGCATCAGCCGCTTCATCGCGCAACACCGCCCGCCAGCGCCGGCGCGCTCTCGTGCCCACGCGGAAACGCCTCGTGATGGCGGATCACCTCGCGGATCACGAAGGCGAGGAACTTCTCCGCGAAATCCGGGTCCAGCCGCGCATCGAGCGCCAGCCGGCGCAGCCGCGCGATCTGCTCGGCCTCGCGCGCCGGATCGGCGGGCGGCAGATGATGGCGCGCCTTCAGCCGGCCCACCTCCTGCGTGCAGCGGAACCGCTCGGCCAGCATGTGGATCACCGCCGCGTCGATATTGTCGATGCTGCCGCGCAGCGCACGCAGCCGTGCCATCGGATCGGCATCGTCCGCACCGCTCGGGACCGTCTCCGTCTGGTCTGCGGACATCTGCATCTGTCTCCGGGTGCGCGCTCCGCCATCTGTGCCAAAGCCCCGCCGGGCCTGCAAGCCGCCTCAGCCGGCGTGCGGCACCCCGGGCCGTGCGCTCCTGTCCAGCGCATCGAGATCGATCCAGGCCAGATGCCCGCCCTTGCCGGCGCCGGTATCGACGAAGATCGCCGTCCCGCCCTGCCGCCCCTGCTTGACCCAGGGCCTCCCGTCGGTGCTGCGCCGGTCATGGCCGCAATAGACGGTGAAGCCGGGCGGGATGTGATCCACCCAGCTCAGCCGCCGCTCCGGATAGCCATCCGACTGCATCCGCCCCGACGTCTCGCCGAACAGCGCGCGCGACAGCAGCGACGTCACCCGCGACAGCCCCGGCGGCGGCGGCGTCTCCAGCATCCGCGTATGAAAGGCCCCATGCACGAACACCGTCCGCCCCGCCCCGGTCCAGGCCGGCGCGCGGGCGATCTCGTACAACGCGCGCGCCTTGAGCTCGGGTTCGTCCTCGAGCCTCGCCAGCGTCGCCTCCAGCGCCGGATCGGAGCGCAGCTTGTGCCCGGCCAGCGCACGCCCGAGCTTGCGGTCGTGATTGCCGAGAATGAACAGCCCCGAATCGCGGTCGATGCAGTCGAACATCATCGACAGCACGCCGGGACTGTCCGGCCCGTGATCGACCAGGTCGCCGAGCTGCACGATGAAGCGGTCGGTATTGAGCGCATGCCCGAACGCCACCGAATCCCCGTGCACGTCGCCGACGATGCGCAGCCTGCGGTCGCGCGGCAGCGCGATCGGCTCGGCCGGCGGCAGCTCGATCGGTGCCGGATCGGCACAGCCCGTCGCGGTGGCCACACTCATGCCGCCGCCGCCCGGGCATGGCCCTTCACATGGCGGCCGAACGCGGCCAGCGCCCGGTTGCGCCCCTCGTCGAGCCCGATCGCCGGCCGCGGATAATCCTCGCCCAGCCGCACCCCGGCCGCCCCGAGCACCGCCTCCGGCGCCGCCCAGGGCTGATGCAGCCACCGGTCCGGCAGCTTCGCCAGCTCCGGCACCCATTCGCGCACATACGCGCCATCGGCATCGAATTTCCTCGCCTGCGTCAGCGGATTGAAGATGCGGAAGAACGGCTGCGCCTCGGTCCCGCACCCGGCCACCCACTGCCAGTTCGCACTGTTGGAGGCGAGATCGCCATCGACCAGCGTGTCAAGAAACCACGCCGCCCCCCCCCGCCAGTCGATCAGCAGATGCTTGGTCAGCCACGAGGCCACGATCATGCGCACGCGGTTGTGCATCCACCCCGTATGCCACAGCTGCCGCATCCCGGCATCGACGATCGGAATCCCGCTCCGGCCCCGCTGCCAGTCCGCCAGCGCCCCCGCATCGCGCCGCCACGGCAGCCGCTCAAACTCCGCCCGCAGCGCCCGCTCGGGCAGCTCGGGACGCTGCATCAGCAGGTTGGCGGCGAAATCGCGCCACAGCAGCTCGGCCCGGAAGCGCTGCGCATCGCTCCCCTGCCGGTCCCCCAGCGCGTGCCACACCTGGCGCGGCGAGATCTCGCCCCAGCGCAGATGCGGCGACAGGTGCGAGGTCCCGTTCTCGTCCCCGGCCATGTCCCGCGCCCGGTCATACCCCTCCAGCCCGTCCTCGAGGAACGCCTCCAGCCGCGCCGCCGCCCCGCGCTCGCCGGGCGTCCACATCCCGCGCAGCCCTCCGGCCCAATCCGGCCGCTTCGGCAACAGCCCCCAGTCGTCGAGCTGGTCCGACGCCACCGCCCCCACCTCCGCCGCGCGCAGCACCGGCACCGGCAGCGGCGCGGGCGGCGGCCCGGATTTCAGGATCGCCCGGGCAAACGGGCTGTAGACCGTATATGGCCGCCCGGAACCGGCGCGGACCTGCGACAGATCGACCAGCGAACCGCCGACATGAAGCTGCAACGGCACCTCCAGCCGCGCGCCCACCCCCCGGTCCGCCTCCCGCAGCCAGGGCAGGGGACTGACGATCGCCTGCACCGACGCCGCGCCCACCGACTTCGCCACCTCCGGCACGATATCGCCCGCCCTGCCGCGCCGCAGGATCAGCCGCACCCCGTGCCGGGCGAGATCGCGGGCGAAGGCGTCGAGGCTGTGATGCAACCACCACATCTGCGCCCCACCCCCCTGCGCGGGATCGAGCACATACAGCGCGGCCACCGTCCCGGCCGACGCGGCCGCATGCAGGGCAGGGTGGTCGGCCAGCCGCAGATCGTCGCGAAACCAGACCAGAACCGGCCGTTCGCTGTCGTCTGCCTGCCCTGTCCGTCGTCCCGCCATCACCCGCACCGCTGTCCGAACAGACGTAACACCTTGGCCGGGCAGCTGGTTTCAGGCCGCCCTGACCTGCGCGAGGGTGAAGCTGAACAGTCGCTGCTGGCCGAGCAGGAACACCCGCGCCCCGCGCGGAAACAGCCCCGCGATCGCCGGATGCAGCACATCCAGCCCGCCGGTGAACGCCCCGAACGCCGGCAGGATGGCGCGCCTGGAATCGGCGATGAAACACGGCCGCGAGATCACCCCGGCCCGCGTCGTCACCCGCGCCTTGGGATGGTGATGCCCGCAGATCTCCACCTCGCCATCCTTCGGCGGATGCCCCGCGCGCGCCTCGTGACGAAACACCAGCCCGCCATGACGGAACTCGTCGGTCGCCACCCCCGCCAGCCCCTGCGGCGGCTCGGGATCGTGATTGCCTGCCACCCACACCAGCTCGCAGGCGCCCGCGATGCGCGCCAGCAGGTCGCGCTCGCCTGGCCCCAGCCGCAGCGCGCCGCCGCGATCGTGGAAACTGTCGCCCACCGCCACCAGCACCCGCGGCCGATACCGCGTCACCCCCCGCCACAGCCGCTCCAGCGTCAGCCGCGAATCGAGCGGCGGCAGCAGCGCCCCCCGCGCGGCCGCGGCAGAGGCCTTCTCCAGATGCAGGTCCGCCACCGCCAGCACCCCCGAATCGGGGCACCACAGCAGCCCCGACGGGTCCAGCATCACGCGGAGCGTGCCGAAATGCAGCGGTGCGGCGATCATCCCCCGCTCATAGCACACTCACCCCGCCTTGAACGGGTGCGCTCAAGCCGGCCTGAACGGCCGCGGTCGCCGCCGCGGCCGCACCGGATCGCGCGTCCGGCTCAGCATCCGATAGTCCGCCGCCACCGACGCCGCCACCACCAGCTCCTCCTCCGACGGTGCGATGCGCCCTTCAGCTTCCGCGATCAGCGTCTCCGTCTCCCCCAGCAGCACGTCCTCGTCCGCCTCGCTGCCCACCCGCTCGCGGCCGATATCCAGCATCACCGGGATCGCCAGCGGCGAGACATGCTCCAGCCGCACCACCCGCAGGTTGCCGCTCGCCCGCCGCAGCAGATCGGCCAGCCGGTCGATATCCGTCAGCCCCCCCGCCGCCTCCGCCCGTGTGGCCCGCAGCAGCACATGGTCGGGCTGATGCCGCCGCAGCACGTCGTAGATCAGGTCGGAACTGACCGTGACCTGCCGCCGCGTGCGCCCCTCGCCGCCCGGCGGCTGCCGGTCGATCAGCCCCGCCACCACGGCGACGTTGCGAAACGTCCGGCGCAGCATCGAGCTCTCCGCCATCCACTCCTCCAGCTCGTCGCCGAGCAGATCCTCCGAGAACAGCCCCTCGATGTCGTCCGGCTGGGCCGCGCACCACACCGCGACCACGTAATCGGTGGCGACGAACCCGCGCGGCATCGCGCCCGCCCGGTCCAGCCGGCGCGTCAGCAGCATCCCCAGCGTCTGGTGCGCATGCCGCCCCTCGAACGCATAGGCGACGATGAACACCTGCCCGTGCCGCGGAAACACCTCCACCAGCAGCCCGTCCGCCTCCGGCAGCAGCGAGTGGGCCCGCTGCAGCTCCAGCCATTCGCGCACGGCCTCGGGATACACCCCCCAGGCCGACGGATCGTGCAGCATCCGCCGCACCCGTGCCGCCAGCCCCGAGGTCAGCGGATGGCGCCCGCCGGCATAGGCCGGTACCAGCGGATTGTCCGCACTCGCCTCCACCGCCTCCACCACCGCCTCGTGCATCCCCACGAAACGCAGCCTGCGACCGGCGAACATGAACGCATCCCCCGGCCGCAGCATGTTGGCGAAACCCTCCTCGATCTCGCCCAGGGTGACCCCCCCGCGCCCCCGCCCCAGCCTGACCTTGAGCACCGGCGCCTCGACGATGGTGCCGACATTCATCCGCGCCTGCCGCCGCACCATCTGCGAGCGCACATGCACCAGCCCCCCGGCATCGACGAACAGCTTGCGATAGCGCTCGTACTGCGCCAGCGCGTAGCCGCCATGTTCGACGAAGCCCAGCACATCGTCGAAATCCCGCCGCGACAGCCCCGCATAAGGCTGCGCGCCCCGCACCTCCTCATACATCGCCTCCACCTGATACGGCCCCGCGCACGCCATCAGCAGCAGATGCTGTGCCAGCACATCGAGCCCGCCCGGCACGATCGGATCGCCGTCCAGCTCGCCGGCCGCCACCCCCGCGATCGCCGCATGACATTCCAGCACCTCGAAGCGGTTCGCCGGCACCAGCAGCGCGGCCGACGCCTCGTCCATGCGATGGTTCGCCCGCCCGGTGCGCTGCAGCAGCCGCGACACGCCTTTCGGCGCCCCCACCTGGATCACCTGGTCCACCGCCCCCCAGTCGATGCCCAGATCGAGCGACGACGTCGCGATCACCGCCCGCAACCCCCCTTTCGCCGACGGCCCCCGCGCCATCGCCGCCTCCACCCGCCGTCTCTGGGCGATATCGAGACTGCCGTGATGCAGCGCGATCGGCAGCGTCGCCTCGTTGATCCGCCACAGCGCCGCGAACAGCAGCTCCGCCTGCGCGCGCGTATTGACGAACACGATCGTCATCCCCGCGCCCGCGATCGCCTCGAGCACCGCCGACGCGCCCGACAGCCCCATCCGCCCCGCCCACGGAATATGCGCCTGCGGCAGCAGCACCCCGATCCGCGGCGGCGCTCCGGGCGGGGCCACCACCACCCGCGCCGCCCCGCGCCCCGAGCCCACATACGCCGCCAGCCGTGCCCGATCCGGCACCGTCGCCGAAAGCCCGATCCGCCGCGCCTCCGGCGCGATCGTCGCCAGCCGCGCGAGACACAGCGCGAGCTGATCCCCCCGCTTGGTCCCGGCCAGCGCATGCGCCTCGTCGATCACCACCCGCCGCAGCCCCGCAAAGAACGCCCCCGCATCCTCCCGCGACAGCAGCAGTGCCAGGCTCTCCGGCGTGGTGAGCAGGATCTGCGGCGGCGAGACCGCCTGCCGCGCCCGCCGCCCTGCCGGCGTATCCCCGGTCCGCGTCTCGACGCGGATCACCCCTTCCAGCCCCATCTCGCCCAACGGGGCTTCGAGATTGCGCGCGATATCGGTCGCCAGCGCCTTGAGCGGGCTGACATACACCGTATGCACCCCCGCCTCCCCGGCCACTCTGTCGGAAAGCTCGATCAGGCTCGGCAGAAACCCCGCCAGCGTCTTGCCCCCTCCGGTGGGCGCGACCAGCAGCACATCCTCCCCCGCCCGCGCCGCCGCCAGCACGGCCAGCTGATGCCCCCGCACCACCCACCCGCGCGCAGCGAACCAGTCCCGAAACCGAGGCGGCAACTCACACATCCACCGCCACAGATGGGACGATCCGCCCCCCAACGCAACGCAGCGCCCGCCACTGGCAGCCCGTCAGGGCTCCGCCCTGCAACCCGCTGGGGCCGCAGGCCCCAGACCCCCGAACGGGCAGCCTTTCGACATCGCGGGACAACTCTCCCCTCGCTATCCCGCCATGGTCGGAGGAGCTTCCGGCCCCGCTCCCCCGTAGGGAGCGATACGCATCTCGCCGTCGAGGGATGCGGGCTACACGGTTTCAATCCGCGCTCCCGCGCCGCGCGAAGATGAGAACTACGTCTACGCCATAGCCTCCTAAAACCCCCCGGAACTCGTAACAGGCGGCGTTTTCAGAGGGTCCATGACCCTAAGTTTGGTCATAGAGTACGCGCAAAACTTGGCGTACGGAAATCATCGTCGGCACGCCGGCGGCACCGTCCAGCATTTCTGTGGCGACTACCATCGACGACCCAAGGCCGCCGATCGTCTTGAACTGACGGAGATGAGCGAGGGCGCCGGAAAGGCTCGCGCCGACGCGCTTGAAGATGCTTGTCCCGTCGTCGCGTAACGGCGGCGAGCTTGCCTTCCCATGCGTTGAGATCGCTTGGGGTCAGTTCCGCACCGCCCATAATGATCTGGCCGGGTAGTGCGAGGGGCGCGGCGCTGTCTTCGCGGACCCGGTAAGCGACCTCGATCCGACCGAGTTCCGCCACTACGTCGATTGCCGTCGCTTCGCCACCACCGGATGGCGGAGCCATATCGGTGAAAATCGCGCCAAGAATGCGAAACAGTCGAACCTTACTCTCGTCATAGGTCATCGTCGGGCGCGGGATTCGGCGGTCAGGCGTTTGCGCGGCCAGCGAATTCCGATCGAACGCGGTGCCCTAGGGCTGGGACTCATAACCAGTAGCTGACGACGGCTGCGATGCAGACGGCTGCGTGGAAGTTGATGGCGAGACGATCGTATCGGGTAGCGATCCGACGGAAGTCTTTCAGTCGGTTGAACATGCGTTCGATGGCGTTTCGGCCCCGGTAGAGATAGGGCGAAAAACAGTTCTTCCACACGCGATTGGCCTTCGGTGGGATGTTCGGGGCAGCCCCCTTTGCCTCGATTTTCTGGCGCACGGCATTGGTGTCGTAGCCCTTGTCACCGTGCACCACCTCGGCCGAGGCGACCTGATCGAGCAGGGCATCAGCGGCGACGCAATCGGCGATCTGGCCGCCGGTCAGCACAAAGGCGACCGGGCGGCAGTCACGGTCGGTCAGGGCGTGGATTTTGGTCGTGCGTCCGCCCCGAGAGCGGCCGATGGCCTGGCTGTGCTCCCCCCTTTTG
>NZ_JACHXV010000015.1 GCF_014192375.1 Endobacter medicaginis | reverse complement strand
CGGCCACCGGCCGCAATCCGCGCCGCGCAGCTTCCACTCGCGGCCGTCGCCGCGTAGGCTTCAGATCGGTGTCTCACAATCTGCGGGCGGTACACGGGTTTCCCAATGTCCGGAGACGAGCAGGATCGCGCGAGGGCGCGCCGGCAGCGAGACGGACAGGGTCTGCAGGAACCGACCCAGGCTGGTCCAGACCTGGCGCGGGTCGTCCATGAAGAAGCATGGCCCGCCACCATGGGGGATGAACAAGGTCGGCTGTTTTGCGGCGGGGGCAGGCATGGGTTCCTGTGGGCTCCTCGGACGTCTCTCCTGTGCAAATGACGATAAGCCTATCCAAAAACCGCGATAACCATGTCAATTCGAACATGAGCATGAACCCAGAGTGTGAAATCCCATGCCGGATCGTCTGACGGGCCTCGAAACCTTCATCAGCGCAGTGCGTCTCGGCAGCCTGTCCGCCGCGGCGCGGAGCCTGGGCATCTCGCCGACGATGGCGGTCAGGCATCTGGAGGCGTTGGAAGCCCGTCTCGGCACCACCCTGCTGCTGAGGACGACGCGGCGGCTGTCGCTGACGGAGGCCGGCCGCCATTTCCTCGAGAGGTCGGAGCGCGTGCTGAGCGATCTGGCTGAGGCCGAGGCCGAGGCGTCCGCGGTCACGGTCGCGGTGGAGGGACCCTTGCGGGTCACCGCCCCGGCGGTGTTCGGCATGATGCATCTCGCCGACATGCTGCCTGGCTTCACCGAGCGCTATCCGAACGTGAGCATCGAACTCGGCCTGAACGACCGCGTCGTCGATCTGCTCGACGAGCGCTGGGACATGGCGATCCGGATCGGTCATCTCGACGACAGCACGCTGGTGGCGCGCAAGCTCGCCGACATGCGCCTTGTCCTGTGCGCGGCCCCCGCCTATCTGCGGCGGCGGGGAACGCCGCGCCTGGCGAGCGAGCTCGGCGGTCACGACTGTCTGGGCTATGTGCTTTCGGAACGGACGTCGCCTTCGCTGTGGCGGTTCGGACGCGACGGCAGTATGCGCGTCGCGGTGCGCGGGCCGCTGGCGGCCGATAACGGGCATGTGCTGATGACGGCCGCGATCGGCGGGCAGGGCCTGCTCTACGGTCCGCGATTTGTCGCCGCCGATGCGCTGAGGGCCGGCCAGCTGGTCGAGATCGTCATCGACGTACCGCTAGCCGACATGGGTGCGGCCTACGCCGTCAGCCACCCGACGCGTCGGCCCACCGCCCGGCTGCGGGCCTGGATTGACTATCTTGCGGAGCGGGTCCGGGCGGCGGCCGCAGACTGGTGACGGGCGCAGGGGACCGGCCGCCAGAGCGACGCCGGCGGCACCGGATTTCACCATCATGATATGATTTTGATGGTGAATCGGATTTGAATTCGCCCGGCGGCATCTCCCACCGACCAGATCCTCCACACCAATCCAGTCTGCCAGCGATCCGCCAGGTCATCCTTGACCACATCCTTGGGTCGTCACGCGCACCATGCCTCACTGCGGCAGGCGGCTCTATCCGCCCTCGTCATGAAAAGTGCCGAATTCGTGCTCGCTACCGTGCCCTGGATCTCTCACGGGAGCCCGCGAGATCCATGTCATCCAGCCGGCTTCATATGTCGTTGATTCGCGTATTGTGCGAATACGGCTTGACCGGACTCTCTATTTATACCATATCACGCCTCAATAGTGAGGAGAGTCCAGGTGAACGATGCTGTGAAGGCGGGGGCATACCTGCATCACATGGTCCTGCGCAGTCCCGATCCGGCAAAAATGGCGGTCTTCTATGCCGACGTGATGAACATGCCCGCCCGGCAGGAGGGCGATGTCTGGATCTGCGAAGGGCCGATGCGGCGGATGGCCTTCATTGCCGGTGACCGGGGTCTGGCATCGGCGGGATTTGCCTGCCGCGATGCGGATGCGCTGGCCATGATGCGCGCGCGCGTGGAGGCCGAGCAGCTGGAAATCCTGCCGCCCGAGGGCCACTGGTTCGGTGACGAGGCGTTCGGCGTGCGCGACGACGACGGCAATCTGGTCGTGTTCGGGCTGTCCTCCCATCAGACCGCTTCGAAAGGCGTGCGTGGTCCGCTGCAACACCTCACGCTGGCCTCGCGTGATCCCGATGCGATCGAGGGATTCTACGTCGGCAAGCTTGGGTTCATCACCAGCGACTACGCGCGGGCTTCGGACGGACGTACGCTTGCGCTCTGGACGCGCTCCAATCACGAGCATCACACGCTGGCCTGCTTCCGTCGTGGCCGCCAGGGCATCGACCATTTCAGCTTCGAGGCGGGAGACTGGTCGGTGCTGAAAGAATGGTGCGATCGCATGGGCGAACATCACGTTCCCATCGTCTGGGGGCCGGGACGCCATGGACCCGGCAACAACCTGTTCATTTTCGTCGAGGATCCGGATCGCAACTGGATCGAGATCAGCGCCGAGCTGGAGGTCATCTACGACAGGCCCAGTCACACCTGGCCGGCCGAGGATCGCACCCTGAACATGTGGGGCAAGGCGATCTACCGCGACTGACGCGCGATGGGGATCAACCTGCGCGCATCGCGCGCGGCAGCAGGACGGAAACGACAGTCATGAAATTTGCCAGTGTCACCATAGCCGGGCGACCGAGCTGGGGGATCATCGAGGACAATACCTTCTGCGATCTCGGCGCGCTGCTTGCCCATCGCGTGCCCGACCTGAGTGCAGCCATCGCCACGGGCGATCTGAAGGCGCTGGCGATGCACAAGGTCGAGGCGCATCGCTATGACGTCGGGGATCTGGCGTGGCTACCCGTCATACCCGAGCCGTCGAAAATCATCTGCGTGGGCCTGAACTATGAAAAGCACCGCAAGGAAACGGGACGCGCGGAAGTTGCGCATCCGACCATCTTCCTCCGCGTCGCCGACAGCCAGACGGGCCATGGCTGTCCGATCCTGCGTCCGAAGGTCTCGACACAGCTCGACTACGAAGGGGAGCTCGCGGTGATCATCGGCAAGCCCGGGCGCTATATTCCAGCCGCCGAGGCCTGGTCGTATGTCGCCGGCTACAGCTGCTACAATGACGGCAGCATCCGTGACTGGCAGTGGCACACGCATCAGTTCAGCCCCGGGAAGAACTTTCCGCAGACGGGCGCCTTCGGGCCGATGCTGGTGACGCCCGACGAGGTCGGCGATCTCGCATCCCTGCGCCTGCAGACACGTCTGAACGGGGAGGTCATGCAGGACGCCGTCTTCGGTGACATGATCTTCGATATTCCGACGCTTATCGAATATGCCTCGTCATTCACGCCGCTGGCGCCGGGTGATGTCATCGTGAGCGGCACGCCGGGCGGGGTGGGTGCCAAGCGCAAGCCGCCCGTCTGGATGAAGCCCGGCGACGTCGTCGAAGTCGAGATCGACCGGGTCGGCCTGCTGATCAACACCATCGCCGACGAGTAAACACGAGCTCACCGCCGTTGTGCGGGAGGTGCATATGCTGGCCACTCATCATTACGACGTCATCGTCATCGGCAGCGGGCCTATCGGCTTGGCCCTTGTCAATCTGCTCGGCTGCTACGGCGTGCGATGTGCCATCGTGGAACGCAATCTGACCACGGTACAGGAGCCCCGCGCCGTCTCGATCGACGATGAATCCCTCCGTACGCTGCAGAATATCGGCATCGTCAACGAGGTGCTCGAGCACGTTGTTGCCGGCTATGGATCGATCTACTACGGCCCCGATCGCAGGCCGTTCGTCAAGGTGGAGCCGACAGGGCGACCGTATGGTTATCCACGGCGAAATGCGTTCCGCCAGCCAATCCTCGAACAGCAGTTGCGTGACGGCCTGTTGCGCTTCTCGCAGGTCGATCGGCTGTATGGCTGGACGATGGAAACATTTGAGGAAACTAGCGACGGCGTTGTCGTGCATCTCGAAGACGTCGGTGGCAGCACAAAAATCATTAAAAGCGCCTATATCGTAGGCTGTGACGGTGCGTGGAGCAAGGTGCGCGAGAAGCTCGGCTTCCAGCTGCGGGGAACGACGTTCGAGGAGCGCTGGCTGATCGTCGATCTGGAAAACAACACCAACACCATCAAGCACACCGAAGTCTACTGCGACCCGTCGCGGCCCTGCATCACGCTGCCGGGCCCCGACCGGACGAGGCGGTTCGAGTTCAAGCTGCTCAACGGAGAGAGCGATGCGGACCTCCTCGCGCCCGAGATGGTAGACCACCTGCTGCGCAGTCACGGTGCCGATCCCGGCGCGACCTTGCGTCGCAAGGTCGTCTATCGCTTCCACGCACGGGCCGCATCGTCGTGGTCGCGTGGCCGCGTGTTCCTGGCCGGCGACGCCGCGCATCTGACGCCGCCTTTCGCGGGGCAGGGCATGAACAGCGGCTTGCGCGACGCCCAGAATCTCGCCTGGAAGCTCGCCGCCGTCACCCGGGGCGTTCTTGGTCCGGGAGTGCTGGCGACATATGAACGGGAGCGGTCCCGCCACCTGTGGGAGATGATCCGTCTAGCCCTGCGCATGGGTAAGATCATGTCGCCACGTTCAAGACTGCACGGTCTTGCGACACGAAGCGCGTTTCGTGCGCTCGCGATCTGGCCCAAGGCGCGCGACTATGTCGCTGAGATGAAGTACAAGCCCAAGCCGTTCTTCGCCGAAGGCTTTATCCTTGCCGATGACGGTGCCGGTCTGGTCGGTCGGTTGATCCCACAACCCGAGATCATCACGACCGACGGGCAACGTTGCCTTCTTGACGACGTGCTGGGTGACGGATTCAGCCTCGTCCTGCGCGACGCCAATGCACTTGCCGGTCTGGTCGCGCTGGACCAGCCGGTCTGGTCGAAGCTTGGTGTTCGGCGCATCGCCCTGCTTCCTGCCGGCGCGCCGCCGCCCGACAGCCGTCTTGTCGCGGGCTCGGGCGTCACCGTCATCCTCGAACCTGGCGACACGGAACCCCGGGAGGCGGAACTGCCTTCCGGCGTGGCCTTGCTGCTGCGTCCGGACCGCTATGTCGCGGCTCGTGTCGTGCTGACACACGCCGACGCGATCGCGCGCCAGGTCGAGGCCCTTGTTGCCTCGACCTGGGCCGCCTCGGAGTTGTCGTCGACGGTCGATGACGTCCAGGTCGAGGGTGTGCCTGCTCCGGCTGCCAGCATGTCGGTAAGTTGACAACAGCAAAGAAGATGATCCGGGCGCAACCGGACTGAACACCAAGGAGAGCGTCATGAATGTCCATGTCGAACATTTACACCCGCGCCGTCCGGAACAGGCGGTGATCGAAACCAAGCTGCTGATCGGCGGTCGCTGCGTGAGCGCGCGGGACGGTGCGGTCGCGTCGCGCGCCAATCCGGTTTCCGGCGACATAGTGACGCGCTTCGCGGCGGCGACGCCGGACGATGCACGCGCCGCGGCCGATGCCGCGCAGGCGGCTTTCGAGAGTTGGTCGCAGACAGGACCTTCCGAACGGCGCCGGCTGCTGTTGCGCGCGGCCGACCTCCTCGATGCAAGCTGCGACGAGTTCATCCGGCGCGCCGCGTTGGAGACAGGTGCCACCGCCGCCTGGATCGGCTTCAATGTTGCCGAATCCGCCAACGTCCTGCGCGAGGCTGCGGGGATGACGACGCACGTCGATGGGCAGGTGATCCCGTCCGACGTACCGGGGGCACTGGTGATGACCGTTCGCCAGCCCGCCGGCGTCTGTGTCGGCATCGCGCCGTGGAATGCGCCGTTGATCCTCGGCGTTCGCGCGATCGCGATGCCCCTGGCCTGCGGCAATACCGTGGTGCTGAAGGCCTCCGAAGCCTGCCCATCGCTGCATATCCTCATCGGGGAGATCCTGGTCGAGGCCGGCCTGGGCGACGGCATCGTGAACGTGATCACCAACGCACCGGCCGACGCCGGCGCGGTCGTGGAGGCGCTGATTGACCATCCGGCGGTCAGGCGGATCAACTTCACCGGCTCGACCAAGGTCGGGCGCATCATTGCCGAGAAAGCGGCGAAGGTTCTCAAACCGGTGCTGCTCGAGCTTGGCGGCAAGGCGCCCATGATCGTGCTCGACGATGCCGATCTCGACGCCGCGGCGGATGCGGCAATCTTCGGCGCCTTCATGAACCAGGGCCAGATCTGCATGTCGACCGAACGTATCGTTGTCGACCAGCGCGTCGCCGATGCCTTCGTCGCGAAATTCGCTGCGCGTACCAACGCACTTCGCGTCAGCGATCCGCTCGTCGGTAAGGCCGAGCTCGGTGCGCTGATCGATCCGAATGCCGCTCGTCGGGTGCACGAGCTCGTCGAGGATGCGCGTGCAAAGGGTGCCTCGATTCCGGCCGGAGGGGCGAGGGACGACGGCACGCTGATGGCGGCCACCATCGTGGATCACGTCCAACCGCAGATGCGCATTTACGGCGAGGAGAGTTTTGGGCCCGTCACCACGGTGGTCAGGGTCAGCTCCGTGGAGGATGCCGTGCGCGTGGCAAATGATACCGAATTCGGCCTGTCGGCGGCGGTGTTCGGACGCGACGTTGCTCGAGCCTGGCAAGTCGCGCGGCAGATCCGTAGCGGTATCTGCCACATCAACGGGCCGACGGTGCACGACGAGCCCCAGATGCCGTTCGGCGGAACCAAGAACTCCGGCTATGGCCGCTTCGGCGGCGCGGCCGGGGTGGCAGAGTTCACCGAACTGCGCTTGCTGTCGATTCAAACAACTCCGCGACACTATCCGATCTGAATCGGCCTGCTGCGCGCGGCGCTCGATGCCGCGCGCGACTACAAAACAATCAAGAAACGTCGGAGGATATCGTGACTCTTCTCGGATCCGGGTGTGGGCGCGTCGTCGGCGCGTGCACAGCCATACTGACCTGCGCGACGGTTGTTCCGGCGGAGGCTCAAACGACGACGGGCGTGACCGCCGCCGCCCCGCTGCCGCTGACGGTGCAATTGTTCTCGGGCAACAATCAGGGGGCGACGAGCTTCTTCGACGGCTTCGGGCCGCAGAAGCCAGGCTTCACGTTTCTCGATTATCTCCACGTCAACGACTTCACCGCCATTCACGATCAGCACGGCGATGACTCGTCGCGGTTCGACCGACCATATATCCAGTCCTACACGAACGTGTTTCATTTCAGCTACGCCTCGCCGCTGAAGGTTCCGGGCGGTCTGCTCGGCGCCGAGGTGCTGGTGCCTGTCGTCGGCCTCGTCTCCGGTGCGGGTGCGGCGGGTCAGAGTCTGGAAGGCAACGGCACCGGCTTCGGTGATGTCACGTTCGGCGTCGTCTATCAGGCGTTTCCGACCCTGGCGGGGCATCGGCCGGTGTTCGACTGGCGATTTGCCTTTGACGTGATCGGCCCAAGCGGTGGTTTCGATCCGTCGAAAGACGTCAACCAGTCTTCTGGCTACTGGACGCTCAATCCCTACCTCGCGATGACCTGGCTGCCGGCTCCGCGCTGGGAGTTGAGCTCGCGGCTGCAGTATTTTCATAATTTCTCGACCGATCACGCGTCGAATCCGCCATCCTTTCCCGGTTTCTCCTTTCGTCACGGCCGGGCCGGCGACGCGATCGAGGCCAATTTCGCCGGCTCCTATGCGGTGTTCGAGCATTTCAGCCTGGGTCTGAACGGCTTTGTGCTGACCCAGGTCCAGGACAACCGGACCAACGGTGTCGCCGTCACCGACAGCCGAACAACGGTGCTCTATCTAGGTCCGGGCTTCTCGACCCAGTTCGGACCGCAGAACAAGCTGAATTTCAACGTCTATGTGCCCGTCGTGACCCGTAACGTGACGTCCGGCATGCAGATCAACATGCAGTATATTCATCCGTTCTGACTGGACTGCAGTTCGGCGATGATCCGCCCGGCTTCGGCGAAGGCGGTGTTGGCGGCCGGTACGCCGGCATAGATCGCCGTCTGCATCAGCACCTCCTTGAGCTCGTCGCAGGTGAATCCGGCCGCGGCGAGCCCGGTACGCACATGCAAGTTGAACTCCTCCCAGCGGCCAAGCGAGGCGGTGATCGCCACCACCAGCAGGCGTCGCGTGCGATCGTCCAGCCCCGGCCGGCCCCAGATCTCGTTCCACGCGACGCGGGTGATCATCGCCTGAAAATCGGCGTTGAACTCGGTCCGACCGGCGAGCGAGCGATCCACCCAGGCGTCGCCCAGCACCCGCCTGCGGTTGCGCAGTCCCGCCTCGAACAGCGCGTCCATCGCCGCGTCTCGCGCTGGATCGGCGCACAGCAGGCCGCGAAGCCCGGCCACCAGCGCGTCCGGCGCCTCGACCGGTGGCAGATGCGCCGAATCGAGCCCGAGATGGCGTGCGCCCGCAATCGCGGCCAACAGCCGCGCGCCATGCGGATCGAGCGGAGTTGAAATGTCGTTCGAGCCGGTGACGACCAGTGTCGGTACGTCGATCGCGCCCAGCCGGTCGATCAACTGCATGTCGCGGATTGCCGCCGCTGCGCCCGCGTAGCCGGCGGAGTTCTGGCGCGCGATCGCATCCTGCATCCCTGCGACGATCTCGGGATGCCGTGCGGCGAAGGCCGGTGAAAGAAACCGCCCCACCGCCATGGCCGCGATCGGACCGGTACCCTGCCGATGTACTGTCTCCACCCGCGCCGCCCATGCCGCCGCATCCATCGTCGCGGAGGTGCAGATCAGCGCCAGCGCCGATACCCGGGCGGGGTGGTCGAGCGCAAGCTGCATCGCCATCATCCCGCCGAGCGACACGCCGGCGATGGCGGCCCGGCCGAGACCTGCGTCCGCCATCACCGCCGCGGTGTCGGCAGCCAGCATCGCCAGGCTGTAGTCTTCGGCCGGCGCATCCGAGGCGCCGTGCCCCCGCGTGTCGATGCGCAGGGTGCGGAACGCCCGCAGCAGCCCCGGCATCGCCGGATCCCACAGGGCATGGTCGGTGCCGATCGAGTTCAGCAGCACCAGCGGCGGCCGATCCGGTGAGCCTTCGAGCCGCCAGTAGAGGCGTACCCCGTCGCGTATCGTGAACGGCAAGGTCAGGATCTCCGAAGGCTGGCCAGCAGGGCGTTGACGATAGCCACGCTCTCGCCGATCTCCGCGTCGAGCCCGCTCGCCTCCAGATTGGCGGCGATCGCAGCCTGATTGACCTCCAGGCCGCCGGCGACGACGGCCATCGCCGCAAGGCTTGCCGAGACCAGGCCGAACAGTTCTGCCAGCACCGGCGCTTCAGCCTGCCAGCCGCCCAGGCCGCGCTCCTGCTCCTGCGGCAGGCCGCCCAGCACAGAGGCGACCAGGCCTGGCGCGCGGATCGCCGCCGAGAGTGCGACCTGGCAGCCGGTCGGGTTGCGCTTGTGAGCCATCGCCGACGAGCCGCCCCGCCCAGCGATCCGTGGCTCCTGTGCCTCGCCGATCGCGTTCTGCGCCAGCAGCGCGATGTCGCGTGCCGGCTTGCCTACGGCGCCGATCAGCAATCCCAGTGCCGAGGCGATGGCGCCGACGCCGACGCGCTGCGCATGCCAGGGTGGCCCGGCCGCGAGTTCCAGCGCGGCTGCCACTCGTTGCGCGATCGCCGCGCCGCGTCCCTGCAGCCCGGCACGGCTTCCCGCGGCACCGCCGAGTTGCAGCCGTGCATGCGTGGCGATCGCGGCATCGAGCTGCGCCCAGGCGAAATCGATCCCGGCGAGCGCCTGCGCCAGCCGCAACCCGAAGCCCACCGCCGTCGCATCCTGCAGCAGCGTGCGGCCGATCGCTGGGCACGCCGCGTGCTCCCGGGCGAGCCCGGCCAGGGCGGCACAAAGCCGTTCGAGATCGGGGAGCAGCACGGCGTGGGCCGCCTTGACCTGGCACATCAGCACGGTGTCGGCGAGGTCCTGGCTGGTCGCGCCCAGATGGACCAGCCTGGCGGCGGGGTGGTCACCGAGGTGCTGGCGCAGACTGGTCACCAGCGGGATCGCCAGCGTGCCGGCGAAAGCGGCCTGTTCGGCCAGTTCGGCGGGGTCGGGCGCGAGCGTGTCGCATGCGGTGCCGATCGCCTGCGCGGCGCTGGCGTCAATCAGCTCTTCGGCGAGCTGGGCGCGGGCCAGGGCGGCCTCGAAGGCGAGCGCGTGACGCAGGACGTGCTCGTCGGAAAAGACGTCGCGCATCGCCGGCGTCGCCCAGGGCCGCATACCGAGATAATGGCTCACAGCGCGAAGAACGCTGTCTCGTCGGCGCCCTGCAACACGATGTCGCGCACCCAGGCGCCGCCGGGATCGCGATGGGCGATCAGCGTGGCGCGTCGCTCGGCCGGGACCGCCGCGAGCACGGGGTCGGTGTCGTTGCCCTCGCCGTCCTCGAAGTAGATCCGCGTCGCCAGCCGGGTCAGCAGGCCGCGGCCGAACACCGAAACCGCAACATGTGGCGCCTGGAGGCTGTTGCCGGGGCCGGGTACGCGGCCGGGACGGATGGTGCGGAAGCGCCAGACGCCGGTCGCATCGGTCGCGGTGCGGCCGAAACCGATGAAATTCGGATCGAGTGGCACCTCGTCTCGCGGGTCTGATGGGCTGGCATAGCGACCGTTCGCATTCGCCTGCCAGATCTCGACCATCGCATCGACCACCGCCTGACCCTCGCCATCGAGCACCCGGCCGCGCAATTCGACCACCTCGCCGAGCGGCGCGGGATGCTCGCGGGCGACGGCCAGCACATAATGCTCGGCCGGAAACAGGTCGGGGCGGGCACCCATCTCCGAGGCCCCCACCAGGTCAGCCGCGCCCTTCCATGGGAGTCCGTAGTGGAAATACGGCCCCACGGTCTGCGACGGCGTCTGTCCGAACAGGGCCGGATCCAGATTGTCCTGCCGGGGTGCCACGTTGCGCGTCTCCAGATCGGGGCTCTCAGTGTGCATGGTCGTGGTCCTCGAACGGTGTCTGCGCGCGTCCTTTCAGAATGATGTCGAACAGATAGCCGAGCGCCCAGTTCGGCACCGTGGTGGCGATGTCGAAGCGCGCCACCAGCCGGTTGCGATAGGGCATCGGTACCGCGTTGGCGATCGGGTCGATCTCGATCAGTGGATCATCGGGAAAATACAACTGCGTGACCAGCCGGGTGGCAAACGCCGGCCCGAGCAGTGACAGATGGATATGTGCCGGCCGCCAGGCATTGCGATGGTTTCCCCAAGGGTAGGCGCCGGGGCGGATGGTGACGAACCGGTAGCGTCCCTCGGCATCGGTGATCGCCCGGCCCGCGCCGGTGAAATTGGGGTCGATCGGCGCGTCCCACTGGTCGCGAATATGGATGTAGCGGCCGGCGGCATTGGCCTGCCAGATCTCGACCACTGTGTTCGGCACAGGCCGGGCGTTCTCGTCGAGCACGCGTCCGCTGACGATGATTCGCTGACCCAGGGGAGCGTCCCTGTGCTGTGTGGTCAGGTCGGCCAGTGCGGTGCCCATCAGCCGCTCCCAGCATCCGGCCGGGCCGGTGACTTCGCTCAGCGTGTATGGAATGCGGATCAGCTCGCGCTGCGGGCTGCGCCTTACCGTCGAACGGTAATCAGCAAACAGCGATGGCGTCGCGCCGGCATCCTCAGGTCTGTAGCCGATGACATCCTGCATGGTGTCCTCCCTCTGCATGTTATCCTGCTTCCTGGGGCGGCTCAGGCGGCCAGCGGCAGGCCGACATAGTTCTCCGCCAGAGCGCGCTGCGCTGCCGGCGAGCCGCTCAGATAGTCCAGCTCGGCGATCTGCACGCGTCGGTCGAAACCGTCCATGTCGGGAAAGCGATGCGTGATCGAGGTGAACCACCACGAGAACCGCTCGGCCTTCCACACGCGCGCCAGCGCCCGTTGCGAATAGGTGTCGATGCCGGCGGACGAGCCGCGATAATGCTCGCCAAGCCCCTCGGCCAGGATCAGCACGTCGGAGACAGCGAGATTCATGCCCTTCGCCCCGGTCGGCGGCACGATATGGGCGGCATCCCCGGCCAGGAACAGCCGGCCCCAGCGCATCGGCTCGCAGACGAAGGCGCGCAGCGGGGCGATGCTCTTCTCGAAGGATGGCCCCGGAGTGACGCGCGCGGCGACCTCCGGCCCGAGGCGCAGGCGCAACTCATCCCAGAACAGCTCGTCGGACCAGTCCTCGATGCGTTCGTTGAGCCCGCACTGGATATAGTAGCGGCTGCGCGTCGTCGAGCGCATCGAGGCGAGAGCGAAGCCGCGCTCGTGATTGGCATAGACCAGTTCGTGGCCGGCGGGCGGCACATCAGCGAGGATGCCGAGCCAGCCGAACGGATAGACGCGTTCGAAGCTCTGCCGCCGCTCAGCCGGGATCGCGCCGCGCGACACGCCATGAAACCCGTCGCATCCGACGACGAAGTCGCAGGCGAGCGTGTGCCGACCGTCGCGATCATTCCAGCTGACGGTTGGAGTGTTCCCCTGCAGACCTTCACAGACGACATCGGCAGCATTCCACACGATCGGCAACTCGCGCGCTTCGGCGGCATCGAACAGATCGCGCATCACCTCCTGCTGACCGTAGACGGTCACCGTTCGGCCGCCGGTCAGCGCAGCCATGTCGATGTGGATCAGCCGGCCGTCGAGGGAGAGATTGGTGCCACGATGCACCTGGCCGTGCTCGCGCAGTCGGGCGTCGATGCCGAGGCGTCGCATCAGATCGACGGTGATGTGTTCGAGCACGCCCGCCCGCACGCGGCCCTCGACATACCGGCGGTCGCGACGCTCGATGACGATGCTGGCGATGCCCTCGGCATGCAACAGATGGGCGAGAAACATGCCGGCCGGTCCGGCGCCGATGATGGCGACCTGGGTGCGCATATTGAACATCCTCCGCGGCGCCCTCGCCGCTCTTTCTCGTTGCTTGCAATTCAGCAGAAAGAGGGTCGCCCAGGAATGGACGCTCGAGCAGAAAACTTGGACTTTTCTGAGGTGAGGTCTATGCCGTGCGGAGCGACAGCGAGATGAGGAGGGCGTACGATGAACGGCGATGGCGCGCTGCCGCTGTTCTACCTTTACGGCGAGCCGCACCGGGCAGTACACGGCGATTTCGTACACATCGAATCTCTCGACGACCGCTCGCGTCCCAGCGAATGGACCATCCACCGGCACACCCATGCCGATCTGAGCCATATCTTCCATATCGCGCAGGGCGGCGGCGTCCTGCACGCCGAATCGGACACGATTACGCTCGCCGCTCCGGCGCTGATCGTCGTCCCGGCCGCCACCGCGCATGGATTCGAGTGGCAGCGCGAATCAACCGGCGCGGTGATTACCCTGTCGACGGCACATTTTCGCCAGATGATCCTCCACGACTCCGAATTGCGAGGGCTGTTCGACGATGTCGCGGTGATCGCCGTCGATGACGCCCTCGCCGCACGACTCGCCCATCGGATCGGCGATCTGCTGGCTGAATATGCCTGGGCCAAGCCGGGTCATCGTGCCGCGATCGAGGCCGGTCTGCTCGATCTGATGGTGATTGCCCTGCGCGGTCTCGATCCGGATGCCAGACGCGACCGCCCGGCGGTCGGGCCGCAACAGGCGCTGGTGGCGCGTCTGCGCGCGCGGATCGAGGAGCGTTACAGGCTGCGCGAGACTGTCGATGCTTATGCCGACGCGCTTTCGGTGAGTGTGTACCAGTTGCGTTCGGCCTGTCTCGCCGTCGCCGGTGCCCCGCCATCAGCGCTGATCGACCAGCGCACGCTGCTCGAAGCGAGGCGGGCGCTGCTGTATTCCAACCTGTCCGTCAAGGCGGTCGCCTACGGGCTGGGTTTCAGCGATCCCGCCTA
Source organism: Endobacter medicaginis (assembly GCF_014192375.1). Taxonomy (GTDB): domain Bacteria; phylum Pseudomonadota; class Alphaproteobacteria; order Acetobacterales; family Acetobacteraceae; genus Endobacter; species Endobacter medicaginis. The sequence continues at coordinate 39,111 of NZ_JACHXV010000015.1, read as the reverse complement.
TTTCTCAAGGTTCTTTACCCAGCATGTCGGCCGCTCGCCGCGTCTGTTCCGCACACAGGGCGCGGCAGCCTGACTCTCATTCCCCTGGCACACCCGGCGGCATCTCGGCGACCAGTTGCACTTCTGCGGTTTCGGGCGTGGTCTCGCGCAGCAGCGAGGCGATCACCAGGCCGATCACCATCGCAGCGATGGCGAGCGCAAAAATATGCCCGATGCCCCATTGCGAGGCGACCATGCCGGCGAGCATCGGCGCCACACCACCCCCGAAGATCTCGCCGAAGCCCACCGCCACGCCGCAGGCACTGGCGACCAGGGCCGGGGGCACCGATTCCGCGCTCAAGGGCCCGGTGGTCAGGGTCAGCGCGCCAAAATTGAAAAAGCAGGCGATGGCGAGAAATATGAACACCCAGCCCGGGCTCGAAACCTGCGACAGCGCGGCCACGGCAAGTGCGGTGGCTCCTGCGCTGCCGAGCAGGACGGTCTTGCGTCCGAGCCGATCGGACAGGCCAAGCAGGACGAACGAGCCCAGCGCGCAGCCCAGCCCCATCGCCGAAAGCACGAAGCCCATCTGCTGCATTCCGTAATGCAGCCCGTCGATCAGATAGCTCGGCATCATCGCGGTCAGCACGTTGAGGCAGGTCAGCCAGCAGAACATGCCGAGGATGTTGAGCCGCACGTTCCGATAGCTGTAGACGCTCGGCAGCCTGTGGGCTTCGGGCGTGGGGTCCGCCCGGCGTGTCGCGCTCGAGGCCCCCTTGACGGTGACGGGGTTGCGGATGATCCGCGACATCGCCCAGGCAACGAGCAGGCCGGGGGGCACGACGATCAGGAAGGCATAGCGCCAGTCGAGGACATTGAGCAGTTGTGTGGCAAGGATCGGTGCCAGCGCCATGCCGAACAGTGGCATCGCCGCCTGCTGGACGCCGAGCATCAGCCCGTGACGCTGCGGCTTGGCCGCCTCCACCGTCGCAGCCAGGCTCGACGGCGTGAAGGCGCCCTCTGCGAGCCCCATGACCGCGCGGATCGCCACCAGGGCGAGCAGGCTGGTGGCCAGGCCGCTGAGGCCGGCCAGCAGGGAGAACACCAGCAGAGAGACCACCAGAACCTGTCGATGGCCAATCCGGTCGGAAATACGGCTCGCGACCAGTGCGGCGATGCCCCAGGAGATCGACAATGCCCCGGTGACGAGCCCGAGGTCGCGGTAGGACAGGTGCAGGGCACGCTGTATGACCGGGAACAGCGGCATGATCATGAACCGGTCCAGTCCGACCAGGCCGAAGCCCAGGCAGAGCAGTACGATGGCTTTCTTTTCGTAGCGTGAATCCCACGCCGCTGTGATCTGCATGTTTCTTCCCCGGAGCGTCTCGTGCGGGACGGTTCAAGCGTCACCATTGTCGTTGCACCACGCGTAGAACGGATCGGGCCCAGCAGTCAATAATGGCTTATAATGAGAAAAACATACCTACATACAGACGATAATCGCACCCAGATAGCTATTTAGCCTCAAGCCGCGGATGTTCTCTCGGACGGTCACGACCGAAGGGGCATAGCGGCGGAGCGGGGATGGTGTCCGCAGGTGCCGGCGCTGTCGCGGGCGCCCTCGCAGGCGCCCGCGGGCGGGGACACGAACTCCTAACGGAGCGAGGTGCGCGCGATCCAGTTGCCGTGGAAGCCCAGCGGCACGCGGTGATCGAGCTTGATGCGCGCCACAGGTTCGCCGTCGAAGTCCTGCGCCGCGAGGATTGTCATCTCGCTGGCATTGCGGCGCGGATCGTACCAGATCGCCATGATCCAGCCGTCATCCTCGTCTTCGCCGCCGTCGCGCGGCACGAACACCGGCTCGCCAGGCGTCATTTCGATCTCGCTGGACAGATGCTGGTATTGCGTGCGTCCGGACAGGTAGTCGTGCTTGATGAGGCAGTTGAAACCGTGTGTCTGCGGCCCGGGATTGTGGACGCCGGCCATGTAGCCGTAACGGTGCGGGCGGCCCATCACACTCTCGTTAGGCCGGACGAACTCGGCCGCAAACTCACCGATACGCCGGTCGGAAACCGTTTCCCGTGCGAGATCGATCTCGATCCGCCAGAGCTGCGGGCCGGAGAATGGCGACGGCTTATCGACCAGGGGAAAGGGAAAGAATTCCTCGGGGCGGATGTCTGCGTTCGGGTCGAGCGTCTCGGTCACCGTGGCATCCACGATGATCTTGTCGCCCAGCTCGTAGGCGTTGAGATAATGGTCACAGGTGAACGACCGCGCTTCGAGCCACTTCGCCACGCCCGTCTTGCGATGCAACAGCAGAATGCGGGTCGGGCTGCCGCGATCGAAGCTGAACGCGCTGTTGCCAGCGAGGACCGTGTCGGCCGCATACGGACGCCAGCGGATCGGGCCAAAGAAAAAGACGTAGTAATTCTCGGTAAAGATGAAATCATGCACGAAAGGTGTGATCGGCATCGACGTGCGGACATGGCTGTTGACCTGTCCCATGTTGCCAATCGACATGCACTCGACATACATCTCGTCGTAGTTCAGTCCATAGACGAGCAGGTCGCCAGTCGCCGGATCGACATGCGGATGCGCGGTCAGCATCGACTTGAAGCGTCCGCCGAAATCGAACTTTCCAAGCGTATCGAGCGAGTCCGCGTCGAGGTGCCAATAGAAGCTGTCCGCCTCGTGCATCGTCATCACGCGACCGGCAAGCGAGATGACGTTAATTCCGGCCACGGTCTTGATTCGCGGCGCGCCTGGCGGCAGCGGCGCCTGTCTGACGCCGGAATGCCCGTAGATTCCATTATAGATTGGGCGCCCGGCCGCGCGTTCGAGCTTTAGCCCGTCGGTTTCGACGAAGCGGTTGCAGTAGCCGGCCTTGCCGTCGCGCAGGTGGAAGGCATGTACCATGCCGTCCCCATCGAACCAATGAAACAGATCGGGATTCGCGGGGCGCATGTGCTGGTTGGAGCCGGTGCGGTACAGCGCGCCATCGAGCTCCATTGGAATACGGCCGATGACTTCGAGGCTGCGGATCGAAACCTCGTTGAACAGCGGTTCGAACGGCCCCTGCAGGAACGGGTTCTGCTTGCTCCAGGGCTCCGCGCTCGTGGCCCGCGGTTCGCCAGCTGACAGGCGGGCTGCACCATCCGGCATATGTCTTCTCCTTGAACGTTCGTTTATGATTCTTGGTGCGGTCGCCTCGTTTCTGGCCATGACCGTACAGTCCTGTATCATTGTGGAGGAGCAGTAAGTCAAGTGAAACCCGTCCTCCCTTCCGGTCGCCGTCGCCGCGCGAGCCCGGCGGATAGACGCCGTGACATCCTTCGCATCGCGGCCGCCGCCTTTCTCGATCACGGCTACGCCGACGTCTCGATGGCCCAAATCTCTGCCGAGCTCGGTGGCTCGAAAACCACGCTGTATCGCCTGTTCGCCTCGAAGGCCGACCTGTTCGCCGCCTTCGTGCGGGAGGTGGGCGAGGCGCCGTTCGCAGCACTGGAAGGGTTCCGGCCGGCCGGAACGTCGCTCGTGCGGGATCTCGAGGCACTCGGGGAGGTCTATCTCGATCTCGCGCTGGCTCCTGCGGTGATCGAGGTCAGCCGGCTGGTCGTCGCCGAGAGTCGCCGTCATCCGGACATCGCTCGCATCTTCTGGGAAAACGGTCCTGGTCAGGTGACGACGCATCTCGACCGCAACCTCGCAGGCATTGCCGCCCGGCATGCTCTTGCCGCGTCATGGGACGAGCTTGCCGTCGGCCACTTCAAGGCGCTGTGCGACATGTCCTTTCACGAGCAACTGCTCTGGGGTGTGATTCCTGCGCCCGCAGCGTCCGAACGCGCCCGGGTCGCGTCGCGGGCGGCGGTCGCCTTCCTCGCCGCTTACCCGCCCCGGCTCTCCGATCCGGAGCGTGGCGCGTTGACCGCGTCGGGGGCGCGTGATTGATCGAGGCATGCGTCATCGTCAAAGCATCCGGGCCCTCCCGTCGTGGGCCACCCCTGTCAGCGGAGTTGGTTATGGCCGCGCCTGATCGACTGGTCAGTGTCATCGGATTGTTCACCCTCGAGCGGCCGGTCTGGGGTGTGGATGACGCGGCCGAGGCGCTCGATGTCTCGGTCAGCAGCGTCTATCGCTACTTCGCCACACTGTGCGAGGCAGGCTTCCTCGCCACGGAGACGCCGGGCCAGTACGTGCTTGGGCCGGCCTTCATCCAGTACGACCGGCAGATCCGTCTGACCGATCCACTGCTGGCGGCGGCGCGGCCGGTGATGGCAGATCTCGTCACCTATGCTCCAGACGGCTCCACGGCCGTGCTCGCGCGCGTCTTCGAAGACAAGGTCATCTGCGTGCATCAGGTGGTGGGGCGTGGGCCGCAGCCGCAGGTGAGCTATGCGCGCGGGCGACCGATGCCGCTGTTTCGCGGGGCGACCTCCAAGATCATTCTTGCCCATTTGCCGCCACGGCAACTCAAGCGACTTTACCAGCGCAATGCAGCCACGATCGCGGAGACCGAAATGGGTAGGGACCTGGCGAGTTTCCGTGAGACTCTCGCCTCGATGCGACGAGCCGGAGTGGTCGTCACCCGTCATGAGATCGACCCGGATCGGGTCGGCATCGCGGCGCCGGTGTTCTCCTCGGACCGCCGTATCCTGGGTAGCCTGAGCGTGATCGTCGGCGAAGACGATGTCGACCAGCGGCTTGCCAGGCTACAGGCGCTTACCATCGGGTGCGCGGGAGACATCGAAACCGCCCTCGCGGCAATCAGCCCGAAGGGCAATGCCTCCGGTGCCTCAGAGGCTGTCTGAGAATGTTTGCGAAATGAGGTGACCGGGCACGGTGTAATGTCGTCGTTCCGAGGCTTGGTGGCATAATGCACTGCTGCGCCGCCGTCGTGCGGATCGCATCGGAGCGGCGTGCCGTGGCGATGCCGCCCCAGGTTTCAGCCATCGTCTGGTGACGCCCGACCGCGAACGTGAGGCGCGTGGTTCGGACCACCTCACATCCTGACGTTGTCGTTTGCGTCAGGACGGTGAAGCCGTACATTCCGTTGCGCTCCAATTGTGCGACGGGGCCGAACTCCCAGTCGAGGTAGGCCTACATCGCGGCGGCCGCATTGTCTGTACCTTCATATGGGCGCTTGTAACATCGTCGGAAGGGGACGGGGCTGTCTTTACGTCGAGTCCGGCCTCAAGCCAGCGTCCGGCATCGTGCCAGGCCCGGGTGCCGCCGCCGAGTATCCGTGCCGGGCGGCCGGCGACGATCAGCTCGGCCGCCCCGAACGCGACGTCGATGCCGTCCGGCGAGACCAGCACGACGTCGTCTGCGGGCGCTGGGCACACGCTCGCCGATGGTGCTGCCGGAGGCAGCCAACGAGCGCTGCAAAGATGGGCCTGTCATAGCACCGGCTGCGATGCCATTCTATGTCCCCACGCGACTGTCTACGGCCGCGGTGATGCAGGTGAGAGAATGGTCTTGGTCGTTGTGCGTAAGATGCTTGGCCCGGCGATCGTGCTGGCGTTGTCCGTGACCGCGGCCCGGGCCCAGCCGGCGGGCCCGGCGGATGCTCGCATCCAGCAGATTCTGAGCGTCCTGCGGGAGCGGCCTGACGAGGCGAGCCCGTCCTGCCTCGACAGCCTCAAGGAGATGCATGCGACGGAGGATGCCCTCCAGTCCGCGACATCTCGTGGCAAGTCGTCCGACATCGAGCTTGCGAACGATGTTTTGGAGACCGATTATCAGAATGTGATGCAGGTCTGCGGCGTAGATGCCACACGTGTGTGTCATGTGCCACAGGATGGGAAACTCGGGCAAGCCTGCGCCTCATTGCGGCGCGGAAATTGAATCTCCAAAAGATTACGGGTCGGAAAGACGGTTTGTTTTGCAATTTTGTTAGAGAGAACATATCATGAACTAACGGTGCCAGGAGGCATCGAACGGGCATTGTTTGACCAGCGCAAGGCGCTGCCAGAGCGGCAGCCTCGGTGCGGGAGGAAACAGGATCGCTCGAAAAACCAAATGCTGCTTGTACCGAAACTGACGCTTTGTCAGCATTAGGGCGTCAATCCTAACAGAAGGTTTACGATGCCTCGTCCGCTCGATTGGTCTGTGGAAATGGACGCCAAGCTTGCTGCGCTGCTCGATCACAAAGGCGGCACGATCCGGAAGGCGGCGAGCAATCTCGGCGTCAGCCGGAGCTTCATCCAGCGCCGGGCGAAAATGATCGCCATGAAGAAGCACAGTGACTCGTGCACGCCTGCCCGGCAGGCGGCCGGGGATGCCCCGCTTCCGGTGGGCCATCCGATCAGCTGGGAAGCCCTCATGCGGGCGCCGGCCAGGGTTTGCCTCGGCGCCCTTTGAAACGGGGTAGGTTTCCCACATATTCGATTTGATCATTTCAAAAGCAGTGACGTTCGATCGCCGGAAGTATTCGCCCTTCTCCTTTCAGGGTCATCCTAAAAAAGGGTCGTCATCTTATGGCCTACAATCAGGTCTGCCGCTTTCACTGTGGTGACGTCGTTCTTGTATCGCAAGGAAGATACGTGGTTGTGAAGAACCTCGAGGACGAGGTTCATGTACTGCCCATGCTGTGTGCCCCTCCGCAGCGACATCGCTCGGACATCGTTTCCGAAGACTGGACCGGATACGCGGACCTGCCGATGACATCGCAGGATTTGGTGATCCGCTGTTTTCCGATCTATCGCGTCGCCAAGAGCGCGTGTAGCCGGATCGGTTCGGTGTCGCGCCATCTGCTTGGCCGTGCGCAGCAGGGTCTGCGCATCGAGCTCTCGATGCGACGCTATGAGGACACCGCTGTCCTGGCCAGCAATCTTGTCGCCGCGGCGCACTCAACCGGACGTCGCCACCAGCCGCATCGAGGTGCGTGAGAATGCCGATGACCGGACTTCGCAAGACCGAAGCAAAGGAAGGCGCGATCGTGCGCTTCCTGCAGTCGCTTTCCCGGACCGGCAATGTCGGTCTGAGTTGCCGCGCGGCAGGACTCGCCCGCAAGCATGTCGGCGGACTTCTGCTCGCCGATTCCGACTTCGCCGATGCCTATGCGCAGGCGATGGAGGATGCGCAGGACCTGCTCTATGCAGAGGCGCGTCGCCGCGCGGTGACTGGCATCCTGATCGGTGCAGGCGGCCAGGCGAAGAGCAACAACGGCGGTCGTGTCCGCAAATATAGCGATCCGCTGTTGATGATGCTGATGCGCCAGAGCGGTCCTGTCGCGACCAGGGCCGCTGCAGGCAAGCCGGAGGCTGACGATCTGGGTGCAATCCTGCGCTCGATCGTCAGGGATGAGGATCCGTCTGTCATGCAGTATCCTTCTTGAGCCTGACGCGTCGGCTCACTCCGGCCCAGCACCAGATCTATTCCGCCGGATGGCAGCCGGATGCCCGCTTCCGCGTTGCGGTGTGCGGCCGTCGCTTCGGCAAGGCACTCGACGTAGAAACATTGATTCCGATCCCGGGTGGATTCCGGCGCATGGCGGAGATCGAGGTCGGCGACGTTCTGTTCGATGAGACCGGCGCGCTCTGCCGGGTGACGGCAGTCACTGGGGTGATGCTGGACAGGCCGTGCCGGGAGGTTGCGTTCTCGGACGGTAGCCGGATCGTGTGTGATGTCGATCATCTCTGGCCGGTGACGATCAACAACGCGGTCACCAGGGTGGCCGAGACCGGGGACATCGCAGACATGCTCGACCGTGGCGCATATTGCGCGGTCGCGACGGCGGCGCCGGTGATGCGCCGGAGCCTGAAAGGGCGGCAGCGGGAGCTGAGAAAGGTCATTTGCAGGGATGGCCGGTTCGTGGACGGGCGGATCGTGCTGGACGGTCGGCGACAGGACCTTGTGACACTGGCGGCGTCCTGTGGAGTGGTGGTGATGCTCAAGGGCGACGACAGCATCATTGACACCGATCCGGATGCCCATCTGAGCCGGCGGGTGGTGTCGGTGACGACTGTTGTGTCGCGCGCGGTGCGGTGTCTGCAGGTCGACAGTCCGTCGAGCCAGTATCTGTGCGGCGAGCAGTTCATCCCGACCCACAACACCTTTCTGATCGGCGAGGAATTGCGGCGCGCTGTACGGCTGGCGGTCGCGCATCGCGTACCGACGGAGAACGAGATCTGGTACGGAGCCCCGAATTTCCTTCAGGCGAGGCGGGTGATGTGGGGTCGGCTGAAGACCGTATTGCCGCGGGAGTGGATGGCGGCGAAGCCGAGTGAGTCGACCTGCTCGATCACGCTGGTCAGCGGGCATCGCGTCCGGGTGGTCGGTCTGGACGCGCATGACTCGCTGCGCGGTGCGGGACTTTGGTTTTTTGCCGGCGACGAGTGGGCCGATACGCGGCCGGAGGCGTGGTCGGAGACGATCCGGCCGATGTTGTCGACGAGCGAGGGGCATGCGCTCTTCGTCGGTACGCCGAAGGGGCACAATCACTTCCACGAGTTCTATCGACGTGGCCTCGACGGCGGCCGCGACGACCACAGATCGTTCAGATTCACGACCGAGGAGGGCGGGCAGGTCAGTGCACGCGAATTGGCGGATGCGCGGGAGCTCCTCGATGCGCGCACCTATCGTCAGGAGTACGAAGCCAGCTTCGAAAGCTTCGCCGGCCGAGTGCTATATGGATTCTCACGCGAGCACAGTGTCCGACCGGCCCCCAGAGCCGACGACGGACGCATTCACGTCGGGATGGATTTCAACGTCAATCCGATGACGGCCACGATCTGGCAGCAGGCCGGAACCGCGCTGTGGCAGACGGGCGAGATCGTGTTGGGAACGTCGAACACCGACGAGATGGTGTCGGTTCTGCGCAGCCGGCATGGTCGCCTGCGGCATGACGGTGTCGTCTCGGTCGAGCACATCTCGGTCTATCCCGATCCCGCCGGACAGCAGCGCAGGAGTTCTGCCTTCGGCCGGACCGATATCAGCATCCTGCGCGAAGCAGGTTTCAAAGTCTGTGCAATGAGTTCGCATCCATCGCTTAGGGACAGGGTAAATGTGATGAACAGGCTGTTCGAGGCCGCGGACGGCACCAGGTCGGCATTCGTCGATCCGTCCTGCGTCAAGTCGATCGATGCCTACACGAAGCTTGCCTATGTCGATGATGGCAACCAGATCGACAAGTCGTCCGGCCATGACCACCTCGCGGATGCGTCTGGCTATTTTCTGTACTGGTGGGGCACACGCCGGGATGGCCAGGCGCTGGCCGTGCCGACTTTCATGGGACGTTGAGCGATGGATTGGCTTGCTCTTCAGGACCGTATGCCGAGGGACCGTGCACTGCCGGAACGATGCTTCAGGCTGTCGGCTCTCGAAAGCGTTCTCGACGGACGGCATTACGACGTTCTGCGCTATCCGTTCTCGGCAGAGCGCAACGGCGCCGGCGAATACGTCCCGCTCGACGAGCGCCGGCCATCGGTGAGGTCGAACCTGTGTCGTGTGGTGGTGGAGGATTCCGTCTCGCTGCTGTTCAGCGAGGGGCACTGGCCGACCATCCAGGTCTCCGATGCGCGGACGGCAACCGCGCTCGAGACCATCTGTCAGGCATCGGCGCTTAAGCAGACCATGTTGGAAGCGGCCACGCGCGGATCTGTCGGATCGGTGGTGGTACTGATGCGGGTCGTCGATGGGCGCATCTTCTTCGACGTACTGCGGACAGCCTATCTCACCCCGGTCTGGAGCAGCAGTGATCCGCGCGAGCTTTCGGAACTCATCGAGCGCTATCGAGTGAAGGCCGAAGATCTGCTCGCGCAGGGTCATGCCGTCGAGCCAGGAGGTGATTACTGGTTCGAACGTCATTGGGATGACCGCGTGGAGACATGGTATCTTCCTTATCGGGACGGGGCGGATCGCAAGATCGATGTCGAGCGCAGCGGCGAACACGGTCTCGGTTTCGTTCCGGCCGTCTGGATCAGGAACCTGCCGGCGTCATGCGACATGCGGGAGGGTCCTGACGGGGGCTGCACGTTCCAGGCGGCCATCGATACCGTCATCGAGACGGATTATCTGCTTTCGCAGGCGGGGCGGGGGCTGAAATACGGATCGGACCCGACGCTCGTGCTGAAGGACCCCGGCCTCGGGATTCCGCAGGGAAGCGCGGCTCACGTCGGTGGTGCGTCCAATGCGTTGATGTTGCCACCGGAAGGGGACGCGAAGCTTCTGGAGATCAACGGCAATGCGGCCGCAGCGGTTCTCGCCCATGTTCAGCAGCTTCGGGCGATCGCGCTGGAGGCGATGCACGGCAATCGCGCGCAGTCCGACCGGTTGGGTGCCGCGCAGAGCGGGCGCGCGATCGAGCTGATGTGTCAGGGGCTGATCTGGCTGGCGGATCGGTTGCGGATTTCTTACGGCGAGTATGGGCTGGTCAGCCTGCTGCGCAAGATCTGCCTCGCGTCCAGGCGTCTGGAGGGTGGCCTGGTCGTGGGAGACGCGCATGTGACGGACCTCGACGATGCCGGTCTGTCGCTGAGCTGGCCTGACTGGTTCCCTATGGGACCGCAGGATCGGCAGGCGCAGGCCGATGCGCTGGGACGCCTGGTCGAGGGGGGCATCATGACCCAGGCGGCGGCAGAACGGATCATCGGCCGCTCGTATGGCATCTCGGTGATGCTCGGTGGCGGCACATGATTTCGCGATCGCCCGCCAGCGATGGCGGCGATCGGCGGCAACAACAAGCGATGGGGACACATGTGACGGACGTTGTGGAACATGACGGCGACGTCGCAGCCGATGACGATGTCTCGGTTGCGGCCGAACAGCCCAGAGCTGTCACTGACAGCGAGAAGCGTCTGCGCCAGGAGCTGGTGCGGGCACGTCAGCAGCTCAGGCTGGTACAGGGCGAGCGCGATGCCATCCTGACCAGTGCACATCGGGAGCGTGATCTCGCGGTGTCGCAGGCCAGGGAGGATGCGCGGCAGCGCATCGTGCAGGCCGAACTCAAGGCGCATGCGCTGCGGGCCGGGATCGTCGATCTCGATGGGCTGCGCCTCGCCGATCTGGGTGGTGTCAGCCTCGGCGAGGATGGCGAGATCCTCGGTGCGGAGGAGACCATCGCAACGCTGAGGTCGGACAAGCCCTACCTGTTCGCTGCCGCCGCCCAGGCACCGGGCGTAGCGGAGGTTGCGGCACCGCGCAGGCTGCATGCCGCTCCGGCGCCGGCCACGCCGCGCACGGTCGATGCGCGCACGCTGTCACGCGAGGCCTGGCAGGCGGAGCGGGCAAAGCTGCTCTCGCGCTAGAGCGTCATCTGATCAAACGGAATCATTCGGTCAGATAAAGGTGCTCGCTTCATCAATTGTGTAGAGCCCTGCATTCGAGGCGACAGGCTCGGAAAGTGCTCTAGGGCGGCAGCGAGCGCGCCTCCCGGCACGAGTTTCCCGCTGCGGGCATCCAGGCCTGCTCGGTTCCCCTTCATCATCGATCTCAATCAGGGATAGCAGATGTCGATTTCGAATTTTCCGGCGCAGTTGCAGCCGATCGTCCAGCAGGGCTTTCTGGCGCGCGAGTTCCAGGACGGCCTGCAGTCGCGTCTCGGCTTCCGCGCCATCGCCGATCGTGAGAGTTTCCCCAATCGCATCGGCGAGACCGTCACCAAGACCCGCAAGGGGCTCAAGGCGCCCGTCACCACGCCGCTCAACCCGTCGACAAACAGCAATTTCGACAATGGCCTGTCGCCGTCGAGCTGGTCGGTGGAGCAGTATGTGCTGTCGATCAACCAGTACGGCGATACGATCGACCTCAACGTGATCACCGACGGCGTCGGCATCGCCAGCCAGTTTCTGGCCAATGCGCGCACCAATGGCGTGCAGGCGATGCAGTCGCTCGACCGGATCGCGCGCAACACTCTCTTCGGCGGCGCGCAGAACGGGGTGGGCGGCTATCTGGGTGGCAATACACGGGTGATCTCGGCGCTGAGTTCGGCAGCGACGACGCTCCGTGTCGACGATGTCCGCGGCTTTGCCTCTGTGCTGAACACGTATGGCCAGGTGGTGTCGGTTGGCGCGACCTCGGGTATGACCGTCACGGTGGGCTCGAATGCCTATACCGTCTCGGCGGTTAGCGCCGATGCGGTCAACATCTCGACCGCGCCGGGTGGTGTGTCCGGAACGCTGACCTTCACCACCAATGTGTCGGTCTCCGACGGAGCGGCCGCCCAGCCGGTGATCGCGGCGACGGCTCCGCTGGTGCTCCGCCCAAACGGCCGACTGACCACCGCCGCCCTCACCGCACCCACCGGGACCTACGGCTCGGCGAGCTATGTGCCCGGCGACACGCTGGGCATCCAGACGGTGCTCGGCGCGGTCGCCGCGTTGCGGATGAACAACGTGCCGACCGTCGATGGTGCCTATCACTGCTACCTGGACGATCAGCAGATGCTCGGCCTGTTCCGGGACGGCGACTTCAAGTATCTGTATCGTGGCGCCTATGGTTCGGAGGCCTATCAGTCGGGCAGCGTGGTGGAGCTGCTGGGCGTGCGTTTCATTCCCACGACCGAGGCGCCGCTCCAGGCATCGCTCGGCGCCGGGCCGATCCACCGTGCAATCGTCTGCGGCAAGGGCGCACTGATCGAAGGCGATTATGCCGACATGGCCAAGCTCGACATCCCGGACGCGGAGCGTTCGCTGATCGAGCGTGTCGATGACGTGGTGATGGTGACGCGCGAGCCGCTGGACCGGCTCAAGCAGATCATCGCGCAGAGCTGGTACTGGATCGGCGGCTTCGCGCTGCCGACCGACGCGACGGCGAATACCTCTATCATCCCTACCGCGACGAACAGCTACCTCAAGCGCGGCGTCGTGATCGAGAGCCTCTGAAGGCATGGCCGCAGCGCGTCGCGCAGCGGCCGCAGCGACGCCCCGCAAGGGCGTCGCTGCAGTCCGGCTGTGCTGTCCATTCGGCTTCTTCGATGAGGACGGCGTGGAGCATTACTGGCGCACCGGACAGCGTGTGACCGATCCGGTGGAAATCGCACTGCTGAACGAACGAGGTGCCGAGATCGAGGTCGAACAATGTCCGCAACCCTGACGCTGCCGGACACCGACTTCACGGATGCGGAGCGGACGGATATCCGCCGCTTCTGTGGCTACCCTGCATATGGCGGAAGTGCCACCGCCACGGGATGGCGCTATTTCCAACAATATGGGGCGCTGGAATACCGGATGTCGAACATGTCGCCAGCCGAACGGCAGGTGACGCGGATGCTGCTGGCGACACTCGCATCGTTCGAGACCGATCTCGCGTCGTCCTCAGCCAATCTCGACACCGCTATGGCGGCGTCGTGGCGACACAATCCGAACGAGGTCGCCGATCGCTTCCGCCTGATGAGCGCGTGGGGCCAGCGCCTTGCTGCCCATTTCGGAGTGCCGTTCCTGGGTGATGCGCGCGCCTCGAACATCGTCATCTAGCTGTCGGAGTAAAGGCTCATGGTGTTTTTCTCGGGATGGATGGGCTATGCGACCTCGTATTCGCCGGGCGCCTTCGCCGAGCCGACTGACACCGCCTATGCAAGGCGGCCGGTGACGTTCTCGCAGCCCGGCGGCAGCTACAGTGTCGCGCAGAACGGCGGCACCGTGGGTCCGGCCGGCGCGAACTGGGGGCTGCTGGTCTATGTCGGACTGTTCGGAGCGTCGAGCGGCGGCCTGCCGGTGCTCGTGATGCCTCTGGCGCGGCCGGTCAACGTGCCGACAGGGTCGACCTTCTCGGAGAATGCCGCCGCCTACACGTTGCGCGTGTTCGGCGCACGCGACGGGTCGACGGTGTGGCCGCAGGGCGCGATCGTGGCGCGCACGCAATATGGCGCCGACTGCGTGACGGGAACCACCGTGCAGTACTCCGACGGTGCGATCAAGGAACTCGCCCTGGTGATGAATGCGGCGACCTCGGCCGGTAGTCTGCCGTCGCAGCCGGGCGCGAGCGGCACGCTATGGGTCAATGGTGGCGTGATCAGCGTGTCCTGAGCTCGTCATGGACCAGGCACGTCTCAGCGCCCTGACCTGTCACGGACTGCGGCAGGCGGCCGCCCGGATCGGCGCGTCATTCGCAGTGTATCGGCCGGTTGGAACCGGGTCGCCGCTCGACAGTCCGGCGATCGCTTCCGTCGACCTGGCGTATACGCAGGACTGTTCTCTCGCGTTCAGGGTGGCGCTCGCACCCGACAAGCCGATCGTGCAGCTTCTGTGCGATCCATCGTCCTTGCAGGCCGGCGATTACCTGGTCGGGACCGAGACGCTGTTCGTTCTGCGAGTGGATCCGGCGCGTCCGGCCAGCGGGGTGTTGTGCAATGCGACGCTGTCGGTGCTTCAATCGGCGACGGCAACCCAGCCTGGCACCAATGCCTATGGCGGTCTCGCCTCCAGCGCCGCGACGGCGCTGGCGACCGGCTGGCCGGCGAGCCTGCTGCTGAGAAGCAAGACCGAGGCTGATCCGACCAGGCTGCCCAGCGATACGCGTTCAGCCTACTACGCCGTGCTGCTGCCAGCCATCAGCGGCGTCACCATCACGTCCGGCATGCGCCTGCTCGATGCGGGCGGCAACATCTATCAGATCGTCGGCACGCAGCGCTCGGCCTTCGGCTGGTCGATCAGCGCAGCATTGCAGACGAGCTAGCAGGATACCAGAAATTGGCCGATATATCCGATGTCGAGAATGCGCTTTGCGACGTCGTTCTCGGCGCTGTCTATCCCGGCGGCACCCAGGGTGCGAGCATTACCGGTCAGGCCGTCAAGATCTATCGGGGCTGGCCGAATTCCACCGGCCTGAACCAGGATATCGGGGCCGGCAACCAGATCGTCACCGTCACGAGTATCGAGCGTGGCACAGTCAATACGACGCGCTATGCGCCGGTGTGGAAGACCGTGTCCGCGCGATCGCCGACGATCACGCTCGAGGTCGATGGCATGTCGTGCGCGATCTCCGGTAGCGCGAGTGCGGGCGATGTGGTCGGCATCGACATCGACGGTGTCGCCTATGCCTTTGCAGCCCAGGACGGCGAGACGGCCACCGCACTCGCAGCCAGGCTGGCACCGATGATCCCGGGCTGTGTCGCCGTCGGGGGCGTTTGGACATTCCCCTATGCGCGTGCGCTCGCGGCGCGAACTGCCGGGGCGGCGAGTTGCCTGCTGGAGACGAGACGACAGGAACAGAAACTGCTTGTCGGTCTGTGGTGTCCCGACCCGCGGACACGCGATGTGCTGGCCCGGTCGATCGATGTGGCTTTCTCCAGCCTCGACTGGCTGACACTGTCGGACGGGACCTCCGCACGCGTCGTCTATGACGGGACAGCCGAAAAAGATGACGCCGTCAACGCGAACGTCTATCGGCGCGACCTGCTGTTCCGTGTCGAGTATGCGACCACGATCACACAGGCGACGACCCGGATGCTGTTCGGCCTGGGTCATGTCGATGACGGGGTGAGCAGTCGGGTGTTCGACCAGACCTTGCCGGGTGTGCCGGTGGTGCTGCCGAGGATGGGCGCGGTCAGGTTCGATGCCTGGTACGATCCAGCCAATCCGATCGATGCGCAATGTGCGGATGCGCTGTCTGCGCCGGCGTTCCAGAACCGGTTGCCGGCCAACGCGGTCGTCACGAACGGGGTGGCGTCGTGGCCGAGAGCGACCCAGGCGACGATCGATGCCGAGATTGACGCCGCCTGCCGCGGTGGCATCGGGTTCTGGGCGTTCGACAGCTACGCGTCTGCGGACACGCTCAGCCTGGCGCTGCAACTCTATCTGTCGAGCGCGAGCCGATCACGGCTCGGCTTCTGCATGCTCGGCCAAACATCGTCGTGGAGCACACCGGAGGCCGCACAGCAGGCCATTGCGCGCGACGTCGCGCTGATGTCGCAGCCGGGTTATGTAACCGTTCTCGGCGGACGGCCACTGTATCTGCTGCTGGACGCGCAGGCTGTTCAGACAGCGGGACTGGGCAGTGGCGGCGTCGCCGGCGAGATCGCGCAACTGCGCGCGCTGGCGGCTGCCACCGGCGTGGGCGATCCGTATGTCGTGTGGCTCTCCGGCGCAGGGCTTGCAGCTTACGACAACACCGTGGCCGCGCTCGCGGACGGCGCCGATGCGGCGGGTTGCTATTGCTGTCCGTCGCTCGATGGGGACATGCAATCATATGCCGCACTGACCGAGGCGGCACGCGATGACTGGCAGCGCCGCGCACAGCAGGGAATGCCGATGATCCCGACCGCGATGTGCGGCTGGGACCAGCGGCCGCTGGTGGAGAGACCGCAACCCTTCTACCCGGTCCCGGTGGGTGTTTCCGACGGGAACTACTACCAGGCCGGCAGCCCGGCGGAAATCGGGCTGCATATCGCGGAGGCCGCATCCTTCGTGATCGACAATGCCGCGGCCTGCCCTGCGCAGGTCGGGCTGATCTACGCGTGGAACGAGCTCGCAGAGGGCGGCTGGCTGCTCCCGACCTGGACCGCGGGCGGTCCTGACGAAAGCCGGGTCGAGCTGTGCGGGGCGGCCCTGTCGGACCTTGCCGCGAAGCGCGCCGCCTCTGCATCCTGATTGACGAGCTGGGAGTCGATTTCAATGGTACAATCACAACGAGCCCTTGTCGTGACAGAAGGGTTCGGAAGCTATGGTCGCGGCGACATCATTCGCGACGAGGCGGTCATCGACGCTATCCTCAAGGGCGCCAACCGGACGAGGACCGTCGTCGTCGCACTGCCGGGCGCCGACGCAGGAGGGCAGGGCTGATGCCGCAGATCTCCCAGGCCGGACGGCTCAACTCGAGTGCACTGGTGGTGCCCGATCTGTATGTCGAGATCGTCTCGCCCCAGGCACTGACCCTCAACGGCGTGCCAAGCAATGTGATCGGACTCGTTGGCGTAGCGAGTTGGGGGCCGGTCGGGCGGCCCGTGGTGCTGGGCTCGATGGCGCAGTTCCAGCTCGCGTTCGGCACGCCGGGCGCTCGCCGATACGACCTCGGCAGCGCATGCGCCTGCGCGGTACAGCAGGGAGCGACAGCGTTCTGCTGCGTCCGCGTCAGTGACGGCACCGATCAGGCGGCGACCTATGCGCTGCTCTACAACACCGCCACCGGCAGCTATCCGGTCCTGCTGACAGCCCTCTATTCCGGCTCGGCCGGCAACACGATCTCCGTGCAGTTCGGCGCCGGCGCGAAAGCCGGAACCTGGCGCCTGACGTTGCAGACGGCCGGCCTGCTGCCCGAGGTGTTCGACAATCTCGGCGCGGCGGGCGGGGCTGCGAGCGTGTGGAGCGATCTCGTCGCCGCGGTCAATTTCGGCCAGGGCCCGACGCGCGGACCCTCGCAGCTCTGCGTCGCCACGGCGGGTCAGGCGACAACCACCACGCCGGTGGCGGTGGTCAACCAGACGCTGCTGAACGGCAGCGACGGCATCGCCGGCGTGACCGCGGCGAGCCTGGTCGGGCAGGATGCGGCGATCCGCAACGGCATGTATGCCTTGCGCGGTCAGGGATGCGCGATCGCGATGCTCGCGGATTGCGACGATCCCACCCAGTGGACGGTGCAGGCGGCGTTCGGCGAGGCCGAGGGCTGCTACATGATCCTGACCGGGCCGAGCGGGGACACGATCGCCGATGCGATCGCGGTCAAGCAGTCGAGCGGGCTTGATTCCTACGCCTGCAAGCTGATGTTCGGCGACTGGCTCTACTGGTACGATCCGAGCTCGGGACGGACGCGTCTTGTCAGCCCGCAGGCCTTCGTCGCCGGGCGACTCGCCAATCTCTCGGTCGAGCAATCGTCGCTCAACAAGTCTCTGGCCAGCATCATCGGCAGCCAGCGCAGCGGCCTGGTGTCCAGCGGGCAGTCGGCCACCTATTCGACGGCGGAGCTGCAGACGTTGTTCGAGAACGGCATCGACGTGGTCTGCAATCCGGCACCCGGCGGTGCCTACTGGGCGGTGCGCGGCGGATTCAACACCGCGAGCTCGAACACCGTCTCGGGCGACAACTACACACGGCTGACCAACTACATCGCACAGACCCTCAGTCTCGGCATGGGTGCCTATGTCGGCAGCGTGATCAATGCGAACCTGCTGTCGAACATCCGCTCCACGCTGCTGAACTATCTCTCGACGCTGCTGGGTCAGGGTATACTTGGCAGTGTCGATGGCTCGGTACCTTACGCCGTGGTCTGCGATGCCACCAACAATCCGCAGGCGAGAACCGCGCTCGGATATGTGCAGGCAGATGTACAGGTCCGATACCAGGGCATCAACGAGCGCTTCCTGGTCAATCTCCAGGGCGGACAGAACGTCGCCGTCGCCGTGACCCAGAATTCCTGAACCGGAGCGCCGAATGGTCAACGCATACACAATCGGGCGCAACTGCGAGGTCGTGCTCATCTGGAACGGCGTGCGCACCGACCTGCGCGACGTGACGGGCTTTCGCGCGCAGCAGGAAGTGCGCACGCAGAGGTCGGACCCGCTCAACAGCGCGCCGATGGAGTTCAACACACCGGCCGGCTGGCGCGGGCAGTTCCAGCTCGATCGCGGTTCCTCCGCGGTGGACGATCTCATCGTGCAGATCGAGTCCGATTTCTGGACCAAGGGATCGATCGGATCGGGGACGATCTATCAGTACGTAACCGAACCGGATGGCTCAACCAGCACCTACGAGTTTGTCGGCGTGTCGTTGACCCTGATCGATTCCGGTCATTATCACGCCGAGAACATCGTCAAGCAGGTGGTCGCGTTCTACGCCAGCCAGAGGAAGAAGCTCTGATGGCGGAGGTCGAGATCACGCTTGCCGACGGGCGCAGGCTGGGGGTACGCGAAGTGGACGCGGGCGACATGCTCGATGTCATCGAGGCAGCCGGACATGCGGCGGGCTCCGATCCGTGGATGCACTACGCGCTGACGATCTGCGCGGTACGGTCGATCGACGGCGTACCGGTGCGGCTGCCCGCAAGCAAGGACGCGATGCGCGACCTCGCGCGACGCCTCGGCGGTGATGCGCTCGATCGCGTAGCGGTCGAGCTGTCGCAGGCGGCACGTGACGAGGATCTGGCCGTCGTAAAAAACTGAGCCGGCACCCCGTTCTTCGCGAAACCCTCTATCTCGCCAAGAACGGGGTGCCGTGGATGGAAATCAACCGGATGAGTCGCGCCAGGCGCGCGGCATGCTGCGTGGCCCTCGGCGAGATCGAGGGCGGCCGATTCGACTGGAGTGCGCTGTCGTGGCTGACATGAGCGATGATCGCGCCAGACCCGGCCGTCGGGGCGGCCCGCGCGGAGTGCCCGACGCGGTGGCGTTCAGGATCGGTGCGCCCGGGCTTCGGCGTCTGCGGCAAGGCGCGGACGCGGCGCCACGTCCCGTCTGGGTGCGGCGGAGGATCCGCCTGGCCGGAAGACGCGGAGACGCGGAGATGACGACCGAGGCGGCGGCGGACTTGGACCGGCTGTTGGATTCCGGGGCGAAGCCGACGCAACAGGGGAGAAGTGCTGTGCGGTCGCAGGCTTGGGGTGGTTTGCCTTCGACGGCTGGCTTTGCAGCCTTCCGGCGCCGGGTGGGAGCGTCGATCGAGACGCGGTCGCAGCCGGTTTCTGGCAGGCTGGCGCTGCGCGCGCCGTCGCTGCGCATGCACATCGGCGCGAGGCAGACGCAGGGCCCGGCAGAGGTGGTCGGCGCCACGCCGAGAGCGGCAATGACGATGACTGGGTTCGCTCGGCCGCGGGCGGGCGGTGTCAAGCTGGCGGCGGCCGTCGGAGCGGGGCCACGGTCGTGGGGCGGCTGGAACGGCACGCAAGCTTCGGCCACGCGAATGTCGTCGGTGGCGATGCGAGCAGGCCTGTCCCGCCTGTCGTTCGTGGCGGGCAGTGATGCTGCGTCGCGGGCCATGCCGGGCAGCGCGTTCGGAGAGGCCGGTCGCATGATGCCGTTTGCCGGGCAGGGCGGGCTGGGGTTTGTGCCGCCCGTGACCGGACAGCCCGGCCTGATGGATCTGCGCCTGGCTGGTCCCGCAGGGCAGTCGCGCCGCGACGATGCTTCCGCCAATGCAACCGCGGGGAGTGGCAACGCGGGCATGACGCTGGTCGGCGAGCTCATCGTCGACGGGCGCCAACTCGGCACCGTGGTGGCGCGTGAGCAGACCCGGCAGGCGATGCTGCCATCGACCCGCGGCTCGGGCATCGATGTCGGCAGTATGCCGCTCTACCGCTCGAACTCACCTGCTTTCTGATCTTCAGCAAGAGGCATCCCGCAGCATGAGCGTCATTCCGATGTCGATCGGCACCGTCCGCCTGACGGGCGCCGGCGTGCCTGACGAGATCGTGCTGGGCGGCGACCAGCGCCTCGTCATCCACGAATTGCCGGGCGGCGGGCGCGCGGTCGACGTTCTGGGTGCGCAGGATCGCGCGATCGTCTGGACGGGCGTGTTCGTCGGCGAGGATGCGCTCCAGCGCGCGCTCGAACTCGATCAGTTGCGCCGTGACGGCGACAGCCAGACGCTGGCCTTCGAGACATTCCAGATCGATGTGATGATCGAGCGCTTCCGCTACGGCTATGCCCGGGGCGGCCATGCGATCGCCTATGAGATCCGCTGCCAGCCGCTGGACTGGGGGCCACCCGTTTCCGACCCGCTCGCTCTGGTGGGCGCCTCGCTGTCGCTGGCGTCGACGGTCCTGGCCGCGTCGGGCGAGCTGGCCAATCCGGAATTGGTGGCGCTGCCGGGGGTGATCGCCGCCGCCTCGTCGCGGCAGCTCGGGGCGAGCGACCTGCCGGCGCTTTCGCAGCTCGACGCTGGCCTGGCCGCGATCGGGACCTCCGGAGCGGCGGCGATCGCTTCCATCAGCGGTGGCTGGCCGATGACGGCGCCGGCAATCCATGCGGCCGTCTCCGGCTGCGGCCGCATGGCGTGCGGTGTCATTGCCGGAGGGCTGGTGGGCCAGGCTGGGCTTGTGCTGGGCGGTGCGGGATCGGCTGAATGACGGTCATCGAAGTGACATCGACGACACTCTTCCATCTTGCCGCACGCCTCTATGGCGATGCACGGCTGTGGCAGCGGATCGCGACGGCGAATGGGCTGAGCGACCCGATGGTCGAAGGGCTGACGCAGCTCGTCATTCCGACCGGCTCGGCCGGGAGCCAGGGGTCTTGAGCACGCTGTTGCGCAGCATCGCGATCCGGGCCGTACTGGGTGACGGATCGGTGCTGGCGCTCAGCGAGCTCGACTGGGACGTCTCGCGCTTCGCCCGCGCGGCGGCGTTCACCTTCAAGGCGCCGCTGGCGATCGCGGACGCTGCCGGCGTGATCGCGCTGTTCGGTGGCGGCGCACGCATCGCGCTGGAAATCCTTGCCGACAGCACTGGCTGGAGCCGCGTGTTGCTCGGGCGCGTCGACCGGATGCGATGGGATGCGGCCGGCGGCATGCTGATGTGCGAGGGGCGTGATCTCGGCGCCCTGCTGCTCGATTATCGTATTCCCGATGGTTATCTGAACCGAACCAGCAGCGAGATCGCGATCTCGGTGGCGAACGCCTGCGGGCTGGCCGCGCAGGTGATCCCGACCACGCGCATGGTGGGCCAGTTCTATCAGATCGAGCATCGGCGTTTGCCGCTGCTGACCTATTCGGCGCGCGCGACGGCCTGGGATCTGCTGAGCGAGCTGGCTTTGATGGAAGGCTGTCACGTCGGCTTGTCGGCCGACACGCTGGTGTTCGGCCCGCTTGCAGGCGCGGCTGGTGTATCGGCGATGTGGTCGTGTTCGCCAGGAGGCTGGACGACGCTGCTGGGACCGCCGGCCGAACAGATCCTGCTGAGCGCACTGCCGGAGATCGCCACCGACACCGCGGTTAGGGTGAGAAGCTGGAACAGCCGGCAACGCAGCCTGGTCGATACCGGCGCGGCGGGAGCGATGGGAGCCTATGACGTCATGAGGCCCAATCTGGCCGATGACGATGCGCAGGCCCTCGCACAGGCGCTGCTCGACCGCATCAGGCCGCGCTCCAGCAGCGTGCAGATCGTTCTGCCGGGCGAACTCGCGCTGTCGGCAGGCGACACGATCGGGTTGACCGGCACGCAGACCGCCTGGGACGGGCTCTACCGGCTCGACGAGATCGAGCGCTCGATCTCGGTCGCCGGCGGCTTCAGACAATACATGACCGCCAGCACGCTTGCGGAGGATTAGGAGCCATGCAGGAGTTTCTCGAACGAATGAAACTCGAGGCGATGATGGCCGACAGCCGCATCGGCCGGCTTCGGCATGCCATCGTCTCGGCTGTCGACGCAAAGACACATACGGTGAAGGTGACGATTCAGCCGGAGGGGATCGAAAGCGGCTGGATTCCGGACTCCGGCTTCGCCGCCGGCGGATTGAAGATCGCCTGTCCGTGCGAGGTCGACACCCAGGTGGTGATCGCGCCGATGGAGGGTGATGCGGAACATCCCGTCATCGTCGGTCGCCTGTTCGACGCGACCAAGACGCCACCGGTATCGCCGGCGAGCGGCGATGTGGTGCAGCCAGGAGAGATCGGCATCTTCGCCGACCAGGGTGTGTATCTGCATCTGTCGCGAAAAGGCATCGCGATCGGCGGTGACCTGCATGTCGCGGGCCGGATCACGGCGGATGGCGACATCAGCGCCGGCGGCGTGTCGCTCGAACAGCACCTCCACACCGGTGTCAAGGCCGGGTCGGATATGTCGGGCCAGCCGATCAAGTCACAGGGGTGACCATGGATCTCTCTCACGATATCGGCGGCGATCTCATGCTCGATGCCGGCAGCGGGCTGGCCACGGTCACTGCGGATGACTGGGTACGCCAACGTGTGCTGCGACGGCTGCTGACCAACCCGGGCGACTATATCTGGGATGTCGGTTACGGGGGTGGGCTGCGGAGCCAAATCGGCAACGTGGTCGCGGCCGGCCAGATCGCGGCGTCGATCCGCCGGCAGCTCCAGCTCGAGGCGGCCATCGCCACGAGTCCCGCGCCGCAGGTCAGCGTAAGCGATTCCGGCAACGGCACCATCGATACCACCATCACCTATGCGGACGCCGCCGACGGCACGACATCGCGCGTTGCACTCACCGTCGGCGGGTCTCCATGACAACCACTTTACAGAGCTTCGATGACATCGTGCAGGGCATGTGTGCTGGCTTGCAGGATGCAAGCGGGTCACTGATCGATGTCAGCAGCGGTTCGGTGGCGCGCGCCCTGCTGGAATCGGGTGCGTCGATTGCCCTTTGGGTGCAGTTTCTCAACATGCAGGTGCTGGCGTCGACGCGGCTCGCGACCAGCTCAGGCACCGATATCGACAGCTGGGTGGGCGATTTCGGTCTGACACGCCTGGCGGCGACCTCGGCGAGCGGGCAGGTGGTGATGAGTTCGCTCAACCCCGCCGGCAGCAGCGCGGTAATCCCCAACGGCGCGCAGGTCAGGACGGCCGATGGTTCGGTGAGTTTCGCGGTCGTCGGTGGGCCCTATACCCGGCCGGCCGGAACGGTCTCGGTGGCGGTCACGGTGAGGGCGCTGACGGCTGGAACTCTCGGCAATGTGGCGTCCGGGACAATTTCCCTGCAGGGCTCGTCCATCCCCGGGATCGACTTGGTCAGCAATCCGGTGGCGTTCACCAACGGTGCCGATCCGGAGACCGATGCGGCGCTGCGCGCCCGCTTCGTCGCCTACATCAACAGCCGCGCGCAGGCGACGGTGCTGGCGATCCGGACCGCGGTGCAGGCGGTGCAACTCGGGGTGAGCTGCGAGGTCATCGAGAATACCGCGCCCGACGGCACTGTCGTGCCCGGCTATTTCACCGTGGTGATGGACGATGGTAGCGGGGCGCCCCCTGCCGCGCTGCTCGATGCGGCGCAACAGGCCGTGGATGCGGTGCGTCCGATCGGCTCGCGGTTCAGTGTGATCGGACCGACGGTGATCGTCGCCAACATGCAGGTCGTGGTCGAAATCGATGCCCAGGCCGTGTTCGCCGATGTGGCGGCCGCGATCACGCTCGCGGTCGATGCATATGTGGGAGCGCTGCCGGTGGGGGCGCCGTTGCGCCTGACCCGGATCGTCGCCCTGGCCTATGCGGCAAGTGCTGCGGTGACCAATGTGGTGTCGGTGACGCTCGACGGCGGATCGTCCGATCTCGGCGGCACCCTGACGAGCGTGGTGCGCGCCGGTCAGATCTCGGTCGTGGGCGGCTGAGCGATGACCGCGGTCGATCCGACATTGCTGGGCCCGGTTGCGGGCCAGACGAGCAGCCAGATGCAGGCGCGCATGCGCGCAGTCCTGCCGTCGGGATGGTTCGCTGAGCGCGGCGCCGATCCGGTCTCGCCGACCCCGGTGCTCGACGCCGTTCTGGCGGGTCAGGCGACGGCCTGGGTCGCGATATTCGCCCAGTTGCAGGCGGTTTTCGCGCAGACTCGACTGGCCAGCGCGAGCGGCGGCCATCTGGAGATGATCAGCGCCGATTTCTTCGGTCCCGCTCTCGGACGCGGCGCGGGGGAGTCTGACGACGCCTATCGTGCCAGGATTCGGGCCGCGCTGCTGCCAACCCGCGCGACGCGCGATGCGCTGGCGCTGACACTTTCCACCCTGGCGCAGATTGACTGGCGGATCGTCGAGCCGAGCCGCACGGCCGATACCGGGGTGATCTCGAATGCAGCGGGTATGAACGCGGCCGGGGGCTACGGGATCGGACCGATGCGCTACGGATCGCGCAGTCTCGATTACGGCTTCCTGGTCGAGGGGTGGTCTGACAGTACGACGGCCACGGGCTTGCGGACCGATCGCTGGACTCCGGCCACCTTCATCGACGGATCCGGCAGCATGCACCTTGTCGGCCCGTTCAGCGTCCGGACGCAGTCGGGCGCGGTGCTGGCAGAGCCGGCGGGGTGGAACCTGATCGCCGACAGTCTCGGCTGGAATGATTTCCTGTATGGGTCGGGTCAGCCGGTCACGAGCACCCAGGCGCTCCTGAGCGGAAGCCAGGTGATGTCGTGCGCGGTGGCGGAAGGAGACACGGCCGGACCGTCGGTCAGCATTGCCGCAGGCAGCGCGGCCGCGGTGGCCAGCCTGTGGCTGCTGCTGCCTCAGGATCCGGGCTGCGTGTCGGCAGCACTCACCTGCGATGATTCGGGACAGAGCCTCTCGACCGCCGCTGACATGACGCGCCGCGGTGTGTGGCAGCGGATCAGCCTGCCGCTCCCCGGCCGAGCGGCCCCCCGGACCGTGCGGCTGCGGCTGATGCTGGTCGGACAGGGGACGACGATCCCGCCGGTGCTGACGCAATGCTGGCAGTTCGAACCCGGCACCGCGGTCACGAGCTTCATCCCGACACGATCGGGCCCCGCATTGCGGGCAGCAGACCACATCGGCACGGTTGCGCAACCGATGACCACGACACTTGGCATCGGCGCGATCTGCGCGACGGTCGCCAGCGCCATTCCGGCCGCGACGCGCTGCGGCGTGCGGCTGATCCAGTATTGAGGGACAGGTCATGGATCGACAGATCGTCTATGTCGGCAGCGTGCCGACCGACACCGATCAGCTCTTGCAGTCGCGCAACACGCTGGTGGGACTCGGATATCTCGCACAGGCGGTGTTCGGTAACGCGCACGCCTATGTCGACGGTCTGGCCTGCACGCCCGGCACGGGGCTGAACGTCCTGGTCGGCCCAGGCAGCCTGATGACACCATCGGTGGTCGATGCGGACTACTACGGCACCTTGCC
Source organism: Endobacter medicaginis (assembly GCF_014192375.1). Classification (GTDB taxonomy): domain Bacteria; phylum Pseudomonadota; class Alphaproteobacteria; order Acetobacterales; family Acetobacteraceae; genus Endobacter; species Endobacter medicaginis. Next base: position 13,463 of record NZ_JACHXV010000015.1, on the reverse strand, counting down.
GCCCTCGTCCGACCCGGTGGTCAAGCTCGCGATCAATACCACGGTGACGACACTGGCCGTGCCTGCCGCCGGTGCGACCTGGTGTGTCGCCGCGGCGTTTTCCGAACAGCAGGGTGGTGCGACGGTGCTGCCGTATTTCAATGCCACCAATCCGGGCCAGACGATGTTCGGCGTGGACGGGCAGGGGGGTGCGCAGGCGACCGTGCTGCAGGAGCGCGTCGCACTCTCCATGGTCAGCGGTACCGCGGCACCGGCCGGTGCGATCGCATTGTGGACGATCACCGTGCCGGCCGGCACGACCGCGATCGATGCGTCGATGATCCAGCCCGCACCGGGAGCGCCGTTCCTGTCGCTCAAGCTGCCGGCAGCGGCGCCGCTGGCCTCGCCGGTCTTCACCGGCACGCCGCAGGCGCCGACGCCGCCGCCCGGCGACCTCTCCGGCCGGCTGGCAACGACGCAGTTCCTGACCGGCTACGTCAATCGCACCGGCGACATCATGAGCGGCTCGCTCGGCGTACCTTTGGTCTACCAGATGGCCAACAATCTGGCGGTGCAGGACCCGGTGGCGAACGTGATCACCGGCTCGATCTACACGCCCGGGCATCTGACGATGTTCAATGTCGGCTCGAGCGTCGCCACGCTCGGGATCTCGCGGCAGTCCAATGGCAGCCCGATCGTGAGTTTCACCAGCTCGACCGACGAAGGCGCGACAGTGAATGTCGGCTCGATCTCGCTGGTGGTGACCAACGGGATCGCCAGTGGTGTGAATTACAATACGGCGTCGGATTACCGGCTCAAGGAGGATGTCGAGCCCCTGTGCGGTCTGGGCGCCCGGCAGCGGCTGGGACGATTGCGGCCGGTTTCCTATGTCTGGCGCGGATCGGTCGGCGAGGAGCGCACCGTGGGCTTCATCGCGCATGAGTTCGGCGCGGTCTATCCATCGGCGCTGGTCGGTGAGAAGGACGCGGTAGACGAGCGTGGCGCCGTCGTTCCGCAGATGATCGACCAGACCCGGGTGATCCCCGATCTCGTCGCCGCGCTCGGTGAGATGTCGCGACGCCTCGCCGCCCTCGAGGCGCGTCTCGGCGAGACCGGGCGCAGCGCCGGCACGCAGCCATGAGCCCGGCGGATGGATCGGCCTATCCGGATGCGCTGGACAGCCTGCATCCCTCCGATCCGCAATGGTGGTGGGCGAGCGTGATCGTGCCGATCGGTCTCGCGTTGCGCTGGCTGATCATGTTCGGCCGCGCCGAGCAGGCGGCACTGCTGCGCTCGCAGGGCACTCTGGTGGCGCAGCTTCTGGAAACCAATGCCACGCTGCGTCGGCGCACGCTGGAGCTGGAACACGAGGTCGAGGGCCTTAGGGTCCATCTCTGCCTGATGGAGGAAATGCCGGCAGGAACCGCGCGGCCGGGTCGCCCCTGAAGTCGGTACCGCCGGTGTGGGTGATGCGGCTGCGTCGGTCGAGCCAGATACGACCGCCAAGCGCGCGCCACAGGCGGCAGAAGTGGAAATCCTCGCTCAGATAGGTGCCGCTCTCCCGGTCGATCGAACAGTCGAACAGCGCATGGAACCGCGCCGAGGGCGACTGGTCATGCGCGTCGATGCGGCCATAGGCGAGGTCCGGATAGGCCTCGATCATCGACGCAATCACTTCGCGCGCGATCAGCATCAACCCGGTACCGGCATAGTCGGCGGTGATGAAATCGCCATCCGCTTCCGCATCGGCGGCGAACACCCCGACATAATCGAGAAGACCTGTCTCCGGCGGCTCGCCGGGCGATGAGCCCCGCTCCCAGCGATGGGTCTTGACCGGGTAGAGGCAGGCGACGATGGGCTTCGCTGCGTCGAGCAGCCGGATCGGCACCGATGGCTCGAAGGAGATGTCGGCATCGATGAACAGCAGATGCGTGGCGTTCGATTCCATGAAGCTGCGGACGAGGCTGTTGCGGCTCCGCGAGATCAGCGCGTCATGGGCGAGCATCGCCAGCGTGGTATCGATGCCGCAGCGCTCGGCCAGGTGTGTGAAGCCGATCACCGACTGCATGTAACCATGCCCGACCCAACCGCCATAGCAAGGTGTGGCAATGAAGATGTGAGGGCTCATGAGACGATCATGAGCCCCGCGGCTTAACGGCGGGTTAAGCCCGCAAAGCCCGCCGGACTCAGGGCGTGGCGAGCAGCCTGTCGATCAGCGGCGCGATCATTTCGGCCAGTTTCGCCTGGGTCTGCGCGGTGGGATGCAGCGGCGGGTCGGGCGGCGTGAGCTTCGGGTCGAGGAAGGCATCCGGGCGCACATGTCCCTCGCGGTCGGTGAACAACCCGGCCGCGTCGACCTGGTGCACCCAACCCAGCGAGCCGAGCCGCTGCGACATCAGACGATTGACCGCCTCGGTGTTGGCGCTGACCCAGGTCGAGCGGATCGACGGCAGGACATGAATCAGCACGACCTGCGCCTGCGGCTGCCGGGCATGGACGACGTCGAGCACCTTGACGATGCCATCGAACGTCTGCGCCGCATCGGTATGGATGTGGCCGAAATTGTTCGCGCCGATCAGCAGCACGATCACCTTCGGCCGGATGTGATCGAGTTCACCGTTCTCGATCCGCCAGAGCAGGTGGCAGGTGCTGTCGCCCTTGAAGCCGAGATTGATCGCGTGCAGCGGCGCGTAGAACTTTGCCCAGACAGACGCGAAGTCGCGCCACGGCTCGGGGCCGCCGCGCTCGAAATTCTGGGTGATCGAGTCGCCGAACCAGATGAGCCGAGGGTGACCGGCCTCGATCTCGGCCTGTTTCTGCTCGAAACGTGCCTTCCACCATGGCTCCGCCATCCGCGAGATCGCCGCGGTAGCGATGTTGGTGGCGGCCTGCGCCGGGGAGAGGGTGGCGGCGGCGAGCAGCGCGGCCGCGAGGAACGCGCGCCTCACAGGCTCAGCCATGCCAGGCTGAGCAGGCCGAAGCCGAGACAGTAGAAGCCGAAAGGCGCCATGGCCCAATCCTCGTGATTGCGGAAATAGCGCATCAGGATCGCCGTGCTGGCGAGTGCCGCCGCACCCGCGGCGATGCCGCCGGCAATGATCACGCCGACGGGCTGCGTCGACGCACCGGGCGGCAGGTGGCGCAACTTGAGCAACTGATGCGCGGTGGCAGCCAGGATCACGGGCTGCGCGATCAGGAACGAGAACCGCGCCGACGTCTCATGGCCGAGCCCCCGCCGCACGCCACCGATGATGGTCGCGCCCGAGCGGCTGATCCCCGGCAGGAAGGCGAGGCACTGCCACACTCCGATCACCACCGCATCGAAGACCGTCATCTCAGCCACGGACGCCAGCGCACGCGCCTCGTTGCGGCGCAGCCGGTCGGCGGCGAGCAGCAGGAGCCCGTTGAGCACCAGGAACCCAGCCGCCAGTCGTGGGGTGCCGAACAGGCGTCGCAGCGGGGCCTCGAGCGCCGCGCCCACGATCAGCGCCGGGATGGTCGCCACCACGATCAGCAGCAGGATGTGCCGCGACTGCGCGCGGTAGGCCTCGCCGTGACGGCCGAGCAGGCCGGAGAACAGCGCCACCCAGTCGCGCCGGAAGAAGAACAGCAGCGCGGCGGCGGTGGCGAAATGCAGGAACACCAGGAATGGCAGGAACCCAGCCGCACTCTGGTCGAGCGACCAGCCGAGCAGGGCAGGGACCACCACCGCATGTCCGAGGCTGCTGATCGGGAACAGTTCGGTCACGCCCTGGATCAAGGCGAGACAGACGGCTTGCAGATAGGTCATCGGGGCAGGGTCCGTCACTGGTCCGTGGTCTGGGGCGGGTTCGAGCCGAGCCCCCTGACTGACCGAACCCGCATCGCGCCGCAAGACCCTATCCGGCCCGCCGATCTGCTTGACCTGCACCAGTGCGCATGGAACATGCCCGCATGACACGCCATTCCAAGCTTGCGACACTGGCCAGCCTGCTGGTGCTGCTGGTGGCCGCGGTGTTTCTCAATTTCCTCCTGGTCACGCGTGGCAGCGAAAGCGGCGGCTACCGGCTGACGGCGGATTTCACCGCTGCGGACGGTATTTCCAGTGGCTCGAATGTCGTCCTGGCCGGGCTGCGCGTCGGCCGTGTCGCCTCGGTCACGCTGGATCCGAAGACTCTGTTCTCACATGTGGTGATGACGCTCGAGCCCGATATCCACCTGCCGGTCGACAGCAGCATCGCGGTCGGCAGCGCCGGGCTGACCAGCGGCAACCAGCTTGTCATCACCCCCGGCACGCAGGCCGCCCGGCTCGCCCCCGGTGCGGCGATCACCGACACGCACGACTACCGCAGCCTCGAAACGCAGATCGGCCAGTATATCTTCGGTGCCGGGCCCTGACGGCGGGGGAGATCAGTCCACCCCGCGGGCGCGGCCGAGCCAGCGCCCGATCAGGAAAATCGCCGCCACCAGCCCGAATGGCACCAGCCATTGCAGACGCCCGAGGACGCGCTCGATCCCCGGACCCAGCGCGACCGACAGATAGAACAGGCCCGTGGTCCAAACCGCCGTTGCCAGCGCCGACGCCAGCGCGAACCGCCCCAGCCCGAGATCGAGATAGCCGCACATCACGTAGGTCGGCAGCCGTGCGCCGGGAATGAAGCGGCTGATCGCCACGATCGGGATCACCCGGCCACCCGCCTCGTCGCGCAGCCGGGCGCGGCTGGTATCGGGCATCCACCGCCGCGCCCAGGGAACCTGGCGCCCCAGCCGGCCAAGTCCGTACAGCCCGACATCGCCCAGCACGACACCCACATAGAGCGCCGACAGCGCCAGCCGCCCCGACAGATGTCCCCCCGCCACCAGCAGCGCCGCCTCGACGGTTGCGGCATCCTCCAGCACAAAGGTCCCCAGGCACACGGCAAGCCACTGCCAGACCGGGTCGGCAAGCCAGGACAACGTCAACGGCAGGTGCATCTGCATCGGCGTCCTTCAACCACATTGCCGGCGAAGCTGCACATCCGCGCAGCGTGGGCCGGCTGACGCGCGACGCAAGCTGTGGCACACCTCATAGCATGACGACACGACGCACCCTGATATCCGGTGCGGCTTCGGCCGCGTTCCTGCCGGCCGTGGCCTCGGCCCGACCCGCCTCCCGTCGCGCCCCGGCGGGCGACTACCAGGGCTTCCTCGAGGGCGTCCGCGCCCAGGCCGCCCGCGCGGGCGTCTCGGACCGCATCCTCGCCGCCGCGCTGGACCTGTCGCAGCCGAACGCCCGCGTGCTGGAACTCGACCATCACCAGCCGGAATTCACCATGACCTGGGCGCAGTATCGCGCCCGCATCATCTCGCAGCAGAAGATGACCGCGGGGCGGCAGGCCTATGGCGCGCATCTCGACCTGCTGACCTCGGTCTGGCAGCGCTACCGGGTCGACCCGCGCATCGTCGCCGGCATCTGGGGTCTCGAATCGAACTACGGCAGCCGCATCGGCACCTTCCAGATCACCGACGCACTGGCCACGCTGGCCTATGAGGGCCGACGGGCCAGCTTCTTCCGCAACGAGCTGATCGCCGCGCTGAAGATCCTCCAGGCCGGCGACATCACACCGGCCGCGATGGTCGGCTCCTACGCCGGCGCAATGGGCCAGCCACAATTCATGCCGACTTCCTACCTGCGCTATGCGGTCGATTTCGACGGCGATGGCAAGCGCGACATCTGGCACAACCTGCCGGACGTGTTCGGCTCGGTTGCGAACTACCTCGCCGAGTCCGGCTGGACCCCCGGCGAGCCCTGGGGACAGGAAGTGCGCCTCGTCGGACCCGCCCCGGCGCAGACGGGCCGCGACGTGGTGCGCAGTCTCGGCGCCTGGGAGCAGCTTGGCGTGCGCCGCGCCGACGGCCAGCGCTTCTCGCGCCAGGACGTGCGTGGCGCGCTGCTGATGCCCGACGGGCCGGGGGGCGATGCCTTCCTCGTCTATCACAACTTCAACACCGTCCGTCGGTACAACGCCTCCGACTATTACGCGCTCGGCGTCGGCCTGCTCGGCAGCAGCTTTGCCTGAGTCCGTGATGACGCGCGGCCTGTTGCTGGCGGCCCTCTGCGGTCTCACCGCCTGCCAGCGTCACGCGCCGGAGACGGCGACGGCCGATCGCGTCCATTATCTCGTCGGCGACGCCTGGCATGCAGGGGCGAACTGGTTCTACCCGCGCGAGACGTTCGACCTGCACGCCACCTGTGTCGCCACCGTCGGCCGTTTTCACGACGGGCAGGTGCTTGCCGATGGCGTGGTCTTCCACACCGGCCTGCTGACCGGCGGCCACCAGACGCTTCAGCTGCCCTCGGTGGTGCAGGTGACCAACCTGCTCAACGGTCGACGCATCACCCTGCGCCTGGACGATCGCGGCCCGGCGGACCCGGCGCGCGGGCTGGAACTCTCGCCCGAAGCGGCCCGCCTCCTTGGCGCCTCCGGCCCGACTCCTGTGGCGATCGACGAGGATTCCGGGTGGAGCCAGGCCCTGGCCCGGCGCCTCGGCGGCGGCGACGGAACGCTTGCCGCCGCACCGGTCGGCGTGGTCAGCGTCGAGTCGCTGCCACCGCCAGGTAGCGCACTACCTACAGCCGTCACCGAAGCCGCCACCGCGGCACGACCTGACGACTCCGCAACCGCCTATCCCGACCGGCCGCCACCGGGCCCGGTCCAGATGCCGGTCGGCCCTGTTGCCTATGTGATCGATGGCGGTTCGTTCAGCGACCGACGCTATGCGGTGAACTTCGCACAGCGCATCGGCGGCCGCTTCACCGGTTCGGGCGGACGCCGGCCGAGCTTTGAGGTCATCGCCGGCCCGTACGCGCGGCTCGACGAGGCCGAGGCGGCGCTGGACCTCGCACGGCGGGTCGGGCTAACCGGTGCCAGACTTACCGTCGAACAGTAGGAACCGACGTGGCCACCAGACGCACGCTCATCGCGACCACCGCCGGCCTCTGGGCGGCATCCGCCCTGACCGGCTCCGCTTTCGCCCGCCCCAGACATGTCGGTGCTCACGCCAAGGCCACGGCCAAGGCGGCCAAGTCCGGCGGTGACGATGACGACGCCGATTCGGGCCCCGACGCGCAGGCGGCAGGCGGCGCTCCGGCGCAGACCCCGATCGGGCCGCTCGACGTGAATGCGAAATGGGCGATCATCACCGATTACAATACCGGCGGGGTCCTGCTCTCCAAGGACGCCGATGCGCGCATCCCGCCCTCGTCGCTGACCAAGCTGATGACCGCCTATCTGACCTTCGCCATGCTGCATCAGGGCCGGCTCAGGCTCGACCAGGGCCTGCCGGTCAGCGAGAAGGCCTGGCGGATGCAGGGGTCGAAGATGTTCGTCCCGCTCGGCGAGCAGGTGCCGGTCGAGCAGCTCATCCAGGGCATGGTGATCCAGTCCGGCAACGATGCCTGCATCGTGCTCGCCGAGGGCATCGCCGGTTCGGAGGACCAGTTTGTCGCGCTGATGAACGACGAGGCCCGCAAGATGGGCCTGAGCAACACGAACTTCCGCAACTGCACCGGCTGGCCAGACCCGCAGCACTACATGTCGGTGCGCGACATCGCGACCCTGGCCCGCCACATCATCGGCGACTACCCGGAATATTACCACTTCTTCAGCGAAAGATCGTTCAAGTTCAACAACATCGACCAGGGCAACCGCAACGTGCTGGTCGACAAGGGGCTGGCTGACGGCCTCAAGACCGGCCACACCGAGGCGGGCGGGTTCGGCCTGTGCGCCAGTTCCGACCATGGCGGCCACCGGGTGATCGTCGTGCTCAACGGCATGCCGAGCTCGAAGGTGCGCGTGCAGGAGGGCGAGCGGCTGATGGAGTGGGCGTTCGCCAACTTCGAGCTCGCCACCGTGCTCAAGGCCGGCACCGTGGTCGAGGAAGCCCCCGTCTGGCTCGGTACCGACAAGACCGTCGGGCTGACGGTAGCCAGCGACCTGGTGATGACGCTGCCCACCGGCTGGCGCAGCCGGCTGCATGCCCATGCGACTTACGACGCACCGGTTCCGGCCCCCATCCGCCGTGGCCAGCCGATCGGTCAGCTCGTGCTCAGCGGGGACGGCTTCGCGGGCGCGACCGTGCCGCTGGTCGCCGGCAACTCGGTGGAGCGCCTTGCCCTGCCGGCACGGGCGATGGCGGCCCTCGGCCATCTGGTGGGCGCCTCCTGAGCCTGTTCATCACGTTCGAGGGCGGCGAGGCGGCCGGCAAGTCGACCCAGATCCGCCTGCTGCGCGCCGCTCTCGAACGGCGCGGCCTCGACTGCATCGCCACACGTGAACCCGGCGGCTCGCCGGCGGCGGAGGCGATGCGCGCGGTGCTGCTTGACCCGGACCTGCCACTCGCGCCGGAGGCCGAACTGCTGCTCGTGTTCGCCGCCCGCGCCGATCATCTTGCCGCTACCGTGCTGCCGGCACTCGATCGCGGCGTGATAGTGCTGTGCGACCGCTTCGCCGATTCCACACTCGCCTACCAGGGCTTCGGAGTGCAGGCGGATGCGCGGACCCGCACGCTGATCGACGAGCTGACCGCCCGGCTGCCGCGGCAGCCCGATCTCACCTTCGTCCTCAACGTCTCGCCCGGCACCGCCGCCGAACGACTGCGTCATCGCGGCGGGACAACCGATCGCTACGAAACCCGCGACGCGGCGTTCCATGCCAGGGTCCGCGCCGGATTCCTCGCCATCGCCGCCGCCCATCCGGCGCGCTGTGTCCGCATTGACGCCGACGCGCCGGCCGAGGCGGTGCATGACGCGATCCTTTCTGTCGTCTCGACGCGCACCGGCCACAAGCGGGGCTGAGCGGATGCTGCCACCACGCGCCAATCCGATCCTGCTCGGCCAGGACGCTGCGCGCGACATGCTGCGTGCCGGCCTGCGCGGGGCACGTCCCCACCACGCCTGGCTGCTGACCGGCCCGCGCGGCATCGGCAAGGCCACGCTCGCCTATCACGCCGCCCGCTGGCTGCTGGGCGGCTTCGCCCCGGCCACCGAGGATCCGTCGGGTACGCTGTTCCGTCAGGTCGCCGCGGGCGGCCATCCCGACCTGCGGGTGCTGGAGCGCAGCCTCGACGAGAAAAAGCAGCGCCTGCGCGGCGAGATCGGCATCGACGAGGTTCGCGACGCGACCGGCTTCCTGCGCCGCACGGCCTCTGTCGATGGCTGGCGGGTCATGCTCATCGACGGGGTAGAATATCTCAACCGCAACGCCGCCAATGCCCTGCTCAAGACGCTCGAGGAGCCGCCGCCGCGCGCGATCATCCTGCTGGTCTGCCAGGCCCCGCAACGGCTGCTGCCGACCATCCGTAGCCGCTGCCGCAGCCTTGCGGTGCCGCCGCTCGAAGGGGCGGTCGTGACCCGGCTGCTGGCCGAGGCGCACGCGGAACTCGACGCGTCCGCGAGAACCGAGATCGCGCGGCTCGCCGCAGGCTCGATCGGGGCGGCGCTCGTCTACGCCGCCGAGTGGCTCAGCGGGGCGATCGCGCAGATCGACGCCGTGATCGCGCGTGCCGAGCCGGCCGCACTGCGCAGCCTGCCCGATCTCGCATCGCGCAGCGACGGCGCCTACGAGGCGTTGTTCGACATCGGCGAGAAGCGGCTGGTGGAGCGGGTGCGGGCAGCGGTCGGCGGGGCAGGGGATGGCGGTGACGCCATCGCCTTGTGCATCGACAATCTCTCCCGGCTGCGCGACATACGCACCGACACCGAACGCTACAATCTCGACCGGCGGCAGGCGATCGCGTCTGCCATCGGCCTGTTGGCAGACCGCTGAACGGACCATGACCGACCAGACCTTCATGATCACCACGCCGATCTATTACGTGAATGGCGACCCGCATATCGGGCACGCCTACACGTCGATCGCCGCTGACGTGATCGCGCGCTTCCGCCGCCTCGACGGTGCGGACGTGTTCTTCCTCACCGGCACCGACGAGCATGGGCAGAAGGTCGAACAGGCCGCCGAGGCCGCCGGCCTGTCGCCCAAGGCGTTCGCCGACGAGGTCTCGGCGAGATTCCGCGCCATGGCCGACCGGCTGGGCATTTCCTACGACCGCTTCATCCGCACCACCGACCCCGACCACTACGCCGCGGTCGCCGCACTCTGGTCGCGGCTCGAAGCCGCCGGCGCGATCTATCTTGGCGCCTATGAGGGTTGGTACGCAGTCCGCGACGAGGCCTTCTATGGCGAGGATGAACTGCGCACCGATGCGAGCGGCCGGCGCATCGCGCCCAGCGGCGCGCCGGTGGAATGGGTACGCGAGCCGTCCTGGTTCTTCCGGCTGTCCGACTGGCAGGATCGTCTGCTCGCCCTCTACGAGGAGCGGCCGGACTTCCTTGGCCCCTCGCGCAGCCGCAACGAGATCACCTCCTTCGTCCGCTCCGGACTGAAGGACCTCTCCATCAGCCGCACCTCGTTCGCCTGGGGCATCCCGGTGCCGGGCGATCCGTCGCATGTGGTCTATGTCTGGCTGGACGCGCTGGTGAACTACATCAGCGCGCTCGGCTTCCCCGACGAGAACAATCCGCTGTGGCGGTTCTGGCCGGCCGACATCCATCTGGTCGGCAAGGAGATCGCCCGCTTCCACGCCGTCTACTGGCCGGCCTTCCTGATGGCCGCCGGGATCGAGGTGCCACGCCGGATCTACTCGCATGGCTGGTGGACCAACGAGGGCGAGAAGATGAGCAAGTCGCTCGGCAACGCCATCGACATCAACGCGCTCACCGACGAGTTCGGCGTCGACGCCGTGCGGTTCTTCCTGTTGCGCGAGGTGCCCTTCGGCAATGACGGCGATTTCTCCCGTGCCTCGCTGATCTCCCGGCTCAACACCGAGCTCGCCAACGATCTCGGCAATCTCGCCCAGCGCACGCTGAGCCAGATCGCGCGCAACTGCGACGGCCGCCTGCCGGCGCGCGGCGAGGCGACCGAGGACGATTCCCTCCTCCTCGCCAGCGCCGACGCGCTGCCCGCGCTGGTCCGCGCCGCACTCGACCGTCTCGCGCTGCAGGAGGCACTGGAGGAGGTGTGGAAGGTGATCCGCGCCTCGAACGCCTATATCGATCGCCAGGCGCCCTGGGTCCTGAAGAAGACCGACATCGAGCGCATGGGCGCGGTGCTGCGTGTCCTGGTCTCGGTGCTGCGTCGGGTGGCGACCGTGCTGCAGCCTTACATGCCGGCCAGCATGGCGCGCCTGCTCGATCAGCTCGGCGTGCCGCCGGACGCCCGCAGGATCGCCGATCTCGGCTCGCCACTGCTCACTGGCACGCCGCTGCCGGCGCCGCAGGGCATCTTCCCGCGTCATGTCGCCGCAGATGCCGCCTCGTGAATGAAGCTGCCCGCGCCATGCTGATCGACAGCCACTGCCACCTCGATCATTTCGACGCACCCGAGCGCTCGGCCCTGCTCACGCGCGCCTCCGAGGCCGGCGTGCAGGGTCTGGTGACGATCTCCACCCGGCTGCGCGACGCCGAGGCAATCTTCGCCCTGCGCGACAGCCGTGCCGAGAGCGGCGCGACCCCGCGCATCTGGTGTACCATCGGTACCCATCCCGACCATGTCGATGATGACGAACCGCTCGATGCTGCCGCGATCGCCACCCTGGCCGAGCGCCCCGGCGTGGTCGGCATCGGCGAATCCGGGCTCGACTATTTCCACGGCGCACCCGACATCCGCCCGCTCCAGCAGGAGCGTTTCCGCGCCCATATCGACGCCGCGCGGCGCTCCGGGCTGCCACTGGTGATCCATGCGCGCCACGCCGATGACGACATCGCCGCCATCCTGCGCGAGGAGACGCAGATCGGCCCGTTCGGCTTCGTGCTGCACTGTTTCAGCTCCGGTCGTGCGCTTGCGGAGACCGCGATCGCGCTCGGCGGCTATATCAGCCTCTCCGGCATCGTTACCTTCCCGAAATCCGACGATCTGCGCGCCATCGCCGCCGATATTCCGCTCGACCGTCTGCTGGTGGAGACGGATTCGCCCTATCTCGCCCCGGTGCCACGGCGCGGCAAGCGCAACGAGCCGGCTTTCGTCCGCCATACCGCCGAGCGCGTCGCCGAACTGCGCGGACTCGGGCTCGACGCGCTCGCGGCGCTCACCACCACCAATTTCCATCGCCTGTTCACCCGGGCGGAAGCGTGATCCGCGTCACCATCCTGGGCTGCGGCGGCTCGGCCGGCGTGCCGATGCTTGGCGGCGAGGACGGGTCCGGCCAATGGGGCGTGTGCAACCCCGACGAGCCGCGCAACCGCCGCTCGCGATCCTCGATCGTGCTCCAGACCGGCCCCGACGACGCCCCGCATCGGCTGCTCGTCGACACCCCGCCGGATCTGCGCAGCCAGTTGCTGGCAGCCCGGATCCCCCGCGTCGACACCATCCTCTATACCCATGCCCATGCCGACCATATCGGCGGACTGGACGAGGTGAGGGGGCTCAACCGCATCGTCGGCGGTCCGATCGAGGCCTGGGGCAACCGCGCAACGCTGACTGAACTCGGCCAGCGCTTCGAATATGCCTTCCGTCCCTGGGAGGGTGGCGGCATTTTCCGGCCGCTGCTGGTGCCGCGCGAACTCGAACCCTACGCCCGCAACGGTGTCGGCGGCCTGCCGCTCGATGTCTTCCCGCAAACTCACGGCCGCGGCGAGACCCTCGGATTCCGTCTCGGCGGTTTTGCCTATTCCACCGACGTCAACGCCCTCGAGGAACGCGCGCTCGACATGCTCGCCGGCCTCGATACCTGGCTGGTCGGCTGCTTCCAGCGCGACCCGCACCCGGCCCATGCCCACATCGCCCTGGTCGCCGACTGGTCCCGCCGCCTCGGCGTCCGCCGCACCGTCCTGACCCACATGGGCACCGACCTCGACTGGTGCTGGATGACGAACAACCTGCCACCGGGCCTTGAGCCAGCCTATGATGGACTGCGCCTGGACGTTGTCTAATCCGGCTGCCCTCGAATTGGCATAATATACATTATACGCATGTCGGATGTAAGCGCCGGACAGAAGTGCCCTCTTCGAGCATGAGCAGCAGGAAAGATTGTTCCATCAGGGCAAGAGAGCAATATGCGCATCAAATACGCATGAGGGTGCTGTGGGTCACAGCCGAACGGCTTCGAAGCGACCGACCAATATCACCCTGGACGAGGATCTTGTCCGGCAGGCCCGGCTGCTGACGTCGAACCTGAGCAACACGGTGGAGAATTTCTTCGGGAGTTCGTAACCCGTGAACATGGGCTCCGCGCCGCTCAGGATGCAGCGATGGCCCAGGTCATCGACGGCTTCAACTCCTACCATACCTAGCACGGGCTGCTGAGCGACGAGTTCTCGAATCTCTGAGTCATGGCGCAGTTTGACGTTCATCGGAACCCGGGGCGCCAGCGGGAGTGACGTGACCCCCGTTTTTCATCCAGCGGAAGCGAGAGTCCTGTCTTGATCTGAGCCATCGTTGATGGCGGGTGCAAGAGGCCGAAGCGCGGAG
>NZ_JACHXV010000014.1 GCF_014192375.1 Endobacter medicaginis | reverse complement strand
GGCCACCGGCCGCAATCCGCGCCGCGCAGCTTCCACTCGCGGCCGTCGCCGCGTAGGCTTCAGATCGGTGTCTCACAATCTGCGGGCGGTACAGGCCTGACGATCGACAGTGGCGTCTGCAGCGCATCGAGGCCCAGCCAGGCGCGGCCGTAGATCGCGCCCCAGCCGCGGGACAGTGCGTCCATGTAGAAATGGCCGATGAAGCCGTTGTGCTGATAGTCGAGATGCAGCATCGGGGCCGCGACCGGCAGCGGCTCGGCCAGCGATGCGGACGCAACGCTCCATAGATCGCCACGATCGTCCTCCGCGGCGAGGTGGCGATGGTAGCCCGATTCCCAGGGCGCGGAGAAACTCTCCAGCAGCACGTGGTCGCCCTTGAGGATGAGGCCGCCCGGCAGGCAGAGCACGTCGCGCAGTCGTGCGATCGAGAGTTCGGGCCAGGCGATGGAGGTCGGCAGCCCGGATTCCGGTTGGGCGGGCATGCCGACCGGCCGCTGGACCGGCAGGGTGTGGCGCTCATGCCCCGGTGAGATGATCTCCGGCATCGGGAAACGCCCCGCCGGCAGCACCGCGCAGACCCCCTCCTCGCCGCCGAGAAACCCCGCCCGATCGATCCGCGGCAGAACCGTCTCGATCGGCACCTTGCGCAGAATCCTCCTCATTTGAGGTGTGAGGAGTCTGCAAAGGTCAAGACACCGTCCCGGACGTGTCTGGACTGGTCAGATGGTCGTTCCAGGCGCGTCCGGACGCAGGCTGCTCAGTGGCCGAAGCCGAGGAAGCCGGCACTCGGCAGCGGCGTGCCGCCGCCGGCGGCGATGGTGCGCACGCGCGGGGTGTTGTTGTCGGCGGCGTCGGCGAGGCTGGTCTCGTCCTCGGTGGCGGCCTTCGTCGTCGCGTGACCCTTCCTGTGGCCGTGCTTCGCGGGGGCGTTGTCGGCGGCGTAGGCGACGGCCGGCGCGCCGGTGGCGGCACCGCCCTGGCGCATCGACAGCAGCAGGAAGGTGATGGCGTGGCGGTCGAGATCGATCGACATGTCGATCGGAGTCTGGCCGAGCGCGTTGGTGGCGGTGAGATCCGCGCCGCGGTTCAGCGCGTCCTTCGCGCCCTCGATGTCGCCGCGGTTGACGGCATCGAACAGCGCGGTGTTGGGGTCCATGTCCTTGGCCGACACCGTCGCCGGGGCGGCATCGGTGGCGCTCATCGCGCCAGGCAGGGCGGCCGGGGGCGCGGGCTTCTTGTCCTTGTCGTCGTCGGGGTTCTGCTGCGGCTGGTTCTGCGGGCTCGACAGCGGGCTGATCGGCGCCGGCTCGGAGCTGGGTGCGGGCGCGGCATCCCCGCTCGGCGAGGTGGTGGTGGTGCCGGCAGCGCTCTGGGCGAGGGCCGTGGAGAGCGGTGTGGCGGCCAGGGCCGGGATCAGGCAGGCGGCCAGCAGGGCAGAGCGAGCGGTCATCGTGGTCCAGTCCGGGTCGGGCGAAATCAGGCTGGCAGGAAGCCGATTTTGACCCCTCGCGTCAAATTTTTCCTCACAGGAGCGTGATTTTTTGCGATGCGGCAGGTGAGGTGACCGGCGTTCAGCTCCGGCGCGCCTCCCGCCACCAGCCGCACATCAGCAGCAGCAGCGCCAGCGGCAGCGCGACCCAGGCAGGAAGCAGCGCCGTGGCGCGCGCGCCGGTGAGTGCGGTGGCATTGCCGGGCCGCAGGCCGATCCAGCCCGGACCCCCGGCCGCGTCGCCGGGGCCGACCACGCGCAGGGCGGGGACGGCGGGATGGGCCGGGTCGGAGCCGAGGAAATGGAGGCTGCCGGCGGCACCGCGCGCGAGCGGAGCGAGCCGCTCGGCGGTAGCGCGCAGGTCGGACAGCTCGAGCGCGTCGGACTCGGCTGCCGCTGCCCAGGCGTGGCGGGTGCCGTCCTCGATCTCCCAGATGCCGGGTGCGGCGGCTGGCAGGGTCGCGGTGGCGGTGCCGGGAGTGGTGGCGGCGAGGGGGAGCGGGGTGACGGTGCCGTCGGGGTGATGCACGCGCACGGTCTCGACGGGCGAGCTGGCGGCGGAGCGGCGGGTGACGGTGAGGGTGCCGTCGGTGATGGCGGCGTCGAGCTGCTCCTCGTCGAGCTGCGGCTCCTTCATCAGCCAGTGCGACAGGCGGCGCAGCAGCTCGGCCTGCGGGCCGCCGCCCCCCTCGCCGCGCGACCACAGCCAGATCTGGTCGGACAGCAGCATCGCCACGCGGCCCTGCTCGACATGGTCGAGAACGAGCAGGGGTGTGCGGCCACCCTCCGGCGTCGGGCCGCTCATCAGGGTCTCGGAGCCCTCGCGCGGCGTCTGGCCGAGCAGTTCGCGATACCACGGGCCCCAGTCGGTGCCGGACGGGGTGACGCCGGGGAGGTCGGCGGTGACGGGGTGGCGGCGGCCGAGCTCGGTGAGCTCCGGGACCAGCCGCTGCTCGTGCAGACCACCATCCACGGGGACATGCACCGGCAGGATATCGCCGAGCGGGGTGTCCTGAAGGCTGCCGGGGCCGATGAATTCCGGACCGGCGGTCATCAGCAGCCCGCCGCCCTGGCGGACGAAGTCGGCGATGTTGGCGAGGTAGGCGTCGGGCAGGCGGGTGCTGTCGTCGAACTGGTCGAGGATGATGAGGTCGAACTGGTCGATCTTGTCCTGGAACAGGGTGCGCACCGGAAACTGGATCAGCGCGAGCTCGCTCAGCGGGGTGAGATCGTCCTTGTCGGGGGGACGCAGGATGGTGAAATGCACCAGCTCGACCGAGGGGTCGGCCTTGAGCAGGCGCCGCCAGACGCGCTCGCCCTGGTTCGGCGCCCCCGAGATCAGCAGCACGCGGAGCTTGTCGCGCACGCCGTTGATGCGCAGCGTGGCGCGGTTGTTGACGTCCGAGACCTCGCCCGGCAGCGGGGCTGCCTCGAGTTCGATCAGGGTCGGGCCGGCATGGTCGATCGGCACCTCCAGCGTCTGCGGCTCGCCGACGGCGACGCTGCGGGCGGTGTCGGGACCGCCGGCGCGATGCACGCGCAGCTCGGCCGTGGCGCCGCGATCGGGGTCGGGACCGAGATCGTCGATCTGCACGCGGATGGTCGCGACCTTGCCGACGATGGCGTAGGGCGGGGCCTCGAGGATGCGCAGGCGGCGGTCGTGCTCTTCGCCGGCGGCGGGGATCAGCACCGAAAGCGGCGCCTGGCCGGCGCCGGCGCCGAGGCGGGCGGGGAGCTGGGCGGGGGCGTCGTGGACCTGGCCGTCGGTGAGCGCGACGACCCCGGCGAGCTGGCCGGCGGGGATGTCGGCGAGGCCGGATTCGAGTGCGGCGAACAGGCGGGTGCCGCCGGTGGGGCTGGCGGGGATGTCGACGCGGCGCAGGCGGGTGTCGGGCGGCAGTTCGGCGGCGAGCGAGGCGGCGGTGGCGTCGGCAATGGCGGCGCGCTGGCGCAAGGACATCGAGGCGGTGCGGTCGGTGAGCAGCAGCACGGTCTGCGGCAGCTTGCCCACGGTTTCGGCGAGCATCTGCGGGCCGCTGGCCCACAGCAGGATGACGCAGGCGGCGGCGGCGCGAAGGATCGCGCCGGGGGTGCGGCGCCAAAGCGCTGCGCCCAGCGCGAGGGCGGTGAGAA
This sequence comes from Endobacter medicaginis, assembly GCF_014192375.1. Lineage (GTDB taxonomy): Bacteria > Pseudomonadota > Alphaproteobacteria > Acetobacterales > Acetobacteraceae > Endobacter > Endobacter medicaginis. Next base: position 49,621 of record NZ_JACHXV010000014.1, on the reverse strand, counting down.
CGCCGAGCAGGGCCAGCGCCCAGACGGGCAGCAGCAGGGCGAACTGCACGGAGGTCCGGGCGAGGGGGGAGATCATTGGCCGAGCCGTTCGAGCAGTGCCGGGACCTTCGCCTGGTCGGCCTTGTAGGTGCCGGTGAGGGCGTAGATCAGCAGGTTGACGCCGAAGCGGTAGGCGGTGCGGCGCTGGTCCTCGCCGCCGGGGATGGCGGCGAACGGGGTCTGGCCCTGCGCATCGACCGCCCAGGCCTGCGCCCAGCCGCCCGCACCGATCACCACCGGGCTGACGATGCCGTCCTCGGACGAGACCGCGGCGGCGGCGATCCAGACCGGCGCGTCGGCCCAGCGGCCGGGGAAGTCGTGCAGCAGATAGAAGGTGTGGGCGAGCACCTGATGGTCGTCGAGCTTCGCCAGCGCGGGGATGTCGAGCCCGTCGGTGGCGCGGTGCAGGGCCTCGGGCGACAGCGCGGCGTCGCCGGCATGGGAATCGATCAGCAGCATGCCGCCATGGGCGAGATAGGCATTGAGCGCGGCGATCGCCTTCGGGGCGGGGGGCGTGTCGTCCACCGCCCAGTAGATCAGCGGGTAGTAGGCGAGGTCGTCGATGCCGGGGGTCACGGCGACCGGGGGGGCGATGGCGGCGGAGGTGCGCGCGGAGGTGTAGGCGGCGAGGCCGGCGAGGCCCTCGCGGAGGGTCTCGTCGCGGGCGGGGTCGCCGGTGCGGATGTAGGCGAGCGTGGTGTGAAGGGCCCCCTGGGGAAGCTCGGGCGAGTCCTGGGTTGGTGCGGTCTGGGCATGGGCGGGAGCGATCGCGGCGAGCAGCACCAGAGCGATGGCCGCGCCCCGGCGCCAGGGTCGCCAGCCCCGCAGCACCAGGACGGCGAGCTGGTCGATCGCCAGCAGGACGAGGCCGATGGCCGCGAGCCAGGGGCCGAGTCTGGCGGTCGCGCGGGTCGCGGCGAGGCTCTCGCCCGGACCCGGCAGGGTCTGCGGCGCGAGGGCGGCGCGGGTGTCGGCGAGGTTGAGCGCGCGGCGGGCGCTGGCCGGGCCGTAGAGGCCGGGCGGATGCAGGCTCGTGGCCGGGGTCAGGCCGAAGCGGTCGGCTTGCAGCGCCTGCGCGCCGGGCGGCGGGGTGGCGAGGCTGCCGCTGCCGTCGAGACTGAGCGCCGGGGCGAGCAGGGCCCGGCCGCCGGCGTCGCCTTGCGTGGCGAAACCGGTCGCGCGCTCGATCAGCCGGTGCAGCATCAGCGGGAACACGCCCGACAGCGGCAGGTCGGACCAGTCGGCGTTGGAGGTGACGGCGAACAGCACGAGCTGGCCGCGGCCGAGGGCGAGATGGGTGACCAGCGGCGTGCCGTCGGCGAGCCGCGCCCAGCTCGCCGCGTCCAGCGCGCCGGAGGGCGCGGCCAGCACCTGCTTGCGGATGCGCACGTCGGCGGGCGCGGGCAGGCCGGCGAAGGGGGAGGTCGCGGGCCATGGCGCCAGGCTCTGGGCGGTCTCCCACGACATCGCGCCGCCCAACTCGCGCGCACCGCCGAGCAGCGGCACCGGCAGCAGGCTGTCGGCGGGCGAGAAGGCGGGGGCGGCCTCCGGCCCGCTGTCGGCGGGGTCGCCCGCATGCGAGGCGAGCAGCGGGCCGGCGAAACGGATCAGCATGCCGCCTGCCTCGACCCAGGCGGCGAGGCGCTTGCGGTCGGAGTCCGACAGCGAGGCGACGGTGCCGTCGGGGGCGATGATCACCGACAGCTCGCGCGACAGCAGGCTGGACAGATCGCCTTCGCGCAGCTCGCTGCCTTCAGCCAGTGCCCGCCGCAGATAATAGAGGCGGCCGAGCAGCGGGGTATCCTCGGTCTCGGTGCCGAGCAGGCCGACCGGCCGGCGGCGGGTGGATTCGTCGAGCAGGCGCACGCCGCCGGCGCCGAGACCGGGAATCACCAGCCGGGCGATGCGGTTGCGCAGCTCGGCGGGCAGGGCGAAGACGGCGGTGTTGCCGGCATCCGAGGTGGCGGTGGCCAGAGTGCCGCCGTCCTCGTCGCGGGCCTCGATGCGCCGGGCCCGGGCGTGGCCGGGCAGGCGCAGCAGGCTGATTTCGAGCCGGTCGGCGCTGGTACGCGGCGGCCCGATCAGCAGCGGATCGGCGGCCGGGTCGCGCAGGGTGACGAGATGCGCGAAGCGGCGCAGCGCGGTGTTCAGCGCAGGGTCGTCGCCCGTGGCGACGCCATCGGCCAGGTAGAGCACCGAGGCGGAGGCCGGCAGGGCGGCGAGGCGCCGGGCGAGGGCGGCGCGGTCGGGCGGCCAGGCCTGCGGGTGCATCGCGGCGAGCCCGCCGCGCAGGGTGGCGGGGGGCAGCGGCGGGGATGCGGCCCGTGCGGCGGGCACGGGATCGGCGCTGCCGAGCAGCCAGCCGTCATGGCCGGTGCGCTCGAGGGTGGCGATCGCGGCCTCGGCGGCCTGTCGGCGCTCCGTCCAGTCGGCGGCCGAAGCCCAGCCGTTGTCGATGACGATCACCGTGTCGGCCTGGCCGATCGTCGCCTGCGGCCCCTGATCGGCGTGCAGCAGCGGGCCGGCGAGACCGATGGTGAGCAGGCCGAAGGCGACGATGCGCAGCGCCAGAAGCCACGGCGAGGCGCGGGCGACGGTCTCGCGCGGCGGAGCGAGGCCGGCGAGCAGGCGCAGGGCGGGGAAATCCTGCACGCGCGGCGACGGCGGCAGTGCACGCAGCAGCCAGTAGAGCAGCGGCAGCGCGGCGAGGGCCGCCAGCAGCCAGGGGGAGGTCCAGCTCATGCAGGGCGCTGTCCTGCACCTGCGGGGGACTGAGGCCCCGGACCCCCGATTGCGGGAGCGCCGGACAGTGCGAGATGCAGGGTGCGCAGGGCGGTCTCGGGGGGGTGGTCGGTGCGATGCAGCAGCAGGCGCGCACCGAAGCGGGCGGCGGTGCCGGCCAGGGCGGCGCGGTGTGCGGCGATCGCGTCGGCATAGGCGGCGCGCAGGTCGCCGGCGCGGGGGACCAGCAGCGCGGGCTCGCCCTCCAGCCCCTCGAAGCGCACGCGGCCCTGCCAGGGGAGCTCGAGCTCGGCAGGGTCGAGCACCTGGACCAGCAGGGCATGGGCCGGGCGGGCGATCAGCGTGCGCAGGCGGTGCTCCCACAGCTCCACCGGATCGAGGAAGTCGCCGAACAGCAGCACCAGGCTGTCGCGCGGCGTGTCGGAAAGCGCGGTGTCGGGGAAGGTGGCGTGGGCGGGGAGGGCCGCGAGGGCGGCGGCGAGAACCGGCAGGCGCTGGCGGGTGGCGGCGGTCGCACCGGCGGGGCCGAGCACGCGGGCGCGCTCGCCGGCCCGCAGCGCCATCGCCGCCGCGGCCAGGGCGAGGAGGGCGGCGCGGTCGGACTTGCGAGGCAGGCCGGGGTCGGAACGCCAGTGCATCGAGGGGGTGGGATCGCACCACAGGCACACGGTCTGCGCGGCTTCGCGTTCGGTCTCGCGGACGAAGGCGCGCTCACTGCGCGCCGACTGCCGCCAGTCGATGCGGGTGACCGGCTCGCCGGGCAGCACGGGGCGGTACTGCCAGAAACTGTCGCCATGGCCGGCCTGGCGACGGCCATGCGTGCCAAGGCCCGAGCGCGGCGCGATGCGGGCGGTATCGAGCGACAGGACCGGCAGGGCGGCGGCGAGGCGCTCGGCCTCCAGCAGGTCGGGGGGGGTGCCGGGCGCGCGGGCGGCGGGCGGGGCCATGGGGGCCGGCCGGGCGGGGCGCAGGCGGGAGAACAGGCCGCTCATCGGGGGAAAGGCGCGCCCGGTCAGCGTGCGGTGCGGCGGATATGGCCCTCATACTGCCCCTGCGCCGCGGCGAGGCGGGTGATGAGCGCATCGAGCGAGGCGCCCTCGGCGCGGGCGGCGAAGTTCAGCGCCATGCGGTGACGCAGCACCGGGCCGGCCAGGGCGTCGACATCCTCGAGGCTGGGCGACAGCCGCCCGTCGAGCAGCGCGCGCGCGCGCGTGGCGAGCATCAGCGCCTGCGCTGCGCGAGGGCCGGGGCCCCAGGCGAGCAGGCGGATGGCCTCGGCATCGCCGCCCGGCTCGGGCCGGGCGCTGCGCACCAGGGCGACGATCGCATCCACCACACGCTCGCCGACCGGCAGTGCGCGCACCAGCGCCTGGGCGGCGGCGAGTTCGCCGGCGGCCAGCACGGGGCGGGCGACGGCCCGCGACGCGCCGGTGGTGGCGAGCAGCATGGCGCGCTCGGCCTCGGCATCGGGGAAGGCGAGGTCGATCTGGAGCATGAAGCGGTCGAGCTGGGCTTCGGGCAACGGGTAGGTGCCTTCCTGCTCGATCGGGTTCTGGGTGGCCAGCACGTGGAAGGGCTGCGGGAGCGGGTGGCTGGTGCCGGCCACGGAGACGCGACCCTCCTGCATCGCCTGGAGCAGGGCGGACTGGGTGCGCGGCGAGGCGCGGTTGATCTCGTCCGCCATCAGCAGCTGGCAGAACACCGGGCCGGGGACGAAGCGGAAGGAGCGGCGACCATGCGCGTCCTCGTCCAGCACCTCGGAGCCGGTGATGTCGGCGGGCATCAGGTCGGGGGTGAACTGCACGCGCCGTGCGTCGAGGCCCAGCACGGTGCCCAGCGTCTCGACCAGCAGCGTCTTGCCCAGCCCGGGCGCGCCGACCAGCAGGCCGTGACCGCCCGCGAGCACGCAGGCGAGCGTCTGCTCGACCACCGCGCGCTGGCCGAAGATCACCTCGGCGATGGCGGCGCGCACCTCGGCGAGGCGGGCGATCAGCCGGTCGGCGGCGGCGACGGGGTCGGCGCTGACGGGCTGGGCTTGGAGGTCGGCGGAGAGCGTCATGCGCCTAGTGTCGCAGGTATGGGGGTTTCATCAAGCCGCGACGCGCGCCATATCGGATTCATGCAGGCCGATCGCATCCCCACTCCCGCCCAGGGCGACGCCGACTCCGCTCCGGCGCCGCGACAGCGGCACGAATGCGGTGCGCTGCCGTTCCTGATCCGGCGCGACGGGTCGTGGATGTATCGGGGCTCGCCGATCGCGCGCAAGGCGATGGTGTGTCTGTTCGGTCATGCGTTGCAGCGTGATGCCGACGGCGTGTTCTGGCTGGAGACGCCGGCCGAGCGTGGCTACATCGAGGTCGAGGACGCGCCCTTCATCGCCGTCGAGATGAACTGGACCGGGTCCGGGCGCGACCAGGAACTCACCTTCCGCACCAATATCGACGAGATCGTCGAGCTGGGCCCCGAGCGGCGGCTGCGCGTGGACTGGCGCTGCGACCGCTCGCGGCTGAAGGCGGCGTGCGGCTCGGCCCCGGTGCCCTATATCGACGTGCGCCCGTCACGCGGGCAGCCGATCGAGGCCAGGCTGTCGCGGCCGGTCTATTACGAGCTCGCCGCCCTCGCACAGCCGGGGTGTGTGGACGGCACCCCCTGCATGGGGGTGTGGAGCCGGGGCGTGTTTTTCCCCGTGGGGCCGGCGGAAGGTGGCTGCGGCTGAGCCTCACATTCCCGATCTGACGGGCGCGCTGCCGGCCGGGCCCGCCGCCGCCCTCGATCGGATGTGGACCATCCTGCCGGAGGCGCGGCTGGTGGGCGGGGCGGTGCGTGACCTGCTGGCCGGGCGCAAGGTGGTCGATCTCGACCTGGCGACGCCGCGGCCGCCCGAGGCGGTGGTCGTGGCGGTGGAGGCGGCGGGGCTGGTGGCGATCCCGACCGGGCTCGCGCATGGCACGGTCAGCGTGATGGTGGATGGCGAGCGGGTCGAGGTCACCACGCTGCGGCGCGATGTGGTGACGGACGGGCGGCACGCGACGGTCGCGTGGACCGACGACTGGCGCGAGGATGCCGCGCGACGCGATTTCACCTTCAATGCGATGTCGCTTGACCGCGCCGGGGTCGTGCACGACTGTTTCGGTGGCCTGGACGATCTGCGCGCCGGGCGGGTGCGCTTCGTCGGGCGGGCGGCGGAGCGGATCGCCGAGGACCGGCTGCGGATCCTGCGCTACTTCCGCTTCCTGGCCCGGTTCGGCAGCGAGGGTGCGCCGGATGCGGAGGCGGTCGGTGCGATCGGCGCCGATCTGGGCGGTTTGAGCGCGCTGTCGGCGGAGCGGGTGTGGTCGGAGCTGCGTCGGCTGTTCGAGACCCCGGCGATCGGGCCGGTGGTCGGGCTGATGGGGCGGCTGGGGGTGTTTGGCGCGTTGTTCGGACCCTCATTGCGGGCCGAGGGCGCAGGGCTGCTGTTGCGGCTCGAGGCGGCGGCCGATGCGGACACGCCGCCGGCTCTGGTGCGGCTGGCAGCGCTGGTGCGGCCCGGGCAGGCGGAGCGTGTTGCCGGGCTGCTGCGCCTGTCGCGGGCGGAGGGAACGGGGCTGGCGGCGCTGCTGGCCAGCGAGGCGCTGTCGCCGGGGGCGGATGACGATGCGTTGCGGGCGGCGCGCGATGCCGAGCCGGCGGAGGTGCTGGCCGGACGTGCCTGGCTGGCGCAGGCCGCGGTGCGCGGCGCCCCGGATGCCGGCTGGGCCGCGCTGCGGACGCGGCTGATGACGCTGCCGCAGCCCGAATTCCCGCTCCACGGCGCGGACGTGGTGGCCGCCGGTGTGGCGCCGGGCCCGAAGGTGGGCGAGGCCCTCGCCGGGATGCGCGGATGGTGGCGCGGCCAGGGCTGCCGCCCGGAGCGTCCCGACTGCCTCGTCGAGCTTGCCCAGCGGCTTCGCCACGACCTGAAGGAGGGGTTTCAAGGGCTCAGCCCTTGATGGGGTTCGGGGCAAAGCCCCGAGACGACGGTGCCTCAGCCTGCTAATCGGGACCCCATGCAGCCTGCCGCCCTCTCCAAGACGATCAGACCCACCCTGCTGCGGCGGCTGTGGCGCGAGGAAATCCTGCGCTACCCGAGACGGATCGCGGCGGTGCTGTCACTCACGGTGGCGATGGCGCTGTTCAACGCCCTGTACCCGGTGGTGATCAAGCGGGCGCTGGACATGTTCGCCGCGCAGGATCCCCGTATCCTGTACCAGGTGCCGATGCTGGTGGTGATGATCACCTGCGCCAAGGCCGCGTCGCAGTACGGGCAGACCGTGGCGATGCAGGATCTGGTGCTGGTGGTGATCCGCGGCCTGCAGGAGCGGATGTTCGCGCATCTGATGGCCGCCGATATCGCGCGCATCGAGGCGGAGGCGCCGGCGACGTGGGCTGCGCGCTTCACCACCGATGCGGTGACGATCCGCGAGGCGATGATCCGGGCGGTGAACGCGATCGGCGACAGCGTCACCGTGGTCGGGCTGGTGATCTCGATGATCTGGATGGACTGGGAACTCAGCCTGATCGCGGCGGTGCTGTATCCGGTCGCGGCGATCCCGATCCAGCGCATCGGCAAGCGGGTGAGACGGGCCTCGGGCGGCATCCAGGAGCGGGTAGGCGAGACCGCCGCCCTGCTGACCGAAAGCATCGCGCAGTCGCGCACCGTGCGGGCCTACGGGATGGAGCGGGCCGAGCAGGCGCGTGCGGATGCGTCGTTCGCCGCGCTCTACAGGGCGCTGCTGAAGATGACGCGCGGTCGTGCGCGGGTGGAGCCGGTGCTGGAGGTGCTGGGCGGCACGGCGGTCGCGCTGGTGCTGGGCTTCGCCGGCTGGCGGGCGGCGCATGGCGGAGCGACCCTGGGTGATTTCGCCGGGTTCGTGGCCTCTCTGCTGCTGGCGTCGAGGCCGCTGCGCGCGCTGGGCTCGCTCAATTCCGCGGTGCAGGAGGGTGTTGCGGGACTGGCGCGGATCTTCACGGTGCTGGACGAGCGGCCGGATGTGGTGGACGCGTTCGGGGCCCCGGCGCTGCCGGCCGGACCCGGGGCGCTGCGCTTCGAGAACGTGCGGTTCGACTATCCCGACGGGCGGATCGGCCTGGACGGGCTGAGTTTCGCCGCCGAGCCGGGGCAGACGGTGGCGCTGGTGGGTGCGTCCGGGGCGGGCAAGTCGACCGCGCTGTCGCTGCTGCCGCGGCTGCACGATCCGCGCTCGGGGCGAATCGAGCTCGACGGTCACGACCTGCGCTCGGTATCGCTGGCCTCGCTGCGGGGCGCGATCGCCTATGTCGGGCAGGAGACGCTGCTGTTCGATGCGTCGGTCGCCGACAACATCCGCATGGGCCGGGTCGGGGCGAGCGATGCGGAGGTGCGCGCGGCGGCGCGGGCGGCGGCGGCCGAGGGGTTCATCGACGCGCTGCCGGAGGGGTTCGCGACGCGTGTCGGCACCGGCGGCGGCCGGCTGTCGGGCGGCCAGCGGCAGCGCGTGGTGATCGCCCGCGCGCTGCTGCGCAATCCGCGCCTGCTGCTGCTGGACGAGGCGACCAGTGCGCTCGATGCGGAGAGCGAGGCGTCGGTGCAGGCGGCGCTCGCGCATCTGCGCGCGGGCCGCACGACGATCATCGTCGCGCATCGCCTGTCGACGGTGCGGTCGGCGGATGTGGTGGTGGCGATGGCGGAGGGCCGCGCGGTGGAGATCGGCAGCCATGCCGAGCTGCTGGCGGCGGACGGAATCTACGCCCGGCTGGTGCGCACGCAGGGGCTCGCCGCCTGAAGGCTGCGCCGTGTTGCGGCTGCGGGCGGTTCATGGCACGAATGACCGAACGGGTCGGTCAGCGAACTGCCACCGTGCATCGGGATCAGAGGTTGGGACCAAATGGCGCCGCAAAGCGACGACACCGGGCAGGGGAATGGCGCCCAGGACCAGGACGGCAAGGACGCCGAGCCGCAGGGCAAGCGGCGCAGCCCGCTGCTCAAGTTCGCGCTGATCGGATTCATCCTGGTCGTGCTGATCGGTGGCGGTCTGTACTGGTGGCTGACGCGCTTCGATGTCACCACCGATGACGCCTATACCGAAGGCCGCGTGGTGAAGATCGCGCCGCATGTCGGCGGCTATGTCATCGCGCTGAACGTCAACGACAACCAGTTCGTCCATCAGGGGCAGGTGCTGGCACAGATCGATCCGCGCGACTGGCAGGCCGCACTCGATCAGGCGATCGCCCAGGAGCAGCAGGCGGAGAAGTCCGCCCTCGGCGCGCATTACGCCTCCGAGGTGGCCGAAAAGAACTTCCCCGCCCGTCTCGCGCAGGCGAAGGCGACGCTTGCCCAGGCGGAGGCGAAGGAACTCAACGCCCAGCAGGAATACGACCGCCAGCACCGCATCGCCCATGCCGCGACCACGCAGCAGGCGATCGACCAGTCCACGGCGTCGCTGCGCCAGGCGCAGGCGGATGTGGAGCAGGCAAAGGCGCAGGTGCTGCAGGCGAGCCCGGTGCAGGCCAACATCCAGCAGACCGATGCGACGGCGCAGCAGCAGGACGCAGCGGTCGCGAATGCCAAGGCGGCGGTCGAGCGGGCGCGGCTGAACCTCGAATGGACCACGATCCGCGCCCCGCATGACGGCTGGATCGCGCAGCGCAATATCGAGCGTGGCAACCTGGTGCAGTCCGGTCAGGCGCTGTTCGCGATCGTGCAGCCCGACGTGTGGGTGGTGGCGAACTTCAAGGAGACGCAGCTCGCGCACATGCGTCCCGGCCAGCCGGTCAATATCAGCGTGGATGCCTATCCGGATCTCAAGCTCCATGGTGTGGTGAACTCGATCCAGAACGGCACCGGCGCGCAGTTCTCGACCTTCCCGCCGGAGAACGCGACCGGCAACTTCGTCAAGATCGTGCAGCGCGTGCCGGTGAAGATCATCATCGATGGCGGGCTCGATCCGCAGCGCCCGCTGCCGCTCGGCCTGTCGGTCGAGCCGACGGTCAACGTCGAGTAATGGCGTCAGCGCCGCAGGCCCAGGGTGGTGGCAGCGACTGGCGGCCGAAGGCCAATCCGTGGCTGATCGCGGTGTCGGTGACGATGGCGGCGTTCATGGAGGTGCTCGACACCACCATCGTCAACGTGTCGCTGCCGCATATCGCCGGCGATCTGTCGAGTTCCTATGACGACGCCACCTGGGCGCTGACCGCCTATCTGGTGGCCAACGGCATCGTGCTGACGGTGTCGGGCTGGATCGGGCGGCTGCTGGGACGCAAGCGCTACTTCCTGATCTGCATCGCCATGTTCACCGTCTTCTCGTTCCTGTGCGGAGCGGCGACGAGCCTGCCGGAACTGATCCTGTTCCGGCTGATGCAGGGGTTCTTCGGCGGCGGGCTGCAGCCCAACCAGCAATCGATCATCCTCGACACCTTCCCGCCGGCCAAGCGCGGCGCCGCGTTCGGCGTCACCGCGCTGGCGACCATCGTGGCACCCGCGCTCGGCCCCACGCTGGGCGGCTACATCACCGACAATGCCTCGTGGCGCTGGGTGTTCTACATCAACGTGCCGATCGGCATTCTCGCGCTGATCGCCAATTCGGCGCTGGTGGAGGACCCGCCCTGGGCAAAGAAACAGGCCGCGCCGCTCGACGTGATCGGTCTGTCGCTGATCACCATCGGGCTGGGCTGCCTGCAGGTGCTGATGGACCGTGGCGAGGATGACGACTGGTTCGGCTCGCCGTTCATCCGCTGGATGGGGGTGGGCGCGGCACTGGGCATCGGCGGGGCGATCGTGTGGCTGCTGAGTGCGAAGCGGCCGGTGGTCAATCTGCGGGTGTTCAAGGATCGCAACTTCACCCTCGGCACGATCAGCATCGCCACGCTGGGCTTCGTGCTGTACTCGACCGCGGTCCTGGTGCCGCAATTCGCCCAGCAGGTGCTGGGCTACACGGCGACGCTGGCCGGGCTTGTGCTGTCGCCGGGCGCGCTGGTGATCCTGGTGCTGATCCCGTTCATCGGCCGGCTGATGAAGGTGGTGCAGACCCGGATGCTGATCGCGTTCGGATTCACGGTGATGGGCGTGGCGATGGTGATCTCGTCCTATATCCCACCCGACGTGAATTTCGGCACGCTGGTGATCTGCCGCATCCTGCAGGCGGGGTGTCTTGCGTTCCTGTTCGTGCCGATCTCGACCATCGGCTACTCGACCATTCCGCGAGAGCTGAACGGCGATGCCTCGGCGCTGTTCGCGATGGTGCGCAACGTGATGGGCTCGATCGGCATTTCCACCGCGACCGCGGTGATCCAGCAGGGCACGCAGATCCGTCAGGCGCACATGGTGCACTGGATGACGCCGTACCGGGCGCCATACAACGATTATCTCGACCGCGCGAAACAGGCCTATCTCGATGCCGGGCTGCCGTCGATGCAGGCCACGACGGCTGCGACCACGCATCTGCTGAGCGAATTCCGCCGGCAGGCGACGATCCTTGCCTATCACGATGCCTATCTGCTGTTCGGCATGGCGGCGCTGGTGATGGTGCCGATGTGCATGCTGTTCGGACCGATGGTCGCCTCCGGGAAGCCCGGTTCCGGCGGGGGACACTAGGCCGAGACCGTTTTCCGGGATTGATATGTTATAACATTCCGGGATAGACCGGCGGAATGCGTCACGCTTCCTCCCGCCGCCCGGCCCGGCTCATGGCCCTTCTGCTGTCCGCGTGCCCCTTCGGCGGCGGCGCGGCCCTCGCCCAGACCGTGTCACAGACCTCGCCGCCGACGGGCGGCGGGCGCTCCGGCTTCGATGACAGCGCCACGCTGCATCGCGGCGCCGACGGGCAGCAGGTGGTCGAGGAGCATATCGTCGTCAACGCGAAGCTCGACCGCCAGCGCGCGGCCCTGCAACCCGCGACGGGCGCCACCACCTACAGCTTCTCACGCAAGGACATCGAGACGCTGCCGGGCGCGGACAATGCGCCGCTCAACTCCGTGCTGCTGCAGGCGCCGGGGGTGAGCCAGGACAGTTTCGGCCAGATCCATGTCCGCGGCGACCACAACGAGGTGCAGTTCCGTCTCGACGGCGTCGAACTGCCGGAGGGGCTGAGCGTGTTCGGCCAGACGCTGATGACCCGGTTCGCGCATTCGATGTCGCTGACCACCGGCGCATTGCCGAGCGAATACGGCTTTCTCCAGGCCGGCGTCGTGGACATCACCACCAAGAGCGGCAGCGCCGACCCTGGCGGCGACCTGTCGATCTATGGCGGCGCGCGGGATTATGTCTTCCCCTCGCTGCAATATGGCGGCCATGCCGGGAAGTTCGATTTCTTCGTCACCGGCGACTACGTGCATGACAGGGTCGGGATCGAGAACCCGACCCCCGATTTCAATGCCATCCACGATCTGTCGAACCAGTATCACTATCTGGGCCATTTCCGGTACACGCTCGATCCGCAGACCCGGATCAGCCTGACGACGGGGGTGTCGAACGCGCAGTATCAGCTTCCGAACAATCCCGGCCAGCAAAGGCAGTTCGCCAATCCGAGCTATGCGCAGAGCGGGCTCGGGCAGAGCAATTTCGGCAGTGTGGACAGCGCCTCGCTCGACGAACGGCAGAAGCAGATCACCGATTTCGCCATTGCCTCGCTGCAGAAGGACATCGGCAGCAGGCTGAGCCTGCAGACCTCCGGCGTGGTGCGTTACAGCTCGCTCGGCTACTCGCCCGATCAGCTCGGCGATCTGGTCTACAACGGCATCGCCCAGCGCGCGCAGCGCTCGGTGTTCTCGTCGGGCTCGCAGACCGATGTCACCTGGCGTGCCGCCCCCACCCATACGGTGCGGTTCGGATATCAGGTCTATGTCGAGCGCAACGTCTCCAAGATCGATTCCACGGTCTATCCGCAGACGGGCACCGACGAGGACGGCGACCCGGTCTACAGCCCCGACACCGTCAACATCCATGACGGCGAGGGGCGTACCGGCTGGCTGTACGGCATGTATGCGCAGGACGAATGGACGCCGCTGCGCACTCTGACCGTCAATTACGGACTGCGCTTCGACGGGGTCGACGAATACACCCATTCCAAACAGGTCTCGCCGCGCATCAACGTGGTCTGGCGGCCGTGGAAGGGCGGCACGCTGCATGTGGGGTATTCACGCTACTTCACGCCGCCGCCCTTCGAGCTGGTCGGCGGCGCGCAGCTGAGCCGCTTCGCCGATACCTCGGCCGCGCCTGCGACCTTGCAGGACACGACGGTCAAGGCAGAGCGCGACCACTATTTCGACGCCGGTTATGCGCAGGAGCTCCTGCCCGGCTGGCATGCTTCGGTGGATGCCTATGTGAAACTGGCGAAGAACCTGATCGACGAGGGCCAGTTCGGCTCGCCGATCGTGCTGTCGGCGTTCAACTACCGTCGCGGCCAGGTCAACGGCTACGAGTTCGCCACCGACTACCAGCGCGGGCCGCTCGACCTGTATGGCAATTTCGCCTGGTCGCGGGCGATCGGCAAGGACATCGTCTCCGCGCAATGGAACTTCGATCCCGATGATCTCGCCTATATCCGGCAGCACTGGATCCATCTCGATCACGACCAGCGCTGGACCGCGTCCGCCGGTGCCAGCTACCGCCTCTGGTATCGCAGCACGCATCCGCTGCTGCTGTCCGGGACGATGGTCTATGGCAGCGGCCTGCGCGCCGACGGCGCGGTGCCGAACGGGGATTCGGTGCCGGCCTACGCGACGTTCAATCTCGCCGCGGTGCAGGGCTTCGAGCTCCTGCCGCATCTCGGGCGCACGCAGTTGCGGCTCGACGTGATCAACCTGTTCGACAAGAGCTACGAGCTGCGGTCCGGCTCGGGCATCGGGGTAGGGGCGCCGCAATACGGGCTGCGGCGGACGATCCTGGCGGGGGTTTCGCAGAGGTTCTGAAAAGGGGGTTCTTTTTTGGAAAAAAAGAACCAAAAAACTTCCGCATTTTCTGGCTGCTGCGGATGTATTCGGGAGATCGCGGACCACCCCGACAGCGGATGAAAGTCGTTTTGCTTCTCTTTCTTCAGAAAAAGAAGGACTCCCGCCGCAGGCTCTCCGCATACCCGGCAAACGACACCGCCAGCGCGGCGTAGATCGGCTTCTTGAACCCCACCTCGAGCCGGGGCAGTTCGGCGAGCGGCACCCAGCGCCAGGCATCGAATTCGGGATGGTCCTCGGCATCGAGGCGGATATCGGCATCTTCTCCGGTGAAGCGCAGCGCGAACCAGCGCTGTCGCTGTCCGCGGAAGCGCCCGCCCAGCGCGCGGCCGATCAGTTCCGGCGGCAGCTCGTAGCTCAGCCACTCGGGATGGTGGCCAAGGATCTCGGCGCGGTCGGTTCCGATCTCCTCACGCAGCTCGCGCAGGACGGCGACGGCCGGGTCCTCGTCCGCGTCGATGCCGCCCTGGGGCATCGACCATATGCCGGGTGCGTCGTTCGGTGTCTTGATGTCGGTGCGACGGCCGATGAACACCTCGCCGCGGCGGTTGAACAGGGCCGCGCCCACATTCGGACGCAGCGGCAGCAGCGAGGGGGCGTCAGTCATGCGGCGAAGCCTCGGTGGGGGGCGTGGGGGCGACCGGTTCGGCGACCGGCGGCGCCGCACCCGGGGCGGGGCAGGGGGCGCCGCCATCGGGCAGCATCGCGGAGGCCGGCAGCAGCAGCACGCCGCGGGCGGGCAGTGCGCTGGACCACTGGCGCAGCCGGTCGAGCAGCAGCGGGGTGGGCGGCCCGACCATGCCGAGCGCACAGCCATGCGTCTCGGCCATGGCCTCCAGGTGTGCCAGCCAGGCGTCGATACCGGCAGGGTCATCGGCCTCGTCGAGCCGGAGATCGGCATGCAGCGTCCGTGCCGGCGCCACCAGCGGCGTGGTGGCGCTGATATAGGCGAGATGGCGCCGGTCGAGCTCGGCCACGACCGGCGCGAAGCCGGCGGTGGTGGCGAAATGCTCGCCATACTGGCCTGATTCCGCGTCGGTCAGGCCGTCATAGCCGGTGAAGCGGCCGAGCGCCCAGGCGAGGTCGGCCGCATTGGCCGCTGGCGACCGGCCGAGGCTCAGCTCGTGGGCGCCTTCGGTGTTGCGGGGTGCGCCCTCCGGCTCCATCGGCAACGACAGCAGGCGCTCATGGCCGCGCGCGGCGGCCTCATCCGCGAGCGGCTGCAGGTCCGGCGCATCGGGCGAGAAGGCCAGGGTGATGGCAGCGGGCAGGCTCCCGATCGCCTCCTCGCTGGGTGCGCGGGCCAGTCCGATGCCGCTCAGCACCAGCGCGACCTGTGGCCAGTGATGGGGATTGGCAGCAGTCGAGGGCGGCGGCAAGAGCGCGGGGCGCGGCGTGGGCGCGGTCGCGGGAGCGGTGCGCGGCACGACCGGAGCGGTGGCGGCGGTGGCGGGCGCCGCGACAGGACGAGGGGGAGCGGGCCGATGCAACACCGCCCATGCGGCGAGCGCACAGGCCAGTGCCAGCACCACGCACCAGAAGGCAAGCAGTGCGATGGCTGGTCGCGACCAGGAAGGGCGGCGCGCAGCGGCCATCAGGCCGGGCTCATTTCGGTGCGGGGTTGACCGGGGTGGCGTTGTGGGGCGCGGCGCCGCTGTCGGGCTTCACGGGGGCGGGAACCGTGGCGGCCGGCACGGCGGCGTCGGGGGCAGCGGTCGCGGCGCGCTGAGCGGTCTCGCGCGAGGTGGGATCGGCCGACATCGCATCGGCCAGCTTGATCGCCTGCTGGAGCTGGAAGTCGGTTGCCGGCTTGAACAGGTCGAAGGCCGGCCAGGTCTTGGGCGGCACCTTGGGGATCGAGGCGGCCATCGCCGGCAGGTCGGTGCGCGGAGGCAGCTTCGGCGTGGTGCCGCCCTGATTCTTCAGCGCATGGGCGAGATCGGCCTCGCGGTCGGGGAAGAGGTGGTCCGGCGGATCGTCGGTCTCGCGCACCAGCACGTCGGGGGTGATGCCGAGGCCCTGGATCGAGCGGCCCGAGGGGGTGTAGTAGCGCGCCGTGGTCAGCCGGATCGCACCGCCGCCGGGAACCGGGATCAGCGTCTGCACCGAGCCCTTGCCGAAGCTGGTCTCGCCGAGCAGCACGGCGCGGCGATGGTCCTGAAGCGCGCCGGCGACGATCTCGGACGCCGAGGCCGAGCCGCCATTGATCATCACCACCACCGGCAGGCCGCCGGTGATGTCGTCGCCGCGGGCATCCCAGCGCTGGCTGTCCTCCTTGTGGCGGGCGCGGGTGGAAACGACCTCGCCGGAGGCGATGAAGTCGTCGCAGACGTCGATCGCCTGGTCCAGCAGGCCGCCGGGGTTGTTGCGCAGGTCGAGGATCAGCGCCGACAGCTTGCCGCCGGCCTGTTTCTTCAGCTTGTCGTACGCGGCGCGCAGGGCGCCGTCGGTCTCCTCGTTGAAGCTGGAGACGCGGATATAGCCCACCTTGCCATAGAGGTCGGAGCGCACGACCTGGATATGGACGATCTCGCGCGTCATGGTGACGCTGAGCGGCTTGTCGATGCCCTTGCGCTTGACGGTGAGGGTCACCTTGGTGCCGGGCGCACCGCGCATCTTCGCGATCGCCTCGTCGGACGACATGCCGTCGAGCGACTTGCCGTCCACGGCGAGGATCAGGTCGCCGGGCTTCATGCCGGCGCGGGCCGCGGGCGTTCCGTCGACCGGCGAGACGACGCGGATCAGCCCCTGGTCGCCGATGACCTCGATGCCGAGGCCGCCGAACTCGCCCTTGGTCTGCACCTGCATGTCGGCATATTGCTTGGGGTTCATGTAGGAGCTGTGCGGATCGAGCCCGCTGAGCATGCCGTCGAGCGAGTTCTCGATCAGCTTGCCGTCGGAGACCGGCTCGACATAATCGGCGCGGACACGTTCGAACACGTCGCCGAACAGGCCGAGCGCGCGATGGGTATCGGCGATGGAACTGGCCGGATTCTCCCCGCCGGCGGCCTGGGCGAGCGCGGTCGAGATCGCGTGCGGCAGGCCATGGTGGTCGAGGAGCCATCCGGCGGCCGGAGCCGCGGCAAGGCCGCCGGCGAAGGCGGCACCGAGCAGCAGACTGGAGCGAAACTTCATCGGCAGGCGGGTCCCTCAACGCAAGGCGGCAACGGTTCGGCTTCGCAGGCGCGAGTCCGGCCTGGATGACGGGCAGTATGGCCCCGAATGTGTGAGTGAACAATGAACGCCGGCTGGACAATCCGGATGGGCGTTGCGGGTTCGATATGACGGGGCGCTGGAGGGGTGGGACGATGTCGATCAGGCGGTCGGTGGTGTTGCTGGGAATGGTCCTGGCCGGGGTGTCCGGCGGCGAGGCGCAGACGCGCATGAGCGCGGCCGGGGTGGTGGCCGTGCAGGATTTGGGTGCGGCCTGCGACGGGGTGAGCGACGATTCGGCGGCCTTCCAGAAGGCGCTCGACGCGGTGGCGGGCGCGGGCGGCACGCTGGCGTTCCATGGCACCTGCGTGGTGCGCCGGCGGCTCGAATTGACGAACCGGGCGCATGCGCTGCGCGCGTTCACCGTCGACGGACATGGGGGCACCATCCTGACCGATGGCAACGACCTGTTCGGTTTCGTCGCCCAGGCGGCGCAGCCGCAGGCTGTGGCGATCACCCTGGCGGCGATGACGCTGACCAACCGCAGGCCGGGTCCACCTTCGGGAACGGCGATCAGGTTCGACAATTCGCGTGTGTCGGCCGAGGTGATCCACGCGCCGGTGATCCGCGACCTCAACATCAACAACATGGCGATGGCGGTCGGACTTTACGATGTCGGTGACTCGCGCAGCGAGAACGTGGTCGTCAACGAGTATGCGAAGGTCAATACCGCCGAAGCCTTCCATGTCGAGGGCACGTCCGGCAGCCGCGCCTCGGCGAACAACGATTTCCGCAACGTCACCGTCGTCGGCGGCACCGGCTGGCATCTGGTCGGCTTCGTGCAGGGAATCGGGATCGTCAGCTCGAAAGTGCTCGAGGGGCATTGGGGCGTGAAGACCGACAATCCGGTCAACGGCGAGGGTGTCCAGATCAACCAGAGCTACTTCGAGGCGTCACAGGGCGGCATCCGGTTCGATCGATGGTCGAACCTGCA
Source organism: Endobacter medicaginis (assembly GCF_014192375.1). Classification (GTDB taxonomy): domain Bacteria; phylum Pseudomonadota; class Alphaproteobacteria; order Acetobacterales; family Acetobacteraceae; genus Endobacter; species Endobacter medicaginis. The sequence goes on along the minus strand of NZ_JACHXV010000014.1, from coordinate 31,749 downwards.
GTTCATCGGCGACACGTTCGATTCGAGCAGCTGGGAGCCGACCGCGCCCGGATGGAGCGCGATTTCGATTTCTCCCGGAGGTGCAGACGATCCTTCGGATTTCGCAGGAGGGGTCACCATCCAGGGCGCGCAGATGAACCATGTCGGCGCGACATCGAGCGACCTGATCGTCGCCTATCTCTCGACCGGGGACGTGTCGCACAACATCATCGAAGGTATCGCGGTGCGGCAGCCGCACTGCATGCGCATCCACGCACCGCCGTCCGGCACTCCGTCGATGGTGGTGGTGCACGACAATTCCTGCTGGGTGGCGCATGGCTATGATTTCAACGACACCGTGATCGCCTACGCCAACTGGTATACGGGCGACTACAGATACGTGACGCTGAATGCGACGAACTGGACCTGTCCGGCGCGGGTCGAGGGTGTGTCGGGCGTGAAGACCTGCTGGAACGCCTCCGTGCGTGGCGAGACCGATTTCATCAACTCGCCGGGGCTCGGGCCCGGCGGGTTCTCGTTCTACGGCGCGGATGTCCACGGCGTCTATGACCGCGCATCACCCTTGTTGCAGATCGGGCCGGACGGCTCGGCAACGGTGCGAGGGGATCTCACCGCTGCGCGGCTGGTGTCCGATCCGGCGGGCAAGGCGCCGCCACACAGCGATTCACCCTGCACGCCGGGCCAGGAAGCCTGGGACGCACTCTTCGAATATCGCTGTGTGGCGAAAGACCGATGGCAACGCTGGGCGCGGCCGAAGGCAAGCTGGTGAGGCTCACCCCAGCGTCGGCATGGTGAATTCCGCGCCAGCCCGCGCGCCCTGCGGCCATCGCGAGGTGACGGCCTTGAGCTTGGTGTAGAAGCGCACGCCCTCGGGTCCGTGCATGTGGTGATCGCCGAACAGCGACGCCTTCCAGCCGCCGAACGAATGAAACGCCATCGGCACCGGGATCGGCACGTTCACCCCCACCATGCCGGCCTGCACGCCATGCACGAACGCGCGCGCGCAATCGCCGTCGCGGGTGAAGATCGCCGTGCCGTTGCCGAATTCGTGCGCATTGGTCAGCGCGAGTGCCGCAGCGAAGTCCGGCACACGCACCACGCTCAGCACGGGCCCGAAGATCTCCTCGCGGTAGATCCGCATCGCGGGGGTCACGTCATCGAACAGCGAGCCGCCGGTGAAGAACCCCTCCTCGAGCCCCTGCTGATGGAAACCCCGCCCGTCGACGACCAGCTTCGCACCCTCCTCGACGCCGGCATCGACATAGGAGCGCACGCGGTCGCGATGTGCTGCGGTGACAAGCGGGCCCATCTCCGCCTGCGGATCGGTCGATACCCCGATCTGCAGCGCGCGCACCCTCGGTGCGAGGGCCGCGACCAGCGGATCGGCGACCGCGCCCACCGCAACGGCGACCGAGATCGCCATGCAGCGCTCGCCGGCCGAGCCGTAGGCCGCGCCCATCAGCGCATCGACGGTGCGGTCGAGATCGCAGTCCGGCATGATCACGGCATGGTTCTTCGCACCCCCGAGCGCCTGCACGCGCTTGCCGTGCGCGGTGGCGGTCTGGTGGATGTGGCGCGCGATCGGGGTGGAGCCGACGAAGCTCACCGCCTCGATGCCGGGATGGGCGAGGATCGCCTCGACCATCTCCCTGTCACCGTGCAGGACCTGGAACACGCCCTTCGGCAGCCCGGCCTCGGCGAACAGCTCGGCGAGCCGCAGCGCGGCGGAGGGGTCGCGCTCGGAGGGCTTGAGGATGAAGCAGTTGCCGGTGGCGATCGCCATCGGCGCCATCCACAGCGGCACCATCACGGGAAAGTTGAACGGGGTGATGCCGGCCACCACGCCGAGCGGCTGGCGGAAGCTGTAGGCGTCGATGTCGCGTCCGACCTGTTCGGTGAACTCGCCTTTCAGCACCTCGGGGATCGAGGTCGCGTATTCCACCACCTCCATGCCGCGGGTGACCTCGCCGAGCGCGTCGGACAGCACCTTGCCGTGCTCGGCCGAGATGATGGCGGCGAGATCTTTCGCGTGGCGCTCGATCAGGTCGCGCAGGCGGAACATCACCCGGGCGCGGGCCAGCGGCGGGGTCGCGGCCCAGGAGGGGAAGGCGGCGCGCGCGGCGGCGACGGCGGCATCGAGATCGGCGGCGTCACCCAGCACGACCTCGCGGGCGACGGCCCCGGTCGAGGGATTGAAAACCGGGGCACGGCGCGGGCTTCGGGAGGTCGCCGGAGCGCCGTCGATCCAGTGCGAGACGGTTTCCTTCCTGGTGATGTCGGTCAGCATGTTCATCGTGTGGTTCCGTCGATTGGAGTACGGGAGCGGGCTTCGTTGAGGGCGCCGCAATCGGAAAGCCGGCGACCGGCCGTCTCGGGCAGGGCAAGGGCGGTGACGACCAGGCCGATGGCGCAGAAGGCCAGCGGGTATGCGAGTCCGGCATAGATGTTGCCGGTGCGCGCGACCAGCGACAGGCCGGCGAGCGGCAGGAAGCCGCCGATCACGCCGTTGGCGATGTGATAGGGCACCGAGGTCGAGGTGTAGCGCACGCGAGTGGGGAAGTTCTCGACCAGATAGGCGCCGTAGGGGCCGTAGATGGCGGCGGCGATGACCACGGCGATGAACACGCACAGCGCGATGCGCACCGTATCGACGCCGGCGGGGGTGACGGCGGCGTGGATGGCCATGAACAGCGGCAGCAGCAGCACCAGGGCGGCGACCATCCCGGCCAGGATCAGCGGGCGGCGGCCGAGGCGGTCGGACAACGCGCCGAAGACGACGAAGAACGGGGCGCCGCACAACGTCCCGGCGGCCACCGCCAGCGAGGCGGTGAGGAAATCGACCTTGAGCACGCTTTGCAGGAAATAAAGAACGTAGAACTGCGCGGTGTAGAAGGTGACGGCCTGCGCGCAGGCGACGCCGAACAGGAACACGACGATTCGCCGCCGGTTGGCGGGCTCGGCGAAGGCCTCGCGCACCGGGGCGTGGGCGATCTCGCGGCGGTCCTTGAGCGCCTGGAACGCGGGCGATTCCGCCATGCGCATGCGCACGCCGATCGACAGCGCGACCAGTACGCTCGACAGCAGGAACGGCAGCCGCCAGCCCCAGGATTCGAACTGGGCCGAGCCGAGGCCGAGGCGGCAGGCGATCACCACCAGCAGGCTCATCAGCAGTCCGGTGGAGGCCATCGCCTGGATATAGCTGGTCCAGCGGCCGCGGCTCGCGTCGGGGGCGTGTTCGGCAACATAGGAGGCCGCACCGCCATATTCGCCGCCGAGTGCGATGCCCTGCAGGATGCGCATCGAGATCAGCAGGATCGGAGCGGCGAGACCGGCGGTGCGGTAGGTGGGCAGCAGACCGATCGCCGTGGTGCCGATGCCCATCAGCACCAGGGTGAGGATGAAGGTGGTCTTGCGGCCGAGCCGGTCGCCGACATGGCCGAAGATCAGCGCGCCGAGCGGGCGCACGACGAAGCCGACCGCGAAACCGGCCGCGGTCAGCAGCATCGCCGCGGTGGTGTTGCCGGCGGGATAGAACAGCTTCGCCAGCAGGGTCGCGAGCGAGCCGTAGATGAAGAAATCATACCATTCGATCACCGTTCCCACGGTGGAGGCGAGCACCAGAAACCGCATCTCCCGTGTGGTGGTCGGCGCGATTTCGATCGGGCCTGCGAGGGTCGCACTCATGCTGGACGTCTTTCCCGGCTATGGCCGTCTTGTTGGCGACGGCTCTGTCGTTGGAAACTCAGATGGCTCCGTCGAAGACCTTGCGATACAGGGTCTCGATCTCGTTGGCCTCGGCGAGGCGGGGATTGTTGGCAGGCGAGCCGGACGCCAGTGCCTGGCGCGCCATGGTGGGCAGCAGCGTCGACCAGCGCTGCGCGTCGATGCCGTAGCTCTGCGGGGTGGGCACCTCGAGCTCGGCATTGCGCGCACGCAGTGCATCGATCAGCGCGCGGGCGGCGTCGCTATCGCTGTGCGTGGCCTCGGCGATGCCCATCGCCCGGGCGCAGTCGGCATAGCGCGCCTCGTTTCCATCGATCGAGAAGGCGGTGATCGCCGGCAGCAGCATCGCGTTCGACAGGCCGTGCGCGACATGGAAATGCGCGCCGATCGGCCGGCTCATGCCGTGCACCAGGGCAACCGACGAGTTGGAGAACGCCATGCCGGCCTGGAGCGCGCCGAGCATCATCGCCTCCCGCGCCGCGCGGTTGGCGGGTTCGTGGCAGACGGTGGCGACATTCGGCCAGATCAGCTTCATCGCCGACAGGGCCAGCGAATCCGAGAACGGGTTGGCCTGTTTCGACACATAGGCCTCGATCGCGTGGGTGAGCGCGTCGATGCCGGTATCGGCCGACAGCCGCCACGGCTTGGTCAGCGTGAGTTCGTAGTCGACGATGGCGATCTTCGGCAGGTAGGCCAGCCCGGCGCAGAGCATTTTCTCGTCGGTGGCCTCGTCGGTGATGATGGTGAAGCGCGTGGCTTCCGAGCCGGTGCCGGCGGTGGTCGGCACGGCGACGATCGGCAGGCCGGGTGCATCCTGGACATGCGGGAATTTCAGCGCCGCCGGTGAGGTGTCGTGGCGGGCGAGCACGGCGATCATCTTGGCGGTGTCGATCGGGCTGCCGCCGCCGAGGCCGATGACGCAATCGGCCGCGCCGGCCTTGAGCTTCTTCAATCCGGCCTGCACGGCGGCGACGGTGGGGTCGGGCACGGTGCCGTCGAAGACGCGCGGCGCCATGCCGTCCGCCTCCAGCAGATGCAGCACGCGTTCGAGCACGCCGGACTGCGCCATGAAGCGGTCGGTGACGATGAACGGCGCGTGCAGCCCGGCCTGGGCGAGGGCCTTGGGGAGATGGTCGAGGGCACCGCCGCCGATTCGCAGCGAGCCCGGCAGGTAGATCGGACGCATGGAAGCTCCCGGACGTCTTGGTTTGTTGTTGGCCGGCACGCTACCGGTCGTATCGGCTTTGGAAAATTCCCAAGGAACTCCCATAGTCTGTGCGCGGATGCACAGACGAGGCGTGTGGGACGGCATGGCGCACGGGCTGGACTGGTCGAACCTGCAGTATTTCCACGAGGTGGCGCGCACCGGCACGCTTTCGGGTGCTGCGCGCCGGCTGGGGGCGGATCATGCGACGGTGGGGCGACGGATCGCCGCACTCGAACACTCGCTCGGGCGCAAGCTGTTCGAGCGCCATCAGCGCGGCTACAGCCTGACCCGGCAGGGGCGGCGGCTGCTGGCGATCGCCGATGCGATGGAGCGCGAGGCGGCGCGGGTGGAGGCCCATGCCGGCAGCGACGCGGTCGGCGGCACGGTGCGGCTGAGCACGCTGGAGGGATTCGGCAATTTCTTCATGGCGCCGCGGATCGGCGGGCTGCTCGCCGCCAATCCCGGTCTGGTGCTGGAGTGGCTGACCATCCAGCAGCTCGTCGCCCTGTCGCGCCGCGAGGCGGACATCACGGTGACGCTGTCGCCGGCGTCGGGTGCGCGGTTCCGCTCCGAGAAGCTGACCGACTACCGGCTGGCACTGTATGGGGCGCCGGCCTATCTCGACCGCCATCCGCCGATCCGCGACGAGGCGGACCTGCGTGCGCATCTGTTTACCGGCTATATCGAGGATCTCGTGTTCACGCGCGGGCTCGACTATCTCGGCGATCTCGCCGGGGGTGCCATCTCGGCGCGGCTGCAGAATTCCTCGCTCGGCGCACAGCTCGCCGCGATCCGCGCCGGGCTGTGTCTGGGCGTGCTGCCGGTCTTCGTGGCGCAGGCGGCAGGTGAGGGGCTGGTCGCGGTGCTGGGCGGCGAGGTGGCGCTGGTGCGCAGCTACTGGATGTCGGTCTCGGAGGACGACGCCGACAATCCGCGCGTGCAGCGCGTGTGCGAGACGCTGCGCGACAGCGTCATGGCCGCGGGGGATCTGTTCATGGCTGAACCGTGAGGCGGATGAAGCGGCGGCTCTGGATGTCCCGGTCTGTCCGTTCTCCGCTAACGTATCGGTAGCGCAAGAATGCGGCGGGCGGTAGCCTGCGGTCCGTGTCCTCGTCGCTGATCCTGTCCGGTCGCGGTTCTGCGCGGCGCGCGGCGTTGCTGCGTGGCCTCGGGCGGCGTGTGGCGTTGCTGGAGCAGGTCCTGGTGGCGCAGGCGGCGCGGCTGGCGAGCCTGCTGTCGGTCTGTCTGGGCGCGGGGTGTGCGACCTACCTGCTGCTGCGCTCCGAGCCGAATGCCTGGACCGGGGCGCTGCTGGTGGGCGCGGGCGGGGGTGCGGCGCTCGCCGCGCGGATGCGTGGCCATGCGATCGCGAGTGCCGTGGCCCTCTGCGTGCTGGCCTTCGGGCTGGGGTTCTGGTCGGGACAGTTCGCCTGCCATCGCGCGCCCCCGGTCAGCGCGATGCCGAAGAAGGCGGTGCTGGTCAGCGGACGCCTGCTGTCGGTGGACGTGCTGGCCGATGGCGCGCGGCGGGTGCGCATCGCGACCCCCGAAGTGCAACGCGCGCCAGGGCGGCGGACGGTGGTGGACGAGGCGGAGGAAGGTGTGGGTGGCGCGATGGACCGCGACGTCAATCTCCGCCTGCGCGCCGGCGATGCACAGGAGCTGGGCGCAGGCGAGATGGTGCGGGTCCGCGCGCTGCTGCGCGACCCGCCGCCGCCCGATCGTCCCGGCGGGCGCGACCTTCAGCGCGAGGCGTTCTTCGACCGTCTGGGCGGCCAGGGCTATGCGCTCGGCGACGTGTCGGTGATCGCGCCCGCCGCGGGCGGCTGGTCCGATCCCGCGATGCGTGTCCGGCGTCTGCGCGAGGCGATCGCGGCACGGATCGGTGCGGTGCTGCCGGGCCGCGAGGCGGCGGTGGCGCAGGTGATGCTCACCGGCCTCGGCACCGGCCTGCCGCAGGCCGAGCGCGACGCGTTCGCGGCCTCGGGGCTGGCACATCTGCTGGCGGTGGCGGGGCTGCATATCGGCATCGTGATGGGGGTGGTGCTGGCGGTGGTGCGGCCGGGGCTGGCGCTGTTTGCCTGGGTGGCGCTGCGCTGGCCGTGCCGGGAGATCGCCGCTCTCGCCGCGCTCGGCGCGGGAGCGGGGTATATGGTGCTGACCGGGATGCATATCCCGATCCTGCGCAGCTTCGCGATGGCCTGTCTGGTCACGCTGGCGCTGGTGCTGGGGCGGCGCGCGCTGTCGATGCGCGGCCTGGCGCTGGCGGCTTCGGTGATCCTGCTGGCCGCGCCCGACGACGTGCTCGATGTGGGCTTCCAGATGAGTTTTTCCGCCGTCGCGGCGCTGATCGCCGGCTACGAGGCGCTGCGCGGGCCGATGCTGCGCCTGCATGGCGCGGGCGGCCCGGTCGGGCGGCTGCGCCATCATCTGGCGGCGCTGGCACTCACCAGCCTGCTGGCCGGTGCGGCGTCGGCACCGTTCGCGCTGTATCATTTCGGCCGGGTGCAGCCGTTCTTCGTCCTCGCCAATCTCGCCGCGGTGCCGCTCACCGCAATGGTGGTGATGCCGGCAGGGATGCTCGGGCTGCTGCTGATGCCGCTCGGGCTGGACCGGCCGGCACTGTGGGTGATGGGACACGGCATCGAGGGGATCCTGTGGCTGGCGCATGCGGTGGCCGCCCTGCCGGCGGCGAGTGTCGCGGTGCCGTCGATGCCGGGCTGGGGGCTGGCGGCGGTCGCACTCGGGCTGGCCTGGCTGTGCATCTGGCCGGGCCGGTCGCGGCTGCTGGGTGGGGTGGTGATCGCGGCCGGGCTGGCCTCGCCGGCGCTGACGACGCGGCCTGCGCTGCTGGTCTCGGGCGATGCGGGGATGATCGGTCTCGCGCCGGAGCGGCCCGGCGGGACGCTGTGGGTCGAGCAGGGGCGGGCCGACAGGGTGATCGCGGCCGACTGGCAGCGGGCCTGGGCGGCGCGGCGCGTGGAAGCATTGCCCGTGGACGGGAGCAGCGCAGACGGGCAGGCGGCGTGCGATCCGGCGTCCTGCACGATCACCCGCGACGGGATCTCGGTGCTGCTGGTGCGCGCGCGGTCGAAGGCGGCGCTGCCGGAGGGGGCCTGTGACGGCATCGCGCTGCTGGTCTCGCCGACGCCCGCACCGGGGGCCTGCCCCGGCGTGCCGCGCATCGACCGTTTCACCGTCTGGCGCGACGGGCCGCAGGCGGTCTGGATCGGCGACGGCGGTGTGGTGGTGAGGAGCGACCGGGTGCTGCGCGGCGATCGACCCTGGGTGCCGCCGGCGCCGTTCGCACGCCGGGTGCAGTTGACGCTGCCGCTGGCGCAGGCCGAATAGGGCGATGTTCGATCCGGCCACCATCCCGACCCTGCTCGCCTACGGGTGTGCCTTCGCGTGCGGCACGCTGATCGGGCTCGAGCGGCAGTGGCGGCAGCGCAATGCGGGCCTGCGCACCAATGTGCTGGTCGCACTGGGGGCGGCGGCGTTCGTCAATCTCGGCTACCAGACCTTCGGGCCGGACGGGGCGACGCGAATCATCGCCTATGTGGTCTCGGGAATCGGCTTTCTCGGCGCCGGGGTGATCCTCAAGGACGGCACCCAGATCCGGGGACTGAACACCGCGGCCACCTTGTGGTGCTCGGCCGCGGTGGGCGCGCTGTCAGGGGCCGCGAGGCCGCTGCAGGCCGTGCTGCTGACCGCGTTCGTGCTGGCCGGCAACACGCTGCTGCGGCCGCTGGTGAACTGGATCAACCGCCGGCCGGTGTCGCTGGCCGTGACGGAGGCGCTGTATGCGATCCATGTCACCGGACGACCGAGCCACATCGCCGAACTGCGTGATCTGATCGACGAGGTTCTGGAACGGGCGCATTACCCGATGCGCGGCATCGAGATCGAGACCAACGGCGAGCATCTGGTCGAGCTGGTCGCCGACCTGGTGCCGATCACGGTGGCGGAAGCCGAGCTCGATGCGGTGGTCGACGAGTTGCGTCGGGCGCCGGAGGTGCTGTCGGCGACCTGGTCGGCGGAGACGACGGGGTAGGGGTTCTTTTTTGCAAAAAAGAACCAAAAACCCTCCGTGATTTTCTGGCCGGTCCGAGTGGATCGAGAGAGTGCGAACCACCCGGAGAACGGACAGAAGTCTTTTTGCTTCTTTTTCTTCAGAAAAAGAAGACTCAGAAATTGATGTTGCTGCGGAAGCCGAGAATGGCGGCATCCGGCGTGCGCGTGGTGGCCCCGGGCCGGATCATGTATTGAAAATCGGGCATCAGCGTCACGCCGCGGTAGACCGCTGCGGCGTAGTTGAGTTCCACCACCTGCTCGGTGTTCTGCGGGCCGTAGGCGTTGTAGCCGTCGATGGCGAGCGGAAAGGTCTCGCCGGCGAGCTCGGCGGCTTCCTGCGCGCGGGTGAAACTGCTCGACATCTGCAGCACGTGCCAGGCCATCGTCACCGTATCGGCGGAGCGGTGCCAGGCCGCACCCGTGGTGGTCAGTCCGGCGAAGATTTGCGATTTGAGCGGGCTGACATTGGCCGAACCATGCACGTAGCCGCCGAAGGCGATCAGCCCGTCGGTCAGGCCCGGGCCCTGACGGACCAGCATCTGGTCGGCGATCGCGTACCACATCTCGCGCGGGTGGGTGATGCGGTCGGCCTCCGGCAGGGTGGAGTTGAGAACATCGGCATAGCGATGCGTGTCGTGGTCGAAACCGATCTTGTAGTGGCCGATCAGCTTGTCGTGACCGAAGGCTGGAATCCAGGCGGCTTCGACGGGGACGGAGACGCCGGATTTGTGCGGATCCGCCCAGGCCCAGCCGGAAATGCCGCCGCCGCCGGTGTTGAAATCGGTATCGACGCTGAACAGGCCGGCCATGGCGTAGAATTGCGGCGAGAACCAGTAGCGCGCGATGCCGCCGAACGAGGCCTGCGGCCAGTCGTGCTCGCCGGGGTAGTTGGGCAGCGGATGCGGGTTGCCGCAGGTGATGACGTTCATCAGCCGGCAGTTGAGCGGCGAGGCGGCGAAGAAGCTGCCCACCGGCAGCCAGCCGCCGGCGACGGTGAAGTGATTGTGGTCGAAGGTCTTCTCGCCATAGGCGTAGACCAGATGGGCGATGACGTTGCCGCGCGCGCCATAGATCTCCTGCGGGGCGGCCAGCGTGTCGCCGAGATAGTCGGGCGAGAGCGAGCGGCCGTTGCCGTTGATGGCGAGGAAATGGAACGCGGTATCCTTCCAGCCGAGAATGGTGCCGAGATCGAGATCGACGGTGAGGGCCACCTGACCGGCGAAGTCGAATCCCTTGCGACGCCCGCCGGTGATGTTGCCGGCATTCTCGGTCAGCCAGTCGAGATTGATGATGATGCCGTGATCCTTGAGCCACGGCCGCGCGCCGGCCCAGTCGCCGAACAGGTGGTCATTGGAGAACGGCGAGGCGAAGAGCGGGCCGGCGATCGGCGCCGAGACCTGAAGCGACTGCCCGGAGGCGAAACCGCTGTTGGGCAGGTCGTTGCCCGCCGCCGCCGACGAGGTCGAAGGCGCGGCATGGGCGAGCGATCCCCAGGCCAGCGCAGAGGCGGCGAGGGCCGCCAGCCGGGCGCGCAAGGCGAGCGTCGGATGATACGTCATTGCTGTTTTCTCCCTGGGGCTGTTTTTCTGAGGCTGTTTTTGTCGTCATTCAGTCGACGATCGGCAGCCACACTGCTGAGGCATGGGCCGAATCGTGCAGGATGGTCTGGGTGGCGGGCCGGAAATCGGCCGGTTTCGCGGTCAGGATGTTGTCGACCCAGCCCTGCGGGTTGCGGTCGTAGAGCGGGAACAGGGACGACTGGATCTGGATCATCAGCCGGTGGCCGGGCTCGATGACATGGTTGATCGCCGGCAGCGAGAAACGGGTGCGGGTCGGCTCGCCGGGCTTGAGCGGGGCCGGGTGCTCGAAGCTCGCATGATACCGCCCGCGGAAGATGTCGAGCGACAGCGGCAGCTCGAACCCGGCCATATCGGGGTCGGACGGGTTCTGGCCCGGATAGACGTCGATGATCTTGACCACCCAGTCCGCGTCGGCGCCGGTGGTGGCGACCCACAGATCGGCGACGGGCTGTCCGGACAGGTGCAGCGGATGGTCGAGCACGCCGGTGCTGTAGCTGAGCACGTCGGGGCGGCCATCGACGAAGCGCTGGTCCTGGACCAGCCAGGTCTGCCAGCCCGGGCGGTCCGAGGCCACCACCGGGCGCGGCCGATAGGGCACCGGATGCGCGGGGTCGGAGACATAGCTGTCGGCACCATCGGGAGCGCCGGGGGCCGCCCCCGGCGCGGTGAAGCCGATCGAGAAACCCGACAGCAGATAGGCGGGCTTGCCGAGATTGCCGCCGCAGGCATCGAGGCAGCGCGTCGGCCAGTCGGAGAAGCGGTCCCAGTGATCCTCGGCGGTGTTGTAGATCAGCACGCGCGGGATGTCGGCCTTCGGCGAGCCCGGCTTGAGATACTGGTTGAAGAACGGCAGCAGCACATGCGCGCGGTAGTCCTCGGCCGTATCGCCGGCCCAGTGCAGCGCGCCGAGCGACGAGCCGTCATAGTTCACCTGGCTGTGCCGCCATGGGCCCATGACAAGGTGGTTGTTGTCGAGATGGCCGGATTTGCGCAGTGCGAGGAAGGTGTGGATCGCCCCCCACATGTCCTCCTGGTCCCAGATGCCCTGCAGCCAAAGCGTCGGCACCTTCGAGGGATGTTCGACGGCGAGATGGTCGAGCGCCTGACCCTGCCAGAAGGCGTCATAGGCCGGATGCGCCAGCATCCGGTGCCAGAACGGAAGCTGGTCGAGCCCGCCGGCCGCCGCCTCGCCGGCGACGGAGCCCCATGCGAGCATGTTGCTGTAGTCGTCGCGATACGGGCGGGGGATCTCGACACCCTTGCCGCGCGCCGCCATCTGGCCGGTGAAATAGTCGAGATTCGGCGTGCGGAAGGCGCCGTAATGATACCAGTCGTCGCCCATCCAGCCATCGACCATCGGGCTTTCCGGCGAGGCGGCCATCAGGTGCGGCGACGGGCCGAGCAGCGCCATCGACACGGTGAAGCCCTCGTAGGACGACCCGAGCATGCCGACGCGGCCGTTGCTCTCCTTCACATTCTTCGCCAGCCACTCGACGGTGTCGTAGGCGTCCGTGGTCTCGTCGGTCCTGGTGGGGTTGAGCGGCCCGATCGGCGGCCGTGTCATGACGTAGTCGCCCTCGGAGCCGTACTTGCCGCGGATGTCCTGGAACACGCGGATATAGCCGGCGCGTGCGAACACATCGTCGCCCTGCGGCAGCGCATCGACCAGCTTCGCGGCATGGAGGTCGCGCATCCGGTGGGCGGCATCATACGGCGTGCGGGTGAGGATCATCGGTGCGTCATGCGCACCCTTCGGCACCCAGATCACGGTGAACAGCTTCACCCCGTCGCGCATCGGGACCATCACCTCGCGGCGGTCGTAATCCTGCGCGCCGGCGGGCAGGGTGAATTTCGACGGGATGTCGGTGCCGGTCTGCACGGTGTCGGGAAAGGCGGGCGCGGCGCGGGCGGGCAGGGCGGCCAGCAGGCAGAGCGCGGCGACAGCGACGGCAGGACGATTCACGCGGCACGACTCCGTTTCGGTTCGGTCTTGGCCGGGTATGTACACCATTGCGCCCCCGCGCAACGCCAGCATTCCGGCGTGCGGGCACGGCAGACATAGCGTCCGTGCAGGATCAGCCAGTGATGCGCGGGACGGAGCATCGCCGGCGGGATGCGGCGGACGAGCTTGTCCTCGACCGCGCGCGGGGTGCGGCCGATGGCCAGCCCGGTGCGGTTGCCGAGCCGGAAGATATGGGTGTCGACCGCCATCGTCGCCTCGCCGAAGGCGATGTTGAGCACCACGTTGGCGGTCTTGCGGCCCACCCCGGGCAAGGCTTCGAGGGCGGCGCGATCGGACGGTACCTGTCCGCCATGAGCCTCGACCAGTCGGGCGGCGAGGGCGGCGACGTGGCGTGCCTTGCTCTGCCACAGGCCGATGGTGCGGATATAGGGCGCGATGCCGTCCGTCCCCAGCGCGGCCATCGCCGCCGGATCGGGTGCAGCGGCGAACAGCGCCGGCGTGCTGCGGTTGACCGAGGCGTCGGTCGCCTGCGCCGACAGCACCACGGCGACCAGCAGCGTGAAGGCGTCGGTATAGGTCAGCTCGCTTTCCGCGTCGGGATTGGCGGCCGCGAGGGCCTCGATGAACGGCCGCACATCGGCGGCCTTCATCGGCTTCGAGCGCGGCCCGGATTTCGGCTCAGAACTGGCGCGCGATCGGCGGGTGGCGGATTTCGGCGAGGTCGTGCTTGTCGTCAAACGCCGTCTCTCCGTCCGAATCCGCCGGCCCGAGTCCGGAGCGGCCCTCCGCATCCTCCCGTGCCGTCTCGCGCAGCACGTATTTGAGCACCTTGCCGGTGGAACTGCGCGGCAGCGGGCCGAAAATCACGTGCCGCGGCACCTTGAACCGGGCGAGGACGGTGCGGCAATACGCGATCAGCGCATTGGCGTCGGCGCTCTCGCCGGGCCGAAGCTCGACGAAGGCGCAGGGCGTCTCGCCCCACAGCGGATCGGGCCGGGCAACCACCGCGGCGCCCTGCACGGAAGGGTGGCGGTGAAGGGCGTTTTCTATCTCAATAGTTGCAATATTCTCGCCACCTGAGATAATGATATCCTTGGCGCGATCGCGTATCTCGACATAGCCGTCGGGATGGCGGACCGCGAGATCGCCGGTATGCAGCCATCCGCCGCGGAACGCGGCCTCGGTCGCCTCGGCCTGGCGCAGATAGCCCTTCATGACGTTGTTGCCGCGCAGGAACAGCTCGCCCACGCTGCTGCTGTCCGCCGGCATCGGCTGCAGGGTCCTGGGGTCGGCCACCATCACGTCCTCGAGCATGTGGCCGCGCACGCCCTGACGGGCCTTGAGCGCCGTCCTGGCCTCGGCGTCGCGCCCGTTCCACTCCGCCTGCCACTCGTTGATCATCACCGGGCCATAGCTTTCGGTCAGGCCATAGACATGGGTGACGGTCCAGCCATGGCGCTCGATGGCCTCGATCACCGATGGCGGCGGCGGCGCGGCCGCCACCATCACCGACACGCCGGTCTTCAGCGAGGCGAGCACCTCCGGACCGGCGGCATCGATCATCGTGAGCACGGTGGGCGCACCGCACAGATGGGTGACACCCTCGCGCGCGATCGCCTCGACGATCGCATGCGTGCGCACCTGGCGCAGGCAGACCGCCATGCCGCCGACCGCGGCGATGGTCCAGGCGAAGCACCAGCCGTTGCAGTGAAACATCGGCAGCGTCCACAGATAGACGCAGTCGCGGGTGAGCTGCCAGTCCAGCGCGTTGGAGACCGCGTTCAGATAGGCGCCGCGATGGTGATAGACCACGCCCTTCGGCTCGCCGGTGGTGCCGGAGGTGTAGTTCAGCGCGATCGCGTCCCACTCGTCCTCGAGGGGCGGCAGCGCCTCGCTCGCGTCGCCCTCGGCCACCAGCGCCTCGTAATCGCATTCACCGATCGCCGCCCGGCGATGCAGGCAGGCGGGATCGTCGATGTCGATGACGGCGATGCCCCGGCCGAGCCGCGCCACCGCATCGGCGGCGATGGCGGCGAACTCGCGATCGACGAACAGGATCTGGGCCTCGCAATGCTCGAGCATCCAGGCAATGGTCGCGGCGTCCAGCCGGGTGTTGAGCGCGGCCAGCACGCCGCCCGACAGGGGCACCGCGAAATGCAGCTCGAACAGCTCCGGCGTGTTGGCGGCCAGCGCCGCCACCGTGCCGCCGCGCCCGATGCCGCGTCCGCGCAGCGCCGAGGCCAGCGCCCGGCAGCGGTGCCGCAGCGCCCGCCAGCTCGTTCGGCGCCGTCCGTAGACCAGCGCGGTGCGCTCGGGCCAGACCGCGGCGCTGCGGTCGAGGAAAGTGACCGGGCTGAGCGGTACATGGTTGGCCGCGCACCGTGGCAGATCGCGGTCGTACAGTTCGCCTTCACGCATCGTCAGCACCTGCACGTCTCCCGTTTGATGTCGCCCGGTTCGGCCGGGATCTGTCTTGTTCAGGGATAAGCTAGAGAGCTAACCGTCGGTTGCAAGCCAAACCGTCACGGTTCCACTCGTTGTGAGGCCCGTGCCGATGCGCGTCCTGCCCTCGCGGCCGGGCTGGCGCATTGACGGGGAAGTCGGCAATCTCGCGGGCTTGCAGAGGGACGCGGCGAGACATGCCGCGCCGCGCAGCGAGGGGAGACGTCATGAAGAAGCTGCTCGATCGACCGCAGGACACGGTGCGCGACATGCTGCTCGGCCTGGCCGGGCTCAATCCCGGACTGCGCGTCCTGGCCGACGAGGACGTCGCCATCGCCGCCGTGCCGGACCGCCCCGAGGACCGTCCCGTGGCGCTGATCTCGGGCGGCGGCAGCGGCCACGAGCCCGCCCATGCCGGCTATGTCGGCGCCGGCATGCTGTCGGCGGCCGTCGCCGGGCCGGTCTTCACCTCGCCTTCCGCGGATGCCGTGCTGGCGGCGATCCGTGCCGTCGCCGGGCCGCGCGGCGCGCTGCTGATCGTCAAGAACTACACCGGCGACCGGCTCAATTTCGGCCTCGCCGCCGAACTCGCCCGCGCCGAGGGCATCCCCGTCGAGCTGGTGCTGGTCGCCGATGACGTCTCGCTGCGCAACACCGTCGGGCGCAGCGACCGCCGCGGCGTCGCCGGCACGGTGTTCGTCCACAAGATCGCCGGCGCCACCGCAGCCTCCGGCGCGAGCCTCGACGAGGTGGTCGCCGCCGCCCGCGCCACCGCCGATGCGGTCGGCACCATGGCCGTCGGCCTCGGCCCCTGCATCGTGCCCGCCGCCGGCAAGCCCGGCTTCGAGCTCGGCGAGGACGAGAT
The DNA here is from genome assembly GCF_014192375.1 of Endobacter medicaginis. GTDB lineage: Bacteria > Pseudomonadota > Alphaproteobacteria > Acetobacterales > Acetobacteraceae > Endobacter > Endobacter medicaginis. Next base: position 15,895 of record NZ_JACHXV010000014.1, on the reverse strand, counting down.
CGAGCTCGGCCTCGGCATCCACGGTGAACGCGGCGTCTCGCGCGGGCCGATGCAGCCCGCCGCCGAGCTGGTCGCCACCATCCTGTCCACCATCGTCGAGGATCTCGGCATCAAGGCCGACGAACGCGTCGCCCTGCTGGTCAACGGTCTCGGCGGCACCCCGCCGATGGAACTCGCCGTCGTCGCCGGCGACGCGCTCGACTGGCTGCGCGAGCACAGCATCGACGTGGTCCGCGCCTGGAGCGGCAACTACATGACCGCGCTCGAGATGCCCGGCGTGTCGCTCACCCTCTGCCGCCTCGACGACGCCCGCCTCGCCGCCCTCGATGCCGCGACCGAAGCCGGTGCCTGGGTGGGTCCGGGCGCCGTCGCCGAAGTGCAGGTGATCCCCGCCCCGCACGCCGAGACCCATGACGACCTGCCCGAGGCCGACCCCGCCCTGGTCGCGGCCCTCTCCAGGGTCGGCGCTGCGTGCCGCGCGGCGGAGGGCGAACTTGCCGAGGCCGATTCGGTCAGCGGTGACGGCGATCTGGGCGCCAGCTATGCCCGCGCCGGCGAGGCGATCGAGGACGTGGCCAGGGGCGCTCGCGGCGGCCCCGACGTCGTGCTGCAATCCGTCGCCTCCGTGCTGCGCCGCGTGGTCGGCGGCAGCTCCGGCCCGTTCTACGCCGTCGCCCTCGCCCGCGCCGCCCGCACCCTGCAGGGCGAGACCGCCATCGCCCCCGAAACCGCCGCGAAGGCCTTCCAGGAGGCGCTACAGGCCATCACCGATCTCGGCGGCGCCAAGCCCGGCGACCGCACCATGCTCGACGCGCTGCACCCCGCCGCCGAAGCCTTCGCCGCCAACGCCTCGAAAGGCTACGCCGCCGCCTGGGCCGCCGCCGCCGCCGCCGCCGCCCGCGGCGCACAGGACACCACCTCGATGCGCCCCAAACGCGGCCGCGCCGCCTATCTCGGCGAACGCGCCCTCGGCGCCCCCGACGCCGGCGCCCTCGGCACCGTGGTCTGGCTCCGCGCCCTGGCGGGGTGAGGCCGTTCGCGGAGGACGCTGTCCCCCGCACCCCCTGGCAGGAGGCTCGGCCTCCTGCACCTCGGATTTTATGTGCAAGGGGGGATGGGCTGATGCCCATCCCCCCTTGCACATAACAAATGGGATCGCAAAGGGCTCAGCCCTTTGCCGGGGGTGCAGGGGGCAGCGCCCCCTGCGGGCGGGCCTCTACCGCCGGCCGGTGAGGCGGAGCCAGGGGTGGCGGGATTCCATGTCGGCGATCAGGGCGCGGCGTTGGTCGGGTTGTTCGGTGTCGGCGTGGATCATCGAGTTCGGGTGGGTGCGGTAGTCGGCGAGGATGTCGGCGAGATGCAGGCCGGCGAGGCCGCGTTCGGCGAAGCGGCACCACAGGTCGTAGTCCTCCCAGCCGTATTGCACGTCGTCGTAGCCGCCGGCCTCGGCCCAGGCGGCGCGCGCGATCAGGGCCATGGCGTCGATGGTGTTCGCACCCACCAGCCGGTTGGGGGTGTACGGGTGGCGTCCGAGCACTTCGCTCCGCTCGCCGAAGGTCTGGATCAGCGGATGGACGAAGGCGGCGTCGGTGGGGGCGATGGCGGCCAGCAGGCGTTCGCAGGCGGCGGGTCGAAGGCGGTTGTCGGCGTCGAGCGGCAGCACGTAGGGGGTTTCGGCCTGGTCGAAGCCGAGGTTGCGGGTCGGGCCGAGATGGGCGTTGGCGCGGTTGCGCAGCAGGATCGCGCGGCGGAAGCGGGCGTGATGGGCGGCGAGCCAGGTTTCGGCCAGGGCTGCGGAGCCGTCGGTGGAGGCGTCGTCGATGACGATCAGGTCGAGCGCGGCGAGGGTCTGGTGGCGGGCCGATTCGAGGGCGTCGAGGATATGGGCCTCGTAGTTGTGGAGCGGGATGATGATGGTGACCTGCGCGTCGGCCTCGGCGATGCGGTCGTGGCGGAACAGCGTGTCGAATTCGGGCAGGGTCGGCAGCGGGGCTTTCGGCAGGGCGCGGCGCAACAGGGTGAGCTGGAAGGTGCGGGCGGCGTCGGCGGGGCTGGCGCGCGAGGCGAGCATGTCGCGCAGCGCGCTGGCGGCGCGGTTCGGGCCCCAGGCGGAGAGCGCGTCGAGCGCGGCTGCGTGACCGATGCGGGCGCGCAGGCCGGCGTCGTCGGCGAGCAGGGTGAGGTGGTCGAGCCAGGCCGCGTCGTCGCCGGCGAGCAGGCCGGTGATGCCGGGGCGGATGGCGCGGGCGAAAGGGCCGGTGGGTGAGGCGATGGTCGGCACCCCGGCGAGGGCGGCTTCGAAGTATTTCAGCTCGCTCTTGGCCTCGGCGAACACGTTGCCGGTCTCGAGCGGTACGATGTTGATGTCGAAGCGGGCCATCTCGGCCGGCAGTTCGGCGAGCGGCACCATGTCGCGCCATTCGATGCGGTCGGCGGGGAGGTCGGCGAACTCGTCGGCGAGCAGCAGGCCCTCGCCGGAGGCCGGATCGCGGAAGGCCACCAGCCGGGCATCGTCGCGGCCGCCGAGGAAGCGGGCGAGGGCGGGTGCGGCGCGGGCGAAATCCTTCTGGTGGGTGCGGGTGCCCCCGGCGTAGCCGATGCGCAGCAGCCCGTCATCGGGGCGGCTGGCGGCGGCGCGGCGGGCGGCGAAGAAGGTGGCGTCGTCGAAGGTATTGGGCACGACATAGGTGTCCTGGCCTTCGCCGCGCAGCCAGTAGGCGAGTTCCTCGGTGGTGCAGAGGCAGAAATCGGCGAGATCGACGCTCTGGCGGATGCGCACGAACAGGTCGCGGACCTGCGAGGTGATGGAGTTGGTGGTGCGGATGCCGTCGATCAGCTCCGGGGTGGCGAAATCGGGCACCACCATCAGGTCGTCGATGTCGAAGGCGATGGAAGCGCCCTGTTCGCGGGCGAGTCGGCAGAGATTTTCGACGTGTTCGCTGCGCTGCACGCGCCACAGGATGACGAGACGGCAGGAGTCGAGATCGGCGGGTGTGACGCCTTCGATGGAGACGAAATGCGCGGGCAGGCCGAGGCGCCGTGTGGCTTCGGCGAGGCGGATGCAGCGATAGGTGTGGCCCGGGGTGTGGGCCTCGCCGGAGACGAACAGGATACGCGTCGGCGCGGGGCGGGGAGCAGGGACGGCTTCGACCCCGGGCGTCGCGATGGGCTCCGGCGGCGCGACCGGCGCACTCGGCGGCTCGATCGGGGCGACGGGGGTGTCGAGGACCGGGATCGGCGTGATGTGGGTGCCGCCGCGCAGCGCGCGCAGCGGCGCGGTGATGCGCCAGGAGGTGGAGCCGAGGATGATCGCGCGGTCGGTGCGGGCGGCCTCGAGGGCGGCGACGAGGTTGGCGGCGTGGCGTTCGGCGAGCTCGGCGCGTTCGACCAGCGCGCGGCCCCAGGCGGTGGCGCGCGGGTCGCCGAGGATCTCGTGCAGTCGGGTTTCGGCGTGCTGGGCGCGGGCGAGGGCGGCGCGGGCTTCGGCGAGCTGCAGCTCGCTTGCGTGCTCGGCGCCGCGCAGGCGGTCGTGCCACTGGTGCTGCTGTTGCTGGTGGCTGGCCTGGTGCTCGCGCAGGGCCTGCTCGGCGAGCCCGGCGGCGGATTGCGCGCCGGCGAGGGCGACGTCGAGGGCGCGGGCGCGGGCCTCGGTCTGTGCGCGGACCTGCTGTTCGTGATGCAGCAGCGCCTGGGTGTGGCGCAGCGTCTCGCCGGCGACCCAGCGTTCGCCGAGCCGGGCGAAGCGCGCGCGGAGCGTGGCGGTGCGGTGCGCGTCGGCGGCGCAGAGCCGGGCGACCGGGCCGGGGATCTCGGCGCCATGGGCGAACACGCCGAGCCCGTGCGCGTGCAGGAACTCGAAACTCGGGCGCGTCTGCGACAGCTCGCCCCAGAACCGCCAGACGCCGAAATCGCGTTCTCGGACCTGGGTATCGTGGAACAGCACCACCGCGCGCGGCGAGAGCTTGGGGATCCAGCTCGTGTAGTCCTCGCGCACGTCCTCGTAATGGTGGCGTCCGTCGACATGCAGCAGGTCGATGCTGCCGTCGGCGATGTAGGGCAGCGCCTCGTCGAAGCGGCAGCGCATCATGGTGGAGAAATCGCCGTAGCGCGCGTCGTGGAAGGCGCGCAGGTCGTCATGGATGGCTTCGGGGTAGAAGCCGGCATGCTTGTCGCCCTTCCAGGTGTCGACGGCGATGCATTTCGTCGGCAGCCCGGCGCGCAGCACGGAGTCGCACATCGCCGCGTAGGACACGCCGGCGTGGGTGCCGAGTTCGACGATCAGGCCGGGCGCGATCGCGCCGACCAGCCATTGCGCGAACGGCACATGGCCATACCAGGCGCTGTCGACATCGAGACGTGGCGGCACGCGGAACGGGGCGTCGAGGGCCGGGTCGGCGAGCAGGTCGAGTGTGGGGTTGGTCTGGGTCATCGGTCGGTCCGTGGCGGCAGGTCGCGCATGAGAGGCAGGACGTGGAGTTCGGTCAGCGCGGCGAGGGGCAGTGTGGCGGCCTGGTCGGCCGTCACCGCGATCACGCTGTCGATCTCGGCGTGCGGGGCGGGCTCGGCGTCGGTGCGGGCGAGAAAAAGCTCGGCGCGGATCTGCCAGCCGGGTTCATGGGCGGCCGGGGCGGTGAAGCGGCCGAGCGGGGTGAGGTCGGCCGGCGACAGCATCAGGCCGAGCTCCTCGCCGAGCTCGCGCAGCAGCGCCTGGGGGGCGGTCTCGCCGGGGGCGATCTTGCCGCCGGGCTGCATGAAAAGGTCGGTGCCGCGCTTGCGCACCAGCACCAGCCGGCCGGCGGCATCGAGCAGCACGGCGGCGGCGATGCCCAGCGTCGGGCCGGGGGTGTCGGGGCGGGGCGGCAGGATGCGATCGAGCGTGCCGCGCAGGAAGGCGGGATCGTCGGTGCGGATGGTGGTCCGGTCGGGCGGCGCGCCGGCGGCGATGGCGGCCGCGCGGGTCGGCTCGTCCGGGGCGACCAGTGCGGTCGCGTGATGGAGCGCGCCGGCGATCACCCGGGCGGCGAGAGTCGGGTTGGGCATCGGGCTCGCGGGACGCCACCACCCATCGGCGAGATCGACGAGATAGGGGATGTCGCGGGCGAGGCAGGCGCGCGCGAGTCCGGCGCCGAGCCCGTGCAGCCCGAGCAGCCAGACCGCGCCTGGGCGCAGCGCGTCGAGCAGTTCGGCGAAGCGGGCGGCGCAGGCGGGGTCGTCGAGGGCGAGGACCGGGTCCGGACGGGAGCGCGGCGGGGGGCGCAGGACGATCACCGGCCACGCACGGTCGGTGAGCCGGCGCAGGGCGTAGGGCGCCGCGTCGGGCAGATCGGCGGCGGTGAAGGCCGCGAGTTCGATCTCGCCGTCCGTGCCGAGCTCCAGCAGCGCCTGGCGGGTGGCGGCGTCGAGCGGACCGGCATCGGGCGAGAGCAGGGTGGGGTGCACCGCCAGCACGCGCAGGCGGGTGCGGCGGCCGGTCGCGGGCGGGGCGGCGAACAGCGGCGCGATCCGCGTGGCGGCGATCCGGGCGGGGGCGTAGCGGTCGAGCACGCTGGCGCGGGCGGCCTCGCCCATGCGTGCGCGCAGGGCCGGATCGGCAACCAGCCGGTCGAGCGCGTCGATCCAGGAGGGCGTGTCGCGCGGAAGGCAGCCATCGACGCCGTCGGTGATGGCGCTGGCGAAATTGGCCGCGGCCGAGCACACGGACGGGATGGCGAGGATGCCGGCCTCGACGAACTTGATGTTGCTCTTGGCCTGGTTGAACGGCGTGTCCTCGAGCGGGGCGAGATTGATGTCGGCGTCGGCCAGCAGGGCGAGATAGGCATGGTAGTCGACCGGCGGCAGGCGCTCGATGCGGTCGGCGAACGGGTCGAGGCAGGCGGGCAGCGCGACCTCGCCGACGATGCGCAGGCTGGCGCGGTTGTGTCGGGCGAGGATGGTCGCGAGCGCGTCGGCGGCGATGGCGACGTCGCCGTCATGGGTGCGGCTGCCGGCGCCGTAGAAGATCTGCATCCCGTGGCGGCCGGGGCGGGTGCGGCGGCGGGCGAGCAGATGCTCGGCGGCGGCGAGCGTGTCGAGATCGAGCGCGTTCTCGACGATATCGACCGGGTGCGGGCTGTGGGCCTGCATCAGCGCGGCGAGGGCCGGGGTGGAGGCGATGCCGCGATCGGCCGCGGCCCAGGCGCGGGCATAGAGTGCCGCGCCGGCCAGCGCACCGCGACGGATGTCGGGCGGCAGGCGGGAGAGGTCGCGGTCGGCGAGATACAGGCCGGCATCGAAGATCAGGTCGTCGACCTCCCAGATCGCCTCCAGCCCGAGCCGGCGGGCCTCGTCGAACAGCGCCAGCACGCCGCGATGGCCGGGCACGCGGTAGAAGATCACCCTGGCGCAGAGCTGCATCGCCTCGCGGGCGGCGTCGTGGTCGGTCCAGTCGCGCACCTCGCAGGCGATGCCGAGCGAGGCGAGCTGCTCACGCTTCTGCCAGACGCGGTATTTGGCGCATTGCGGCAGGCTGAGCTCGGCGACGATCAGCACCCGCGTGCCGAACAGACGGGCCGGCGGATGGGCGGTGGTGGGGCCGGGCGGCGGCAGGAGGACCGGCGGCGGCGGCGCGGGCGTGATCGCGTGCGAGACGAAACCGGGGCGCGGCTGCAGGCGAAGTCGGGCGTGGCCGAGCCGGAGGGCGGCGTGGTTCCATCCGTGCCGGGCGAGATTGCGCAGCAGGCGCAGCGATTTGCGGCAGGTGGCGGCGATGCCCTCCTCGCGCAGCACGCGTCGCAGGCGTGCGCGCGGATGGTGCGCGCGCAGCCGGCGCAGCAGGGCACGCAATGCGGAGCGCCACCGCCCGGCCGAGGCGGGGCCGCCCTCGAGCAGCGTCGCCAGCCGGGCGGCGTGATCGGCATGCAGGGCGGCGCTCGCCTCGCTCAGCGCCGCCACGGCCCGCAGGCGCGGCACCGCTGCGGCGGGCGTGTCCTCGGCCAGGTAGGGCAGGCCTTCCAAGTCGAAATCGCCTTTCCCGTGAACCATCCCCGAGCCGTCAGGTAACAGATCGGTCAGGTTTCAGCGAGACCGGGTTGCCCGACCGGGCGGCGGTTTGGCATAGCTGGACGATCCCCGGGAGCATCCAGACATGGCCACCTCATCGCCAGCGCGCGAAACCCCGTCGCGCGTATTCATCGGCGCCGTGCGGTTCGTGCTGCGGCAATGGCTGCGGGCGCCGGTCCAGCTCGTGCCGGTGGTGTTCGGCATGGTGCTGGCGACGGGGGCGGACGTGGTCAGCCCGATCGTGTCGGGCTGGCTGGTCGATGCGATCTCCGACGGCTCGGGACGGGCCGGCGGCCTGCCGCCCGAGAGCGTGCACCGTGCGGCGTGGCTGGTGGCCGGCCTCGGCGTGCTGGGGCTGTTCGGCGTGGTCGGACGGCGGTTCTCCTATCTCGGCATCACCCATCTGACGGTGCGCATCATGCGCGAGGTGGCGGAAGGCGCGTTCGCGCGCGTGCAGCGTTTCTCGACCGACTGGCACGCCAACACCTTCGCCGGCGCGATCGTGCGCCGCATCACCCGCGGCATGTGGGCGATCGACAGTTTCGACGACACCACGCTGCTGATGCTGCTGCCGGAGATCATCGTGCTGGTCGGCAGCACGGCGGTGCTCGGCTGGCGCTGGCCGATCATGGGCGCGCTGCTGGCGGTCAGCTCGGTGGCGTTCGTGGTGATGTCGGTGTGCCTCACGCTGTTCTATTCCGCGCCGCCGGCGCGGCTGTCGAACAGCTGGGACACGCGGGTGGGCGCGACACTGGCCGATTCCGTGACCTGCAACGCGGTGGTCAAGGCGTTCGGTGCCGAATCGCGCGAGGATGCGCGGCTCGCGTCGGTGCTGCGCCGCTGGGGACGGCGCACCACCCGCGCCTGGGTGGTCGGCACCAACAGCGGCAACCTTCAGGCGACGGCGCTGCTGGGCCTGCGGATGATGATGGTCGGCGGGGTGGTGTGGCTGTGGTGGCGCGGCCGGGCCAATGCCGGCGATGTCGCCTATGTGCTGACGATGATCTTCCTGGTGCAGGGCTATCTGCGCGATCTCGGCCAGCACATCAGCCAGCTCCAGCGCTCGGTCAACGAGATGGAGGAGCTGGTGGCGATGTTCGACCGCGACCACGGCCTCGCCGATGCGCCGGGTGCCGGCGAGATGCGGCTGAGCGGTGGCGAGGTGCGCTTCGAGCAGGTGTGCTTCACCTATGAGGCGCATGCGCGGCGCAATGCCGCACCGCTGTTCGACCATTTCGACCTGCTGATCCCGGCCGGGCAGCGCGTCGGGCTCGTCGGGCCGTCGGGTTCGGGCAAGACCACGCTGACCAAGCTGATCCAGCGCCTTTACGACATCCAGTCGGGCCGCATCCTGATCGATGCGCAGGACGTCGCCCGGGTGCGGCAGGAGAGCCTGCGCAGCCAGATCGCACTGGTGCCGCAGGAGCCGGTGCTGTTCCATCGCTCACTGGCAGAGAACATCGCCTATGGCCGTCCCGGCGCCTCGGCGGCAGAGATCGCGCGCGCAGCCGAGCTCGCCAATGCCGCCGGCTTCATCGAACGGCTGCCGAAGGGCTACCAGACCCTGGTCGGCGAGCGCGGGGTGAAGCTGTCGGGCGGCGAGCGTCAGCGCATCGCCATCGCCCGTGCCTTCCTGGCCGACTGTCGTCTGCTGATCCTCGACGAGGCGACCTCGAGCCTGGATACCGAGTCGGAAGCGCTGGTGCAGGAGGCGATGCAGCGCCTGATGGTCGGCCGCACGGTGATCGTGATCGCGCACCGCCTGTCGACAGTGCGCACGCTGGACCGGATCCTGGTCTTCCAGCACGGCCGCCTGGCCGAGGACGGCGCGCATGACGAACTGCTGGCAATCGAGGGCGGTCTCTACCGCCGCCTGCACGACCATCAGATCCTGGGCGAGGCGGGCGAGGTCGAACTGACCGTGTGACGTGCGGATGGAGGTCGCGTGAGCGGGCGTGCCGTGGTGAGTCAGAGCCGCCGCGCAGCGGCGGCGGCCGGTGGGGATCTGCGAGCATCGGAGCGGAGCGGCCGTGATGGCCGTGAGCACCGAAGCGCAGCAGATCGCCGTCGGATGGCCGCCACGGCGCGGCCGGTCATGCGACCCTAGGCGAGTTCGGCGCCGGTGAGTTCGATCCAGCTCAGCCACGCCGAAAAGCTGGTGCGCCAGGCCTTCTGGCCGTCGGAGAACGTGACATCGACGCCGCCATCGGCTGCGGCCTCCAGCTGCGTGACCGTCCGGCGGCGCGGCTGTACGCCGTGCGCGGAAACGTCTGCCGCGAGCTGGTCGCGACGTTCGATCCAGGTCTGGCCGGGGCGGGCATTGATGCGCAGCATATCTGATACACCTTGACGCAACGAGGACACGATCTTCAGTCGGCTTCGGCCGGGCAGGAACCGTGGCTGCTTTGCGGCAGGTTTGTGTCCGTCCCGGCGGCGCCGTTCTTAATTCGCCCTATCACCATTTTGTTAACGAGAAACTAAGGGGCTGCCATGCTGTCGCGGCGAGGCTGGATCGGGGGAGCGGGGCAGACGGGCGGGCTGCTGCTGCGTTCGCTGAGCGGTCGGCTGCTGGTGTTGTGGAGCCTGTCGTTAGCGGCCTCGGTGCTTTCGGTGCTGCTGCTGGCCGGATTTGCCCGGCAGTCGATGCTGGCCGGCGACGAGCGGGCGATGGCGGTCGCACAGACCGGTTGCGGGCTGATCCGCGAGCAGGTGGCGTTCTATTCGGTCGGCGTGCCGCCGGGGGCGGAGCTGCCGCCGCCGGCCGATCTCGCGGCGGTGGCGGCGCTCGGGCTGGCCGAGCTGCCCGGCACCACGGGCGGCATCTGGCGCGAGGGAGTGCCGGTGGTGGCGGTGCGCGGCGGCCGGCCGGGCAGCGTGGTGGCCTCGGGCGGGGCGTTTCCCGGGCCGGGTGCGCTCGCGCCCCTGGTGGCGCAGGCCGAGCGGGACGACAGGGCGGTGCAGGGCGCGGTCGCGGCCGGGCCGGCGACGCTCGCCATCGCCACCTGCGTGCTGCCCGGACCCTGGCCGGGGCTGGTCGGCTGGGTGGCGAGCCCCGGCGGGGGCCGGGTGGGCGAGGGCTTGCCGGCGATGCTGTTCGCCGCCGCGCATCCGGGTCTCGGGCTCGGCGTGGGTGCGCTGCTGCTGCTGATCCTCGGCATCGGCCTGTGGTCGTCGCGGCTGCTGCTGGCCTGGCGGCGGGCACTGGCGCGGCTGGAGGCGGCGGTGCGCGGCACGGCGGGCAAGGCGGTGCTGCGCCCGGCCGGCGAGCCGGGGCTGGACCGGGTGATCGCCGCACTCAACGAGACGGCGCTGCGGCTGGAGGCGGCGCAGGCGCGCGAGGCGGCGGCGTCGCGGCTGGCGGCACTCGGGCGCGTGGCGGCGGGGGTGGCGCACGAGGTGCGCAACCCGATCGCGGCGATCCGGCTGCGGGCGGAGAACGCGATCGCGGGAAGCGAGCAGCGTCGCGCGGCCGCCCTCCCGGCGATCCTCGAGCAGGTCTCCCGGCTGGAGCGGCTGACACACGCGCTGCTCGACATGACCACGCAGCACGGTGCCGTGCCGCTGGCCTGCGATCTGCGCGCCCTGTGCGGACGCATCGCGTCGGCGCGCCTCGCCCAGTCGGGGCGGGCAGGGGAGATCGCGCTGGATCTGCAGGTCATGACCGGCGAGGCGAGGCTGGACGAGGCTCTGCTCGAGGCGTCCCTTGGCAATCTGGTGCTCAATGCCGCCCAGCATGCGCGCACGCTCGTGCGGGTCGAGGGCGGAGTCGTGGAGGGGATGGTACGGCTGGTGGTGAGCGATGATGGTGCCGGCGTGGATCCCGCACTCGGGGCGAGCCTGTTCGATCCGTTCGTGACCGGCCGGGCCGACGGCACAGGGCTGGGGCTGGCGATCGCCCGCGAGGCGGCGTCGGCGCATGGGGGCGGCATCCGCCTCGACGAGACGGCGGGCGCGGGGGCGCGGTTCGTGCTGGAGATCCCGCAATGACCGCGCCGCGCACCATCCTGCTGATCGACGACGATGACGGGCTGCGCGCCGGCATGGCCGAGCTGGTCGAGGATCTCGGCCACCGGCCGCTGCAGGCACGGGACGGCACCGCCGGCCTCGCCCTGCTCGACCGCGAGACGGTCGATGCGGTGGTGCTCGACCTGCGCATGTCCGGCCTCGACGGCATCGAGGTGCTGCGCCGCATCCGCGCGCGCCCCGCCCCGCCGCCGGTGGCGATCCTGACCGCGGTCGCGACCGCCACCAACACCATCGAGGCGATGCGGCTCGGCGCGCTCGACCACCTCACCAAGCCGGTGGGGCGCGAGGATTTCTCACGGTTGATCGCGCGCCTGCTGGCGACCGGCGGTGAGAGCGGGGCCGCGGCCGAGCCCCGGACGCACGCGGACGGTTCGGCGTTCGTCGGCGCCTCGGCGGCGATGCGCGAGGTGCAGAAGACCATCGGGCGGGTCGCCGACGGCGACGTGAACGTGCTGATCACCGGCGAGACCGGCACCGGCAAGGAAGTGGTCGCACAGACCCTGCATCGTGCGGGGCGTCGGGCGTCGGGGCCGTTCGTGGCGGTCAACTGCGCGGCGATTCCGGCAGCCCTGCTCGAAAGCCAGCTCTTCGGGCATGTGAAGGGCGCCTTCACCGGCGCGACGTCCGACCACACGGGTGCGCTGCGGGCGGCCGATGGCGGCACGCTGCTGCTCGACGAGATCGGCGACATGGATCTGGCGATGCAGGCCAAGCTGCTGCGCGTGCTGCAGGAGCGCGAGGTGACGCCGCTCGGTGGCCGGCCGGTGAAGGTCGATCTGCGCCTGGTCTGTGCGACGCATCGCGACCTGGTGCGCGAGGTGGCGGAAGGGCGGTTCCGGCAGGACCTCTATTACCGCATCGCCGTGGTCCCGATCGCGCTGCCGCCGCTGCGCGATCGGCTGGCCGACATCGTCGAGCTGGCCGAGCATTTCCTCGCGCTGGCCGCCGGCCCCGGCGCGCCGCGTCGGCTCGCGGCCGATGCGGCGGCACGGCTGGTGGCGCATCGCTGGCCCGGCAACGTGCGCGAACTGCGCAACGTGGTGGAGCGCGCCGCCGCCCTCACCCGCGAGCCGGTGCTGGGAGCGGCGGATTTCGCCTTTCTCGACGAGGGGCAGCCGGAGACCGCGCAGGGAATGGAGGCGATGCCCGGCGAGACGCTGCCAGAGGCGCTGGCGCGCGTGGAGCGGGCGATGATCCTGCGCGCCCTGTCGGAGGCGGGTGGCAACCGCGCCCGGGCGGCGCGTTCGCTCGGCATCGCCCGGCAGGCGCTCTACGAGCGGATGCGGCGGCTCGATGTGTCGGAAAATCCGACATAGGCGTCGGGCTGTCCGACACCCCGACACCCGGTCGCGTCGAATAACTCATTGAAAACGCGACGGTCATGAACTGGCACGCGGCTTGCTCCTGTTTGTCCAGGCCCCATCAGCGGGGCAGGAGACAGACGATGAACGCAACCAAGAGCCTGCTGGCGACTGCGGTGTTCGCGGTGATCGGTGGCAGCGTCGCCTATGCGGCGCAGCCCACCGACGGCCCGCTCTACGACCCCGCCCAGCTGCCCAGCTTCAAGGGCCGCGTGACGCAGTACGACCTCACCCCGCGCGGCGACGTCGCCGGGCTGATCCTCGACGGCAATACCGAGGTGCATTTCTCGCCGCGCCAGTCGACCCTGCTGGTCGCCACCGTCAAGCCGGGCGACATGGTGACGATCCACGGCCTGAAGGCGCGCACCATCCCGATGATCAAGGCGATGTCGATCACCCAGGATGCCACCGGCCAGAGCGTGGTCGAATCGCATGACGGCCCGCGCTTCGGCCCCGGCGGCCCCGGCTTCGGCGGTGGTCCGGGGGGCGGCCATTTCTGGCCGCACTGGTTCGGCCACGGCCCGGCGATGCCCCCGCACGGCGCCCCGCCGCCACCGCCCCCCGGAGGTGACGCCACCGAACTGTCCGCCTCCGGCACGGTGAAGCTGCAGCTGCACGGCCCGCGCGGCGAGCTCGACGGCGTGCTGCTCGACAACGGCACCGAGATCCACCTGCCACCGCCCGCCGCCGAACAGCTCGGCGACGCGCTCGCGGTCGGCAAGCCGGTGGCGGTGAAGGGTTTCGGCTCGAAGACCATCCTCGGCACCGCCATCGAGGCCCGCTCCCTCGGCGCCAGCGCGGCCACGCTGAAGGACATCGCGCCACCCCCCGGCCTGCCCGGCCCGGGCCCCCACGGCGACCACCACTGACCGCGAGCCCCCGCCGCCGCCCGCGCGCGGCGGCGGGGGCGAGAAGGAACGGGGCGGCCGCACAAACCCTCGCCTCCGGGACGCCGGGCAAAACTCCCTCCCGTATGAATTGAAAGCACGCATGACGAGCGCTATCGTGCCGCCCTGTACCATTTGAAGGCATACGCAGGAGGGCAACCATGCCGAGAGCCGTGATGGAAGACACGCCACGGATGAGCCTGCGGATCAGGCCGGAGCAAAAGGCCCTGCTCGCGCGCGCCGCCGCGTTGAAGCAGACCGATCTCACCACTTTCGTCACGCGCTCCGCGTTGCGCGAGGCGGAAGCGGTCGTCAAAGCGGCCGAGTGCGTCAGTCTCTCGGAGCGTGACAGCCTGCTGGTTCTCGACCTGCTGGAGAACCCGCCCCCGGCGAACGCCAGACTGCGTGCCGCGATCGCCGACATGCCAAAGCCGGCATGACACTGCCTGGCTGGCACGAGGAGGCGATTTCCAAGGCACATGATCGAGCGTCGTTCGATTGCGGCGATGCCGAGCTGAACATCTTTCTTCAGCGCCATGCGCGCCAGAGCCACGAGTCGGGCGGTGCGAAGACCTTCCTCGCGATCGACGACACGGACAACCGCACCATCCTCGGCTTCTACAGCATCGCTCCGGGCAGTCTGAGCTATGCCGACACGCCCGCGATCGTCAGGCGTGGCCTCGCCAGACACGAGGTACCCGGATTTCGGTTGGCACGGATCGCCACGCATGTCCGCGTCCAGGGCCAGGGTCTCGGCGGGCAGCTGCTCGGCATGGTCGCGCGTCGATGCCTCCGCGTTGCAGCCGAGGCAGGCGGCGTGATGCTCATCATCGACGCCAGGAACGAGCGAGCGGCGAATTGGTACGCAGCCTACGGCGCCGTGCCGCTTACCGACCGCCCGCTGACCCTCGTGTTGCCGCTGGCAACCCTGCAAAGCGCTTTGCAGGCAGCCGACCAACTCTGAGAGAATGGCCGCCTCGCGCGGGTCGGCATCAACCGCACCCCAATGCGCTGCATACCTGCGGCATGCCCGGCATGGCTCAGATCATTCTCGACGAACCTCAATCGTCATGAGCCGAATAACACCAACCGGAAGAGGCCTACTCTGCCATCTATCCTGGATCCAAGTCGACTAGTCACATGTTGGCACTAAAAGTTCATGCTCGAGCGCCATAAGATGGTGACGCCACCAATAGACCGCCTCACGAAAGCGATCGAAGGCGTCGAGCCCGCCTTCGAATTCTACGTAAGCATCCTGATTATCATCCCACGCAAGTTTAGCACCAAAGGAATAAGTTTTAAGGAGATTATTCCTTTCCCTATCGATGAATGTCCAAAAAATGGCCGACTTGCTCCTGTCGTCCTGAAATCCCTTCCAGAGTGCGGCAATGGCCTCCGCGTGTTCCGGCGATATCTTGGCATCGACCTTTGCTAGCACATGGCCCACAGTTCTCAGCAGGGCCAAGCCTGCAACCCAGTAGATTCGCCACTCCGGCAGCTCATCTTCCCCATCCGCAACGTCGGAATTCTGGAACAGAAAAAGAATTGAGATGCAATCCCAGAGAGGTAACCACGCCTTCAAGGTTTGGGGGGATGGTACTTTTACAAAGATGTCTCCCGTCACATAATTCATTTTATGCGCCTAAACATCCTCGAGTTAAGATTTCTACATATGAGATGCACTTATATCATCATAATGCTTTGCTCAATCATCAATTCATTGTACATCAGAATCATTTAACTGATGACCATTTTTCATTTATGTTTCTGTAATTATTAGTAATACACTAGGATTCTAAGTTTCTACGCAGCTCATTTATAATAAATGATACAGATTCATCATTGTAATTAGATGCCACACCCTTTTTTAATACTCCATTATTCTCGTATCGGAGGCGGTCTGAATTGCTGACAAAGGCGTAATATGAGAAGGATCTATTAGATTTTATATTTCTTCCTTTGATAATCGCATTAATCGCGCTTTTTTTCGCACCGGTTGCTTTCTGCACCCGATGGAGCATTTGTGTGTAGGTAAGCGGATAGCCCTCCAGAACCTCCTTGATAGCCACAAGCGTTGCTTGGATTGGGGCGATTTCTCCGACTAGGGCTGGGACCCATAAAGTGGATTCCCACGATGGCTTCGACGTGATTCAAGGTCTCCGGAAGGAGACCTCCGTTGGACCGAGATCATTTCTGGCTCAGCGATCGCCAGTTCGCCCGACTTGAGCCGCATCTGCCGACCGACACGCGCGGCAAGCCACGCGTCGATGACCGGCGCGTCATCAGCGGCATCATCCATGTCCTTTTGTCCGGGTGCCGGTGGAAAGACGCGCCGGCCGTCTACGGGCCACGCAAGACGCTCTACAACCGCTTCCGGCGCTGGGCTGCCAAGGGTGTGTGGTCGAACCTGTTTCACGCCTTGGCGACAGCCGGCGGGCCGCCCGCCGAGATCCTGATCGATTCCTCCGCCGTGAAAGCGCATCGCTGCGCTTCGGGTGGAAAAGGGGGGAGTGCCGCCAGGCCATCGGCCGCTCCCGTGGCGGACGCACGACCAAAATCCACGCCCTGACCGACCGTGACTGC
>NZ_JACHXV010000013.1 GCF_014192375.1 Endobacter medicaginis | reverse complement strand
CCGGCCACCGGCCGCAATCCGCGCCGCGCAGCTTCCACTCGCGGCCGTCGCCGCGTAGGCTTCAGATCGGTGTCTCACAATCTGCGGGCGGTACAATCCCAACAAGCCGATGGACCTTGGGCGTCATCGCCGGTCGATCCTCGACAGGACGTCGGAGGCCTGGACCAGCGAAGAGGAGCTTGCGGCCTGGGCGGAGGGCTACGAGGCTGAGCTGCGGCGCACGGGTCTCGTTGACTTCGACGACCTCGTGATCTTCGGCCAACGCTTGGTGTCGGAGCATGATTGGGTGCTTCCGCTGCTTCAGGCGAAATTCCCGGTCCTGGCGGTGGATGAATATCAGGATCTCGGCGTGGCGCTGCACCGGATCGTCAAGCGCGTGGCCTTCGACGGCGGTGTTCGTCTCTTCGCGGTTGGCGACCCGGATCAGTCGATTTACGGCTTTACGGGCGCCGACGGGGCGTTACTGCAGGAACTGGCCGAGCGCGAGGACGTCGAGCGCGTACAGCTCCAGCTCAACTATCGCTCGGCCTCGCGGATTGTCAGCGCTTCGGAAATGGCGCTGGGGGAGGCGCGCGGCTACCAGTCGAATGACCCGGATCGCCAGGCGGTGATCGCCTTCGTCGAGTGCGATGATGGCTTGGAGGGCCAGGCGGCGCACGCCGTGGCCGAGATTATCCCGGCGGCGCTTGCCGCCAAGCCCGGGCGTGCCCTCGGCGACATCGCTATCCTTTACCGAGACTATCGGGCCGGCGACGTGGTGGCGGAAGCGGTGGCGGCAGCGGACCTCGACTTTGTGAGGGTCGACACGGTCGCGCCGTATCGCAAGGTCGCCCTTACGAACTGGATCGAGGATTGCGCGGCGTGGTGCGCCGGAGGCTGGCGCGAAGCGCGGCCGCAGTTGCGCGGTCTGCTCGATCGATGGATCGGTTTCCATCGCGCACGGATTTCGGATGCCCAGGCGCGAACCGAGCTGCAAAGCCTGACGAGGCTTCTCTGGTCCCTTCGCGTCGAAGAAGGGCTCGCCCGAGACTTTGTGGCGTCGTTGCGCGATGGCATGCTCGATGCGCTCATGGCGGCCGAGCCGAGTCTCGCAGATCAGAGCGAACAGGTCGATCGCATGTCGACGGCGCTCGCTGCTGGCGGGCCGCTCGCGGATCTCGATCTCGCCAGCCTTGGCGGCCGCGACGGCTCGCCAGTCCACCTCAATCTTTTGACGCTGCACTCCGCCAAGGGCTGCGAATACGACGTGGTCATCATGGTCGGACTCGACCTGGGCAGCTTGCCATGGCGGAGCGAGTTGCCCGCGGTGCGGCGGGAAAGCCGGCGCCTGTTTTATGTAGGGCTGACGCGGGCCCGAGATGAAATTCACATGCTGTATTCTGGTTACGTCGATACGCGCGGCGGGAGGATGTATTGGGGGCGCTCTCCGTTCCTGAACGAGCTTGAAGCGCGAATGCAGGAGGCCGAGGACGAATAATATGCTGTCATTCCGCGAAGCTCAGACTGTCGAAGACCTGGCCGACCTGTTCTACGATTTCCTGCCGGGCAGCGGAAACAACAAGACCGCCTTTCCGTTGGCGGCGGCGCAAGCCGGAATCGGCGATCTGTGGGTCCCGGGAAGCAAAAGGCCGGCGATCGTGCAGCTCCTGACGTCCACGCTCGAACATCGGCGCTCTTATTTCACAAAGTTGATCGTCGCGATCGTCAGGCAGGCGATGACCTATCGGCGCGGCAAGGGAAATCCACTGACCCGCGCCGAGATCGATCGGCTGAACACCCTTCTTCCCGGGGTGGAGTTCAAGATTCCGGAGTTGCTTGACCCGGCTTTCCTCAACAGCTTCGCTCAGCCGAAGGCCGAGGAAGGACCGCCGCAAACCGCCGGAACGTTGAGCGCGGCCAAAGCGCAGGAGCTGGCGGCGCATCTTATCGAGATCACGAAGCTGGACCCGCAGGCACGCGGCCTTCGCTTCGAGGGCTTTCTGAATGAGCTGTTCGCGGGCTTCGGCCTTGCACCACGCGGAGCGTTTCGGCTCGTGGGCGAACAGATTGACGGCAGCTTCAAGCTGCAAGGACAAACCTATCTGGTCGAAGCCAAATGGCATGGGCCACAGATTGGCTTTGCCGACCTGATGACTTTCTCTGGGAAGATCGCGGGCAAGGCGTCCTGGTCGCGCGGACTGTTCGTCAGCAATTCCGGATTCACGGCCGATGGGCTTGAGGCCTTCTCGCGTGGCCGGCAAACCAACCTGATTTGCGCGGATGGCCTTGACCTGTACGAGGTGCTCTCGCGCAAGGTGTCGTTGATCGACGTGCTCGAGGAAAAGGCCCGCCGCGCCGCGGAAACTAATCGAGCGTTCATCGCTGTCCGCGATCTGAACCTGCGAAGCGCTTGAGGTGAGCTTCGCGGTTGCCGCCATGGCTCGCGGGATTGATACGTGCTACGTAGCTCTGACGGTATCGTGTTTGACGCGATCTGGCGGCGATGCTTATCGAGAGAGCGAGATTACATCCGATCGATCTCGATAGATGCGAGAATTTGCAAAATTTTTTTCTGCGAATTTTCCCTTTAAAATCAAAAGCGTAACTTTTTGACGGCATCGCTGGCGGGATAACGCTGCTGTTTTCTGAAAAAGATTAGCAATTTCAGTCGGTTATGGGATATATGAACAATCGAGTGGGCGGGTAGGGTCCCAGCGTAAGTCGTCGCGCTGTGGCGTGGATCATCAGGTTGGCGCAAATCATCGGTGAATCGGAGTAATCCGGTGGAGGTCAATCAGTTTTCTGCCGGACCCGGTATGCGTAGATCCTCAATCAGAATGGTCGCTACGGCTTCCTCTGCGATGGCAGTGCCACGGTTCTGCATTGCGGTTGAGAGATGAATATCCCAGTCGGCGTTGACAGGTATGGCACCAAGTTCATGCCTCACGCGTGTGGTGGAACTAGCGGCAGCTTCGTAATCTTGGGTGCTCATTCGCCAAGGATTTGCATTCCAGGTGCGGATCACGAAGTTCGCGATGCCGATGCCGGGCCAATCGAAGTCTCCGTGATAGAGCAGCTTTGCGCCGGCGGCCTGCAATTGATCTAGCAGGATACGTTGCGCAGCCGATGGCATGCCGTCCGTGCAGACCAGTGGAGCGCAGCTGGCGCCCAACTGCTCGGCTGCGATGGCGAGGACGTTGGGGTTCTCGCAGACATGGACGACGCGATCGGCGACGGACCAGATCGTGCTGGCTCGAAGTAATTGCCGCAGCGAAATGTACGACGGTTCGCCTGGATTCCCTAGCGCTCCTTGGGAGGTGGCCACCGGCAAATTGAGGAAGAGTGCGGGCCTGGCCAATTCGTTGACCAGGATGCCAGCACGTGCCCAGATGTCGCGTTGACGCTCCTCCGTGCCTTCTTCCTTTGGAGCATCTTCTGGATCCTCCCCGGTTTCGTGGTTTGTTGGGTGTTGCCGCTCGTAATGCCGCCAAGCGGCGAGTACGAGGGTGGCCACCGGTCGCCCAGCGTCGAGGGCATGGGCGTCGCCGAGCAGGCTGGCTGCCAATTGTGAGCGGGGTCGCCCCTGCGCTGGAAGAGCGCGCAGCACGCTGTCGGCGGCGTTCAATAATGGCATGGCATTTTCCGGGGCACGACTCAGGCGCTTGAGCAGCGGCGGGGCTGACGATGTGTTCAACCAATCCTGCAGCAGCGGGCACGCATCGACCGAGTCGGTCGCGGCGGCCCAGCGTGCCTGCAGTTCCAGGCGCTGCCGCGTCTTGTCGACGATAGGACCGTCTAGGCGTTCCAGCGCGTCGCGCAGTGAGTTCGCTAGGCCGGCTTCGCGCAATGCCGTGTCCAGTTGGCGGATGTCCAGGGTGATCGAGCGCGCCGGTCGTAAGGGTCTGCCGGTCATCTGGCAGAGCGCTTGGTGCGCGTCGGGGGCGAGTCGGTCCAGCCGCAGTGTCGATGCGGTGGCATCGGGGCCGATGCGCTCGAAGTATCGGCGCAGCCGCTGGCGCAGTGGGGCGAGGGCATCGTCGCCCAGCAGGCGTTGCAAGCGCGGATCGGGGGGGAGCGTGGCGTCGGCGCACATGCAGGTCGGGTTCAAGTGGGGCAGATCAGGCGGCAGGCGGGAATCGGCGATCGGGGTCGGGTTCCTGTCGCTTGGCGAGGCCGTCCCAGGTCCAGCGCGAGACGTGCACGGCGTCAATGCCTTCGTGGCGTTGCAATTGGGCGATAGCCACCCCGGGCAACTCGGCCGAGCAGGCCCATTCGCGTTCGCTGGTGACCACGAAGTCGAGGTCGAATTCGCGGATCAGCGCCCAGCAGTGATGGCGTGCGGCGTCATCGATGCCGGCGAAGACCTCATCGAGCAGGACCAGTCGCGGCGCATGCGCGTGGCCGGCCTGGGAGTAGTAGCTGGAGACGGCGGCGAACAGCGGTACGGTCAGGCCCAGGGCGCGTTCGCCGCTGGAGGCCGGACCGGACAACGGGCGCCATTGTCCATCCCAGCGCTGGACGCGGAAACGGTGCCAGCGGCGATAGTCGAGTGCGCGCGCCAGTTGTTCGTGCAGGCTGCCGCCCTGGTCGGCGTCGGCGCGGCTGCGCTCGGCGGCGATGCGCTGTTGCAGCATTTCGCCGACCACGCGGCGGTCCTCGGCGCTCCACAGATCGGTGCTGGTGTTGAGCAGGCGCTGGCGGGCGGCCTTGAGGCCGACCGGGGCGCCGCCATCGCCGCTTTCGAGCAGGGTCTCCCACAGCAGCCGGAAGCGCACGCCGGTGGAGGTCGGACGCTTGGCCAGTTCTGCGTTGATCGCCAGCACCTGTTGCTCGGCGTCGCGCAGCAGCTTGTGGATGGCGCTGGCGATTTCGGCCTGCAGGTGGTTCTCCAGCACCTCGCGTTCGCCGGCGGTTAGCAGTTCCCGGCGCTGCGCGATTTCGCTGGTCAGGCGCGTGCCCAGTTGGTCGGGGCGCTCGGGCCGGTTCTGGTAGACGATGCTGACGATCAGGCCGAAATCGCTGGTTTCGGCCTGGGCGCGGTGGCTGAGCGCGGCCAGCGCGCGGCCGAGTTCGGTGTAGTCCTGCGACACCTGGTTCTGCACGCGGTTCCAGGCGTCGTCGTCGTCCTTGACCTGCAGCAGCGCCTGTTCGGCGCGGCGTGCCAGGGCCAGGGCGGGTTCGATGGTCCAGGGCGCAGCCTGCGGCGGCAGTTCGGCATCGGGCAGTGCGATTTCGAGCAGGCCGGTGGCGGCGAAGCCCTGCCAGTGCTCGATGGCTTGCTGGCGCGAGGCGATGCGCTCGCTCAGGATGGCGTCGGCCGCCTCGACTTTTTGTTCGGCCCGGGCCCGCGTTTCGCCTGCAAGGCGAAGCGCTTCGTTGCTCGACTTGAGTTCCAGATCTGCACTGCTGACGGCCTGTCGGGCATCGCGGATGCGCTGCTGCAGTTCCTCGACCTTGGCGCCGACGGATTCACGCAGCGTCTGCAGGCGGATACGGGCTTCTTCGGCCAGGAGGTCGCGTTCGGCCGCTTGCTCGGTCGCGTGTTCGGCATCGGTCCGTGCTTGCTGTTCGCGTTCGACTTGTTGGCGGTGTTCGGCCAAGGCGTCGTGGCAGGCGCGCGCGGCACTGGTCAGCGCATGCAGCCGATCGCCGAAGGCGAGCAGCGCCCGATCGATGGTGCGCAGGGCGTCGCGCGCTGGCGGCAGCGCAAGATCCTGGGCGTCCTGCTCCAGGGTCTGGCTGGCCGCTTCCCATTGCTGGATGGCACTGCGCAGGGCGTGCTCGGCCTGGTCCAGGCGCAGCCTGGCCGCATCGAGCTCGCGCACGCGCGTGCTGGCTTGCAGGTGCGCGGCGCGCAGGGTGTCGTCGGTGGGCGCGGACTGCCATTCGCTGGCAGCCTGGCGCTGGTCGGCAGCGAGTTGGGCGGAGCCGGCCTGCAACTGCGCATGCGCTAGGTCGAGTTCCTCCAGTCGCTGGGCGATCTCGGCCAGGCGGCGCGCGCGGGCGGCAGCGCGTGCCGCGTAACCGATGAACTCGGCGCGGGGCTTGTGCCAGGCGCCGGCCAATGCGCCCAGCCGGAAGCGGCCGCCGGGTCCGATCCAGGCTTCGGCGCCCGGGTCGTCCTGCTCGCCGCAGGCGACGCCTTCGAACAGGCGTTGCAGCACGGCGGGGGCGACCATCGGCGTGGCCTCGGCCGGGGTCGCCGGCTGTAGCCACGCGGCCAGCGAATCCGGGCGCGCTGGCCGGCCAAGCCACTGGGCATCGTGCGGCAGCGGCGCGCCGCCAGCATCCAGCAACTGTCCGTCGGGCGTCACCCAGGCGTCGAGCAGACCCGAGGCCTGCAGTGCGGCTTCGAGGCCGGGCTGCAGATCGGCCGGCACTGCAGGCGCGAATTCGACCAGTTGCCACAGCGGCGCGCCGCCCCGACCTTCGCGCGCGCCGGGCGCGCGCCATGCCGGTGGCGGGGGCAGGGCGTCTTCGCCGGATTGCAGGCGCGTGCGCTCCGCGTGCAGCGTGGCTTGTTCTTGTTCCAGGGCTTGTTGTTCGGTCTGCAACATGGCCTGGCGCTGGGCCAGCCGCAGGCTGGCGGCCTGCTGGGCGCGGTGCAGGGCGGCGCGCGCGGGGTTGTCGCCGTGTAGGCTCGCGGTCCAGGCGGCCAGCGTTTCGAGGACGTCGCCGCTGTCGGGCACCTGCAACTGCTGCGCAGCATCCAGATGGGATTGCCAGGCTTCGAGCAGGTGCTGGCCTTGCCTTTCGACGGCCGCGTCGGCCTCTTCGCGGCGGGCGGCCGCGGCCTCTGCCTCGTCGGCACGTTCGTCGCGCAAGTCCTGCGCGCGTGCCCGCTCGTGGGCCGCCTGCTCGGCTTCGTCGCAGCGACGCTGCAGGTGGGCGACCTGTTCGCGACGGGCGGCAGCGGTGTGGCGCAGGTCCTGCTGTGCCGATTCCAGCGCCGCTGACGTCAGGGTGGCGGCCTCGCCGTGGGCCAGCAGGCTGGCGCCGTAGTTGGACACCAGGCCAGCGGCTTCGGCCGCTGCGCTGGCCTGTGTGCGGGCCTCGGCCAGTGCGTGGCCCGCATCCTCTGCACGCTGGGCGCGCTGCCGTGTGGCCTGCTGTTCCTGCTCGAAGCGGGTCTGTCGGCGCTGGCGTTCAGTGCGGGCGGCGCCCGCGTCGCGTTGCTGCCGCTCGGCGTCGGCTGCCGCCTTGTCCAGGGCTTTGGCGTCGGTCATGGCCGGGTCGTTCTGCAACTCGTCGAGCCGGCTGCGGTGGCCGGCCAGCGCATTTTCCGCCCACTGTTGCGCCTGTGTCGCTCCGGTTTCGGCGACGCGTGCGGCCCCCAGGGCGAGGCGGCCGTCGTTGAGGTCGCGGCTGGCGTTGTCGAAGCCGGTCTGCGCGCTGCGCAGGCTGCGTGCACGGCGCCGGGCCTGGGTGGCGGCGTAGCGCTAGTAACGCTGGTTGAACTGGCCGACGGCGCGCTCCAAGGCCTCGTACTCCTCCAGCTCGCGGCGGTATTCCTCGAGCTGGTTCAGGGCGTCGGCGACGTCGGCCAGCAGGTCGGTGGAGATCGGCGGCAGTGCTTCGGTCAGCGCGTTGGAGAGGTTGGCCTCGTCCGGTTTTTTGGAGAGCTGCGGCTGGCGCAGCTGGATCAGCGTATCCATCAGCGCGGTGTAGCGCTGCGGCCCCAGGTGGAACAGACGCTCATCGACCGCGCGCCGGTAGGCGGTCGCGGTATCGAACACCTGCCCATGGTCCTGCAGCGCGTCGCGCAGGCGCTCGCGCGTGAGCACCGCACGCGTGGGGCTCATCAGCCAGATGTCCTGGCCGATGCGCTGCTGTTCGAGCACGAAGAACCAGCTGTCGACCTGGGGGCGCGCGGCCACCGCCAGCAGTCCGCAGCCCAGCGTGAGGTAGTGCGGCTGGCCGTCGGCGCCGAGCCGGCCCAGCTCCAGCCAGGCATAGCCCATACGGCGGTCGAGGCGGCCCAGCAGCAGGTTCCAGGCCATCTTCTTGCTGGCGTCGCCGTCGGGTTCGATGCGCGAGGGCTTGAGCTGGGCGTCGAACAGGAACGGCAGGGTCAGCGAGAGCACCTTGGACTTGCCGGTGCCATTGTTGCCGCGCAACAGCAGGTGGCCGTCGCGGAACCAGAACTCCTCGCTGTCGTAGTGGAACAGCTCGATCAGCCCCAGCCGCAGTGGCTGCCAGCGTGCGAGGGTGGGGATGGGCAAGGACGGGGAGGTGGTGTCGGTCATTCGAACAGGGACGGATGGGCGGCCGCGGGCGCGGCTGGCTGGCGGATATCGGCCTCGCCCAGGGCGAAGCGCGCCAGTGCGGGCAGGGGCTGGACGTGGGTCTCGTCGCATGCCGCGAGTTGCAGTTTCTGCAGGCGCTCAAGTGCCAGGTCGGCCAGTTCACGTTCGGCACCGGGTTCGCGCGCCGATTTGCGCCAGTAGCTGCCGTGCGCTTCACGGGCGGTGGCGAGGAAGGCGATGACGTCGTCGCGGTTGATCGCATCGGTGGTTTCTCGCGACCGGGACAGAAACTCGGCGACCAGAAGGGTGGCATGGGCCTCGGTGCCTTCGGCGGGCATGGCGATGTCGGTCAGTTCTGCATCCTCGTCCGCCAGAGCCAGGCCTTCGGCACGCTGCTCGGCGACCAGGCCGGTGGCCTCGCACAGGCGGCTGGCCATCGCGCCGCGCTGGTTGACGAAATAGGCGCGCAATTCGGCGTCGAGGGTATCCAGGTAGACCACGGGGTCGTCTAGCAGGCGGCGTGCGAGGTGGTGGCGCAGGGCCGTGCGCCGGCCTTCCTCGCTGTCGGGCTGGTGCTCGGTTACCAGCGAGGCTAGGCGTGCGTCCAGGTCCACCGGGGCCTGCTCGGCGGGCCAGGTGGACGGGCCGCGGACCGCTGAGAGCACCGCAGCCAGTACGCGGCGGCGCACATCGTACAAGGCGTCCGCGCCCTCGGCCGCCTCGCCGCTGCTGCGTACGTAGCCTTCTTCGTCGCCGGCGACACGCTGCAGCACGCCGATCTCCAGCAGGCTGCGGCAGACGGCGACCAGTTCGCGGCGCTCGTGCGCGGCGCCGAGGGTGAAACGAAAGCCGCGCGATTCCAGCGCAGGGTCGGCGGCCAGCGTCAGCAGCCGCTCGCCGAGGACACGCAGGGTGATCTGCGGGTCGGCGCGTTCGAGCACTGCGCAGGCCAGGCACAGCAGCACGTAGCGCCTGTAGTCGTAACCGGGCAGGCCGCGGCTGGCGTCGCGCAGGTCGGCCGGCCGCTTGTACAGGCGCGCGCAGTCGCGCTCGATGTGCAGCGTCCAGCCGGTCTCGCGCGCGAACCAGGCGCGTAGCTCGTCGGCGTGGCGGCGCACGGCGGCGAAGCCCTCGTGCGCCGGGGTCATCAGCGGCGACATCAGCAGGGCGCGCAGCGCCTGGCGGCGTTCGTCGTCGCGGTGGCGGGCCTGCTGGCGGCCGATGCTGTGGCTGTTCGTGCGGCTGTCGCTGGGGCTCATGGTACTGCGTCCGTGCGAGTGACGGTGATCAGGTGGTCGCGGCCGCTGAACGTGCCGGTGGCGGTGTGGATGGTGGCCCGGCTGTCCGCGGCCAGCGGCTGCATGCGGATGCGCAGCAGGCCGTCGCCGCTGGGCACGTCCACCTCGGCGTCGGGCGAGGATTGCGCGGTCAGCGCCTCGCCCAGCAGCCCGAGGAACAGGGCGAAGGCATGCGGGTCGAGTGTGCCGAACTCGGACAGGCGCGCGCTGCGGCCGTTGGCCAGGCGCTGGCGAGCGGCTTCGATTTGCGCATGTTCCTCGTGCAGCCGAGCGGCGAGCAATTGGCGCTCGGTATCGCGCGCCTGCACCCGTGGCAGTGCGCCGCGTGGCGATGCCTGGCCGTATTCGCGCAGGCGCGGATGGATGCGCAACGGCGGCGCGTCGGCCCAAGGCGTGCTGGCGGGCAAGTCCTGCGCCCCGGACGCCAGTTCGGGGTTCAACGAGAAGTGGCGGGCCGGGTTGAGCGCGAATGCTGCGCGCGCCAGGCGATGGGCCTGGGCATCGTCCTCGCAGGCTGCGAACCAGCCCGCAAGCATGCGGAAGTCCGCAGAGCGGTCGCTGCGTCCGCTGCGGCGCTCATTGATTGTGGCCACGGCTGACAGCAGCTGCGGGATCGCCGCGCGTGCCTTGGCGCGCAGCAATTCGGACTGCGCGGGCGCGTGTCCGGTGGCTAGGAACCAGCGGCGCAGCCCGGTCCAGCGTTCGCGCCAGGCCTGCCAGCCGCGCGTGACTGCATCGAGTTGCTCTGCTTCGTCCCCCGGCGCGCTGTCGCGGGCCTGGCGCTGGGCGGCCAGCCACAGCAGCGATTCGATGCGCGGCTGCAGCGAGAGGATGTGCTGGGCGATGCCGCCGGAACGCGCGACCAGATCGCCGATGAAACGCTCCAAGTAGTCGATCAGCCGCTTTTTGTATGCGAGCACGGCTGCGGCGTCGGCCTGCTGCAATTCGATGCCGCGGCCGACGCCAGCCATGAAGGCCTGAGCGTTGTCGGCCAAGCTCTCAAACACGCGAACTAGGTCGCGCAGGGTTTCGTGCACCTTGACGGCATCGGGTTCGGCGCTGTCGGCCAGGGCCAGCAACGCCTTCAGGCGCAGGGCGATGTCCTCAAGTGCGACGCTCTGCAACTCGGCGCGCCGGCGCAGCGTGCGGCTGAAGGCTGCTAGCGCGGCTTCCACCGCCTCGCCACCCAGCGAGAGCCGGTAGACGAAGCGCGCGCGATAGAAGTCGCTGATGCTGGCGACACGGGCGGTGTCCGGCTGGGATTCGAGGTTGCCCCATTCGGCCAATTGCGCCAGCGCCGCCTGGATTTCTTCCATCCGGGGCGTGGCCGAGCTGACCAACGTCGACCAGTCGCCGTCTTCCAATACCTCGTCGGGGCGAAGATGCAGCCGGAACTGCCGCTTGGCAGCGGCGAAGCAATCCATGACGCAGCGATACAGCGCGGCCTTTTCCGCACTGACGTGGCGAAACAGATCGGCTTGGACTGTTGCTGGGAGCGTCATTTCACGGGCTGGGCGATATGGATTGCAAGGCCAGCGCCAAACGCGCCCGGCTCGCGGCGCCCAACTTCTGCAGTCCCAGTTCGCGTGCCATCGCGGTGTAGATCGATTCGCCTTGAGCGCCGCGTGCGATCATGGCACGGGCCAGCGAAGCCAGTTCCTGCAAGCTGATCTCGTCGGCTGCCCGCAAGCTGTCCTCGTCGGCAGGCGCCCGGAAAGGTGGCTCCGTTGCAGGATCACGGTTCTCGGGCCAGTAGAACGTGCCGACCTCTTCATCCGTCGTCCGATAGCGGGCCCGAGCAAGTTGGAATACGCGCTCGCGGATTCGTCCGCCCGTGCGCAGCCAGCCGTGGGCACGGGCGATGCGACGGGCCAGCAGCGCGTCGAGCACGGGCCCCTCGTGATCGACGACGTGCGCGATCATGGCCGACAGGATGTCGTTGTACTCACCGTCAAAGAATCTATCGGGATTGGCCCCGGCGACAGCTTCGGTGGGATCTGTGACCCGATAGAGCGAGGCTTCCGGTGGCGTTATTTCTTCAGCATCGGTGTAGGCACGGGCTGCTACTGCGGAGACCTGGCGAGCAAAGACTTCCTCGACTTGCTGCGATGGAGCTGTCGCCGAGACTTCCGGTGTGATCGGGTCTGGTGCCTGGATGGGGGCCGCCGTTTCCTCGTCCGGCTTCGTCACTGACGCCATGGCTTGCACGATGGCCGCCTGCGCCAGGCGCTCGGCCTCGGCTTCGCGCTCTGCCTCTTCTGCACGCCGCTCGCGCTGGGCCGTGAGCACGGCTCGCAGCCGGGCATCCAGCCTGTCGAGCGTGCCGGCCGGATCGATCCACCAGTCGGTGGACCAGACGCGAACAATGTCCCATCCCAGACCGCGCAGGACTTGCTCGCGCAGCTTGTCGCGATCGCGCGCAGTGGCGCTGCGATGATAGGTGGCGCCATCGCACTCCACACCGGCCAGATAACGTCCGGCTGCGTCGGGATCGACGATACCGAGGTCGACGCGGAACGAAGAGGCACCGATCTGCGGCTGGACGTGCCAGCCGCGCCGGGCCAGGGCGGCGGCCACGGCCTGTTCAAAGGGACTCTCGAAGCCGCCCAGACTACCGCGGTTGGCTTCCGCCAGCGCACGGGCACCGCGTTCGGCGAATTCCAGGAAGTGCTTGAGGTCGCGCACGCCGATGGCCTGGGTGCGTGCCAGGTCCATCTGCTCGGCCCGGAAGCTGGCGAACACGCGCAGTTCGTGACGTGCACGGGTGATGGCCACGTTGAGCCGGCGCTCGCCGCCTTGGCGGTTGAGCGGGCCGAAGTTCATGGCCAGTTGGCCTGCGGGGTCCGGGCCGTAGGTGATGGAGAAATAGATGAGATCGCGTTCGTCGCCCTGCACGCTCTCCAGGTTCTTGACGAACAGCGGTTCCAACTCGTCCTCGGCGAAGTAGGGCTCCAGACGTGGGTCGTTGCGTCGTGCGTCGTCGAGCAGGTCCTCGATCAGCTTCTGCTGCTCGGCATTGAAGGTGACCACGCCGATCGTCAGCCCGCTTTCTCGGAAACCGGGGGTCGTCAGCCGCGCCACGACATCGGCGACCAGCGCCTTGGCCTCTGCGGGGTTGGTCCGCGTGCCTCCCTTCTGATAGGCACCCGACACCAATTGCAAGCTGACCGCGCGATCATTGGTGACGGGGGAAGGAAAGGTGACCAGACCGCCGTCGTAGTAGGCATGGTTGGAGAAGGCTATCAGGCTTTCATGTCGGGAACGGTAGTGCCAGTTCAGATTCCGTGTCGGCAGATTGGCGCCGATGCACTCGTCGAGGATGCTCTCCAGGTCGGCCTCGACGTCTTCGTCGTCCAGCCCGGATTCGGCTCGGTCGAAGAAGGAGGTCGGCGGCAACTGTTTGGGGTCGCCGACCATGACGACCTGGCGGCCGCGGGCGATGGCACCGATCGCATCCCAGACCGGGATCTGCGAGGCTTCGTCGAAGATCACCAGGTCGAATGCGTTGGCCCCGGCCTGGAGGTACTGGGCGATGGACAGCGGGCTCATCAGCAGGCAGGGCGTGAGCTTGGTCAGCGCCTCCGGAATCTGGGCCATCAGTTCGCGCAACGGTAGGTGCGCGCGCTTCTTGCCCATCTCGTGCCGCAGCAGCCCCCATTCGGAGTTGCGGCTGATGTTGTCCTGCGAGGGCAGGTCAGCGCACAGGCGGGCACGCAGCCAGTCCCGGGTCAGGGAGGTGAAGCGCTCATCGAGCTCGCGGATATCGCGGTTGCGCTGTTCGTGCTCGGCGCTGACGAAACCGCGGATGACCGGCTCATGATCGACCACGGCGTTGAGCCACCAGCGCGCGTAGTTGGTCTCGAAAGTTCGGCGTGCTTGGTCCGGGCCGACCTGGCCTTGCTCGATGCCCTGGACCAGGGTGGCCAGCCCGAGCGCCAGCGCCTCGTCGCGCGCCTGGCGCCATGCGCACCAGCTGCGCAGGCCGTGTTCGGCGCGCACGATGGACTGGCTTTGCTCGATCAGCCCGTCGAGCGACATTGCCTGCCACTGCGTCTGGGCAGTCTCGGCAAAATGTCCGGTGGTCGCGAGTGCCTCGCGCCGGGGAAGCAGCTGTGCCCATTTCTCCAAATACTGAGCGCCGGCCAGCGCGATTCGACCACCGGGCTCCAGCAGTGCATTGGCATCGCCCAACAGCGCATGCAGCGGTGCCTTGCAGGCAGAGATCTGTTCGGGCGTGGTGGCCAGGCGGGCCAGCACGGCAGCCAAATCCTCCCGCAGTTGGCAAGCCTGTTCGAGGTCAGCCAGATTGGTTGCGAGACCTTTCCACAAGCCCGCGGTGGACTCGCGCAAGTCGTCCAGGGCGGCCAGTGCCTGTTCCGTATCCGCCCGCTGGTGAAGCGTCTGTTGGTCGCGTGCCAGCGTGGGGCCGCAAGCGCCTTCCTCAACCAAGATGTGGACATCCAATGCACCTTGCTGGGCATGCTTGCGCCAGTCGCTCAGGAAGTCGAGTGCGGCACGCAGGCGGTCGACTTGCGTGGCATGCCCTGCCCATAGGCCGTCGGTCGCCGTTTCCAGCGATGCCTGTGCCGCAATCTCCTGGTCGAGCTGGCGCAGTCGCCGGGCCCGCTGCAGATCGGCCTGCAGGGCCGCCCCGCATTGGCCGCTGGCGATGGCGTCGAAGCCGTCGTCCTCCCAGGCCTGGCCTTCGCGTACGGCAGCCAGGGCGGTTTGCCAGCGCAGGGCCGTGCGCACCTTGTCCTGTTGTGTCTCCAGTCCTGTCCACACGTCCGCGCATTCCGGGCCTGGAGCGATGGCCTGGATCTGCTGGCGCAAGGCGCGGATGGCATTCCAATGCTGCAGATCGTTGGCGACGTCGGGCTGCGCGCCTCCCGTAGTCGTGCTGGACAGTTGCGCCGTGACCTTACGTTGACCCAGCCACGACTTGGGCCAGAACGTCTGCTCGGCCTGTTCCCACATCTGCTGCAACTGGGCGACGTCGAGCTGTTCGATCGTCTCACCGTAGGGAACCGACAGGGCCGCATGATGTTCGCTGAGCTGAGCCAGCAGGCCTAGCGCCTGGTTGAGCTGGACGGTGATGCGTACCGGCCAGGGCTCGCTAAGCTCGCCATGAGTCTGCCGGTGCTCGGTGAGCAGGGCCAGCCCGTCGACGCAGGCGGTCATGACAGAGGTTGGCCACGGCGTAGACAACTGCATGTTCAGTTCCGCATGGCGGCGCACCAGTGCCGCGCCTTCCTGCAGGCGTTGGCTCAGGCTGCGTGCGTCGGGGCGCAGGACAAAGCGCCAATCATGTCCCGCCGCCAAAGGCAGGCGTTGAGCGAGCAGCAGCAGCGCTTCGCAGGTTTCGGGCGTCAACGTGGGTGAGGGCAGGCCGATGGCCTGGATAAATGCCTGGGCGGATTCGATCGTCGCCTGGGCGGCGGGAAGCACCTCACGCGCAGCGGCGATCAGCTGTTGCTGCCAGGTGGGCGACCAGTCTCCCTGGCCAACCAGGGCGAGGGGGTGCTGCGCCAGCGCGGAATGGCCAATGGCTTGTGCATTGACTTCCAGGCGGTCCACGGCACTGCGCAACTGTTCGATGCCAGCATGATCGTGCTGATCGGCCAAGGGCCAGGCCAAGGGAAGTGTCGGGACGTCATGTCCCGCGCTGACGGTGCCGATGGCATCGAACAGGCTCAGGCCGTTGCGGCGACGCTGATGAAGGCGTTCCACATAGATGTTCAGCGCATCGCGCAGGCGTTTGAGCTTGTCGGCTTCTGCCCGCCACTGCTCGGCGTCGGCTTGGCCGCTACTGGACCAGGCGGACTGCAACTGGGCCAGTACGTCAAGTTTGCGGGCCTTGCTCGAGTGCAGCTCCAGGCAGAACTCGCCCAGGCCGATTTCGCGCAGGCGCCGGTAGACGACGTCCAGCGCCGCGATTTTCTCGGATACGAAGAGGACGCGCCGGCCCTGTGCCAGGGATTGGGCGATCAGGTTGGCGATGGTCTGGCTCTTGCCCGTCCCCGGTGGGCCGATCAGGACGAAGTCCTTGCCCTGCGAGGCGGCCAGCACGGCCGATAACTGCGAGGAATCCGCCGGCAAGGGGCAGAACACCTGCCTGGGGTCGAAGTGCTGATCCAGTTCGCGCACTTGCGGGAACGGAGCACCCGGAGGATAGGCATCGCGCGGGGTGTCCAGCAGGTGGCGCACGACCGGGTTCTCGCGCAACTGTTCGCTGTGCTCGGCCAGGTCTTTCCACATCAGGTACTTGGCGAACGAGAACATGGACAACACCACGTCCTCGGTCACTTCCCAGCCTTTGATGTCCTTGATGGCGTGGCCGACAGCCTTCCAGACCGCAGCGACGTCCAGGCCGGCATCGTCCCGCGGCAGTTCGCCTTCGAGCGTGCCCAGGCTCAGTTCGAAGTCCTGGCGCAGCATCTCGATCAGGGTCGGATTGAAGCGGGGCTCGTCGTCATGCAGGCTGAGCGTGAAGCCCGAGCGGGCGCTCTTGCGCTGCAGGCTGACCGGCACCAGGATCAAGGGCGCGCGGTAGCGCTGACCGTCACGGTCTTCGCGGGTCCAGGATAGGAAGCCCAGGGCGAGATAAAGCGTGTTGGCACCGCCTTCCTGCAAGGTCGTGCGGGCACTGCGAAACAAATCGACCAGGCGTGAATCGAGTTCGATCTCGGGAACGCCAACGAAAACCTCGCGTTTCTGCAGGGCTTCCAGCGCGTGTGCGCGGCGCACGTTCTCACGTTCGCGGGCTTCGTAGATGGCCTGATCGCGCGGATCGGGACCGTCCATCAGGTCCGGACGCGGGCGCAGCTTCAGGGACTGGCCGCTGGCCAGCAGGTCTTCCAGCGCGCCAGGGTCCGGCGCTTCCAGCTTGAGTACCTTCTTGCCGGCCTTGAAGTTGAGCAGGTTGTTGCGCAGCGACAGATCCAGCAGCTTGCGCTGCCAGCGCAGCAGCCGGTCCTTGGGATCGAGTTGGCTGGCGTCTTCTGTATTGGCTGGCGTGCTGTCGGCCAGGTCAGGCGCGTCTTCGATCTTTGGCACGGCGGGCGTGGACGGTGACCCTTCGGTGTCCGACGCCGTAGCAATTGCCGCCTCCGCACTGGCCAATGGCTTGATGCGTTGCAACCGTGCCCGGCGGATGTCCACGGCCAAGCGGAACCCCGCATCCTGAGATTCGTCAACCTGCTGGGCACCGCGTTCGGTGGCATAGCTGAAAGGGACGGTGGGGCGCTGGGTGATCAGGGTGGTCTCGAACAGCACCAGTTCCTTGAGCCTGAGGCGCTTGCGCAATGCGGTCACGTCGTCGACGACCGTGTTGGAAAATTCCTCCGGTTGCAGCCAGACACCTGCAAAGGCATGGCCCTCTGTGAAGACCAGCAGGGGGTTCAAGCCTGCCTGCTCGAGTGCGGCGCAGAACAGCAGCGCGAGGTCGAAGCACGTTCCAAGGCCCGAGCTTTCGATCTGGCTGGGACTGCGCACCTTCTGGCCCGACTGCTCGAAGCTGGCGGGCGGCAAGGCATAGTCCAGCTGCATGCCGGCCGTGGCGCCCCAGATGGCCGAGGCCAGTTCCCAGGCGCGCTTGGCACCGCCGGCATATCCGTCCAGTGCAGGATTGCGATCGTTCTGACGCAGCACCTCGGCGGTTCGCTTGAGCAGTCGATCTACGGCCGGATCGTTGGGCTGGACAAAGGCAGCGACCAGGTCGGGCAGATGCGAGATACCTCCCCATTGATTGCGGGGGAGCAACTCCAGGTGGATATCGCGTTGCGCGAGGGCAGGGGCGGAGGCATCTGCTTCCACTTTGCGCAGTGCCAGTGAGACCGCGGCCGTCTCGGCTTCGGTCAGCCGAGCCAGCAATCCGCCGTCCAGGTTCACATCCATGTCGCGGATCGGATAGCGGGAGCCCGCTGCCAGCGTGTCGATCCGCCATCGGCGCGGCTTCAAAAAGGGTGGATCGGAAGTCAGGACCAGCTCGACCTGCTCATGCGTCTGGTCGGTCTCGTTGATCAACCATAGATCCCGGACCAATGGGACCGCATTCTGAAAGTCCGCCAGGTTCAATTTGGCGATCAGGGTTGCGTCAATCTTCAGTTCGGCAGCGGCGGCCGAACCTTGCGGTTGTGTCTCGTCCATGGAATCCCCTGTGGTGCCCCGTCGTAACATGCATTACGCCCTGTTACGCTCTGCCATGATATTAGCTCTAGTTGCCTGACATTTCGGCAGGTAAGTGTCATGGCGGCGTGGGAGGTAGATAGCGGCCGACGGATCCGGTTCTTGCTGGTAATGGCGGGCAGGCTAATGTGTCTAAAATTTAAGACATTTCATTTGCTTGCTGCCTGCCATGAACCTCATCGATATCGGCCATTCCGTGCGGGTCCGGCGCTCTGAACTGGGCTTGTCCCAAGCGCAGTTGGCGCACCTGAGCGGCCAGTCTCGTCAGACGCTGGTCGGCCTGGAGAACGGCACCTTGAGCGATCTGGGTGTCAACCGGGTGGGTCAGGTCATGACGGTGCTGGGCCTGGACAGTCCGAAGCTGGATACGCAGGCGCGGCGCAAGAAGCGCGGGCTCTGGATGGCCGCCAAGACGGCCAGTGTCAGCTATGCGCAGGAACTGGCGCCCGAGACGCTGGAGCAAGCCCTGGCGAGTGGTGAAGTGCCTGCTTCATTTGCTCCGCACTGACGCATTTGCTGGATAAGGCGCCCGTGCCTGTCGTCGTGATGGCCGTGGAGGAGGCTGCCTCGCATACACACCAGCCGCCAAAGCAGGTCTGGCGCAACGTGGCGAAGTTGGCTGGATCGTTGTCCGTGCACCGCCGGACGCTGTGGGCATGAAAGCCGGGCGTCACTGCCCGGTGGAGCCGGGGAAGGGCTGTTCCCGCGGGCGTCGGCGCTAATCGTCGATCAGCCGGTATGGCTGTTGTCTGACGCCGCGAGAGGCACACTTGCTGGAGTGGATTTGAAGCTCATATATGGGCTATGAAGTTGAATCATGGCGTTTTATGGCTCTTATATGAGACCAATTAACATGTTTGAAAAAAAGGTTCTTATAAGAGCTATTGTTGGCGATAAAACGTGATATGGTTCCATATATGGAGTCTTACGAGAATTCGCCTTCTACATTGGCAGCCAGTCTGCATTCCTTGGGGCTGCGGGTTGCCAAGTTGCGCCTGAGCAGGAACCTGACCCAGGCGCATGTGGCGCGCGAATCGGGGGCTTCCATCAGCAGCGTCAAACGTCTGGAAGCGGGTGAGAACACCTCGCTGGAGACGTTGCTGCGGGTGTTGAGCGTACTGGGGCTGGAAGGGCGATTGCTTGAATGCCTGCCAGACCCGGAAGTCCGGCCGGTCGAACGTGTTCGCCATGGCGATCGCGAACGCCGCCGTGCACGTGAGCAGAGCACAACGACGGCTAAGGCCACCGACTGGGCATGGGGTGAGGAGGACGACGCGTGACCAATGCCACCGTCCGCCTGTGGGGCAAGGAGATTGGCGCAGTGAGCTGGTTGGAAGATCGCCAACTGGCGGTGTTCCAGTACATGCCCGACTTTGCGCAAAGCCGGATCGAACTGGCGCCGTTGACGATGCCGCTGGGGCCCGACCCTTACGAATTCCCCGGCTTGCCGAGAGAGGCGTTCAAAGGCTTGCCCGGTTTGTTGGCCGACTCATTGCCGGACAAGTTCGGCAATGCCCTGATCGATGCGTGGCTGGTGACGCAGGGCAGGGCAGCCAGCAGCTTCAACCCGGTGGAACGGTTGTGCTACATCGGCACCCGAGGCATGGGGGCGTTGGAGTTCCATCCGTCTCTGGGGTCGGGGGCGCGACGGTCACGCAAGGTCGAGATCGATGCGCTCACCCGGCTGGCCAATGACGTGCTCAGCCATCGCGAACGGCTTGCCGGCGCGTTGCATGGCGAGGACGACCGGGAGGCGCTGGAAGATATCCTGCGGGTGGGGACTTCGGCGGGCGGGGCACGTGCCAAGGCGGTGCTGGCCTGGAACGAAAAGACCGGGGAATTTCGCTCGGGCCAGGTCAAGGCAGGTGAGGGCTTCACCTACTGGCTGATGAAGTTCGATGGTATCGCCGACAATCGCGACAAGGAATTGGCTGACCCGCAAGGCTTCGGACTGATCGAATACGCCTTCTATCTGTTGGCGGTCGATGCCGGCATCGACATGAGCCAGAGCCGGATCCATCGCGAAGGTGGACGCGCGCATTTCATGACGCGCAGGTTCGACCGTGATGCGGCAGGCCGTAAGCTGCATATGCAATCCCTGGCAGCCATGCGTCATTTCGACTTCAACGCGGCGGGCGCCTATTCCTATGAGCAAGCGGTGGAGACGATCCGCCGCCTCGGTCTACCTGCCTTGGACATCGAACAGCAGTTCCGGCGGGCGGTGTTGAACGTACTGATCCGCAACCAGGACGACCACGTCAAGAACATTGCGTTCCTGATGAACCGCCGCGGCGAGTGGCGACTCTCGCCAGCATTCGATGTGAGTTATGCCTACAACCCGGGAGGCAGTTGGACGCACCAGCATCAGATGAGCCTCAACGGCAAACGCGATCATTTCGAAATAGATGATCTGGTTGCGTTCGGTGCCTTCTGCGGCATGAAGCCGAAGAAGGCGCGAGACATCGTGGCCGACATCCATCAGCGTGTCGAAGACTGGATGCGCTATGCGGATCAAGCCGGTGTCCCGGAGTCTACGGCAGCCAAATTGCATCGAGGCATGCGTCGAGAAATCGCGGTGTAGCCGTTTGATGGTTGAACCAAGTTGTCTCAGGCAACCTACGCTGCGCTAAGATGCAAATCGATTGACTATGAGCCCGAAAGAATCGACGCCTCGCAAAAGAGCTCCATCACCCGCACCAGCATTAAGCGCGTGATTTTGACGGTAGATGGCGACGGTATGGCTTGTGTTGATCAGAAAAATCCCTTAAATCATAGGGACTTATGAGGCCCGTTGATG
Organism: Endobacter medicaginis; assembly: GCF_014192375.1. GTDB lineage: Bacteria > Pseudomonadota > Alphaproteobacteria > Acetobacterales > Acetobacteraceae > Endobacter > Endobacter medicaginis. Next base: position 32,962 of record NZ_JACHXV010000013.1, on the reverse strand, counting down.
ACAGAGTGGGAGTGAGCCGCACCACTCCGGCCGGCGTCACACCGGCCGCGAGGCCGGGTCCTGGTTGGAGATCGGTGCCGAGCGATAGGTGACGTAGAGCGCGCCGCCGGTGAACACCAGCGCGCCCACCAGATTGCCGAGCGTCACCGGGATCTCGTTCCACAGCCACCAGTCGGCGAAGCTCACCGGCGCACCGAGCATCATCCCGGCCGGGATGGCGAACATGTTGACCACGCTGTGCTCGTAGCCTTGGGTCACGAAGATCATGATCGGCAGCCAGCAGCCGACCACCTTGCCGATCGTCGAGGTCGAGGCCAGTCCCACCACCGAGCCGAGGCTGACCATCCAGTTGCACAGGATCGCCTTGACGAACACCGTCAGCAGTCCGGCCCCGCCGAACGCCGCGTAGGCCGTGGTCTTCTTGACCGCGAGCCCGCGCAGCGCATCAGCCAGCGGACCGCCCGCGACATGACCGCAATCGGTGATCGCGATCCAGAACAGCGCGGCATAGACCAGGCTGCCGGCGAGATTGCCGATGAACACCAGCACCCAGTTCCGCCACACCGCCCGCCAGGTGATGCGGCGATCGAATGCCGCCAGCGGCATCATGCCGAAATTGCCGGTCAGCAGTTCCATCCCCAGTAGCACGATCAGCGCGAACCCGGCCGGGAACAGCACCGCGCCATAGAAGAACTGCCCGGTCTGTGCGCCGATCAGGAACGCCATCGTGGTCACGAACGCCAGATAGGCCCCGGCCAGCGCGCCGCGGATCAGCACGTCGCGCGCCGGCAGCGCCGCCTTGAGCACCGCGGCATCGATCATGTTCTGGATGATGACGGAAGGTTTGACGTAGTCGGCCATGCAGCGCGATCTCCCGGCCGACCGCTTTTTTCGTGACGGTTCGGCTCCGAGCGCGACTATGCGCAACAGGGGCCGAACAGCACAGGTCACAAAACGTAACGTTGCCACCTCAGTCCCGATAGGCCGGGCGATACGCGCTGTCGCGGATGTGCCTCGCGACATCGTCCGGCTTCGGCAGCCGCGCCAGCCCCTGATCGAAGATGTCTTCCGCGACCTTGATCGCCGCCACGGTGGAGGCTTCGAGGATGTCCGACTGCGGCGGGTAGATCAGTCCCTTTTCGAGACTCGCCGCGTCGACCTGCTCGGCGATCGCACGGGCGGCGGTGATGAACATGTCGTCGGTCACCCGTTTCGCCTGCGTCGCATAGATCGCCATGCCCATCGCCGGGAAGATGTAGACGTTGTTGCCTTGCCCGGGCACGAAGGTGCGGCCCTCGTACTCCACCGGATCGAAGGGGCTGCCGGAGGCGAACACCGCCTGTCCCTTCGACCAGCGATAGGCCTCCTCGGCCGTGCACTCCGACCGCGAGGTCGGGTTCGAGTAGGGAAAGATGATCGGCCGCTCGTTGATCTCGCTCATCGCCTCGATGACCTGCTGGCTGAACAGCTTCGGCACCGTCGACACACCGACGATCGCCGTCGGCCGGAACGCGCGGATCGCATCGACGAACGTCTCGACCGGCGCATGATCGACCGCGAACGGTTTCTGGAAATCCGCGAGATCCTCACGATCCTTCGTCAGCAGCCCGTTGACGTCGAACAGGATGTTGCGCACCCGTGCCTCCTCGATCGACAGCCCCTCTTTGGTCATCGCCTGCGCGATCAGCCCGGCGATGCCGGTCGAGGCGGAGCCGGCGCCGAGGAACAGCACCTTCTGCTCCGGCAGCTTGCCACCGGTGATGTGCAGGGCGGCATAGATGCCGGCGAGGGCCACCGCCGCGGTGCCCTGGATGTCGTCGTTATAGGTGCAGATCCGGTCACGATACTTCGCCAGGATCGGCACCGCGTTGAAATTGGCGAAATCCTCCCACTGCATGCAGGCCAGCGGAAAGCGCTCGAGCGTGGCAGTGACGAATTCCTCGATGAAGTCGTGATAATCCTCGCCGCGCACCCGCTCGTGACGCTCGCCGAGATAGAGCGGGTCGTCGAGATAGGTCGGGTTGTTGGTGCCGACATCGAGCGTGATCGGCAGGCACAGTTCCGGCGGCACGCCGGCGCAGGCGGTATAGAGCGCAAGCTTGCCGATCGGGATGCCCATGCCGTTCACGCCGAGATCGCCCAGGCCCAGGATGCGCTCGCCATCGGTGACCACGATGAAGCGCACATCATCGACCGGCCAGTTGCCGATCAGCTCGCGCAGCCGCCCCTTCGCCGAATAGGGCAGATACAGGCCACGCGCGGCGCGGAAGATGTGGTCGAACTTCTGGCACGCCTCGCCGACCGTCGGCGTGTAGACCAGCGGCATGAAATGCGCCGGATCGGACATGATGGTCGCATAGTACAGCGTCTCGTTGCGCGCCTGCAGATCCGACAGCAGCAGATATTTGTTGATATCCTCATGCAGGTTCGACAGCTCGCCGTGAATGCGCGCCACCTGGCTGGACAAGGTGGTGGAATGCGGCGGCAGCAGACCCTCGATGCCGAGGCTGCGGCGCTGGTCGGCACCGAACGCGGTGCCGCGGTTGCGCCGCGGGTCGCGCAGCAATCTGTATCCGGTCTCCGACATGCTCTGTCTCCTGTCTGTGACGGTGTGACAGATACGTCCGGGCGGGCTAAAAGTTAAGAAACCTACCTAATCACATCGCTGCGATTGCCGCTCCCGTCCAGCATCATCGCCCGCCGCCAGTGCCCCCAGCGGTAATAGGCCGCACTCATCAGCAGCGACGCCGTCGAGCCGAGGGGAAAGCTCCAGAAGATCGCATCCGACCCGTAGACCTGCATGCCGTACCAGGCCGCCGGAATCCGGAACACCCACAGCGTGACGAACAGGATCGCCAGCGGCGCCATCACCGCGCCGGCCGCGCGCACCGTCGACCCCAGCACCAGAGCGGCGCCGAAGATGATGAATGACCACGACACCAGCTTGTGGATATGGATCGCATCGGCGATCGCCGCGTCGTCATGGCCCAGGAACACCGAGAACGCCGCCCGGTCGGCCAGCGTCACCGCGCCGACCAGGCAGGCGGTCAGCGCCACATTGGCCGCCAGCCCGACGCGGGTGATGCGGCCGACCCGGTCCCACCGTCCCGCGCCGATGTTCTGCGCGGCCATCGCCGAGACCGCCATGCCGACCGCGAAGGCCGGCATCTGCACATAGTTCCAGAGCTGGAAACACGCCCCGTAGGCGGCCACCATCGCGCTGCCGTAGCGGTCGACGAACGACACCAGCACGATCATCGACGCCGCCATCACGATCATCTGCAACCCCATCGGCAGCCCCTTGGCCACCAGCACGCGCAGCAGATGCGGATCGGGAACCAGCAGCCGCAGCTCGCCGCCCCGCAGGCGCAACGGGCTGCGCCGCCAGTAGAGCCACGCCACCAGACCCGTCAGCGCTGCCGCGTTCGCCACCAGCGTCGCCCAGGCCGAGCCGGCGATCCCCGGCCAGCCCAGCCGCCCGGCGAGATGGATCAGCACCGGATTGAGCCCCGCATCGAGCACCGCCAGCACGAACATGAACCAGAACGGCGTGCGCGCATCGCCCGCACCGCGCAGCAGCATCATCAGCGCCGTCAGCCCGGTCATCGCCGGCAGGGCGAGGAACATCGGTGCGAGATAGGCGCTCGCCAGCCCCATCACCTGATCGGGCGTGTGCATCCATCCCAGCACCGTGCGGTCGGCCAGCATGCCGACCACCGCCGCCAGCACGCCGGCGACGACGAAACTGCTCATCGACGTGCCCACCACGCGCTTCACCCGCGCCCCGTCACCCGCGCCGATCGACTGGCCGACCATGATGCTCGCCGCCATCCCCAGGCCGAAGCTGAGGCTGAGCAAGAAGAACAGCAGCGACGCCACGTTCGCCGACGCCGCCAGCGCCTGTCGTCCCAGCAGCCGCCCGATCCAGATCGTGTTGATCGTCGCCGCCGCCGATTGCAGCAGGTTCGCGGCCATGATCGGCAGCGCGAAGCGCAGCAGCGTGCCGGGGATCGGCCCATGGGTGGCGAAGGCGGCGGGGGCGTGCGCGCCCGCCGCCCTCGGCTTCGGTTCGATGGTTTCGGACACGGCCCTCTCGCAGTCTGCGTCGCGGCCCTTCCACGTGGCGGCGATGCGCCAAGTATGTCATGCGGGCTCCTGCAAGTCGCCCCGTCACGGCCGGTGCGACCGCGCGCCCCGTGCCGCGTTGCATCCGGTGGTCAATCTCCGAGGAACCAGCCGATGCCGTCCGCAACCATTGCCGACCTGCTCGTCGATACGCTCGAAGCCGCCGGGGTCGCCCGCATCTATGGCGTCGCCGGAGACAGCCTCAACGCCATCACCGAGAGCATCCGCCGGCGCGACACCATCGACTGGGTGCATGTCCGCCACGAGGAGGTCGCCGCCTTCGCTGCCGGCGCAGAGGCGCATCTGACCGGTGGGCTGGCGGTCTGCGCGGGGTCCTGCGGCCCCGGCAACCTGCATCTCATCAACGGCCTGTTCGACGCCATGCGCTCCCGCGTGCCGGTGGTCGCGATCGCAGCACAGATCCCGAGTGCGGAGATCGGGCGGTCCTACTTCCAGGAAACCGACCCCACCCGGCTGTTCCGAGACTGCAGCGTCTATTGCGAGCTCGTCAGCAGCCCGAAGCAGCTTCCGGGCGTGTTCGAGAGCGCGGTGCGTGCGGCGATCGGCGAACGTGGTGTCGCGGTCATCGTGCTGCCCGGCGATGTCGCGCTCGAATCCGCCGCCGGCCTGCCGAAGCTGTCCGCCGCCCTCGTCCCGGCCCGGCCGGTCACGGCGCCCAACCCCGCCGAAATCGCCGACCTGGCCACGATGCTCGATGCCAGCACGAGGATCACCCTGCTGTGCGGGCGTGGCTGCTGGGGCGCGCATGACAGGGTCGTGGCGCTGGCCGATCGCCTCAAGGCGCCGATCGTGCACGCTCTCGGCGGCAAGGAAGGCATCGAATGGGACAATCCGTTCGATGTCGGCATGACCGGTCTGATCGGCTTCTCGTCGGGCTATCACGCGATGAAGGAGACCGAACTGCTGCTGATGCTGGGCACCGATTTTCCCTACCGGCAGTTCTATCCCACCGAGGCGAGGATCGCGCAGATCGACCTCCGCCCCGCCCATCTCGGCCGCCGCACGCCGATCGATCTCGGCATCACCGCCGATGTCGCCGCCAGCATCGACGCCCTGCTGGAACTGGTCGCGCCCAAGCCCGACCGCGCCTGGCTCGACCTCTGCCTCGAACACTACGCCGATGCCCGTCAGGGCCTCGACGAACTCGCCGCCGGCACCAACTCCAAGCCCCCGATCCACCCCCAGCACCTCGCCCGCCTGCTCAGCGAGCACGCCAGCGACGATGCGGTGTTCACCTTCGATGTCGGCACCCCCACCGTCTGGGCGGCGCGCTATCTGCGGATGAACGGCCGCCGCCGCCTGATCGGCTCGCTCAACCACGGCTCGATGGCCAACGCGCTGGCCCAGGCCATCGGCGCCCAGGCCGCCTATCCGCAGCGCCAGATCATCGCCTTCTGCGGCGATGGCGGGTTCAGCATGCTGATGGGCGACCTGCTCACGCTCAAGCAGCACCGTCTGCCCGTGAAGGTCGTCATCCTCGACAACCACACGCTCGGCTTCGTCGAGATGGAGATGAAGGCCGCCGGCTTCCTCGACACCGCCGTGGCACTCACCGACACCGATTACGCGGCGATGGCCCGCGGCGCCGGCATCCAGGGCTGGCGCGTCACCGAGCCCGCCGACCTCGAACCCACGCTCACGACCTTCCTCGCCCATCCCGGACCCGCGGTCCTCGACGTGGTCACGGCCCGTCAGGAACTGGCCCTGCCGCCGAAATTCGAGGCCGAACAGATCAAGGGCTTCAGCCTGTATCTGGCCCGCGCGGTGCTCGACGGACGCGGCTCCTCGGTGATCGACCTGGCCAGGACCAATCTGCGCCGGAGATAGACGCAGGACGCCGCCCTGCACCCGCCGGGGCCTCAGGCCCCGGACCCCATGCACCTTGAGTGCGGCTATAATGCCCGCGATTGTCTTTCCACCCACGTCGATTTCATCTCTGCCCACCTTTTTGCGTGTACACCCCGTGTACACGGCTCACCCCGGCGCCCCGTAGCGCTCCTCCGCCCACGGGTCGCCGCGCATGTGATAGCCACGCTCCTCCCAGAATCCCGGCTCGTCGGCGGCGAGGAATTCGATGCCGCGCAGCCATTTCGCACTCTTCCAGAAATAGAGGTGCGGCAGCACCAGGCGGACGGGGCCGCCATGAGGGGTGGTCAGCGGCGCGCCCTGCCAGGAATGGGCCAGCAGCGCATCCGGATGGGCGAAATCGGTGAGCGGCAGGTTGGTGGTGTAGCCGTCAGAACCGTACAGGAGCACCGCGCGCGCCTGCTCGAGCGGCTGCACGCGGTCGAGCAGGCTGTGTGTGGTAATGCCGGTGAAACGATTGTCGAAGCGGGACCAGCTGGTGACGCAATGGATGTCGCAGGTGGTGTCGACCTGCTCGATCTCCATCAACGCGGTCCAGTCCAGCACCTGCGGCCTGGCGACCAGTCCTTCGATCGCCAGTCGCCAGTCCTGCCGGGCGATTTCGGGCTGTTCGCCGAGATCGAGCACCGGCCAGTCGCGCACTTCGTGCTGTCCCGGCGGCAATCGCGCGCGGGCGGCACCTTTGGGTTGCCGCTGCACCTGCGCCCACTGCGTCTTCAGCCGCGTCAGCCTGCTGTCCGGCGGGATCCCCATGGCCTGCCCCCCAACCCGTCGGATGAAAGAAGATCCCTACCGCCTCACAAATGTCCAGTATCGCGGGGTGCGCCCCGCCACGATCGCCTTCGCCTCGTACCGCGTCCCCGGCCACCCTTCGGGCCTCTGGTCCGCCGCGGGCAGCACCTCGAACAGGTCCTGAGCGCCGAACACCTCGTCCACCCATGCCTGATAGGTCGGGTCGTCGGAGGCGATGCGCCATTCGGCGCCGGGCCTGAGCGCGCGCGCCGCGAGCTTGAGGTTGTCGGGATGCACGAACCGCCGCTTGGCGTGTCGCGCCTTCGGCCACGGATCGGGAAACATCAGATACAGCCGGTCCACGGAGCCTTCCGGCAGCCCGCGCAGCAGGGCGCGGCCGTCGGCGTCCCACAGGCGCAGCCGGGGCGGGGCGGGGGCGGTGTCCTCGGCGCCGTCGGGAACCAGGCGCGACAGCAGCGAGCAGAGCGTGTTCTCGAACACCTCGCAGGCGATCAGCCCGACCTGCGGGTTCCGGGCGACCAGGGCCTCGGCATGCTCGCCGCCGCCGAAGCCGATCTCGACCCACAGCGCGTCCGCCTGCTCGAACGCGTCGAGCGGGCGGGCGGCATGGGTGGCGAGGTCGAAACGCAGCCTCGGCAGGGCGAGATCGAGCAGGCGGCGCTGGCGCGGCCTCAGGGTGGGGCCGCGCTGGCGTCCGTAGAGACGGTCGGGGTTGGGCTTGACGTCGACCAGCGGCTCAGCGCGCGAACGCGCCTCGCAGATCGTCCACCAGGTCGGTCTTCTCCCAGGTGAAGCTGTCGGTGGCCGGGTCCGGCGTGCGGCCGAAATGGCCGTAGGCGGCGGTCTGCGCGTAGATCGGGCGGTTCAGGCGCAGATGCTCGCGGATGCCGCGCGGCGAGAGGTTGACCAGCTCGCGCAGCACGCGCTCCAGCTTGGTCTCGTCGACGTCGTGGCCGGTGCCGTGCAGGTCGACATAGACCGAGAGCGGCTTCGACACCCCGATCGCGTAGCTGATCTGCAGCGTGCAGCGGTCGGCGAGGCCGGCGGCGACGACGTTCTTGGCCAGGTAGCGGCAGGCATAGGCGGCCGAGCGGTCCACCTTGGTGGGGTCCTTGCCGGAGAACGCGCCACCGCCATGCGGGGCGGCGCCGCCATAGGTGTCGACGATGATCTTGCGGCCCGTCAGGCCGCAATCGCCGTCGGGGCCGCCGATGACGAACTTGCCGGTCGGGTTGACGTAGAGCTCGTCCGCCGGGACCTCCCAGCCGTCGGGCAGCACCTCGGTGAGCACGGGGGCGAGGATCTCGCGGATGCGCTCCTGGCTCGTGGCCTCGTCGTGCTGGGTGGAGAGCACCACGGAGGTGACGCCGACGGGCTTGCCGTTCACGTAGCGCAGGGTGACCTGGCTTTTCGCGTCCGGCTGCAGGCCCGACGAGCCGTTGGCCGCGTGGCGGATCTCGGCCAGGCGACGCAGGATCGCGTGGCTGTAATGGATCGGCGCCGGCATCAGGCTGTCGGTCTCGCGGGTGGCGTAGCCGAACATGATGCCCTGGTCGCCGGCACCCTCGTCCTTGTTGCCGGCGGCATCCACGCCGACCGCAATGTCGGCGGACTGGGCGTGCAGGTAGTAGCTCACGTCGGCATGGCGCCAGGAGAAGCCCTCCTGGTCGTAGCCGATGTCGCGCACCGCCTCGCGGGTGCGCTCGATCAGCAGGTCGCGGGTGACGGAAGCCGGTCCGCGGACCTCGCCGGCCAGCACGATGCGGTTGGTGGTGACCAGCGTCTCGCAGGCGACGCGCGACTGCGGATCGGCCTCGAGGAAGGCGTCCAGCACGGTGTCGCTGATGCGGTCGGCGACCTTGTCGGGATGGCCCTCCGACACGGATTCGGAGGTGAACAGATAGTCGCCGGTGTCACGCATCGCGCGGCATTCCCCTTCGCGGAGCCGGGTCTGATGCCGGTCCCGCTCGATTCTGATGAAGTGATGTCCGGCCTAGACCAGGACTCTCGCCCGTCCGGTCATCCGGTGAGCGGCGGGTTAAGTGCGTTAAATTGCCCGAGGGGTCAAGAAGAGCGCGAAATTTGTCATACTCCGGCGCCGCGCCGTGGAAGCACCGCCGATGCCGCCCGTCCGAGCAGCACCGTGCCGATCACCGAGGCCAGCAGCGTCGCCCAGGCCGCGCCGATCCCGCCATAACCAGGCAGCAGCACGCCGAGCCCGGCCAGCAGCACCACCGCCGCGATGCAGCGCGCCACCAGCGCGCGCCCGGCATGGCCGAGCGCGAGCAGGGCGGGCTCGAAGCCGATCCCGGCCAGCTCGACCGCGGCGGCGATGCTGAGCAGCCGCAGCAGCGGATAGGCGTCGGCGTGCCCCGGCCCGGCGAGCAGGTCCAGCGCGCGGCGCCCGATGACGAGCACCAGCGTCAGGCCCAGGGCGGCCGCCACTGCGAGGCGCGTGATGTGGGCGAACAGCCGCCGCGCATCGATGCCCGCGCCGCCGGCATCGCCATGGGTGCGGGCGAATTCGGCGAAGATCGCGCGCGAGGCCATGTCCGACACGCGGATGATTGACTGGCTGAGCTGCACCGCCAGACGGTAATTGCCTGCCGCCACAGGTCCCGTCGCCAGCCCCACCAGCACCACCGCCACCTGCCGGCTCGCCGCCTCCAGGGTGAGTACCAGATTGGTGGTCCAGGAGAAGCGCCACAGGCCGGGAGCGTCGCGTGGCGCGCGTGAGGCGCCGCGCAGGATGGGCAGGCGCAGCCGCGGGGCGGTGAGCCTGCGCACGGCGATCCAGTAGCTGGCGGCGGTGACGATCTCGGCCATCCCCCAGGCGAGGAGGAAACCGCCCACCGAGGGCCGGGTCGCCACCACCACCAGCGCGCCGGCGAAACGCATCAGCGGTGTGGTCGCATCGGCCATCGCGCCGAGGTCGAACCGGTCGAACAGCCGCAGCACGCCCACCGCCGTCGAGCGCACCGACAGCAGCGACACCGCACAGAACGCGACCGCCGCCCTCGACAGCCCTGCCGACCACCCCAGATGCGGCGCGAGCAGCACCACCGCCCCCCAGGACAGCCCGCAGCCGAGCGCCGCGGTGAGCAGGTCGAGGGCGAGGCAGAACGCGATCAGCCGGCCGAGGCGCGCATCGTCCCCCGCCCGCAGCGGCGCCATCCCGTATCGCACCACGATCTGCCAGGTCTGGAAGCTGACGAAGGCGACCAGCGCCTGCGCGGTGCCGACGATCAGGCTGAACTGGCCGAACCCCGCCGGCCCCAGCGTGCGCGCCGTCAGCCCCAGATAAACGAGGCTCAGCACCGCGCCGACGCCCTTGCCGCCGAGCAGCCAGCCCAGGTTGCCGAGGATCGACGCGAGCCCGCGTGTTTCGGGACCGGCCAAAGTCGACTAGAAGCGTGGGGTGACGGACATCGGGCTGCTTTATATCGCCGAGGCCTATCAGTGCTACCACGGGGCGCTGATCGGCCTGGAACTGGCCCGGCGTCCCGGCGTGCGTGTGGTGACGTATTACAACGATCCGGCCGCACCGGCCGCCCTCGAACGCATCCGCCTCGCCTTCGGCGCGCCGCCGATGACCTATCGTCGCCTGGAGCGCTCGCCGCTCAACCGCGCGCTGCAGGGCCTGCGGGTGCTGGGCATGATCAAGACGCTGACGCTGTGGGAGAACCGTGCCGCACTCGACCGTCTCGATGCGATCGTCGCCGTCGAGGACACCGTCTCGCTGGCGCGCCGGGTCGGCATCCGCCGGCCCCGGCTGATCTATTATCCGCACGGCTTCGGCGACCGGGCGCGCGGGTTCGCGCGCATGGTGTCGGTGTTCGACCAGGTGCTGGTGCCAGGGCGCAAGACCGAGCGGCGCATGGTGGACGAGAAACTCGTCGCGCCGTCGCGTATCGACGTGGTCGGCCCGGTGAAGATCGAGACCTGCGAGCGTCTGCGGCAGGTGGGTGGACCTTTGTTCACGTTGCCCGGGCCGGTGGTGCTGTACAACGCCCACAAGGCGCCGGGGCTGAGCTCGTGGCCGCGATTCATCGAACCGATACTGTCGAGGTTCGCCGCACAGGATGAGATGAACCTGATCGTTGCCCCACACATCAAGATGTTCCGCCGCCGACGCGCGGCGGTGCGGGCGCGCTGGGAGCGGCGCAGCGGCGGCCGTGTTCTGGTCGATGTCAGCTCCGAGCGTCTGCTCGACATGAGCTACACCAGTGCGGCCGACATCTATGTCGGCGACGTCAGCAGCCAGGTCTACGAGTTCCTGCTGCGTCCGCGTCCGTGCGTGTTCCTCAACGCCGCGCGCCACGACTGGCGCTCGGACCCGAATTTCGCCCACTGGCATCTCGGCGACGTGGTCGAGGAGCCGGACCTGCTCTGGCAGGCGATCCGCGACGCGCCGGCCCGGCATGCGCTGTATCGCGAGCGCCAGCAGGCTGTCGCCCAGGCCTCGCTCGGCACGCTTTCGCCCAGCCCCGCGGTTCGCGCCGCCGACGCGATCCTGCGCGATCTCGGGGCCGGATGAGCGCGATGCTGCGCCCGATGGATCTGTGGCGCTCGGCGATCATTCGCCGCCCGGCCCTCGGTGTGCTGCGCGAGCCGGTGCTGCCCGAGCCTGTGTTGCCGGAGGAGGTCGTCTGGCTGCCGCCGATGCCGCCGCGCGCCTTTCGCGCCGACCCGTTCGGCCTGTGGCGCGATGGCCGGCTGTATGTGTTCGCCGAGACGTTCGACTATTTCGAGCGGCGCGGCTGCATCGAGGTGCTGGTCTACGATCGCGACCTGACCCTGATCGAGCCGCCCCGTACTGTGCTGCGGCGGCCGTTCCATCTCTCCTATCCCGTGGTGTTCGAGGCGGAGGGCGAGATCTGGATGCTGCCCGAGGCCTTTGCCTCCGGCACGCTGACGCTGTATCGCGCGCGCCATTTCCCCGATGCCTGGGAGCCGGTCTGCGACCTGCCGCTCGACGGCCCGGCGATCGATGCCACCCCGGTCCGCCACGAGGGCCGCTGGTGGCTGTTCTACAGCCCGTCGCAGCCGAAATCCGCCCGTCGCAGCCATCTGCATCTCGCCTGGGCGCCGCGGCTGACCGGCCCGTGGACGCTGCATCCCGCCAATCCGGTGCGCATCGATCCCGCCAGTGCGCGGCCCGGCGGGACGGTGCTGCGCGACGAGGCGGGCGGGCTGCTGCTGCCGGTGCAGGATTGTCGGGCGACCTACGGCCATGCGATCCGTGCGCTGCGGATCGACCGGCTCGACGAGGCCGGCTTCGCCGCGACCCCAGGTCCGGCCCTGCGCCCGACCGGCTGGATGGCGCCGCACACCGACGGGCTGCACACGCTTTCGGCGGCAGGCGACGTCACGCTGATCGACGTCAAGCACATGGACGCCTCGCTGTCCGGCACGCTCGGCCGCCTTGCCGGCATCGCCGTCGCCCGGGTCGGGCTTCGGGTCCGGGGCGCATGAGGATCGGCTTTCTCTACAATCACGACGCCACCCATCAGATCCCGCACACGATCATGGTCGCCGCAGCCCTCGCGGCACGCGGCGTCGATGTCGAGATCCTCACCTCTACCGAGGATCAGGACGCCACCGCCCGCGACCTGCTGCCCGCCAGCCCGCCGGGGGCGCGGCCGGTCCGGTTCACCGCCTTGTCGATCCGGCGTCCGGCCCAGCTTGCCGATCTCGCATTGCGCCATGTCGCGCCCTATCGGCGTGTTGCCATCCTGCGTGAGAATCTCGATCGTCTGGCCGGGTTCGACGCGCTGGTGGTGCCGGAAACCACCTCGACGCTGCTGCGCAGCCGCTACGGGGTGACGGGGCCGAAGCTGATCTACATCCCGCACGGCGCCGGCGATGGTGCGGCCGGGTTCCAGCCGGCGACGCGGCGCTTCGATCTGGTGCTGCTGTCGGGGGCCAAGGTCCGCGACCGCATGCTGGCGGCAGGGCTGGTCAGCGAGGCGGGCTCGGCGATCGTCGGCTATCCGAAATTCGACCTCGGCACCGGCGCCGCGCCGCCGCTGTTCGCCAACGGCCGGCCCACTGTCGTCTACAACCCGCATTTCAACCCGAAACTGTCGTCGTGGTACCGGTTCGGCCCGGCGATCCTGCGCTGGTTCGCGGCCCAGGACCGTTTCAACCTGATCTTCGCCCCGCATGTGATGCTGTTCCGGCGCACGGTGCACACCTCGCTGATCCATCGACGCGTCGCCCTGCGGCCTCCGCTGCCGCGCGGGCTCGCCGGTCTGCCGCACGTGCTGATCGACACCGGCAGCCGCCGCTCGATCGACATGAGCTACATCCGGGCCGCCGATCTCTATCTCGGCGACGTTTCCAGCCAGATCTATGAATGGATCCAGCGCCCGCGCCCGGCCGTGCTGATCGACACGCACGGTCCGGACTGGCGGGGTGCGGCCGATTACGGCCAGTGGCGGCTCGGCGAGCTGATCGAGCGGCTCGACGCGCTCGCACCCGCCCTCGACCGCGCGCTTGCCGACCCGCACCGCTTCGCCGACGTGCAGGCCGAGGCTGCCGCGCGCACCTTTTCCATCGAGGCCCGCCCCGCCGCCGAACGCGCCGCCGACGCGATCCTGGCCTACATGGCCCGGTAACGGTTGGAAGCGTCCGGAACGCTCACTCAGCCCAGGCCGAGCACGTCGCCCATGCCGTAGAGCCCCGGCGTGCGGCCGGCGGCCCAGATCGCGGCGCGGATCGCCCCTTGCGCGAACACCGAACGGTCGAACGCGCGATGGACGATGGCGAGCTGTTCGGTGTCGGAGGTGAAGCGGAGTTCGTGCTCGCCGACGATGGCGCCGCCGCGCAGGGCGGCGAAGCCGATGCCGCCCGGCGGGCGTGGGCCGGTCTCGCCTTCGCGCGCGCGCAGGCGCACGGCATCGAACGCCATCTCGCGCCCGTCGGCGACAGCCCGGCCGAGCGCCAGCGCCGTGCCGGAGGGGGCGTCGCGCTTGAGACGATGGTGCATCTCGACGATCTCGGCGTCGTAGCTCCCGGCGGGCAGGGCGGCGGCCATCAGCTTCGCCAGGTGCGTGGCCAGTACCACGCCAGGCGAGAAATTGGCCGCCTGTACCACCGGCGCGTGGGCGGCGGCCTCGGCGACCCTCGCCTGGTCGACGGCATCGCCACCGGTGGTGCCGAGCACCCAGGGTCGGCCCGACAGGGCGATCGCGCCCGCGTGCGGGCCGATCGCCGTGGCGTGGGTGAAGTCGATCACCACGTCGCAGATCTCGACCAGCCCGGCGAAATCGCCCTCGCGGCCGATGCCGCCGGCGAGCACCGTTCCCTCGGGCAGGATCGCGGCGATCGCCCGGCCCATGCGGCCGTCGCGGCCGGCGATGCCGATGCGCAGGGGGGCTGCCGTGTCAGCGGCCATCGAAGAAATCGCGCACCTTGGCGAAGAAGCCCTCGCTGTCGGTGTGCGAGCCGGGCGCATCCTTCGCCTCGGTATCGAACTCCTCGAGCAGCTCGCGCTGACGCTTGCTGAGCGCGCGCGGAGTCTCGACGGCGACCTGGATATACATGTCGCCGCGCGCCGCGCTGCGCAGCACGGAGAACCCCTTGCCGCGCAGGCGAAGCTGGTGGCCGGACTGGGTACCGGCGGGGATCTTCACCTTGGTGCGGCTGCCGTCGATCACCGGCACCTCGATCTCGCCGCCAAGGGCCGCCTGCGCCATGCGCACCGGCACGCGGCAGAAGATGTTCGCGCCGTCGCGCTGGAAGATGTCGTGCTCGCGCACGGAAACATGCACGTAGAGGTCGCCCGCCGACACGCCCGCGCCGCCGGCCTCGCCCTCGCCGGCGAGCCGGATGCGGGTGCCGTCCTCGACGCCGGCCGGGATCGCCACCTGCAGCGTGCGCTCCCTGGCCACCGTGCCGGCGCCGCGGCAGACCGTGCAGGGATTGCGGATCTTGCGTCCCGCACCGCCGCAGGTCGGGCAGGCGCGCTCGACGAGGAAGAAGCCCTGCTGCGCGCGCACCTTGCCGGCCCCGCCGCAGGTCGGACACAGATCGGCGGCGCGGTCCTTGGTCTCCGACCCGGTGCCGTCGCAATGCTCGCAGGCGATGCGGGTCTGCACCCGCACCGGCGCCTTGGTGCCGGTGAAGGCCTCGGTCAGGCTGATCTCGACCTGGGCGCGGATGTCGCCCCCCGAGCGCGCCCGGCCGCCGCCGCCGCGGCCACCGCCCATCATGTCGCCGAACATCTGCTCGAAGATGTCGCCCAAGCCACCGCCGCCGAAGCCGGAGAAGCCGCCCGCGCCTGGACCGCCACCCTCGAAGGCGGCATGGCCGAAGCGGTCGAAGGCGGCGCGCTTCTGCTCGTCCTTGAGGATGTCGTAGGCCTCATTGACCTGCTTGAAGCGGGTTTCGGCTGCGTGGTCGCCCGGGTTGCGGTCCGGGTGATACTGCATCGCCAGCTTGCGATAGGCCTTCTTGAGATCGTCGGCGCTGGCTTCGCGCGACACGCCGAGAACGACGTAAGGATCCTCTTTGGACATCATGTTTCCCGAAAGACCGCCGGGCGCGGGCGATCCGTTCTGACGCTGGACAAACCGGGAGATGGTCGAACCCGGAACCTCAGGCAGGCGAGACGCGGGACGGGCCGCCCGGGGAGATCCCCCCGGACGGCCCGCGCGTCAGGCCGGGGCCGTGATCAGGCCTTCTTGTCGTCGATGTCCTCGAAATCGGCATCGACGACCTTCTCGCCGCCCGGACCGGTCGCGCCATGCGTCGTACCGGCACCGCCGGCCTCCGCGCCCGCTTCCGGACCCTGGGCCTTGTACATCGCCTCGCCGAGCTTCATCGCTGCCTGGCTGAGCCGCGTCTGGGCAGCCTCGATGGCGGCGGAGTCGCTGCCCTCGATGGCCGTGCGGGCGGCGGCGATCGCCGCTTCCGCCTCGCCGCGGTCCTGGGCCGAGATCTTGTCGCCGTGCTCGGCGAGGTTCTTCTCGACCTGATGGACCAGGGCCTCGGTCTGGTTGCGGGCCTCGATGGTGGCGCGCTTCTTCTTGTCGGCCTCGGCATTCGCCTCGGCGTCCTTGACCATGCGCTCGATATCGGCGTCTGACAGGCCGCCGGAGGCCTGGATGCGGATCTGCTGCTCCTTGCCGGTCGCCTTGTCCTTGGCCGAGACCGACACGATGCCGTTGGCGTCGATGTCGAACGTCACCTCGATCTGCGGCACGCCGCGCGGCGCCGGCGGGATGCCGGCGAGGTCGAAATTGCCCAGCAGCTTGTTGTCGGCCGCCATCTCGCGCTCGCCCTGGAACACCTTGATGGTGACCGCGGACTGGTTGTCGTCCGCCGTCGAGAAGGTCTGGCTCTTCTTGGTCGGGATGGTGGTGTTGCGGTCGATCAACCGGGTGAACACGCCGCCCAGCGTCTCGATGCCCAGCGACAGCGGGGTCACGTCGAGCAGCAGCACGTCCTTGACGTCGCCCTTGAGCACCGCGCCCTGGATCGCCGCGCCGATCGCCACCACCTCGTCGGGGTTGACGTTGCGGGCCGGCTCACGGCCGAAGAACTCCTTCACCGTCTCGATGACCTTCGGCATGCGGGTCTGGCCGCCGACGAGGATCACCTCCTGGATCTCGGACGCGCTCACGCCGGCATCCTTCAGCGCGGCGCGCACCGGACCCAGCGTACGCTGGATCAGGTCATCGACCAGCGCATCGAGCTTCGCACGCGTCAGCTTGAGCACCAGGTGCTTCGGACCCGTCGCGTCCGCGGTGATGAACGGCAGGTTGATCTCGGTCTCCTTCGACGAGGAGAGCTCGATCTTGGCCTTCTCGGCGGCCTCCTTGAGGCGCTGGAGGGCGAGCTTGTCGGCGCGCAGGTCGATGCCCTGCTCGCGCTTGAACTCGTCGGCCAGCCAGCCGATGACGCGGGCGTCGAAATCCTCGCCGCCGAGGAAGGTGTCGCCGTTGGTCGACTTCACCTCGATCACGCCGTCGCTGATCTCGAGCACCGAGATGTCGAACGTGCCGCCGCCGAGGTCATAGACCGCGACCAGGCCGCCGTCGCGACGCTCCATGCCGTAGGCCAGCGCGGCCGCCGTCGGCTCGTTGATGATGCGCAGCACCTCGAGGCCGGCGATGCGGCCGGCATCCTTGGTGGCCTGGCGCTGGGCGTCGTTGAAGTAGGCCGGGACGGTGATGACCGCCTGGGTGACCTTCTCGCCGAGATAGGACTCGGCGGTCTCCTTCATCTTGCCGAGGATGTAGGCGCTGATCTGGCTGGGCGAGTATTTCTGCCCGCGCGCCTCGACCCAGGCGTCGCCGTTGTCGCCGCGCACGATCTCGTAAGGGACCAGCTTGCGGTCCTTTTCCACGGTGGGATCGTCGAAGCGGCGCCCGATCAGGCGCTTGACGGCGAAGAAGGTGTTGGCCGGGTTGGTGACGGCCTGGCGCTTGGCGGCCTGGCCGACGAGGCGCTCGCCGCTCTCGGTGAAGGCGACCATCGACGGGGTGGTGCGCGCGCCCTCGCTGTTCTCGACGACGCGGTTCTCGTCACCCTCGCGGATGGAAATGCACGAATTGGTCGTGCCCAGGTCGATACCGATGACCTTGCTCATGAACTCCTCCTTTCAGCGGTCGTCACGGCCCGAAGCACCGAGAGCGACCCTTGGTCAGAGCCGTGGGACCTCCCACGGCGCCGTGGCTTTGGCCGCTGGCCCCGACAGGGGAACCGCACGGCCGATGAGCCCACGACAGGCCCATCATGTATTCAGACCCATGCCGGTCGACAAGGTGCCGATCAGGCGGAGCGGTCGAATCCGGCCGGATGCACCGGGGTGTCGGCCGACGGTGCGGCAGGCGAAGGAGCGGCGGCGGGCGGCGCCTTGGCCACCACCACCATCGCCGGCTTCAGCAGCCGCCCGTTCAGCGTCCAGGCTGACGACCAGGCCTGCATCACCGAGCCCGGCGGGTGTTCGGTGCTGGGCTGCTCGGCCATCGCCTGATGCAGGTTGGCGTCGAACGCCGCGCCCGTCGGATCGGTGCCGGTGATGCCGTTGCGCTCGAGGATGGAGAGGAAATTCTTCTCCACCCCCTCGAACCCCTCGCGCAGCTTGGCGACGACGGGGTTCTCCTCGACCTCCTTGGGCAGGCTGGCGAGGCCGCGGCGCAGGTTCTCCGCCACCTCGACGATGTCGCGGGCGAATTTCTGCACCGCATACTGCCGCGCGTCGTCGGTTTCGCGCTTGCCGCGGGCGCGCACGTTCTGGGTCTCCGCCTCGGCGCGAACCCAGCGGTCGTGGAGGTCCTTGTTCTCGGCCTCCAGCTCGGCGATGCGCGCCGAGGCCGCCGACATCAGGGCGTCGGGGCCCGGTGCGGTGTCGTGCCCGCCATCGGGGCTGTGGGTGCTGTCTTCGTTGCTCATGACTGGTCCAGTTAGGAAAGCACGGGAAGATGAACAAGCGCTGAACGGTCGACAAGATATGCGCCGCACAACGCGGCATCGGTCCCGGGGATTGCCGACGAGATTGCCTTGCCGGCATTTTGGGTCAGTATGGGGTGTGATGAAACACACGATCGCCCTGGTCGACGACGACCGCAACATCCTCACCTCGGTGCAGATGACGCTGGAAGCGGAAGGGTTCGCGGTCCGCACCTACACCGACGGCGAGAGCGCGC
The DNA here is from genome assembly GCF_014192375.1 of Endobacter medicaginis. Lineage (GTDB taxonomy): Bacteria > Pseudomonadota > Alphaproteobacteria > Acetobacterales > Acetobacteraceae > Endobacter > Endobacter medicaginis. The sequence continues at coordinate 14,540 of NZ_JACHXV010000013.1, read as the reverse complement.
TCGCGTCGCTGAGTGCCAAGCCGGCCGACCTGGCGGTGCTGGATATCAAGATGCCGCGCATGGATGGCATGGAACTGCTGCAGCGGCTGCGCACCCGCAGCCAGATGCCGGTTATCTTCCTGACCTCGAAGAACGAGGAGGTGGACCAGCTCATGGGGCTGCGGCTGGGCGCGGACGACTACATCATCAAGCCGTTCAGCCAGCGCCTGCTGCTCGAGCGCATCCGCGCGCTGCTGCGCCGCAACGAGGTCAGCCGCGCCGAGGCGGCGGGGGCGGCGGGGCCTGCGGTGCTGGTGCGCGGCGACCTCTCGCTCGACGAGACCCGCCACCAATGCCTGTGGAAGGGTGCCGACATCCAGCTCACGGTGACGGAATTCCTGCTGGTCAAGGCGCTGGCGACGCGGCCGGGCATGGTGAAGTCGCGCGACCAGCTCATCGACGCCGCCTATGGCGAGAACATCTATGTCGACGACCGCACCATCGACAGCCACATCAAGCGCGTGCGCAAGAAATTCCGCCAGGTCGATGACGATTTCAACCAGATCGAGACGCTCTACGGCATCGGCTACCGCTACAAGGAGAACTGAGCGGATACGACCATGCCGACCCTGACGGGCGAGGCGGAAGCGGGTCTGACGCGGCGCTGGCTGTCGCCGATGATGCGCAACATCCTGCTGGTCAATGCGCTGCCGCTGGTGCTGCTGGCGGTGACGGTGCTGTATCTCAACCAGTTCCACACCGGGCTGTTGCAGGGCGAGGTGGGCGCGCTGCGCGAGCAGGCGCGGATCTATGCCGGCGCGCTCGGTCAGAGCGCGGTGACGACGCTGCCGGCGCCGAAACAGGCCGCCCGTGCCGTGGGGGGCAGGGCCGCGGCCGAGGGTGACAGCGTCCAGCTCGCTCCCGACGTCGCGCGGCTGCTGCTGCGCCGCCTGACCGAGCCCTCGCCGAGTGCCGTCGCGCGGCTCTATGCCCCGGACGGGCAGGCCATCGCCGGCAGCGCGGGCAGCGAGCACGGGCTCTGCCCGCCGCCCGGACGGGCGCGGCGGCAGGGTTTCGCCGACTGGCTGGGGGGCTGGCTGGGCATCGCCGAGGCCGCCGCCCGGCCGACCGAGCGCAATGGCGAGCGGGGTGAGCGGGGCAGCGAACGCACCGCCGAGCATGTGCTGGTGATCCGCGCGCATCCGCAGCTCACCGTGCCCGAGGTCAGCGTCGACAGCGCGGCCGACTGCCAGCCGGCGGTGCGTGAGCGGGTGGTGCTGCCGGAGGAGCCGGGCAGCAACGAGGCGCCCCCCAATATCTGGCGCACGGTGGACGGGCGGCTGCTGGTGCAGGTGGTCGAGCCGGTGGTGCATGAGGGCCATACGATCGGCATCGTGCAGCTCACCCGCGAGGCCTCGGGCGTCGATCGCACCCTGTTCGAGGTGCGGGCCTCGATCTTCGGCCTGACGCTGATCGCGCTCGCACTCACCGTGCTGCTGTCGTGGTACCTGTCGCTGACCATCGCGCGGCCGATCCTGTCGCTCGCGCGGGCCGCGCGGGTGATGCGCGACAATGCCGGGCGCACGTTCTCGGTGCCGACCCGGCTGCGGGCGCGGCGCGATGAGATCGGCCTGCTGGCCTCCACGCTCGACGAGAGCGCGCAGGCGCTGTGGACGCGGATGGATGCGATCGAGCGCTTTGCCGCCGATGTCGCGCACGAGATCAAGAATCCGCTCAGCTCGATCCGCAGCGCCATCGAGACCGCGCTCAGGATCGGCGATGTCGAGCAGCAGAAGCGCCTGCTGACGATCATCGGCCATGACGTGCGCCGGCTCGACCGGCTGATCACCGACATCTCGGACGCCTCGCGGGTCGATGCCGAGCTGTCGCGCACACGCCCCGAGCGGGTCGCGGTGGCGCCGATCCTGTCGGTGATGGCGGAGATGAACGAGGCGACGCGTGAGGCGGATGGCCCGCTGCTGGTGGTCGAGGCCGAGAGCGACACCAGGCCTGGCCGTGAGGGACAGCCGCTCGCCGTCTGGGCGGTGGAGGACCGCCTGGTGCAGGTGCTGCGCAATCTGATCGGCAATGCGGAGAGCTTCTCGCCACCGGCGGGGCGCATCTGGCTGCGCGTCGCCGAAGCCGGGCGCGGCTTCGTGTCGATCGCGATCGAGGACGAGGGGCCTGGCATCCCGCCGGCGAAACTGGAAAGCATTTTCGACCGCTTCTATACGGAGCGCCCGGCCGCCGAGCGCTTCGGCCAGCATTCCGGCCTCGGCCTGTCGATCAGCCGGCAGATCGTCACCAACCTGCGCGGCAACCTTGCCGCGCAGAACCGCACCGACGCCTCCGGCGCGATTTTGGGGGCGAAATTCGTCGTCACCCTGCCCAGGGCGTTCTGACGCCGCGCCTTTGAAGCGGCAGCAGAACGAGATCGTCGTCGGTGCGTTCGGAACGGCAACGGGGATGGGCAGACGGGCCGGATGATCGACATGCAGGGACTGGTGCCCGACGGCGAGGGCGGGGCGGCGGACGATTACCCGCCGCCGGAACTTCAGCGTGCGCGCGAGATGCTGGCGCGCTCATCGCCGTCCGTGCCCGGCGTGTGCCTGCTGCTGCTGACCATCCTGGCCACGTTCTACACGCTGTATTTCGCCGCCGCGATCGTGCTGCCGTTCGTTCTGGCGGGGGTGCTCAACCTGCTGCTGATGCCGCCGATGCGGCTGCTCAACCAGAAGCTGCGCATCCCCAAGCCGATCTCGGCGCTGCTGCTGATCCTGCTGCTGTTCGGCATCGTGGGCATGATCGGGCTGGCGATCTCGGTGCCAGCCTCGGGCTGGATCTCGAAGGCGCCGCAGACCCTGCCGGCGCTGCAGCAGAAGCTTGCCTTCCTGCGCGGCCCGATCGATGCCGCCCAGCATGCGATGGGCCGGCTGCAGGCCATGGTGCAGGGAACCGCCGGCGGCGGCGCGCACCAGGCCGCGCAGCACGGCGATGGCGGACTCGTCGGGCCGATGTCGTCGCTCGGCGGCATCGGCTCGTCGCTGCTGATCGGCACGCGTGCCTTCCTCGCGCAGATCTTCACTACCCTGCTGATGCTGTTCTTCCTGCTCTACGAGGGCGACAGCCTGCTGCGGCGCTTCATCGAGATCATGCCGACCTGGGCCGACAAGCGCCGGGCGGTGCAGATCGCCTCCGAGGTCGAGCACAACGTCTCGCTGTATCTGCTGACCATCACCATCATGAACCTGCTGGTGGGAGGTGCGAACATGATCCAGTGCTGGGCACTGGGCATGCCGAACGCGCTGCTGTGGGGGGTGGTGGCGTTCCTGCTGAACTACATCCCGATCCTGGGGCCGATGACCGGCATCGTGATCTATTTCGTCGTCGGGCTGTTCTCGTTTCCCTCGGTCCTGCATGCGCTGATCCCGCCGGCGATCTATCTCGGCATCCATTTTCTGGAAGGCGAGACCATCACGCCGATGTTGTTGGCCAGGCGCTTCACGCTCAATCCGGTGCTGGTGATGGCGTCGCTGATGTTCTGGGACTGGCTGTGGGGCATTCCGGGGGCGTTTCTCTCGGTGCCGATGCTGGCGGTGTTCAAGATCGTCTGCGACCATATCGAGGCCCTGACCCCGATCGGTCACATCATCGGCGGCGCGCCCAAGCCGCGCGGGCTGGAGCGGATGCGCAGGCGCGAACCGGCGACGTGACTTCGCGCACCGTTTTCGAAATGATCGGCGCTTCCCACTGACGAGGATCTTGCCGATGCGCCCCATCATCCCGCTGCTCATGGCCCTGCTGGCCGGGGCGTCGATCGCCGCCCGCGCCGCTGACACGCCGCCTGCACGTCTGGTGATCCTCGATGATGACGGGTTTTCGCTGGCGCAGTGGATGGTGCTCAAGGCGAAGGACGTCACCGTGCTCGGCGAGTGTACCGTCAGCGGCGATGTCTGGCAGAAGGAGGCCACCGCGCAGGCGCTGCGCGGCCTCGAGATCGCCGGCCGCACCGATGTGAAGGTCTATCCCGGCGCCACCTACCCGCTGCTGAACTCCGAGAAGCTGACCGATCGGTGGGAGGCGCTCTATGGCAAGCTCACCTGGCGCGGGGCATGGATGAAGCAGTGGGTCGAGCCCACCAAGCAGAAGCTGCCACCCTATCACGGCCCTGACGTGGTGCCCGACCTGCCGCAGGGCAACCCGCACACCCGCCCCGCCGACGAGAGTGCGGCGGCGTTCATGATCCGCATGGTGCATCGCTATCCCGGCCAGGTCAGCATCGTCGAGACCGGGCCGATGACCAATCTCGCCCTTGCCCAGAAGCTCGACCCGCAATTCGCCTCGCTTGCGAAGGAACTGGTCTACATGGGCGGCAGTCTCAATCCGCGCCGGGTGCTGGCCTCGCCCGAATCGGCCGATTTCGCCCGCGAATTCGCCAATTCGCCACGCCGCGAATTCAACATCCGCTTCGATCCCGAGGCCGCTTCGATCACCATGCGCGCACCATGGCGCAGGATCGTGATGGTGCCGGTCGACCCGTCCACCGCCACCGAGATGTCGGACGCGCTGGTCAAGCGCCTGTCGGCCGCCGACACGCCGATCGCGCGTGCCCTGCGCGGTCCCGCCAGCCATTTCCCGCTGTGGGACGAGATCACCACCGCGGTCTGGCTCGACCCGTCGCTGATCACCGGCAGCCACGAACTCTACATCGACACCAACACGGCATTCTCCGCCGGCTATGGCGACATCCTGTCCTGGACGCCGGGCTACCAGCCTGATCTCGACGAGCAGCGCGAGCAGGTGGTGCTGTCGGTGGATGTCGGCAGGCTGGAGACGCTGATGGTGGGGCTGGTGTCCAGGCCCTGAGCGATCACGGCGCCGGAGCCTGGGCGTGGCCCGTGGTGACGGCGCCGAGTGCCGCGGCGACACTGGGCGCGGCCTGGAGAAGGGCGAGGCAGTTGGTGGTCTGGGCCGCCACCGTCAGCACGCCGGCGGCGGAGGCGAAGTCGCGCCGCAGGCAGTTCGGCAGCAGGCTCGCGCCGAGAGCCACCTGGGCATAGGTCGCCGTCGAATGGTCGCCGCTATGGGTGTAGGGGCCGCTGGGCGGGAAGGTGAGGGTCGAGCTCGGCGCCACGTTCTCGGAGGTCGCCGCCGCCTCGACGAGACGCAGGTTGTGCCAGCCGAACGACTGCGTCTGCCGCCCCTGCGTCAGGGTGGTGGCCTGGGTCTGGGTGCCGTCGGCCGACACGGTGCCGTAGCTCAGCGTCAGATGCAGCGGATCGTGCTCGAGGCGCTGCGTGGTGGTCAGCCCGTCGGGGCCGACGGTCCAGGTGGTCTGCTGCCAGTCGGTGGTCTGGTCGCTGCTCTGGTTGACGAAGCCGGCCACCACATTCGTCACCGCGGTGTTGGTGAAGCCGATATGGCTGGCGGTGGTGGTGGCGACGATGCCGTGCGAGGTGCGCAGGACGCCGCTGATGCGCCAGTCATGCGCGGCGGTGGTGACGATCCGGCCACTGTAATTGTCGCCCGAGCCGTTCTCGGCGGTCGAGACGTTCGCCTGCGGGAAGGTCAGCGTGTCGGCCAGCACCGAGCCGCCCAGCACGCTTGCGCCGTGATCCAGCGTCAGCAGCAGCGCGCCGGTGACAGAGAAATAGTTGTTCGCCCCGATCGTCTGCAGCGACAGCGTGTGCGGACGGCCGTCATCGAGCAGGCCGGCGAATGCGGTCAGGTCGATCTTCGTCGGCTCGAAGGCCAGGGTCTGCACGCCCGGCAGCACACGCCACAGATAGGGATCGATGCCACCGGTATAGATCCACGGATAGATCGGCGCGCTCGCCGCCGCCATGTCGTCGATGCGCACCGCGCCCTCGCGGAAGCTGCCGCCGCCGCATTCCTGCATGTTGGTGGCCTGTGCGTCGGGCACGCAGGTGTACCAGAACTCGTCGGCGTTCTGGCTCTGCTGGTAGAGGTCGAGCCGCGCGCCTTCGATGTTGCGCGGCAGGGTGAGGGTCTTTGCATAACGGTCGCTGCCGGAGTTGAGCGCGACGGTGGCACCGACTGCGTCGCTGCCGAGCGGGATCACCATATCGGCGGTCTTCGGTGCCGGATAGCGCGCGGTGGCGGGGTAGAACAGCAGCCGCCCGGTGGCGGTGATGGTGCTGGTGTAGGTGGCGTTCTGGTAGTTCGCGATCAGCACGCGCCCCTGCTGCGCGGTCTTGAACAGCGCGGTGTAGTCGGTCACGTCGCGTTCGACATGCCAGGCCGGACCGAACCCGGAGGAGGGTTCGGCGGTGGTGCCGAACAGCAGGTTCACCCCGCCCAGCCAGACCGTCTGGGTGCGGTCGTACTGGCGTCCGGCATTGAGCGAGAGGTCGGTGCTGAACACCACCTTCGCCCATGGCCCCGGGCAGGCGGCCGGGCTGTAGCTGAAATCCACCGCATTGGCGCCGAAGGTGGCGCCGCTGTAGAGCGTCACCACGCAGGGGGCCTCGTCGGGGACGCTGACCGGCGGGGTGGCGACGACCGGATTGGCGCTGCCGACCACCGCGCCCGGCACCGGGCCGGACGCACCCGATGCCACCGCCGCCAAGGCCGGCGCCCCCGGAACGATCAGCGCGAAAAGGGCGACAGACGGGGTCCAGCGGGACATGCGGTTCCTTGGGCGGGCAGGGTGAGGGGGAGCGTCGACGTTCAGCCGGGCAGGCGTGCAATCAGTTCGACTTCTATTTCGATGTCGGGACGATCGAACGCCGTGACCATCCGCAGTGCCACCGCCGGGCGGCTGTCCTCGAAGGCGGCGCGCAGCAGGGGATAACAGGCGGCGAAGGAATCGGGGTCGCGCACCACATACACCACCCGCACCACGTCGCTCAGCGAACCGCCCTCGCCGGCGAGCAGTTCCGCCCCGTCGGCCAGTGCGCGGCGGCACTGTTCCGACAGGGGGCGGCGCGCTCCGGTCTCGTCGCGCAGGCCGCGGATGCGCAGCTCGGCACCGGCGCCGATGCGTTTGACGCGCCGGAAGCAGTCGCGCCGTTCCAGTCGCTGCGGCAGGGTACAGAGATCGCCGGTCTCGACCCCGGCATCGGTCGTCTCGGCAGGCGCAGGAGGTCGGGAGAGGGTGCTTGACGACACGAACCCGAACCCCTTCTGCCTGTTGTTGAACATTAGCTGCGTGAAAAGTGAACCGGACGCATGTTTGGCACAAGCGCAAAAATGGCGGAACCGTGTCAGGACGAGGGCGGGACGCCCCTGCTGCCGGGGGTGGTGCATGCGAGCTGCGTCGCCCGGCGCGGACATGGCGTATTGCTGCTGGGCGCGCCTGGTGCTGGCAAGTCCGACCTCGCCTTGCGGCTGATCGATCGCGGCTTCCGGCTGGTCGCCGACGACCGTGTCGCTCTCGTGCGGCGCGGTGCGCATCTTTATGCTGGGCTGCCTTGCTCGGCGCTGCCGGCCGGGCTGCTGGAGATACGGGGGCTGGGGTTGATGCGATTGCGGGTGAGGCGCCGGGCGAGGCTGGCGGTGGTGCTGCGGCTGGGCGCCCCCGACCGGGTCGTGCGGCTTCCCGCACCCTCGCTCTGGCACGGTGTCGCGGCACTGGATCTCGATCCGCGCGGCGAATCCGCCGCCCAGCGCGCGGAATGGGCGCTGGACGCCGCACTCGGCCGCCGGCGCCAGTTCGCCGGCGCGTTTGCCGCATGAGCGCGCCTGCCCCCGAACGCCATCTGCTGCTGGTGACCGGCCAGTCCGGCGCCGGCAAGTCGAGCGTGCTGCGCATCCTCGAGGATCTCGGCTACGCGGCGATGGACAATCCGCCGCTCGACCTGGTGCCCGACATCGTCGCCGCCGAGCGCTATGCCACCGACCGCCTGGCCCTCGGCATCGACATCCGCAGTCTCGGCTTCGATGCCGCACGGCTGCTGGAGCTGCGTCGGAGGCTGGATTCGCAGCAGCTCGCCGTCGAGCTGCTGTTCCTCGCTGCCGAGGACGAGATGCTGCTGCGCCGCTTCACCGCCACCCGGCGGCGCCATCCGCTGGCCGGAGAGAGCGCGGTGCCCGACAAGCTGGCCGCCGAGGCCGTCCTGCTCGCCCCGGTGCGGGCCGCCGCCGACACGGTGATCGACACCACCGACCTGCGCGCACCCGAGCTGCGCCGGGCCATCGAGGCGCGCTACGGCGCGCGGACGCACGGCATCGGGGGCGAGGGCCTGGCGGTGACGCTGATGTCGTTCGCCTTTCCCTCCGGCCTGCCGCGCGAGGCCGACATGGTGTTCGACGCGCGGTTCCTGCGCAATCCGTTCTACGAGGCGTCGCTGGCCGCGCGTGACGGGCGCGATGCGGCCGTGGCGGCCTATGTGGCGGCCGATCCCGACTATTTGCGTTTCCGCGACTCGATCGCCGGGATGCTGTCGATGGTGCTGCCACGCTTCGTCGGCGAGGGCAAGAAATACGCCACCATCGCCATCGGCTGCTCGGGCGGCCGGCACCGTTCCGTGACACTGGTCGAGGCGCTGGCCGCCTGGCTCCGCGATACCCCCGGTCTGGTCGCGGACGGGCCGGTCCTGGTGCGTCACCGCGAGCTCGACGCGGCTCCCCTTGTGCCGCGTCGCGGTGAACCCATGTCAGGGACACGCGACACCCATCTCGGCGTTTGACTCCCGGCTCGCCGATGGTTCATGACATCGCTGTCACATCATGGCCGAACGACAGATCGCCCCTATGAGCCTCCTGCTGAGCGTCAGATGATCGGTCTGGTTCTGGTCACCCATGGCGGGATCGGTGCGGCGCTGCGCCAGGCGATGGAGCACGTCGTCGGCCCGCAATCCCAGGTTTCCGTGATCGGCATCGAGGCCGAGGACGATCTGCTGGCCCGACGCGCCGAGGTGGCTGCCGAGGTCGCCGCGGTCGATTCCGGCGACGGCGTGATCGTGCTGACCGACATGTTCGGCTCGACCCCCTCCAACATCGCCATCGCCATGCTCGAACGTCCGGCGGTCGAGGTGCTGGCCGGCGTCAACCTGCCGATGCTGGTCAAGCTGGCCAAGACCCGTGGCGTGAACGATCTCGACGGCTGCGCGACGCTGGCCGCCGCGGTCGGGCGCAAATATATCGCCTCCGCCTCGCACCTGCCGCCGACCTGCCTGGGCGGTGCGACCTGCTGCGAGCCGGCGGAGGCGCCGGTGCTGGCCCCCGTCGTGCCACAGATCGCGCCCCCGGCGCCTGCCCCGGCCCGCAGGACCAGGACCCGCTCGCCCGGTCTGATCTCGCGCGCCGGCTGAGGCGGGCGCATCCGCATGACCCTGCGCCGTCGTGTCGCGGTCACCAACCGGCGCGGGCTGCATGCGCGTGCGGCGGCGAAGTTCGTCGTGGTCGCCGAGCGGTTCGACATCGAGGTCACGGTGCTGCGCGACGGTCAGAGCGTGTCGGCGCGTTCGATCATGGGGCTGATGATGCTCGGCGCGGGGCGGGGCTCCGAAATCGAGTTCGAAGCTCCCGAGGGCGGCGAAGCGGCGATCGAGGCGCTGGCGGCCCTCGTCGAGGCGCGGTTCGATGAAGACGAATAGCGCGCGGCCGCGATGACCCGCTCCACCAGGCCCAAGGTGGTCGAGCGTGCGGCCGAGCGACGGTTCGAGGCGACCGGCATCGGCCCCGGCATCGCCATCGGCCCGGTGGTGGTGCGGCAGAACGCGCCCGCGCCGGCGATCCTGCGCGAGCGCACCGGCCCGGCCGCCGACGAGCACGCCCGCCTCGCCGAGGCTGTCAGCCGCTCGTTGCGCCAGCTCGACAAGCTGCGCGGCCGGCTGCTGCTGCTGCCGGAGATGGCGCAGGCCGAGATCGTGCCGCTGATCGATGCCTACCGCCAGATGCTGGGGCCCTCGCGGCTGCTGCGCGACACCGCGCGGCGGCTGGAGGCGGAGGCGATCTCGGCGGAGGCGGCGGTGTCGGATGCGGCGGAGGCGATCGCCGCCCAGCTCCGTGCCGGCATCCCGGCCGACAGTGCCGCCGGCGAAGGCGAGGCGCATGAGGGTGCGCGTCTGGCCGCCGAAGTGGCCGAGATCGCCCGGCGGCTGATCCGCAACCTCGCCGCCCAGCCGTTTGCCGGCTACAGCGCGTTTCCGCCCGGCACGGTGCTGGTCGCCGAGCAGCTCCGCCCGGCCGATGCGGCGCTGATCGACCCGTCACGGGTCAGCGGCGTCGTCACCGAGGATGGGGGGGCGACCGACCATACCGCGATCATGCTGCGTGCGCTCGGCATCCCGGCGGTGATGGGGGCCGCCGGAGTGTGTGCGGCGGCGAGCCTCGCGCCGGCGAATGCGCCGATCATCGTCGATGGCGGCAGCGGCATCGTCGTGGTGGCCCCCGATGCGGCGACGCTGGAGACGGCGCGGATCGGGGTGGCCGCCTATGCGCGCGAGCGCCAGAAACTCGCCCGCCTGCGTCGGCTCAAGGCGGTGACGGCGTCGGGCGAGCCGGTGGAACTGCAGGCCAATCTCGAACTGCCGGCCGAGCTGCCGCTGATCGCACAGTCGGGCGCGGCCGGCATCGGCCTGCTGCGGACCGAGTTCCTGTTCATCAACGCCGAGACCCTGCCCGACGAGGCGGCGCAGTTCGCGGTCTATCGCGAGATCGTCGAGTCGATGAGCGGCGATCCGACCACCATCCGCGTGCTGGACTGGGGCGGCGAGAAACAGAGCGACGCGCTGACGCAGGCCGGATTTCTGGCCGGGATGGGCGATCTCAATCCCGCCCTGGGTCTGCGCGGCCTGCGGCTGCTGCTGCGCGCGCCGGAACTGTTCGAGGCCCAGCTCGCCGCCATCCTGCGCGCGTCCGCGCATGGTCCGGTGCGCATCCTGCTGCCGATGGTCACTTTGGTGGCGGAGGTGCAGGCGGCGCGCGAGATCCTCGAGCGTGTCGCCCGCCGCCTGCGCCGGCGGCGGGTGAAGCTGCCGTCGACGCTGCCGCCGCTCGGCGTGATGATCGAGACTCCGGCGGCGGCGCTGAATGCCGACGCGCTGGCGCTGGAGGCCGATTTCCTCGCCATCGGCACCAACGACCTCGCGATGTATACGCTCGCCGTCGACCGGGGGGCGGCCGAGGTCGCCGATCTCTACAATTCGGTGCACCCGGCGGTGCTCAAGCTGGTGGCGCGCGTGGCGAGTGCGGCGCTGCGGCTGCGCCGTCCGGTATCGTTGTGCGGAGAGATCGGCGGCGATCCGCGCCTGACGCCGCTGCTGCTCGGTCTGGGCCTGCGCAGTCTGTCGACCAATGCGTCCTCGGTGCCGCTGGTCAAGCAGGCGATCCGGTCCGCAGAGATCGAGAGCTGTGTCCGCTTCGCGCGGCAGGTGCTGGACCAGACCGATCCGGCGCGCGTTTCGGCACTGATCGCCGCGTTCCACGCCAGGGGCGTCTGATCTCGGGGCTTTGCCCCGAACCCCATCAAGGGCTGAGCCCTTGCAACCCGTCCGTCGTCGAGCAGGCGCAGGGCAGCGCCCTGCAATCAGGGTCGTGCCGGGTGCGACCGTGCCTGCTAGAAGCCGCGCAGTCCTGTCATTGCCTTCCGGAGCCCGCCCATGACCCCGATCCGCCGCGCCTTGCTGTCCGTCTCCGACAAGACCGGGCTGGTCGAGCTCGGCCGTGCGCTCACCGGCGCGGGGGCGGAGCTGCTGTCGACCGGTGGTTCGGCGAAGCTGTTGCGCGAAGCGGGTATCCCGGTCACCGAGGTTTCCGCCCATACCGGCTTTCCTGAGATCCTCGACGGCCGGGTCAAGACACTGGTGCCGCAGATCCATGGCGGCATCCTCGGCCGCCGCGCCAGCCCGGAGCATGTCGCGCAGATGAGCGAACACGCGATCGCGCCGATCGACCTGGTGTGCGTCAATCTCTACCCGTTCGAGGCGACGGTGGCCTCGGGTGCCGATGACGAAACCTGCATCGAGAACATCGATATCGGCGGCCCGGCGATGATCCGCGCGGCGGCGAAGAACCACGAGGACGTGGTCATCCTCACCGATCCCGCGCAGTACCCCGACCTCATCGCGGCCCTGGAGGCGGGTGGCACCACGCTTGCCCAGCGTCGCGCGCTGGCCGGGGCGGCCTATGCGCGCACCGCCGCCTATGATGCGGCGATCGCTTCGTGGTTTGCGCGCGACGAGGCGGCTCCCGCGCGGCTGACGCTGACCGGCACGCTGCGCGAGGCGCTGCGCTATGGCGAGAACCCGCATCAGTCGGCGGCCTTCTACGTCGATGGCAGCGCGCGCCCCGGCATCGCCAGTGCCACACAGGTGCAGGGCAAGTCGCTGTCCTACAACAACCTCAACGACACGGATGCCGCCTTCGAGGCGGTGGCCGAGTTTGCGGATCCGGCGGTGGTGATCGTCAAGCATGCCAATCCGTGCGGCGTGGCGGTGGCCGAGGATGCCGCAAGCGCCTGGGATCTCGCGCTGCGCTGCGATCCGGTCTCGGCCTTCGGCGGCATCGTGGCGCTGAACCGCACGCTCGACGAGGCGGCGGCGGCGAAGATTGCGGCGATCTTCACGGAAGTCATCATCGCGCCCGACGCCACCGAAGGCGCGCGCACGATCCTGGCGCGCAAGAAGAACCTCCGCCTGCTGCTTACCGGCGGCCTGCCCGATTCGGCCGCGCCGGGGCGCTCGTTCAAGTCGGTGTCAGGCGGGATGCTGGTGCAGACCCGCGATGCGGGACGAATCGACCCCGAAGCGCTGCGCGTGGTGACGAAGCGCGCGCCGACCGACGCCGAGATGGCCGATCTGATCTTCGCCTTCCGCGTCTGCAAGCATGTGAAGTCCAACGCCATCGTCTATGCGAAGGGGGGTGCGACGGTCGGCATCGGTGCGGGTCAGATGAGTCGTGTCGATTCCGCGCGCATCGCCGCGTCGAAAAGCGAGGAGGCCGCCCGTGCCGCCGGCCTGTCCGGTCGGCTGACCGAGGGTTCGGTGGCGGCCTCGGATGCGTTCTTCCCGTTCGCCGACGGGCTGGAGACGATCGTCGCCGCGGGTGCCACCGCGGTGATCCAGCCTGGCGGCTCGATCCGCGACGACGAGGTCATCGCCGCCGCCGACGCCGCCGGGATCGCGATGGTGCTGACAGGCATGCGGCATTTCCGCCACTGAGGCGGCTGGGAAGTGGTCGATGTCATGACGAAACGTTCATCAACTGCCTGAAAATTCGGTGTATCCCACCCGAGCATGAACGCTTTGTTGCGGGTAGGTCACAGTGCCGACGCGTAACGTTCTGTCACCTCGCTTCGAGTTCGCATCCGGAACTTTTTATGGCCTTGAATACGCCATGGAATTCGCGAACGCGCCCGTCTGGCGACAGCGGGATCGTTCGCCGACCGGAGTTATATCGAATGCGACCCAGCTTTCCCCGGCGTTCAGGCGGCGCACGCGCTGCCCTGCTCTGTGCCACTATTTCCCCCTTGGCCTTGCTCGTGGCGACCGCCTCGGCGCAGGCCGCCGCCTGCCCGACGGGCAAGGTACATGATCGTCACGGCCATTGCGTGGTACCGGCCAAGCGGCATGTGAAATCCGCGCCTGGAACCGCCGCGGCGGTGGGTGCGACCACCACTGGCGCGGTTGCCACCCAGGCGGCGGCCAACCCGGCGCCGCTGGCGGAGGCGGCGTTTCCGCGTTCGCGCACCCGCGGCAGCTCGGAGAACATCACCGTCACCGGCTCGCTGCTGGCGCACTCCAACTACACCGCCACGGCGCCGATCAGCGTCATCAGCGCCAAGCAGATCTTCAACTCCCAGACCCAGACGCTGGAAGACATCCTGCGCCTGCAGCCGTCGGTCGGCACCTCGGGCAACTACTCTTCCACCAACAATGGCGGCAACGGCTCGAGCTGCATCGACCTGCGCAATCTCGGCATCAACCGCACGCTGGTGCTGGTCAATGGCAAGCGCTACATCCAGAGCGGCTACGGCGACGGTTTCTCCTGCGTCGATCTCGACACCATCCCGCTCGCCACCGTCGATCATATCGACACGCTGAAGGATGGCGCCTCGACCATCTACGGCGCCGACGCGGTCGCCGGCGTGATCAACGTGGTCACCAAGCAGCACTTCACCGGCACGCAGATCGAGGTTGGCGGCAACACCTCGACCTACGGCGATGGCCGCGAGGGCTCGGTGTCCGGCATCACCGGTTTCGACATCCAGCACGGCCGCGGCAACGTGCTGCTCAGCGGCTCCTATCTGGATCGCGGCGCGATCAAGCAGACCTCGCGCAACTGGGCCAACCCGGTGATTACCGGTGATAACGGTCCTGGCGAGGCACCGCTCCTCAATTCCGGTTACATTCCGACCGGGCGCTATTTTGGTCTCGACAGTGGCGACGGCTATGGCACGGCCAATGCCGCCGGCACCGCGCTGCGCCCCTACACCTCGGCCGACCGCTACAATTACGGCGAGCTGCAATATCTCAACAGTCGGCTGGTGCAGGCGAACCTCTGTACCGCCCGCAGATTGTGAGACACCGATCTGAAGCCTACGCGGCGACGGCCGCGAGTGGAAGCTGCGCGGCGCGGATTGCGGCCGGTGGCCG
>NZ_JACHXV010000012.1 GCF_014192375.1 Endobacter medicaginis | reverse complement strand
TCCTGCTGCCGCGTCGCTGGGTCGTAGAGCGCTCGTTCGCCTGGGCAACCCGATGCCGGCGCCTCGTCAAGGACTACGAGCGATATGCAACGACGTTGGCCGGACTGCATGTCGTCGCATTCGCTTGCTTCATGATGAAAAACGCCGCCGCAATCATGGCAGGTGCATAACACCCTCTAGTCTAAATAGACCGTCAACCCCTACCGCTCCCGCAACGCCCGCGGATCGATCCCCAGCCGGGCAAGCCGGTTGTAGAACGTCTTGCGCGGCAGCCCGAGGTCTTCCGCCGCCCGCGTCACCTCGCCCTCGGTCTGCATCAGCGCCTCGACGATCAGCCGCCGCTCATACGCGTCGAGGCGCTCGTTCAGCGTCGCCGTGCCGATCGAATCGAGCTCGTCCACCTCCAGCCCGAGACAGATCCGCTCGGCGAAGTTGCGCAGCTCGCGGACATTGCCCGGCCAGTCGCGGCTCGCCAGCCGGTGCGCGAGATCGCCGGTCTCCGGGATCGGACAGCCGCGATCCTCGCAGGTCTGCAGCACCAGCGCGGTGAACAGCAGCGCGATGTCGTCGCGCCGCTCCGCCAGCGACGGCATGCGCACCTTCGCCGCCGAGATGCGGTGATACAGCTCCGGCAGGATGTCGTCGCCGCCCTGCTCGCCGAGGATGGCGATGATGCGCACATCCACCGCCTCCGGCGCGCGGGTATCGGCCGCCACCGTGCGTCGCGCGGCGAACCGCGCGAGCTGGAACTGCAACGCCTCCGGCGCATACTGCAGCCCCGCCAGCAGCAGCGTGCCGCGATGCGCGCGCGCCACCTGGCCGCTGCGGTCGAACAGCCCGGCCGTCGCCACCTGCCCGCGCAGCCCGGCATCGAGACAGTCGATCACCTCCAGCCGGTGCCGCGAGCGCCGGCTCATGCGATGCACCGTGAGTGCGAGCAGCGTCTTGCCGGTACCGCTCTCGCCCTCGATCGCCAGGTCCAGGTCCGACTCCACCAGCCGCGGCAGCATCGCGCGCAGCCGGCGCATCACCGGCGTCTCGCCCAGCAGCGCGCGCCCCAGCCCCGCCGCCGCCGTCTCACGCAGCCGGCGGTTGTCGATCGTGAGCGCCCGCGCCTCCGCCGCCCGTCGTGCCGCCGCGACCAGCAGGTCGGGGTCGAACGGCTTGGTGAGGAAATCCCACGCCCCGCCCTTGAGTGCCGCGACCGCGGTGTCGACGTCGCCATGCCCGGTGATCAGGATCACCGGCAGCGCGGCATCCCGCCGCCGCAGCTCGGCGAGCAGGTCCAGCCCGCTCATCCCCGGCATGCGGATGTCGGTGATGACGATGCTGTCCTGATCGGTGCGCAGCCGCTCCAGTGCGCGGCGCGCCTCGCCGAACGCCTCCACCGCGAACCCCGACAGCTCCAGCAGCTGCCGTGTCGCCGCCCGCGCATCGTCGTCGTCGTCGACCAGCACCACCGACCCGACCCGGCTCACGCCGCCACCCGCCGCATCGTCATCTCGAAACACGCCCCCCGCGCACGATCGAGCTGTCGCAGCGTGCCGCCGCACTCGGCCATGATGTCCTGCGCGATCACCAGCCCGAGCCCCAGCCCGCTCGGCCGGCTGGTGGCGAACGGCAGGAACAGCTGCGCGGCCAGTTCCGGCGCGATCCCCGGCCCGTCATCGCTCACGCTCAGCCGCACCGCCGACGCATCCGCCGCGATCTCGATCTCGATCCGTCCCGCCCCGTCCAGCGCCTCGATCGCATTGCCCAGCAGGTTGACCAGCACCTGCTCGAACCGCACCACGCTGCCATGCACCATCAGCTCCGGCAGCGGATCGGGCACCGACAGCGCGATGCCGCCGAGCCGCTCGCGCAGGATCAGCCGCGCCCCGCCGATGAAATCCGCCACCCGCACCGCCCGCAGCGGATCGGGGCCGCGCCGCGCGAAGCCGCGCAGCTCCGCGGTGATCGTCCCGATCCGCTCGGCAAGCCCGCCGATCGCCGAGAAATTTCCGCGCGCCGCCTGCGTGTCGCCCCGATCGAGCAGCAACTCGCCGCTGCGGCAATAGCTGCGGATCGCCCCCACCGGCTGCGCGGTCTCATGGGCGAGGGCCGCGGTGATCTGGCCGAGTGCGGCCAGCCGGTTCGCCTGCCGCAGCCGCTCGCGCAGCTCGGCCGCCCGCGTCTCGCTGGCCACCCGCTCGGCCATCTCGTGGCGCAGCTCCACGGTACGCGCCGCCACCGCGCGCTCCAGGGCGGCGCGGTCGCGCCGCTGCCGCACCCGCCGCCCGCGCCACATCCACAGCAGTGACGAGGCCGCGATCACCGCCAGCGCCGCGGCGGTCGCGCTGCCCCGCCGTGCGGCGCGCAGCACCGGCGCGGTCTCGGCAAGCTCGGTCAGCCGCCAGCCCGGCTGCGCGGTCGCCACACTCGCCTGCACGAACGCCCCGGCCCTCGCCGGATCGAGCGGATGCAGCGCATCGCCCGGCAGGCTCGCCCCCTCGATGAACCGCCGCGCCCGCGCGGGCTCGAGCGGTTCGGTGGCGCCATAACGCCAGTCCGGCCGGCTGGTCACCAGCACCACCCCCTCCGGCCCGCGGATCAGCGTGATCCCGCCCGCCGCCCGCCATTCGGCCTCGATGCGGTTGAACTCCAGCTTGATCACCACCACCCCGTCACCGGGAGTACGGTGGGCCAGATACAGCCCCGGCTGTTTCGAGCTGGTGCCGAGCGCGAACTGATGCGCCTGTCCCCCGGCGAGCGCATCGGTGTAATAGCTGCGGAAGGCGTAATCGCGGCCGACGAAACTGTCGGCCTCGGCATGGTTGCTCGACGCGATCGCCCGGCCCGACCGCCCGACCACATAGATCACCGGCGCGCCCGTCGCCCTGGCCAGCAGCTCCAGACGCCGGTCGAGCGCCGTATGGTCGGCCCCCGGCGCCGCCACCGCCTCGACGATGTCGCGGTCGTCGGCGAGCGCGAGCGGCAGCAGCCGGTAGCGCGCGATCTCGCTGTCGAGCAGCGCCGCCCTCAGCGTCGCATCGGTGCCGGTGCGAAGCTGCAGCGCGTCCAGCGCCCGCTCGCCGCTGATCCGCGCCGCCGCCCAGCCGGCGAGGACCGCCGCCAGCAGCGTCACTGCCACCCACGCCGCCCTGAACCTGATCCCCGCCCGCATCACGTCTCGAGTGTGCCGAAACTAGCGCAATGTGCCAATCCACGTGTGCCGTTTATCGCCCATGCCCGGGCCGGAATCGCCCGGAAATCACGGATAAAAAATTTTCGTGCTCCGCATTTCCCCCTGCCCCAGCCTCCTGCCAGAGCCGCCCGTCCGAAGGCGCGCCGAGCATCCATCCAGAGGGGAGCAAACATGATGAACCCGCCCACCGCGGACGCACCCGCGCCGCACCGAGCCTGGTACGGGCATCTCTACGTCCAGGTCCTGGTCGCCATCGGCGCCGGTGCCCTGCTGGGACATTTCGTCCCCTCGACCGCCGAGGCGCTCAAGCCGCTCGGCGACGGCTTTATCAAGCTGGTGAAGATGGTGATCGCCCCGGTGATCTTCCTGACCATCGTCAGCGGCATCGCCGGCATGCGCGACCTCGCCGCCGTCGGTCGTGTCGCCGTCAAGACCTTTGCCTATTTCGCGTTCTTCTCCACCTTCGCCCTCGCGCTCGGCATGGTGGTGGCGAACGTGGTCCGCCCGGGTGCGGGCATGCATATCGACCCCGCCCATCTGCAGGGGGCCAGGGTCGCCGCCTACGCCGCCCGGGCGCACGACACCACCATCACCGGCTTCGTGCTCGACATCATCCCCGACAGCTTCATCTCCGGGCTGATCAGCGGCAACATCCTGCAGACCCTGTTCATCGCCATCATGTTCGGCATCGCGCTGACCCTGATCGGCCGGCGCGGCGAGACCGTGCTGGCCCTGATCGAGGATCTCTCGGCGGTGGTGTTCCGGCTGGTCGGGCTGCTGATGAAGGCGGCCCCGATCGGCGCGTTCGGCGCGATGGCGTTCACGGTCGGCAAATACGGCGTCGGCTCGCTGCTGCCGCTGGCCACCCTGGTCGGCACCTTCTACCTCACCTCGCTGCTGTTCGTGCTGGTGGTGCTGGGCGCCGTCGCCCGGCTGTCGGGGTTCTCGATCCTGCGCCTGGTCGCCTATCTGAAGGCCGAGCTGTTCCTGGTGCTGGGCACGTCGTCGTCGGAAAGCGCACTGCCGATGCTGATCCAGAAGATGGAGCGCGCCGGCTGCCCCAAGACCGTGGTCGGGCTGGTGGTGCCGACCGGCTACTCGTTCAACCTCGACGGCACCGGCATCTACATGACGCTGGCGGCACTGTTCATCGCCCAGGCCTGCGACGTGCATCTCGCGCTGGGCCAGCAATTGCTGCTGCTGGCGGTGGCGATGCTGTCGTCGAAGGGGGCGGCCGGCGTGACCGGTGCGGGCTTCATCACGCTCGCGGCGACGCTGTCGATCGTGCCTTCGGTGCCGGTCGCCGGCATGGCGCTGATCCTGGGTGTGGATCGCTTCATGAGCGAATGCCGCAGCCTGACGAACTTCATCGGCAATGCGGTCGCCTCGATCGTGGTGTCACGCTGGGAGGGCGGGCTCGACCGCGTCCGTCTGCACGACGCGCTGCACGGAGCAGCACCCGTGGAGGCCGAAATCGTCGTGGACGCGACCCTGCCAGCCTGACCCTGTCAGCCTGAACGCCGCGACCGCTCAGGCCGATATCATCGGCCCGAGCGGCTTGCCGGCGAAGAGGTGCATGTGGAAATGCGGCACCTCCTGCCCGGCCTGGGTGCCCATATTGGCGAGCAGCCGATAGCCGTCGCTCTCCAGCCCGAGCTCGCGGGCGACATGCCCTACGGCGCGGCAGAAGGCGCCCAGCTCGGCATCGGGCGCGGTCGCCGAGAAATCCGCCCATGACACGTAGCGCCCCTTGGGGATCACCAGCACATGGACCGGCGCCTGCGGCGCGATGTCGTGGAAGGCGAGGACATGGGCGTCCTCGTAGACCTTCCGACACGGGATCTCGCCGCGCAGGATGCGGGCGAAGATGTTGGTGTCGTCATAGGGGCCGAGGCCGGTGACGGGCATCAGGGCTTGCTCCGCTCGGGACGGGTGACGCTGCCGGCGAGCGCGCGGGCGGCCTTCTCGGCGATGCCGCTGATGCCCTCGCGACGCTGGAGCTCCGACCAGACCTGATCGGGAGACACGCCGGCATCCACCCACATCACCACCAGGTGATACAGCACGTCGGCACTCTCGCTGATCAGCGCGTCGCGGTTGCCGGCGACGGCCTCGATCAGGCATTCGACCGCCTCCTCGCCGAATTTCTGCGCGACCTTGGCGGTGCCGCGCGACAGCAGCCGCGCGGAATGGCTCAGCTCCGGATCGGCCATGCGCCGGGCGGTGACGGTGGCGAACAGCCGGTCGAGCACGGTGGCGTTGGAGTCCGGGTTCGGCAGCAGCGCCAGGATCTCGGCATCCGCGGTCCAGACCTTGGTGGTGCGCGCGCGCTTGGCGACCGCGCGCACCAGCTTGGCGGCGGGCTTGTTCTTCGCCGTGCGCTTGGTGGCCGCTTTCGGTTTGCCGGCCGCGGGCTTGCTGATGGTCTTGCTGTTCTTGGCCATGACTGGGCTCAGATTCCCCGCGAATCGATCTGCCTGACCGGCAGGCCGGCATCATGCAGGGTTTGCTTGACCTCGGGGATGGTGAATTGCCCGAAATGGAACACGCTGGCCGCCAGCAGGCCGGTCGCGCCCGCGCGCGCGCCGTCGACGAAATGCTCAAGCGCCCCCACGCCGCCCGAGGCGACCACCGGGATCGCGACCTTGTTGCAGACCGCGCGCAGCAGCTCGAGGTCGAAGCCCTGGCGCGTCCCGTCGCGGTCCATGCTGGTCAGCAGGATCTCGCCCGCACCGCGTTCGGCCATCTGCGCGCACCACGCCACGGCATCGATGCCGGTCGGCGTGCGGCCACCATGGGTGTACACCTCCCAGCCACCACCGGGCTTCGCACGCGCATCGACGGCGACGACGACGCACTGGCTGCCGAACTTGGCCGCCGCCTCGCTCACCAGCTCGGGGCGCGAGACCGCGGCGGAGTTGACAGAGATCTTGTCCGCTCCCGCCAGCAGCAGGCGGCGGAAATCGGCGGTCGAGCGGATCCCGCCGCCGACGGTGAAGGGTAGGAACACCTCGCGCGCCACCCGGCGCACCACGTCGAGGATGGTGTCGCGGTTCTCGTGGCTGGCGGTGATGTCGAGGAAGGTGAGCTCGTCGGCGCCGGCGGCATCATACACCTTGGCCTGCTCGACCGGGTCGCCGGCATCGCGCAGTTCGGTGAAGTTCACGCCCTTGACCACGCGCCCGTCCTTGACGTCGAGGCAGGGGATGACGCGCAGCTTCAGCATTGCAGGATCGCCAGCGCCTCGGGCAGCGAGACGCGCCCGTCATAGAGCGCGCGACCGACGATGACGCCCTCGATGCCGCCACCCTGCGGGGCGCGCACGCGGGCAGCGGCTTCGCGCAGGGCGACGAGGTGTTCGGGCGCGCCGACGCCGCCCGAGGCGATCACCGGGATCGACAGGGCTTCGGCGAGGGCGACCGTCTGGTCGAGATCGAGCCCGCCGAGCATGCCGTCGCGGGCGATCTCGGTGAACACGATCGCCGCCACCCCCGCATCCTCGAAACGCCGGCCGAGCTCGACGGCCTGGAGCTCGCTCGCTTCCGCCCAGCCTTCGGTGGCGACGAACCCGTTGCGGGCATCGATGCCGACGACGACACGGCCGGGGAACTGCCTGCACGCGCTGCGCACCAGCTCGGGGTTCTTGACCGCGGCACTGCCGAGAATGACCCGGGTGATGCCGGCCTCCAGCCAGTGCGCGATGCCGGCGATGTCGCGCAGGCCGCCGCCGAGCTGGACGGGGATGTCGTGCTCGGCCGCCGCGTCGACGATGGCGCGCACCGCCTGCGCGTTGACCGGTCGGCCCGCGAAGGCGCCATTGAGATCGACCACATGCAGGAACCGGCAGCCCGCCTCGATCCAGCGCAGCGCCTGGGCGCCGGGATCGTCGGAATAGACGGTGGCCTGGTCCATCTCACCCTGGCGCAGGCGCACGCAGGCGCCGTCCTTGAGGTCGATGGCGGGGTAGAGGGTCAGGTCGGTCACGGCGGGCGGGCTCAGTCCTCGGCGCGCAGGCGCTTGTAGTAGAAGAAGCCGCGCACGATGCGGCCCTCGGCGCGCGCGTAGCACGGATGCGTGCCCCAGCGCTCGTAGCCGAATCCCTCATAGAGCGCGATCGCGGCGCGCTGGGTCTCGGGCACGTCGAGATTGAGGATCTGGTAGCCCATCGCGCGGGCGGAATCCTCGACATGCTGAAGCAGCATGCGTGCGAGGCCCACGCCGCGCGCATAGGGGGCGATGTAGCTGTGGTTCAGGGTCGCCGCCATCGCCTGCGCCTCGTTGTTGCGCGGCGGGCGGGCGAGCTGGGCGGAGCCGACGATCACCCCGTCGAGCCTGGCGATGAACAGCGAGCGCTCCGGCACCATCATCAGGCCGCGGAAATAGCGTTCCAGGACCTGCTTGCCGGGCGGGCTGAGCCAGCCGAAGCCGCCGCCATCGAGGATTGCCGCATGCGTCGCCTCGCACAGCTCGGCGAGCGCGTCGTCCGACAACGAGGTCGCGCGCTCCACCGAGAGCTGTGCGCCCGACAGCGTCTGCGCCTGCATCAGCCGGGACTCCAGCGCAGGAAATTGCCGATCAGCCGCAGGCCGACGCCCTGACTCTTCTCGACATGGAACTGCATGCCCGCGACGTTGCCGCGCGCGACCACGGCAGGCACCTCGCCACCATACTCGGTGGTGGCGACCACATCCTCGGCGCGGTGGCCGCGCAGTGCGTAGGAGTGGACGAAATAGACATGCGCGCCGGGGTCGATGCCGTCCATCAGCGGATGCGCGCGCGCGATGTCGAGCGTGTTCCAGCCCATCTGCGGCAGACGCATCGCCGCTCCGGATGCATCGCGCGGCGCCATCAGCGCGATCTCGCCGCCGATCCAGCCGAGGCCCTTGGTGGTGCGGTGCTCGAGCCCCCGCTCGGCCATCAGCTGCATGCCGACGCAGATGCCGAGGAACGGGGTGCCGCCCTCGACCGCTTCGGTGATCGCGGCGCGCAGGCCGGGCTTGGCGGCCAGACCCTCGGCACAGTCGGCGAACGCGCCCTGGCCGGGCAGCACGATGCGGTCGGCGCCGCGCACGGCTTCGGCGTCGTCGGTGATGGCGACTGTGGCGTCGATCCCCTCGCGCACGGCCGCTTCCTCGCAGGCGCGGGCGGCGGAGGCGAGGTTGCCGCCGTCGTAATCGACCACCACGATGCGCATCGGCCCGCTCATGGCAGGGCAAGGCTCCCGACCACGCGGTCCAGCGCGGCGGTCTCGCTGGAGGCGAGGGTACGCCCGGTGCAGCGCCAGCCCGACAGCGCGAGCTGCCAGCGGCGGATCTCGGGCAGGAAGCTCGCGAGGCTCAGATGCAGGGCGGCGAGCACCGGCCACCACCAGCGCGAATGGCCGAGCCAGTGATGCAGCACGAGGGTCAGCGCGCCGGCCAGCAGCCCGGCGATCCAGGCGGTCGGACGCAGCAAAGCGAGCCAGCCGAACACCAGCGTCCACCACGAGAACCGGTCGGCCACCGCCACCGGCAGGTGCTCGCGGCGCCCGGCGGGCGGCGTGTGGAGAGTGACGGTTCTCACAGCACGCCCTTGGTGGACGGCACCGCGTTGCCGGCGCGCGGGTCGATCGACACCGCCTGGCCGAGCGCGCGCGCCACGGCCTTGAAGCAGGCCTCGGCGACGTGGTGATCGTTGGTGCCGGCTCCCTGCGTGACGTGGAGCGCGATGCGGGCGTTCGACGACAGCGCGCGGAAGAACTCCTCGAACAGCTCGGTGTCCATCTGGCCGATCTTGTCGTGGCGGAAACGCACGTCCCAGACCAGGAACGGGCGGCCGGAGATGTCGATCGCGGCCTCGACGCGGGCCTCGTCCATCGGCACCACCGCGTGGCCGTAGCGGGTGATGCCGCGCTTGTCGCCCAGTGCGATCTCGAAGGCCTGGCCGAGCACGATGGCGATGTCCTCGGTCGTGTGATGGAAATCGACATGCAGGTCGCCCTTTGCCGCGACCGACAGGCCGAAGCGGCCATGCCGGGCAAAGGCGCTGAGCATGTGGTCGAGAAAGCCGATCCCGCTGTCGATGCGGCCGTCGCCCGGCTGCGCGGGGTCGAGTTCGAGGGTGAGCTCGATGGCGGTCTCGCCCGTGGTTCTGGACAGGGTGGCGCAACGCTGGGTCATCTCGGCGCGGTTCCTACAGGAAAGCCGGGGTTGCCGCCATGCCCGGGTTCGGGCGCGGCCTCGCCGGTGCCTGCGGCGATGGTCTCGCCCGCGCCGGCGCCTGCCTGCGCCTGCGGTGCGCCGGGCAGCACGCGCTCGGCCGGCACGCTGGACGCTTCGGCCGGCAGCTTGAGGTGGCGGGGCTGCGGGTGGCGATACAGCCACTCGGTGCAGGTGCGCACGATGGAGGCGCAATAGGCGTCGGGCGCGAACAGGGCGTTCTTCTCGCCCGAATACATCACCCGGGCGACGCGGCCGTCCTCGATGCGGAAGGTGGCCTTGCAGTTGCCGCCGTTCGACTGGCCCAGCCCGCCGATGATCGGGATCGTGTAGCTCGTCGAGGAGGCGGATGAGAAATTCCAGGTGTCGACGGTCGTGCTGCCGAAGCTCGCATGCTGGTCAGGCACGCCGATGCAGCTCTCAAGATCGACCTCCGACAGACCGGTCATCTCGGCCGGGGCATGACGCGCGACCATCGAATCCTTGACCGAGCAGGCGCCGAGCGCCAGAGCCAGAAACAGCGTTGCGACGGTCGGCACGATCGGGTTGGGACGGGTCAAGCGGCGGGCTCCGGGATGGTGGTCAGGTCGGCGGCCAGCCTGCGGGAGGCGGGGCGCCTGCGCCAGATGGAAATTGCGTCGGGAGAGGCCGGTTTGGTCGACATCGCGGTGGTGGGAGCCGGTCCGGCCGGATTGATGGCGGCCGAGCGGTTGGCCGGCGCAGGTGTGCGGGTGACGGTCTACGAGCGCTTGCCCAGCCCGGCACGGAGATTGCTGATGGCCGGGCGCGGCGGACTCAACCTGACCCATTCCGAGCCCGAAAGCGCCTTCCTCGCCCGTTACGGCGCGGCATCGGCGTTCATCGCGCCCCTGCTGACGCGGTTCGGGGCTGCCGAACTCCGCGCCTGGGCGGACGGGCTGGGGGCGGAGACCTTCATCGGCAGTTCCGGACGGGTCTTTCCGCGCGCGATGAAGGCCTCGCCGCTGCTGCGCGCCTGGCTCGCGCGGCTCGACGGGCTCGGGGTGCGGATTGAGACGCGCCATCGCTTCCTCGGCCGGGCCGAGGACGGGTCGCTGCGCTTCGATACACCGCAGGGGCGGCGCGAGATCGCCGCGCCGGACGCGACCGTGCTCGCCCTGGGCGGCCAGACCTGGCCGAAGCTCGGCGCCGATCCCGCCTGGCCAGGCATGCTCGCCGACGAAGGGGTCGAGGTGGCGCCGGCACGGGCGGTCAATTGCGGGCTGCTGCTGAAGTGGTCGGCCCATCTGCGCACACACTTCGCCGGCGCACCGCTCAAGCATGTCGGGCTGTCGGTCGGCGATCGGGCGTCGGAGGGCGATGCGATCCTCACGCCCGCCGGGCTCGAAGGCGGCGCGGTCTACGGACTCGGGCCGGAGCTGCCGATCGCCCTCGCCGCCGGCGCCCCGCTCATGCTGCGCATCGATCTGCGGCCACGGATGAGCGCGGGCGAGATCGCCACCCGCCTGACCCGTGCCGGCAGCGGCCTGTCGCTCGCCAATCGGCTGCGCCGCGCGCTCAGGCTTGCTCCCGTCGCCGCGTCGCTGCTGCGCGAGGACGGGGCGGGCGGCACAGCGCCGATTCCCGCCGACCCCGCCGCTCTCGCCGGGCGCATCAAGTCGCTCGAACTGCCGTTGCGCGGTGCCGCCGGGCTCGATCGCGCCATCTCCTCGGCCGGCGGCGTCACACTCGATTCGCTCGACGGGCGGCTGATGCTGCACGCATGCCCCGGGGTGTTCGTCGCCGGAGAGATGCTGGACTGGACCGCGCCCACCGGCGGCTACCTGCTGCAGGCGGCCTTCGCCTCCGGCCTCGCGGCGGCCCAGGGCGCGCTGGACTGGCTCGCGGCGGGGCGATCCGGCTAGACAGTCCGGCCGCACAGCACAACACACGGAGTCGGTATGGCGATCAGCATCGGGCTGGGGGAGGGGACACACGGCGGCACCGTCCCGCTCGATCTCGAGGAGCTGCTCGCCACCCGCCTGCTGGTGCAGGGCAATTCCGGCTCCGGCAAGTCGCACCTGCTGCGCCGGCTGATGGAGCAGAGCGCACCGTTCGTGCAACAGGCGGTGATCGACCCGGAAGGCGACTTCGTCTCGCTGGCCGAGCGCTTCGGCCATCTCGTCATCGACGCCGCCAGCCAGTCCGAAGCCCAGCTCCATGCCGCCGGACTGCTGATGCGCGAACATCGAGTGTCGGTGATCCTCGATCTCGAAGGACTCGACGCCGACGGCCAGATGCGCCGCGCGGCCGCCTTCCTCGACGGCATGTTCGATGCCCCGCGCGAGCAGTGGTACCCGGTGCTGGTGGTGGTGGACGAGGCCCAGCTCTTCGCCCCTGCGGTCGCCGGCGAGGTCTCAGACGAGGCCCGTCGCCTCTCCCTCGGCGCGATGGCCAATCTGATGTCGCGCGGCCGCAAGCGGGGTCTGGCCGGCGTGATCGCCACCCAACGCCTCGCCAAGCTGGCCAAGAACGTCGCCGCCGAAGCGTCGAACTTCCTCATGGGCCGCACCTTCCTCGACATCGACATGGCCCGCGCCGCCGATCTGCTCGGCCTCGAGCGCCGCCAGGCCGAGATGTTCCGCGACCTCGCGCGAGGCGATTTCATCGCCCTCGGCCCCGCCCTCTCCCGGCGCCCGATCCGGGTCCGCATCGGCGCCGTCGAGACCGCCTCACGCGGCAGCGGCCCCGTGCTCACCCCGCCGCCCGCCATCGCTGCGGAATCCGTCCGCGCGCTGATCCTCGCCGCCCCCGACCCCGGTCCCGCCGCGGCCCGGCCGCGCCGCACGCCGACCGCCGCCCCCGTCGACGTGCTCGCCGAACTGGCGCGCGCGCGTCCTGCCGAGCCCGTTGCCCCCCCGCCGATCGACCCTGCCGAGCGCGAGGCTCTCGCCAGCCGCGCCATCGAGACCCTGACCCGGCTGGTCGCCGCCGAGACCGAAACCCGACCGCTGGCGGCCGTGATCCAGGCCTTCCACACCCGCCTGCGCATCGAGGCCCTGCCGATCGACAGCCTCGACCCCATGCGCACCCGCCGGCTGGTCGGTGCGCTGCGCGCCGGCATCGACGCAGCAACCGCCGAAACCCCACCCTGGACCTTGGTCGCGGAGCGCGCCGACACCCTGCCCGAAGACCTCCAGCCGATCTTCCTGCTGCTCGCCGCCCACGCGCTGCGCGCCGCCCCCTGTCCGGACGACGCCGCCCTGGCCCACGCCTACGGCACCCACTCGCTCGCCCGCGCCCGGCGCCAGCTCGCCTATCTCGAACAGCTCGGCGCCATCGTGATCCAGCCCGGCAACCGCATCGCCCTCGTCGGCCTCGGCTGGGAGACCGCCGCGGCGGCGTGACGCAGGGGGCTCTGCCCCCCGCACCCCCCGGCAAAGGGCTCAGCCCTTTGCAATCCGGCCAATGATCTCCCTGAGGGGATGGGCGCAGCCCATCCCCTCAGGGAGATGACTGATCGCGGGTGCAGGGGGCCGAGCCCCCTGCCGGGGTGCAGGGGCGGAGCCCCTGCGTCACGCGGGCCACAGCTGCTGCCGCCGGGCCGGGGAGGGCGGCGCGGGTGTAGAGGGCGGCCAGGGCCCGGTTGATCGGGACGTCGGTGGGGTCGGACTGGCGGCGGTGTTCGAGAATCTGTTGGGCGCGGGAATCGTGGCCGGCCTGGAGCAGGGCGTCGAGGAAGAGTTGTTCGAACAGGTCGCGCTGGGCGTGGCTGCCGCCGATGGTGTCGAGGCGGGCGAGGGCCGGGCCAAGCAGGGTGACGGTGGTGGCGTGGTCGCCGGTGGCGTGGGCGAACAGGGCCCGGGCGGCGGGCAGGGTGATTTCGGCCCAGGCGGTGTGCAGGTCAGCGGGCGCGGTCTCGGCGCGGCGGGTGATGGCGGCGAGCAGGGTGTGGGCTTCGGGGCGGCGGGCGCGGGCGAGGCCGTAGAGATATTGCAAGCTCAGGAAGGGCTGGTCGGTGTCGGTGGCGCGGGCGGCGAGGTGGGTGCCGAGATCATCCCAGCGCGGGGTGACGTCGATGCCGGCGCACTCGAGTCGGGCCAGCAGCGAGACGGCGCCGATCTGGTCCTGGGAGAAGGTGCGTTCGCGGGCCCAGGCGTGGTGGTCGTAGGCGGCGAGCGCGTCGGCGAAGCGGCCGCGGGCGATGTAGAACAGGGCCAGGTGCCACCAGTGGTGGGTGTCCATGAACGAGGTGAGGCTGGCCCAGCCGGGACTGGCGGCCTCGAGGAAGGCGATGCCGTCGTCGATTCGACCGGTGGTGAGCAGGCAGTGGGCCAGCGCGTGCTGGGCCCAGGGTTCGGCGGGGTCGAGGCTGAGTGCGTGGCGGGCGGCGCGCTCGGCGTCGTCCATCAGGTGGCATTGTTCGTAGGCGAAGGCGGCCATGCCCCACCAGGCGGGCTGATCGGTGTTGGCGTCGGCGACGTCGAGCGCGGCGCGGAGCATCGAGAGGAACTGGCCGCGATTGAAGTCGTGGTACTGGTGCAGCTTGAGCATCGCGAGGTCGCGGGGGGCCAGTGCCAGGGCGCGGCGGCAGGCGGCCTGGCAGGCGGGAATGTCGCCGGCGAGCCAGGCGGACAGCGCATCGATCGCGCAGGCCTCGCGCGGGGTGGCCGTGGTGCGGGCGGCGTCGGCGCGGGCGTGGGCAATGCGGGCGGGCTCGGGGATGGAGCCGGTCTCGGACAGCAGGTGCAGCAGCCCGGCATAGGCCTGGGCGAGGGCGTGGGTGGGCTCGGCCTCGGCGGCAGCGAGGATGTCGGCGATTTCTGGACGGTAGCCGAGGAAGCCGCGGACGAAGGCGTCGATGGCGGCCAGCGTGGCGGGTTCGCCGGGGGAGACGGGGTTGCCGAGCGGGTCGAGATGCGGCGCGGGGCTCATGGCTGCACGGTTCATGGCTGCACTTTGGCACGAAGCCGCTCGATGGCGGCGATGCAGGCGTCCGGGCGTTCGAGCATGATCTGGTGGCCGGCGCGGGGGATAATCTCGATCGTAGTGTCGGGCAGCGCGGTGGCGATGGTGCCGGCGGCATCGCGGGGGACGAGGCGATCGGCCTGCCCGGCGAGGATGGTGATCGGCAGGGTGAGTGCAGCGAGCGCGGCGGGGTCGATCGGTGTGGCCTGGGTCAGCAGGGCGGTGATCATCGCCAGCGAGTTGCCGGAGGTCTGGGCGCGTTGCTCGGCGATCAGGGCGGGATCAGTGTCGGGGTGCCACGCGCGGTCGCGGAACATCCGCCCGGCGAGCGGGCGCAGCCACTCCAGCGCGGGACCGGGCAGGCGGGCGAAGGGGCCGAACAGGCCGGCGCGGGTGATCATGCCAAGGTCTGAGGGGGCGATCAGCAGCGCGGCGTCGATCTGGCCGAGGCGCCCGGTGCGGGCGAGACGCAGCAGCAGCGACAGCACGATGCGCGCGCCGAGGGAGTGGCCGATCAGGATCGTGGTGCCGGTGGCGTGCCGGTTGAGCAGGGTCTCGGCGTCGTCGAGCAGGGCGTCGGTGGCCAGCGTGTGCGGCAGGCGGGGGTCGAAGCGCGGCGAGGCGCCATGGCCGTGGGCGTCCCAGGCGAGCAGGGTGGCGCCGGTTTCGGCGTAATGGGTCCAGAGCGGGTCGAACTGGCGCCGGTTGCCGCCGGTGCCGTGGATGAACACCAGGGTGAGGTCGCTGCCCGGGCGGTGGGCGACGGAAAGGGCGCGGCCTTGGCGGATCTCGTGCAGGTCGCTCGGCTCGCCGGCGTTGCGTCCCTGATAGGCAGGCGGGCGGCGGGTCCAGCCGCTCATGGCGCGAAGCGTTCCGACCAGCTCGGCGGACAGCCGGGGCCGGGGGACGGGGCGGCGGCGTGCACGCCGCGGGCGATGGCGCGGGCGGTGGTGAGCGTGGCGGCGAGACAGAGTTCGGTGAAGGTGTCGCGATCCGCGGCGAGCGGGGCGGCCTCGGTGCTGGCGGCGAACATCACGTCGCCGTCGCGGGCGAGATGGGTGGGCAGGATGGCGCGGGCGAGCCCGTCCTGGGCGGCGATGGCGAGGCGATGCGCCTGCGCGGGGGTCAGGGCCGCGTCGGTGGCGACGATCCCGATCACGGTGCCGGTCGGCGGGGCGGCGGTGGTGGTGCCCCAGGCGTCGGGCTGCTTGACACGCAAGCGGTCGAGGCCGGGGGGAAGCGGGCTGGGCCAGCCGGCATCGCCGAACTCGCCGTCGCGCTCGAAGGTAGCGGCCCAGAAATGGCGGGTGCCGGCGAGCGTGGTGCTGCCGACGGCGTTGACGGCGACCATCGCGGCGATGGTGTGGCCTTGCGGGGTGAGGCTGCTCGCGGCACCGAGGCCGCCGCGCAGATCGGCGGTGGTCGCCCCGAAGCCGGCGCCGATGGAGCCGAGCGGTGAACGGTCGGCGGTGAGGTTGCGGACGGCGTGTTCGCCGAGCGCGAGGTAAGGGCTGGGGCCGGTCCAGTCCTTCGCGCCGCCATTGGTGAGGTCGAACAGGCTGGCCTGCACCACGACCGGGACGTTCACCGGGCGCGGGTTGGCGGGCAGGCCCCAGCCGTCCGCGCGCCAGGCGGCGTGCAGGCCGGAGGTCGCGTCGAGCCCGTAGACGGAGCCGCCCGAGAGCACGATCGCGTCGATGCGTTCGACGGCGTTCTCGAGTGCCAGCAGGGCCGTATCCCGCACCGCCGGCGCGCCGCCGAGCAGCGAGGCGGCGGCGATGGCCGGGCGGTCGAAGATGACCGCGGTCACACCCGAGCGCAGGGTCTCGTCATGGGCGTGGCCGACGCGCAGGCCGGAGATGTCTGTGAGGCAGTTGCGCATCCTTTCACCTGCCCAAAGCCGCGTCTGCCGGCAAGGGGCGGCCGGTGAGCAGGGCTTTCGTCGCGTCGTGACGCGGGGTGGCGAACAGGGTCTCGGCCGGCGCGCACTCGACGATGCGGCCATCATGCAGCACGGCGACGCGCTGGCAGAGATGGCGGATGGCGGCGAGGTCGTGGCTGATGAACAGCATCGACAGGCCGCGTTCGCGTCTGGCGTCGCGCAGCAGGTTGAGCACCTGCGCCTGCACCGAGACGTCGAGTGCGGAGACCGGTTCGTCGGCGACCAGCAGGGCAGGGTCGGCGATCAGCGCGCGGGCGATGGCGACGCGCTGGCGCTGGCCGCCGGACAGCGAGCCGGGGCGTTGGGTGGCGAGGGTGGCGGGCAGGCCGACGGCCTCGAGTGCGGCGAGGGTGCGGCGGGCACGCTCGGGGCGCCGGACGCGGCGTGTGGCGAGCGGTTCGGCGACGATGCGGGCGATGCTGTGGGTGGGGTCGAGCGAGCCCTGCGGGTCCTGGAAGACGGCCTGCACGCCGGCGGCGGCAAGGTGGCGCTGGCCGCCATCGGGGCGGTCGAGGCCGAGGACGATGCGGGCAAGGGTGGATTTGCCGGCCCCGGAGGCGCCGATCAGGCCGAGCGTCTCGGCCGGCGCGATGTCGAGATCGATGCCGCGCAGGATGTCGTGGCCACCGCGTCGCGCGGTGATGCCCCGCAGGGTGAGGACCGCGTTCACAGCGGGTGCAGGCAGGCGACGGCGCGGGTCGCGTCGAGCGTGGCGAGCGGCGGTTCCGCTTCCAGGCAGTCGGGTTCGGCGCGCGGGCAACGGGACGCGAAGCGGCAGCCGGGCAGGGTGTCGGCGGGGCCGGGCGGCAGGCCGGGGAGGGTCGGCAGGATGGTGTCGGGGGGCGGGGTGCGCAGGTGCAGCGAGCAGGCGGCAAGAGAAGCGGTGTAGGGGTGGGCGGGTCGGGCGAGCAGCTCGGCCGTCGGGCCGGTTTCGACCAGCCGGCCGGCGTAGAGCACGGCGAGGCGGGCCGCGGTGGCCGCGACGAGGCCGAGATCGTGGCTGACCAGCAGCAGGCCCATGGCGTGCTCGGCGCGCAGACGGTCGAGCAGGGCGAGGACCTGCGCCTGGGTGGCGGGATCGAGCGCGGTCGAGGCCTCGTCGGCGATCAGCAAGGCGGGCCGGGCGGCAATGGCGGTGGCGATCAGCACGCGCTGGCGCTGGCCGCCGGAAAGCTGGTGGGGCCAGGCGCGGGCGGTCTGTGGCGACAGGCCGACATGCGCCAGCAGGGCAGCAGGGTCGCCGCCGGCTTCGGCGATCTGCCGCCCGGCGCGCATCAGCGGGTCGAGCGCGCGCAGGGGTTCCTGGAACACCATGGAGATGCGACGGCCGCGCAGACGGCGCATGTCGGCTTCGTGCAGCCGGGTGAGGTCGGTGCCGTCGAGGCGGGCGTGGCCGTGCAGCTGCGCGCCCTCGGGCAGCAGGCGCATCAGGGCAAGGGCGAGGGTGGTCTTGCCGGAGCCGGATTCGCCGACCAAAGCGAGGCTGTCGCCGGGGCTGAGGGACAGGTCGATGCCACGCAGTAGGGTGAGGGAGCCGAGCGTCGCCCCGAACCCGTCGAGTTCGAGCAGCATCAGCGTGCAAGCCTGTCGCGCAGCCCGTCGCCGAGCAGATTGCAGCCCAGCACCAGCAGGGTCACCAGCGCGCCTGGGATGAGCACCAGCCAGGGGGCGGCGCCGAGCGCGCTCTGGTAGTCCTTGAGCATGCCGCCGAGCGAGGGGGCGGGGGGCGGTAGTCCAAAGCCGAGATAGGTCAGCCCGGCCTCGGCCAGCACGGCGATGCCGGCCTGGAGCGAGGCCTGTACGATCAGCGGGGCGGCGATGTTGGGCAGGATGTGCCACCACAGCACGCCGAGCGGCCCGCGCCCGGCGAGACGGCTGGCGGCGATGAAGTCCTGTGCGAGCACCGGCAGGGCGGCGGCGGCGGCGATGCGGGCGAAGACCGGGACATCGAACGCGCCGATCGCCACCACCGCTCCGGCGGCGCTCCCACCCCAGAGGGCGGCAAGCATCGCGGCGGTCAGCACCGGCGGAAACGCGAAGACGAGGTCGGCGAGGCGGCGCAGCGGGGCGCTCCGACGTTCGTGGCTGGCGGCAATGGTGATGCCCAGCGGGATGCCGATCGCGGCCCCGAGCCCGGTTGCGGCCAAGGCGGTGGCGATGGTGGCGCGCAGCCCGGCCATGCTGCGCGAGAGCAGGTCGCGGCCGAAACCGTCGGTGCCGAACGGGTGTGCGGCGTCGGGCGGGAGCAGTCGGTGGGCGATGTCGAGGCCGTTGACTGCGAACGGAGTCCAGGCGAGCGACAGCAGGGCGAGGGCGATCGGTCCGGCGAGGCAGGTGGCGCCGAGCAGCAGGCGCGGGTCGGGGCGGTTCATCGGGGTCGGCTCATCGGGGCTGGCCGCGCGGGTCGAGCCGGGTCGCCAGCCATTCGGCGAGCATCGAGAGGAGGGTGATGGCAGCGGCGACCAGCAGCACGAGGTCGCGCAGCACCACGAGATCGTGATTGCCGACCGCGTCGAACAGCATCCGCCCCAGGCCCGGCAGGTCGAACACGGTCTCGACCACCACCGCGCCGCCGATCAGGAACGAGATCTGCATCGTGGCGATGGTCAGCACCGGCAGCAGCGCATGGGGCAGTGCGTGGCGCAGGAAGATGCGGGCGGGAGACAGGCCCCGCGCACGCGCGCTGCGGATGAAGTCCTGCGGCTCGATCGAGATCAGGGCGGAGCGCATCACGCGCATCAGCACCGCGGCCTGCGGTAGGGCGAGGGCGAGGGCCGGCAGGACCAGGGCGCCGAGGGCGGCGGCGGGATGCGCCCAGCCGGGAAAGCCGCCCGACGGGGCGAAGCGCCAGTGCAGGGCGAAGATGCCGACCAGCGCGATGCCGAGCCAGAAATCGGGCACTGATTGCAGGAGTTGCGCGGCGGCATCGAGCATCACGCCGTCGGCGCGGTGGCGCCGCCTTGCGGCGATCGCGCCGAACGGCAGGCCCAGGCTGAGTGCGATCGTCATCGCCCCGGCGGCGAGCGGCAGGGTGATGGCGAGGCGTCCGGAGAGAAGCTGGGCGACGGGGATGTCGTAGGTCATCGAGGTGCCGAGGCGCAGATGGGCGAGATCGTCGAGCCAGGCGAGGTATTGCATCATCGGCGGACGGTCGAGGCCGAGCTTCGCATGCAGGGCGGTGAGCGCCTCGTCGGTGGCGTTCATGCCCAGCATCGCGCGGGCCGGATCGCCGGGCAGGATATCGAGGATCGCGAAGGTGATCGCCGAGCAGGCCAGCAGGGCGAGCGCCAGCCACAGCAGCCGGGAGGCGAAGGACCGCAGGGTGGTCAGGGCGTCCATGAGAGGTCGGCGATCCGGTTCAGCGGGATCGGCTCGTCGCGCCACATGCCGCGCAGCCTGGCGTTCCAGATCGAGATTCGTGGCAGCGCGGCGATGAACACGTTGGCCTGGGTGTCGGCGAGACGCTGCTGGAGCTTCTGCCACAGCGCGTGCTGCGCGGCGGGGTCGGTGGTGGTGCGGTATTGCGCGAACAGAGCGTCATAGACCGTGTCGTGATAGCCGAAATAGTAGTGCGGCCGGGCATAGATATCGAGATCGCGCGGCTCTGTATGGGCGATCACCGTGGTCTGGTAGTTCGCATGTCCGTAGACGTCGCCGAGCCATTGCGGCCACTGCATCGGCACCAGCTTCGCCACGAGCCCGACCTGGGCGAGATAGGCCGCGAGCATGTCGCCGACCTTGTGAGCATAGTCGGTCGGCGGCAGCGCGATCTCGATCACCGTGCCCGCGGCGACGCCGGCCTGTCTGAGAAGATCCTGTGCGTGGCCGACATCGTACGGCGCGTGCGCCGACAGATCGAGATAGTCGGGATCCTCGGGCGTGTCGTGGCTGCCGATCACGGTGGCGAAGTTGTTGGCGTAGCCGGTGACGATGGCGTAACGGTCGATCGCGGCGGCGAGGGCGAGGCGCACGCGCAGGTCGTTGAAGGGGGCCCGCGCCTCGTTGAGCGCCCAGATCAGCTTGATCGGCGAACGCCCGACCAGGACGGTGAAGCGCGGGTCGCCCTGGAAGCGCGACAGCATGTCGGTGTTGGGAAAGTTGACGTAGCCGTCGAGACGGTTGCCGTCGAGAGCGTCGGCGGCGGTCAGCGGGTCGGCGATGAAGTGGAAACTGACCCGCGCGATGGCGGGGATCGGTGCGCGCAGATGCTCGCGGCGGCTCAGCGTGATGGATGAGCCGCGTTTCCAGTTCTCCAGAACATAGGGCCCGGTGCCGACCGGGTGCTGCGCGTTGGTGGCCGCCGTGGCGGGCGCGACCATGGCCGAGGCGGCCCAGGCGAGGTGGTAGAGGAACTCGCTGTCGGGGGCCGAAAGCGTGATTACCGCGTGGTCGGGGGCGGGGCAGGAGATCGAGGCGATCGGCGCATAGAACGCGCGCTCCGGGTTGAGGCTGTCGGGGGCACGGGCTCGGTCGAGACTGAACTTCACGATGGCGCAGTCGAACGGCGTGCCGTCGGAAAAGCTCGCACCGGTGTCGAGAGCGAACTCGTAGCGCCGGCCGCCATCGGCGATGCTCCAGCGTTTCGCGAGCTGGGGCTGGACGGAACCGTGCTCGTCGAGCCTGGTGAGGCTTTCGAAGACGTTGTCGTAGACGATGTCGCGGATCGCTTCCGCCGGGCCGGTGGTCGGGTCGAGTGAGGGCGGTTCGAGCTGAAGCCCGATGTTCAGCGTGTCCGGCGTGGCCGCGGCGGCAGGCGCGGCGAGGGTCAGGCTGGGGGCGAGGAGCGCGCAGCAGGCGGCGAGGGCGGGGCGAGGCATCTCTATTCAGTCTCCGGGCGGATAGTCGCGCACCAGCCGCACCTGACGGCGCCACTGCTTCAGCAGGTCGAGGATACCCGGGCTGCGCCAGCCGCGTCTGCGGTTGGCATTGCCGATGGCGAAGGCGCGCGCGGTGATGCGGGCCTGGCTGGCAAAGATCTCGCGCAGCGTCGTGCGCGCGTCCCAGACATGGGTCGCCTCCGAGCCGACGCCATTGATCTCGATGAGGGTGAAGTCGTGGCCGGCGAGCAGCCGGTCGAGATCGGCGAAGCGCAGGTCGACGCGGCCGTGGTGGAACTCCTCGATGCCGGACAGGATCGCTTCCAACCTCTCGCGCAGCGCGTCGGTGGCGAGCGAGGTCGCGTCGGTGAACACCGAGCCGCGGCAATGATTGCCGGTGAACACCAGCCGCACCTCCTCTCCCGCCGGCGGCACCTCGTCGAGCCGGTCGGCCAGGCGGGGGAGATACAGATGCGGGACCTTCCCGGCGCGCGGATGCGCCTCGATCAGGGCGCGCAGCGTGCGCACACCGTCGCCGGTGACGCGTGGCGAGTGCTTGAGGGTGATGGACAGGATCTCGCCCTTCGACGCCCCCGGCGCGCGCGACCAGAACACGCCCGCCTCGCCCTCGTGCGGCACCAGATACTGCAGCATCAGCGCGACACCGGGGCGGAAGGCGGCCAGCGCGCGGACCAGGCTTGCGTGATCGCCGACGAGCTTCACCCCCGCGCCCCGGCAGCCGATATCCGGCTTCAGCACCACCGGAAACGCGAGGCCGAGACGCGTCATCGCCGCCTCCGCCTCGGCGAGCGCGCTCGCGCCGGCGGTGAGCGTCGCCCAGCGGGCGATGAAGTCGGGGGGCGGGTCGCCGAGCCGGGAGAGGATGTCGGCCTTGCTCTCGTTGACCATGCCGCCTGTCGGGATGGTCGGATTGCTCAGGCAGGGAAGTGCGAAGCTGCCGTGGCGCAGACCGAGCGCGATCCATTGCACGACCAGCGGCGTGTAGACCGCCCAGCCGGGCAGGAACTCCCATCTCGACAGGATGCGTGG
Source organism: Endobacter medicaginis (assembly GCF_014192375.1). Taxonomy (GTDB): domain Bacteria; phylum Pseudomonadota; class Alphaproteobacteria; order Acetobacterales; family Acetobacteraceae; genus Endobacter; species Endobacter medicaginis. The sequence continues at coordinate 50,541 of NZ_JACHXV010000012.1, read as the reverse complement.
CCCGGCCGCATCGGTGGCGGCGCGTGCCGGCAGCGACGCCGCCGGGCCGTGGGGAAGCGTGATGGAGGCCGGCATCGTCGTCCGTGCGGTGGGCGTCGACCGGATGGTAGCGGCACGGGCGGGGGGTGCAAGCCGCGGTTCTGTATCGATCTGTGTTTGTTTCGTTTTGTTCCGCCCGCTGGGTCACGGATAATCCGGGGATGTTCGGGCTTCCGGCCCATGCCGAACCGCCAAGGCGGGTCATCGGCGGCCGGAAGGACGATCCAGCCCGATGTGGCTGCGTCCTTCACCGACAGGGAACAATGATGAGCGATCCCGTTCAACTGGCCGCCCGTACTGCCTGGGGCGAGGCGCGTGGCGAAGGTGCCGCGGGCATGCAGGCCGTCCTCAACACCATCGCCGCGCGCGTGGCTCAGCCGGGCTGGTGGGGGCACGATATCGCCTCCGTCTGCACCGCCTCCTGCCACGGCATCCACCAGTTCTCGTGCTGGAACGAGGAAGATCCCAATCACGATGCGATGCTCGCGGTCGGCGAGCGCGACCCGGCCTTTCGCTCCGCGCTGCTGATGGCGCAGCGTCTGGAGGCCGGCATGCTGCCCGATATCGTGCGCGGCGCGGATTCCTATTTCGCGCTCGGCTCGGACCGGCCGTTCTGGGCCACCTGGGAGCGGTTCCGCTGCACCCGCGGACGCCATGCCTTCTATCAGGTCGGCGTGCATGGCGGCGGTCCGGTGGCGGTGTCGGGCAGCGCACCCGCCACACAGGCCGGCCGGGAGGTGCACCATTGATGGACCCGGTCAGCTATATCCTGTCGCTGTTGCCGGCGCGCCTGGCGGTGCCTGCTCTGGCGGCGATCGGCCTGTGCGCGGTGCTCGATGCGATGCTGCCGCAGCCGCCGTCGGGCTCGCCCTGGGTGCTGCCGCGGCGCATCCTCAGCGCGATCGGCGCCAACTGGCTCAACGCCCGCAATCTGGCCCAGCCGGGTGCGGCGCACCCGGTGACGATGTCGGAGGGCGGACGATGAGCCGCGCAAGGCTGCGGATCGCCGCGATGGCGATGGGCGCGCTGCTGCCGGCGGGGCTCGGCGGCTGCGCGGATGGGGGAGCCAGGAGCTTCGACTATGCGGAGCTCGCGAGCGACGCGCGCACCGCATGTGCGGTGCTCAGTGCGCAGGCGGACACGCTGGTCGCGGCCGGCCGGCTCGATCCGACACGCACGAAGCTGCTCGAGAGCGAGGCGCAGCTCGCGGTCGCCGCACTCGCGGCGCCGCTGGCCGCGCAGGCGGCGCATGCCGGCGCGGTGGGCGCACTCGATCTCGCCAGGTTGCAGACGCTGGCGCGCGACGTGCGCACCGCACTCGCCGCCCTGGCGGCGATCATCCCGCCCGGCACGCTGCCGCCGCCGGTGAGTGCCGCGCTCGCCATCGCCGATGCGTTGCTCGATGCCTTCATCGGTGTCGGGCCGATGCAGATGCGGGTGACGCTGGCGGGGTCACCCTGAGGGTGGTGCCGCCCGCGCGCGGCCGCCTGGGGCGGCGGGCGCCGCCGCCGGGCACGCCGGCCCCCCGTCTGGCGCGCTACCTGCGCGCGGCACCGCCGCCAGCCCCTGCGCGGCTCGACCGCGCCACGGGCATCGGCTGGCGGATGTTCTGCAACGACCGCCTCGGCTGCTGCACCATCGCGGCCCTGGCCAACGCGATCGTGCAGCGCACGCAGCTTGGCGGCGGGACGCCGCTGGTGATGGACGATGCCACCGTCGAGCACTGCTACGGCATCGTCGGCGGCTACGTGCCAGGCCGGCCGGAGACCGATGCGGGGGCGGTGGAGACCGACGTGCTGGGCTGGTTCGCCCGCGAGGGGGTGCGACTGCGCCCTCAGGGGGTCGAGTGCGGGGTCTGGGCGCGGCTTGCGGCGGGTGACCGCGAGGCGATCCGCCAGGCGGTGCAACTGTTCGGCTCGGCCTATCTCGGGCTCGACCTGCCGCGCCGCGCCCAGACCCAGACGGTCTGGGAACCGGTTGCGGGCGACGATGCGCTCGATCGGCCGGGCTCCTGGGGCGGCCATGCGGTGCTGGTCGCCGGCTATGACGAGGCGGAGGTATCGCTCATTACCTGGGGCGGGGTGCAGAAGGCATCCTGGGCGTTTCTCGATCGTTATTGCGACGAGGCCTATGCGGTGTTCGCGCCGGGCGAGTGGCTGGGGCCGCGCGGCACCAGCCCTGGTGATCTCGATTTCGCGACCCTCGCCGGCGACCTGCGTGCGCTCGGCCAGGTGGGGGCGCATCAATGAGGTGGGTGGCACTCCTGCTCGCCTGCATCGGGTTGACGGGCTGCGCGGCGATCGAGGCGCGGCAGGCCCGCCACGCACTGGTCGGCATGTCGGCGGTGGACGTGCAGGCCTGTGCCGGCATCCCGGCACGGATCGCCTGGCTCGATCCTCAGGAGCAGTTGTTCACCTACGATTACAGCGCCACAGGGGCTGCGATCTCGCTGAAATTTCTCGACGATCTGTCACTGTCGCTGGGCGGCGGTGGCGGCTGCCATCTGGTGCTGCGGATCTCCGGCTCGCGGGTGGCCGAGGTGCACTATACCGGCACCACCGGCGCGCTCAGCGGGCCGGATGCCGCCTGTGCGCCGCTGGTGTGCGAATGCCTTCGCCAGCCGCGGCGCTCGCCGCTGCCGGCGGGCTATGACGCACGGGTGCTGGCGGCGCGCCCGTCTGCCCGGCCTTGACGCCCCCGTGCAGGCGGATCACCGTCCGCCGGCACAGGGGAGTGCGCCGGGCGTGACGGGAAGAACTGCGGATCGCCCGGAGCTGGCGGCGGTCACCATGGTGTTCGACGAGCCCACGCATCTGCCGTTCTGGACGCGCCATTACGTGCGCGAGCTGGGGGCCGCGAACTGCACCGTCATCGATCATGGCTCCGATCCGGTGCTGATGGCGCGCTGGCGGGCGGGGGTCGGGGCGGGGGTCAACGTGATCCGCCTGCCGCGCTCGCCGCAGGACGACACACGGCGCGCCGCCTTCGTCTCGGCGCTGTGCTCGGCGCTGCTCGGCTATTACCCGGCGGTGATGTACACCGACAGCGACGAGATCGTCGTTGCCGATCCCGATCGTCATGCGGGGTTGGCGGATTACGCGGCCGCGCTCGCCGCGGACCCGTCCGCACCCGCGGTGATCACCGCGCATGGCTATGAGGTGATCCATCGCGCCTCCGACGAGGCGACGCTGGACTGGAGCCGGCCGGCCGGCCGGCAGCGCCACTGGCTGCGCTTCTCCTCGGCGCTGTGCAAGCCGGTGCTGATCCGGCGGCCGGTGGCTTGGGCGCCGGGCTTCCACTGCATCGAGGCGCCGCCGGTGTTCGGCGACCTGCATCTGTTCCATCTTCGCTTCGCCGACGAGGCCGACGGGCTGGCCCGCCTCGCCCGTACCCGCGCGCAGCCCTGGGCGGAGGCGGGGGCGGGCTCGCACCAGCGCATGGCGGACGCGGACTGGCTGGCGATGCTGCGCGGCATGGCGGGGCTGCCCGGCGATCCGGCCCGTCGGCTGGATGCCGAGGATGCGGAACTGCGCCGCTGGACCGCCGCCATCACCGACAGTGACAGGGCCTGGAGCGGCGGTACCTATCGCTATGCGCTCGATCTCGCGCCGATGGCGTTGTGGCGGCTGCCGGAGCGGTTTCGCGACCGGTTCTGACGCGACAGTGGCTCGCCGCTCAGGACTTGCCTGCGGGTGCCTTGACCGGTTTCTTCGCCGGCGTCTTTGCGGCAGCCTTGTCCGCTGTCGCCGATTTGGTGCTGGCGGGTGGCGGAGCTTCAGCGGCCGCGGCCTTCGCCCGGCGCGGCTTCGGTGTCGGGGTGACGTCGCCCTGGTCGGTGAGCTGAGCGGGGAATTCGCCGAGATTCTCCTGGATCGAGGCCTCCTCGATCACGGTCTCGGTCGGTGACGGGCCGGTCGCAGGCAACTGGCCCGATCCTGCACTGTCTTCCATGCCGATCAGTGCCGTGGCGCGTTCCCAGAACTCGACGTCGCGACCATGCGGACGGCCTTCCTCATCCCACAGGTGGTAGGCGCGCTCACGGATGCGGTTGTCGCGCGCTGGCGAGTCCTCGAGGGGATTTGCAGGGGTTTTCGCTTTTCTGGCCATGGGTGGACGTGCCTCGAAAGTGCGGCAAGGATTGCCGGGTCTGTGCAACGCAGCGCGGTTGACCGGGTTGTCGGTCGGCACCATCTGAGCACGCGCAAGAGCAAGGAAGCTACTCATGGATGACGTCCGGACCCCGAATCCCGCACCTCAGGAGAAGGTGGCACTGCTTGGCGGGGGCTGCTTCTGGTGCGTCGAGGCGATCTATCGCGACCTGCGCGGGGTGACGAAGGTGCAGTCGGGCTATGCCGGCGGCCACACGTCGAACCCGTCCTATCGCGAGGTCTGCACCGGTTCCACCGGCCATGCCGAGGTGGTGCAGGTGACCTATAACCCGGAGCAGGTGAGCTATGCCGACCTGCTGCGGATCTTCTTCGTCATCCATGATCCCACCACGCTCAATCGGCAGGGCAACGATATCGGTACCCAGTACCGCTCGGTGATCTTCACCGGCGATGACGACGAGCGGGCGACCGCGCAGGCGGTGCGCGACGAGATCGCCGCCGAGGGCATCTGGGCGAACCCGATCGTCACCGAGATCGCCGGTCCTGCGGTGTTCTGGCCGGCGGAGGAGGAGCATGACGACTATTTCGCCCGCAATCCGTACTCCGGATACTGCCAGGCCGTCGTCGCCCCCAAGGTGGTGAAGTTCCGCAAGGCGTTCGCCGACCGGCTGAAGGAAACGGCAAGGGCCTGAGCGCGGAGATGACACGCACGGTTCTCATCGTCGGCGCCAGCGGCATCGCCGGCTCGGCTGCGGCCCGCCATATGCTGTCGCTTGGCTGGAGGGTGCATGGGCTGAGCCGGCGCCCGGTGGCCTTACCGGGCCTGCTGCCCGTAACCGTCGATCTCGGCGATCCGGAGGGGGTGCGCGAGGCGCTGTCGGGGCTGACACCCGATGCGGTGTTCATCACCACCTGGTCGCGCCAGCCGACGGAGGCGGAGAACATCCGCGTCAATGCGGCGATGGTGCGCAACCTGCTGTCCGCCCTCGCCCCGGCCGGCAGCGTACGCCATGTCGGGCTGGTCACCGGGCTGAAACATTATCTCGGCCCGTTCGAGGCCTATGGCACCGGCGCCCCACCGCCGACGCCGTTGCGCGAGGACATGCCGCGTCTCGATGTCGAGAACTTCTACTATGCGCAGGAGGATGAGTTGTTCGAGGCCGCCGCCCGCGACGGCTTCACCTGGAGCGTGCACCGGCCGCATACGCTGATCGGCGAGGCGGTCGGCAACGCGATGAACATGGGCACCACGCTTGCGGTCTACGCCACACTGTGTCGCGCGCTCGGCCGGCCGTTCCGCTTTCCCGGCTCCGCGGTGCAGTGGGACGGGCTGACCGACATGACCGATACAGGGCTGCTTGCGCGCCATCTCGCCTGGGCGGCGCAGACCCCGGCGGCGGCGAACGAGGCGTTCAACGTCGTCGACGGCGACGTCTTCCGCTGGCGCTGGATGTGGGGCCGCATCGCAGGCTGGTTCGGGCTGGAACCGGCGGCGTTCGACGGCGTGGTGCGGCCGCTGGAGGCGCAGATGGCGGACGATGCCGACGCCTGGCGGCGGATCGCCGAACGCGAGAAGCTGGTCGAGCCGGAGCTGTCGCGGCTGGTCTCGCCGTGGCACACTGATGCCGATCTCGGCCGGCCGATCGAGGTGGTGACGGACATGTCGAAGAGCCGCCGGCTCGGCTTCCTCGACTACCAGCCGACCGACGATGCCTTCTTCGCCCTGTTCGCTCAGCTTCGCGAGAGGCGGCTGATCCCCTGATCAGTCGTCCTCTTCCTCGAGGAAGAACTGGTCCGATTCGTCGTCGTAGTTGAACAGCTCGCCGTAGCGCGCCCAGCCGATCACCGTCAGCAGCGTCTCCTGGGCGTATTCGGGCGACATGTGGTCCTCGAGCTCGTCGCGGAAGCGTTCGGCGCGGGCACGGTGGTTCCAGCGCTCGTCGAGCACCTGTCGGATGGCGGCGGCGAGGGGGATGTTGGCGAGCAGGCTCTGCGCGAACAGCGTCTTGCGGTCGTCGTTCTCCTCAGCGACGAAGGCGCGGCCGGCGTCGGTCAGCTTGATGTCGCCCTCCTCCAGCACGGCGAATTTCAGCATCTGGAGCGATTCACCAAGGGGCAGCAGCTCGTCGAGTTCGAGCTGGAGGGCGGAGGCGAGCTGCGGCAGGTCGGCGCGGCCGCGATAGGGTTCGGCGGCGAGGGTCTCCAGCAGGCCGGCCATCAGGTTGGTCGGCAGCGGCGCCAGCGCGGTCCATTTCGCCGGACCCGCCTTCTCCTCGCCGGGACCGGCGGCGGGCGGTTCGACCGGGCGACGCGTCATCAGCCCGTAGATACGGTCCACCAGGGCGCGGAAGGCAGGGTCGTGGCGGTTGCGCGGATGGGCGAACGGCACCGTCAGCTCATGGGCGACGCGGCCCGGGTTGGAGGAGAACACCAGGATGCGGTCGCACATCAGCACCGCCTCCTCGATGTTGTGGGTGACGATCAGCACCGATTTCACCGGCAGGCGCCCTTCCGACCACAGCTCGATGAGGTCGGTGCGCAGGTTCTCCGCGGTCAGCACGTCCAGCGCCGAGAACGGCTCGTCCATCAGCAGCAGGTCGGGATGCACCACCAGCGCGCGGGCCAGCCCGACGCGCTGGCGCATGCCGCCGGACAGCTCCTTGGGGAAGGCGTTCTCGTAGCCGCCGAGACCGATCAGGTCGATCGCTTCCTCGGCAAGCCGCTCGCGCTCGGCCCGCGCCACACCCTTGGCTTCCAGACCCAGCTCGACATTGGCCTGCACGGTGAGCCAGGGAAACAGCGCGAAGCTCTGGAACACCATCGCCACGCCGTCGGCGGGGCCACGCAACGGCTGGCCACGCCAGCGCACATCCCCGGAGGTCGGCTTGAGCAGGCCGGAAACGATGCGCAGCAGGGTGGACTTGCCCGAGCCCGACCGGCCCAGCAGCCCGACGATCTCGCCCGCCTTGAGGTCGAGGCTGACGTCGTCCAGCACCACGAGGTCGGCGTTGCTGTCCTTGTGATAGGCCTGCCTTACCCCGCGGATGCGGACCAGTTCGGTGTCGGCGGTCACGACATGATCCATCGGACGATCCTCAGGCAAAGGTCAGCCGGCGGGCGGCATAGGCATACATCGGGCGCCAGACGATGCGGTTGAAACTCAGCACGAACAGCGTCATCACCACCATCCCCAGCGCGACGCGCGCGGTCTCGCCGGCGGTGGTGGCGTCGGTGATGTAGGCGCCGATGCCGTGCGCGTGCAGCGTGGTGTGGCCCCAGCTCGCGACCTCGGCCAGCAGCGAGGCGTTCCACGCACCACCCGAGGCGGTGATCGCGCCGGTGATGTAATAGGGTGCGATGCCCGGCAGGATCACGCTGCGCCACCACAGCCAGCCGCGCACGTTGAAATTGCGCGAGGCTTCCAGCAGTTCGCCCGGAAACGCCGCCGCACCGGCAACGACGTTGAACAGGATGTACCACTGCGTACCGAGCACCATCAGCGGCGTCAGCCAGATGTCGGGATTGAGGTGGAAAGCGACGATCACCACCACGAAAAGCGGGAAGAACAGGTTGGCGGGGAAGGCGGCGAGGAACTGCGCGACCGGCTGCGCGCGACGCGCCCAGGCCGGGCGCAGGCCGAGCCAGACGCCGACCGGCACCCAGATCAGGGTGGCGAGCGCGATCATCGCGATCACCCGCAGCATGGTGTAAAATCCATACAGCACCGCGCGGCCGACCTCGTGCCAGCTCACCGAGTGATGCACATACATCGCGATCTGCCAGGCCGCGAAGCCGACCAGCGTGACGAGGGAAGCTGCCCAGATGACGTTCATCGCCTGCGGCGGCAGCAGCGGCTTGCGGTCGAACCCCGCACGCGGGCCGATGCGCAGCCCGGCGAACGCGCTGACCATGCTGCCGAAGATGCGTCCGCCCGCGGCCAGCAGCCGGGTGCGGCGCAGCAGCGTCAGCATCCACGGATCCTGTGCGACCGCACCCTGGGTCATCTCGTAGCGGAAGCGCGCCGACCAGGCGACGACGGGGCGGAAGATGAGCTGGTCATAGGCGATGATGACCACCAGCATCGCGACGATGGCGTAGAACACCGCATGGATGTCCTGTGCGGCGATCGCCGCACCCACATAGGAGCCGATGCCCGGCAGCACGACATGCACGTCGCCGACCGAGATCGCCTCCGACGCGACCACCATGAACCAGCCGCCCGACATCGACATCATGGTGTTCCACACCAGGCCGGGAATGGCGAACGGCACCTCGAGACGCCAGAATTTCTGCCAGGCCGACAGCCCGAAGCAGCGCGACGCCTCGTCCAGTTCGCGCGGCACCGTGGTGAGTGACTGATACATGGAAAACGCCATGTTCCAGGCCTGCGAGGTGAAGATGGTGAAGATCGCCGCCAGCTCCGCGCCCAGCACGCGGCCGGGGAACAGCCCCATGAAGAACACCACGGTGAAGGTCAGGAAGCCGAAGATCGGGATGGACTGCAGGATGTCGAGCACCGGCACCAGGATCAGCCCCGCGCGCCGGCTCTTCGCCGCCAGCACCGCATAGGTGAAGGTGAACAGCAGCGACAGGCCGAGGGCTGCGAACATCCGCGCGGTGGTGCGCACCGCGTAGCCGGGCAGGAAAGCGGGGTCGAGATGGATTTCAGCCGCCCCGGGCGCGCTCAGCGGCGCGAGCGTGTGACGCGCGACCCCGGCGATGGTGATCGCCGCCCCCAGCATGATGAGGATCGCCATCAGGTCGAAGACGTTGGGCGTGGTGCGCACGGCGGCGTTGGCGGAGGCTCTTGGTGTCCACATGCTCGCCCCGCGCCGTCTGGTCCGATGTCCCTTGCGCCTTTAGCGCAGCCCCTGCGGGCTGTCACCACTGCGCCACGGAGGCTGTGGCGCCGCTGCGACAGGCTTCATCAAAGCGTCATCCGCGCGTGCGGTCCGGCCACAGGTTCATCACCAGCACGCCGGCGAGGATCAGCGCGATGCCGGCCAGCGCAGGCACGCCGAGGCGCTGGCCCTGCCAGATCCAGGCGATGGCCGCGACCAGCACGATGCCCACGCCCGACCACACAGCATAGGCGATGCCGGTCGGGATCGTGCGCAGGGCCAGTGCGAGGCAATAGAACGCGACACCGTAGCCGAGCACGGTGACGGCCGAGGGCACCAGCCGGGTGAAGCCGGCGGAGAGCTTGAGCGCGGTGGTGGCACCCACCTCCGCGCCGATGGCGAGCCCCAGCAGCAGCCAGTCCACCGGCTCAGTGCCCGGTACTGCCGAATCCGCCCTGGGCGCGCATCGTCTCGGGCAGGGTGTCGACTTCCTCCCAGGTGGCGCGCAGCACCGGGGCCAGCACGCCCTGGGCGATGCGCATCCCGCGCGTGATCTCGAAGGGCGCGTCACCGGCGTTCATCACGATGATCTGCAGCTCGCCGCGATAATCCTCGTCGATGGTGCCGGGGCTGTTGGGCAACGTGATGCCGTGCTTGAGCGCCAGCCCGGAGCGCGGGCGCACCTGAAGCTCATGGCCGGGCGGCAACGCGATGGCGAGCCCGGTCGGGATCAGCGCGCGGCCGCCGGGCGGCAGGGTGATGGGCTCGGTGACGGCGGCGAGCAGGTCCATGCCCGCCGCGCCCTCGGTGGCGTAGGCGGGCAGGTCGAGCCCCTCGCCATGCGGCAGCCGGCGGACGGCGATGGTGCGGGTCGGCGCGGTCATGGGCGTGTCCTGTCTTCTGCGTGGGCGGGCCCGTTCTGCCGCCTGGGCCGGGCAGGGGGCAAGAGGTGGACACGCGGCGGCGGCTATGGTCGCCTGCGGCACGACATCCTGCCAGCCGGAGAGTTCGTGTGGACGTGCAGACCATCGACCAGCAGTTCCAGCAGTTGCAGGCCCAGGCGCAGCAAGCGGCGCAGGCCGTGCAGACGCTTGGCGGCAAGCTCCAGTCGGCGGCCGATTCCGGCGATCCGCGGGCACGCGAATGGTCGCTCGACCTGCGCGAACTGGCGCTCGCCCTGAAGGGCGAACAGGAGCAGATCGGCGGCCTGCTGCAATCCATCCACGCCCTGCTGGCCTCGGCGCCGCAGTCCCAGGCCGGGATCGGCGGGCTGCTCGGCGGGCTGCTGAACTCGAATTTCGGCCGTGCGTTCGAAAACGGTGCCGGGTTCGGTCTCGGCACCAGCCTGATCAACAAGATCCTCTGAGGCCGTCGCGATGCGTGTTCCTGCCGGGTTCAGCGTCGTCACGCCCTATCTGTTCGTGAACGGAGCGGACGACTATCTGGGTTTCCTTGCAGCGGCGTTCGGCGCACGCGAGATCGGATGCAGCCGGGCGCCGGACGGGCGGATCGCCAATGCCCAGATCGACGTGTTCGGCGTGACGCTGATGGTCAGCGAGGCCTCGACAGCGTTCGAGGCGTCGCGTGCCGCCTTCTATCTCTATGTGGCGGACGCCGATGCGGCGATGGCGCAGGCGGAGGCGGCCGGGGCCGAGCGGATCATGGAGGTGGCCGACATGCCCTATGGCGACCGCCAGGGCGGGGTACGCGACCCGGCCGGCACGATCTGGTGGATCTCGCAGCGCCTGACCGACGCGCCCTATTTCTGAGGCCCGGGCGTCCGAGGTCCGAGCGCGGTCGCGATGCGGCCGGCGAGCATGGTGGCGATCGCCTCCTTGCTGCGGCGTGACCAGTGCTCGGAGCCCTGCGGGGTGAGCAGCTCGATCGCATTGTCCGCCCCCCCCATGACGTCGCCGCTGACATCATTGGCGACCAGCCAGTCACAGCCCTTGCGGGCGAGCTTGTCGCGCGCGTTCTCACCCACCTTCGAGGTCTCGGCGGCAAAGCCGATCACCAGGCGCGGGCGGTCGGGGCCGGGGGCCGAGAGCTCGGCGAGGATGTCGGGATTGGGCAGCAGGCGCAGTTCGGGCGGCGTGCCGCCGGGGCGCTTCTTGATCTTGTCGGTGGCCGGATCGGCGATGCGCCAGTCGGCGACGGCGGCGGTCATCACCGCGATCTCGGCGGGCAGTGCGGCGAACACCGCATCGCGCATCTGACGGCCGGTCTCGACCGACACGCGTTCGACCCCGGCCGGCGCCGCCAGCGCGGTCGGGCCGCTGATCAGCGTGACCTGGGCGCCGAGCCGGGCCAGCGCGGCGGCGATCGCATACCCCTGGCGCCCGGAGCTGCGGTTGGCGAGATAGCGCACCGGGTCGATCGGCTCGTGCGTCGGCCCGGCGGTCACCAGCGCGCGACGGCCGCGCAGCGGGGCAGGGGCGGGGGTGGGTTCCAGCGCCTGCTCGATGGCGGCGAGGATCGCCTCGGGTTCGGCGAGGCGGCCGGGGCCGTATTCGTTGCAGGCCATCACCCCCTCGTCGGGGCCGACCATCATCACCCCGCGCTCGATGAGGGTGGCGACATTGGCGGTGGTGGCGGGGTGCAGCCACATGCGGACGTTCATCGCGGGGGCGACCAGCACCGGCTTGTCGGTCGCCAGCAGCAGGGTGGTGGCGAGGTCGTGGGCACGCCCCGTGGCCATGGCGCTGAGGATGTCCGCACTGGCCGGGCACACCACCAGCAGGTCGGCCGCGCGCGACAGCTCGATATGGCCCATCCGGCTTTCCTCGGTGAGCGAGAACAGCTCGGTGTGCACCTCGCCGGCGCTCAGCGCGGCGATGCTGAGCGGGGTGACGAACTCAGCCCCCGCCCGTGTCAGGACCGTGCGCACCGAACAGCCGCGCTTGACCAGCAGCCGGATCAGTTCGAGCGCCTTGAACGCCGCCACACCGCCGCTGATGACGATCAGGACGCGCCTGCCGGCCAGCCGGTCGGGTGTGTGGGGCGCGTTCACCTGCCTTACAGCCGCCAGCCGGAATGGATCGCGACGATGCCGGCGCTCATGTTCTCGTAACTCACGCGTTCCAGCCCGGCCTCGCGCATCATCTCGGCGAGCACCTCCTGGCGGGGGAAGGTGCGGATGCTCTCGGCGAGATACTGGTAGCTCTCGGCATCGCCCGCGACAGCCGAGCCGAGCCGCGGCAGCACCTTGAACGACCAGGCGTCATAGACCGGCGCGAGGGCGGCGACCTGCACGGTGGAGAATTCGAGGCAGAAGAACCGCCCGCCCGGCCGCAGCACACGGCGCGCCTCGCGCAGCACGGCCAACTTGTCGGTGCAGTTGCGCAGGCCGAAAGCGATGGTGACGCGGTCGACGCTGGCCGACGGCAGCGGAAGTGCTTCCGCGTCGGCGACCAGGAAGCGCAGATCGCCGATCATCGCGCGCTCTGCGGCACGCTCGCGGCCGACCGAGAGCATCTGCGCGTTGATGTCGGACAGGATCGCCGGACCGCCGCCGGCGGCGAGCCAGCCGAAGCTGATATCGCCGGTACCTCCCGCGAGATCGAGCAGTTCGAGATGCGGGCGCGGCGCGAGCAGGGTCAGCAGACGGCGCTTCCAGACCCGGTGGATGCCGAGCGACATCAGGTCGTTCATGATGTCGTAGCGCCGTGCGACGCTGTCGAACACCGCGCGCACCATCGGCTTCTTCTCACCGCTCGGCACCTGCCGGTAGCCGAAGTCGACGGTGCCGGCCAGCTCGGGGTTGTTGGACGGGGGAGGGGCATTGGCGCTCATGTCCGGCCAGTCTATAGCCTGAACCCCAGCCATGCCGGAACTCCCCGAAGTCGAGACCACGATGCGCGGCATGGCCGGTCCGCTGCTGGGCCAGGTCATCGCCGATATCGAGCTCAGGCGCGCCGATCTGCGCTGGGCGATTCCGCCCGGTCTGGTCGCGGTGGCGAAGGGCGCGCGCGTCACCGGGCTGACCCGCCGCGGCAAGTACATCCTCATCCGGCTCGATCGCGGCGCGGGCCTGCTGCTGCATCTCGGCATGTCGGGGCGCATGGTGATCAGCGCGCCGGAGACGGCAGCCGGAGCGCACCCGCACGAGCATGTGGTGCTGCACACGGCGCATGGCTGGCGACTCGGGCTAGTCGATCCGCGCCGGTTCGGAGCCCTGGACCTGATCGAGCCGGAGGGCGGGGCGATCCACAGGCTGCTGGCCGCACTGGGGCCCGAGCCGCTGTCGGCGGACTTTACCGATGCGGTGCTGGCCGCAAGCCTGGCCGGCCGCCGCGCGCCGCTCAAGGCGCTCCTGCTCGACCAGAGGCTGATCGCGGGCCTGGGCAACATCTATGTGTGCGAGGCGCTGTTCGCGGCACGACTATCGCCGTTCCGCAGCGGCGCGTCGCTCGGCCCGCGCGAGATCGGCCGGCTGCGTCGCGCGATCGTGAGCGTGCTGACTGCCGCGGTAGCGGCGGGCGGGTCGTCGCTGCGCGACTACGTGCAGCCGAACGGCGAGCTGGGCTATTTCCAGGCCCAGTGGCAGGTCTACGGCCGCGAGGGTGAGCGCTGTTCGGCCTGCGGGGCGCGTTGCCCGGGCATCCGTCGCGAGACGCAGTCCGGGCGCAGCACCTTCTTCTGCGAGCGCGCCCAGCCTCACGGGTGAAAATGGTTGACTCAGGGGTCGCCGGGCTTCTAAAAGGCGCCCCTCTCGCCGTGGTGCCTGGCCCTGAGGGTCAGGAGACTGTCGGCCGCCTTGTATCGATCGCGCCTCACGGCGCTCCTCAGGACCGAAACGCAGAACACGCATGGCCAACACTGCTTCCGCGCGCAAGCGCATCCGTCAGACCGCCGTTCGCACCGAGCGCAATGCCGCCCGCAAGTCGCGCATGCGCACCTTCATCAAGAAGGTCGAGACCGCGATCGCCGGTGGCGACAAGGAGGCCGCCGTTGCCGCCCTGCGCGCGGCACAGCCCGAAATGCAGCGCGCCGCCGGCAAGGGTGTGGTGCATGCCAATACCGTGTCGCGCAAGGTCTCGCGCCTTTCGGCCCGCATCAAGGCGCTCGCCGGCGCCTGAAGGCCGGGTGCCGATGCCGCCGCGGCGGCTGCTCGGCCCCATCAGGAATGATCTAAACGAACGGACCGGGAGGTATCTCTCGGTCCGTTCTCGTTTGTAATGATTTTAAGCTGTTATTTCTCTTCTTTATTGCTCTGACGAGCATTGTCATTATTGACACGCCATTGGGGCCAGATTCCCGTTGCCTCCGAATGAGCGCTGGCCTACCATCCGAAGACGGTCGCGATTGAGCGGATCAGGGTATCGTCTTGCGGGCCTCCGGGATCGCGTTCGATGTCCAAATCGCTGAAAAGACACGCAATTTTTGGGTCGAACGTTTGATAAGAGGCTCCGGGACGTGAGTGATGCTGGTGCGTTCTGTCGAGTTCTGCGGTCGTTTGTCTGATCCGGTCTCGACCGCTTTTACTTAAGTCAAATTATTCCCTTTCAAGTCAGATTTGACTGACGTGCAGTTGCGCGGCGGGTTTTCTGTGTCTTGAGCATGAATGCTGGAAGTGGTGGGCGCGACGTGGTTGCCGGTAATCGTTTGATGACTTCTTCGCTCGCGGTCGATGACGGTCTCCACGACGACGGTACCTCCGGCTTCCTGCCGGGCGAGATCACCCGCGGCTGGGCGCGGGTGGCAGCGGCGCTGCCGGCGCGTGTCGGCGAGCGGGAATTCGAGACCTGGCTGCGCGCGCTGGCCCCCGGCGCCTGCGACGGCGACGAACTGACCCTGACGCTGCCCTCGCCGTTCCTCCGCGACTGGGTGCGCGGCCACCATGGCGATCTGATCGAAAGCCTGGTCCGCGCCGAGATGCCCGGGGTGGCCCGGGTGATCTTCGGTGTTGCGCCGAGGCCCGGCGGGGCGATCAGCGGCACCCGTCCGGCGGTCGCCGCCGCCAGCGAGGCGGCGATAGTGCAGGCCGCACCGTCGCAACAGCAGGCCGCGGCGACCCGCTCCGTCACCAACGACCTCGCAGCCCCGCTCGATGAGCGTTACACCTTCGACAGCTTCGTGGTCGGCAAGCCGAACGAGTTCGCCTATGCCTGTGCGCGCCGCGTCGCCGAGCGGCCCTCCAGCCCGGGGTTCAACCCGCTGTTCCTCTATGGCGGCGTCGGCCTGGGCAAGACGCATCTGATGCATGCGATCGGCGGCGAGCTGACCCGATCCGGCCGGGTGAGCGTGGCCTACATGTCGGCCGAGAAATTCATGTACCGCTTCATCGCCGCGATCCGCTCGCAATCGACCATGGAGTTCAAGGAACAGCTCCGTTCGGTCGACGTGCTGATGATCGACGACCTGCAGTTCCTGATCGGCAAGGAGAGCACCCAGGAGGAGTTCTTCCATACCTTCAATGCCCTGGTCGATGCCGGCAAGCAGATCGTGGTGTCTTCGGACAAGTCGCCCTCCGACCTGTCCGGCATCGAGGACCGGCTGCGCACCCGGCTGGGCTGCGGCATGGTCGCCGACGTGCATGCCACCACCTTCGAGCTGCGCATGGCGATCCTGTCGGCGAAGGCCAACTCGGCCCAGGTGAGCGTGCCGCCCAAGGTGATGGAATTCCTCGCCCACAAGATCACCACCAATGTCCGCGAGCTCGAAGGCGCGCTCAACCGGCTGATCGCACGCGCCAAGCTGGTCGGCGCGCCGATCAGCATCGAGACGGTGCCGGAAGTGCTGCACGACATCCTGCGCGCCCATGACCGTCGCCTGACGATCGAGGAGATCCAGAAGCGGGTGGCGGAGCATTTCCACATCCGACTGACGGAAATGACCTCGCAGCGTCGTGCGCGTGCGGTCGCCCGGCCGCGTCAGGTGGCGATGTATCTCGCCAAGCAGCTTACCGGCCGCTCGCTGCCGGAGATCGGCCGTCGCTTCGGCGATCGCGACCATACCACGGTGATGCACGCCGTGACCCGCGTGCAGCAGCTCATGGAAACCGACGCGACCTTCGCCGAGGATGTCGAGCTCCTGCGCCGCATGCTCGAAAGCTGAGCGTGAACGCGCCTGGAGCGGCCATCTGACCATTCCAGACGCGCTCAGGGGATCTGCTTTTGAAGGCGAAATGACCGCCGCTAGCCGACTCGCGGGGGTTCTGGTAGAAATCACGTCAAGGGAGTGCGGCCGGAATCGGTGTGGTCCGGCCATCGGGGCAGGTGAGATGAAGCTGAAGGTCGAACGCGGCACGCTGCTCAAGGCGCTCGCCCATGTCCAGAGCGTGGCCGAGAAGCGCAACACCATTCCCATCCTCGCCAACGTTGTGCTGTCGGCCCGCGATGCCGGCGCCGAAGGCGAGCTGGTGCTGACCGCGACCGACATGGAGATCGCGGTCCTCGAACGGATCAAGGCCGACATCGCCCGGCCAGGTGCCACCACCGTGCCGGCGGCGATGCTCCACGAGATCGTGCGCAAGCTGCCCGACGGCGCCACCGTGGAGCTGTCGCAGGCCGGCACCGATGCGCCGCTCGCACTCCGCGCCGGGCGCTTCGCCACCTCGATGAACGTGCTCGGCGTGGAGGACTTCCCGTCGATGTCCACCGGCACGCTGCCGCATCGCTTCGTCATCCAGGGGGCCGTGCTGCGCGCCCTCGTCGATCGGACCCGGTTTGCGATCAGCACCGAAGAGACGCGCTACTATCTCAACGGTATCTATCTGCATGTTGCTGCGGCGGATGCGAAATCGCTCGGGCAGGGGCCGATGCTGCGCGCGGTGGCGACGGACGGCCATCGCCTCGCCCGCGTCGAGACCGAACTCCCCGAGGGTGCGGCCGAGATGCCCGGCGTCATCATCCCGCGCAAGACCGTGCTCGAATTGCGCAAGCTGCTCGACGAGATCGAGGACGGCGTGACCGTCAGCCTGTCGGAAACCCGCATCCAGTTCGATGTCGGCGACATCACGCTGACCTCGAAGCTCATCGACGGCACCTTCCCCGAATACGAGCGCGTCATCCCGCGCGACAACGCCTCCATCCTGCGCGTCGGCAAGCGCGATTTCGCCGATGCCGTCAGCCGGGTCGCGGCGATCAGCCAGGAGCGCTCGCGCCCGGTGAAGCTTGCCCTGTCGAAGAACCTGCTGGTTCTGTCGGCCTCCAGCCCCGATCAGGGCACCGCCAGCGAGGAACTCGACGAGGGCCGCGCGCAGTATGACGCGACCCCGCTGGAAATCGGCTTCCAGGCCCGTTACCTCAACGATATCACCGACCAGATCGACAAGGATGTCGAGTTCGCCTTCTCCGACGGCAATGCGCCGACGCTGGTGCGTGACGCAGGCAATCCCTCGGCCCTGTATGTGCTGATGCCGATGCGCGTGTAGCGCCGCCTGCGGGGCTGCCCATGGCGGCCATGCAGCGTCTGAAGCGGTTGTCGCTGACTGATTTTCGCAATTATGCGCGGCTGGTCTGGACCGATCCGGAGCGGCTGGTGGTGCTGTCGGGCGAGAACGGCAGCGGCAAGACCAATCTGCTCGAGGCGGTGTCGCTGCTGGTGCCGGGGCGCGGGCTGCGGGGCGCGCGGGGCGGGCATCTGCTGCGCCAGCAGGCCGAGCCGGGCGCGCAGTGGGGCGTGGCGGCGGTCTTCGAGCAGGATGGGCAGGACTGGCGTCTGGGCACGGCAGGAGACCCGCAGCGCGCCGGCCGGCGGGTGTTCAGCCTCGATGGCGCCGCCCCGCGCAACCGCGACGAGGTCGCCGAGCGCCTCGCCGCAGTGTGGCTGACGCCGCAGATGGACCGGCTGTTCAGCGAAGGCGCGTCGGCGCGCCGCCGATTCCTCGACCGTCTGGTTCTCGCCCTCGAACCCGGCCATGCGCGCGAGGTTGCCGCCCACGACGCCGCGCTGGCCCAACGCAACCGGTTGCTGGGTGGCAGCGCTGTGCCCGATCCCGGCTGGCTGGATGCGCTGGAGGCCTCGATCGCGCGCCATGCGGTGGCGGTGACGGCCGCCCGCGCGGATCTGGTGCGGCGGCTCAATGCGGTGGCGTCGGACGCGGCTGGTCTCCTGCCCGGGATGGACGCTTTTCCCCGCCCGCGTCTCGCGCTGGTCTGCGCGATCGGCGAGCGGTTGCGTTCGGGCTCGGCGCTGGCCGTGGAGGACGCGCTCCGTGCAGGCCTCGCCTCGTCCCGGGCCGCCGATCGTGCGCAAGGCACCGCCTCGATCGGCGCGCATCGTTCGGACATGGCGCTTGTCGAGGCGGCGACGGGGACGGATGCCGCGCTGGCCAGCACCGGCCAGCAGAAGACGCTGCTGATCGGCGTGGTGCTGGCGCATGCGCGGGCGATCACCGCCCTGCGCGGGCTGCCGCCGCTGCTGCTGCTCGACGAGCCCATGGTGCATCTCGACGAACACCGCCGCGGTGCCCTGCTGGCGACCCTCGCAGCCCTGCCCGGCCCGGTGCTGGTCAGTGGCACCGATGCAGCGGTGTTCGACGCGTTGCGCGGACGCGCACAGTTCATTCGCGTCGCATCCGGCGAACTGACATCCTGACAACCTCGCGTCCGTGGCGTTTCTGCCTGAAAAAACAGGACGTTTTGGTTGCGTGCGGCTGGTGATTCGGTGATCGAGGGCCTATGTTGAAGCCCTCGCCCAACGGCTCTTGCGGAGTGTCCCCACCGAATGTCCGAACACCCTGTTCCCGACGACCAGAACGACGCCTACGACGCTGCGTCGATCTCGGTGCTGAAGGGGCTGGACGCGGTTCGCAAGCGTCCCGGCATGTATATCGGCGATACCGATGACGGCTCCGGCCTGCATCACATGGCCTTCGAGATCATCGACAACGCCGTCGACGAGGCGCAGGCCGGTCATGCCACCTACTGCCGCCTCACGCTCAATGGCGATGGCTCGGTCACGGTGCGCGACAACGGGCGCGGCATCCCCACCGACATGCACGCCGAGGAAGGCATCAGCGCCGCCGAGGTGGTGCTGACCAAGCTGCATGCCGGCGGCAAGTTCAACCAGAATTCCTACAAGGTGTCCGGCGGTCTGCATGGCGTGGGCGCGGCTGTGGTCAACGCGCTGTCGGAATGGATGGCGGTGCGGATCTGGCGCGAGGGGCGCGAGCACGTCATTCGCTTCGCGCATGGCGATACGGTCGCCCCGCTCGCGGTGGTCGGGTCGTCGAGCGAGGATCGCGGCACCGAGGTGTCGTTCCTGCCGAGCAAGGCGACTTTCACCCACACCGAATTCGATTTCGCCATCCTGGAACGGCGTCTTCGCGAACTCGCCTTCCTCAATTCCGGGCTCGAGATCGTGTTGCGCGACGAGCGCCACGCACCGGCGCGCGAGGAGCGTTTCCATTACGAGGGCGGCCTGGTCGCGTTCACCGAATGGCTCGATCGCGGCAAGACCTCGCTGATCACGCCGCCGATCTCGTCGGTCGGCATCGAGGGTCCTGGCGGCATCCGCGTCGAGTTCGCCGCTTCCTGGAACGACAGTTTCCACGAGACGATGCTGTGCTTCACCAACAACATCCCGCAGCGCGACGGCGGCTCGCATCTGGCCGGGTTCCGTCAGGCGCTGACGCGCATCGTCGGGCGTTATGTCGAGAGCACGTCCAACAAGAAGGACAATGCCGGCCTGACCGGCGAGGACATGCGCGAGGGGCTGACGGCGGTGCTGTCGGTCAAGGTGCCGGATCCGAAGTTCTCCAGCCAGACCAAGGACAAGCTGGTTTCCTCCGAAGTGCAGCCGGTGGTGCAGGCGGCGGTGGCGGATGCGATCGGCCACTGGTTCGAGACGCATCCGCGCGAGGCCAAGGTCATCACCCAGAAGGTGTGCGATGCGGCGGCCGCGCGCGAGGCGGCCCGAAAGGCGCGCGAACTGACCCGCCGCAAGGGCGTGCTGGACATCTCCTCTCTGCCCGGCAAGCTCGCCGACTGCCAGGAGCGCGATCCGGCGAAATCCGAGATCTTCCTCGTCGAGGGTGATTCCGCCGGCGGCACCGCCAAGCAGGGGCGCGACCGCCGCTTCCAGGCGATCCTGCCGCTCAAGGGCAAGATCCTCAATGTCGAACGCGCGCGCTTCGACCGCATGCTCGGCAGCGCGGAGATCGGCACGCTGATCACCGCACTCGGCACCGGCATCGGCCGCGGCGAGGCGGATCAGGGCGGCTTTACCGCCGACAAGCTGCGCTACCACCGCATCGTCATCATGACGGACGCCGATGTGGACGGCTCGCATATCCGCACGCTGCTGCTGACGTTCTTCTTCCGTCAGATGCCGGAGCTGATCGAGCGTGGCCATCTGTTCATCGCGCAGCCGCCGCTGTATCGCGCCAAGCGCGGCAATGACGAGAAATACCTCAAGAACGACGCCGCCCTCGAAGCCTACCTGCTCGACAAGGCGCTGCACAACGCGACGCTGACCCTGGCCGACGGACGGGTGCTGCGCGGCGACGAACTGACCGCCGAGATCGATCTGATGCGTGATTCGGCGCGTGCGCTGCGTCGCATGTCGGGGGTCGCGCCCCTGTGGCTGCTGGAGCAGGCCGCCCTGGCCGGTGTGCTGACCACCGATGTCGAGGCCGCACAGGCGCGGGTGCAGACGCTCGTTGCAAGACTCGATGCGGCCTCACCCGTGCCGGAACGCGGCTGGCTGGTCACGGCCGATCTCGATGGCATCAAGCTCGGCCGCACGGTTCGCGGGGTCGCCGAACGCTACACGCTGGACGCGGCGACGCTGCGCAGCGCGGATGCGCGCTTCCTCGCCGAGCGCACCGACAAGCTGCTCGCCGATTTCGGCGAGCTCGACCGTGGCGCGCTGCTCGATCTCGACGGCACCCAGGTCAAGGTCGCCGGTCCGGCGGCCGCGTTCGACCGTCTGCTGACCCTGGGCCGCAAGGGCCTCGCCATCCAGCGGTTCAAGGGTCTGGGCGAGATGAACGCCGATCAGCTCTGGTCCACCACGCTCGATCCCGCCACCCGCACCCTGCTTCAGGTCAAGGTCGGTGATGTCGAGAACGCCGCCCAGGTCTTCGCCACCCTGATGGGCGACGTGGTCGAGCCTCGGCGCGATTTCATCGTCGGCAATGCGCTCAAGGTCGCCAATCTCGACGTGTGATCGTTCCACCCGGCGCGCCGGGTTTTTCGCCTGCCTCGAGGGAAAGGATCGGCAGTCTGCCGCGTAGCTGCTCCTGAGGACGCAGGAAGCGGGGCGGGTATGGATTGGCTGCACGGGCTGGCGATTGGTTTTCTCGCCCTGGGTTGCGTATGCGCGGTCGGACTGGCCGTGGACGTTTCGAGGCGTCCGCAGCCGATGGCGATCATGAACGTTGTCTGGCCGGTCTGCGCGCTGTTTGGCGGGTTGTGGGTGTGCTGGCTGTATGGACGCAGCCGCGCGCCGGTGGGCGGGCACGGGTCGCATCACCATCATCACCAGGACGGTCCGAAGACGGGCGCGGCCTTCGCGCTCTCGGTCGCCAACGATACGCTGCATTGCGGGGCCGGATGCACACTCGGCGACATCATCGCCGAGTGGCTGGTGTTCGCCGTGCCGGCAGTCGCGGTGGCGTTCGGCTGGGGAAGCCTGTTCGGCGACCGGATCTTCGCCACCTGGGTGGTCGATTTCATCTTCGCCTACGCGTTCGGCGTGGTGTTTCAGTATTTCGCCATCGCGCCGATGCGCGGGTTGTCGTTCGGCCCCGGGCTATGGGCGGCGATCAAGGCCGATACGCTGTCCCTGATCGCCTGGCAGATCGGCATGTATGGCTGCATGGCCGTTGCACGGTTCCGGGTCTTTCCCGCTCTCGGCCTGAGCCTGCACACCGATAGCGTCGAATTCTGGTTCGTCATGCAGTGTGCGATGACCTGCGGCTATATCACGTCCTACCCGATGAACTGGTTCCTGGTCAGGCTTGGCATCAAGGACGGGATGTAGCCTGCGTCGCCGGCGCGCCAGCAGCAGCCGGCTGCACAGGGCCGCGAAGATCGCCCCCATCACGCCGATCACGATGTTGCCCGACAGCGCCGAACTGATGACGAACTCGGTCAGCGCGAAGCACAGGGTTTCAACCAGGTTCCTGCGCGGTATGAGCAGCGGGCGTTTCAGCCGACCGCGCGGTGCTGGGCGGCGAGGCGCGAGTTGCGCAGGCCGTAGATCAGATACATCGCCACGCCAAGGATGGCGTAGCCGGCGAGCAGGCAGAACGGCACCGGATTGCCGTGGAACAGGCTGCGGATCATGTCGGCGATCAGCGGCGCAAGCATCACGCCGCACATCACCAGCCCGATCACTGGCACGATGCCGATCCAGAAGCCGCGGATACGCACCCCCCCGAACGGCACCCTGAACGGACGATGCACGTCGGGCATCGCGTTGCGGTGCCAGATCACGCTGAGGCAGACGATGGCGAAGGCGAGGGTGGTGCCGATGCTGACCAGGTCCGACAGGATGTCGATCGGCAGCAGGGCGGCCAGTACCATCATGCATCCGCCCAGCAGGATGGTGCCCTTCCAGGGCGTGGCGAAGCGGGGATGGAGGTCGCTGAACAGCTTCGGCATCAGCCCGTCGCGCGAGATGGTGTAGAAGATGCGTGTCTGCCCATAGGCCATCACCAGCAGTACCGAACACAGCCCGCACACCGCACCGATCTTGACGATCATCGCCAGCCCCGGCCGGTGCATCGCATTGACCGCGATCGCCAGCGGATCGGCGACGTTGAGGTCGCGGTACGAGACAAGCCCGGTCAGCACCAGGGCAACGATGACGTAGAGCAGCGTGCAGACCACCAGCGCGCCGATGATGCCGATCGGCACGTCGCGCTTCGGCGTCCGCGCTTCCGCACTCGCGGTGGAGACCGCCTCGAACCCGCAATAGGCGAAGAACAGCACCGAAGCCGCGCGGAAGATGCCCGCGACCCCGAAGCGGAAACCACCCTCGTTGGCCGGGATGAACGGGTGCCACAGCGCGGTATCGACCCAGGAGAGGCCGAAGGCGACGAACAGCAGCAGCACCGAGACCTTGATGACCACGATCACCGCGGTGACGGTCGCCGATTCCGAGATGCCGCGGATCAGGATCGCGCCGGCGACAGCAATGGCGAGGGCTGCGGGGATGTCGATGCCCTGGCCGATGATGAGATGGATGCCATGCGCGGTCGGCTCGGCCTGGATGGTGGGTGTGATCCAGAAGGCGGGAATGATGATGCCGAAATCCTTCAGCAGCGAGGCGCCGTAGCCGGCCAGACCGGTGGCGACCGCAGCCCCTGACACACCGTATTCGAGCAGCATCAGCCAGCCCACCGTCCAGGCGCCGAGCTCACCGATCACCGTGTAGGCATAGGTGTAGGCGGAGCCGGCCACCGGCATCACCGAGGCGAGTTCCGCGTAGCACAGGCCGACGAACACGCAGGCGAAGGAGGCGATGAGGAACGACATCACCACCGCCGGACCCGCATACATCGCCGCCGCCGAGCCGGTCATGACATAGACGCCGGCGCCGATCGTGGCACCGATGCCGAGCATCACCAGATGCACGGGGCCGAGCTTGCGGCGGAGATTCTGGCTGGCGGATTCCTGTTCGACCTGGACCGCGGTCTTGCGCAGCAGCAGACGGTGGGGCGCCTTGGCAGGAGCGGCGGGAACGGTCACGGTCTGGTCCATGGCGCATCCTATCGCGAAATGCCGCGCCATGCGATAGACGCGATGCAGGCTCGCGGCGCAGGTATGGCAACCTCCGGCTGGTGCGGCGTCCAGTCAGACGCACCCTTGCGCGGATGACGCGATGCGTCATGCTATCGTGTAACCGATTGCAACAGTGAACGGACCATCCGCTTGATCCTGCCCAAAGAAGCCAAGCTGTACCACACGCTCCACTATA
This sequence comes from Endobacter medicaginis, assembly GCF_014192375.1. Classification (GTDB taxonomy): domain Bacteria; phylum Pseudomonadota; class Alphaproteobacteria; order Acetobacterales; family Acetobacteraceae; genus Endobacter; species Endobacter medicaginis. Next base: position 26,681 of record NZ_JACHXV010000012.1, on the reverse strand, counting down.
TCGGCTGGGCGATCGTGGTGCTGTTCGCCTGGGATGTGGTGGTGACCATTTCCTACGTCTATCTCGGCGCGAGCTGGCTCGAGTTGCCCAGCCTGCCGCTGCCGCTGCTGGGCACCGTGCTGGTTCTGTTCCTATCGTTCCGCAACACCACCGCCTACGCGCGCTGGTGGGAGGCGCGGACGCTATGGGGGGCGACGATCAATGCCTCACGCAGCTTCGCGCGCGAGGCACTGACACTGCTCGACGATGCGAGCGGGCTCGAGGAACGCGCTTTGGTCCAGGCGCTGGTGCGCCGACAGATCGCGTTCGCGCATGCCTTGCGCAACCATCTGCGCAAGCTCAAGGAGTACGACGACATCGACCGTTTCCTGCCGCCCGACGAGGCGCAGCGGATGCGCCATGTCGCCAACGTGCCGAATGCGATCCTCGACGGTTCGGCCAAGCTGGTGGCCGAGGCGCGTGCGCGGGGCTGGACCGACAGCATGCGCATGCACCGCATCGAATCCACCATGGTCGACCTCTCCAACGCGCAAGGGGGCATGGAGCGGATCAAGAACACCCCGTTGCCGGCCCAGTACGGCTTCCTGCCATGGATCTTCACCCAGATCTTCTGCCTGCTGCTGCCGGTCGGCTTCGTCGACTCGCTGCGGCTCTACACCCCGCTCGCCTCCACCGTGGTCGGCTTCATGGTGATCGGCGTGATGCAGATCGGCGATGACCTCCAGGACCCGTTCGAGAACCGGGAGAACGACGTGCCGATGACGGCGATGTGCCGCACCATCGAGATCGACCTGCTGCAGGCGATGGGAGAAAAGGACGTCCCCGCGCCACTTCAGCCGGTCAAGGGCGTTCTGTGGTGAGATACTCACAAGAACCGGACCGCAAACGCCCATGCTCACCGTCCATCACCTGAACAATTCGCGCTCCCAGCGCGTGCTCTGGCTGCTGGAGGAGCTTGGCGTCCCCTATGAGCTGGTGCGCTACCAGCGCGGGCCCGACCAGCGCGCGCCGGCGGAGCTGCGCAAGGTGCATCCGCTCGGCCTGTCGCCGGTGCTGACCGATGGCGAAGGGCTGGTGCTGGCCGAGACCGGTGCGATCGTCACCTGGCTGCTGCACCGGTTCGATCCGGAGCATCGCTTTTCCATCGCTCCCGACAGCCCGGCCTGGCCGGATTATCTCTACTGGATGTTCGCTTCCGAAGGCACGGTGATGCCGCCGCTGGTGATGAGCCTGGTGATGTCGGTTACGGCGAAACAGGCCCCGTTCTTCATCCGTCCCGTGGCCGGCGCCATCCGCAAGGGGCTGGAGGCGAAGTTCTACGGCCCCAAGATCCGGGACAATTTCGCCTACGCCGAAAGCGCTGTCGCCAAGGGCGGCTGGTTCGCCGGCGAGGCGTTCGGGGCCGCCGACGTGATGATGAGCTTCCCGGTCGAGGCGGCGAAATCTCGGGTCGGACTGTCGGACTTCCCCGCCCTGCGCGGCTGGCTCGATCGCATCCAGGCGCGTCCGGCCTATCAGGCGGCTCTCGCCCGCGGCGGCAAATACGACTACGCCTGAAGGCTGAAGTCGTCACCCGCCCATTACCGGACCACGAGGAGACACGATGCTGCGCCCTCTTTCTGCCGCCACGCTGGCGGCCGGGCTCGCCTTGCTGCCGATCCGCCCTGCGGTCGCTGCCCCGGGAGCGACCGGCAATTTCAAGCTGACCTACAACGTCTATGCACATGGGCTGCGGGCCATGCAGATGGTCGCACAGCTCCGTCTGACGCCGTCCGGCTATTCGATCGTGCTGTCGTACCACACCACCGGCATCGCCAACATGATCAACCGCAGCGAGGTGGTCAGCCAGGCGACCGGCCGGTTCGACGGCGCGCGCGTGGTGCCGGACCGCTTCGACAGCCAGGGCTATACACGCGGTGCGCAGCGCCACTCCGAGCTGGTCTATCACGACGGCGACCCGCAGGTGGTGTTGCAGACCCCAGCCGAGCTGGACCGCGACCCGATCGCGGCCGAGGCGACGCGCGGCAGCATCGATACGCTCTCGGCGGTGGTGTTGATGCTGCATGGCGTGCTGGACGGGCATGGCTGCGCCGAGCAGGCGACGGTGTTCGACGGGCTGCGGCTGTCGAAGGTGGTCGCGACCGATGCCGGCCAGGTGCAGGTCGAGAGCACCGACCGCTCGCCCTATGCAGGCCCCGCGCAGCGCTGCGACTTCGTCGCCAACCAGGTCGGCGGCATCCTGCATGACGACGACGAGGCGAAATCCCGCCGCCCGATGCACGGCACCGCCTCGATCGCGGTGCCGCAGGGCAGCGCGGTGAATGTGCCGGTGCCGATCCGCGGCGGATTCGAGAACCCGATGCTCGGCTACGGCAACCTGTTCCTCGTCAAGGCCGAGCCGCTCGACTGAGCTCAGCCGGCCTGCGGGCCGCCGCCGTGATAGCCCTCGCGCCGGGCGTAGGCCTGCAGGAAGGCGCGCTTCTGCGCATCGGACAGGTCGTGCCAGTACTGGCTGCCTGACAGTCCTGCGGCGGCGGCGATCTGCTTCTGCATGCCGGCGGTGTCGTTGTTGTCCGCCGCGGGCGACCACACCGAGACGATATGGTCGAGCGTGCCGCCGATGCGGTCGAAGCGCGAGGCGGCAGCGGCGAACCCGGTCTGCGCGCTGTCGAATACCGCGAAGCCGCCATCATCGGTGGTGGAGCCGAAACGGCGCGTGGTCGCCCCCGAACGCATGTCGAGCGGGTTGTTGTCGCGGTCGGGGTGGTTGCGCCCCGCACCCGGCATGACGGATGGCTTCGCCGATGGTAGCCGGGCGGGCGGTCCCTTCGATGTCTCCGCCGGGCGCGGTGCCTCGTGCAGCCTGATCTCGACCGGCAGCCGGATGGTGTCGGCACCGAAGCCGATCGACGGCTCGGTCGTACGCCCGCCTTCGACGGGGCGGAAACGGAAGGCGATCCGGCTGTCGCGCAAACTGGGCTCCTTGGGTCGGGATGCGCAGTTTAGCTGTCTCCAACGCGGTCGGACTTCGTTACATTGTGACGATGCTGCGCCTCCTTCTCCTCCTCATCGTCCCGGTCTCACTGGCCCTGGCCTGGTTTCAGGCACCCCCTGTGTGGGTGTTCGCTGCCGGCGCGGTGGCGACCGCCGTGCTGGCCGACCGGGTGCGCGAGGCGACGGAGCATCTGGCCGAGCGGGTCGGCGGCGCGCTCGGCTCGCTGCTCAATGTCTCGTTCGGCAGCATCGCCGAACTGCTGCTCGCCCTGTTCGTGCTGACGGGCGGCCAGGCGGCGGTGGTGCAGGCGCAGGTCACCGGCTCGATCATCGGCACCGGGCTGCTGGGTCTCGGCATGGCGATGCTGGCCGGCGGAATCGGGCGCGAGAAGCAGCTCTTCAACCGCGACGCGATCGGCCTGCTGTCGACGATGCTGACCGTGGTGCTGATCGCGCTGCTGCTGCCGGCGGTGTTCGACGCGACGCAGCGCGCGGCGGTGGCCAGGCCGATCGTGGCGATCGCCGACGAGCATCTTTCGCTCGGTGTCGCGGTGGTGCTGATCGCGCTGTATCTGATCAATCTCGTCTACACACTCGTCACCCATCGCCGGGTGTTTACCGCCGCCAAGGACGGCGAGGAGACGGGCGAGGGTGGAACGACGCAGGGCTGGAGCGTCGCACGCTCGCTCACCGTGCTGGTGGTGGTCACCGCGGTTGTCGCGCTCGAGGCCGAGCTTGTCTCGCGCTCGCTCGAACAGACGGCGGAGTTGCTGCATCTGTCGTCGATGTTCCTCGGCGTGGTGGTGCTCGCGCTGGTCGGCACGGCGGCGGATCTGTTCGCCGCGATCGTGTTCGCGCGCGACGATCGCATGACGATGGTGTTCAACATCTGCATCGGCTCGGCGATCCAGATGGCGATGGTGGTCGCCCCGATTCTGGTGCTGGTGTCGTGGCTGATCGGCACGCCGATGAACCTGGTGTTCGGCAATCCGCTCGACCTGCTGGCCATCGGCGGCACCGCCTTCGTGGTGCGCGCGGTGACCGCCGATGGCGAGACCACCTGGTATGAGGGCGTGCTGCTGATCGGGCTGTATGCGCTCCTCGCCATGGCGTTCTTCTTCGCCGCCGGGTGATGACGTTTCGATGAAACATTGTCCGGCCTCGTTGAGGTCGGACAACGATGGCTCTACGCAGCGCGGGTTTGCGAACGAACCTGAGGCTCGAGATGTTTCGCCGGAAATTGATGCTGCGTCGCGTGCTGCTGGCGGCGAGTGCCTTGTCGCTCGGCGGCATCGCCCATGCCGATGACGCCAACAGCAGGAAGGCGAAGCCGACCACGAAGGAGAGCAGCGATTCGATCGTCGTGCTCGCGCATCGCACCTCGCGTTCGGCGGTGACGATCTCGGGCGCGGAGATGCAGAAGCTGCTGCCCGGCATCAATCCGCTCAAGGCCCTGGAGACGCTGCCCGGCGTGGTTTATCAGACCGCCGATCCGTGGGGGAACAACGAGCAGAACATCACGCTCTACATCCACGGCTTCAACCAGCAGCAGCTCGGCTACACGCTCGACGGCGTGCCGCTGGGCGATCAGAACTACGGCAACTACAACGGTCTTTCGCCACAGCGCGCGGTGATCAGCGAGAATGTCGGGCAGGTGACGCTGTCGTCGGGCGCGGGCGATCTCGCCACCGCCTCGACCTCGAATCTCGGCGGCACCATCGACACGTTCACCTCAGATCCGAAACACCGCTTCGGCGGCACGATCGGCCAGAGTTTCGGCTCGTTCAGCACCTTTCGCACCTATGCGCGCATCGACAGCGGCGATTTCGGCAATGGCAACACGGCGTATGTGTCCTTTGCGCGGCAGGATGCGCGGGCATGGGATTTCGCCGGCCACCAGGGCGGCTATCAGGTGAACGCCAAGTTCGTCCATGATGCGGGCAACGATCGCCTGGTGGGCTATTTCGACTGGTCCGACAAGGTCGAGCCGAACGAGGACAGCACCGTGCATGTCGCCGGCGAGAAGAGCGCGCCCTATGTGCGACCGTTCCTCTATCCCGATTTCAACGCCGCGCTGAACTATCTCTCCGCCACCGGTGCCACACCTGCCGCGGCCGGGTCGAACTATCGCAACTACTATTCCGACGCGCAGCGCACCGATTATCTCGGCTACCTGAAATGGACGCATCGGTTCTCCGACCATCTGCACTGGTCGAACCAGATCTACTACCACCACGATGACGGCGCGGGCGTGGTCGCGGGTCCGATCACGGCGGCCGGTCTGCCGGCGCTGTTCAACGTGTATTTCCCCGGTCAGAACCTCAAGCAGATCTTCGGCGGCTCGGGCTACGCGACACGCACCACCGAATACCTCATCAATCGCGGCGGCTATCTGACCGCGCTCGACTGGACGGCCGGACGCAACACGATCGAGATCGGCGCTTGGGTCGAGCACAACGAATCCTCGCAGTTCCGCCGCTGGTATCCGCTATTCGCAAACGACCCGTCGACGCCGTACGAGCGTCCGACGGGCCCGCTGATCACCCAGTATGGCAGCCAGATCGCCACCACCGAATTCCAGACCCATATCGACGACCGCATCCAGGTGACGAAGACCATCGTCGCCACGGCGGGGCTGAAGAGCTCGATGCAGTTCGCCGACGGCCAGGTCCCGGTGCAGCCGAAACTCGGCTCGCTGGTCGGCTCCACCGGCCTGCTGCCGGTGGGCTCGATCGACACCACCGAGGCGTTCCTGCCGGAATTCGGCCTGACCTGGAACGTCACCCATGGCGAGCAGCTGTTTGCCAACATCCAGCGCAATGCGCGCCAGTTCATGACCTATGGTGCCGGCGGGCTGTCGCCCTGGAGCCTCGGCAGCCAGGCGGCGTTCGACCTGTTCAAGCAGACCGGCAAGCCCGAGACCTCATGGACCTACGAAGCCGGGCTGCGTTCGCAGCATCGTCTCGATCTGGGCTGGCTGACCGGTTTCGAGGGCCAGGCGGAGTATTACCACGTCGATTTCTCCAACCGCCTGCTCAGCATCAGCGCCACCCCGGTGATCTCCTCGATCGTCGGCGGTGCGGCGATCATCGCCAATGTCGGGTCCGTCACCACCGACGGCGTCGACCTCGCCGGCACGCTGCATTTCGGCCCGCATCTGTCGGTCTATGACGCGATTTCCTACAACAATTCGCGCTACGACAATGACTACACCTCCGGCACCGCCCTGGTGCCGACCGCCGGCAAGAAGGTTCCGGGCAGCCCGGAATGGATGAACAAGAGCGTGATCTCCGCCAACTGGGGCGATTTCGACGCCCAGCTCACCGGCGACTACGTCGGCAAGCGCTACGCCACCTACACCAACGATCTCTCGGTCAAGAGCTTCTTCCTGCTCGGCCTGCAGGCGGGGTACCGCATCGAGCTGCCGCGCGCGCAGACGTTCCTGCACGACATCTATCTGCAGGGAAACATCACCAATCTCAACAACCAGCGCGGCGTGTCGACGGTGGTGGTCGGCGCGGCGTCGGGGACCTACAACACCTTCCCGATCGCGCCGCGGATGTACTTCCTCACCGTGACCGCGCATTTCTGAGGAGAACGCCATGAAGTTCACCAGACGCGGGCTGATGGGCTCTGCGCTCGCCGCCTCGATGGTCGGCCGCGCCGCCGCCGAACCGGTGGTGGGGCGCGACCGTGCCGCAGACGGCAAACCGCTGGTGATCGGCCATCGTGGTGCTCCGGCGCTGCGGCCCGAACACACGCTGGCCTCCTACGCCAAGGCGATCGCCGACGGGGCGGATTTCGTCGAGCCCGATCTGGTGCCGACGAAGGACGGTGTGCTGGTCGCACGCCACGAGAGCAACATCGCCGACACCACCGATGTTGCGGGCCGGCCGGAATTCGCCGCGCGTCGCGCCACGCGCACCATTGATGGCAAGACCCAGACCGGCTGGTTCACGGTCGACTTCACCCTCGCCGAACTCAAGACGCTGCGCGCGAAGGAGCGACTGCCGAAGATACGGCCGCAGAACACCGTCTATGACGGGCAATTCCAGATCCCGACCTTCGAGGAGATCATCGACTTCGTCGCCGCCGAATCCGCCACCCGGGGCAGGCCGATCGGGCTGATCCCGGAGCTCAAATCGGTGCGCGATTTCCGCGCCCTCGGCCTGCCCACCGAGCAGCGCTTCGTCGATGTCATCTCCGCCCACAGCTACACGCAGACCGCGCCGGTCGAGCTGCAGTGCTTCTATGCCGAGGGCCTGCGCCACGTCCGCGACATCCTCGGGCACAGCCGCCGCAACCTGCGCTTCATGCAGCTCATGGGTGAGGCTCACGACATCACGATCCCCGGTCAGCCAGGTACGTTCGGCGAGATGATGACACCCGCCGGCCTGCGCGAGGTTGCCTCCTATGCCGACATCATCGGCCCCTCCACCCGCTCGGTGATCCCGCTCGGCCCCGACCAGCGCCTCGCCGCGCCGACCGCCCTGGTGAGCGATGCGCACGCCGCCGGGCTGGCGGTGCATGTGTACACATTCCGTCCGGAAAACGTCTTTCTCGCCGCCGATTTCCGCAACGATTCCGGCCCTGCGGCACGCAATCCGGAGGGCTCGATCGCCGAGATCCGGCGCTATCTCGCGACCGGCATCGACGGGTTCTTCACCGACGATCCCGCCCTGGGTCGCGCAGCACTCGCCTGAGCACTCATCGGGTCGACCAGAAGTCCCGTTGCAAGGCCAACGTCTCGGCCTCGATCTCCGGGAACGGGCCCTCGAGGGTGATGGGCTTCTGGCCATGCGCGAACACGGTGGCCGATGGCAGGCTCATCGTCGGGTTCTCGGGGTGGTCGCCCGTGCATTCGAGCAGCCGTTTCTCGCTCATCCCGTAGACCACGCGGCCGATATTGGCCCAGTAGATGGTGCCCGCGCACATGCAGCAGGGCTCGACGGCGGTATACAGCGTGCAGTCCCACAGCACCTCCGCCGGCCAGTTGCTCGCCGCGATGCGCGCAAGCGTCGATTCCGCGTGGTTGACGGTATCGATGTTGCACTGGGTCATCAGCACCGTGCGGCGGTCCGGCCCGACCAGCACGGCACCGAACGGATGATGGCCGAGGGTCGTGGCACGCCTGCCGACCTCGTTCGACAGGCGCAGGAAGTCGAGATCGGTGGTCCGGTCAGTCAAGGCGTGGTGATCCTTTCCGGTTCAGGAGCGCGTTGAGCAGGACAGCGGCCAGGCCGCCGAGGAAGATGCCGCTGTCGAGGATCAGTCGCATCGCGTCTGGCATCGCGTCGAACAGCCGTGGCAGCGACATCGGCAGCACGCCGACGCCGATCGAGACGGCGATGACCAGCATGTTGGCATCGCGGTCGAGATCGACCTCGCGCAACTGCCGGATACCGGCGGCCAGCGTCATGCCGAACATCAGGATACCGGCGCCGCCCAGCACCGGGCGCGGGATTGCGGCCACGATCGCACCGAGCTTCGGGAACAGCCCGAGCCCGATCAGGATCAGCCCGGCGGCCACCAGCACCGAGCGTCGCGCGACGCCGGTGAGCATCATCAGCCCGGCATTCTGCGAGAACGCATTGTAGGGGAAGCTGTTGAGGCAGCCGCCGAGCACGCTCGCCAGCCCGTCGGCGCGCAGGCTGTCGGCCAGCCTCAGCGGCGTGGTCTCGCGACCCAGCAGCCGATCGATCAGCAGCACGTTGCCGGTGGTCTCCGTCATCACGACCAGCATGCCGAGGCAGGCGACGAGGACCGGCACGGCGGCGAAGCGGGGTGGGCCGAAGGCGAAGGGTGTGGCGAGACCGATCCAGGCCGCGTCGCCGACGGCGGAGAAATCGCACAGCCCGCACGCGAGTGCTGCCAGCGTGCCGGCGATCATGCCGGACAGGATGCTGAAGCTGCGCAGGATGCCGCGCGTGAGGCAATGCAGGGCGAGGGTGGCGAAGCCGAGGGCGAGATTGGCCGGCGCGCCGAATCCGGGTGCTGCCGGATTGCCGCCGCCGATCCACAGCGCCGCCGCCGGCATCAGCGAGATGCCGATGATGGTGATCACGCAGCCGATCACCAGCGGCGGGAAGAACCGCAGCAGGCGGCCGAACAGCGGGGCGGCGAGGATGGTGAACAGGCCGCAGGCGATCGCCGAGCCGAACACGGTCGGCAGCCCGTAGCGCTGGCCGATCAGCACCAGTGGCGACAACATGACGAACGAGCAGCCTTGGATCAGCGGCAGCCGCCCGCCGAAACGCCACAGGCCGAGCGTCTGCAGCAGGGTGGCGAGGCCCGAGGTCAGCAGGCTGGCATCGACCAGAAGCGCCGTCTGGCCGCCGGTCAGGCCAATCATCGAGGCGACGATCAGCGGCACCGCGACGGTGCCGGCATACATCACCATCACATGCTGGAGCCCCAGCGAGACGATGCGCGCCGGCGGCAGAGGGGCGGCTTGCGGCGGCGTCATGCTCCGAGCAGGCGGGCGGCGTGCTCGGGCAGGTCGGCCACCCGTGTCGCCACGGCATCGGCCGCCGCACCCATCGCCGCCGTGCCGTAGCCCCAGCTGGCGAAGATCGACGGCACGTGGGCGGCGGCGGCGGCGGCGATGTCGTTGTGGTGATCGCCGATCATCACCGCCCGGCCGAGCGCGCCTTCGGCGGCGGCGATGGTGGCGACAAGGTGGCCGGGGGCGGGCTTGCGGCTGGTGAAGCTGTCGCCGCCGCCGATCGCGGCGAAATAGGCCCGCAGGCCCAGCGACTCGAGCAAGGTGCGGGCGGCGGCGTGCGGCTTGTTGGTGCAGACCGCCAGCCGCCAGCCGCGGCGCGCGCAGGCCTCCAGCATGTCGGGAATGCCCTCGAAGGGGCGTGTCCGGACCGCGGTGGCCGCACCATAGATCGCGAGGTAGTCCGTCACATCGGTCGGGGTCGCCACACGCCCGTCATGCGTCATGGCGCGCGCGACCAGAGCGCCGACGCCGTCGCCGACCATCGGCCGCACGATATCGGCGTCGAGTGCGGGCAGCCCGGCCCGCGCCGGCAGCCTGTTCAGCACGGCGGTGAGGTCGTCGAGCGAGTCGACCAGGGTGCCGTCGAGGTCGAAGACCAGCAGGGGCGGTGGGCTGAACGGACTGGAGGGCATGGGGGGCGTAACCATCGGCAATCGAACTTGATCGTAGGCCGGCTGCTGGCCATTTGACAGCGCAGGGGCCCGGCCGTAGGCCGATGAGGATCATGCCAGCGACCGCTATCATCCTTGCCGCGGGTCTTGGGACCCGGATGAAATCCGCCCTCCCCAAGGCCGCCCATCCGATCGGCGGACGGCCGATGCTGGCGCATCTGATCGCCTCCGCCGAGGCGCGGTTCGACCGCATCGTGGTCGTCGTCGGCCCCGGCATGGAGGCGCTGGAGGCGATCGCCGCCCCGCATCCGACCGTTGTGCAGACCGACCGGCTCGGCACCGCGCATGCCGCTCGCATGGCGGAAGCCCTGTTCGGCGAGGGCGATGTGGCGATCCTGTATGCCGACAACCCGCTCATCACGCCGGCGACGCTGTCGCGGCTGCGCGAGGCGCGTGGCTCGGCCGATCTGGTGCTGCTGGCGATGCGGCCGGCCGATCCGGGGCGCTATGGCCGCGTGGTGGTCGAGGACGGGCAGGTGCGGAGGATCGTCGAATGGGCGGACGCGTCCGAGGCGGAGCGGGCGATCGGACTTTGCAATGCCGGGGTGATCTGCGCCGAGGCCGCCGCCCTGCGCCGCTGGCTGGCCGCGGTCGGCTGCGACAACGCCAAGGGCGAATACTACCTCACCGATGCGATCGCCGCCGCCAGTGCCGAGGGTGCGCGGGTGGAGGCGGTGGAGGCGCCGGAGGCAGAACTGCGCGGCGTCAACTCGCGCGCCGAACTCGCCGCCGCTGAGGCGACCTTCCAGCAGGTGATGCGCGAGACGGCGATGGAGGCGGGGGTGAGCCTGCGCGCGCCCGAGACCGTGTTCTTCAGCTACGACACCGTGCTCGGCCCGGATGTGGTGGTGCATCCCAACGTGGTGTTCGGACCCGGCGTGACCGTGCACGGGCCGGCCGAGATCCGGTCGTTCTCGCATCTGGAAGGTTGCGAGGTCCGGGCTGGCGCGCTGGTCGGCCCGTTCGCCCGACTGCGGCCGGCAACGGTGGTGGGCGAGGGGGCACATGTCGGCAATTTCGTCGAGCTCAAGGCGACCGAACTCGGCGCGGGGGCGAAGGCCAACCATCTCGCCTATCTCGGCGATGCCAGCATCGGTGCAAACAGCAATATCGGCGCCGGCACCATCACCTGCAATTACGATGGCACCTTCAAGCACCGCACCACGATCGGCGCGGATGTGTTCGTCGGCTCCGACAGCGTGCTGGTCGCACCCGTCAGCCTCGGCGACGATAGCCTGATCGCCGCCGGCAGCGTCATCACCCGCTCGGTCAGCCCCGGCGCGCTGGCCTTTGGCCGCGCGCAGCAGACCGAGCTCGAAGGTCGAGGTGCTGCCCTCAAACAATCCTTGCGCGCGCGCAAGGCGAACAAGGAGACCGTCTGAGATGTGTGGCATCGTCGGCGTCATCGGCAACGCGCCCGCAGCGCCCGTGCTGCTCGAGGCGCTGCGCCGGCTGGAATATCGCGGCTATGATTCCGCCGGCATCGCCACGCTGATCGACGGCCATATCGACCGTCGCCGCGCCGAGGGCAAGCTCGCCAACCTCGCCGCCGTGCTCGACCGCATGCCGCTGCCCGGCGTGGTCGGCGTGGGGCACACGCGCTGGGCGACGCATGGCGCGCCCACCGAGGGCAACGCGCATCCACACGGCACCTCGCGCGTCTCGGTGGTGCATAACGGCATCATCGAGAATCATGCGGAGCTCCGCAGCGAGCTCGAGGCCGAGGGGCAGGTGTTCTCCACCGAGACCGATACCGAGACCGTCGCCCAGCTCGTCGACCTGCATCTCGCCCGTGGCATGGCGCCGCGCGAGGCAGCCCTCACCGCGTTCCGGCGCCTCGAAGGGGCCTATGCGCTGGCGATGGTGTTCGCCGGCCACCCCGACCTGATGATCGGCGCGCAGCATGGCGCGCCGCTGGCGATCGGCTATGGCGAGGGCGAGATGTTCCTCGGCTCCGACAGCCTCGCGCTGTCGCCGCTGGCGCGTCGCATCACCTATCTGCGCGACGGCGACTGGACCGTGGTCAGCAAGACCGGCGCGCAGATCTTTGATTTCGACGACCGGCCGGTGAACCGCGAGATCAAGGCGGTCGCCCTCGCCGCCGGCGCGATCGGCAAGGACGGCTACCGGCACTACATGGAAAAGGAATTGCACGAGCATCCGTCGGTGATCGGCCAGACCCTGCGCCGGATGCTCGATCCGGCCACGCGCCAGGTGGTGCTGCCCGAACTGCCGTTCGATCTCGCCACCATCCCGCGCATCACGATGACCGCCTGCGGCTCGGCCTATTATGCCGGGCTTGTCGGCCGGCACTGGCTGGAAAGCATCGCGCGGCTGCCGACCGATGCCGATGTGGCCAGCGAACTTCGCTACCGCGAGCCGCCGCTGCCCGAGGGCGGCCTGGGTCTGCTCATCAGCCAGTCCGGCGAGACCGCCGACACGCTCGCCGCCCTGCGCGGCCTGCATGGCGCCGGCCAGCACGTGCTTTCGGTGCTCAACGTTCCGGAAAGCACCATGGCGCGCGAAAGCGACGCGGTGCTGGAGACGGTGGCCGGCCCCGAGATCTGCGTCGCCTCGACCAAGGCCTTCACCGCGCAGCTCTGCGTGCTGGCCTGTCTGGCGATCGCCACAGGCACCGCGCGCGGCACGCTGGGCGAGGAGCGTGCCGGTGCGCTGACCGCCGCACTTACCGATCTTCCGGGCCGCGCCAGTGAACTTCTCACCCTGCGTGAAGATATCCAGGCGATGGCGCAGGTCGTCGCGGAAGCGCGCGACGTGCTGTATCTGGGCCGTGGAGCGGCGTTTCCGATCGCGCTCGAGGGCGCACTGAAGCTCAAGGAGATCAGCTACATCCATGCCGAGGCCTATGCCGCCGGCGAGATGAAGCACGGCCCGATCGCGCTGATCGACCGCACCGTGCCGGTGGTGGCGATCGCGCCGGGCGGACGGCTGTTCGAGAAGACCGCCTCCAACCTCCAGGAAGCCAAGGCGCGCGGCGCGCGCATCCTCGCCTTCACTGACGCCGACGGCGCGCCGAAACTGCTCAACATCGCCGAGCAGATCGTGGTGGTGCCCACCGTCGATCCGTTCGTCGCCCCGATCCTGCACGCGATCGCGGTGCAGATGCTGGCCTATGAGGTGGCGCTGCTGAAGGGCACCGATGTCGACCAGCCGCGCAATCTCGCCAAATCGGTCACGGTGGAATGATCCCGCCGCCGACGGTCGCTTCAGCACCGTCGGTCTGGCGTGACGGCGCCTGGCGGCCCGGCCATCGTCTCGTCGCCGAGGAGACGCCGATCGCGCTGAGCTACAACCGGCTCAGCCATGCGGTGATGTTCGCCACCCCGGCCGATCTTGCCGATTTCGCGCTCGGCTTCTCGCTCGCCGAGGGCATCGTCGATCATCCCGGCCAGATTGGGCGTCTCGACATCGTCACGCCCGGCGAAGGTGTCGAGCTGCGCATGACCATCGACCATGCGCTGATGGCGCGTCTGGAGACACGCAGGCGGCGTCTGGCCGGGGCGACCGGTTGTGGCTTGTGCGGACTGGAAAGTCTCGATGCCGCGATGCGACCGCCGCCGCGTGTCGGTGCGGCACCCGACTGGTCGGCGAAGGCGATCGAGGCCGCGATCGCCGTGTTGCGCCCGCACCAGGTGCTGGGACGCGAGACGCATGCGACACATGCCGCCGCGTTCTGGACCGAAGCCGAGGGGCTGGTCGCGCTGCGCGAGGATGTCGGCCGGCACAACGCGCTCGACAAGCTGCGGGGTGCGCTGGCCGTGCGCGGCGTCGATGTGTCGGCGGGGATCGTCGCACTCAGCTCGCGCATCTCCGTCGAGCTGGTGCAGAAGGCGGCAGGCATGGGGGCGGGGCTGGTGGTGGCGGTCTCAGCACCGACCGCGCTCGCCCTGCGCACCGCGAAGGCAGCCGGCATCACCATCGCCGCGGTGGCGCGCGACGACGGATTCGAGCTCTACCGTCCCTGATGTCACCGCTCCTGGGCCTCGTCGCAGCGCGGCGGTGCGGTCGGGTTTGCCGCCTTGCGATCCAGAACCGTGACGCTCGCGGTCATGCCGCCGGCCAGAACCACGCCGCAGGGCGGCGGATCGAGCGCGATGCGCACCGGGATGCGCTGTGCGAGCCGGACCCAGGTGAAGATCGGCTCGACGCTGGGAAGGCCCTGCACGCCGGGCCGCGCATTGTTGACCTCGATCGCGTGGCCGATGCCCATCACCCGCCCCGAGAGCGGTTGTGCGGGGGCACCCATCAGCACGATCCGGGCGGCGTTGCCCGGATGGATGCGCGCTAGCTGGGTTTCCTCGAAATAGCCGTCCACCCAAAAACTCGTTGCATTGACCAGAGTGACCGCGCGCTGCCCCGCGCGGGCGTAGCTGCCCTTCTGGAGCAGCAGGTCCGTCACCCAGCCATCGACGGCGGCATGGATCTCGGTGCGCTTGAGGTTGAGCTGCGCCTGGGCGAGCGCGCCGAGCGCATCGAGGGCCGCACCTTCGGCATGGGTGGCGACACCGCGCGAATCCTGGCGCTGCTGGGCGGAGGCGGCGATGTCGGGCAGGGCGGCGTTGCGGGCCGCATCCGCCCCCAGATAGGCGGCCTGCGCGCGTGCGGCAGCCAGCCTGCCCTCGGCCTGGGTGACGTCGTTGCTGAACGTGCCCGGATCGATGCGGAACAGCAGGTCGCCGGCATGGACGAACTGGTTGTCGGTGACCGGCAGGTCCACCACCGTGCCCGACACCTCCGGTGCCACCTCCACCGTGTAGACCCGCACGCGGCCGTCGCGGGTCCAGGGCGTGTATTCGTAGTAGCGCCAGGCCAATACGGCGAGGGTGACGGCGGCGAGCAGCGCGATCACGGTGACGGCGAAGTTGAACACCGCCGGCGGCTTGAGGTCGCGCAGGCTCCGCCGGGCGTCGGGTGCGGTGTCGCTCATCTCAGGCGCCGAATCGCAGCGACAACACCAGCAGCGAGCCGATGCAGATCAGCATGCACAGATCGACCAGTGCGCGGTTGCGCACGAAGCGGTTGATCGCGGTGCGGTCCAGCAGCCGGCGCAGCAGCAGCGCTGCCGGCAGGGCGACGGCCACGCAGAGCGCCACCGGCGAGACGTAGATCCCGAGCAGGTCGATCTCGTGCAGCGGCAGCATCTCAGGTCCGGTCTCCAGCTCCCGGCAGCAGGCCGGGCCAGTTCGCCGGAAGAGCATCGACCAGCCGGACCAGCAGGTCCAGACGCTGGCGCGACAGCGCGTCCTCCGTGCGCGAGGCGAGTTCGGCGAGCGCGGCACCCGCCTCGAGACGCGCCTGCCACAGCGCCGGCCCCGCCTGCCCCCACAGCGCGGGCGTCTGGCGGCGCATCGCGATCAGCAGCGCGCCGCACAGCAGCACCGGCTCGCCGTCCTGCGAATCGGGCAGGCGTGCGAGGCGCCGCGCCATGCGGCCGAGCCACAGATGATCGAAGGCGAGATGGCTGGAGACGGGGCCAATGAACCGGCCGGGGATGCGCCGGTTCCCCGGTGCCGACAGCCACAGCCGCGCGCAGGCCGCACGGCGCAGGTCGCGCGCCATGCGGCGGCGGGCGCGGCGCTGCAGGCGGGCTGCGTCGGCGGGCGGTGGCAGCGCGGTGAAGGCGGCGACCGCGATCGCCATGCCGACGAGATTGGCCAGCACTGCGTTGAGATCGGCGCCGAGATCGAAGGTGCTGACATTGTGCAGGCCGACGAAGGTCAGCACCACCATCGCATAGCCGCCGGCGATCGCCGCGCGCGGATCGAGCCGGCCGATCGCGGCCAGCATCAGCATCGGCAGCAGCGAGAGCGCCAGCAATCCGAAATGCCCGGTCAGGGTCAGGGCGGTGTAGTGCGTCGTGACACCCACCAGGGCTGCGAGCAGCCCGCCGAGCAGGAAGTTGCGCGCCGCGTCCGCGGCGTCGGCGCGGGCGGCGAACAGGGTCGACAGCAGGGCTGCCCACACCACGGCGACATGGCCCGACGACCAGCCGGTCGCATACCACAGCGCATTGGCGAGCGAGACCGCGATCGCGGTCCGGATGGCGTTGTTGCGTGCCTGCACCCAGTCGCGATCGACCGCCAGCGGGCGCGCCGGCGCATAGGCGAGCCCGATCCGACGTCCCTCTCGCAACAGCCGGGCGACCACAGCGATGCGCCGCAGCCAGGTGCCGGGTGTGCGCAGGTGTTCGGGCATCGCCAGCAGCCGCGCGGTGGCGGCGAAATCCGGTGTGTTAAGCCACCGCGCCAGCATCCCCTGTGTACACAGCCGCAGCAGCCGATAAGGCACGATGACGACGAACCGGCCGCCGGTGCGCAGGCTCGGCTGCTCCACCATCGCCCCGGCGATCGCCTCGTCGAGGGCAAGGATGTCGGCAAGCGGCGCCGCGCCGCGTTCGGTGCGGTCGCGGATGCCGCCCAGCCAGTGCGCGCAGGTGGCGGCGGTGGCCTCCATCTGTGCGGCCAGATCCCGCCCGACGTGTTGCACGCTGCGTGCGACGCAGACCGAGGAGACATGCGCGCAGGCGATGCCCAGCAGCAGCGCCGAGCAGCGCGCAAACGCGACATGGAACACGTTGTCTGGCGTCTGGATCGTGCCGAGCGCGATGATCGGCACGGTGAAGCCCATCAGCGCGAACCCGTAGCTGCGCTGGCCGCGCTCGACGGTGGCGAACAGCGTCACGAAAGCGAGCCAGGCGGCGAGTGCTAGGTCGAAGGCCAGCGTGTCCTGGGCGAAGGCGGCCATCATCAGCAGCGACACGGTGGCGCCCACCACCGAGCCGATCGCGCGCCACAGGCTCTTGCTGAGCGAGCTCGCCCGCGTCGCCAGCGACACCGACAGCACCGTCCAGCCGGCCCATTCGGGGTCCTGGAGCTCGAACAGCATCGCGAGGTAGATCGCCGCGATGGCGGTGAGGCCGAGACGGACGGATTCGAGCACATCTTCGGGCAGCAACTGCCGCAGGGCGGTCCATGCGCCGCGTCGCGCCGTCGCCCCGCTCATCCTGCCTCGCCGGTCATTCGCTCCGCGCATCACGACATGGCGGGACGCCGTCGGCAAGGGACGTTCACAGCTCGGCCAGGCCGGGCGGTGCGACATCGGTCGCGCAATGGGCGACGAACTGGGCGCGCAGCCACGTCGCCGCCGGTCCGGGCGGGTGGTCGCGTCGCCAGATGGCGAAGAAGCGATACAGGCCGCCCGGTGATTCCGGGATTTCGAGACGCACCAGCGTGCCGGTGAGCAGGTCGTTCGCGATCGCCGGCTGCGGCATGTTGCCACAGCCGATGCCTTCGCGCAGCAGTGCGGCTTTCGCGCCCAGGTCGCTCAGCCGCCAGGTGTCGGGGCTCAGCACCGCGAAGTCGCGCCCCCGCGTCGCCCCGGACGGATCGCTCAGCACCAGCTGCACATGCTGCCGGACCGCCCCGGGCGGGATCGGCTGCAGGCGGGCCAGCGGATGATCGGGGGCGGCGACCGGCAGCAGGGCCAGGCAGCCCGCCTGCTCGCGGTCCAGTCCGGGTGCCTCCAGCCCGACCGGCCCGGAAATACCCAGGGTGGCGCCTCCCGACGCGACCCGCGCCGCCACCCCGCCGAGTGCCTCGACGTGCAGGCGAAGGGACACGGTCGGAAACCGCGTGGCGAATGCACGCAGGATGACGCCGATCCTGTCCGCCGGCAGCATCACATCCACCGCCAGGTGCAGCTCCGCTTCCAGCCCGTCCAGCAGCCCCTGCACCTTGGCGGTGAGCGCGTCGAATCCCGACGCGATCGCCTGCGCCTCGGCCAGCACCGAGCGTCCGGCCTCGGTCAGGCCCGGGCTGCGCGCGCCCTCGCGCTCGAACAGCGTCACGCCGAGCTGCGCCTCCAGATGGGTGATGCCGTAGCTGACGACCGATACCGCCCGCCCCAGCCGGCGCGCCGCTGCCGCGAAACCGCCTGCCTCGACCACGGCCAGGAAGATGCGGAGCTGGTCATAGGTCGGGGTTCCGGCGCGACTCATGGCGGTGTTCCAGAAAACTGAACGGTTCCGACAGTTTTATATGGATTATGCGAACGTCTGTCCTGCGCTACATCACCGTCCGACGCGAGGATCGACGCCGGGGATCGGCCCCGGGCCCGAACAGGCCTCGCAGGAGATCCGATCCATGATCGACATCCGTCCTTTCGACCGCCTCGGCGGCGCCAACCACGGCTGGCTCGACGCGAAGCATCATTTCTCGTTCGCCGGCTATCACGACCCCGCCCGCATGCACTGGGGCGACCTGCGCGTGTGGAACGACGACACCATCGCGCCGAAATCCGGCTTTCCGCCGCATCCGCATCGCGACATGGAGATCATCACCTATGTCCGCGAGGGTGCGATCACCCACAAGGACAATCTCGGCAACCAGGGCCGGACCGAGGCCGGCGACGTGCAGGTGATGTCGGCCGGCACCGGCATCACCCACGCCGAATACAATCTCGAGGACACGACCACACGCATCTTCCAGATCTGGATCCTGCCGCGCAGCACCGGCGAGAAGCCGGCCTGGGGCCAGAAGCCGTTTCCGAAGGGCGACCGCGCCGGACAGTTCGTCGTGCTGGCTTCGGGATTCGACAATGACAACGACGCCCTGCCGATCCGCAGCGATTCCCGCGTGCTCGGCGCGACACTGAAGGCCGGCGAGAGCACCCAATACACGCTCGGCCGAGATCGCCGTGCCTATCTGGTGCCGGCGACGGGCGCGATCGAGATCGACGGGCAGCGCGTCGGCGCCCGCGACGGTGCGGCGATCGAGGGTGAGGATGTGGTGCGCATCACCGCCCTGGAAGACAGCGAGATCGTGATGGTGGATGCGGCGTGATCTTCTTTTTCTGAAGAAAAAGAAGCAAAAAGATTTTCGTCCGTTTTGGGAAGGTTCGGGGGCGGACGCTCGCCCTCGAACCGCTCGCAGCTTTCGAAGTTCTTTGGTTCTTTCTTTTAAGAAAGAACCTCTTCGCGTAACAGCTTCTCGCGCAGCGTGCCCTCCGTATAGGCCGTCTTGTAGCGCCCGCGTGCCTGGAGTTCGGGCACCAGCAGATCGACCACCTGTTCGAAGCTTTCCGGCAGCACGGCATAGGCGAGGTTGAAGCCGTCGATGCCGGTTGCGTCGACGAACGCCTCCATCGCGTCGGCGACGGTGGCGGCACTGCCGGCAAACACCGGGCCGGCGCCGCCGATGCCGACATGGGCCGCGACCTCGCGCACGCTCCATGCGCGCGACGGGTCGGCGCGGGTGAAATTCTCCATCGCCGAGCGGCCGGCCTCGCTGGCGATGAAGCGGACCTCGTCGTCGAGGCCGATGCCGGCGAAGTCCACCCCCGTCCAGCCCGATAGCAGCACGAGTGCGCCTTCGGGATCGACATGGGCGCGGTAGTCGTCGAGCAGCGCACGGGCCTCGGCGTCGGTGTCTGCGACGATCGCGGTGGCGAGCGCGGATACCTTCACCGCAGCCGGATCGCGGCCTGCCGCGCGCAGGGCGGTGCGCAGCTTCGCCACCCGCGGCGCGATCACCGATGCGGAGGGGCCGGAGACGAACACGCATTCGGCATGACGCGCGGCGAAAGCCTGGCCCGCCGACGAGCTGCCGGCCTGGTAGAGGACGGGGATGCGCTGCGGCGACGGTTCGCACAGATGCAGAGCCTGCATGCGGAGATTCGGCGAGCGGTGCGTGATGACCTGCACGCGGTCGGGGTCGGCGTAGCCTTGGGCGTCGGCGCGCACCGCGTCCGGTGCCCAGCTGTCGCGCCACAGCGCGAGGATCGCGTCCATATACTCCTCGGCATAGGCGTAGCGGTCGTCATGTGCGCGCTGCGCGTCGAGGCCGAGCGCGCGGGCGGCGGAATCGAGATAGCCGGTGACGATGTTCCAGCCGACGCGGCCGTCGGTGAGGTGGTCGAGGGTGGAGAAGCGGCGTGCCATCAGATAGGGCGGCTCGTAGCTGAGCGAGGCGGTGATGCCGAAGCCGAGATGCTGCGTCACCGTTGCCATCGCCGGCACCAGCAGCATCGGATCATGCGCCGGCAACTGGGCGCCGGAGCGGATCGCCGCGCGCGCGTCACCGCCGAACACGTCATAGGGGCCGAGCACGTCGGCGAGGAAGATGCCGTCGAACAGGCCGCGCTCCAGCAGGCGGGCGAGATCGAGCCAGAGCGGCAGGCGCTTGAACTCGCGCGAGCGGTCGCGCGGATGCCGCCACAGCCCGGGCGACTGATGGGTGATGGTGTGCATCGCGAACGCGTTGAGCCGGATCTCGCGCGGTGGCGTCGACACGGGCGGACTACTCCGCTGCCTGGGCGACGCCGGGCCGCCAGAAGGCACGGTCTGCCGTGTGTTGCAGCGCCGGATCGGCATCCGCATCGTAGCCGAACACCTCCCAGCGCATCGCGAGCAATATGGCGATGCCGAGGGCGGGGGCGCATGCCACCACCCAGAAGGCCTGCGTGCCGAGATGGTGGTTCAGCCCCGGCAGCAGCATCAGCGAAACCGTCGTCGCCAGCGACGAGATCGCGCGGCTGAGACCCACGCCGGTGCCGCGCAGCATCGTCGGATAGGACAGCGTCGGATAGACCATGCACTGGCAGCCGGGGCCGAAGCCCTGGGCGAACAGGAACGCGGCCAGCGCTGCCAGCGCGCCGGCGGTCTGCGCCGCATCGTGCGGAATGCCGATCAGGGCGAGGGTGACCGCACTTCCCAGCTGGACGGCGTAGCCTGCCACCGTGAGCCACAGAGAGGGCAGCGAGCGCGTCAGCCGCACCCCGAGCAGCCCGCCGGTGAAGGCGAAGGCGAGGTTCATCACCAGCGACACCGCCAGCACGCCGAGGCGGCCCTGATGCAGCACGCCCGACAGGATGCCAGGCAGGCCGAACGCGATCGCCGAATAGGCGAAGGCGCTGGCGGCGCCGAAGCCGTTGATGAGCACGAAACGGCGCAGATAGGGCGGCTTGAGCAGCACGAGATAGCTCGGCCGTGGCTTGCGTTCGGGCGTGACCTGCGCGTGCGGGTCGAGCACCGCGTCGATGCCGTAGCTGTCGCGCAGGATCGCGACCGCGCGGGCCAGCTGGCCGCGTTTGGCGACCCAGACCGGCGATTCCGCCATGAAGCGGCTGCGCACCGCGATGATGACCAGCGCCGGCACCGCGCCGAAGGCGAGCGAGGCGCGCCACAGCCAGTCGACATGCTGCGCGGGCAGGGCGAAATACAGCGCGAAGATCAGCGTGAAGCACACCGACGACGCCGCATACCAGGTCGGGCACCAGGCAGCCGCCCGCTGCGCCTTGCTGCCGGGACCGTCGAGTCTGGAGAACTCGGCGAGGAACGCCATCGCGACGGGAAGGTCCATGCCGACGCCGAATCCCATCGCCAGCCGGGCGGCGATCAGGATCGGTGCGCTCGGCGCGAAGCCGGCGGCGAGGGCGGCGACGACGAAGAACGCCATGTCGGCCATGAAGATCGCGTAGCGGCCGAAACGGTCGGTCAGCCAGCCGCCGATCAGCGCGCCGAGGATGGTGCCGGCGTTCAGCGCCGCCGCGACCAGCCCGGTGCCGGCGTCGGAGAGGTGGAAATGCCGCTGAACGTCGCCGATGCCGTAGGACAGCGTGGTCAGGTCGTAGGCGTCGAGGAAGATGCCGCCCAGGGCGAGCAGCACGACGATGCGGGCATGGCTGCCGTGGCGCGGGCCCTCGTTGACCAGGCGCGAGACGTCGTCGGCGTTCGAGACCAGGGCGCTCATCGAGCGGCCGGCTCCGCCTGCTGGGCAGAGGAGGCCTGGGCGGCATGGTTCCGGGCCCACAAATCGGCCGGCAGCACGCCGTTGAGATACCAGTCGCCGAGGTCGCGCTCGCGCTGGTTGGCGGGGTTGTGCGAGGCCAGCACGCGGGCGTTGCGCCAGTGACGGTCGAGCGCGCGGGTCTGGCTGACGGCGGAGGCGCCGCCGACCTCGAACAGCAGGTTCGCCGCCTCCAGCACCTGTTCGAGGATGATCTGCTGGGCCTGGTAGGCCTCGATCTCGACGGCAACCAGCCTTGCGTCGCGGCGCGGCCCGCTGCGGTGCAGTTCGGCGACCGCATCGAGGCTGGCGGCGACGCGGGCGGCGAGGGTCTCGGCCGAGAAGGCGAGGGCGGAGAGCCGGCCGATCACCCGCTGCACCACCGCATCCTCGCGCGGCACCGAGCGGCCGGGGCGGTAGAAGGTGCGGCTGCGGGGCAGGGTGAAGGCGATCGCATCGCGCAGGATGGCGCGGCCGATGCCGGCGAGGGTGGCGAGGTGGAACTGCTGCCAGAAGGCGGTGAAGAACGGCTCCGAGGGCAGTTCGGCGAGCCTGTTGCGGGCGATCACCCGGTCGGCGGGCACGTCGACGCCGTCGAAGCGGGTAGTGCCGCTGCCGGTCAGGCGCTGGCCGAACCCGTCCCAGTCGTCGACCCGCTCGACGCCGGGTGCGTCCGCCTCGATCGCCACCAGCACGCGGTCGTCGCCCTCGGCGGCGATCACCGAGATCCAGTCGGCATACAGCGTGCCGGTGGAGTAGTATTTGTGGCCGTCGAGACGCCAGCCGCCCTGCAGCCGGGGAGTGAGCGTGGTGGTGACCGAGGTGACGGAGGCCTGTTCGGCCATCGCTGCGCCGAAGATCGCGCCGTCCGCGACCAGACGCAGCCACGGGGCGACCTTCGCGCGGTCCGGCTCGGCCAGCAGCGCCTCGACGAAGCCGAAATGCGCCCGGATGATCTGCGGCAGGTTGGAATCCGCCGTCGCCAATTCTGTGATCAGCGCGAACAGCTCGGTCAGCCGCACGCCGCCGCCGCCGAAGTCTTCCGGCACGCGCAGGGCAGTGAACCCGGCCTCGCGCAGCCAGCCCACCGCGTCGTAGGCCAGTTGGCGCTGCTGCTCGCGGGCCACCGCGCCCTCGGCAATGCGCGCGAAGACCGGCCGGAACCGGGCGCGGAGGGCCTCGATACGCGGATCGTGGCCCGGGCTGGTAGGAGCGGCCGTGACCGTCATCGCACAAATCCGTCTCTGTTTGGGGTCGCAGAAGAAACAACGACCAATGAGCGTGTCAACACTATAAACACGTTGACCGAATGTCATAAGCGGATATGACTTTGCGTGACGCAGGCCCAGAGGAATACACGCAGATGGCACGCGAGATTCGGTTGAACGCCTTCGACATGAACTGCGTCGGCCATCAGGCCTCGGGCTTGTGGCGGCACCCGCACGACCGCTCGGCGAGCTACAACACGCTCGAATACTGGACGCATCTCGCCCGGGTTCTCGAGCGCGGCCTGTTCGACGGGCTGTTTCTCGCCGACGTGCTGGGCGTGTACGACGTCTATGGCGGCAATGCCGATGCCGCGCTGCGCCACGCCGCCCAGGTGCCGGTCAACGATCCGGCGATGGTGGTCCCGGCGATGGCCGCGGTCACCGAGCATCTCGGCTTCGGGCTGACCGCGACGCTGTCCTACGAACACCCGTTCGTGTTCGCACGGCGGATGTCGACGCTGGATCATCTCACCCGCGGCCGCATCGGCTGGAACATCGTCACCGGCTATCTCAATTCGGCGGCGCGCGGCACGTCCGGGCGCGACCAGACCGCGCATGACACCCGCTACGAGATCGCCGAAGAATACATGGAAGTGGTCTACAAGCTCTGGGAGGGAAGCTGGGCCGACGATGCGATGCGGCGCGATCCGGTCTCGGGGGTGTTCACCGATCCGTCGCGGGTGCGCCGGATCGAGCATCGCGGCGAGCACTTCAGCGTCGACGCGTTGCATCTGTGCGAACCCTCGCCGCAGCGCACGCCGCTGCTGTATCAGGCCGGCGCCTCGTCGAAAGGCCGTGCCTTCGCTGCCGGTCATGCCGAATGCGTGTTCGTGGCCGGACCGTCGCCGCAGGTGATCGCTCCTGCTGTGGCCGATATCCGCAAGCGCGCCCGCGCGCTCGGGCGCCCGGAGGGCAACGTGCTGATCTTCGCGCTGCTGACCGTCATCACCGGGCCCGATGACGAGGCTGCGGAGGCCAAGGCGCACGAGTATCGTCGCTATGCCGACGCGGAGGGCGCGCTGACGCTGATGTCGGGCTGGACCGGCATCGATTTCTCCCGCCTCGATCCCGACGAGCCGATCCGCCAGATCCGCAATGACGCCATTCATTCGGCGGTGGACGCGCTCACCGTCGCCGATCCGGACCGGGTGTGGACGGCGCGCGAGGTCGGCGCGCATGCCGCGATCGGGGGGCTGGGCGCCACGCTCGTCGGTGGCCCGCAGACGGTCGCCGACGGGCTGGAGCGCTGGATCGACGAGACCGGTGTCGACGGCTTCAACCTCGCCTATGCTGTCACCCCGGAGACCTTCGAGGATTTCGTCGATCATGTCGTGCCGGAGCTTCAGCGTCGTGGCCGCTACAAGACGCGCTACCGGCCCGGCACGCTGCGCGAGAAGCTGTTCGGCCGCGGCGACCGGTTGGGCGCGGAGCATCCTGCCGATCGCTACCGCTTCGCCCCGCTTGCGCACGCCGAGGCGGCCGAATAGGCGATGACCGCGCTGCGCATCGTCGTCATCGGCGGCGGCTTCTCTGGGGCTGCCTTTGCCATCCACCTGCTGCGCGACCATCCGGCGTTGCAGGCGGAGCTGACCATCATCGAGCCGCGCGCCCGTCTCGGCGCGGGGGTCGCCTATGGCAGCACCGATCCGCAGCACCGCATCAACGTCGCCGCCAATCGCATGGCGCTGTTCGCCGAGGACCCGACGCAGTTCCATCGCTGGCTGGAGGAAGCGGACGAGGCGGCGCGCGATCCCGATGCCGCCCTGCCGGACGGGCGACTGTATCCGCAGCGCGGCCGCTTCGGTGCCTATATGGCCGAGACGCTCGACGCGCTCGCCCGTGAGGCCGCGCCGCGCATCGCGCTGCGCCATCTCCGCGCGCGGGCGGTCGCGGTCGCACCCGCGGGCGAGGGATTCACGATCGCTCTCGATGACGGCAGCGATCTTGTCGCCGACCGGCTGGTTCTCGCGGTCGCGCACCCGCCGCCGGCAACACCGCCTTTCCTGCGCGCGGTGCCCCCTGCTGCCCTGGTTGCCGACCCGTGGGCCGACGGTGCGGTGGGCGGTATCGGGGCGGCGTCGCATGTGCTGATCGTCGGCACCGGCCTGACCGCGTCGGACGTGATCGCCTCGCTCGCGTCTCGCGGGCATCGCGGCACGATCACCGCGCTGTCGCGCCACGGTCTGCTGCCGCGTCCGCGCACCGAACAGGCCGTGGAAGCGTATGGAGACTTCGCCACCGCGCCGGCCACCACGGCGCTCGCGCTGCTGCGCCGCATCCGCGCGACCATCGCCGAGTTGCGTGTCCTCGGCCGTCCGTGGGAAGACGCGATCGACGCCCTGCGCCGAGATGCGCCGATCCTGTGGCGCGCCTTGCCCAAGAACGAGAAGCGACGCCTGTTGCGCCATGCGCGCGCGTTCTGGGACACCCACCGTTTCCAGGCCGCCCCGCAGATCGACGCCACGGTGCGTCGCCTGCGTGCGGCCGGCCAGCTCCACATCCTGACCGGCCGGCTGCGCTCGGTGGAGCCTGTCGCCGCCGGACTGCGGGCTACGCTGCGTGCCACATGGACTCCGCGCGGCGGCAGCGCGCAGACGCTCGACATCGACCACGTCGTCAACTGTACCGGCCCGGGTCACGGCTTGGTCGTCGCCACCAGCCCGGTGCTCGCCAGCCTTGCCGCCGCCGGGCTGGTCCGTGAGGACGGACTTGGCCTCGGCCTCGACGTGACCGCCGACAACCGGGCGATCGGCGCCGAAGGCCGTCCGCACCCCTACCTGTTCGTCGCTGGCCCGCTGGCCCGCAGCGCGCATGGCGAACTGATGGGCCTGCCGCAGGTGGCCGCCCAGCCACGTGACATCGCGCGCGCCGTCGCCCGGCAGTTCGCCGTTGCCACCTCCTGACGGTCTGATACCGGCGCTGCTCGTGCTACGAACCCGGACATGCTGCACGTCATTACCGCTCCTGTCAGATATTCTGACGCCGACGACCTGATCGCTTCGAACACGGCGAGCCGCCGGCATCATGCCCCGTGGGTGACGCCCTTTACGGATCGGCAGGGTTTCGAGGCCTGGTATGGCCGGATCCTGACCGGCCCGAATCTTGGTTTCGTGGCCCGCGAGACGAGCAGCGAGACGATCGTTGGCGTGATCACTCTCACGGAGATTGTATGGGGTGCGTTCCGGAGTGCCTATCTGGGCTATTACGGTATGATCGACTGGTGCGGTCGTGGTCTCATGACAGCCGCCGTGGCGAAGGTGGTGAAGCACGCGTTCGATGATCTGGGGCTGCATCGACTGGAGGCGAACGTGCAACCCGGCAATGCGAAGTCCATCACATTGATCAGGTCCTCCGCCCCACGGTTGTTTGAGACACTCCGTTAGCGGACGGTCTCCGCCTCAGGGGTGAGGACGATGACGACGAACACGGGAACGATTGC
>NZ_JACHXV010000011.1 GCF_014192375.1 Endobacter medicaginis | reverse complement strand
CGGCCACCGGCCGCAATCCGCGCCGCGCAGCTTCCACTCGCGGCCGTCGCCGCGTAGGCTTCAGATCGGTGTCTCACAATCTGCGGGCGGTACAGGGGAACGCTGTGGGATGACAAGTCCAAGCGTTCACAATTACGGTTCATCCCCGCGGGTGCGGGGAACGCCATGAGGTCGCCGTGCTGCGTGCGGCCCTCCGCGGTTCATCCCCGCGGGTGCGGGGAACGCAAACAATCCTGCCCGTATCCCCGTGGAACCATCGGTTCATCCCCGCGGGTGCGGGGAACGCTCTTCATGGAAGTGATTGTAAAAACTTACTGATTCTCTTGTCAAAAAACCTACCGCTTTTTACGCCTGTCGTTGGTGGTCAGCAATGATGCCGTCGGGTGAGCCGCCTCCGGGGTGAAGGCGACCAGATGGAAGCCGTCGAATTCGACAGGAACACGGCGGTTGGCGCCGCAGGTCTCGAAACGGAAACCCGCATCCGTCGGAGCTGCCCAGGCAATCACGCCATTACCGTCGCCAATGCCCTCGCGGACTTGCTCCCACAGCATCTCTCGCACGCGTCGGCCGTATTGGCCGACATACACACCAGCCCGGACCTCCAGCAGCCAGACCGCCAGTCGGCCCCGCAGCCGCGGCGGCGCATTCTCAACCACGATGACCAGCATCACCCAATCCCTCAGGGTCGGAAAATGCAACCGGCATCGCCTCCTCCGGCGCCTCGGGCAGCGGCAGTCCACCCGCCGACAGCACTTCCTCGATCAACGGGATCAGCCGCGCGAGGACATTGAGACGGCGGAAAGCATCCCGGCAACGCCGCCTGACCTCAGCGACCGGATCCTGCACCACCTGCCCATCGAGCGGGCGACGGGCTTCGAATGCGGCACAGACACGGAATGCCTCCGGCACCACAGTCTCGAATTTCAGGATGTCGGCAATGTCGTAGACGAAGCTCTGTGGCTTGCCGCTGTGCAGGAACCCGATTGCCGGCGCATAGCCTGCGGCAAGGATGGCAGCCTCGGTGATGCCGTACAGCGCCGCCGTCGCCGCCGACAGGCAACGGTTGACGGTGTCGGAAACATCCCACGCGGCCGGGTCGTAGCGGCGCCCCTCCCATTTCACCCCGTGGCGCTGGGCCAGCAACCTGTAGGTCTCGCGCACGCGGGCCCCCTCGATGCCCCGCAGCTGATCGACCGAGCGACGCCCGGGTGCTTCCTCGCCGAACCGCAGCTCGTACATCTTGCGCACCACGCGCAGCCGCGCGTCATCGTCGAGAGCAAGCCGGGCCTGGAGCAGCAGGCGATCGGCACGCGCCCCGCCTGGCTGGCCGGCCGCATAGAGCCTGACCCCCGCCTCCCCCACCCAGATCAGCAGCGTGCCGGCCCGCGACGCCAGTACGGCAGCCGCATGGCTGACCCGGGTGCCGGGCTCCAGCATCAGGCACGCCAGTCCACCGATCGGGATGTGCATGCGCACGCCCTGCTCGTCGACAAGGACGAACGCACCGTCGAGCACGTCGATGCGTCCCTTCTCGACGAACAGGATCGAAGCGCGCTCGCGCAGCGGAATCGGGCGCGGCGGCGGCAGGCCGGGCAGCCCGCGTCCGCTCACGGTACCACGGGCGGCGACCGCCGGATCAGCATCAGACCACAGCCGAACGCCCGCGCACGGCCAAACCCTCCGGCGAGCCGGGCGAGGAAGCGTGCGGGATCGGTCACGCGGAGTTCACCATCGAAGTCCAGCACGCCGAACACCGCCGGCGGCCCGGAAGCACGTGGCACGCGCCGGCGCTCGTAGCCATCGACCGCCACCCCGCCGAGAGGCTCGAACCCGGCCTCGCCGCCCTGACGCGCCAGCCAGTCGCGCCCGGCGGCGATCACCGCGTCCGACCTCGCCTGCGCCCGCAGCGGACCCGATGGCGTCGCACGCAGCGCGTCCATGACCACGTCGTGGCGCCGGCCGCGCTGACCCGGCCCTGTCGAACGCGAGATCACCGCGTTGGCGCGCAGCGAAAATCGCAGCCGGTCATCGACGCCCAGCGCGGGCTCGAACGGCTTCGACTCGACAATGAACAGCCCGGCAGCGTTGGTGGGCGGTCGCATCGACAGGGTCATGAAGCGGCCCGGCGCTTCCTCGCGCCAGAGGAAGTCGCGCCGTCGATCGGCGCCGTCGGCGAACAGCGACCAGACGATGCTGTGCGAAGCGGCCAGCCGCGCATCGGCGGCATCCGGCAGCAGCAGGCCGGCCAGCGCGGCCACCGGTGCATCGCGACGCAGACGGATGCGGGAGAGCAACAGCGCGCTCATGATGCCGGCACGCGCGGCACCGCCCGCAGCACGGCTTCGTCGCGCAGGTCGAACTGCCAGGCACGGCGGCGGGAACGCGGCTGGTCGCGCCGGCGCTCGATGCGCAAGACGCGCGGATCGCCAGCCGCATCGGCGGCGTCCATGGCCAGCAGGGGCGGAGCGGGCCGGTCGGCCAGCGCATCACGCAGCAGGACGGTGTCGCGCCACGCGCGCAGTCCCGCCTCCGGCCCGTCGCGATGGCGGGCGAGCAGGGCGGCGCCGGGATCTGCGGCTTCGCCGATGCGGGGGGCGAGCGGCAGGCCGAGCGGACAGGATTTGCGACCGAGACAGGGGGTGAAGACCGGTCGCACCATCGCCTCGGCGATCGCCGCGAGGGACCAGCGCGGGGCATCGATGCGCGGCCAGATCGCCGCCAGATGCCATGCGCCGGATCGGTAATCGCGGCGCGACAGCACGGTGTTGAGTTCCGGCGCGGCAAGTTCCTCGGCGCGGGTGGCGAAGCGCCGGTTGCGCGCCGCGGAGACGGTCTGCGCGGTATGGTAGTCGGCCAGCAGGCGTCCCGGCGCGTGACACAGCAGTGCGAGGCCATACTGAGCAGCCAGGGCGCGCTGGGCGGCATCGTCCTCACGTTCGACGCCCAGGCAGGCGCCAACGAGACCGAGAACGGCGGAGCGCCCCGGACGATCCCAGCCGGTGCGTCGCTCCCCAACGGCGAGATCGCCGAAGGAAGCGAGCGGTGCGACCAGCGCGAAGGTGAGATATTCGGCCATCGCGTCAGGCCGTGGCGCCGAAGGCAATGATCTGCGGCAGCGTGGCCGGACCGCTCTCCGCCACGCACATCTGCATCGATACCTCGGGCTCGAGTCCGTAGGCGGCATCGAGCTGCTCGCGAAACTTGCGCAGGCGGGCGACCGACGCCGCCATCGGATCGCCGCCTGCCTCGCCCTGAGCGACGGCCTGCGCGAAGGCGCCGGCCAAGGTGCGCGGCTGGCGATCACCACGCTCGGCGAGGACATAGCCGGCGCGGCCATGGGCGGCGAAGCTGTTCTGCTTGCCGCGCGGCGCAGTGGTCGCGGCGGCCTCGATCAGGGCGGCAAGCGCGATCCGGGCGGTCTCTGCGTCGCCACCGAGATTGCGCAGCAGCAAAGCGGTGTCGACGCAGAGATAGAGGTAGAACACCCCCGATCCGAACGCCGCCTCGCCCAGGAAGCCGGCGCCTGCGTCGTTGGCACTGGTCTTGAGATCGTCGACGGCAGTGTAATAGTCGTCCTCGACGGTCACGGCATGGGTGGTGATCGCATGCGCCACCTGGGCGGCGGCTTCACGATTGTACTCCGGACTGGAGGCGAGCATACGGCCGAACAGGGCGATGTCGGCGGCGGTGTCGACGCGGCGCAGCAAGCCGCTCTCGCGAGCCTCCTTGACGGCCTTCTCGTCGATCTTCTCACCCCCGATCGCACGGTCGGCGAGCGCGAAGGCGGCGTCGCGTTCCTCGGGCGCGATGAAGGCGAGCTGTTCGATCTGGGTCGGGTTCTTGTCCTTCGGGTCTTTCGGCTTTCCGAAGCCGCCGGCGATCTCGCGCGCCGTGACGACCGCCTTGTCGGCAGGCATGCCGCCCGCGACCAGACGGTCCAGCACCTGCTCGCCGAGACGCTGCGTGCGCAGGCCCATATGGCCGTCGAGGGCGGTGGTGAACAGCTCCGAGGTCCGCCACGCGCGCTTCAGCGCCTGCGATGACAGGCGCAGCCGCGTCATGCCGCCGACGATGGCGGTCTTCGGGCGACCGAGATCGTCGCGATTGAGATTGGCGGGCGGAAAGAATGTCAGCAGGTGAAGCTGGAGAAAGCGGCTCATGGCGTGTCCTTGTGGAGGCGTCCCGGGCGAAGGCGTCTAGGCGGAATGTTGTCAGGCGGTGGGGGCGATGGCATCGGCGGCCGGGTCGGAGGGACTGGCGGACCAGTACAGATAGGTCCATTGCCGGCGCAGCTTCCCGGTCCAGAACAGGGTGGCTTCCGACAGGTCGCGGACGTTGAGTTCGCGGTCGGCGAGCATGACCAGACGCCGGAAGAGGACCAGCCGCTCGTCGGGCTCACGTGCCTGCATCAGTCGCTGGAAACGCAGCGGCTTGAGCAATGCACTCTCGGGTGGCGAGTCGGGCGAATCCGGCCCGATCCGGCGCGCGACCGGCATCTTCGGTGCGTCGCGACGGACATGCGCGAGCACGGCAGCGGTCAGTGCGACGGTGGGCAGGTCGTTTAGATTGTCTGCCTCGCAGCGCCGGAACAGGTCGATCGCGGCGGCCTCTGCCATCACCTCGGCGACGGTGGCGCAGCGACGCAGCCTGGCCAGGGCCGCACGATCGCCGGCGCGGCCACGATCGGGGTCGGGCTGAAGCGACTGCCACCAGACGAGAGCGGCGCCCGGCTTACGGATCATGTCGATTTCCCCTTGCGTGCGGCCTTCGTTTCCGGCGGCGCCAGTCCCAGCGTGAGGAACAGTGCCGCGCCCTCCTTGCCGTAGCCCGCCAGTGTGAAGGAGAAGCGTCGCCGTGCGGCGGCGATCCGCCGCGCATCGCCGGTCGCGGCGACGTCGGGATCGATCGGGGCGGTCTCGTCGAACAGTTCGAGTGCGGTGCGGCGCAGCCTGGCGTGCCAGTCGGCACAAAGCGATCCAAGTGACGACGTTCCGGCGGCAAGCCCGGAAAGCGCGTCGAAAAACGGCTGCTCGGTAGCGTCCCAGAGCCGCTCTCGGGCCGCGGAGAGCAGTTCGGCGTCCAGCTTGACGGTGGCCCCGGCCGAGAACAGCGCCTGCCGGATCGCGCTGCGCAGCAGGGCAGCTACAGCATCCGCCGAGAGCACCAGTGTCGATGCCAGGCCGTCGAGTGCGGCACGGATTTCGGGCGTGGTGAGTCCCGGCAGCGGCATCTCGTGCTCGACGAAGCCACGGGCCTTCATGTTGTCCATGTCATATCCGGCCGCGAGCAGCCGTGCGTCCCGCGGCCGGACCACTTCCGCGCGATAGGCGTGGTCGTGCCATTCGGCGACACTTGCTGCCGGCAGGCGCAGACCTGCTGCGTCCTTCGTGACCAGTCCGAGCCAGTGCCGGTAGCCGATACCGCCGGGCTGCGGGTGCACAGCGAGCCATTCCGCCCCAGGCTTGGCGGTGTAGTGCGGGGTAAGCGGGTGGACCTTCCCCCAGCCGGCGTAGTTGGCGCCGCGCGGTCTCTGTCGCCAACCGGTGACTTGCACGGTGTCGGGCGCGCCGGTGATGTCGCAGGGGCGCGGCTCCGTCGCCGCGCTGAAATCGAGCCGGATTCGACGCGGCATGCCCCACCAGCATTGCAGTGGATGCGCGTCTGTTTCCGGCATTACGGTGCGATTGCCGTCGGACTCGATGGTCGGCGCGAGCCAGGGAAAGACGCGGGGCAGCTCGTCCGCCGTTGGCGCGCGGCCGCCGACCGGCACGTTGGCCCAGAGCAGGTGCCATAGCCTGAGAGGCTGTCCTTCGACGGCGGCGGGCGGCACCACCAGCGTGATCAACGGACCACCGCCACGCAGCCCGGTACGATTGCCGGCACCGCCCGCCGGCGCCCAGGACTGGAAGGTATGGAGCGCCATCGCCGCTGCCGGCCGACCAAACGCCCTGAAGCGGTCGCGACGCACCAGGAGGTCGGTGTTCTTGGTCTGTGTGCTGCCACCCGGACTTTCGATCAGAAGACGCTCGACCGGTTCCGAATCGGAGACCAGATCCTCGAAATCCTGCAGAAATCGTGGACCGTCGCCGTCGAGATCGAAGGCGTGCGCGATCGGGGCGAAGGCGGCGTCGAGGGTCTCGACCGAAGGCGGCTCGTCCCACCAGTCGTGCCACGCCTCGTAGCTTTCCGGCGGGCAGGCAGTGGCAAGCAGGCCGATCA
Organism: Endobacter medicaginis; assembly: GCF_014192375.1. Classification (GTDB taxonomy): domain Bacteria; phylum Pseudomonadota; class Alphaproteobacteria; order Acetobacterales; family Acetobacteraceae; genus Endobacter; species Endobacter medicaginis. The sequence continues at coordinate 72,022 of NZ_JACHXV010000011.1, read as the reverse complement.
GGAATTCGAGCGAGGCAATGCGGAAATCCGCGCGTGGCCAGTCGAGGGCATTGACCGGGTCGACTGAAAGAGCATCGATCACCTGAGACGGGCGAATGATGTCACGCGCGCCACTCGTGCGACGTGTGGGAATCCAGCCGTCCCTCAGCAGGTTCAGCACTGCCTTGTCCTCCCCAGGACCACCCCGCATTTGCAGGTTGCCAAACAACTACCACGAGCTGGTCTTCATTCCGATACCGGTTCGTTAGCTGCGTGCGGATTTCTTCGGATGAATCACAGAGTTGCCGTCAGTGCCTCGCGCATCGTGACCATCAGTGTGCGCGGGTGAAGCGGTGAAGGTGCAAAACCGTGATGTTCGTAGAAGCGCCGCGCTTCATCGGACAGCGCGTGGGTGACCAGAGCGGCGATGCCGGCAATTTCGGAGGCGGCGAGGGTACGGAGCAGGGCGTCCTTGAGCATGCCGCGGGCGATGCCGCGACCCAGCCAGTCGCGATCGACGGCGAGGCGGCCGAGCAGCATGATCGGGATCGGGTCGGGTGCATTGCGTTGCAGCCGAGCAGTGGCGGCATCGCGCAGGATCACCCCGCTGGCGAGCGCATAGTAACCCACCACGCGCGATCCCGCGCAGACGACATAGGTTCGTGCGGTCCGACCCTCGGAACGGCGTGCGTGACGCATCAGCCAGGCATCGAGCGACGGTTCCGTGGAGTGAAAGGCCGAGACGTCATCGTCGGGTCCGAGCCGGCGCGGAGCGGTCAGGCGAATGCCTAGCCCTCCCACGGAGCCTTGCGGTGCAAAAGCGCGCGCAACCGCGGGTTGTCGGCAACAGGCGCATCGAGACAGGCGATGAAACGCGCATGGGCGTCGTCGTCAAGGCTGAACAGCCGCCGATCGAGCAGCACGTCCTCGGCGATCGCCAGGGAGGTTTCGAGCAGAAATTCCGTGCGGTTCTTGTGCAGCGCCGCCGCCGCCTCATCGATCAGACGAAGTTGCGCCTCGCCGATCCGCAGGTTGAGTTGGTGCTGTTTCGGCGCGGGTGATCGGGCGCGACCTGTCTGTCGGGGGGCAAGCATGTCTATCGTCCTGCGTATGCGTTGTATATACCAACGATCCGCTCGACGATGCAAGCCGCCTGGCAGGCGTTCAAGCGGACGGGGCAGCAGGCTCGAGGCCGATGACTGGGCTGTAGCGGCTGATGCGCGGCTTGCCGCCGCGCGGGGTCGAGGTGAATGCGAAGGCGTCCCCCTCCCGCTCCACGATCGCCAACAGGTAACGATCGGACTCCCGCTCCCAGCGGCCCCAGCCGGCACGCGCCTGTCGGGCAGCCGCATCGAGCCCGGCAGGGACCGGACAGGCCTCGATCAGTCGGCGCGCAACCCCGATCTCCGACATCGCCCAGGCGCGACGCGGATCGGGATCCTCAACGTAAGGCACGATGCTGTCGCCGTTGCGTCGGGCAAGACGCAACGTGACATGCTCTTCGCGCTCGATACGGGTCGGGGTGCGGTCATCGCGTTCCCATAGCCCGGCATCACGCGCGTAGCCGTGGTCGAAGCGCAGCACGTTCTGGGCGGCGATGCCAGAGGCCGCACGGGCTTCGCCCTCGGCGCGCTCGGCGGCCAGGCGCAGGGCTTCGGGCACCTGGGCGGGACCGTCCCGATCGTAGGCGGTCTCGATCAGGGGCCGCATGTCGTCCGGCGTAGTGATCGCACCACGCGCGAACAGCGCGCGGGCCGTGCGCCACAGAAGCGCCGGGTCGCGATAGACGGCTTCAGTGCCCGGCAACAGGCGCCGCAGCCAGTCGATGTCGGGTTCGGCGACCGGCGGCGGCGACAGCAGCAGCATCTCGCAGCGCGCGTCATGCGGACGGTCTCGCCGATGCCGCCACAACCGGCCAGCGCGCTGGATCAGGAGGTCGACCGGAGCGAGGTCGGAACACAGAAGATCGAAATCCAGATCGAGGGATTGCTCGATGACCTGGGTGGCGATCAGCACGCCGGGACGTTCGGCCGGCGTGCCGTCCTTGCCGAAGCGACGCAGGACCTCCGCCTCGATCGCCAGCCGGTCGGCCATTGCGAAACGGGCATGAAACAGCAGCGGGACCAGACCGCGCGCGGTGCAGGCGGCATGGGCGGCGATGGCGTCGTCGACCGTGTTGCGGACCCAGGCGACCGCCTGTCCCCCGGCATGGGCGCGGGCGATGCGCTCGATCATGACGTCGGGTTCGGAGATTTCGCAGACGGCGACGCTACGCGACAGGCCGGGGCGCGGATCGCAACGCGTCTCGACGATCGCCGCAGGGCCCGCCAGCGTCGCCAGCGGATAGTCCGTCGCGCCGAGAGGCGCCTTCGCTTGCCCCAGCCCCTTGCGGAACGAGTCAACCAGTTCCTGACGTGTGGCGAGCGGCAGCGTCGCCGACAACAGGATCGCCGATCCGCCGAGGGCGGCGTGGAACTCGAGCAGCGCCCGCAGCTCGCGGTGCATGTAGGCGTCGAAGGCGTGCGCCTCGTCGATGATCAGGATCTTGCCCGCCAGACCCTGCTGGCGGAGGGCGGCGTGACGCACCGGCAACACCGAGAACAGCGCCTGGTCGATGGTGCCGACGCCAATATCGGCGAGCAGGGCACGGCGCGAATCATCGGCCAGCCAGGCGGCGCAATGCGCTTCGGCCGGCTCATCCGCCGGTTCGTCCGGAGCGCGACCATGATCGGCATCGTCGGGGGCGATAGTGGCGGCAAAGCGCGCATCGAGCCCGGCGCGGCCATGGGCGAGTACCAGCGAGGGATTGGCATTGTCTGCAAACAGTCGCCGATAGGCCTCGGCGAGCCGGCCATACATGGCATTGGCGGTCGCCATGGTCGGGAGCGCGACAAACAGCCCACTCCCCTGCCCGCCCACGAGCAGGCGATGCGCCAGGGTGAGAGCGGCCTCGGTCTTGCCGCTGCCGGTCAGGTCCTCGATGACGGCCAGCACCGGGCCGGGCGGCAACGCAACGGTCTCCGCCCAGAGCTGCACGGGTGTGGGGATGGAGATGGCCGGGAACAAGGCGCCCACCCCTTCGAAGCGACGCGGCGCTGCGATGCCGAGGCTGGCCGCCTCGATCGCACGTCTGGCCTGCGGAATGGCACGTTCGCGGAGATAGGCGGCGGGATCGGCCACGTCCTGTGGCTTGACGTAGGGGAACCAGCCCTGCCGCGAGCCGATCCAGTCGGCGAGGATGGTCAGGCCCGCGAGCTGCCAGCCGAGCCTTGCGACCGCCCGCTCGCTGCCCGGGTAGGGCAGCGGTTCGGGGTCGAACAGGCTCAGCATCAGATCGACGAAACGCGCTGCCGCAGCACGCGCGCCGGGCTCGATCTGCAGGCGCGTGATCGCCGGCAGCTCAACCGCAGGACGGCCATGATGCCCGGCCACCGCTTGCGGGATACGCGGGCCGATCCATAGACGACGCCCCTTTGGCGTAGGACCGATCGCCGGCGCGAGCCGGTCGATCATCTGGCTCAGCAGATACAGACCGAGCGCGTCGTGGGGTGCGGCAGCCACCGTGACGCAGGGGCCGAGAATGGTGCCCGGCCAGTGCTCGGGCACCTTGCCTTGGAAAGCACCGCAGAGCTTGCCGATGTCATGCAACGCGACCCAAAAACCGATCGTCGACAGCGGCAGGCCGAGACGTGCCGCAGCGGGAAGCGCCATCGCAACGGCGGCGACATCGAGCGAGTGCGCCAACAACGGGTGCAGCGGCGAATCCGCGCCTTCATGGGGCTGCGCCTTGCCCCAGAACGCGGCGAGGTCCGACGCATCGAGCAGGGGAACGTCGCTCAGCGCGACATCACCACCGGCAGGTCGGCGTGTTCGAGGACATGGCGGGTGACGCCGCCGAGGATGAGCTGGCGCAGGCGGGAGTGCGAATAGGCTCCCATGCCGATCAGGTCGGCGCCCCAGTCGCGGGCGGCGGCAAGCAGGCCAGCGCCGACATCGCGGTCGCGGGCCGCAAACGCGATCGGCTCGGGGCGCAGGTCGTGCAGCGCGAGATAGGCCAGCAGCCCGTCATAGGTCGGGCCGCGTCGCTGGTAGTCGGGCGAGTGCAGCACGGACACCGCCTCCGCGCCCGCCAGCCAGGGCATCATGTTGCGCACCGAGGCGGCCGATTCCGCCGTGCCGTTCCAGGCCAGCGCGACACGCCGGCCGATGGCGGAGGGCGTGCGCTTGGGCGCGATCATCACCGGGCTGCCGCTGTCGAACAGCACCGCATGCAGCGCCTCCGACGACGACACCTCGTCGCCGGTGGCAGGGTGGGAGACGACGGTGAGGTCGGCCAGGCGGGCGAGCTGGGCCACCAGCTCGTGCTCGCGGCCGACCACCACGCCGAAGCTGGCCGTCGCCCCGGTGGTGCCGTCGGCGATCGCCGCACCCGCCGGCACCGCCTCGTCCATCGTGCCGCGCGGGGCGACGACCGGGACCTTGTGCTGGGTGGTGAAGCGGTCGAACAGCGCACGCACCGCCGCCGAGCGCGAGCGCGCCTCGGTCTCGGCGGCGGTCATCATCTCCTCGACCATCGCGCCCGACAGGCCCTCGCCGGCGAGCGGGGCGACCTCGCGGTTGTCGGCGCGCACATGCACCACCTCGAGATGCGCCTCGAAGCGGGTGCCGACCAGCAGCGCGGTGCCGAGGGCCGCCTCAGCCGTGGGCGCGCCGGCGAGCGGCATCAGGATCTTGCGGATGGGGTTCATGGATACAGCCGGCCGGTGTGCCAGCCCCCTTCGGGTTGGGCGGTGAACACCAGCCGATCATGCAGCCGGTAGGGCATGTCCTGCCAGAACTCGATCCTGGAGGGGGTGACGCGGAAGCCCGGCCAGTGCGCCGGGCGCGGTACCGCATCGGGAAAGCGCGCTTCCACGTCGCGCAGGCGGTCGGCGAGGACGCCGCGGTCGGCCAGCGGGCGCGACTGCTCGGAGGCATGCGCGCCAAGCTGCGAGATGCGGGCGCGGGAGGCGAAATAGGCGTCGGCCTCCGTCTCCGACACCCGGCTGACGGCCCCCTCGATGCGGATCTGCCGGCGCAGGCTCTTCCAGTGCAGCAGCAGGGCGGCGCGCGGGTGTGCGGCCAGTGCGGCACCCTTGCGCGAGCCTTCGTTGGTGTAGAACACGAACCCCCGCCCCGGCGTGCCGGGCGGGTCGATCCCCTTGAGCAGCACCATGCGCACCGAGGGCGTGCCATCGGCATCGACGGTGGCCAGCGCCATCGCCTCGGCGTCGTTGGGCTCGCTGTCGCGGGCGGCGGCCAGCCACTCGGCGGCGAGCGCGATCGGGTCGGCGACCTCTGGGATCGACGGGCGGACATCGAAGGCGGAATCGAGCGCGCTCATAGACGTATCCTACGCCGCGCGCAGCCGCGCGCCAGCCCCCAACGGGACGGCGGCGACCACATCGAAGCACGAATGTATGTCGTGATATGCAGGATCAGCGCTTGCAAAATGGCATTTGTGTCCCCATCACTCTGACCTCAGACTGAAATCCTCCTCTTCGGGGTGACCGACGACCATGCCCAGCCCTGCCCTCGCCCTCGTCGCCGAAGATGAGACGCAAGCCGCCGCCGAGGTGACGCGCGAGGCGTTCCGCGAGGCGATGAGCCTGCTCGGCGCTCCGGTCACGCTGGTGACGACCGATGGCGCGGCCGGGCGGCACGGGCTGACGGTGTCGGCGATCGCCTCGGTCAGCGACACGCCGCCGACGGTGCTGGTGTGTCTCAACCGCGCCAACCGCTCGCACGCGGCCTTCCTCGCCAATGGCCGCATCGGGGTGTCGATCCTGGCCCACGGGCATGACGCGATCGCCGGACGCTTCGCCTCCTCGAAGCTCGGCTCGGAGGAGCGTTTCGCCGAGGGGGACTGGGTGGTGGCCGATGATGGCGCGCCGCTGCTGGCCGATGCGCTGGTCGGCCTCGACTGCACGATCGAGCAGGTGCACGCCTCGGGCACGCATGACGTGCTGTTCTGCCGGGTGCGGGCGATCACCCATGGCGATCCGGTGCAACACGGGCTGGTGTGGTTCTCGCGCGGCTTCCATGCGTTGCCGCGCGCGTCGGACGACTGAATCCCGCCTCTTGCCGCTCGGGACACCCTGTGCGACGACCCTTGCTTGCCCAAACGACAAGCACGGACCGACCCGCAATGACCACCACCCCAGCCGCAGAGACCGCGCCGCTCACCGGCACGCTGATGAAGGGCAAGCGCGGCCTGATCATGGGGGTCGCCAACAACCGCTCGATCGCCTGGGGCGTCGCCGCCGCCTGCGCGGCACAGGGGGCGGAGATCGCGTTCACCTTCCAGGGCGAGGCGCTGGAGAAGCGGGTGCGTCCGCTGGCGGAATCGATCGGCTCGACGCTGGTGCTGCCCTGCGATGTCGGCGACGACGCGCAGCTCGACGCGGTGTTCGACACGCTCAAGGCGGAATGGGGGACGATCGATTTCGTCGTCCACGCCATCGGCTGGGCCGACAAGGCGTATCTGCGCGGGCGCTATGCCGATACGCCGCGCGCCGCCTTCCTGCAGGCGATGGACATCTCGTGTTTCTCGTTCACCGCCGTGTGCCAGCGCGCTTCCGCGATCATCCGCCCCGGCGGGTCGCTGCTGACGCTGTCCTATCTCGGCGCGGAGCGGGTGATGCCGCATTACAACGTGATGGGGGTGGCGAAGGCCGCGCTCGAGGCCTCGGTGCGCTATCTCGCCGCCGATCTGGGCCGCGACCAGGTGCGGGTCAACGCGATCAGCGCCGGGCCGATCCGCACGCTGGCCGCCTCCGGGATCGGGGACTTCACCTATATCCTCAAGTGGAACCAGCTCAACGCGCCGCTGGAGCGGACCGTGACCCCCGAGGAGGTCGGACGCTCGGGGCTGTATCTGCTGTCGGATCTCTCCTCGGGGGTGACCGGGGAAGTGCATCACGTGGATGCGGGGTATCATATCGTGGGAATGAAGAATCCCCGGGCGCCGGATATCGCGGCGGTGTCGGATTAGGATTCTTCTTTTTCTGAAGAAAAAGAAGCAAAAAGACTTCTGTCCGTCTGGGTTCCGTGGGCTCGCACAGTCCTCGACTCCAATTGGATAAAAGTTTTTTGGTTCTTTTTTACAAAAAAGAACATCTCTCATGTCTCACAATACCTTCGGCCACCTGTTCCGCGTCACCACCTGGGGCGAGAGCCACGGCCCCGCGCTGGGCGCGCTGGTTGATGGCTGTCCGCCGGGGCTGCCGCTGAGCGAGGCCGACATCCAGCCGTTTCTCGACCGCCGGCGCCCCGGGCAGTCGCGCTTCACCACCCAGCGTCGCGAGCCGGACCAGGTGCGCATCCTGTCGGGCACCTATGAGGGGCGCACCACTGGCACACCGATCTCGCTGCTGATCGAGAATACCGACCAGCGCAGCAAGGATTACAACCAGGTGGCGGCCTCGTTCCGGCCGGGGCATGCGGATCTGGTCTACACGCAGAAATACGGGCTTCGCGACCCGCGCGGCGGCGGGCGCTCCTCGGCGCGCGAGACGGCCGCGCGGGTGGCGGCAGGCGCGATCGCGCGGATCGTGCTGGGGCCGGAAATCACCATCCGTGGCGCGCTGACGCAGATCGGCCCGCATGGTATCGAGCGGGCGCGCTGGGACTGGAGCGGGGTGGACGACAACCCGTTCTTCTGTCCCGACCGGGCGATGGTGCCGGTGTGGGAGGGGTATCTCGACACCATCCGCAAGGCGGGCAGTTCGGTGGGCGCGATCGTCGATGTCGAGGCGACCGGGCTGCCGGCCGGGTGGGGGGCACCGCTCTATGGCAAGCTCGATGCCGAGATCGCGGCGGCGATGATGAGCATCAATGCGGTCAAGGCGGTGGAGATCGGTGCGGGGTTCGCCGCCGCCGCACTTACCGGCGAGCAGAACGCCGACGAGATCCTGCCCGGGCCGCAGGGATCGGGGCTGAACAAGGTGGAATACGCCTCCAACCATGCCGGCGGCATCCTGGGCGGCATCTCCACCGGACAGCCGGTCACCCTGCGCTTCGCTGTCAAGCCGACCAGCTCGATCCTGACCCCTATGCGCAGCATCACCGCCGACGGGCTGCCGACCACGCTGGCGACCAAGGGGCGGCACGATCCGTGCGTGGGCATCCGCGCGGTGCCGGTGGGCGAGGCGATGCTGGCCTGCGTGCTGGCCGATCACAAGCTCAGGCACCGCGCGCAGACCGGCCTGTAGCGCAGTTCGGCTGGAGGAAATGAGCCGCGCCTGTCTTTCGCGACGGTCCGGATGTAGACTGCCGGCTCTGATTATCTACGTACCTGGCTGCAAGGACCTATCACAATGGCCAAGAAAGCATTTGTCATCATCACCTCCTCGGAGGAGGGCAAGGCGGCTTACGGGATCACCACCGATGACGACCGGTCGGTCTATGTACCGCCCGGGATTGCCGATGCGCTGGAACTCGACGAGTTCGACGAGATCGAGGCGATCCTGATCCAGAACGATCGCGAGAACATCCCCTACAAGGCGATCCGCGCCCGCCGCATCGGCGAGGAGACGGTGGATACGGAAGCCGTCGGCTGACGCGGGCAGTCACGGCGTCCAGCCGCAGAGATGGAACGTCGCAGCCATCGCGGGCGGGGGTGTGGCGGTGGCCTCCACCGGCGGGGTGAGCGGCAGATGCAGCGCGCGCGACAGCAGGTGCAGCACCCTGCCCTCGCCGCCATAGCGGGGGTCGCCGAGCAGCGGGCAGCCGAGATGGGCGCAATGGGCGCGGATCTGGTGGGTGCGGCCGGTGCGGGGGTGCAGTTCGAGCCAGGACAGCGTGTCGGTGCTGCCGAGCAGGCGCCAGTCGGTGAGGGCGGGCTGGCTGTCGGGATGGTCCGGGCGATCGACGGTCATGCGCCAGCCGTTCGCCGCATCGGTGATGCGGCGCAGCGGGGCGTCGATGGTGCCGCGGTCGGCGTCGGGGCGGCCGTGGACGATGGCCCAGTAGGTCTTGCGCGCGCGGCCTTCGGCGAAGCAGGACTGCGCGTCGATCAGGGCCTGCTTGCGCAGCGCGATCAGCAGGCAGCCGGCGGTGTCGGCATCGAGCCGGTGCGCGAGCCACGGCCCGTCCTTGCGGCGTGACAGCAGCGGGAAGAGGTCTTCCACGCTCGCCCCGCCGCCCGGGCCGGAATGCACCTTCAGCCCCTGCGGCTTGTCGATGACGACGAAACGCTGATCCGAGAACAGGAGGCGAGGTGCAGGAGGCGAGCCTCGGGCGGCGCGTCGTGCCTCAGTCGAGATCGCGGTCTCTCCGCACCAGGATCTCGCGCTTGCCGACATGGTTGGCCGGGCCGACGACGCCTTCCTTTTCCATCTGCTCGATGAGCTTGGCGGCACGGTTGTAGCCGATCGAGAGGTGGCGCTGGATGAAGCTGGTGGAGGCCTTGCCCTCGCGGGCGACGAGCGCGATCGCCTGGTCGAGCAGGTTGACGTCGTCGCCGCCATTGCCGCCGCCGCCACCGCTGCTGCCGGAGCCCTCGTCCTCGAGCGAGGCGGTGACGTCGTCGAGATAGGCGGGCTCGCCCTGGCTGCGCAGGAAGCCGACCACGCGCTCGACCTCCTTGTCGTCGACGAACGGGCCGTGGATGCGGGTGATGCGCCCGCCGCCGGCCATGTAGAGCATGTCGCCCGCACCGAGGAGCTGTTCGGCGCCCTGTTCGCCGAGGATGGTTCGGGAGTCGAACTTGGAGATCACCTGGAAGCTGATCCGGGTGGGGAAGTTGGCCTTGATGGTGCCGGTGATGACATCGACCGAGGGGCGCTGGGTGGCGGCGATGACGTGGATGCCGGCCGCGCGCGCCATCTGCGCGAGGCGCTGCACGGCCTGTTCGATCTCCTTGCCGGCGACCATCATCAGGTCGGCCATCTCGTCGATCACCACCACGATGTAGGGCAGGTTCTCCAGCGACAGCGCCTGTTCCTCGAAGATCGGGCGGCCGGTCTCGGGGTCGAAGCCGGTCTGCACGCGACGCGCGAGGGTCTCGCCGGTGGCGCGGGCCGATGCCGCGCGCTCGTTGAAGCCGCCGATATTGCGCACGCCGAGCTGGCTCATCAGACGGTAGCGGCGCTCCATCTCGCGCACGGTCCATTTGAGCGCGGTGACGGCCTTGGCCGGTTCGGTGACGACGGGGGCCATCAGATGCGGGATGCCGTCATAGATCGACAGCTCCAGCATCTTGGGGTCGATCAGGATCAGCCGGCATTCGTCGGGCGACAGCCGATACAGCAGCGACAGGATCATCGCGTTCACACCGACCGACTTGCCCGAGCCGGTGGTGCCGGCGATCAGCAGATGCGGCATGCGGGCGAGATCGGCGTAGATCGGTGCGCCGGAGATGTCCTTGCCCAGGGCAAGGCACAGGCGCGACGGCGTGGAATACCATTCGCCGCCGGACAGCAGCTCGGAGAACAGCACCGTCTCGCGCTTCGCATTCGGCACCTCGATACCGATCACGTTGCGCCCCGGCACGGTGGCGATGCGCACCGCGGTCACGCACAGCGAGCGGGCGATGTCGTCGGCCAGCCCGATGACGCGGGCGCTGCGGATGCCGGGCGCGGGAATCAGCTCGTAGAGGGTGACGACCGGGCCGGTATGGATGTCGCCGATCGTGCCCATCACGCCATAATCGGCGAGCACGGTCTCCAGCAGGCGCGCATTGGCCTGCAGCGCGGCTTCGGACGGGCCGGGATCGCGGCCGGCATCGCCGGGACGCGGGGCGGCGGCGAGCAGGGAGAGCGAGGGAAGCTGCCAGTGGCTCGGGGCGCCAGCCGGGCTGCGGGGCGTGCGGCCCGGCGGGGCCCCGGGCGGCGTGGAGGGCGGCGTCGGACGCGGCGGCTCGCGGCCGTTCTCGCCGCCACGATTGCCGAGCAGGCGGCGCAGCATGCCGGACTCCTCGGCCGGCGGCGGAGCGAGGACGGCGCCGCCGACAGTGCCCGGCGGCGGGGCCGAGGGGTCGGCGGTCCGGGCGCGGGCCTGCGGGCGCTCGGCCACGGCCACCGGGCCGGCCAGCGCCGGCAGCGTCTCGCGGGCGGGTGCGCGCCGGGCGTAGTCCTCGCCGACATCGTCGGGCAGGTCGGTCAGGCCGGGCGGCATGACATAGCGCGTGCCGGGGGTGACGCGGGTGGTGTCGGGGATCTCGATGCGGCCGCGGCGAACGCTGCGCTCGCGAGGCGGCGCGGACATCGGCTCGCGCCGGGCCGGCTCCACGGGATCGGGATGATGGAACTGCTCCTCGCGGGCGATTTCCTCCCAGCCGCGCGGCCCATCGGCCACGGCGGGCACCGTGCCCTGACGGCGCTGGAGCCAGGAGACCAGGCGGCGGCTGGAGGCGGCGGAGACGATCGCGGCGCGCTGCGCCCCGCGCCCGGCCGCGCGCCACTCGCCGAAGGACAGGCCGAAGGACAGCACCAGCAGCAGGGCGGCGAGCAGGCCGGCCAGCGCCCAGGCGCCGATCGCGCCACCGGTCCCACCGAGGCTGCGGCCCATGCCGAGCAGCTCGCCCGACAGCCAGGCGCCGATCTCGCCGCCCGGGCCGGAGGCGGTGGGCCAGGCGGCCGGCGCGGCACCGAAACCCTCGAACACCACCGCCACCGCCGGCACCAGCAGCACGGTCGCGGTCAGCCGCAGCAGCGGATTGCCCAGGCCGCGATGCGAGGCGATGCGCCAGCACCAGGCCAGCAGCGCCAGCGCGGGCATCACGGCCGCGAGGCCGAGCCATTGCAGCGACTGGTCGGCGAACCAGGCGCCGGCATGGCCGAGCAGGTTGCGGACCGGACCGGACGAGGCGGTGTCCGGCGAGGGATCGGAGGCGTGGTAGGTGAGCAGCGCGGCGAGCCAGGCGAGCGCGAGCGCGCCGAGGGCGAGACCGAACAGCTCGGTGGCGCGTCGGCGCGCGCCCTCGCGCAGCGCCTCGGCGCCGAAGCGACGGCGCAGCACGGGATCGGCGATACGAGGGTCCACGCCGCCGGCGGCGGCGATGCGCGGATCGACGCCGGCGGCGGCACCCGCCTTGCGGGTGGCACCGCGACGCGGCCTGGCGAAAGGCATCTGGCGCTGACTCCTGCCGCTGTTAAAAACACCCCGGCAGTTCCCTGTCGGGCTTTGCCTCGGTCCCTCAGCTATACAGCACAAGGGCTTGATTCACGACCTTTCTTTACGGCGAGGGGAATGCTTCGGTGAGCCAGGCGCAGCAGGCGGGTGACGGGCTGGAGGGCGCCGCGCGCGGCCGGGCGATGGCGGCGGTGTCGCTGGCGGTGATGCTGTCGACGCTGGACTATGCGCTGGCCAATGTCGCGCTGCCGACGATCGCGCGCGACATCCACACCGACAGCTCCAACGCGATCTGGGTGATCAACGCCTATCAGCTCGTCAATGTGGTGGCGGTGCTGCCGCTGGCGGCACTCGGCGAGCGCTGGGGCTATCGGCGGATGGCACAGACGGGCGTGCTGGTCTTCGTGGTCGCCTCGGTGCTGTGCGCGGTCTCGCGCACGCTGCCGCAGCTCGCCGCGGCACGCGGGCTGCAGGGGCTCGGCGCGAGCTGCATCCTGAGCGTCAATGCCGGGCTGATCCGGCTGATCTACCCGCAGCGCATCCTCGGGCAGGGAATCGCGCGCAATGCGCTGGTGATCGCGCTCGGGGTGGCGATCGGGCCGACGGTGGCGGCCGGCGTGCTGTCGGTGGCACCCTGGCCGTACCTGTTCTACCTCAACGTGCCGCTCGGGCTGCTGGCGTGGCTGCTCGGACAGGCCTCGCTGCCCGACAGCCCGCGCAGCGACCGTCGGTTCGATGCGCGGGCAGCGGGGCTGCTGGCGCTGGGCCTTGGCGGGCTGATCGTCGGCGGCGACCGCATCGCGCATGCGCGGGTCGACGCGCTCACCGCCGGCCTGCTCGGGGTGGGGCTGGTGGCGATGGTCGGGCTGGTGCGGCGTGAGCTCGGTCAGGAGCGGCCGCTGCTGCCGGTCGATCTGCTGGGGATTCCGGCCTTCGCGATCGCGTTCGCGGTCGGGTTCATCGGCTTCATCGCGTCGAATTTCTTCATCATCTCGATGCCGTTCGCGCTGGAGGGCCTGTTTGCCCGCACGCCGGTGGAGACCGGGCTGCTGATCACGCCCTGGCCGGTGGCGATCGTGCTGGTCGCCCCCTGGGTGGGGCGGCTGTCGGACCGGGTGTCGGCCGCGTGGCTGTCGGCGCTCGGCATGGCGGTGGCGGGGGTGGGGTTCATCGCGCTGCGGCTGCTGCCGGCGCATCCGGACAATCTCGACATCGCCTGGCGGATCGGGCTGGCGGGGGCGGGGTTCGGGCTGCTGCAACCGCCCAACAACCGCGCCATGCTGCTGGCCGCCCCGCGCGAGCGCACTGCAGGCGCGAGCGGGATGATCTCGGTGGCCCGGCTGCTCGGCCAGACGGTGGGAGCGATGCTGGTGGCACTGGTGCTGGCCCGCGCCGCGGCGGCGGGGCCGCGGCTGTGCCTGACGCTGGCGGCGGCGACGGCGTTCCTCTCGGCGGGGCTGAGCCTGTCGCGGCCGCTGCTGCCGGGCGGACGCTCACGCTGAGTTGTGCGGAAACATTCCGCCGCGCGGGGTGTTGGCGAGCGGTTGCATCATACGGGACATGCCAGATGACCAAGAAGATCGCGCTCCTCGCCACCGATGGCGTCGAGGAAGTCGAGTTCACCAAGCCGCGCGATGCGCTCGTGCAGGCCGGAGCGGAGGCCGTTCTGGTCTCGCCGAAGGACGAGATCCTGTCTACCGAGGGTGATATCCACCCGTCGGAAAGCTACAAGGCCGATCTGGCGCTGGGCCGGGCGAAGGCGGCGGATTTCGACGGGCTGGTGCTGCCGGGCGGGACGGTCAATGCGGACAAGCTGCGGATCGATGCCGATGCGGTGGCGTTCGTGCGTGATTTCGTCGCCAGCGGCAAGCCGATCGCCACCATCTGCCACGGCGCATGGACGCTGCTCGAGGCGGACGGGGTCGCCGGACACACGCTGACCTCGTGGCCGTCGCTGAAGACCGATCTGGTGCGGGCGGGGGCGACCTGGGTGGACGAGGAATACGTCCGCGACGGCAAGCTTGCCTCGTCGCGCAATCCCAAGGACCTGCCCGCGTTCTGCAAGGGGATCGTCGAGCTGTTCGAGATCGCCTGACCTACGCCCCTCCCCGGCCGGACAGTTCCGGCCGGGGAAAACGGTTCGGTCTCAGTCCCGCGGCGGCGGGCGATAGCGGGGGGCAGGCGCGGTCCGTTCCCACGGCGCCTCGCCGGGCCAGGAAATCAGCTCGACCAGGCCGCCCCAGGGTGTACGCCCGTAGCAGAACGCATTGCCCGCACCCTTCTCGATGCCGAGCAGTTCCTTGGGCGCGGTGAGCACGTGTCCACCGGCGGCTTCGAATCGCGCGACCGCGGCATCGACATCGTCGACATAGACGGCGAAGTGCTGCAGACCGTAATCGCTGGCGATCGCCGCCTTCTGGCGCGACGCCGGGCTGCGCATCTCGAACAGCTCGATCGAAGGCCCGTTGCCCAGCCGCATCATGCGCATGTGCTGCACGCTGGTGCCGGGGGGCAGGCCCAGGGTCTCTTCCGCGTCGGGACCCTGCTGCGGGTCGTCTTCGGTGACATTGTCATAGAGGGCAACGGCACCGAAGGCCTCGGTGAGGAAGCGCGCTGCCGCCTCGAGGTCCGGCACGGTCATGCCGATATGGTCGATGCCTCTGGGGAGGCCGGCGGAAGAGGCGCTCATTTGAACCTGCAGGGGTTGTGGCTTGGGGGAAGGTCGGCGAGCTGGATGACCAGCAGCTTCACCTCGCCGGAGCTGACATTGCCGGCCAGATGCCCCTTCTTGCCAGCCATCGGACCGCTGGTCGCGGGAACGGTCTGTTGATCCTCGCCAAGGGCGATGTCTCCCGGCCCCATTTCGAAGCGTGTTCCGTCCATCGCCTGCATGAACCAGGTGCCCGACAGGGGAATGATCCATTGCGGCTCGGGATCCTCGTGCCAGGCGCCGTCCCACTTGTCCGGCTGCACCGTTGCGATCACCGTGGCATTGCCTGGGGCGAGACGGTCCTGCCATTGCGGACCGGCGGGCTTGGACATGCTCTTGAGATCGAAGTCATGCAGCTTGCACAAGGTAAAATGGCTTTTGCCCGACGCATCGGTCCACAGGTCGCGATAGGTCATTTCGGGAGGCGACGGTGCCGCGGCTGCGGGCACGGCCAACAGAGACGACACAATCAGCAACATCGCTGTCCTGGCAGGTAACATCTCGCATACCTCGGAAACATCGTCACGGAGCGTGGCGAATCTGGCATTCGCGTTGACGGCCGCGTATGGCAACGCCGTGCGCGCCTTTCGCGTTGCACGAAGGATGGGCGTTCTCGGCGAAGGACATCATGACATGCACGCCAGCAGGACCGCTCTGGGCGCATGGCTCGCGATGAGCTGGATTCTGGTGCCGCCGTGCGCCCACGCGGCGGGTCCGGCGCCGATCACGACGAATGTCGATCCGGCATTCGGCGGTTTCGGTGATGTCAGCATCGTCGCGTCGCTGCCGTCACTCGATCCCTCGGGGATCGCGGTCACCGAGGGGCGTATCTTCCTGACCTTCCCCAGGCACGCGGTGGATCATGCCGGCCCGGTGCTGGCGGAACTGCGCGATGGCAAGCCGGTCGCGTTCCCCTCGGTCGCGTATGCGCAGGCGACCGATGCGCCGCCCTCGCAGCGGCTGGTGTCGCCGCACGGCATGACCACCGACAGCCTCGGCCGGATCTGGGTGATCGACGACGGCAAGGTGAAGGGCCACCCGATCCCGCCCGGTGGGGCGAAAGTGGTGGGAATCGACCCCCGGACCGGGCAGATCATCGCCTCGGTGGTGCTCGACGCCGCCTTGCGACCGGACAGCCACATGAACGACCTGCGGGTCGACCTCACCCACGGCGCGAAGGGCACCGCCTTCGTCGCCGACAGCTCGTTCGGACACGATCCGGCGCTGGTGGTGGTCGATCTCGCCACCGGACGGCAGCGCCGGATCCTGGCCGGTCATCACTCGATCGTCGCCGATCCGCATTTCATGACCGTGCTGGACGGAAGGCCGCGCGTGAAGCTCGACGGCCGCAAGCCGGATTACCCGTCCGGCGGCGTGGACAGCATCACGCTGAGCCCGGATTCGAAGACGCTGTATTACTCGCCGCTGGCGAGCCGCGAGTTGTACAGCCTGCCGACTGCGCTGGCGGCGGATTTCGATGCCACCGACGCGCACCTGGCCGAAGCGGTACGAGACGAGGGCCCGAAAGGCACAGCCGACGGTCTCGCGAACGATCCATGGGGCCGCATCTACACCACCGCCGGCGATCTGGATGCGGTGATGCGCCGCAACACCGACGGCAGCTTCGACATCGTCGCGCGCGATGCTCGGTTCGTCTGGCCGGACGGCATCTTTGCAGACGCGCATTTCGTCTATGTCGTGCTCGGGCAATGGTCGCGCCTGCCCGGGTTCAATGGCGGGCATGACCTGCGCAAGCCGCCCTACCTGGTTGCGCGGATACCGATCACGGCGCCATCTTCCGCGCACGACTGAGGAGACACGTCCATGTCCAGAGCCATCATCGTCGGCCCGGGCGGCGGCTATGACCGCATCACCGTCGAGGACCGCCCTGCCCCGCCGCCCGGCCCGGGCGAGATCAGCGTGCGCCTGCATGCCTGTTCGCTGAACTATCACGACTATGTGGTGGTCAGCGGCACATGGGGTCCGAAGGAGCCGCGCATCCCGATGGCCGACGGCGCCGGGGAGGTGACGGCGATCGGCGAAGGCGTCGGTGACTTCGCCGTCGGCGACATCGTGGTCAGCACCTTCTTTCCGACCTGGCTCGACGGTACGCCGCAGGTCTATGCGTTCGGCGAGGTGCCGGGCGACGGCGTCGACGGCTATGCGCGCGAGGCGGTCACCGCGCCCGCGACCTCGTTCACCCACGCGCCGAAGGGCTGGTCGGCGCTGGAGGCCGCCACCCTGCCGACCGCGGCCCTGACGGCGTGGCGCTCGCTGTTCGGCGACGACCGTCTCAAGCCCGGACAGAGCGTGCTGGTGCAGGGGACCGGCGGAGTTTCGATCTTCGCGCTGCAGTTCGCGAAGATGGCCGGCGCGCGGGTGATCGCCACCTCGTCGAGCGACGAGAAGCTCGCACGGCTGCGCGAACTCGGCGCCGACGAGACCCTCAACTATCGCAGCGATCCGAAATGGGGAGCGACGGCGCGCAGGCTGAGCGGCGGCGGGGTGGATCATGTCGTGGAGGTGGGCGGCGCGGGCACGCTGGCGCAGTCGATGGTGGCGGTGCGGGTCGCCGGCCACATCTCGGTGATCGGCATTCTCTCCGGCACCAGCGGCGAACTCGACCTGATGCCTGCGCTGGCCAAGCAGATCCGGCTGCAGGGCGTGCTGGTCGGCAGCCGGGCACAGCAGATCGAGATGATCCGCGCGATCGATGCGTCGGGGCTGCGGCCGGTGATCGATCGCAGCTTCGGGCTCGAGGAAATCGCCGACGCGTTCCGGTATCAGGAAAGCAACCGGCATTTCGGCAAGATCTGTCTGGAATTCTAGCGCGTTGCCCGGAAGCGCCAGCAGGCGCGGGCCCCCTGTCCGGCAGCGACAGGCTCGACATCGCGGCCAGGTCCAGGGACGCACCCTCGCCTCTGTCGTAAGACATCGTATCCCGAAGGCAGATTCCGGAAGTTCTTTGATTCTTTCTTTCAAGAAAGAACTTCTTCGTAGCGCCATACCCATAGCCGCGCCGCACCGTGCGTGCGTTCGGCCAGCAGCGCGCCTGCCGGTGCCGGCGCCTCGCGTCCGGTCTCGGCGACGATCAGCGCGCCGGGGGCCAACCAACCGGCGGCGGACAGGGCGGCGAGGGCGGGATCGATCAGCCCGGCAGCGTAGGGCGGGTCGAGAAACACCAGATCGCACGCGAAAGCCGAGCGCGGCGGGCGGGTGGCGTCGGCGGCGAGCCATGTGGCACGGGCGGCGGCGCCGGGCAGGCCAGCGATGTTGGCGCGGATCGCGGCCTGGGCGGCGCGGTCGGTATCGAAGAGGGTAGCGTGGGCAGCTCCCCGGGAGAGGGCTTCAAGAGCCAGTGCACCGGAACCGGCGAAGGCGTCGAGCACGATGCGACCCTCGATTCCGGGCGACCAGGGGGCGTGGGCGAGCATGTCGAACAGCGCCTGGCGGACGCGCTCGGCGGTGGGGCGGGTGGTCTGGCCGTCGGGGGCGACGAGGGCGCGGCCGCGCCAGACGCCGCCGACGATGCGCAGCGAGGCGGCGCGCGCCATCAGCCGCGTTTCGCGGGGCGGTCTTTCGCGACCTGGGCGCGCGAGGCGGTGGGGAGCTGGTCGCGCAGTACCTTGCCAGGCACCTCCTCCAGCTCGCCGCGGCCGAGGGTGCCGAGCTGGAACGGGCCGTAGGCGACGCGGATCAGCCGGTTGACGTGCAGGCCGAGCGCCTGGAGCACACGGCGGACCTCGCGGTTGCGGCCCTCGCGCAGCGAGACGGTGAGCCAGGCATTGTCGCCCTTGCGGCTGTCGAGCCCGGCCTCGATCGGGCCGTAGCGCACGCCCTCGACCTCGCAGCCATCGGCGAGCGCGGCGAGACGGCGCTCGTCGACCACGCCCCAGACCCGGGCGCGGTAGCGGCGCAGCCAGCCATTGCCGGGCAGCTCGAGCATGCGTGCGACGCCGCCATCGTTGGTGAGCAGCAGCAGGCCCTCGCTGTTGAGATCGAGACGGCCGACGCTGATGACGCGTGGCAGGGCTGCGGGGAGCTTCTCGAACACGGTCGGGCGGCCCTGCGGGTCGCGATGGGTGGTCACCAGGCCCTCGGGCTTGTGGTAGCGCCACAGCCGCGCGCGGCCGGGCGGCTCGACGGGCTGGCCGTCGACGGTGACGAGGTCGGATTCGGTGACGAAGGTGGCGGGCGTCTCGACGGGGGCGTTGTTGAGGCGGATGCGGCCCTCGGCGATCATGCGCTCGACGTCGCGGCGGCTGGCGACGCCGGCATGGGCGAGGTATTTGGCGATGCGGTCGCCGCGGGGCGCGTCAGGCGCAGCGTCGGGTGGGGTGTCGGTCATGCCGCGCACGCCGCGACGAAAGCGGCGAGCAGGCGTGCATCGCCCGGATCGGTCTCGAATTCGGGGTGCCACTGCACGCCGACACAGAAGCGCCGGCCGCGCGCCTCGATGCCCTCGATGACGCCGTCGGGGGCGAAGGCGCTGACCGTGGCGGTACCGGGATCGCGCACCGCCTGGTGGTGTGAGGAATTCACGAACATGGTCGGGGCGCCGACGATGTCGGCGAGGAGGGTGTCGGGCACCAGGGCGACCGGGTGACCAGGCATGTGACCTTCGTGTTCGAGCGCGTCCTCGATCGCGTCGGGGACGTGCTGATGCAGCGTACCGCCCAGTGCCACGGCCAGGAGCTGTTCGCCGCCGCAGATGCCGAGGACCGGGATGTCGCGCGCGATGGCGGCCTTGAGCAGGGCGAATTCGGCCGTGGTGCGCAGGGGCTTGACCTGCGTCTTGCCGTGCCAGACGTCGTCGCCATAGAGGGCGGGATCGACGTCGAAGGCGCCGCCGGTGACGACGAGGCCGTCGAGGCGTTCGATGAAGTCGATGGCGAGATCGGGCTCGTGCGGCAGGGCGACCGGCAGCGCGCCGGCGGCGGCGAGCGCGCCGAGATAGTTGGCGCGCAGCGCATACCACGGGTATTTCGAGTAGCCGGGCGCGTCTTCCGTGGCAGGCGGCTCGGCATCGAGAGTGACGCCGATCAGGGGGCGGGATTTGGTCATGACGCCTGTACTGCTAGCCCAAACACCGGGCGGATGCGATGGCTGAGACGCCGGATTCGGCAGCCCTCGGCGTTATGGCGATGACGCGCGCGCTCGACGAGGCGCGGGCGGCGGCCGCCCGGGGCGAGGTACCGGTGGGCGCGGTGGTGGTCGGGCCGGATGGTGCGGTGCTGGCGGCGCACGGCAACGAGATCGAGCAGCGGGCGGATGCGAGCGCGCATGCGGAGCTGCTGGCGATGCGGGCGGCCGCAGCCCTGCGCGGCAGCCGGCATCTGGCGGACTGCACGCTGGTGGCGACACTGGAGCCGTGCGCGATGTGTGCGGCCGCGGCGGGGCATTTCCGCATCCGGCGGATCGTGTTCGGCGCCTGGGACCCCAAGGGCGGCGCGGTGGATCACGGGCCGCGGCTGTTCGACCAGCCCGGCTGTCTGCATCGGCCGGACTGGGCGGGCGGGTTCGAACAAGACGTTTCCGCAACGTTACTGCGGGATTTCTTTCGGCAGCGGCGCTGAATCCGGCGTCGATTTCGCTGGTTTGTGGCTGCATGGACACAGTTTCATCGGCCCGTCAGTGGCCGGCAGAGGGCGTGCCGCGTAAAACATGGACGCGATGACGAAACGGACGGGCCACGGGCGGCCTTCTGTCAGGGTCGTCGCCCAGGAACAGGACACCGAGACACACCGATGCCAAACCAGCCGACCCCCCGCCCCGCCATGCACCGCGCACTGTCCCGCATCGCCCTTGCCGCCCTGCTGTGCGGCGGCACGGCATTCGCGACCTACGAGTTCGTCCCGGCCGGGCATGCCGAGCCGACGGCCAATGCGGCGCCGATCAAGCCGGTCGGGCCGAGCGAGCGGCTTCCGGACTTCTCGCACCTGGTCAAGCAGGTGAAGCCGGCGGTGGTGTCGATCACCTCGAAGATGCCCGACCCGGACGATGACGACCAGGGCGGCGGGCAGCAGTTCGGCGGCCAGCAGTTCGGCGGCGGACAGGGATTTCCGTTCCCCTTCCCGTTTCCGTTCCAGATGCAGCCGCAGGGCCGCTCCTCGCAGATGGTGGAGGCGCGCGGGTCGGGCTTCATCGTCTCGGCGGACGGCACGGTCATCACCAACAACCACGTCGTCAAGGGCGCGACCTCGATCAAGGTGACGCTCGATGACGGCACCGTGCTGCCGGCCAAGGTGGTCGGGCGCGATCCCGGCACCGACCTCGCCGTGCTCAAGGTGAGCTCGAAGACGCCGCTGCCCTATGTGGAACTCGGCGAGAGCGACGATGTCGAGCCGGGCCAGTGGGTGGTGGCGATCGGCAACCCGTTCGGCCTCGGTGGCACGGTGACGGCCGGCATCGTCTCGGCGCGCGGTCGCGACATCGGCGATGGAAAATATTCCTCGTTCCTGCAGATCGACGCGCCGATCAACCGCGGCAATTCCGGCGGTCCGCTGCTGACCCAGGACGGCAAGGTGATCGGGGTGAACACCGCGATCCTGTCGCCCTCGGGCGGCTCCATCGGCATCGGCTTCGCGATCCCGTCCGACACCGTGCGCAATGTCGAGGAACAGATCCTCAAGACCGGGCATGTGGTGCATGGCTATCTCGGCGTGCTGGCCCAACCGGTGAGCCCGGGCATCGCCAGCGCGCTGGGGCTGCCGAAGCCGGCCTCGGGGCCGGCCTCGGGCGCGCTGGTCGCCTCGGTGAGCAATGACAGTCCCGCCCAGAAGGCCGGTGTGAAGCCGGGTGACGTCATCACCGAGGTGCAGGGCAAGAAGATCGATACCCCGCACGACCTCCAGATCCAGGTGGGATCGGTGAAGCCCGGCAACACGCTGGCGCTGACGGTGATCCGCGACGGCAAGACACTGAACCTCTCGCCGGTGATCGGCAATCTCGCCGATGCCGACAAGGACAAGGGCAGCGAGGGCATGGGCGGCAGCACCGCCGGCGGCAAGAGCCTTGGCGTGTCGCTGACCGAACTGACGCCGCAGATCCGCCAGCAGCTCGGCATCAGCGGCTCCGTGCATGGCGCGGTGGTGCGCGGCGTGACCCCCGGCTCGCCGGCGGACCAGGCCGGGATCGGCGCCGGCGACGTGATCGTGGGGGTGAACAACAAGAGCGTGAACGATCCCTCCGAGACGGTGGCCGCGGTGCATGCCGCGCTGAAAGGCACCGGTACGGTCGCATTGCGGGTGCTGCATCAGGGACAGATGGCGTTCATCGCCATCACGCCGGGCGGTGGCAATGGTGATGGCGGCAGCGCCGGTGGCGGGTCGGACGACGATCAGAACGGCTGAGTCGCGTCTCGAGGGACATATGGGAGGGGGACCACGGGCCCCCTTTTCTCTGTATTGCTCACGATGTGGGTTTGCATCCCATATATTGACATCTGCGAGGCCGGGGTGATGATCGGCGCATGTCGCTCTCCCAGCCACATCCGGGCACGCAGGCGCTGTCGCGAGGACTCGCAGTGGTCGAGGCGGTGGCGGCCGGGGCGGAGACGCTGGCGGCGATCGGCGAGGCCATCGGATGCACGCGCAGCACCACGCAGCGTCTGACGGCGGCCCTCGTGCGGGCGGGCTATCTGCGCGTGGCGGGCGGCCTGCATCGGCTCGGGCCGGCGCTGATCCGGCTCGGCGCGGCGGCACGGACGCAGATGCCGCTCGCTTCCCTGGCGCGGCCGGAGCTGGAGCGTCTGGCCGCAGAGACCGGCGACACCGTGCATCTCGGCATCGAGGCCGGGGACCAGGTTCTGTATCTCGACAAGATCGGTGCGCGGCGGGGGCTGGAGATGCGGTCGCGCATCGGGTCGCTGCTGCCGCTGGCGCTGACCGGGGTGGGGCGGGCGCTGCTGCTCGACGCGGCACCGGCGCGCTGGCAGGCGCTGCATGCGGGGGCGGTGCCCGCGCATGGGCGGCGGAGCGGCTGGACGGAGTACGAGGCGTCGATGCAGGCGGCGCGCGGACGCGGGACGGTGTTCGACCTCGAGGACAACGAGACCGGGATACGCTGCGTCGCAGCCCCGGTCCGCGATGCGGACGGCGCGATCGTGGCGGCGATCTCTGTGGCGGGTGCGGTGCAGTTCATGCCGGAGGTGCGGATGCGGGCGCTGTCCGGGCGGGTGCTGGAAGCCGCCGGTGCGATCGCGGCACAGCTCGGGCATGGAGGAGCAGGCGCATGCTGATCGCGCTGGACTGGGGGACGTCGTCGCTGCGCGCGATGCTGCTCGATGGTGGCGGGGCGGTGGTGGAACGGCGCGAGCGCGACTGGGGCATCCTGTCGCTGCCTCAGGGCGGGTTTGCCGGGGCCTGTGCGGCGATCACCGAAGGTTGGCCGGCGGTGCCGGCGATCGCCTGCGGCATGGTCGGCAGCGCGCAGGGCTGGCGCGAAGTGCCGTATGTCGCCGCACCCGCCGGGATCGACGCGATCGCGTCGCGGCTGGTGCGGATCGCACCGGCGGGCGGGCCGGTGCTGCATCTGGTGCCCGGAGTGAGCGGGCGCGACGCGGCCGGCGCACCCAACGTGATGCGCGGCGAGGAGACGCAGGTGGCGGGGGCCGGCGTCGAGACGGGGCTGGTGCTGCTGCCCGGCACGCACAGCAAATGGGTGCGGCTGGAGGGCGGGCGCATCACCGGGTTCGACACCTTCATGACCGGCGAGCTGTTCGCGGTATTACGCGGGCATTCGATCCTGGGCCGGGCCGTCCCGGCGGATGGCGCGACGGCGCCCCTGTGTCGCGATGCGTTCACCCGCGGGCTGGCGGCGGCGCGTGCCTCGCATCAGGGGATCGCGCCGCTGCTGTTCTCGACCCGCGCGCTGGTGCTGAGCCGGCAGATCCGGGCGGAGGAAAGTCTCGACTACCTGTCCGGGCTGCTGATCGGCGACGAGCTGCGCGCCGGGCTGGCGACCGGAGGGCGCGCGCCCTGCACACTGATTGGCAGTGCGGCCCTCGTCGAGCGCTACCGCACGGGGCTGAAGCTGTTCGGCGCGCCGGCGGCGCGCGAGGTCGAGGACGCGGCGGCGTCCGGGCTGTGGCGGATCGCGCAGGCGGCGGGGATTGGACGATGAGCGTGACGTTCGAGGACTGTCTGGCGCGACTGCCGCTGGTGGCGATCCTGCGCGGCATCACGCCGGAGGAGATCGCCGCCGCGGGCGAGATCCTCACCGAAGCGGGGTTCGCGATGATCGAGGTGCCGCTCAATTCGCCGCGGCCGTTTGACAGCATCGCGCATCTGGCCAGGCAATATGCCGACACCTGTCTGGTCGGGGCGGGGACGGTGACCGATGTGGCGGATGTCGACCGGGTGGCGGATGCGGGCGGGCGGCTGCTGGTGATGCCGCATTCGGACGTGGCGGTGATCGGCCGGGCGGTGGCCCGGGGGATGGTCTGCCTGCCCGGGGCGGCGACGGCCACGGAAGGATTCGCGGCGCTGAGGGCCGGGGCGGCGGCCATCAAGCTGTTTCCGGCCGAATCACTGGGAATGGCGACGCTGTCGGCCTGGCGGAGCGTGTTTCCGCGCGCGACGCGCTTCCTGCCGGTGGGCGGCATCACGCCGGACAACATTCCGGCCTGGCGGGACGCGGGAGCTGCCGGATTCGGGCTGGGCTCGGCGCTCTACCGGGCCGGCATGAAGATGGACGAGCTCGAGCGCAACGCGCGGCGGTTCGCTCAGGCAGGAGACTGGCGATGAAGATCACCCGGCTGACCACCTATATGGTGCCGCCGCGCTGGCTGTTCCTCAAGATCGAGACCGATGCCGGGATCAGCGGCTGGGGCGAACCGGTGGTCGAGGGACGCGCGCATACGGTCGCAGCCGCGGTCGAGGAGCTTGCCGACTACCTGATCGGGCGTGATCCCAGGCTGATCGAGGACCACTGGCAGGTGATGTATCGCGGCGGATTCTATCGCGGCGGCGCCGTGCACATGAGTGCGATCGCCGGCATCGACCAGGCGCTGTGGGACATCAAGGGACGCGCGCTCGGCGTGCCGGTGCACGAGCTGCTGGGAGGGCGGGTGCGCGAGAAGATCCGTGTCTATAGCTGGATCGGCGGCGACCGCCCGGCCGATACCGCGCAAGCGGCGCAGGCGGTGGCGGGGCGCGGGTTCACGGCGGTGAAGATGAACGCCACCGAGGAACTGCAGTATGTCGACAGCCATGCGCGCATCGATGCGGCGGTGGCGCGGGTGGCGGCGATCCGTGCGGCGCTGGGGCCGGATTTCGGCATCGGCGTGGATTTCCATGGCCGCGTGCACCGGCCGATGGCGAAGATTCTGGCCCGCGAGCTCGATGCGTTCAATCTGATGTTCATCGAGGAGCCGGTGCTGAGCGAGAATTTCGAAGCCCTGCGCGACATCGCCGGCAGCGTGAAGACGCCGATCGCGCTGGGCGAGCGGCTGTTCTCGCGCTGGGACTTCAAGCGCATCCTCGAGGCCGGCGTCGTGGACATCATCCAGCCCGATCCGTCGCATGCCGGCGGGATCACCGAAACACGCAAGATCGCGGCGATGGCGGAGGCCTATGACGTGGCCGTCGCCCTGCACTGCCCGCTCGGGCCGATCGCACTGGCCGCCAATCTCGCGCTGGACGCGGTGTGCCACAACGCCTTCATCCAGGAGCAGTCGCTCGGTATCCACTACAACCAGGGCAACGATCTTCTCGACTATATCGCGGACAAATCGGTGTTCGACTACGCTGACGGCTTCGTCGCGATCCCCGGCGGACCGGGCCTGGGCATCGAGGTGAACGAGGACTACGTCGTCGAGCGCGCAGCGCAGGGGCATCGCTGGCGCAACCCGGTCTGGCGTCACGCGGACGGGAGTGTCGCCGAATGGTGAACAACACTTATCCGTCGCTGGCGGACCGGGTGGTGCTGATCACCGGGGGTGCGAGCGGTATCGGTGCGGCACTGGTCCGCGGCTTCGCGACACAGGGTGCGAAGGTCGGGTTCATCGACCTCGACGACGCCGCCGCCGAGGCTCTGGTTGCGGATCTGTTCCACGTGAAACATTCGCCGCTCTACCGCCATTGCGATCTGACCGATACGGCGGCCTTGCGCGCGACGATCGACGAGTTCCGCGCGCGGCTGGGCGCGATCGGCGTGCTGGTCAACAATGCCGCCAACGATGTCCGCCACGGCTTTGCCGATGTCTCGCCGGAGCGGTTCGACCAGCTCGTCGCGGTCAATCTGCGCCATCAGTTCTTCGCCACCCAGGCCGTGGCCGGGGACATGCGGGGCCTCGGCGGCGGCGCGGTGATCTGTCTCGGCTCGGTCGGCTGGATGCAGAAGAATGCCGGCTATCCGGTCTATGCCACTGCCAAGGCCGCCATTCACGGGCTGGTCGGCGGCCTGGCGCGCGAACTCGGCGCGAGCGCCATCCGCATCAACGCGCTGGTGCCCGGCTGGGTGATGACCGAGAAGCAGAAGACGCTGTGGCTCGATGCGGAGGGCGAGGCGACGATCGATCGCATGCAGTGCCTGCGCGCGCGCCTGCAACCCGACGACATCGCCCGCGCGGCGCTGTTCCTTGCCTCCGACGACGCGGCGATGATCACCGGGCAGTCGCTGATCGTCGATGCCGGCTGGGTCTAGCCCCGCCGCACGAACTCATGTCATGCACCGGTGTTTGGCCATATCGGCCGAACAACAAGAAACGCCAGGGGGAGACGGGATCATGGATGCAACAACGGAGCCGCAAGCCGGCTCGCTCGCCGAGGTCGGCCGCAACGGACAGGCCTTCTTCACCGGCCTCCTCGCAGCGCTCGCTGGGCTGATGTTCGGTCTCGACATCGGGGTGATCTCCGGGGCGCAGAGCCTGATCGCGAAACAATTCGCCGCAGACGACGACGCCATCCAGACCATCGTGAGCGCGATGATGGTGGGCGCCGCGATCGGCGCGCTCGCCGCCGGCTGGCTGTCGTTCCGGCTCGGGCGCAAGAAGTCGCTTGTGCTGGCGGCGGTCCTGTTCGTCGCCGGTTCGCTGTTCTGCGCCTTCGCCTGGTCGATCCCCTCGCTGGTGGTGGCGCGCTTCGTGCTCGGGCTGGCGATCGGCGTCGCGACCTTCGCAGCCCCGCTGTATCTGTCGGAAATCTCCGCCGAGCACGTGCGCGGCGCGATGATCTCGCTGTATCAGCTGATGGTCACCATCGGCATCCTGCTGGCCCTCCTCTCCGACCTCGCCTTCTCGCAGATGGCCGAAATCTCCGCCTGGCGCTGGATGCTCGGCATCGTCGCCGTGCCGGGCGCGCTGTTCCTCGCCGGCATCCTGTTCGTGCCGAACTCGCCGCGCTGGCTGATGATGCGCGGGCGCACCGACGAGGCACGGCACGTGCTGCTGACCCTGCGTCAGGATCACCAGGAGGTGGAGCGCGAGATCTCCGAGATCTCCGAGCAGATCCGGGTCAAGCAGCAGGGCCTGTCGATGTTCCTCGCCAATGCCAATTTCCGCCGCGCGGTGATGCTCGGCATCGCCTTGCAGGTGGTGCAGCAGTTCACCGGCATGAACGTGATGATGTATTATGCGCCCAAGGTGTTCGGCCTTGCCGGCTTCGGCGCCAATGCAGCCCTCTGGGCCACCGCCCTGGTCGGGCTGACCAACGTGCTCGCCACCTTCATCTCCATCGCCCTGGTCGACCGGCTCGGCCGGCGGCCGTTGCTCGTCATCAGCTTCGTGGTCATGGCGATCGGGCTCGGTGCGGTCGGCACGCTGCTGGGCCTCGGCACGCCGACCCACGCGATGCAGCTCGCCACGGTGGTGATGCTGCTGGTGTTCATCGTCGGCTTCGCGATGGCCGCCGGGCCGGTGATCTGGATCCTGTGCTCGGAGATCCAGCCGCTCAAGGGCCGCGATTTCGGCATCGCCGCCTCGACACTGACCAACTGGGTCGCCAACGCGATCGTGGGGGCGACCTTCCTCACCCTGATCAGCACGCTGGGGGCCGCGCACACCTTCTGGCTCTATGCGGCTTTCAACGTGGCGTTCATCCTGTTCACCCTCGCCCTGGTGCCGGAGACCAAGGGCGTCTCGCTCGAACATATCGAGAGCCGGCTGATGTCGGGCCGCAAGCTGCGCGACATCGGCGCCTGACAGGGACCCGCCCTTCGGGGGCGCGGCCCGGGCGTCAGCCGGTCGTGCCCTCGTAGAGGCGGAATCTCTTCGAGGGCCTGGGCACCAGCTGCTCGATCAGCCGGCGCATGGCGACGTTGTCTTCGAGAATCCAGCCGAGCTCGACGCTGCGCAGCGGCATCTCGCGACCGCGGGTCATCAGCTCGCCGATCATCAGCGACGGCAGCACCGCACCCAGCACGCTGCCCCGCAGCTCGGCGCGCACACCCAGCAGGATCACCCGCCCCGAGCGGAAACGATGGCCGAGCAGGCGGCGGGCGAACCGCAGCCAGCCGATCGGCGACGGGCTGCCGCCGAGATCGCCGACGATGTCATAGAGATTGGGCAGCACCAGCGTCACCGCGATCGGACGGCCGTCGCGCTCGACCAGCACCATGTGCTCCGGACGGATCAGCGGCTTGAGCTCGCGCGCCATGGCCCTCGTCTCGGCCCGGGTGATCGGCACGAAACCCCAGTTGTCGTGCCAGGCATCGTTGTAGATCTCGGCCATGATCGCCGCGTCCTCGGCCAGGCCCGGGCCGCGCGTGCGCATCCGCCGCACCGAGATGCCGCCGCCGAACGACTCCAGCCGTGTGCGCGACTGCGACAGCGCCGCCTCCGCCTTCGGCCCCACCGCCAGCTCGTAGGCGAGCAGGTCCTTCACCTTGCGCAGCCCGGACGCCTCGACATGCGCGCCGAGCCAGGCCGGATGCCACGGCGACATCAGCATCGCGCGTTCGGTCTGCCCCTCGATCAGCAGTCCGGGCTCGCCGTTCGGATTGAGCACATACGGCCCGACCATCCGGCGCATACCCTGGGCTGCCAGCCAGCCCCTTGCCGCGTCGATCAGTGCTGCGACCACCCCGGCATCGTCGATCGCGTCCAGCGCGCCGAACAGCCCGACCGGCTCGCGTGATTCGGGGTCCCACGCCGACTGCGTGACCGGATCGACCTGCGCGGAGATCCGTCCCACCGGCCGGCCGTCGCGCAGGGCGAGGAAGAACTGTGCGCGACCCTCTTCGTAGAAGGCCGACTTGCCCGGGGCGAGCATGCCGCGGCGCTCGAAATCCAGCGGCGGGACGAAGCCGGGCAGCCCGTGATACAGACGCCGCGGAAGCTGGATGAACTGCTTCAACGCCCGCCGCCCCGCGACCGGCACGATCTCGACCCCGGTGCTATCGGGGGGTGGGGCGGGCGAGTCGAGGGCGGCAGAGATCGTCATCGGTGGAAGATAAAGATGCAATCGTTGCCCGGCCGCAAGCGCGGCGCCTCCCGCATCCTCGTCACCGGGGCGTCCAGCGGCATCGGCGCCGCCCTGGCGCGGCATTACGCCGGTTCCGGACGCCGGCTGATGTTGTGGGGGCGCGACCGGACGCGACTCGATTCGGTGGCGGCGGAGTGCCGCGCGCTCGGCGCGCAGGTCGCCACCCGCTCGATCGACCTCGCCGACCCCCAGGCGGCCCGCGCCGCACTCGCGCTGGATGACGATGCGTTCGCCTTCGACCTTGCGATCCTCGCCGCGGGCCTGGGCGACATCCGTCCCGACGGCGCGTTGACCGAGCGGCCGGAGCTGGTCATCGAACTCGGCTGCGTCAACTTCACCACGCCGGCGATGATGGCGACCCTGCTCGCCGGCCACATGGCGGCACGCGGCGGCGGCCGGATCGGGCTGCTCGGCTCGGTCGCCGCCTTCCACGACCTGCCCTATGCCCCGGCCTATGCCGGCAGCAAGGCGGGGCTGACCCGCTTCGCGGCCGCGCTGAGGCTCGGGATGCGCGACCATGGCGTTTCGGTTACGCTGGCCTCGCCGGGCTTCGTGGACACGCCGATGAGCCGGCGGCTCGACTGCGCCAAGCCGTTCCTGCTCGACGTGGAGACTGCGGCGGCGCGAATCGCACGGGCGGTCGATGCCGGCCGTGCGCATCTGGTGCTGCCGTGGCCGTTCTCGGTGCTGCGCGCGGCACAGGCGCTGCTGCCGGGGCCGGTGGCGCGGGCGATCCTGACCCGCACACGGGTGGTGCAGACGCCGAGAGGGTGATCTTCTCCGTTCCCGCAGACAACGCGAGGGGCGCAGATGCTGATCCGCACCGATGAACAGGCCGATATCGGCACGCCCACCGGGGAGATGCGGGTGCATCTCGCCCGGCCGACCGCAGAGGGGCGCTTCGCGGCGATCGTGCTGTATTCGGAAATCTACCAGATCACCGATCCGATCCGGCGCCTCGCGGCCCAGCTCGCCGGCGAGGGATTCCTCGTCGCGATGCCGGAAGTCTATCACGAGCACGAACCCCCCGGCACGGTGCTGGCCTACGACACGCCGGGCACCGAGCGCGGCAATGCGCTGAAATTCGTCAAGCCGGCCACGGCGCACGATACCGACGCACGCGCGCTGTTCGACTGGCTCGAAGCCCATCCGGCCTGCACCGGGGCGTTGGGCACCTTCGGCGTCTGCCTCGGCGGCCATCTCGCCCTGCGCGCTTCGCTCGACCCACGCGTGCGCGCTGCGGTGTGCTTCTATCCGACCGACCTGCACACGCGCACGCTCGGCCGCGACGCCGGCGGCGACGACACCATGGCCCGGATCGACGAACTGCGCGGCGAGGCGATGCTGGTGTTCGGCCGTCAGGACCCGCACGTGCCGTTCGCCGGCCGCAGCGCGATCCGCGAGCGGCTGGAAGAGGCGGGCCGGTCCTACACCTGGTTCGAGGTCAATGCGCAGCACGCCTTCCTGCGCGACGGCGCGCCGCGCTTCGATGCCGCCCTCGCACGGCTGTCGATGGGTTGGGCACTCGCCCATCTCAGCCGCTGGCTGACGCCTCCGCGCTGAGAGGCGCCGGGGTCCGCCGCGTCACCAGCAGCTGGTTGATGCGGAAGCCTTCCACATCCACCACCTCGAACAGCAATCCCTCATACTCGACCCGGTCCGCCTTGCGCGCCATCCGCCGCAGCCGGTGACTGACGAAGCCGCCGATGGTCTCGTAGAGGCCCGAGGCCTCGAACGCGTCGACCTCGAGGGCGCGCGCGACATCGGCGAGCGGGGCGAGCCCGTCGATCAGCCAGGACCGGTCGTCGCGGCGCACGATCACCTGCTCGTCGAACGGGTTGGCGAGCCCGTCCATCACCGCGCCCATCACGTCCTTGAAGGTCAGCAGCCCCACCACCAGCCCGTATTCGCTCACCACCACCGCGAAGCCGGCACCGAACGCCTCGAACTGGGCGAGCGCCTCCCACAGGTTCAGCGTGTCGGGGATCGACAGCACGTCGCGCCGCATGCGGGCGAAATCGTCCGGCACCGAGCCGTCCTGCACGGTGGAGGCGAGCACGTCCTCGGCCCGGATCGCGCCGACCACGTTGTCGATGCCGCCACGGCAGAGCGGATAGCGCGAATAGGGCCGCGCGCGCACCTTGTCGCGCCGCGCCTCCGGCGTCTCGTCGAGATCGAGATAGACGATCTCGTCGCGCGGGGTCATCGCCGAGGTGACGGAACGGTCCTGCATGCCCAGCACGTTGGTGATCAGCCTGTGCTCCTGCTCGAGCAGCGCGCCCGAGGCGGTGCCGGCGGCCAGGGTGGCGCGCAGATCCTCCGCGGTGAGCGGATCGGCGACCACCCCTGTCGGCAGCCGCAGGAGGCGCAGGATCACGTTCGACAATTTCGCGAACAGCCACACGACCGGCCGCAGCACGCCGATCGCCAGCGACGGGAACCAAGCCACCGACAGCGCCACGCGCTCCGGCGCGATCAGCGCGGCCCGCTTGGGCACCAGGTCCGACAGCAGCACGAAGCTGCCGGTGACCAGGCAGAAGCCGAGGATGATGCCGGCCTGCCGCGCCCAGTCGCCCGCCCCCGCGTGCTGCAGAAGCTCGGTCAGCGGTGCGGCGATGAAGCGGTCCGACAGCATGCCGGCCAGGATGCCCACGGCGTTGAGGCAGATCTGCAGCGCGGTCACCACCCGGCCGGAATCGCGTCGCAGGGCCAGGAAGCGCGCCGCCCTTCGGTCGGTGCGGGCGAGGCCGCGGATGCGCGCCTCGCGCGCGGCAGCGAACGACATCTCCGACAGCGAGATCACGACGCTGAAGCCCAGCAACGCGATCATCAGCAGCAGCCCGACCGAGAGCAGCGCGGCAGCACTCATCGGGCGGCCGCCGCGTGAGGTTCCACCCGGTAGAGCACGGTATGCCGCTGGTCACGGTCCTCGAGCTCGCGGCTGGTCGGCACGTCATAGGCGGCGAGGGCGACCATCCCCTGTCCGGGGCGGTAGGTGCGGCCCGGATCGGCGACGATCACCTCGGCCGTCTCGGCCATGCGCCGCAGCCAGGGCATGATGTGTCGGGTCATCGGCTCCTCGTAGCAGACATCGCCGCACAGGATGACGTCCCAGCGGCAGGCGGCGCCGACGATGTCATCCGGCAGTGCGATGACATCGACGCCATTGGCGCGCGCGTTGATCCCGATCGCCGCGATCGCCAGCGGATCGATCTCGCTGGCCTCGACCGAGGCGGCCTGTCGCTGCGCGCAGGCGATGGCGGCGAGACCGCACCCCGAGGCGAAATCGAGCACGCGTCGGCCGGCGACCGGCAGGTGCCCGTCCAGCACGTGCCGCGCCAGCGCCTGCCCACCCGGCCAGGCGAACGCCCAGAACGGCGGTGCGACACCCGCGCGGGCCAGCCAGTCTTCCGAGGCCTGCCAGATCGGGGTGATCTCGGTGGCCAGCCGCAGGATGATCTCGCCGACCAGCGGCGCATGGCTCGGCGCGGTATGAGCCGCGATGAAGCGGGCCGTGTCGGCGCTGTCCCCGTCCATCGATCCTCCGCGTTACGGGCCGAGGGCCGTCATAGCCGCTCACGCAGGCGGGAGCCACCTGCGTGCGGCGCGGCGGTGGTGGTATAGGGGGCGATCCGCAGCGATCGCGCAGCAGCAGCAGCAGCCAGAGGTCCGATGCCCGACTCGATTTCCGACCCGATCGCCGATCCGGTCTCCGGCCCGATTTGCAACGCCGACGCCTTCGCCGCGCTGCGCGCCGAGACGCAGACACAGTCGCCGCTGCGCGCGGCGGTGAGTGCGGCACGCTTCGTGGGCGAGCGCGAGCGCGTCGCCGCCCTGCTGGCCGAGGCTCCAACCGCGTCGGAGGCGGCGGAGGCGCTGGCCGGTTTCCTGGTCCGCAAGCTGCGCGCGCACCGCCCCGGGCCGGTCGAGGCGCTGATGCGCGCCTTTCCGATCGGCACGCCGGCCGGGCTGGCGCTGATGAGCCTCGCCGAGGCGCTGCCGCGCATCCCCGATGCCACCACCCGGCAGGCGATGATCGAGGAGATGCTGTCGTCGGTGGACTGGAACGCGCTCGGCGCCGAGGGCGGCCGGTTCGGCCTGCGCCGGGTGATCGCGGAGGCGGTCGGCACCGGCCGGGCGGCGTCCGACATGCTGCCGGGGGCGAAGGCGGCGCTGCGCGTCGGCCTGTCGGCGGCGATCGGGCGCATCGGACGGCACTTCATCGCCGGCGCCACCATCGAGAGCGCGCTGCGCCACGCGGCCAGGCGCGAGGCGCTGGGGTATCGGCACTCCTTCGACATGCTCGGCGAGGCGGCGGTCTGCGAGGCGGATGCGGCGCGCTATCTCGATCTCTACCAGAACGCCATCCACGCCGTGGGCGCGGCGGCGTCCGACGGGCTGGTGGCACGCTTCGCCGACCGGCCGGTGGAGGGTCCCGGCGTGTCGGTCAAGCTCAGCGCGCTGCACCCGCGCTTCGTCCGCGCCCAGCGCGCGACCGTGATGAGCGTGCTGTTGCAGCGCCTGACCGGGCTGGCACGGCTGGCGGCGCGCTACGATATCGGGCTCACCATCGATGCCGAGGAGGTCGACCGCCTCGACCTGACCCACGACCTGTTCGAGGCGCTGTGCGCCGACGAGGTCACGCGCGACTGGCACGGACTTGGCATCGTGGTGCAGGCCTATCAGCGCGCAGCACCCGAGCTGATCGACCATCTCGTCGATCTGGCGCAGCGCAGCGGGCGGCGACTGATGGTGCGCCTGGTGAAGGGCGCCTACTGGGACAGCGAGATCAAGCGCGCGCAGCTCGCCGGGCTGGCCGATTTCGCGCTGTTTACCCGCAAGGAGCACACCGATCTGAGCTATCTGGTGTGCGCGCAGCGCCTGCTGGCGGCGGGTGGGGCGGTCTATCCGCAGTTCGCCACCCACAACGCCCAGACCGTGGCCGCGATCTGGCGCATGGCCGGCGGGCCGGAGGCGCCGCGCACGGCTTACGAGTTCCAGTGCCTGCACGGCATGGGCGAGCCGCTCTATGACGAGGTGGTGCCGCCCGACCGGCTGTATCGTCCAGCCCGCATCTACGCCCCGGTCGGCGGACATGATGCGCTGCTCGCCTATCTGGTGCGCCGATTGCTGGAAAACGGCGCCAACTCGGCCTTCGTCAACCGCATCGCCGACCCGCAGACCAGCGAGGCGGAGCTCACCCGCGCGCCGCAGGCCAGGATCGCGGCGGCCGACGAGCCGGGCGCGCCGTCGCCCTTCGTGGTCGCGCCGGACGCGCTGTTCGGCCCCCGGCGCAACGCCGCCGGGCTCGATCTGGCCCATGAGCCGACGCTGCATCGGCTGGCCGAGTCCCTTGCCGGCTGCGAGCTGCCGCTGGTCGATGACGGCGAGGGCGCCCGGGTCATCGCCGAGCCCGCCGACCCGTCGCGTCGCCTCGGGCGGGTGGCGGACACCACGCCGGCCTCGGTCGCCGCGGCCTTCGAGGCGGCACCCGCCTCCGGATGGGCGGCGACGGCAGCCGAACGCGCCGAAGTCCTGCGCGGCGCGGCCGACCGGCTCGAGGCCCAGATCACCGGTGCCGCACCTCCGGTGCTGCTGGCCCTGGTGGTGCGCGAGGCCGGCCGCACGCTGCCGGACGCGATCGGCGAGCTGCGCGAGGCGATCGATTTCCTGCGCTATTACGCCGACGCAGCCGGGCTCGATGCCGGCCCGGGCAGCACGCCGCTCGGACGGGTGGTGTGCATCAGCCCGTGGAATTTTCCCGTTGCCATCTTCGTGGGCCAGATCGCTGCGGCCCTCGCCGCGGGCAATGCGGTGCTGGCCAAACCGGCGGTGCAGACGCCGCTCTGCGGCCTGGCCGCCGGTGCGCTGCTGCACGCGGCCGGTGTGCCGCGGGACGTGCTTGGGGTGCTGCCCGGCGACGCGGCAACCGGCCAGGCACTGACCGCCGACCCGCGCTGCGACGGTGTGATGTTCACCGGCTCCACCACGGTCGGCCGCCAGATCGCCATCACCCTGGCCGGCCGGCTGGCCGCAGACGGTCGCCCGGTGCCGCTGATCGCCGAGACCGGCGGCCAGAACGCCATCGTGGTCGACTCCTCCGCCCTGCCCGAGCAGGTGGCGATCGACGTGCTGACCTCCGCCTTCAATTCGGCCGGGCAGCGCTGTTCCGCGGCGCGCATCCTGTGCCTGCCGACAGCCACGGCCGAGCATGTGCTGGGCCTGCTGCGCGGCGCGATGTCGGCCTTGCGCCTGGGGCCGCCCGAACGGCTGTCGAGCGATATCGGGCCGATGATCTCCGCCGCTGCCGTCGACCGTGTCGCAGCCCATGTCGGCCGCCTGCATGGCTGGGGGCGCCCGGTCTACACGGCCCCGTTCGCACCCTCGGGCGGACATTTCCTGTCGCCGACCCTGATCGAGATCGCCTCGGTCGAGGAAATCGGCGCCGAGGTGTTCGGCCCGGTGCTGCATGTGGTGCGCTACGGCGAGGGCGAGCTCGAATCGCTGGTCGACCGGATCGCCGCCCTGGGCTACGGGCTGACCTTCGGTGTGCAGTCCCGGCTGCGCGAGCGGGCCGCCGCCCTGGTCGAACGCTCCGGCGCCGGCAATGCCTATGTCAACCGCAACACGATCGGCGCTGTGGTCGGCGCGCAGCCTTTCGGCGGCCATGGCCTGTCGGGCACCGGCCCGAAAGCCGGCGGCCCGCTGATCCTGCGCCGCCTGATGGCACACGCGCCCGCGGCGCCACGACTGCCGCGGGCGAAGAGCCTGCCGGGCGCGTTCGTGATCTGGCGCTCGTGGCTGCATGGCAACAAGTTCGTCGAGTTGACGGACGGCCAGGAACAGACCGCTCTCGGCGCGGCCGAAACGCTGCCCGCGCCGGTCGGCGAACGCAATGTCTACAGGCTGGTGCCGCGCGGCGCCGGCCTGTGCCTGGCCACGGATCGTGCCGGCCTCTATCGGCAGATCGGCGCCGTGCTTGCCGCCGGCAGCCGCGCGATCGTGACGGAGGACGATGCGCAGCGCCTGGGCGGCCTCGACCGCCTGTCTGTCTTTCTCGACGGCGAAATCCGCCGCATGTCGCGCAAGGCAGCATTCGCGGCCGCCGATTTCGCCCTCGTCGAACCCGGCACCCCCTGGCAGACATTGCAGGAGCTGGCCACGGGCGCACACCGGATCGTTCCCCTCTTCGCGCCGGATGACACCGGTCACTACCCCGGCGAGCTGCTGGTGTCGGAACGGAGCGAGAGCATCAACACGGCAGCCATTGGCGGCGACGTCACGCTGCTCAGCTTGGCCTGAGCGGCGACGCAGGCCCAAGCATCAGGATGCCGCGATCTCGCAGTCCTGCCGAACGCCGCCCCCATTGTCCGCCACGCCGAGGACCGCATCCTCGTGCCGGATGATCCTGCGGGTCAGGCGCAGCGCGCGGTAGCAGTCGTCGACCGTCACGGCCTGCTCCACCTCATCGAGAATGAGGCGGGCGGCAGCCGAGGTGGTGGCGTCGCGAAACATCCTGATCAGCCGGCTGGCGATGCCACGGGCCTGCTCGCGCTCCTCGTCCGACCCGATATAGGCCGTCTGCAGCGCCGAATAGATCCGTCGCGCCGGCGTCGTGGCTTCTTCCGGCGCCATGATCTGCTTGCCGAACAGGAAACGCGCGCGGGAGGCGAGTTCGATCCGGCTTCGCGAGCGAAAACGGATCGCGGCTCCGTTGACCACCATCATCTCGCCAGCGCGCAACTCAAGAACCAGATTGGACATATTGTCTTTCCTAAATCCGGGCCCCATTCTGGGCGAAAATGGTTAAGACCCGGTCAACTCTACCGTCCGCGTATCGAGCGGATCACAGATAGGCGGCGAGCGAGAGATTCTTCATGTCGGCGATCAGGCTGTAGGACGCCGTCAGCTGTGACTGCACCGCAGATTGCTGCGTCGCCACCGTCGCCAGATCGACATCGGTCAGGTCGCCATACTGGGTGCTCAACGCGGTCGACATCATCTGGCTGACCGAGGACTGCGCCGTCAGCGCCTGCTGCTGCGCGCCGATCCCGGCGTTGGCATCGACAAGCCCGCTGGCCGCCGACGAGACCATCTGGCCGAGCTTCGACAGCAATCCGCTCGACTGGGCCGCCTGCAACTGTGTCGGTGACAGACCGGCAAGCACACTCAGTCCAGCGATCAGGTCGCGCACGGGCGAGCCGGTCGATACATCACTCGACGTGCCGGCGGACGTCGCGACATAGCCGGTCGCCTGCCGCGCCTGCGGTCCGGTCACCGTCGAGGATTGCAGCGCGGTGGCCGGCACGGATGTCAGGGGCGAGGAGAACGGGATATCGCTGCCGACTGCGGCGAGGATCGCCGACATCGCGGCACTTGCGTCTTCGGGGTTGTCATTGAGGGCGGACTGGACCGCGTCGGCGAGCGTGCCGCTCGAGAGGTCCGCGCCACTCTCGATCACCGGCGTATCCGACGCGGTACCCGAAAACACATACCGCCCGGCGCTCTGTGTGTTGAGCAGCGACTTGATGTTGCTCAGCCCGGCAAGGGCAGCACCTGTGACGGCAGACAACTTGTCGGTCGAACCATCCGACTGCAAGGCGACGAGCGAGGTCGAGAGCGAGGTCGCGATGTCCTGCATGCCGGTGAGCGCGGTGGCCGAGACGGACAGCCCCGCCTGCGCCTGGGTCATCGCGCCCTGGCAGGCCGACAGCGCGGAGAGTTGCGGTTGCAGCCGCAACACGCTGCCGGCACGCGCCCCCAGACCGGAGATGTCGTCGCTGATCAGCCCGCTGGATGCCTGTGCGGCGAGGGTCTGCTGCTCGCCCTGCATGCGCTGCACGCCCGCCATCAGGATTGCCAGACCGCCGCCATTGCCCAGAGCGCTGATCATCACTGCACCGCCGCGAGAAGGGACTGGAACATGCTCTGCACGGCGGAAATCACCTTGGCATTGGCGGCATAGGAATTCTGCAGCGAGACGATGGACGCCATCTCGTCATCGACATTGACGCCGACGGCGCTGGACAGCGAGGTGTCGAGCTTGGTCTGCACCGCCTGTTCGGTTGTGAGCTGCGAACTCGCCGAGGAGATGACCGATCCTTGCGATGCCCCCAGACTGCTCGCCAGCGCCGTCAGCGAGCCGCTGCCGCTGTAGCCCGTCGACAGCGAGCCGCCGACGCCGAGGCCCGACGAGGTGGCAGACGCGCCGGACGTGCCGAACGTGGTGTTGAGCACGGCGTCGATCACGGTCTGGTCGTCGGCGGTGCCTGTGGTGGCGGCACCGGACGTGCCGTCACGCAACTTGGACGGGTCGGCGATCACCGCGGGGTTGACGCTGATCTGCGCGGAAAAGCCGAGCTGTCCGGCAGGCGCCGGTTCGCTCCCCGACGCACCGGGCAAGGTGCCGGATGCCGTGGAGAACAGATCGAGCCCCGCCGCGTCGAAGCGATTGGCGACCGCGCCCGAGAGGGAATCGAGCTGGGCCTGCATCGTCGGCAGGGTCGTATCACGCAGCGTCAGTGCCGCACCGATCTTGCCGCCGGTGAGCAGGCTGGTGACGTCACGGCCGCCGAGCGTGATCGGCGCGATGGTCCCGGGATAGGCGTTCTGGAGATCGATGGTCACACCCGCCGGCGTCGACAGCGTGGCCGTACCGCGGGTCGGCAGCGACAGTCCGCTGGCCGTGCGAACGAGCATGTCGCCGGTGGGGGTCTGCTGGAACTGGACCGAGACGAACTGCGCGAGATCGCTCATCGCCGCGTCACGCTGGTTCTCGAGATCGGCCGTGTCGCTTCCCTGCGCCTTGAGCAGCACGATGCGGTCCGACAGGGTGCCGATGGTCGACAGATCGCTCGCTGCCGCCTGCACGCCGTCGGCGATGGTGTCCTGTGCGGTCTGCCGCTGCGCCTGGTAGGCCCCGGAGAGCCCGTTGACCCTGGTGGTGAAGAGCTTGGCCGCGGACAATACCCCCTGCTGCGCCGCCGCACCCGAGGGATCGCTGCTGAGGGTGACGAAGGCAGCCTGCACCGAGCCGAGCAGGTCCGACAGCGTCCCCGAGCCCTTCGACGCCGTACCCGTATCGGCCGAGGTCGTGCCCAGCAGGCTGTCGATGGCGCCAAGGGCATTGTCGGTCGTCTGCAGACCGGCGACCGTCGCGCTCTGCGCCCAGACCTGTTTCTGAAGCCCCGGATCGCTGGCGCGCAGGGTGAGGCCGGCACGTACACCGCTGCCGACGCCCTGACCCTCGACAGCGACGAGGCTGGCGCTCTCGCGGACATAGCCCGACGTGTTCGCATTCGAGACATTCTGCGACGCGACGGTGAGCGCATACTGCACACCGTTGAGGCCACTCGATGCGATCGAAAGGGCCGAGGTCAGACTCACGGCACGATCCTACCGGTGCTTGTCGACATCCTCGCATGCCTCCTTGCTGCAGGCGCCAGTGTCGACAGGCTTGGTTAAGGGGACGTTAACATACGAGATCGTGATCACTGCTTCATCTGAAGCGTCGTCTGAAGCATCTGGTCGGCGGTGGTGACGACCTTGGCATTGGCGCTGTAGGCCTGCTGCGCGACGATCAGCCTGGTGAGATCGGTGTCGATATTGACGTTCGACGCCTCGGTCGCACCGGTCTGCAAGGTTCCGGCGCCGGAGGTGCCGGCATCGTAGAGCCGCGCACTGCCCGACAGCGCAGACGCGGTGAAGGCCTGCCCGTTCTGTCGCTGCAGGCCGTCCGGATTGGCGAACTTCGCCAGCGGGACATGGGCAATCACCTGCGTCGAGCCATTGTCGAACACCGCCGAGACGTCGCCGTTGGTGCCCATCGCGATGCCCGTGTAGTTGGCGGTGGCGACACCGTCCTGGGAGAGTTCCGTGGCGCTGTAGCCGGTGGTGGAATCGGTCGCCTGCGTGGTACCGCCGCTGACGCCGATCTTGCCGAGATCGATCGCCACGCTGGCTCCGTTGACCGGCACGGAGAACGACGCCGTGCCGCCCAGCGTGGAGGTGGTCGTGCCGCCCGACGCGATCGAGGCGATCGTGCCGCTGCTGTTGAAGGTCACGGTGGCCTGCGTCGCGGCCGCACTGCTGCCATCGGGAGTGGCGGTGACCGTCCACTGGTTCGCATTGCTGGCGCTCTGCTGCCAGTTCAACGCCACGCTATGCGCATTGCCGGCCGAATCATACACGCTGACGCTTGAACTCGGCGTGGTGGTGCCCTGGCTCTGCGGCAGCGTGACGGTGGCCGAGATCGTCGAGGTCGGGACCGGACGGAATGCAACGTCGCTCACATTGATCGGCTGCAGGGTCGACGACAGCGCCCCGGTGCTGGCATTCGCCATGTAGCCTTCGAGATAATCGCCGGAGGTGTTGACCAGATAACCCTGGAGGTTCTGCGAGAAATCGCCGTTGCGGGTATAGAATTGCTGATTCTGGAAACTGGTGGTCTTGCCACTCGACGAACCCGAGACCTCGGCGACGTTGAAGAAGCCCGAGCCGGAGATGGCAAGGGCGAGCTTGTTGCTGCTCTGCGTGATGCTGCCCTGGACATCGTTTTCGTAATCCGGGGTGGCGACCACACTGCCGGAATCGTTCTGCCGCGCGCTGCT
Source organism: Endobacter medicaginis (assembly GCF_014192375.1). Classification (GTDB taxonomy): domain Bacteria; phylum Pseudomonadota; class Alphaproteobacteria; order Acetobacterales; family Acetobacteraceae; genus Endobacter; species Endobacter medicaginis. The sequence goes on along the minus strand of NZ_JACHXV010000011.1, from coordinate 31,187 downwards.
CGATGTGAGATAATCGGTGAAGCTGGTGCCGGTGGACTTGAAGCCGGTCGTCTGGCTGTTGGCGATGTTGTCGCTGATGTTGGTGAAGGCGGCGGACTGCGCGCTCAGTCCGCTGACGGCGGTACCCATGGCAGAAAAGATCGACATGCTCGACACTCCGGTTGCAAGACGCTGATGGCGAGTGCGATGCACAAGCCATGCCAGAGCGGCGACGCAGGATCCGCCGGCATTTGTGGAGCAACTGACCCGGCATTTTCTGCCGGGCACGCCGGATGTGCCGGGCAGAAACTGCCGTCGCGCGATGTTCGATGACGCGGAGCGGCGGCGTTATGGCGAAATCCCTCTGGCCCGCTTCTTGCTGAGAGTCAGTCATGACGCTCGTTATCGCAAGTTCCCCCGCCACAGCCGTCCAGGCGACCGGCGCACAGTCCTCGACATCACCGGCCGTGACGTCGAAGGCCAACCCGTTTGCCGAGGCCCTGGCCGGGATGGATCCGCAAGCGCAGACCGGCTCCCCTTCACGGCACGCCGACACACGGCCTGCGCACGGAACCAGGTCCGACGATGCGCATCCGCACCGCGACACCGTCACATCCGCCGATGACGATGCGTCAGGCCAGCCGGCACAGACTACCGGCACGACACTCGCCCTCCAGCCGCCGGCAACGCTGCCCTCGCTTCCCGATCCGTCGCAGCCTCGGCACGCCGGCGGCGGGTCGGCAGCGGGAGAGACCGGCCCCGTCGCGCCGGGCCGTGACGTGTCGCAGCGCGGCCCGCAGGTCACGCCGCCTCTTCCAGGCGATTCGCCGCTGCAGACCGGCCCAGCCACGAACGATGACACGCCGGCCTCCCAACCCCCGCCAGCCGCATCCGGCCCGTCGGGACAGGACGAACCGTCCGCCACGACCAATGATCAGACGCTGCTGTCACACCCCGCGGACACCGGCGGAGCCCTCGACCTGATCGTCGCACAGACCGTGCCGGTCGAGACCCGGGCGTCGGAGCCTGCTGCCACACACGAGACGGCCGCCACCGGTCATGCTTCCACAGCCACCCCGCTGACGTCGCAGGTCGCGCCTGCGATCATGACGCTCGTCGGCGGCTCGGGGCAGCCGGGTCAGATCGTGCTGCATCTGTCTCCGGACACACTCGGAACGGTGCGCGTGACCCTGTCGCGGGATGCGGCCGGGCATACGACGTTGACCTTCGAGGCGGGCCGGCCCGAAACCCTGCACGCCCTGGCGGGGGAGGTCGGACAACTCCGACACGCCGTCAATGAGGCCGGACTTGGCGAGCACAGCCCGGTCGAGGTGACGTTCCGGCAGGAATCGATTGCCCCTGTCCGACCGGTCGACACAGACAACACGCTGTCGATGTCCTTCGACGACAGGCAGCAGCATCATGCCCAGGCCACCGAACACTCAGCGGGTCTTAACGATGCTTTCACTTCCAGCGGGAATAATTCCGGCGGGAGCGAGCATGGGTCGTTTGGGCGGCCGGACCGGACGCAGAGAGATCGGTCGCGCATGCCCGGCATGGGCGAGGGGATGTCTGTCACCTGGCCAGATCGCGCCACCGCGCTGGCAGCCGGGTCCAGACCCGTCAACATCACCGTCTAGCCCGACCGCACCGATTGCACCACGGAGTTTGCCATGAGCCAGTCGACCCTTTCGACAAACAGCCTCACCCAAGCCGCCATCGCCAGCGCCCGTACGGCCGCAACCACCGCCGCCAGCGCGGACACGTCCGCCACGGCAGCGAGTTCGAGCAGCGCGCTGTCGTCACTGACCAGCAATTTCAACACATTTCTGACCTTGCTGACGACGCAGCTGCAGAATCAGGACCCGACCAGTCCGATGAGTTCGGACAGCTTCACAAGCGAACTCGCGCAATTCGCCGGCGTCGAGCAGCAGGTCAAGACCAACACCAATCTCACCCAGCTCATCACCGCCGGCCAGTCCAGCACGCTGACTTCCGCACAGTCGCTGATCGGCGACACCGTCAGCGTCTCCGGCAGTCAATTCGCATTGCAGAATTCCGCCGCGACTTTGCAGTTCTCGACCACCGGCGCCGAGCCGGTCGCCATCGCAATCACCGACAGCAGCGGCAACGTGATCCGGACCGAACAGGTGAACGCCACCAAGGGCGCCAACACCTGGACATGGGACGGAACCAGCGACGATGGCGTCGCCGAGCCCGACGGCACCTACACGGCCGCTCTCGTCGCCCAGGGCAGCGGCACCTCAACCACGCCACTCACCTTCGGCAGCACCGCCAAGGTGACCGGCATCACGCGCGCCACTGACGGCAGCACGCAGGCCCAATTCGGCAGTGCAACCATTCCACTCTCCAGCGTGAGCACGATCACGACCAAATCGACCAGCTGAGGACGGCCATCCCGGCATGATTTGCCGGGTCGTTAAGGGCTCATTCACCAACTCGGGCGCAAGATGGTTGCTGCCGGCAGGATGCCGGTCAGTCCGGGATATCCAACCATGCGATCGAGACCCTCGCCTGTTCCAACGCCGCAGATCGCCATTTACCCCTCGGGCATCGGCCTGCAATGAAGCCGCTGCTCGACAGCCTCAAATCACTTGGCCCGGCACGGCTGGGGGCGATGGGTGCGGTGGCGATCGGCATGCTTGCCATGCTGGTTGTGCTCGCCAGCGGTGGATCACACCCCGCGATGGCGTTGCTCTACGGTGATCTCGACCTTCGCGAGGCCGGGCAGATGGTCGATGCGCTCGACAAGGCGCATATCCCGAACCGGCTCGGCGGACAGGGTGACCGTATCGAGGTTCCCGAGAACCAGGTGCTCCAGGCACGGCTGCTGCTGGCGAAATCCGGGCTGCCGTCCGGTGGCTCGGTTGGCTACGAGATCTTCGATCGCGGCGACAACCTGACACAGACGCAGTTCGAACAGACCATCAACCAGACCCGCGCCCTGGAGGGCGAGCTGGTCCGCTCGATCAGCCTGGTGCACGGCGTTCGCACCGCTCGGGTGCATCTGGTGCTGCCTCATCGCGCGCCGTTCGCTTCCGACACCCAGCCGGCACAGGCGAGCGTGCTGCTGTCGCTCAGCGGTGCGGCCCGGCTCGATCCGGAGGCCGCCCAGGCGATCCAGACGCTGGTGGTTGCCGCGGTCCCCGAGCTCAAGGCACAGAACATCTCCATTATCGACACGCGCGGCAATGTCCTGGCCCGCGCGGGTGTCGCGCAGCCCGGGCTGGACGGCGCCGGCTCGATCGCCGATCTGCGCCAGCAGACCGAGCTTCGGCTCGAGCGGACCATCGAGGATCTGCTCGCACCCTCGCTCGGCGCCGGCAATGTCCGCGCCGAGGCTTCGGTCACCATGGACATGCAGCAGCGCCGCGAGACGCAGGAGAGCTTCAACCCCGACCAGCAGGTCCTGCGCAGCCAGAAGACCAGTTCGGACAAGTCCCGCAACAGCGAAGCGACACAGACCACCTCTGTTTCGAACAACCTGCCCAACGCCAATGCAGGTCAGCCCGCCAATGGCAGCCAGGCCGACCGTGAGGAAGAGACCAACAACTACGAGATCGGCAAGACCGTCCGCACCGTCATCGACGACGAGCCCAGGATCGGGCGTGTGACCGTCTCGGTGCTTGTCAATGGCGCCGACGAGACCACGGGTGGGCCGAATGCAGTCTTCAAGCCGAGATCGCAGGCGGAGCTCGACCAGATCACCAGCCTGGTCAAGACCGCGATCGGCTTCGACCCCAAGCGCGGCGATGCCGTCACCGTGGTCAGCATGCGCTTCTCCACCGGCGACGCGGCAATCGGCGCCGATACAGCGACAGCACCCTCGCGGTGGCTTTCTTTCGGCAGCCCGGATCTCATGCATGTTGTGCAGACGGCGCTTCTTGGCGTGTTTGTCCTGCTCGCCCTGCTGCTGGTGGTGCGTCCGACCATGTTGCGACTCGCCGCGCCTCCCGGCGACCAGTCGCCGGCGAACCTCCCGCCAGCCAGTGCGCTCGCGCGTCTGCCCGGACCGGAAGGGAACGCCGCCACGCCGGAGGATCTGCCCGCATTGGGGGTCGAGGCGTCGAACAGCGTCGATACGATGATCAACCTCGCCCGTGTGGATGGACAGCTCCGCGCATCGTCACTTCGCCAGATCAGCGATCTGGTCCGAACCCATCCGATGGAAAGCCTCAGCATCGTTCGCGGCTGGCTCGGACATGAGGCAGGCTGACATGACACACAATGAAACCCGCGTGCTCAACGGTCCGCAGAAGGTTGCCGTCCTGATGCTGGCGCTCGGCGAGGAGCAGTGCGCACAGATCTTCTCGATGCTGCATGAGGAGGAAATCCGCGACATCTCCTTCGCGATGTCGCAGCTTGGCAGCATCGATGCCACACTCGTCGAGCAGCTTTGTGGCGAATTCGCTCAGATGATGGGTCAGTCGAGCGCGCTTCTCGGTACGCTCGACAGCACCGAGCGCCTGCTGCAGAAGACTCTGTCTCGCGATCGGGCCACCCAGATCATGGAGGAGATCCGCGGCCCCGCGGGCCGCACGATGTGGGACAAGCTCGGCAACGTCAACGAATCGCTGCTCGCGAATTATCTCAAGAACGAGTATCCGCAGACCATCGCCGTCGTCCTGTCGAAGATCAAGCCAGAACATTCCGCAAGAGTTCTGGCGTTGCTGCCCGAGGCCCTCGCCAGCGACGTCGTCATGCGCATCCTGCGCATGGAGAGCATTCAGAAGGATGTCCTCACGGGCATCGAGAAAACCCTGCGGGCCGAGTTCATGTCGAACCTGACCCGCAGCGCGCGTCGCGACAGTCATGAGCTGATTGCCGAGATCATCAACAACCTCGACCGGTCGGTCGAGGCCCGCTTCATGGCGTCGCTCGAATCCCGTTCGCGGGAATCGGCGGACCGGGTCAGATCGCTGATGTTCACCTTCGAGGATCTCGGTCGTCTGTCGATGTCGGCGATCCAGACCCTCATGCGGGCCGTAGACAAGGAACTCCTGCCCCTCGCACTGAAGGGTGCATCCGAACAGGTCCGGAACACCTTTCTCTCCTGCTTGTCCGAACGCGCCGGCAAGATGATGCGCGATGACATCGCCTCCCTCGGTCCGGTCAGGCTTCGCGACGTCGACGACGCCCAGATGAAGATCGTCGCCAACGCGAAGGAGCTTGCAGCACAGGGTGAGATCGAGATCTCGGGTCGACAGGACGAGGAGATGGTGGAGTGACCCATCATGCTGCATGGGCCTGTCAGCTGCCCGACATTCTATACGCCGAGGATTTCGACGAGCCGCCACGGGTCGCGCCGCCGCCTGAACCCATGGCGGTCGCCATCCCTGATCCGACGGCGCTCGATGCGGCCTGGCAGGAAGGATTCGCAGCCGGCCAACATGAAGCGAGCGTCTCCATCGCCGCGTCGCAGGCCGCCGAGACTGTCCGTATGGTCGCGATGCTGCGCCAGGCCATCGACAGCGCCGACACCGCCCTCGCGGCGTCGCTCTCTGCGACTGCGAGCGAGGTCGTGGGGCTGGTCGGCGAGGCATTGCGTGCGATCCTGCCGTCCTTGCTGCGCGAGCATGGTCATCTCGATGTGCAGGCCGCACTGACGGCACTGCGCGCCGGTATCGACCCGGCCTGCCGGCTGGTGATCGAGACGAGTGCGGAGACACATCGACGACTGGCCGGGCTGCTGGCCGACCTGCCGCCCAACGCGGAGTGGTCGTGCAGCGACACGCTGGGGCCGGGGGACGTCAGGGTTCACTGGCGCCATGGGCATTTCACGCGCAGCGGGCAGACCATCCTGCAGACGCTGATGGCCTGCCTCGCCGATCTCTCCACCACGACCACAATCCGAGGACATCAAGCATGACACAGGAATTCGATGTGATCGACGCGAAGGGATTTGCGGGATCCGCGAGCAGCGATCTCGGATCGGGCCATGGCAGCCGCGCCGCCCAGGATCTCGACGCCGTCTACGACATCCCGGTCACCGTAAGCGCGGTACTGGGCAAGACCACGATGCAGGTCAGCCAGCTCCTCAAGCTGGGGCGGGGCGCCGTTGTCGAGCTCGACCGCAAGCTCGGCGAGGCCATCGACATCTACGTCAACAATCGCCTTGTCGCGCGCGGCGAGGTCGTGATGGTCGACGACAGCCGCCTGGGCGTGACGATGACCGAGATCGTCAAGGCCGATCGCGCCGTCTGAACTGAGGGAGGTCGCAGATGCATCTTCTGGTCATCGGACCCGATGACGTGGCGCTGACGTTCGGCAGCGCGGTCGCCGCGCAGCGCGGCACCGCGTTCACGCGCGTGGCCTCGGTCGCTGCGGGTATCGCGCGTCTTCGCGAGGAAGGCCGCTTTGATATCGTCATCTGCGACATCGACGGCGATCCGGACAGCGTGGGCAGGCTCGGCAGCGCAATGGCGAGCGAGCGTATCGCGCTGCCTGTCGTGGCGTGCGGCAGCCGGCTCGATCCGGTGGCGGCCGGACGCGCGATCCGCGACGGGGCACGTGAATTCATCGCACTGCCGCCTGATGCGGAAGCCATCGCGGCCATTCTGACAGGGCTTGTCGAACGCAGTGATCCTATGGTCGCGGTCGATCCACGCATGCGCCAGCTTCTGCGTCAGGCCGAAAAAATCGCAGCATCGGAAGCGACCGTGCTGATCTGCGGCGAGTCCGGCACAGGCAAGGAGGTGATGGCGCGCTACCTCCACCGACACTCCCGGCGTGCGCCGGCGGCGTTCGTCGCGATCAACTGCGCCGCGATTCCCGAGGCACTGCTGGAATCGGAGCTGTTCGGACACGAGAAGGGCGCGTTCAGTGGCGCTGTCGCCAGACGCATCGGCAAATTCGAGGCCGCCTCCGGCGGCACGCTGTTGCTCGACGAGATCAGCGAGATGGACCTGCGACTGCAGGCCAAGCTTCTGCGTGCCATCCAGGAGCGCGAGATCGACCGGCTGGGCGGCAGCGGGCCGGTGCGCGTCGACACCCGCATCATCGCCACCACCAACCGCGACCTCGCCGACGAGGTCGCGGCGGGTCGGTTCCGGGCCGATCTTTATTTTCGACTCGATGTCGTCAATCTCAGACTCCCCGCGCTGCGGGAACGGCCCGGCGATATCGGACCGCTTGCGCACCATTATGCCCAGCACTACGCCAGCCTGAATGGTCTGGAACCGCGCCGGCTCGCACCTTCGGCGCTCCAGGCGCTGGCGAGGCATGCCTGGCCGGGGAACATCCGCGAACTCCAGAACCTCGTGCATCGCGCCGTGCTGCTCGCCGAGGGCGAGGAAATCGATGCTGACGCGCTGGGTCTGACGAGCGCCACTGCCGTCACAGCACCCATGCCGGTCCACAATCTGGTCGGCCAGACCGTGGGCGGTCTGGAACAGAAACTCATCATCGAAACCCTGCATCATACGCTCGGCAACCGTACACATGCGGCGACCCTGCTTGGGATCTCGATCCGCGCACTGCGCAACAAGCTGCGCGACTATGCAGCACAGGGGGTCAGGGTGCCGTCACCTGAAATGAGATCCGCATGACCGGCGCGGTCCTGCCCGCCCCTCAGGTCGCCGCCGGCCAGCGCGCAACACTCGCGCTCGGCGGCCTTGGCGACATGGCCCGTCGGTGGCGCCGTTTCGCGCCCGGCGCCGATATCGGCCTCGCCATCGGCGTCGTGTGCCTGCTGTCGCTGCTGATCCTGCCGCTGCCCACCCTGCTGCTGGATTTCGGACTCGCCGTATCGGTCACGTCCTCCGTGCTGGTGCTGATGGTGGCCCTGTTCCTGCGTCGTCCGCTCGATTTCACCAGTTTTCCGACCCTTCTGCTGCTGACCACCCTGCTGCGGCTGTCTCTCGAGGTCGCGACGACGCGTCTGATCCTCGGGCACGGCCATGAAGGGCCACTCGCTGCCGGTCACATCGTGGCGGCGTTCGGCGGCTTCCTGATGGGCGGTGACGTGGTGATCGGCGTCATCCTTTTCGCCATCTTGATGATCGTCAACTTCATGGTGATCACCAAGGGTTCGGGCCGAATCGCCGAGGTGGCCGCGCGCTTCAGCCTCGATGCCATGCCCGGCAAGCAGATGGCTATCGACGCGGAACTTTCCGCCGGCGCGATCACCGAAAAGATTGCTCGGTTGCGGCGAAGCGAGCTCGAGCAGGAGAGCGCCTTCTACGGCGCGATGGATGGCGCGGCGAAGTTCGTCCGCGGGGATGCGATCGCCGGATTGCTGATCACCGCGATCAATATCGTCGGTGGACTGGCGATCGGATTGCTCCGACATGGCATGCCGTTCGCCGATGCGACATCCACTTTCACCACCCTGACCATCGGCGACGGGCTCGTGTCACAGATCCCGGCACTGATCGTCTCCACCGCCGCGGGCATCGTGGTCACGAAGGGCGGTATCGAAGGTACCGCGGATGCGGCCCTGATGCGACAGCTCGGCGGCAGCGAGAAGCCTCTGGCCCTCGCCGCTGCCGCCGCCGCGATCCTTGCCCTGATGCCCGGACTGCCGGCGATCCCGTTTCTGGGTCTGGCCGCGCTTGCGGGTGGCGCTGCCTGGTTGCGTCGGCGTCATCCGGTGCGCGCGGCGACCGACGACGACGATGCGAGCGTGATCGCGCCTGCCGCCAGCAGCGAGCCGCCGATCGCAGAGGCAATGCGCATCGACATGATCCGCCTCGAGCTCGGATTTGGCCTGCTGCCCATGGCGGGCGGCGACAGTCCACGCCTGACCGAACAGATCCGCACCCTGAGGCGCAGCTTCGCCTCTGAAATGGGCTTCGTCCTGCCGCCCGTGCGCATCCAGGACAACATGCAGCTCGGCGCCTCGCAATATGTCGTTCGTCTCAAGGAGATCGAGGCGGGTCGCGGCGAGGTGCATCCTGCCCGCCTGCTGGTGATGGACCCGAAAGGCGGCACGCCCGATCTGGCCGGCGAGCCGACCGTCGAGCCCGCCTTCGGCCTGCCGGCGCTGTGGATCGATACCGCGCAACGTGAGGATGCCCTGTTCCGCGGGCTGACCGTCGTCGATCCGGCCAGTGTGATCACCACGCATCTGTCCGAGATGGTCCGGCAGATGATGGCGGAGCTGTTGTCCTACAGCGAGACGCAGAAGCTTCTCGACGAACTGCCCCGCGAACAGCAGAAACTCGTTGCTGACATGATCCCCACACAGATCAGCGTCGGCGGCGTGCAGCGTGTCCTGCAGGCCCTGCTGGCCGAGCGGGTCTCGATCCGCGACCTGACCACGATCCTCGAGGGCGTGCAGGATGCGTGCAGCGTCGGCATGCGCGCCACCACTGCCATCGTCGCACACGTCCGAGCCAGGCTGGCGCGACAGATCAGCGACAGCCATGTCGGGCCAGGCGGCTATGTGCCACTCGTGACGCTCTCGCCGGAATGGGAAGCCGCGATCATCGAGAGTCTGGTCGGTCCGGCCGACGACCGGCATCTCGCGATGGCGCCGAGCCGTCTTTCGGACTTCATTAACCGTCTGCGTGCGACACTTGACCAGGTAGCGGCAACGGGAGAGTCGGCTGTGGTGCTGGTGAGCGGATCGATCCGGCCTCAGATTCGCGCCATCGTCGAGCGCATCCGTCCGCACACGCCGGTGCTGGCCCAGAACGAGATCTCACCCCGGGTCCGCATCCGCACGCTGGCCACCATCTGATGCGGGTCAAGGTGTTTTCCGCTCCGACCCTGCGCGGGGCGATCTCGCTGCTGCGCGAGGAGCTTGGTGCGGACGCTCTGCTGTTGTCCTCGCGCGAGATCGCGGGCGGCGTGGAGGTGACTGCGGCCATCGACCCGGAAGACGCCGCGCAGGACGAGCTGGAGCGTTTCGACGACGTGCCCGCGCCGCCACCGGATCCGGCGCTGATGGCGAGCTTCGTGTGGCACAATCTGCCACCGATCCTGGTCGATGCGCTCAGCCCTCGAACCGGGGAAAGCCTTTCCGATGCCTGTTCACGACGGTTCGTCTTCCGCCCGGCAAGCGACGATCGCGCCCGACAGGCTCTCCTCGTCTGCGGCGCTGCCGGCAGCGGGCGCACGAGCAGCATCGTTGCCCTCGCGCGGCGACATCTTCTTGCCGGCGGCCTGCCGATGGTCATCACCGCCGACCGGCGCCCCGGCGCTGCCGAGACCCTGGCTGCGGCGACGCGCGCGCTCGGGCTGACGCTCATCGTTGCCGACCGGCCCGACACGCTGCGGCGCGCTCTCGCGCGGCAGGATGCCGAGACGGTATTGCTGATCGACACCCCACCTCTGGATCCGTTCAGCCCCGATTCGGCCGAAAGCATCGGAGCGTTGGCCGAGACCGCCGGGGCGAGACCCATGATGACGATCGCCGCGGGGACCGATCCGCTGGAGGCGGCCGAGTTCGCCTGTGCCGCGCGACAGGCTCTGGACGAGCTGGACAGGCTCATCATCACCCGCTTCGCCAGTTCGGGACGCCTGGGCGGACCGCTGGCCGGCTGCCTCGCCGGCGAATTCTCGCTGGCCGCTGCCCTGCTCGGGACCGCCGGCATCAGTGATCTGGGTCCGGACCTGCTCGCCCGGCGGCTGGCCCAACGCCGACCGCTCGCACAGAGCGCGCCGATCAACATCGTGCCCGACGCGACACCCCGCACCTTCAATGACCGACATGCAGCCCTGATTAGCGCTCACATCGCCGCCCAGCAGGCAAGACGCTGACCGAGACAAGGACAACCCCGATGGTTTCCATCAACACCCTGCCCTCCCGAGCCCCGGCAGCCGCGCATGCCGTCGAGCGCCCGGCCGCGACGACCGTGCGGACGCCGGCCTCCGAACCCACGTCGCGGGTGATTGCCATTGCCTCCGGCAAGGGCGGCGTCGGCAAGACATGGTTCTCGGTAAGTGCGGCCTGCCTGCTGGCCCGCGCCGGGCAACGTGTGCTGCTGTTCGACGGCGACCTGGGACTGGCCAATGTCGATATCCAGCTCGGCCTGCTGCCGGAACGCGACCTGTCCAGCGTCATCGGCCGCGACGTGCCGCTCGAGGAGGCGGTGACGCGCTATGGCACGGAGCCCGGCCAGCGTTTCGACGTGCTGGCCGGACGGTCCGGGGCGGGGACACTGGCCGGCATGGATGCGCGCAGTCTCGAACGGCTGCTCGACGGCATGCGCCGCGCCTCCCAGTACGATACCGTGCTGCTTGATCTCGGCGCCGGGATCGATCCTGCGATGCGACGGCTGGCGGCCTCGGCCGATATCAGCCTGGTGCTCGCGACCGACGAGCCAACCTCGCTCACCGATGCCTATGCGGTGCTCAAGCTGCTGGATCGCGACCACCGTCACCTCCGTCGCGGAGCCGCCGCCGATGCACGCATCGTGATCAACCAGGCCAGCACGCTCGGCAGTGGCGAGAAGACCCACGCGATCCTGGCACGGGCCTGTCGGACCTTTCTGGGCAAGGAACCGCCGCTGGCGGGGGTGATCCGTCGCGACGAGCGCGTCAAGGATGCGATCCGCCACCAGGTGCCGCTGCCGGTACGACATCCGGGCAGCCTCGCCGCACGTGACATGCAGCGTGTGCTGACGACGCTGGGCTGAGCGGACAGGCGCGGCCGACATGACAGCCCGGACCTGAAATCCGGACCCGCCATGCAACCGCGCCAACGGCAAGGCGATGTGATGAGTATGATGACCCAGCGTTTCACAGGATCTGTGACACCACGCGGCCCGATCGATGGTTCTGCCTTCGATCTGTGGGTCGAGCGCTCGCTTGCCGGACGGTTTACCGGCTCCCTCGCCGAAGATCTTCCCGAGGAGTGGCTGACGCTCGCATCACGCCTTCCGGTTCGCATATCCGGGGGTACCGACGGCCACTGAGGCCCATCTTTCCCTAATCGGCATCGAGGTGCACGACGCGCGCAATTGAGATAGGACTGCCCCGGCCGGACATGCGGCGGAATTGAGGCGGGAGCGATCAGATCCATGCGCGTCAGCGTCGTGCAGACTTCGCCGGGGACGGACAAGCAGGCCAATATCGCGACCACGATCCGCTTGATCGACGAGGCCGTCGATGCGGACCGTCCGCAGCTGGTGGTGCTGCCGGAAGTGTGGAACAGCCTCGGCGGGACACGAGAGACCAAGTTCGCGAATGCCGAACCGCTGGCCGGCCGCGAACCGGGCGAGACATACGAGGCACTGTCGGACGCAGCGCGCAGGCATCGCATCGTGCTGCATGGCGGATCGATCGGTGAGCGTGACCCTCAGCGCCCGGATCGGCTTTTCAATACCTCGCTGGTGTTTGGTCCGAACGGAATGGAGCTGGCGCGCTACCGGAAGGTGCATCTGTTCGACATCGTCTCGCCGAGCGGCCACAGCTATCGCGAGAGCGACACCTATGCATGCGGCAGCCGGCTTGCGACGTTCGACGCGGGGGGGCTGATCGCAGGCTGCGCGATCTGTTACGATCTGCGCTTCGCCTACCTGTTTTCCGCGCTGAGGGCCGCAGGAAGCGAGTTGATCGTGTTGCCGGCGGCCTTCACGGCCGAAACCGGAGCGGCCCACTGGCATACACTGCTGCGGGCCAGGGCGATCGAGACGCAATGCTGGATCGCGGCAGCCGGAACGTGCGGGCCGCATGCCAACGAACAGGGCGCGACGCGGATGACCTTCGGCCATTCGCTGATCGTCGACCCATGGGGAACGGTGGTGGCCGAGGCCTCGCGCGGGCCGGGCTGGGCCAGCGCGCGGATCGACCGCGCACTCACCCGCCGCGTCCGGGCGGACATGCCAGTGGTCGAGCACCGGCGCGAGTTGTCCGCGTGAGCCGCATCGCCTTCACCGCATCGGCCACCGAGTCGGCGCAAGCCCTGCTGAGGCAGTTCGTCGCCCGTTATGGCGACGTTGGATTCGAGGCGGCGGAATACATCGTCTGCCTCGGCGGTGACGGCTTCATGCTGGAGACCCTGCATAGGGCGCTGCGCACCGGGACGCCCGTATACGGGATGAACTGCGGATCGGTGGGGTTTCTGATGAACGGCGTGCATCTCGACGATGTGCCGGACCTGCTTGCCCGGGCCCAGGCGGCGGTGCTGCACCCGCTGCGCATGCTGGCCACCACGCTGGACGGGCAGCGCCATGAGGCCCTCGCATTGAACGATGTCTTCCTGTTCCGCCAGACCCGGCAGGCCTGCAAGATCGAGATCACCGTGGACGCCAAGGTGCGGATGGAGGAGCTGATCTGCGACGGGGTGCTGGTGGCGACCCCGGCCGGGTCGACGGCCTACAACCTTTCCGCGCATGGGCCGATCGTGCCGCTTTCGGCCAATCTGCTGCCGCTCACACCGATCAGCGCCTTCAGGCCGCGGCGCTGGCGTGGCGCGTTGCTGCCCAGCACCGCCCGGGTGCGTTTCCGCATCGGCGAGGCGGACAAGCGGCCTGCCGCGGCGGTCGCGGACTTCACCGAGGTGCGCGACGTTGAGGAGGTCGAGGTCGCGGAAGATCGCCAGCTCGGAGTGACGGTCCTGTTCGATCCGGAACAGGGGCTGTCCGAGCGGATTGCGATCGAGCAGTTCACGACCTGAGCCGCTGCGGCCTCAGGCCGCAGCGGCGACAGGCGCTTTCGACAGAATGGATGCCGCCGACGCCGCGACGGGCGCGCGGGTTTCCTCACGCAGCATGTAGCCACGTCCCCACAGGGTGGCGATGAGATTGTCGGCCCCCGCCAGGGCGAGCTTCTTGCGAAGCTTGCAGACGAAGACGTCGATGATCTTCATTTCCGGCTCGTCGAGACCGCCATAGAGGTGGCTGAGGAAGGCGTCCTTGGTAAGGACCATGCCCTTGCGCAGCACCAGCAGTTCGAGGATCGCATATTCCTTGCCGGTGAGGTGGACCGGCCGGCCGGCGACCGCGGCCTCGCGCGTTTCCATGTGCAGGGTAATGTTGCCGACACTCAGTGCGGCGTTGCTGTAGCCGCGACTGCGGCGGACGATGGCGCGCAGCCGGGCAAGGAATTCGGCAGGGTCGACCGGAGCCGCCATCACGTCATCGGCGCCGGTCGCGAAAGCGCGCAGACGCAGGTCGCTGCGCGCGGGGGCGCCGATCATCATCACCGGCGCCAGATTGCGCGCGAGACGCAGGCGCCGCAGCAGTTCCACCCCATCCATGTCGGGCAGATCGGACGCGGTCACGACGATATCGTAGTCGTAATGGCGTGCCATCTCGAGTGCGTCGTCGCCGCTTTCAGCCACATCGGCCGTCAGCCTGGCGCTCTCGAACAGGGCACTCATCATCCGTGCATTGTGCAGGTCATTTTCAACCATAAGTACACGCATCACCAACTTCCTTTGGCTTGGTAACCTTTTGGTACCACTTTTGCGTGTATGAAAGCGAGGTAAATTCGCTTGCGAAGCGAATAATTCGTGTCATGTTGGTTAATGTTATGAAAAACCATGTTTTTTTGGGTAGGTGTCGCTCTTGATAATGCATCCTGAGGTTGTGTTGGCGCGTCATCACATCTCCGTAATGCCCTTTGGCGAGGTCTGCGGGCGGGTGACGGGTGTCTCGGGCCTTGCCGTTGCCGTGGAGGGACTCGGCGGTCATGTCGCGATCGGCGATCGGCTTGACCTGCGCAGTCGCGGCGGCGAGGGCATCGCGGCGGAAGTCGTCGGCTTCACCCTTCAGGAGGCGGACGCGCCGCCGGTGGCACAGGCCATGGTGTTCGGGTCGCTCGACGGGATCGGGCCTGGCACACAGGCCCGCCTCGATCTCTGGCTCGAGCCCGGCAGCCCCGATGCGTGCTTTCGCGACCGGCGACCAGGGTTGGCGGTGCATGAGAGCTGGCTCGGACGGGTCATTGATCCGCTCGGCCGTCCTGTCGACGGCAAGGGGTCACTTGTCAGCGGCGATGTGGTGCGCCCGGCGCGCGCCGCACCGCCGCAGGCCACCGACCGCGCCAGGCTGGGGCCGCGGATCGACCTTGGAGTACGGGCGCTGGATCTGTTCACCACCTGTCGGGCGGGACAGCGGCTCGGGCTGTTCGCGGGCTCGGGCGTAGGCAAGTCGACCCTGTTGTCGATGCTGGCCCGGCATGCGGATTGCGACGTCGCCGTCATCGCCCTGGTGGGAGAACGCGGCCGTGAGGTGCGCGAATTCCTCGAGGACGACCTTGGCCCGGATGGCGTGGCCAGGTCGGTGACCGTCATCGCCACCTCGGACAGTCCGCCGTTGATGCGGCGCGAGGCGGCCTATGCCGCGATGACCGTGGCCGAGCATTTCCGCGACCAGGGCCTGTCGGTCCTGCTGCTGATGGACAGCGTGACGCGGTTCTGTCTGGCGCTTCGGGAGATCGCCCTGTCGGCGGGTGAGATGCCGGCGACGCGCGGCTACCCGCCGAGCGTGTTCGCGGAACTGCCTCGGCTACTGGAACGTGCCGGGCCGGGGCCGGTGACACCGGCCGGCGCCGCGGGGCAGATCACGGCGCTGTTCACCGTGCTTGTCGAGGGTGATGACCACAACGAGCCGGTCGCAGACGCGGTACGCGGCATCCTCGACGGACATGTGGTGATGGACCGCCGTCTCGGCGAGGCGGGACGCTATCCGGCCATCGACGTCCTGCGCTCGCTGTCGCGCAGCGTGCCGCGCTGCAACGACGCCGACGAGAACGCCCTGACCTCGCGCGCACGCCGGGTGATGAGCACGCATGCCGAGATGTCCGACATGATCCGGCTGGGGGCCTACAAGGCCGGCAGCGATCCGGATGTCGACGAGGCGATCGTGCTGATGCCGCGGCTCGAGAAAGTGCTCCGGCAGGGACGCGACGAGCACATGTCGCGTCTCGACGCCTTTGCACAGCTTCGCTTGGCACTCGACCCGGCCTCGGCCGCACCAGGAGGGAACAGCTGATGAAGGACCCGCTACTGTCGCTGTTGCGGCTACGCAAACAGGCCATGGACGATGCACGGCGCATGGTGGCCGAGAGTCTCGATGCCCATCATGTCGCCCAGCATCGCCTCCATTTGGCCGAGGAGAACCTCGAACGGGAGACGCGGGCGGCCAGTGCCCTGGACGCCGGCGACGGCGCGGTGGAAGCATTCGCCCGCTGGCTGCACATCGGTCAGGCCGAGATTACCCGATGCCGCGACACCGAGCGCGAGGCCGGCGGGGCGGTCGACCGGGCTCGGGCAGCGCTCGGCCTCGCCAGGGCGGCGGTGGAAGTGGTCGAAAGGCTGATCGCGAGCCGTGCCGAGGCGGAGGCGCGACAGGCGATACGGCGCGAACAGGCACAGATCGACGAACTGCGTCGCCGGGCCCTGTAGCGCCGTGCGGACCGGGCTGGACCGACGGCGCCGGGCCCGTGTTTTAGCGGCGTCTGACCGAGCGGCGGATCAGCCCCACCAGCGCCATCCCCGCCCGGCGCCCGATCGGGCCGGTCAGGGCGGCGGTGAGCGCGGTCAGCGCGAAGGCGTTGCGCATCTCCGTCAGGGAGCGGTCACGGGTGATGCGGGCCTCGATCTCGATCGGATCGGCCACCTTGCCCCGCCCCAGCATCAGCCCGATCAGGGCGATGACCAGATCGACCGCAAGGATGATGACCGACGCCCAGATCGGGCCGACCGCGTCAGGACGCGCCAGCGCCTCCCAGCCGAGCACGTGCAGGAACGCCAGCGCGAACAGGCCGAACAGCCCGGCGACGACGAAGGCTGCGACCTGCGTCCCGGTCCGGCGAACGATGCGTTTGACGCGAAGCAGTTCGGCCTGCGCTGCGACCTTGCCGAGTTCGATGCCGCGCATGCCCTCAGCCCGCCACGCGACCGATGAGATAGCCGGCCGCTGCGGCCAGGGCCAGAGCCACCAGCGGCTGACCGTGGACCTGCTCGGTCACCGTGGCGAGGTTCTCGCTGGTGAAATCACGGGCGGTGTTCAGCGCACTCTCCGCGCGATCGGCCGCATCGGCGACGGCGGGCGTGACGCGTTCGTTCAGGAGCTGTTCGACCTGTTCGCGCAGCGAACTGACCTGTGCCGCGATTTCGTCGGCCTTGCCCTTCGGATCGTCGATCACCTCGGCAGACGCCGATTTCGCCTTGCTGAACCAGCCCATGTTATCCTCCACCTATGACCCGACCGATGTCTACCGAGGTCTGCCTGCCTGCGATACCCGTGCCGTGCCGGCATGGCACGGGTGATGGTTGTGACCGATACGAACGTGATCCGGCCGGGCGGGTTTCCGTATCCCGTCCGCGGGAGCGGTGGCGATGCTGACCCTGAGCGGACTGGCGACCTGCGGATGCGGTCCGGTGAGCCTCGAGCTGGGCCGTGGGGAGGCAGTCGCCCTGCTGTGCCGTCCGTTGTCGTCGGGCAGCGAGTTGTTCGCCGCACTGTCGGGGCGACAGGCGGCGATCGCGGGACTTGGCTGCATCGACGGACGGCCGATCGCAGGCCCCGGGCTGGGAACCATCCGGCGCGATTCGACACCACGGCCCGATCCGCGCCTGGTGGGACTCGCCAGCGCACGGGATCCGTTGCTGGCGCATCTCGACCTGGCTGCGAATGTCGCGCTCGGGCTGCGGATCATCGGCCATGACCGGGACCGGGCACTGGCACGCGCCTCGGAGATGCTGGCCTGGCTCGGGCTGGACGCGGTGGCACATTTGCGACCGACGCAGGTCTCGGCCGCCGAGCGCGTGCGGGCCCATATCGCTCGGGCCCTCGCCTGCCGGCCGCGCCTGCTGCTGCTGGACGATCCGGGCGGCGGCCTCGCACCGCCCGAACGCAGCACCCTGCTGGCGCGGCTGCGGCGACTGATCCTGGCGCACGGGCTGACGGCGATGCTGGCGACCGACGATCCCGACGAGGCATTGGCTTTCGGGGCACGCGCGGGGCTGCTGGAGGCAGGCGGCCTGCGGCAGGAGGGGCGCGCGCGCACGCTGCTCGAGGAACCGTGGCACGCGGCGGTGGCCGAGGCGTTCGGCCATGCCAACCTGCTGCCCGGGCAGGTGCTGGACCTGGACGACATGCTCGACGTCCGGCTCGCCTGTGGGGCGCGGATCGGGGCAATGGCGCCGCGCCGGCCCGGGGCGGGGGCGCTGGCGGAAGGATCGCCCTGCGAGGTGGCGATCCGGCCCGACCGACTGGCGGTCGCCTTCGTCGACCGGCTGCCGGAGCAGACCGAGCGCGGCGATCTCGCCGCGACACTGCTCGATGCGCAGCCGCTGGGCGAGCGCGTACGGCTGCGTTTCCGGCTCGCCGACGGCACGGAGCTGGTGGCCTTGCGGCCGGCCCAGGCGATCCGCGGTGCGCTGGAGCGCGACCGGCCCGCCCTGCTCGCCTGCCGGTCCAGCGACGCGATCGCCTTCCCGCAGGACTGAGCGAGGCGGGGCGGCCGTTGCCCGATACGGCGCGATGGGTTAGCTGCGAGACGTGTCCCCGATCAGGTTCGCCCCCGTCTGGCCTGCCGCGCTGCTGGCCACTGCGCTCGGTTGTGGCGCACACCCGGCACCGGCCAGGGCGGGACGTGTGCCGGCGCCGCGGATCGGCATGCCGGCAGGGCAGCTCAGCAGGCTCGTGGGTCAGGCGATGTCCGGCGGCGGGGCCCGGATGGCGAGCTGGGAGGGCGATCCGTCCGGGATCGGGAGCGGCGCGGGCGCGCCGTCGCCCTTTGCCGTGGTCTACCTCGCCGACAGCTCCGCAACCCTCGCCTGTCGAAACCGGTTGCTGCTGGCCCTGCACCCCGGAGAGGATGGATGCCTGCGTGCAGCACCCGGTCAGAGCCTGGTTCCCGCCGCCCACCCGCGTCGATCGCCTGCGCCGCAAGGGTGGTCGAGCCTGTGGGACCCTGTGCGTTTTCCCGGACGGCGCGGCCTGCCACGCGATCCGCGCGGCACGTTGGAGGTTGCCCTGCTGGCCGACGGGGTGCCGCCGTCGGACATCTACCGACAGCTCGAGACGCCCGCCGGGCTCGACCGGGCGTTCCGCCGGCTCGATCAGCTCCGGCCCTATATCGCCTGGTGGAGCAGCCCGGCGCAGGCGATGGAGCTGCTGCGGCGCGGCGATGTGGTGATGGTCGCAGCCCCTGCCCGGGACGCGGAGGGCCGCGTGATGGCCGGGCCCGCGGTGCCGTTGGCGGCCGACTGGGCGATCCCGGCCGCGCAGACGCCGGCCTTGCGACGACAGGCCCTGGCATTGCTGGACCGGCTCGACGGTGCCACCAAGGCGCTGTCTGACTCCGCCCCGACGTCCCGAGGGCTGGATGCGAAAGTCTCGACCGCGTTCTGGCGCGCCCGTTACACGGTGTTGCGGCAACGCTTCGACGCCTGGCTGGCCGCCGGATGAAACGGATGCCCGCCGGCCAGGCATGGATCGAGGCCGGCTGGAGCCTCGCGCTGACGCTGGCCCTCCCGGGCGCGGCGGTGGGTGGATGGCTGGTCCGACATGGCATCGGGGACATCTCGTCGGGCCGGGCGGTGGGGCTGGCCTGTGTGTTCCTGCTGCCGGTGATCGTGCTGCCGGGACTGGCGCGCGCCCGGCGCAATGCGCTGGGCGAGGCGCGGCTGCTGCGCGATCTGGGGGCGAGCCGGATGGCGCGCTGGCGTCTGCTGTGGGGGCCGGTCTATGCGCCGAGACTGCTGCTCGGGATCGGGCTGGCCGCGCTGTGGCTGGGCGCGGCTGCGCTCGCCCCGCCGCTGTCGCGATGGCTGCCCGCACAATTCTTGCACCCGCATCCACCGCGCCCTCTATAAGGAGTCATGGTCGACCTTCCCTTCTGGCGGACGACGCCGCTCGACGCGATGACCGATGCGCAGTGGGAGTCGCTGTGCGATGGCTGCGGGCGCTGCTGCCTGCACAAGCTGCGCGACGAGGATGACGACATCCTCTACACCGAGGTCTCCTGCCGCCTGCTCGATACGCAGAGCTGCCGCTGTTCGGACTATGCCAACCGTCAGGCGAAGGTCCCGGACTGCGTGCGGCTGACCCCGGCGGAGCTCGCCACCATCGACTGGCTGCCGCCGAGTTGCGCCTACCGGTGCGTCGCCGAAGGACGCGGGCTGGCCTGGTGGCACCCGCTGGTGTCCGGCCGGGCAGAGAGCGTGCACGAGGCCGGGGTCTCGGTGCGCGGCCGCGCGATCGACGAACGCGAGGCCGGGATGCTGGAAGACCATATCGTCGCCTGGCCGGCACGCACGCCGAAGGGTGTGGGACTGCGCGCACGCAAGCCGGCCAGCGCGCGGTGAGCCGCCCGCCGGCAACACCGCTGCGACGGGATGCCGACGATGCCGTCGAGGTGATCGAACTGGGCTGCGGACCGGTGCCGGTGCGCTGGCGGGTCAGCCGCAGGGCGCGACGGCTGTCGCTGCGCATCGATCCGAGCGGCGGGCATGTGGTGGTCACCCTGCCGCCGCGGGCATCGCGGTCCACGGGCCGGGCGCTGCTGGGACGGCATTCGGACTGGATTGCCGGCCGGCTGGCGGCGCTGCCGAGCCGGATCGATTTCGCCGACGGCGTGTGCATCCCCCTCGACGGGCTGACGCATCGGATTCGTCACGATCCGCTGTCGCGCGGCGGGGTGCGGGTCGACGCCGGCATGCTGGTGGTCAGCGGGGAGGCGCAGTTCCTGCCGCGCCGGCTGTCGGATTTCCTGCGTGCCGAGGCGCGGCGGCGGCTGGCGGTGCATGTCGGCCGGATTGGCGCGGGTCTCGAGCGGCGGCCGCGGCGGCTGTCGATCAAGGATGTGCGGTCGCGCTGGGGGAGTTGCACCGCAGATGGCACCCTGATGCTGAGTTGGCGACTGGTGATGGCGCCGCCCACGGTGCAGGACTATGTGGTGGCGCACGAGATGGCGCATCTGTCGCACATGGACCATGGCGAGGCGTTCTGGCGGCTGGTGGACCGGTTGACCCCGAATCGGCTGATGGCCGAACGCTGGCTGCGCGAACAGGGGCCGGCCCTGTTGCGAATCGGCTGACCCTGGGGCACGTTCAGATCAAGTGCGGACGTGGCGAAACGGTAGACGCAGCAGACTTTAACGACCCAATTGGAGTGCGCGCGCGGAAACGCGCGACGTAGAACCGCTCAAAGTCGGGGAACGCTTCCGGGCCGGTGGTCCGATGCCGATCCCGAGCCAAGCCCGTCGCCATGGCGGGAAGGTGTAGAGACTGGACGGGTGGCGCCTGGGGCCCGGATTCCGGGTGATGGCGAAGGGACAGTCCAGCCCACGAACGCTGCCTTCGGGTGGCGGCGGCGAAAGCCGAAGTGGGATGAAAATCTGCTTTCCGACAGGAAGTGCGGGTTCGAAACCCGCCGTCCGCACCAGACTTGCGGGGCTCTGCCGCGCGCCCCGGCAGGAGCCTGAGGCTCCTGCACCTGCATCAATGTCGGGGAGGTGCAGGGCGGCGCCCTGCGATCAGGCCTGCGCGGTCTCGACCCAGGCCTGCGCCGACAGGACCGCGTCCTGCAACGGCAGCAAGGTGGTGATGTCGGACTTGTCGGCGTCGTCATAGGCCTTCTGGGCCGCCGCAAGACGCGTCTCGCCCTCGGCGCGGGACAGCTCGGCGAGCGGGGTCGCCTCGTCGGCCAGCACCGTGCAGCGCTCGGGGGTGATTTCGGCGAAGCCGGCGGAGACGAAGAACCGGTCGGTCACCGAGCCGCCCTCGTGCAGCTCGACCACGCCGCCGCGCAGCAGGGTGATCAGCGGCGCGTGGCCCTCCATCGCGGCGAGATCGCCCTCCGAGCCCGGAATGACGACCATGTCGACATCGCGGGCCAGCAGCTCCTTCGCGGGGCTGACGATCTGGAGCGCGACCGGCATCAGGCTTTCGCCTTCGCGCTCTCGGCCTTGGCGATCGCCTCGTCGATCGAGCCGACCATGTAGAAAGCGCTCTCGGGGAGGTGGTCATATTCGCCGGCGACGATGCCCTTGAAGCTGCGCACCGTGTCCTCGATCGAAACCAGCTTGCCAGGCGCGCCGGTGAACACCTCGGCGACATGGAAGGGCTGGCTGAGGAAGCGCTGGATGCGACGGGCGCGGGCGACGGTCTGCTTGTCGTCTTCCGAGAGCTCGTCCATGCCGAGAATGGCGATGATGTCCTGCAGCGACTTGTAGGTCTGCAGGATGCGCTGCACGTCACGCGCGACCTGGTAGTGCTCCTCGCCGACGATCTTCGGATCGAGAGAGCGCGAGGTCGAATCCAGCGGATCGACGGCCGGGTAGATGCCGAGCTCGGCGATCGAGCGGTTCAGCACCGTGGTCGCGTCGAGATGGGCGAAGGAGGTGGCGGGCGCGGGGTCGGTGAGGTCGTCGGCCGGCACGTAGATCGCCTGCACCGAGGTGATCGAGCCCTTCTTGGTCGAGGTGATGCGCTCCTGAAGCGCGCCCATGTCGGTGGACAGCGTCGGCTGGTAGCCCACCGCAGACGGGATGCGGCCGAGCAGGGCCGAGACCTCGGAGCCCGCCTGGGTGAAGCGGAAGATGTTGTCGACGAAGAACAGCACGTCCTGGCCTTCCTCGTCGCGGAAGTATTCCGCGATCGACAGGCCGGTCAGCGCGACGCGGGCGCGCGCACCCGGCGGCTCGTTCATCTGGCCGTAGACCAGGGCCACCTTGGAGCCCTCGGTGGTGCCCTCGCCGAGCTTGATCACGCCGGCATCGATCATCTCGTAATAGAGGTCGTTGCCCTCGCGGGTGCGCTCGCCGACGCCGGCGAACACCGACACGCCGCCATGCGCCTTGGCGATGTTGTTGATCAGCTCCTGGATCAGCACCGTCTTGCCGACGCCCGCACCACCGAACAGGCCGATCTTGCCGCCCTTGAGGTAGGGGCAGAGCAGGTCGACCACCTTGATGCCGGTAACCAGGATCTCGGCCGAGGCGGCCTGATCCTCGAAGGCCGGCGCGTCGCGATGGATCGACCAATGGGCCACGGCCTGCACCGGGCCGCGCTCGTCGATCGGCTCGCCGATGACGTTGAGGATGCGACCCAGCGTGCCCGGACCGACCGGGACCGAGATCGGGCCGCCGGTGTCGGTGACTTCCGCGCCACGCACCAGACCGTCGGTGGTGTCCATGGCGATGGCACGCACGGTGCGCTCGCCGATCTCCTGGGCGACTTCGAGCACCAGCGTGCTGTCACCGACCTTCACGGTCAGCGCGTTCTGGATGAAGGGCAGTTCGCCCTCGAACTGCACGTCCACCACCGCGCCGCGGACCTGGGTGACGCGGCCGACATTGTTGCGGCCCTGGGTTTGTGTCTCGGACATCGGGGTGCTCTCCGGTCGTGCTTTTCGTGATCGCGATCAGACGGCTTCGGCGCCGGAGATGATCTCGATGAGTTCCTTGGTGATGTTGGCCTGGCGGGTGCGGTTGTAGTTCAGCGTCAGCCGGTCGATCATCTTGCCGGCATTGCGGGTGGCGGAGTCCATCGCCGTCATCCGCGCTCCCTGCTCGCCGGCCGCACTCTCCAGCATCGCGCGATAGATCTGCATCGACAGGTTCTGCGGCAGCAGCCGTGCGAGGATGGTCTCCTCGTCGGGCTCGAACTCGTATTGCGGCGCGTCGGCGTCATCGGCCGCGTCTTCGGCGTCGTCGAGTGCCAGCGGGATCAGCTGCACGGTGATCGGCGTCTGCGACATCACGTTGTTGAAGCGGTTGAACACCAGCGTGCAGACGTCGAACTCGCCCTTGCTCAGCATGTCGTTGATCTTGGCGCCGATCGACGCCGCCTGGCCGTAATCGGTCGGCTTGTTGCCGATCAGCTCGCGGTGCACGAGATCGCCGCGGAACTCGCGTTCGAGGTAGTCCGCACCCTTGCGGCCGATGGGCAGGAACTTCACGGTCTTGCCATCGGCACGCAGCTTGCGCGCATGGTTGCGCGCGGCCCGGCCGACATTGGAGTTGAAGCCGCCGGCGAGGCCGCGATCGGCACTCACCACCACCAGCAGATGGGTCTGATCGCGGCCGGTGCCGGCAAGCAGCGGCGAGGCGTTGGGCTGCCCGGCCAGCGATTTCGCCAGCGCGTTCAGCATCCGCTGCATCGCTTCCGCATAGGGACGCGCCGCCTCTGCCGCGCCCTGGGCACGCTTGAGCTTCGACGCCGCGACCATCTTCATCGCGGAAGTGATCTTCTTCGTCGACTTGACGGAGTTGATACGCCCGCGGAGCTCCTTCAGGCTCGGCATGTCAGTCGGCCGTGAAGCGACGGGCGAACTCGCCGAGAACGCCCGAAAGCTTCTCCTCGGTGTCCTTCTTGATCTCGCGGGCGTCGCGGATCGCGGTCAGGATGTCGGCATGGTTGGCGCGCATGTCGGCAAGCAGCGCCGCCTCGAAGGCGACGACCTTGTTCACCGGCACCTTGTCGACGAAGCCGCGGGTGCCGGCGAACAGCACCACCACCTGCTCCTCGACCGGCAGCGGCGAGTTCTGCGGCTGCTTGAGCAGCTCGGTCAGGCGCGCGCCGCGGGCCAGCATCTGCTGGGTGGCCGGGTCGAGGTCGGAAGCGAACTGCGAGAACGCCGCCATCTCGCGATACTGGGCGAGCTCCAGCTTGATCTTGCCGGCGACCTGCTTCATCGCCTTGATCTGGGCCGCCGAGCCGACGCGGGAGACCGAGCCGCCGACGTTCACCGCCGGGCGGATGCCCTTGAAGAACAGGTCGGTCTCGAGAAAGATCTGGCCGTCGGTGATCGAGATCACGTTGGTCGGGATATAGGCCGAGACGTCGCCGGCCTGGGTCTCGATGACCGGGAGTGCGGTCAGCGAGCCGCCGCCATTGGCGTCCGACATCTTCGCCGCCCGCTCCAGCAGGCGCGAATGCAGGTAGAACACGTCGCCCGGATAGGCCTCGCGCGCCGGCGGACGGCGCAGCAGCAGCGACATCTGGCGATAGGCGACCGCCTGCTTGGTGAGGTCGTCATAGGCGATCAGGGCGTGGCGGCCGTTGTCGCGGAAGAACTCGCCCATCGTCGCACCCGTGTAGGGGGCGAGATACTGCATCGGCGCAGGGTCCGACGCGGTGGCGGCGACGACGATGGAGTATTCCATCGCGCCCTCTTCCTCGAGCGTGCGCACGATCTGCGCCACCGTCGAGCGCTTCTGGCCGACCGAGACGTAGATGCAGTAGAGCTTGCGGCTCTCGTCGTCGCCGGCATTGACCGGCTTCTGGGCGAGGAAGGTGTCGAGGATGATGGTGGTCTTGCCGGTCTGGCGGTCGCCGATGATCAGCTCGCGCTGACCGCGCCCGATCGGCACCAGCGCGTCGATCGCCTTGATGCCGGTCTGCATCGGCTCGGTGACCGACTGGCGCGGCATGATGCCCGGCGCCTTCACCTCGGCGCGCTTGCGCTCGACATTGGTGAGCGGACCCTTGCCGTCGATCGGGTTGCCGAGACCGTCGACCACGCGGCCGAGCAGGCCGAGGCCGACGGGGACGTCGACGATGTCCTTCGTGCGGGTGACGGTGTCGCCCTCGCGGATCTGGCGGTCATCGCCGAAGATCACCACGCCGACATTGTCGGTCTCGAGATTGAGCGCCATGCCGCGCAGCCCGGCATTGGGAAACTCGACCAGCTCGCCCGACATGACGTTGGCCAGGCCGAACACGCGCGCGATGCCGTCGCCGACGGTCAGCACCTGACCGGTCTCGGCGATGTCGGCCTCGCTGTCGAACGAGGCGATCTGCTGCTTGAGGATGTCCGAAATCTCGGCGGGACGGATATCCATCACGCGGCTCCCTTCATGGCGTGTTGCAGGCGCTGCAGGCGCGATCTGATGGTGGCGTCGTAGAGGCGGGCGCCGATGCGCAAGGAAAGCCCGCCCAGCAGGGCGGGATCGACCGTCTCGCGCAGATCGACCTTCGAATAGCCGGCCTCGGTGAGGCGGGCGCGCAACTGGGTGCGCTGCAGGTCGGTCAGCGGGAAGGCGGAGGTGACATCGGCCGCCACCACGCCGCGGCGCGCGGCGAGCAGGGCGGCGAAGGCGCTCACGATCCGGCGCAGTTCGGGCAGGCGGCGATTGGCGGCGACGACGCCGGCGAAATCGGTGACGGTCTTGCCGAAGCCCTGCGCGGCGAGCACGGCGTCCAGCGCCTTCGCTCCTTCGCGGATATCGACCAGGGGGCTGGCCAGCAGGCGGCGCAGGTCGGCGCTCTCGTCGATCAGCCGGCCGAGGGAGGCGATCTGGTCGGCGACGGCATCGACCTCGCGGCGCTCGTCAGCCAGGGCGTAGAGCGCGCGCGCATAACGCTCGGCGAGGCCGTCGCTCGCCGGGTCGAGAGTGCTGGTCGGGGTCGAGATCGCCGCTTCTGTTCCGCCCGGGGCCACGCGCACGTTTCCATCTTGTTTTGTTGCGTCCGGATCACCGGACCGGTCGCTTCCGCGCGGCCTCTAGCATGCCATGGTGAAGATACGCAACAAGCCGACCTATCTCCGCGGGTGCAAACCTCGCACCTTCCGGAGGCGTTGTCGCGGCATCGAGACAGGAGCGGATCGGTCGATGAGTGAACGCACAGCTTTCGTGGTGATCGCCGAGTTCGTGGCGCGGCCGGAGCGGATGGGCGATTTCCTGGTCGAATGCCGGGCGGATGCGGCGAGTTCGGTCGGGCTCGAACCCGGCTGCCGAAGCTTCGACGCGGTGGTGCCGGACGACGCGCCGGACCATGTCGTGCTTTATGAGGTTTATGACAGCGCAGCCGCGTTCGCGGCGCACAAGGCGACGGCGCATTACGCTCGGTTCGCGCAGGCGGTGGCGGAGATGACGGTGGGAACGCCGGTCGTGCGGAGCTGCACGCGCGTCGGTTGAGACGATCAGGACGTGCGCGGGTGATAAAGGGCGGTCGGGCCGAGGGGTGAAAGTGTGGTGCTGCCCGGGTGCCCGGTCACCAGGGAGGCGCTGGCCGCGGCCGGGGTGCCGTCGCCGTGCCAGCAGCCGAAGGCAAATCCGACGCGGTAGAAACCCTGCTTGAGGCCGAGCTGGACCGGCTCGTAGACCAGCTCCTTGCCCGCAGGCAGTCCGAGCTGGACATCGGAGATCGCCAGCACATGGCCGATGCCGACGCGCGAGAGGCAGTTCGCCGGAGCGGTGTCCCGGCCGGCTGGCCGGGTGATGCGTACAGACAGGGCGGTCTGTCCGCCATCGCGCACCAGCCAGACCCCGGTCGCCGCGAGAACGTGCCGCCCGGGGCCGGGCGCAGCCGCGATGAGACTGGCCATGTCGAGGGTGGTTTTCGGCAGATCGACGGTGCCGAGCGGCAGCTCGGCAAGACCGAGATCGAGGTCCTCGCGGCCCTGCACGGACAGGATCTGTCCCAGCCAGCCGGGCGCGAGCCGCGACAGTGCGGTCGCCGGGCCGTCGGGCGGCATCGCCTCGTCGGGGGCGATCGCGGTGACGGTGCCGTCCTGCGGCAGGCCGGCGCCGGGCAGCGGCTTCGCCCATCCGGCAGCACCCGACGGGGTCGCACCCGGCCAGGGGATCGCCGCCCAGGCCTGGGCGAGCCAGGCGGGCGCGGTGCCGGCGCGCAGTTTCGTCAGCTCATGCGCGGCCCCCAGGGCGAGGCCGAGCCCGAGCAGCACCGGCGGGCCAAGCACGATGGCGATGCGGTAGGTTTCATCGCGCTGCCACAGCCAGGCATGGGCGAAACGCGCCCGGGCGAACAGCAGCCTCATGGCTCGGCGTCCTCGGTCAGTACGGCGCGGATATCGGCGACCTCGATCAGTTGCAGGTCGATATCGCGCTGGCCAAGCGACGGGCCGAGGCGTACCGCCTGCGCCTCGCGGGCGCGTTCGAGCACGGT
Source organism: Endobacter medicaginis (assembly GCF_014192375.1). Classification (GTDB taxonomy): domain Bacteria; phylum Pseudomonadota; class Alphaproteobacteria; order Acetobacterales; family Acetobacteraceae; genus Endobacter; species Endobacter medicaginis. The sequence goes on along the minus strand of NZ_JACHXV010000011.1, from coordinate 3,430 downwards.
GCGGGCGGTGCGGGCGTTGGCGAAATCCGGCAGGCCGGAGGCCCAGTCGAACCAGGCACGCAGCTCGGGCGCGGCCTTGGGGCTGATGTGCAGGCCGTCGTCCTGGGCCATGTTGTAGATGATGCCCACCAGCTCGTCGGCCGAGTAGGGCGGAAAATCCAGAGACTTGGTGAAGCGCGACGGCAGGCCGGGATTGCTGCGCAGGAAGTGCTGCATCGGGCCCGGGTAGCCGGCGACGATCACCACCAGCCGGTCGCGATGGTCCTCCATCTCCTTCATCAGCGTGTCGATCGCCTCCAGCCCGTATGGGTCGGCCATGCCGGGGCTGCGCCCGGCCAGCGCATAGGCCTCGTCGATGAACAGCACGCCGTCATGCGCGGAGGCCAGCACCTCACGGGTCTTGATCGCGGTCTGGCCGGTATAGCCCGCCACCAGCCCGGAGCGGTCGGTCTCGATCACGTGACCGCGTTCCAGCACGCCGAGGGCTCGGAGCAGTTCGCCATACAGCCGGGCGACCACCGTCTTGCCGGTGCCGGGCGGACCGGCGAACACCATGTGCAGCGAGGCGGGCGCGACGGGCAGGCCGCCCTCGCGCCGCGCCGCCTCGACGCGCAGGCGTTCGACCAGGCGGTGGATCTCGGCCTTGACCGGTTCCAGCCCGACCATCGCATCAAGCTCGGCGAGCAGGCGCGGGACTTCGCGCGGGTCGCCGGAGCGGACATGGAGCGCGCGTTCGCTGCGACCGGCGATCCGCGGCCAGAGCCGTGCGAGGCGAAAGCCGGCATAGAGCGTGCCGGCGAGGCCGAGCACGGCCACCAGCCCGAGCGCGTCGGCCTGCGAGACGCGCGGCACGGCATGGAAGGCGACGAGCACCGAGACGGCGGTCATCACCACCATCGAGGCGCCGATCACCGGCGAGGGGCCGAGGGCGCGGCGGATCCACATCATGTCGGGCGACCGCCGCTCAGAACGGCTTGTCGCAGTCGGGGCCGGGCGTCCAGCTCACCGCCTGCGTGTTCGGCCCGTCGGGCAGCACGTGCCATGACGGCAGCAGCGAGACGACCGCGCCGCCGCTGGCGATGACCGAGATGGTGCCGTGGCCGGTCGAGAACGGAGCAGGATAGGGGATCGCCACGCGCAGCGGGGTCGGGCCGAGCGCGAATAGCGGCGAGACATAGCCGCCGGAGACGATCCGCGCGCCGGCCTCACCCTGCGCGGGGGCGGCGGGATCGCGCTGGAGCGTGATGTAGGCGAGATGCATCGGGCAGGTGCGGTCATTCTCGGCGAGCTTCTGCGCGAAGGTGCCGCGATGCGACAGGGTGGTCAGCGCCGAGGTGAGATCGCCCTGCGCGACCGCCGACAGCGCAAGGGGCTGCTCGGGATCGGCGATCCGCGGCGGCGCCTGCATCGCGTCGGCCGCGACCCAGGCGCCGAAGCCGGTGGCGGCGGCGAGCGACAGGCCGGCGGCGAGCCTGCCGGGGGTGGCCGCACGTCTGGGGGCGAGACGCGCGCGGCGCCGCATCTGAGGTGTCTGCACGTGCTGTCCGCTGCTCCCGTCCGCCTGCGCGATGCGAGGCTAACGCAGGAGCGGCGCAAATGTCGTTAATTTCGCGTCACCGCGTTAACCGCTTGCTCATCTGCTGCGGCGATACTGGCCGCGAACCTGGTCGGAGCCCCTGATGAGCGGCAGCGTCGGCGACACCACCAACATCACCGTCGTCGCGCCGCACCCGCCGGCGGCGGCGGCGACGACGCATGGGCTGAGCTTTCATTCCATCCTGTCGGCCCTGAACCCGCTGCAGCTGATCCCGGTGGTGGGGTCGATCTATCGGGCGGTGACCGGCGACGAGGGGGATCCGACGGTGCGGTTCTTCGGCTCGCTGGCGGTCAGCGGACTGACCGGCGGGCCGATCGGGCTGGGGATCAACATCCTCGAGAAGATCACCGGCATCGACCCCGAGGCGATCGCCTTCAAGCTGCTCGGCATCCACATGCATCACGAGGCGGCGACCGCGACTTCGGCCGAGACCCCTGCCCCCGCCGCTGCGTCTTCCCCTTCCCTAGCCACTGCCACGCCGGCGGCCGATCCGGCGGCGGGCGGTGGGTGGAGCCAGGCGGCGCTGCGCGCCTATGGGGTGTCCGACACGAGACTGCACCAGGCGGGGGCGGATGAGCTCAACGGGCTGGAGCTGACGCGGCTGCACCGGACCGTCTGACGGGGGCGCTGCGGGGTCCGACACGGCCTTTCGGGGCGGGTTGGGACAGTGTGTACATGGGGTGTACACGCTGAAATGGGGCTGTGTCGGCAAAATGGCGGGCGAACGGGTCGGGATCAGGGCCCTGAGGGGTGATCTTACCAGCTATCTACGTCGCGTGCAGGCGGGCGAGACGTTGCTGGTGACGTCGAACGAGGCGGTGGTGGCGGAGCTGCGGCCGGCGGAAGGGTCGATGCGGCCGGCGCGGCAGCCGGGGGCGCTGGCGGGGCGGATCGGGGTGTCGACGGAGGTGTGGGACACGGCGCAGGATCTGCTCGACGCGCTGATGCAGGCGCCATGAAGATCCTGGTCGGTGCGCATACCCTGCTGCTGTGGCTGGCGGGAGGCGAGGGCCTCGGCCCGAAGACGAGGGCGATGATCGCCAGCCCGGCCAACGAGCTGATGGTCAGTGTGGTGTCATTGTGGGAGATCGCGGTGCAGATCCGGGCCGGCGCGGCGGTGGCGGATCTCGACGAGATCATCGGCGTGCTGCCGGCGGAGGGCTTCAGGGTGCTGCCTCTGGAGATGACACATCTGGCGCGGTTGCAGAAGGTGTCGGTCAGGCATCGCGACCCGTTCTTTCACGTGCTGATGGCGCAGGCGAAGGCGGAAGGCGCGATGTTGATCACGAATCTGCCGAGAGGGTGCGCTGAGTGACGGCACCCTTTCACGCACAGCGTCGCGGGGCGGCCGGAGGCCGAGTGGGAGCTGCTGCGGGTGCATCTGCGCGAGGTGGCGGAGGAGGCCGGGCGGCTGGCGGGACGGCTGGGTCTCGAGGCTGTCGGACAGATCGCCGGGCTGCTGTATGATCTGGGCAAGTATCTCGATGCGTTCCAGCGCCGGCTGCACGGCGGGCCGCGCATGGATCATGCGGCGGCGGGGGCGCGGTGGGCGCGCGACAGGTTGCCGGCCCCGTGGGGCGGGCTGATCGCGCATGTGGTGGCGGGGCATCATACCGGGCTGCGGGACGGGCTGCTGCAGCCGGATGGGCGGCTCGCACAGGCGGGGGCCGCGGCGGACATCGCGGCGAACGGCGGATATGTATGCTCGGTTCGACGAGGTGCTGGTCCAGCGCCTGGCTAGGGCTGGGACCCATAAAGTAGATTCCCACGACGGCTTCGACGTGATTCAAAGTCTCCGGAAGGAGACCACCGTTGGACCGAGACCATTTCTGG
>NZ_JACHXV010000010.1 GCF_014192375.1 Endobacter medicaginis | reverse complement strand
CAATCGTTCCCGTGTTCGTCGTCATCGTCCTCACCCCTGAGGCGGAGACCGTCCGCTAACGGAGTGTCTCAAACAACCGTGGGGCGGAGGACCTCAACGGTCATGCCTATTACGACATCAACGACCATATCACCGCCTACATCGACGCCTACTACACCCACAAGGACACCCAGACACAGCTCGCCGGCCAGCCGATTTCTGGCACCGTCGACGGCTCGCAGGATTACGTGATTCCGCAGGGTAACCCCTATGCCGAGGCGCTTGGCATCGACGAGGACGTCTACGCGCTGCGTCGGTCGAACTTCCTTGGGCCGCGCGCCTATCAGACCGGCACCGACACCTACCAGATCACCGGTGGCCTGCGGGGCAACATCACCGGCACCTGGAACTACGATGCCTACTACAGCTATGGCCGCTCGACGACGCTGATCAAGCAGACCAATCAGGTCAATTTCGTCCATCTCGAACAGATGGCCGGCTTTCACAGCAACAACGATCCGAGCGATCTGGACTCCGGCTATTACGACCCGACCGTCTGCACCTCGCAGCCGGGCTGCGTATTGGCCAATCCGTTCGGCCCCTACACTGCCGCACAGCGCGCCTATGCCGGCTTTACCTCGCACGCGATGGCCTATAACCAGTTGCGCGATCTCGGCGTCACCATCACCAACAACCACCTCTACCAGTTGCCATACGGTCCGATCGGCGTCGCCGTCGGCATGGAGCATCGCGGCGAGGATGGCGCCTATCATCCCGACCCGATCATCCAGTCTGGTCAGTCGCTGTCCAACACCGAGCAGCCCACCGGCGGCGGCTTCAACGCCACCGAGGCGTTCGGCGAGCTGAACATCCCGATTCTGCGCAACATCAACTGGGCCAAGGACCTGTTCGTCGACGTCTCCGGCCGCTACTCGTCCTATAACCTCTATGGCTCGCAGTACAACTGGAAGGCGCAGATCAACTACGCGCCGACCCGCGACATCCGCTTCCGCGCCGATATCGGCACCGCCACCCGCCAGCCCTCGGTGCAGGAACTGTTCGGCGGCGTCATCCTCGGCTTCCCGTCGGCGACCGACCCCTGCGACAGCGGCCAGATCGGTACCTACGGCGCGCTCGAAGGCGTGGTGCAGGCCAACTGCGCCAAGGCGATCAAGAACTACTCCTCGTCGTTCAGCCAGACCGGCGCCGGCCAGGTGCCGACCAATTCGGGCGGCAATGCCGACCTCAAGCCCGAGACCGCGCGCACCTACACCATCGGCGTCGTTCTGACCCCGCGCTGGGTACCGAACCTGCTGGTGTCGATCGATTACTGGCATACCAAGATCGCCAACCAGATCGGCTCGGTCTCGACCCAGTACTATCTCGATGAGTGCTACACCTCGGCCAACTTCTCCTCGCCGTTCTGCTCTGGTGTCGCGGCGCGCTCGGCGACCACTGGCCAGCTCACCACCGTCACCGCGGTCGACCAGAACCTCGGCGAGGTGCGCACCAACGGCCTCGATGTCGACATGAGCTATCTGTGGCGCCTGCCGCATGGCCACTCGATCTCGGTGACCAACAGCCTCGTCGATACGATCGGCTACACCGCCCAGCAGATCAACGGCGGCGAATGGACCAACTACAAGGGTCGCCTGAACATCGGCGCCTATGGAGCGGCCTACCCGGTGATCCGTGACACCGTCTCGGCCACCTACGCCAAGGGTCCGTTCAGCCTGAGCTGGACCACCCGCTTCATCGACGGCATGAAGCTGTTCGACGGCTCCAACGACCTCGATTGCACGGAAAACCGCTACTGCCGTGTCAATGAGGTGTTCTACCACGACATCGGTGCCACCTATACTTGGCACAAGGTGACGTTCTCCGGCGGCGTGCAGAACCTGCTCAACAAGACTCCGCTGTTCGTGCCCGACGCGTCCACCAACACTGATCCGTCGGTCTACGACATCGTCGGCCGGATGTGGTACCTCAAGGCGCGCATGTCGTTCTGATCGCGGTTTTCGATCTGATATGAGAAGGGCCGGTGCGGCAGCGCATCGGCCCTTTTCCTTCATGCAGCACGCAAGGGACACATCCATGTCACCCAACGGTTCCTCCGCCAGACTGCTGGCGCTCGCGCTGCTGTGCGGCGGCCTCGCCGCCTGCGGCGAATATCACCCCGAATGGCACCACAACACCGAAGCCGCCTCTACCGGCAGCGCGATCGGCGGCGTCGACAGCGGCGACACGGTGGTCAAGGGCCTGTCCTCGCCAAGCCTGCAAGCTCGCACCGGCGCGATCGGCGGCACGCGCTGAGCCGGCTCATAACGTGGCGAAACACCACTCCGCTTCCACCCCCGCCGCCAGTGCCAGCATCAGCAATATACGCGCCTTCTGCGGATTGAGGCTGCCGGCTGCGATGAACCCGGCCTCGTCCAGCGCCGGCCGGGGCGCAACCCGACCACCGGCACCGCGTACGCCCTGCACGATGGCGATGCCCCGCGCCCGCGCCTCGTGCAGGGCAGCCTCCTCCTCGGGCGTCACCAACCCCGGCACCAACCCGGCCGAGACGATCCCCCTCGCCCCGGCGGCAGCGAAGGCGCGCACCGCCACCCCGTCGGCGCCCGCATAGGCATAGGCGATGTCCACCCGCGGCAACGCCCCGTCGAAGCCGGCGAAGGGGCTGGCTCGTGCGTGCGGCCGCAGCGGGCGGCGCTGCATCACCACGCGGTCGCCATCCACCACCCCCAGCGGCCCGGCTTCCGGGCTGGTGAAGGCGTTGAGCCGGTAGGTCGAGGTCTTGCTCACCTCGCGCGCAGAGTGGATCTCGTCGTTGAGCACCACCAGCACGCCCGAATGACGCGCTTCCGGGCTCGCCGCCACCCGAAGGGCCGCGTGGAGATTGGCAGGCCCGTCCGCCCCCACCGCGCTGGCCGGACGCTGTGCGCCCGTCAGCACCACGGTCTGGCTCACCTCCAGCACGAGGTTCAGATACCAGGCGGTCTCCTCCAGCGTGGACGTGCCGTGCAGGATCACGAAGCCGGCCAGTTCCGGACGCGCTGCGGCCGCCACGCGGATCATCCGCGCCAGTTCGCGCCAGGTGTCGGGGCCGATCTTCTCGCTGCCGACCGGCGTGAACGGCAGGACGTGCAGTTCCAGCCCCGAACGCGCCGATTCCGGCAGCCGGGCGACCAGTTCGTCCGCCGCGAGCTTGCGACCGCGCTCGTCATAGCCGAGCACGTCGAGCGGGTCGTGCGCCTCGGAGGCAATGGTGCCGCCGGTGCCGATGATGGCGATGGCGGTCATGCGCGGTGTTCCCGCAGACCCCGACCGCCGCCATGATACGGCGCATAAACTTTCAGAAGTTCTTTGGTTCTTTCTTTCAAGAAAGAACAATTCCCTTTTCCGCCCGGCATGGACGCCTCTCCCGCAATCGGCTAGGCCAGCGGCCGAACTGTCACCCAAGCTCGGGGAATGTCCGATGCCCACAGCCCTCATTACCGGCATCACCGGCCAGGATGGCGCCTACCTTGCCGGGCTGCTGCTCGACAAGGGCTATCGCGTCGTCGGCCTGATGCGTCGCTCGGCGTCCGCCGACGTGATCGGCGAGCGCCTGCGCTGGCTGGGCATCATCGATCGCGTCGAGCTGCGCGACGGCAACCTCACCGACCTGTCCAGCCTGATCCGCATCGTCGCCGATGTCGCTCCCGACGAGGTCTACAACCTCGCCGCCCAGAGCTTCGTCGCCGCGTCGTGGCAGCAGCCGCTGCTGACCGGCACCGTCACCGGCATCGGGGCGGCCAACATGCTCGAGGCGGTGCGCATCGCCCGGCCGCAGGCGCGCTTCTATCAGGCCTCGTCCTCGGAGATGTATGGCCTGATCCAGGAGAAGGTGCAGAACGAGCGTACGCCGTTCTACCCGCGCAGCCCCTATGCGGTCGCCAAGCTGTACGCGCACTGGATGACGGTGAATTACCGCGAGAGCTTCGGGCTGCATGCCTCGTCGGGCATCCTGTTCAACCATGAGAGCCCGCTGCGCGGCATCGAGTTCGTCACCCGCAAGGTCACTGACGGCGTCGCCCGGATCAGCCTCGGCCTGGCGAAGGAGCTGTCCCTGGGCAATCTCGACGCCACCCGCGACTGGGGCCATGCGCGCGACTATGTGCGCGGCATGTGGCTGATGCTCCAGCAGGAGACGCCTGACGACTACGTGCTCGCCACCGGGCGCACCACCTCGATCCGTGAGCTGTGCCGGATCGCCTTCTCCTGCGCGGGGCTGAACTATCTCGACCATGTGGTAAGTTCGGCCAGCCTGATGCGGCCGGCCGAGGTCGATGTGCTGCTCGGTGATGCGTCGAAGGCGCGAGACCGGCTCGGCTGGGTGGCGGAGACCTCGCTGGAGACGATGATCGCGGAGATGGTGGAGGCCGATCTCGCCCGCCATCGTGCCCGCCTGCCGCGCTGAGCCGCGCGCCATGCAAACGATCCTGCTCACCGGCGCGAGCGGGTTCGTCGGGCGCCATCTGCGTGCGGCCCTGGCGGCCGGGCTGCCCGGGGCGACGATCCTCACCCCCGCCCTGGACCTCACCGATCCGGCTTCGGTGGACCGAGCGGTGAGCGAGACGCGGCCTGATGCGTGTGTGCATCTGGCCGCGGTCGCGGCGATCGGCGTCGCGCGTGATGATCCTCGCACGGCCTGGGCGGTCAATCTCGACGGGACGCTGACCCTCGCCCGGGCGCTGCGCACGCATGCGCCCGGCGCGCTGATGCTGCACGTCTCCAGCGCGGATGCCTATGGCGCGACATTCCGCAGCGGGCTGGCGCTTGACGAGAGCGCGGCCTTCGCCCCACTCAACACCTATGGCGCGACCAAGGCCGCGGCCGATCTCGCTCTGGGCGCGCTCGCCGCCGAATGGGGGGAGGCGCCGCGCATCATCCGGCTGCGGCCGTTCAACCATACCGGTCCGGGGCAGGGGGGCGATTTCGCGGTGCCGGCCTTCGCCCGACAGCTCGCCGCGATCGCGCATGGCCGGCAGGCGCCGGTGCTGCGGGTGGGCAATCTCGATGCCGCGCGCGACTTTCTCGACGTGCGCGATGTCTGCGACGCCTATGTCGCGGTGTTGCGCGATGGCGCCGGCCTCGCGCATGGCAGCGTGCTGAATATCGCCTCCGGGATCCCACGCCGGATCGGCGAGGTGCTGGATCGGCTGATCGGGCTGTCGGGCCTGGCAGTGCGGATCGAGACCGACCCGGCGCGGCTGCGGCCGAGCGACATCCCGATCGCCGTGGGCGATGCCACGCGGGCGCGCGCGCTGCTGGGCTGGGCGCCGCGCATCCCTTGGGATCAGACGCTGCGCGACGTGCTCGACGACGCCCTCGCGCAGCACTCTGCCGGCTGACGCCCGGCGGTCAGGCGCTGGCGGCGAGAAGCTGCCTGCGGTCCGCGGCTTCCGGCAGGCGGATCGCCGGCAGCACCAGGCTCCAGCTCGCGGTGTCGATCACCGGCTCCGGCGTTGTGTAGAGTTTGCCGATATAGGCAACCTGGCTCCACGCATCGAGATCGATGACCGTGCCCGGAGGGTGTGCGGCATCGGCGGTGCGGAAGCCGAGCACACGGTTGGGGCCGAAGCGCCTGAGCTGCGCCGAAAGTGCGAGCAGCTTGTCGTCGACGAGCTCGGCGTCGCGTTCCTTGAACACGAACAGCCGGTCGCCGGCACTGAGCTGGGCGAGCAGCTTGCGCTTGAGCACGTTGACCCGCGCGCGCTGCCGCTTGAGCAGCAGCGCCTCGCTCATCTCGCCCTTGTAGATGAAGCTGTGGGTCCAGAAATAGCCGCGCCGGTCGCGCACCATGTATTCGGCACCCTCCAGCTCGAGCTCGATATGATCGAGATCGTCAAGCGGGGCGAGGTCGGCGGCGAGCAGCTCGAGCAGGCGCTCGGAGTAGCTGAACCGCATCAGGCTGGCGGGCTCGAGACCGTAATGGCGTTGCAGCAGACCGAATTCGCAGTCGCCGCCGAGGCTCTCCATTCGGTCGAGGATCGCGACAAGGTGGTCGCTGCCGGCGGTGTCGCTGTTGACCACCGGTCGCGCCGGGCCGCGCTGTGCGCCGTTGGCCACGGCGTCGTTGGCGGGCTGTGCCGCCGCCCCGACCGCGGCAGGCGAGGCGGCGGGGGCGTCATGCTCCCGGCCTTCCTCGGCGAGCTTCATCGCCGCCTGGCCGCGGCGGCCGATCAGGTCGGCATCGCCCGGGCGCAGCGCGACGACCTGGTCCCAGCGCCGCAACGCCTCGGCGAAGGCCCCGCGCATCTCCGCCAGGACCGCGGCAATGACATGCAGCTGTACCACCTCGGGATTCCGGCCGATCGCCGTCTCGATCATGGATCCGGCGTGGTCGAAATCGCCGCTCATCGCATGGGCGCGTGCCGCTTCGGCCATCAGTTCCGGCGACAGCTCGGTCCTGCCGAGCAGGGCCGACCAGCGCCGCGCCGCGAGTGCCCAGTCATCGCACTCGCCGGCCACCAGCGCGTGATGCGCGGCGATCTCGACATCGTCGGGAAACAGCAGGCTGGCCGCCGACAGGATCGAGGCGGCGGCCGCAAACCGGCCCAGCAGGCGCAGGGCATGCGCCATGCCGGCGAGGTTGTCGCGATCGAAGCCGACCTGCGCCTGCGCCTGCTGCCAGGCCGCCAGCGCGCCGCCATGATCGCCTTCGGCCTCACGCTGCCGCGCGGCGGCGACACAGGCGCTGACGTCGTTGGCAACGGCCATGGAGGGGGTGATCGCGTTCATGCCGGCACCGCCTGCGGCCGGAGGGAGACGGGCGCGCCGCCCTGCCTGAGGGAGAGATAGAGCTCGCGATTGTCCTTGCGGCTGAGCTTGCCCGAGGTGGTCTTGAGCAGATGTCCGACAGGCAGGATCTCGATATGGCGCAACGACAGCTCGACGCGGTCGAACACCACCTTGCGGATGGTCTGTCGCAGTTCCGCGATCGCGGCCGGATCGACCAGCTCGGTCTCGGCGAGCAGGATCGCCTCCTCGCTCGGTGCACCGGGCTCCTGCACGCCGAAGGCCACCGCACGGCCCGGCTTGACGCCGGGAATGTCGGAGACGATGCCCTCGAGATCGGTCGCATAGTAGTTGCGGCCATGCACGATCAGCATCTCCTTGATGCGGCCGCACACATAGACCTCGCCGTCGAGCATGAAGCCCTGGTCGCCGGTGCGGAACCAGCCGTCGTCGAAGGCCTCCGTGGTCGCCGCGTCGTTGAGGTAGTAGCCGGAGAACACATAGGCCCCGCGCACCTGGATCTCGCCGATATCCTCGCCCGGGGCGGCGTCGATACGGGCCTCGATATTGGGGAAGATGCGGCCGCAGGAGACGAAGCTGGTCGAGCGCGGGCTGCCGGGCTCGACGCGGCGGATGCGACGCGCCGCGGTGAAGGCCGGCAGGTCGACATGCACCACCGAGGCATCGGCGCTCATCGGCGTCTGGCTCACGCCGAGCACCGTCTCGGCCATGCCGTAGGCGACCTGGAGCGCGCCGTCGCGCAGCCCGGCAGGGCCGAACACCTCGCGGAACCGGCGCATCGTCTCCTCCTTGGGCGGCTCGGAGGCGTTGATGAAGGCGCGCATCGACGAGACGTCGTAGGTGCGGCGCCTGTCGCGGGTGCGGGCGAGGTGACTGAAGGCGAAGTTGGGCAGGAAGCAGTGCGTGCCGCGATGCTCGGCGATCAGGTCGAGGAACATGTCGGGTCGCGCGAGCCAGTCGAACGGGTCGATCGCCACGATGCTGCCGCCGCGCACGAACGGCATCAGGAAGCAGGCGATCAGACCCATGTCGTGATAGATCGGCAGCCAGGTGATGAAGACGCAGTCCGCGTCGATGTCGCCGGCGGCGGAGAAATCGGCGATCTGGCTGCGGATCTGCTCGTGGCGCAGGATCACGCCCTTCTTCAGCCCGGTGGTTCCGGAGCTGTGCTGGAGCAGGGCGATGTGGTCGTCGCCCTCGACCTCCTCGAGGGCGGGGAGGGCGACATCGGGTACCGGCTGTGCTGCGAAGCCGTCGAGATCGAGCACATGGCCGCATGCGCCCTCGGTCATGCCGGCGAGGATGCCGACATTGGCGCCGTAGCTGATGATCGCCGAAGGCCGCACCCGGGCCAGCAGGATGTCATGCGTCTGCCAGTACTGCGCGGCATCCTGTTTCGGTGTCGGGTAGGGCAGGAAGGAGGGGACCAGACCGGCGCGCATCGCGCCGAGAAAGGCCACATAGGCCTCGTGACGGTGCTTGAGCACGAAGAATACCACGCTGCCGCGCGGCAGGCCGAGCCCGATCAGCCGCCGTGCCCAGTCCTCGATGCCGGCGACGACATCGGCGAAGCTCAGCACCGTCCAGGCGCCGTCCTTCAGCACCCTGAAGGCGATGTCGCCGGGGCGTTGCGAGGCGTGGACATAGGCTGCCGTGAGAACCTTTCGCGTCATCGTCATGCCGGAGACCATTTCGTTGTTACAATAAGTGAAACTATGGACCCGGATGCTACCGTTGTATCATTTGTGGCGCCGGGCTACACGCTATGCGGGAAGTATGGCTCATTCTGGCGAGATGATAAACTTTTTTAGATAAACCATGCTAAAAAATCTTTCCGTGTGCCGCCGCGATGCGACGCATGGGGATCGGATCCCCCTGGTGGAGCGACATGATGACGACCCGAACGATCGACCACACGCAGACCGCGAGCGACATCGAGCGGATCCTCAGCGAGGAGCTGGAAGCACCTGCCCGGCAGCTCGAGCCGCACGAGATGCTGGCTGATCTGCCGGGCTGGGACTCGGTGAGCATGTCCTGTGTCGTGCTGGCCATCGAGCGGCATTTCGACGTCCAGTTCAGCGGCGATGAGCTCGAGGCGCTGTCGGATTTCGGCGCGCTGGTCGCGACCGTCGATCGCAAGCGCGCCGTCCGGGCGGCGTGACGCCGCGCCTGCTGGTCGCCAGCCGCTGCCTGTCGGGCGGCGCAGGCGGACAGCCCGATCTGTCGCTCCGGCGGCTGGATGACGGCGCGTTCCGCACCTTCGATTTCACGGCGGGCGGTTTCAGGGCGGGCGATGTCAAGGCGGGCGAGCGGGGGCGCGACATGGCGGCGATCGCCCGGTTTCTCGGCGACCGGCCCGGCCGCGTCGAGCGCATCCACGACCAGATCGGGGGCGGCTGGCTGCAACCGGCGCCGGGCACGCTCGGGCCGATGCTGCTCGCGGAACAGACCACCGACGGGCTGGCAGGGCTGCTGTTCGACAATGGCGGCGCCTTCGAGGGCGCGCCCGACCCGGCCGCCCGGGCCCATCACGCGGTCAGCCTCGAGGCGGCCCTGCCGGCCCTTGATCCGGCGCGGGGCCTCACCCTGGTGGTCGCGCTGCGGCTCGGCAACGTCGCCTCCACGGCGCCGGCGGAGCTGCTGCGGTTCTCGGGCGGCGCCTCGCCGCCGCTGGCGCTGATGGCAGGGCGCGTCGATCCGTCGCGGGACGAGGTCGGCGCCGATGATCTCAGCCTGTTCGGCTGCCTCGGTCTCGATCTCGTGCCGGCACCGCCCTCGACCCCCTCCGTGCTCGGCCTGTCGCTGCGGGACGGGATGGCCAGCGTGCTGGTGCGCGGCACGGTCACCGCACTGCCCGTCGCGGTGCCGGCGGGGTGCGCCTTCGACCGACTGTGCCTCGGCAGCACGGTGCCCGGTGCAGGGGCCGGGATGCAGGTCGACGCCGTGGCGGTGTTCGACACCGCGCTCGATGCCGCGCGCCTTCAGGAGGCGGCCGCCTGGCTTGGCCCGCGCACCGTGCCCGGCGACCGCGGCATCCTGGTGCTGGATGGCAGCAGCATCGAGGCCGGGATGGGCAGCAGCGGCCTGCGCAACCAGACGCGGCTCTACGAGACGGCGCTGCCCGGCGTGGAGATCGTCAATGTCGCGGTCGGAGGTGCCACCATCGCCGACCGGCTGGCCGCGCTGCCGGGCACGCTTCGCCTGCTGCTGCAGGCCCCGGGGCCGCACATGCTGCTGTGCGGGGTGGGTGCGAACTCGCTGCTCGGCGGACTGGCGCCCGAGCAGGCCTATGCGCAGATCACCGCCTATGTCGGCCTCGCGCGGCGGGCGATGCCGGGCTTGCGCATCGGGCTGGTGACGCTGACCCCGGCCGCGGCGGCGCTCGCCGGCGGGTTCGGCGACCGTTTCGAGGCCTACAACGCGCTGCTGCGCGCCAATGCCGCCGGTGCGGATTTCATTTCCGACCGCGCCGCCGACCCGGTGATGGGCGACCCGGCGCGATACTGGCCGATCGATCCTGTCGTCAGCCGCGATGGCGGCCATCCGACCGATGCCGGGCATCGCCGGCTGGCGGCGATTGACATCGCGGCGATGCACCGCATCCTTGCGGTTGCATGATGCCGCCCCGGCATCCTGGAAGCGATGGATCGATCATGCCGGATATGTCTGCGAAGCTTGCTCTCGACCTGCTGGCCCACGCCCATGCCTTTGCCGAGGTCGAACTCGGTCAGGCCGAGATCACCGTCACCCTGTCGGGGGGTGCGGAGTTCACCGGCGTTGTCGCTGTGGCCGAGGAGACGCGCGACGTGCTGGTGCTGCGCGAGGGCGCGGTGCGTCACGTGATGATCCTCAGCCAGGTCGTGGCTGTCTCGGTCGGCTGAAGGCCCGACCGGGTTCAGGCCAGCCGGATCTCGCGCAGCCGTTCCTCGAGATAGGCCTGCGCGGTGATCGGCTCCGGATAGAGATCGGGGTGGGCGGCATCGATGCAGCCGGGCAGGGTGCGGATCAGGTAGTCCATATTGGGTGCGAGGAAGAACGGCATCGAATAGCGGCTGGCGGTCGCCTTCTCTCCGGCGGGATTGACCACCCGGTGCGTCGTCGAGGGATAGCGGTGGTTGGTCAGTCGCTGCATCATGTCGCCGACATTGACCACCAGCACGCCCGGCTGCGCCTCGATCGGCAGCCAGGTTCCGTCACGGGTGAGGATCTCGAGGCCGGATTCGGTCGCCCCCACCAGCAGGGTGATCAGGCTGATGTCCTCATGCGCCTCGGCACGCACCGCAGGCAGGTCCTCGGGGCGCACCGGGGGATAATGCAGGGCGCGCAGGATCGAGTTCCCCATGTCGGTGATCGGCGCGAAGAACCCGCTCCCCAGCCCGAGATCGAGCGCCATCGCCGACAGCACGCGCTGGCCGGCCGCTTCCATGGTCGCATAGAGCGCGAGTGCATTGTCGCGGAACCCGGCCGGCTCGTCGGGCCAGACATTGGGGGTGAGGATGTCGGCGCGTGGATGGTCGGCCGGCACGCCGTCGCGGCCGACATGCCAGAATTCCTTGAGGTCGGGGATGGTCGAGGTCTTGGCCGTCTCCACCTTGAAGCCGACATAGCCACGCCCGCCGCCGCGCGCATAGCCGCGCTTGACCGCGTCCGGCAGCGCGAAGAAGCGGCGGAAATCCTCGTAGGCGGCCTCGATCCGCGCCGCCTCGATGCCGTGATGCGAGAAGCAGCAGAACCCGAAGCGGCGATAGGCCGCGCCGAGTTCGGCGACGAAGCTGTCTCGATCGGTGTCGAGACGGCGCAGGTCGAGGGTGGGAACGCGGTCCATCGCAGCCAGTCCGGAAAAAAGAGGGGATCGAAGACGGGATCGCATCCTACCCCTCCTGACCGGATGGACAAAATCCTGTGCGCGCGCACCATGGCGGCCCGTCCATGTGGGGATCCGATGACCGTTCTGCCGTCCGCCGGGGTGCCAGCCCCGTTTCGCCACGCCGCCCTCGCGCTTGCCGCCGTTGCGGGGCTGATCGGTTGCGCCCATGCCGCCCCCGCCGCCGGCGAGACCGCCGTGCGCGCGCTGACCGTTGCGCCGGATGGCCGCGGTTTCGCCGCCATCCGCCTGCTGCCGGCCGCGGCCGGGGTGGAGCCGATCACCCAGCTCGCCCTTGCGGCACTGCCGGCCGACGGGCTCGCCACCCTGCATCCGCTCGCCCTGCCCTGTGCCGGGGCGGCCTGCCGCCCTGCCGATCCCGCCTTCTCCCGTGACGGCAAGCGCCTCGCCTTCGTGCTGCGCAAGCCCGGCAGCGCGCATCAGTTCCTCTACGAGACCACCGTGCAGGCCACGGGAGAGGGGGCTGCGCCGAAACTGCTGCTCGATTTCGACGGCACGCTCGCCGATCCGCGCTATGCGCCCGACGGCACGCTCGCCGTCCTCGCCACCGCCGGCGCCCACAAGCTGCCCGGCGCCACCCAGGCCGCGGCCGCGCTGTCGGGCGAGATCGGCGAGACCGAGGACGAGCAGCGAATCGCCACGGTGGCGGCCGGCACGCTGACCTGGCGCTCGCCGGACCATCTCTACGTCTATCAGTATGACTGGGTGGTCGATCCGAAGGGTGGCGAGAGCGGCTTCGTGGCCACCGCCGCGCCAGGCAATGGCGACAACAACTGGTGGATCGCCAAATTGCTGCGCATCGGCCCGCAGGGGACGACCTCGGTGCTATGGGCGCCGCCGCCCAGCGTGCAGCTCGCCGATCCGGTGGTGTCGGCCGATGCGCGAACCGTGTCGGTGATCGGCGGCCTCATGAGCGATTTCGGTTCGACGGGCGGCGATCTCTACACGCTGTCGCTCGATCATCCCGGCAGTCCGGTGAACCAGACGCAAGGCAGCCATCTGACCATGACCGGCCTGCGTGGCGGCTGCGCAGAGAACCCCGAACTGCTCACCGCCTCCGCGCTGTCCGGCGCCAATACGCAGATCCTGCGCTTCGAACCGGGGGCGGACCCCACGGCCGGCCATGCCAGCCCGACGCGCCAGCTCGCCTCCGGCCCCGACGGGCTTCGCGCACTCGCCTGCGGGGGCGGCACCATCCTCGCCGCGCGCGAGGATTTCACCACCCGACCGGAGATCGCGCGCCTCGATGCCGATCACCACTGGCGGGCGATCACCGACGCCAATGCCGCCCTCGCCCCGCTGCCCTACACAGCGCGCAGCCTGAGCTGGCACAGCGACGGCTTCGACGTGCAGGGCTGGTTGCTGGCGCCGAAGGATCTCGACCCGAAGATCAGGCATCCGCTGATCGTGTCGATCCATGGCGGGCCGTCGGCCGCCAGCACCCCGCGCGCCATCGACCGCAATGGCGAGGATGCCGCCCTGCTCGACGCCGGCTACATGATCCTCGCCCCCAACCCTCGTGGCAGCTTCGGCCAGGGCGAGGCCTTCGCGCGGGCCAACCGGCGCGATTTCGGCCATGGCGACCTGCGCGACATCCTTGCCGGCGTCGATACCGCCATCCGGCAGGCCGGAGCCGATCCGGATCGGCTCGGGGTGATGGGCTATTCCTATGGCGGTTACATGACGATGTGGACGGTCACGCAGACCGACCGCTTCAAGGCTGCCGTCGCCGGAGCCGGCGTTTCGGACTGGCAGTCCTATTATGGTGAGAACGGCATCGACGGCTGGATGATCCCGTTCTTCGGCGCCTCGGTCTATGACGACCCGGCGATCTACGCGAAATCCTCGCCGATCGCCTTCGTGCGGCAGGTGAAGACCCCGACTTTCATCTACGTGGGCGGCGCGGATGTCGAATGTCCGATGCCGCAGAGCCAAGAGTTCTACCACGCTCTGCACACGCTCGGCGTGCCGGTCTCCTTCGTCGTCTATCCGGGCCAGGGTCACGGCATGGCGAGTGCCGCCGATCGCGAGGATGCCCGCAAACGCACGCTGGCCTGGTTCGACCGCTGGCTGAAGGTGGCGAAATGATCGAGACCATCTTCGACACCGATCCGGGCATCGACGATGCGATGGCGCTGGCCTTCCTCGCCCGACGGCCGGAATTCGACCTGCGCGGCATCACCACCGTGCTCGGCAATGCGCGGATCGAGACCGTCACCCGCAACGCGCTGGTCCTGCGCCAGCGCTTCGGTCTCGCCGCCCCGGTCGCGAAGGGGGCGGCCGATACGCTGCGCGGGCGCGGCGACGAAGAAGCGCTGCATGTGCATGGCGCCAACGGGCTCGGCGACATCGTCCTGCCGGATGGTCCGTTCGAGGGGCTCGATCCGCGGCCGGCGCATCACTTCATCATCGACGCTCTGCGCGCCCGACCGGGAGCGATCACGCTGATCGCGGTCGGACGGCTGACCAACCTCGCCCTCGCCCTGCGCACCGCCCCCGAGATCGTCTCTATCGCCCGGGGTGTGGTGGTGATGGGCGGCGCGTTCGGCTTCAGCGGCCATACCGGCAACGTGCGCCCGCATGCCGAGGCCAACATCTCCGGCGACCCGGAGGCGGCGGATGCGGTGTTCACGGCCGGCTGGCCCGTCACCATCGTCGGTCTCGACGTGACCGAGGAGGTGATCCTCGACGCCGGCTTCCTCGACCGGCTCGGCGAACGCGGCGGTGCGGACGGGGCGTTCCTGCGCGACATCTCCCGCTTCTACCAGCGCTTCCATCGCGAGCGGGTCGGCATCGACGGCATCTACGGCCATGATTTCCTCGCCGTGGCCGTCGCGATGCGTCCCGATCTGTTCGAGACCCGCCGCGGCACGGTCCGCGTCGTCTGCGAGGGCGCGTTCGACGGCCGTACCGTGCTCACGGAAGGGCCCGGGCCGTGCACGGTCTGCATCGGCGTCGATGCCCGCGCGATCCTGACGCTTTATGCGCAGACGTTCGGGGTCGCGAGGTGACGGCGATCTCGGCAGCTGTCGCTTGCTGGCCGAGCCGTCTGCGCGGCTAGGCCAGCAGTCGCGCCCGGCGCAGCTCGGCGGCCTTGAGCGTGTTCGCCAGTAGGCAGGCGATGGTCATCGGCCCGACGCCGCCCGGCACCGGAGTGATATGGGCGGCGATGCCTTGTGCGGATTCGTAATCCACGTCGCCGACGAGCTGGCTCTTGCCGGCTGGGGTCTCGACGCGGTTGATGCCGACATCGATCACCGTCGCCCCCGGCTTCAGCCAGCCGCCCGCGATCAGCTTCGGCCGGCCCACCGCGGCGACCACGATGTCGGCGGCACGTACCGCATCCGGCAGGTCGCGGGTGCTGCCATGGGCGATGGTGACGGTGCAGTTCGCACCCAGCAGCAATTGCGCGACCGGCTTGCCGACCAGGATCGAGCGGCCGATCACCAGCGCATTCGCGCCGCGCAGGGCTTCGCGGCCGAGGGTCTGCTCCAGCAGGATCAGGCAGCCCAGCGGCGTGCAGGGCACCAGACCCGCCAGCCCGTTCGCCAGCCGCCCGGCATTGACCACATGCAGCCCGTCGACGTCCTTGTCCGGGTCGATCGCGGCGATCACCCGGGCGGTGTCGATATGCTTCGGCAGTGGCAGCTGCACGAGGATGCCGTCCACCTCGGGATCGGCATTGAGCTCGGCCACCAGGTGCAGCAGGGCGGCCTGGTCGATATCGGCCGGCAGGTGGTGACCGATCGAGCGCATCCCCACCGCCTCGGTCTGACGCTGCTTGTTGCGCACATAGACCTGGGAGGCTGGGTCCTCACCGACCAGCACCACGGCGAGTGCGGGCCGCCGGTGGCCGGAGGCGGTCCATTCGGTGACCTTCGCCGCCGTTTCCGCGCTCAGCGCGGCTGCCGCCGCCTTGCCGTCGATGCGCTGCGTGTCGATGCGTGTCATGCGTCGGCCTTCACCGTGCCGAGGGCCGCGAGCACGCGGATCCAGGAGCGGATGCCATGGTGGAAGCTGTCGACATCGTATTTCTCGTTCGGCGAGTGGATGCGGTCATCGGCGCGGGCAAAGCCGATCAGCAGCGTCTCCACCCCGAGCGTGTCGAGCAGAAGGGTGGCGACCGGGATCGAGCCGCCGGAGGCGACCACCGCGGCCTTGTGGCCCCATTCCTCGCCGAGTGCGGCGAGGGCGGCGCGCAGCCACGGCCCGTCCAGCGGCAGCGACACCGCGCGCGAGCCGCCATGCGGGTGGAAGGTGGCGGTGACGTCCGGCGGCAGCCGGTCGGTGACGTGCTTTCGGAAGGCGCTCCGGATCGCGTCCGGATCCTGGGTGCCGACCAGCCGGAACGAAACCTTGGCCATCGCCTCCGCCGGCAGCACGGTCTTGAACCCGTCGCCGGTATAGCCGCCGGAGATGCCGTTGATCTCGCAGGACGGCCGCACCCAGACCTGCTCCATCGCCGAGAAGCCGCGCTCGCCGGCAGCCTGGCTCAGACCATAGGGCGACAGCATCGCTGCATCGTCGTCGAGGCCGAGAGTCGCCCATTGCGCACGCAGCGCCTCGGGGATCACCGGCACGCCGTCATAGAAACCCGTCAGGGTGACGCGGCCGTCCGCGTCGCGCAGATCGGCGAGGATACGGGCGAGAATGGCGATCGGGTTGGCCGCCGCATTGCCGAACATGCCGGAATGCAGGTCGCGGTCGGCGGCGCGCAGCACCACCTCCTCGCCGACCAGCCCGCGCAGCATCGCGCAGATCGCCGGCACCCGGCCGGGCAGCATGTCGGTGTCGCAGATCAGCGCGACGTCGCAGGCGAGCTCTTCGGCGTTGTCGGCGAGGAAGCCGGGCAGGTTGGCACCGCCGCTCTCCTCCTCGCCCTCGATCAGCAGGCTGACGCGCACCGGCAGCTCGAGACCGGTCTCGCGCAGCGCACGCAGCGCCTCGACGAAGGTCAGCACCTGACCCTTGTCGTCGGAGGCCCCGCGCGCGACCACCCGGCGGGCGTCGCCTTCGCCCTCGAATTTCGGCTCGAAGGGCGGGCTGTGCCACAGCGACAGCGGATCGACCGGCTGCACGTCGTAATGGCCGTAGAACAGCACGTGCGGGCGGTGGTCGTCCGGGCCGCCGCCAGGTGCATGTGCCACCACGATCGGGTGGCCGGCCGTCTCGCGCAGGCTGGCATCGAGTCCGAGCCCGGTCAGTTCGCCTGCGAGCCACTGCGCCGCGGCGCGGCAGTCGCCGGCATGGGCGGGCTGGGTGGAGATCGACGGGATGCGCAGCAGGTTGAACAGACGCTCAAGGCTGGCATCGAGGCCCGCATCGGCAGCGCGGAGGGCGTCGCCAATGCGGGCAGGCAGGGTGTCGGGCAAGTCGATGGGTCTCGTGTTCAGTTGGCGGGGACGTCGAGAGCGACGTGGGAAATTACATCGTTGATGATCGCACCGAGCGCGTGGCGGTATTCGGCACGGCTGTTCTCGCGCTCGAGGCGTACCAATGCATTATGGCGCACCGAGATCCAGCGCTCGCGATCGGTGTAGAGCTCGACGATACGGTCGGCGAACTGGGCCGGGTTGTCGGTGCCGCCGGACATGATTTCCACCCGGTCCGACCAGCCGACCTGGCTGCACAGAAGCTGTGTGGCGACGATCGGCAGGCCGTACGACGACGCCTCGTGTACCTTGAACGGAATGCCGCCGGCGAACCGCGTGGGGGCGACGAAGATCCGGTGTGCGTCATACAGCGCCTCGAGATCGTCGACAGGGCCGATCAGGTTGACGCGCGGATTGGCGGTCAGCGGTGACAGGTCCACGCTGGGGTTGATGAAGCCGGCGACGTTGAAGCGCACATCCGGTGGCAGCCGGCCGTCGACCAGCGGCAGTACGTGCTCGACGAACCATTCGAGGCTGTCATGGTTGGGCGAGCCCGGATCGTGCAGCGCGCCCAGAAACAACATGTCGCGGCGCGCGCTGAACGGGCTGAACGTCGCCTGCGGTTCCTTCATGTGGCCCAGCACGGCGACGTTGTCGAACCCGACGCGGCGGATCAGGGTGGCGTCGCGCTCGTTCACCGCGATGATCTTCTGGCAGAAATAGGCGCAGTCGAGTTCGCGACGCAGTGCGGTCTCCATCGGCTCCTTCGAGGCGATGCCGAGCACGCGATCGCGCTCGGCGCTGCGCGGTGCGGCGATCGCCTCGGTGTCGAGGACGAAGCCATGCGCGGGCAGCGCGGTCGAGTTGTCCGACAGCACGCCGAGCAGCCGCTCGAGGTTATGCGTCCGGCCGACCCAGACGACGTCGTAATAACCGGCGCGGCTCTCGATGAAGTCCGGCAGGTCATCCTGATCGCGGTCGTAGATCACCTCCACCGTGTCGGGGAAGTCGCGGTAGATGTTGATGAAGGTGGTGGGCGATTTGTAGATCGGGAACACCGTCACCAGATGGCCGAGCGAAGCCATGGTGCGCACGATGTCGTTGGAGCGCACATAGCCCGCGCCGAGATGACGCAGCGGCACCCGGTCCTCGATCAGCAGGATGCGCTTCTGGCCATTGCGCGCGGTGCGGGCGAACAGCGCGTTGCGCGCCCGCGGCGGGTGCTGGTAACGCAGCCAGTCGCGATGCTTGCGCTGGAAGATGCCGTGGTTGCGCAGCATCAGCCGCGTCGAGGCGGCGGAGCTGGCCGAGCCGTATTCGAAATGCTGCACCACCAGGGCCGGGTCGTAGACGATCCGATACCCCGCCTTGCGCAGGCGGACGCACATGTCGGCCTCCTCGTAATAGGCCGGCTTGTAGTCGACATCGAAGCCGCCGAGCTGACGCACCAGCTCGGTGCGCACCAGCAGGAAGGCGCCGGAGCAGAAATCCACGTCGCGGACGAAATTGGCTTCCGGAATGTTGGGGTCGGCATCGCGCAGATAGCCGAAGGTCGAGCCGTCGCGCCAGATGATGCTGCCGCCTTCCTGGAGCATGCCATTGGTGCGGATCAGCTTGGTGCCGACGGCGCCGATATTGGGTTCGCTGAACAGCCGCCGCAACGACAGCGCCACCGCGTTCAGCCCGATCTGGAGGTCGTTGTTGAGATACAGCACTGCCGGGCCGGTGACGAAGTCGAGGGCGCGGTTGCACGCCTCGACGAAGCCGGCGTTGTAGCGGTTGTGGATGATATGCGCGCCGCGGACGTAGCGTTCGAGATGGCGCGTGTCGTCATAGGATTTGTTGTCGACGATGATCAGCTCGATATTGCCCGGGTAGTTGGAGCGCAACGAGGCAAGCGCCAGCATCGTCAGCGGAAACTTGTTGAACAGCACAACGATGACGCTGATTTCAGCCGGACCGCGCAGGGTGAAGTCGAGCGTGGTGTGGGCGAGCTGCGGCAGCAGGTTGTCGGCGGCGACCGCGAACAGGTGCTTGGTCTGCTTTTCGTCCGGCACCGCCACCTTGTCGCTGCCATGCCCGCCGGGCGGGCGCCGGGCGATCCAGTGGGCGAACGCGTCGCGGAAGGCGCCGCCCTCGAGATCGATGCGCACCGAGCCACCGAGATAATATTTTAGCAGATCGATGCCCTGGGCGGGCGCGCGGCGCTCGGCGGCGCCGTGGCGGATGAAGTGTTCGTAGTTGTTGCGGAACACCCCGTTATCCACCGCAACCTGCACGTCGGGATAGGTTGCCGCGTAATATTCCTCGCTGAACCAGGCGCAGGGCAGATAGGCCTGCGGCGTCGGGTTGCACAGGTAATGGTGCAGCGGCGACAGATACGCGCCGCTTGCCACCAGCTCGCGTACTTCGGGATAGGTCTGCTGATACCAGTCCGGGTCGAAATACCACGAGACGCGGGCATTGGCGCCGGTCTCGGTGTCGTCATGCAGATACTGCATGAACGCACCACCCCGATCAGGCCGCAGCAGCGACTGGGTCGAATTGAGCAGATAGACGGCGCCATCGAAGAACCAGTGCCCGTTGCGGTGCTCGGCATCGCCGATACGCAGGTAATGGTCGTAGCCGTTCTTGGCGCCACTTTGCGCGATCACGCGCTGGTTGAGGTCGCGATTGTATTTCAGGTAGTAACGCTCGTCGAACAGCCAGTGCGGCGGCCGGATCGATTCACGATATCCGTCATTGCAGTAATGGACGAAGCCGGATGGAACGAGACCGTTGGCGACGGCATCCGCCACGTCGCGGTTCATGCCCATGTAGTATTTCTCGTCGAAATACCGGTTCGGTGAATGCAGCAACTTCGCGCCGTGCTCGCGATAGTAGGTCTCGACATCGCCGATGCCGAGTTCCGCCATGGCCTCGACCACTTCGGGGTAGCTGGACAGATACCACTCCGCGTCGAACCGCGACCATACAGGGGTGTCCGGCTGCGCGGACTGGAGATCGGCTTGCGGTGCGGAGAAGGCAGTCTCTGACATGTCGAACTCCTGCGGCGACGGGCGCGCGGCGTGCAGCACTGCCCGATCA
Organism: Endobacter medicaginis; assembly: GCF_014192375.1. GTDB lineage: Bacteria > Pseudomonadota > Alphaproteobacteria > Acetobacterales > Acetobacteraceae > Endobacter > Endobacter medicaginis. Next base: position 84,106 of record NZ_JACHXV010000010.1, on the reverse strand, counting down.
TGGGATTACAATGACGTCAGTCAGGCCCTTGCGTCTACGACTGATGGCGGATCAGGCGCCCTGGGTCCGCTTTTGCTCGAACAGGGCGGAAAAATCGAACGGTTGCAGGAGCAGCGGCGTCATGCCCGCGTCGCGGGTGATGTCGGCGATCTGGTTGCGCGCCGCCGGGAACAACAGCCGTGGTGCCTCGACGAACAGCAGCGCATCGACGACATCGGCGGGTACATCCGCCAGCGAAACGATCCCGGCATAGGCGATATTGCAGTTGTAGGCCGGCGTCGGCCCCTCGACGGGCTGATCGGCCGCATTCACGACGCTCGAGGTCGCGGTCGCGACGATGACGACCGAGACCTCGAAATGCGGCTGGTCGGGGCTGAGGCGCATCACCCGGACGTCGAAGCTGATCTCGACCAGCGGCTGCGTGCGGCGCTGCGCGAAGAAGATCGGTGCGCCGGGAATCTCGAACGAGCTTGCCTTGAGATACTGGGCATTGAGGATCATGCGTGGCGCCGACCCCGCCCCAGCCGCTCCCGCCACCGAGTCTCCGGCGGCAGGGGCAGTTTGCTGCTCGGCCATGAATTCTCCGTATCCTTTCGCGCGACCGCCGGTCCCGGCCGTCGGGCCGGATAGCGGATCCACCATCTGCAGCCGCGTCGCCCATCATAGCCCCGCCGCGTCTGACGGCAACCGGGTCCGACCCGGTTGGCGGCGACATCTCGGCCTGTGGTAACGCTTCGCTAACCTTGCGGGCGCATCCTCGCACCGAGACGACCAGCTTTCGGGAGATCGGTTGATGGATGTGGAGCGGGATCGGGCAGGTGCCGACCTGCCGGGGGCGGACGTGGTCGGCCTCGAACGCGCCGCCCTGCGCCTTGGTGCCCTCGGCGGATTGCAAGACGGCCTCGCCGGGCAGGACGGCCCGGGGCGCGAGCCGGGAGTGCTGTCGCCGCTGCTGCTGCGAGACCTGCTGCTCTGCGCCGCCGACCCGGGCCTTCCGATGGCCATGCCTGCCGCCCCGGCGGGGCTGTCGCCCAGCCTGCGCGACCTGCTGGTCTGCGAGGCGCTCGGCCCGGGCGACAGGCCGCCTGCCGCCGTGCATCTGCTCGCCAATACCATACATGCCGCCGAGATCGGGCTTTCTGCGGTCACGTCGCAGGGGCACGCGGCCCTTGCCGTGCCGCTGTTGCGCGAGATGCATGCGGCCCTCTGTCACGGGCTTGCGGTACCCGGCCGGGGGGGCATGTTTCGTCCCGCGATGGCGGGCGGCCCCATGGAGCCCTCCATCGAGGCACTGCTGTCGGGCCTGGCCGGCCCCGACAGCCATGCGCCGCTGCTGCTGCGCATGGCGCAGTTAGGGGCCGGTTTCGCGGAGCTCGCGCCGTTCGAATTCGGCAGCCCGGTCCTGGCCCGCCTGCTGCCGGGGCTGCTCGCCGCCTGCGAGGGATTCGTCCCGGTCGTGGTGGCGCCGATCCCGGACCGCCGGTCGGCTTCCGGCTTCCAGCCCTATTTCGACGCCATCGCCCTGGCCGCCCAGCGCGCGCACCGCCTCGCGCTCGATATCGCACGGTGCCGCGAAGACTGGCTGCGGCGCCTGATCGCGCTGCGTTCGGATGCGAATGCGCGCCGCCTGGTCGATCTGCTGGTGGACCGGCCCGTCATCACCGCCGGTGGGGCAGGCCGGTGGCTCGGCGTGTCCTTCCAGACCGCCAATGCCGCGGTGGCGGCGCTGGTCGCCCACGACATTCTCGCTCCCCTCGGCGGCCTGCGGCGCAACCGTGTCTTTGTCGCGACGGAGTTGTTCCGCCCCGCTGCCCCCGCAGGCGCGCCACTTGGCGTCACGGCCCTCATGTCCGACCGGGCGGTGTCGGTCTGGCCGTCGAGGTCGGACCGTGTCGCGTCTTCCAGGACCGACGGAAGCTGCATCGCCGCGATCGCCGATTGACGGCCGGCCCGCGTTGCGTGGACAGTGAAGCGGTCTCTGCGCGATCGGATTGAGGGCGATGCACATCTCGTTTGCCGGCTTCGAGATCTATCGAGACGGCGGTTTCCCCGGCCGCACCGAGACGCTCGAAGCCCTGATCGCCGATGGTCCGCGCAGCAGCGTCGGCCTCGAACACGCCGTGGAGCTGTTCCCGCCGGCCTGCTATCACCGTCCGGCCTTCGCCTTCGCCTGCGACAGCGAAGCCTTCGCCGCCGCGATTACCGGTGGCTGTGACTCCATCAACCGTCAGTATGTCACGGCGCCGGCGGTCATGCTGGCCGAGCTGGTGAATGCGCGCATCAGCGGCGGAATGGTCGCCACCGTGGCCGGCGACAGGACCGCGACCCTGTACGAAACCGATGCCCAGGCCGCGCGACGGGCGGTGACGGGATTTCCTGGCGGCGAGGGGCACCACGGCCATGTGCCGGCCGTCGCGGACGAGTTCCTGCCCGTGCCTCCGGACGGAATCGTGCTGTGGCTCGGGGATGGCGAGAGCGTCGAGGAGCGCGTCTGGCTGACCGATCATCTCGCCCGGCTGGCGGCGGTGACGGTTCCACGGCGCGGTTCCCGGCGGATCGACATCCTGCTCGAACGCGGGACGCCGGCCTCCGACTTCCAGCGTCAGGGGGCGATCGCCGCGATCATGGGTGAGCGCCCCTATCGGCTGACCTTCCTCGATCCGGCGCGCTGTTATGGTGTCGAGCGACTGGTGGTGATCTCTCCGGTCTCGCAGCCGCCCTTCCTCAAGTCGCCGCATGCGCTGCGCCACCTGCGCGATGTCGTGGCGGCGACCACGGGCACGCTGCCGCCGCCGGTGCCACGCAAGTTCTATGCCTTCGACAGCACCGCTCCCGGCCTGCCGAATGCCGCCAACCAGGAGGCGCTGGTCGCCTATCTGCGCGGCGAGGGTTTCAGCATCGTCGATCTCTCGCTGCGTTCCTTCAAGGAGCGCGCCGATCTTTTCGGCAGTGCCGAGCTGGTGGTGGGTCCGATGCAGTCGGCCCTCGCCGGGACCGTGTTCTGCCGTCCCGGCACCGCGCTGGTCTATCTTGCTGCCGAGGACGAGCCCGACCCCTTCTTCTGGGACCTCGCCGCCTGCTGCGCGCATCGCTACGCTGCCTGCTACGGCACGCCGGATGCCGGTGGATTCACCGTGGAGCCCTCCGTGCTGGTCGATGCGCTGGCCCTGCAATGGACCGCCCTCGTCCAGGGCTGACGATGGGCCCGGTTACGGAGCCTTCGGCAGGGCGTAGGCGATGACGTAGTCACCCTGTTTGGTGCCAAAAGAGCCGTGGCCGCCATCGGCGGTCAGGATGAACTGGCGGCCGTCGGCCTCGTAGCTCATCGGCGTGGACTGCCCCCCGGCCGGCAGGCGGTCGGACCAGATCTGCGCACCGCTGGTCACGTCATAGGCACGGATGTAGTCGTCCTGGGTGCCGGTGAGGAACGCCACTCCACCCGCGGTGACCAGCGGGCCGCCGAGCGACGGCACGCCCATCCTGAACGACAGCGGCAGCGGCGAGCTGTCGCGGATGGTGCCGTTCTTGTGCATCCAGATCACCTTGTTGGTCTTCAGGTCGATCCCGGCCATGTAGCCCCAGGGCGGCCGCTTGCAGGGCAGGCCGATCGGCGACAGGAAGGCGTGCAGATCGACGCCATAGGGCGTGCCGTACATCGGCTGCACGCCGATCTCGCTGCCCGAGGGATGCGCGGCGTTCGGGGCGGCCGGATTGTTGGGTCCGCGCGGGATCAGCTTCGAGACGAAGGGCAGCGCGATCGGGTTGGCGATCGCGATCTGGCGCACCGGATCGACCGCGATGCCGCCCCATTCGAACATGCCCAGATTGCCCGGGAACACCAGCGTGCCGCGCTCCGACGGCGGGGTGAAGGTCCCGCGATAGTCGAGCTGATGGAACTGGATGCGGCAGACGAGCTGGTCGAAGATCGTCGCCCCCCACATGTCGGCCCCGGTCAGCAGCGCCGACGGCCGTACCGTCAGATCGGAAAACGGCTGCGTCGGCGAGGTCCAGTCGCCGGGGGCCGCCCCCTGCGGCACCGTCTGCTCGGGCGCGGGCACGATCAGCTTGCCGTCGCGTCGGTCCAGCACGAACAGGTTGCCGGTCTTGGTCGGCACATAGATCGCCGGGATGGTGCCGGAGGCGGTCGGCACGTCCACCAGGCTGGGCTGCGATGGCACGTCCATGTCCCACAGATCGTGATGCACGGTCTGGTACGACCACACACGGTGGCCGGTATTGATGTCCAGCGCGACGATGGCGCTCGCATAGCGCTCGGCCAGCTTGTCGCGGTGGCCGCCCCAGATGTCGGGCGTCTGCACGCCCATCGGCAGGTAGACCAGACCGAGTTTTTCATCGATCGAGGCGGTGATCCAGGAATTGGGCGAGTTCTTGGTGTAGTCGCGCGAGTCGGTCGGCAGCGCGTTCTCGTCCTCAGCACCTGAATCCCAGGCCCAGAGCAGCTTGCCGGTGTCGGTGTCATAGCCGCGCACCACGCCCGAGGGTTCGTCGGTCGAGTAGTTGTCGATCACTGCACCGTTGACGACGATCACATGCGCGCTCACCGCCGGCGGCGAGGTCGGCTCGTAGAAGCCCGAGGTCTTGACCGGCATGCCGGCATTAAGATCGACCACACCGTTGTCGCCGAAGCCCTCGCAGCGCGCGCCGGTGGCGGCATCGAGCGCGAACAGCCGCGCATCGTTGGTCGGCAGATAGATGCGGCGCGCGCAGAGCGCGGCCGCGTCGGCGCTGCTTTCGTGATACGACACGCCGCGGCAGGTCAGGTGCTGGAAGGTCGGGTTGTCCCTGACCTCGGGGTCGAATTTCCATTTCAATGCACCGCTCGCGGCATCGAGCGCGAACAGGATCTGGTGCTGCGAGCACAGATACACCGTGTCGCGCACCTTGAGCGGCGTGACCTCGAACGTCGTCTCGCCGGAATCCTGTGCCGTCTGCCGATCGCCGGTGCGGAAAGTCCACGCGACCGTGAGCGCGCCCACATTGGCCGGCGTGAGCTGGCGCAGCGGCGAGTAGCGCAGCCCGTAGCCGGTGCGGCCATAGGCCCACCAGTCACCGTCCGGCTGCGCCGAGGCGGCACCCTGCAGGTCGGTCTTCGCCCCGTCGGCATCCGCGAGCTGAGTGGCGGCCCGGGCGATCCCGGGCAGGTCGCCGGCGAGATCGTCGGGCGTGTGGATGAGGGCGGCGATCGCCACGACCCCGGCCACCGCCAGCGAAGCGCCCAGCGCCAGCGCCCCGCCGTCGATGCGCGTCCGCCGCGCCGGCACGGACGGTGCGAGACCGCGGCGCACGACGGGCAGCAGCAGCCACAGGCCGATCGGGAAGATGACATCGCCGCGCGGCACGAGCGCCCACCAGTTCAGACCGATCTCCCAGACCGCCCACGCGGTGGTGGCCAGCACGATCGCCGCATACAGCCACAGCGCCGCCCGCCGGCGCGCCAGCAGCAGCCCGGCGGTGACCAGCAGTCCGAGACCCAGGCCCAGGTAGGCGAGGCTGCCGCCGAGCCGGCCCAGCAGCGCGCCACCGATGACCAGCGCCAGCCCCATCAGGGCGATGACGATGCCGGTAAGGACCAGCAGGGCCGGTGTACGTTGTTTGGTCACCATGGTCGAAGCGGTCTCCTGGTGGTGGGCAGGTTCAGGCGGCGGATTCAGGCGTGGGGGGCGAGTTCGAGGGTGCGCGCCGCCTCGTCGACCACCTCGACCAGGGCGCGTTCACCGAATGGCGAGGCGAGCTGTGCGTGGCGGACCAGCTCGGTGAACGGCCGGCTGCCGCCCAGGGCGGCCAGCCCGACATAGGAGGCCATGGCGGCTGCGTGGTCGCGCCGGTCCCACAGCCAGTACTGCATCGCGCAGCACAGTGCGAGCGCGTAGTCGATATAGTAGAACGGGTGGCCGTAGATGTGGTGCTGCGCCTGCCAGCGGCCGCCCATCGCCGGGTAGCCGAGGTCGCCCCAGTCCCGCCACGGCATATAGGTGCGCTCCAGCCGATGCCACAGCGCGTGGCGCTCGGCCGGGCTCATCGTCGGGTTGGCATAGACCTCGTGCTGGAAGTGATCGACGCAGACGCCATAGGGCAGGAAGGTCAGCGAACCGATCAGGTGCATGCGCCGGAACCGCGCCGCATTGTCCTCGCCGACCAGCAGCCCGATCTGCGGGTAGGTCAGGAATTCCAGCCCCATCGAGTTGATCTCGGCCGCCTCCATGGTCGGCCACAGCACGTCGATCCCCGGCAGGAAGCGGCTCTCCCAGTTCTGGAAGGCGTGGCCCATCTCATGGGTGAAGACGTTGATGTCGTGATGGGTGCCGTTGAAATTGGCGAAGATGAACGGCACTCCGTCGGTCGGAAATCCGGTGCAGAACCCGCCGCCCGCCTTGCCCGGCCGGTTGCGCAGGTCGAGGAACCCGCCATCGACCATGGTGGCGTAGAACGCGCCCATCCCTGGGTCGAGCCGGTCGAACATCGTGCGAGCCCGCTCGACCAGCGTGTCGTGATCGCCATCGGGGGTGGGGTTGCCGCGCGGATCGATCAGGCTCTCGTCCCAGGCGTGCAGGCTCGGCCAGCCATTCTCCGAGCGACGCTGCTCCATCAGTGCCGACACCAGCGGCACCACATGCTGGCGCACCTGCTCGCGGAAGCGGGCGACGTCGCCGGGCGCGTAGTCGACGCGGCGCATGCGCCGGTAGCCGAGCTCGGTGTAGTCGGCGAAGCCCAGCTTGCGGGCCATCTCGTGGCGCAGCCTCACCAGCCGGTCATAGATCGAATCCAGTTCGTCGCCGTGGCTGGCGAAGAAATCCCAGCGCTGCCGCTCGGCCTCGTGGCGCAGCTCGCGGTCGAGATTCTCGGCAAAGGGCGCGAGGCCCGCGAGATTGACCTCGCGGCCGCCGATGTGCAGGCGCGCCGAGGCGAGGATCTCGGTGTGGCGCGCGACAAGGCGCGATTCCTCCTCCAGATCGGCGGCGATCGCCGGGTTGAAGGTGGTGATGTCGGTGCGCCAGAGAGCGGCGACGTGCGGATCGAGCTGATCCTCATGGCGCTCGAGCAGCCGACGCTTGAGGGCGACGTCGTGGCCGGTGATCACGGGCGCCAGACGGTCGGCATATTCACGCCGCGCCTTGGCCTGCGCATCGGTGGTGTCTTGGACGAAGCGCAGATGCACCATCGCCGACCAGCTCTCCAGTCGCCGGCGCAGCACGTCCCAGTCCGCCAGCACGTCGCGCACGCCCGCCGCGCCGAGTGTGTCGAGCCGGTGGTCGAACTCAACATAGGCGGCTGCCAGCGCATCCGTCTGCGGGGTCTCGCCGTCCAGCCGGTCGCGGATGGTCTCGAAATGCAGCGTCTTGGTCATTGCGAAAGGCTAGCCAGATTGGGCGAGGCCTACAATGCCGCAGACATCTTCTTTTTCTGAAGAAAAATAAGCAAAAAGACTTTCATCCGATTGTGGTGATCTGAAAGAATATGGCCGCAGGACCCATCGTTTATACTTGTAAAAGTTCTTTGGTGCTTTCTTTCAAGAAAGAACAAACAACCTTTCCATTGACAACGACCGCCGCCCGGGCACGATGCCCGGGTGAACCCCACCGCCCCCTTCATCGCGCGCCCGGTCGCGACGCTGCTGCTGGCCATCGGGCTGCTGCTCGGCGGCGTACTGGCCTTCACGCGCCTGCCGGCCTCCGACCTGCCCGCGCTCGACCTGCCGGTGATCCTGGTCGCGGTACAGCAGCCAGGCGGCACGCCGAGCGAGGTCGCGGCCAACGTCGCCGCCCCGATCGAGCGCCATCTCGGCCAGATCGCCGGGGTCGACCAGATCACTTCCGATTCCACCCAGAGCGGCGCGCAGATCGTGGTGCAGTTCGACAGTTCGCGAAACGTCGATGCGGCGGCGCGCGATGTGGAAGCGGCGTTGCAGGACGCGCGCCTCGACCTGCCGACCTCGATCGTCGGCGCGCCGACCTATTTCAAGATCAACCCGGCCACGTTTCCGATCTACATCCTCAGCCTGACCTCGCCGACCCGCAACGAGTTCGAGCTCTACGACTTGGCCAACAACCTGATGCAGCGGCGGCTGTCGAACATCAAGGGCGTCGGTCAGGTGCAGATCTTCGGCAGCTCGAAGCCGGCGGTGCGTGTCGAGCTCGATCCGCTCGCGCTGTTCCAGCTCGGCCTTGGCCCCGAGGACGTGCGTGCCGCGCTGTCGAACGCCAATGCGCAGTCGCCGAAGGGCTTCATCGATCAGGGCCCCGATCGACTGATGCTGGAGACCAACGACCGTGCCCGCAAGGCCGCCGATTTCCGCGGCCTGATCATCGGCTGGCGCAACGGCGCGCCGATCCATCTGTCAGATGTCGCCACCCTCACCGACGCCGGCGAAGACCGCAAGACGGTGTCCTATTTCAACGGTCATCGCTCGGTCGCGGTGGTGGTCAACCCGCAGACCTCGGCCAATGTCATTCGCGTCAACGACACCATCCGCGCCATCCTGCCGCAGATCGTGGCCGCCCTGCCGCCGGACGTGCACATGGATGTCTCGCTCGACCGCTCGGTGATGATCCGCTCGTCGCTGCACGAGACGGCAATGACGCTGCTGCTGTCGGTGGTGCTGGTCGTGCTGGTGGTGCTGGCCTTTTTGCGGAGCTGGCAGGCGGTGATCATCCCGGCGGCCGCGATCGCGATCTCCATCGTCGCCACCTTCGGTGCGATGGAACTGGCCGGCTATTCGCTCAACACGCTGTCGCTGATGGCGCTGACCATCGCGGTCGGTTTCGTCGTCGACGACGCGATCGTGGTGCTGGAGAACGTCGCGCGCTTCATGGAGATGGGGTATTCGCGTCGCGAGGCCGCCCTGCGCGGTGCCGGCGAGGTCGCCTTCACCGTGATCTCCATCACCGTCTCCCTGGTGGCGGTGTTCCTGCCGCTGCTGCTGATGCCCGGCATCGCCGGCATGCTGCTGAAGGAATTCTCCGGCACCATGGTGATGGCGGTGAGTCTCTCGCTGGTGGTCTCGCTCACGCTCGCGCCGATGCTGTGCTCACGCATCCTGACGATTGCCGCCCATGACGCGGAGGCGCATCCCACGCGTGGCTTCGGCCGCATCTTCGAGCGCGGGGTGGCGGCGATCACGCGTGGCTACGAGCGTTCGCTGGTGCGCGCCCTGCGCCACCGCCGGCTGCTGCTCGCCTCGGTGCCGTTTGCCTTCATCGCCACCATCGCGATGGTGGTGGTGATCCCCAAGGAGATGATGCCGAGCTCGGACACCGGCACGCTGCGCGGTATCCTGCGCGGTGAGCCGTCGATCTCGTTTTCCAACATGAACGCCAAGCTGCTTCAGGCGCAGACGGCGGTGCTTGCCGATCCCGATGTCGAATCCCTCGTTGGCTTCATCGGTGGCGGCGACAACGGCAGTCCCGGCAATACGGCGACCTCGTTCATCAAGCTCAAGGACAAGGCGGACCGTACCGCCTCGGCCAGCGAGATCGGCGAGCGCCTCAACCGCTCGCTGCGCGACATGGTGGGGGCGGAGTTCCACGTCTCGTCGGGTTCGATCTTCGGCAATGGCGGGCGCTCCTCGGACGCTACCAACCAGTACACGCTGCACAGCGACAATGCCGCCGATCTCGACATCTGGATGCCGCGTCTGGTGGAGGCGCTGCGCCGCCGGCCCGAGCTGTCGGATGTCAGCTCCGATCACGACCGCGGCTCGCAGCAGGCGTCGATCCGCATCATCCGCGAGGCGGCGGCGCGCTACGGTGTGACGCCGCAGATGATCGCCAACACGCTGTTCGACTATGTCGGCCAGCGTCAAGTCACGCAGATGCACGAGCCGCTCGGCCAGTATGCGGTGGTGATGGAAGCCGCCCCCCGCTACAGCGACAACGCTTCCCTGCTCGACCACACCTGGGTGACGATTTCCGGCGGCAGCCCTTCGGGCAGTGCCACCTCCAACACCATCGCCACCGCCTCGTCGGCCTCCAGCACCGTCGACCAGCGTGCGCAGAAGAACGCCCAGACCAACGCGCTCGCCGGCGGCAGGGGCGCCTCCACCGGGCAGGCGATCTCCGCATCGGTGGAGAGCCGCGTGCCGCTCGATGTGGTGGCCCGCGTCGAGCCTTCGCTGGCAGCCCTCACCGTTTCGCACGACAACGGGTTCGCCGCCGCCACACTGTCGTTCAACCTGCCCAAGGGTGGCTCGCTGGCCGCCGCCACCGCCGCGATCAATCAGGAACTGGTGGCGATCCATGCCCCGTCCTCTTTGCACGGCGCGCTGGCGGGGGACGCCGCCGAGAGCCAGAAATCGGCCTTGAACGAGGTTTTCGTGCTGATCGGCGCGCTCGCGCTGATCTACGTCACCCTCGGCATCCTCTACGAGAGCTTCGTCCACCCGATCACCATTCTCTCCACCCTGCCCTCGGCGGGTGCGGGCGCGGTGCTGGCCCTGCTGGTCACGGGGCAGAAATTCTCGATCATGGCGCTGCTGGCGATCGTGCTGCTGATCGGCATCGTCAAGAAGAACGCCATCCTGGTGATCGACTTCGCCATCCAGGCGGAGCGCGAGGAGGGACTGTCGCCGATCGACGCCGTGCATCGCGCCTGCGTGCTGCGTTTCCGCCCGATCATCATGACCACGCTGGCCGCGGCCTTCGGTGCCATCCCGCTGGTGGCAGGCCATGGCTACGGCTCGGAAATCCGCCGGCCGCTCGGCATCGCCGTGATCGGCGGTCTCGTCGTCAGCCAGGCACTGACGTTGTATTCGACGCCGGCCGTCTATCTGTTCCTCGATCGGGTCGGACACTGGGCGGCGCGCCGACGCGACCGGGGCATCGCCCGGCTGGTCGGCGCGTCGCGCTGAGGCCTCACGCCTTCTCGAGCGCCTTGGCGATCTGGGCCGGGCTCTCGTGGGTCAGGTCCTTCGACAGGGTCCTGATCGTCGCCGCCTGAACGCTCTTGTGGGCCGCGTCGCGGAATTCGCCCAGCGAGGTCGGGTCGGCGATCACCACCAGATGTTCGGCCTTCTTCTGTGCCACCATCTGCTCGATCGTCTGGGCGAGCTCCTTGATGAAGGTCGCGTGCGCGGTCTGCTTGACCGACTGATCCTCGGGCCGCGAGCCGGACGGCCCCTGGCCGCTGAACTGGCCGGGCTTGAGACGGCGTTCCTCGCGCAGTTGCGGCGATTCGGAATCGCGTGCGGTGTTGCGATACAGCACCGCCTGTCCGCCATCGGCGACGACGACCAGCGTGTCATGCGGAATCTGCGTCATTGGGGGCCTCTTTCCTGCGGTTGAGCGACCTCAACGCGCCGGACCGCCGGTCGTGTCCCGAAAGAATGTCAGTTCATGGCGGTTATGCGACAGGTGCAGCAGCCGCGCGCCCGGCAGGGCGGCGAGCGCGTCGGTCGCGGCATGGTCTGTGCTGCCCTGGTACTTGATCGTGCAGACGATGCGCGGTGCCAGCGCGCTGTCGATCCAGCGCGACAGCAGCCCGTGCAGGCGCTGCGGATAGGCGATGATGTCGGAAAACAGCCAGTCGGTGGCGAAGGGCTCGATGCCGAACGCGCTCTCCTGGCGCACTGTCACGTTGGGCAGCGACGCCACTGCCGGATCGAGCGGTGCGCGATCGACCGAAATCACCTCCGCACCCAGGGTCGCCAGCGCCCAGCTCCACCCGCCGGGCGAGGCGCCAAGATCGACACAGCGTTCCCCCGGAAGCGGCCAGTATCCGAGCCGGGCCAGCGCTTCCCACAGCTTGAGATAGGCGCGCGACGGCGGCCCGGTGCGATCCTCCTCGAAGCGGCATACCCCTGCCGCGAACGGGCTGGTCCTGGTCGGGCTGGCCAGCAGCAGCCCCGGCTCGAGCAGCGTCCACGCGCCGAGCGGCGCCGTGGGTGCGGCCTGTGGAAAGCGCAGTGCCGCGGCCTTGACCGGCGGCAATGCGGCGGCGATCAGCGCGCTGCGGCGATGCAGCTCGCCCGGCTGGTGCGCCCAGTTGCGCTGGATCGCGCGCAGGGCACGGGCCGCCTCGCCGATCGAACCGATCGCGATCGTGCGTGGATCGGTCCAGATGTCGAGCGCCCATGGCGTCTCCACCGGTGGCTGCGTGGACAGGGCGAGGCCATGATGCCAGCGCTCGATCGTCACCCCGCGCCGGGCGAGGTCCTCGGCGAGCGGCACGTCCAGCGCCTCGTCGGCGAGATAGGCGCTGCGGATCGTCATTGTCTGCTGCCTCAGCCCGCGGCCGCGGCAGCGACGAGCGCCGCCCAGGAGAGGATCAGCAGCGTGCCGCCCACCGGCGCGATCGGCCAGCCGGGGGGTGCGCCGAGGGCGGCGGCGTAGACCGCGCCGCTGAAAGCGAGCGTGCCCAGCACGAATCCGGTGCCGGCGAGGCTCAGGACGCGGCTGTGACGCCGTTCGCACAGGGCAGCGATGCCGAGCAAAGCCAGCGCGTGCCAGATCTGGATCTCCAGGGCGGTGTGCGCCAGAGCGAGCCCGGTCGGGGCGACGCCCGCGGCGCGATGGGCAAGCAGGGCGGCGATGACCATCCCGCTCGCGCCGAACAGGCCGGCGGCGGCCAGCCAGAGGCGGGTGAGGGGGGCGAGGCGCTGTGTCGTCGTCGGCATGCGGTGCTTCTAGCCCGGGACAGGGCTGGCGAAAAATGCTTCGATGCTGGCATGCCGCGCGGTGATCTCTATCCCCATATCGCCCCCTACGAGACCGGATATCTGCGGGTCGGCGACGGGCATGTGATCTACTGGGAGCAGGTCGGCCATCCGGCCGGCCCGGCGGTGCTGTTCCTGCATGGCGGGCCCGGCGCAGGGGCGGGCACCGTGCACCGGCGCTTCTTCGATCCCGGTTTCTGGCGGGTGGTGATCTTCGACCAGCGCGGGGCGGGCCGCTCGCGCCCGCTGGGCGAGCTTGCCGCCAACACCACCGCGACGCTGATCGACGACATCGAGATTTTGCGCCGCCATCTCGGCATCACCGACTGGCTGCTGTTCGGCGGCTCATGGGGCTCGACCCTGGCCCTGGCCTATGCGCAGGCCTGTCCCGACCGGGTGCTTGGCCTCGTGCTGCGCGGCGTGTTCCTGGGCCGGCGCAGCGAGGTGGCGTGGTTCCTGCACGGGCTGGCGCAGTTCTTTCCCGACGCGCACGATACCTTCGTCTCGCACCTGCCCGAGGCGGAGCGCGACGACCTGCTGGGCAGCTACCTGCGCCGGCTGACCGATCCCGACCCGAACGTCCATGGCCCGGCGGCGCGCGCCTGGTCGACCTATGAGGGGTCATGCAGCACGCTGTTGCCGGCCCCCGAGGGGGTGGCGAGCTTCGCCTATGACCGCGCCGCGCTGGGTCTGGCCAGGATCGAGGCGCATTACTTCGCCCACGACCTATTCCTGCCCGAGGCCGGGCTGCTGGGCGGGATGGACCGTATCGCGCACCTGCCGGGCGAGATCATCCAGGGCCGCTATGACATGATCTGCCCGCCGGTCAGCGCGTTCGAGCTCGCCGCCGCGTGGCCGGCGGCGCGGCTGAACGTGATCCCGGCCGCCGGGCACTCGGCTCTGGAGCCAGGCATCCGCAGCGCGCTGATCGCGGCGGTGGAGCGCTTCCGCGCGCGCTGAAGGGTGTCATGCGGCAGCTCCGTCTGCGCGTTCTAGGCGCCGGCGACGCCGTCTCCGATCATCTCCTTCGGCACGATGATGCGGTCGAACTCCGCCTCCGTCACCTTGCCGGATTTCAGCGCCGCCTCGCGCAGGGTGGTGCCGTTCGCCTCGGCGTCCTCGGCGATATGGGCGGCATTCTGGTAGCCGATCACCGGCGACAGCGCGGTGACCAGCATCAGCGTGTTCTCCAGCAGCTCGCCGATCCGTTTCTCGTTGAGCTCGGTGCCCTCGACCGAGTAGGTGCGGAACTTCTCGCAGCCATCGGCGAGGATGGTCGCCGAATGCAGCACATTGTTGATGATGATCGGGCGCATCGCATTGAGCTCGAAATTGCCCTGGCTGCCGGCGAACGCCACTGCGGTGTCGTCGCCGATCACCTGGATGGCAATCATCACCATCGCCTCGCACTGGGTCGGGTTGACCTTGCCGGGCATGATCGACGAGCCGGGTTCGTTGGCCGGCAGTTTCAGCTCTCCGAAGCCGCAGCGTGGGCCGGAGGCCAGCCAGCGCATGTCGTTGGCGATCTTCATCAGTGCCACCGCGGCACCGCGCAGGGCGGCCGAGGCGCGGACCATCGCATCCAGCGAGCCCTGGGCTGCGAACTTGTTGGGCGCGGTCACGAACGGCTTGTTGGTCAGATCGGCGATCTGTGCGGCCACCTTCGTCGAGAACCCGCGTGGCGCGTTCAATCCGGTGCCGACCGCGGTACCGCCGAGGGCAAGTTCGAACAGACCGCTTCGGCTGTGCTCGATCTCGCGGATGCAGTCGCGCAGCTGCGCCGCCCAGCCCGACCACTCCTGACCGACCGAAAGCGGCGTCGCGTCCTCGAGATGGGTGCGCCCGACCTTGACCACCTCCATCCACGCCGCCGCCTTGGTCTCGATCACGCCGGCCAGCCGGCCGAGCTCCGGCAGCAGCCGGTCGTCGATCAGCGTCAGTGTCGCGATGTGCATCGCGGTCGGGAAACTGTCGTTCGACGACTGCCCCATGTTGACGTCGTCATTGGGGCCGATCGGCTGCTGCGAGCCGAGCGTGCCGCCGAGCAACTGGATCGCCCGGTTCGAGAGCACCTCGTTGACGTTCATGTTCGACTGCGTGCCCGAGCCGGTCTGCCAGACATAGAGCGGAAACTCCGCATCGAGCTTGCCGGCGATCGCCTCGTCGGCGGCGCGGATGATGGCATCCGCCTTCCATTGCGGCAGCCGCCCCTCCTCAGCGTTGACCATCGCCGCCGCTTTCTTGACGATTCCGTAGGCGTGATAGACCTCCTTGGGCATGCGGTCGTGGCCGATCGAGAAATGCTGCAGGGAACGCTGCGTCTGCGCCCCCCAGTAGCGATCGGCGGGCACCTCGACATCGCCCATGCTATCGAACTCGCGACGCGAGCCGCCGCCATCGCCAAGTCCGATCGCGATGTCCTGCATGACCGGGTGCGTGTGGTCAGCCATCGATGTGGTCCTTTCCTGCGGCGGTGGGGTCAGCCGGCCTCGGCATACTGGGCCTCGCCATTGCCGAACGACCAGTTCTCCTTCGCCGTCTCGACGAGGTTGACGAAGACGTCCTCGCGTCGCACCCCGAGCCGGGCAAGTCCGTCGGCGATGGCGGCGAACAGCGAGCGCTTCTGCGCCAGCGTGCGGCCGGCATTGAGCGTGATCTGGATCGCGACGAACCCGTCGGTCCGCTCGATGCCGAGATAGTTGCTTCCGTAGACCACCGCCCCCGACGCATGGCCCGCCAGGATCTGGAAGCGGTCGCCTTCCGGCACCCCGATCGCGCGCAGGGCGTCGTAGACCACCTCGCCGAACGTGCCGCGCGCGGTGGCGTCGTGGATGGCGTCGAATGTGTCGATGCGGACGAGCGGCATGGGCGTCGGCTCCGGCTCAGAACAGGGATTTGAGGATGTTGCCGTGCCGGACGAGGTCGATCACCTCGTCGCCACGACCGTTGAGCACGGCGCGCATCGTCCACAGGCCGAACCCCTTGATTTCGGTCGCGGTCAGCTTTGGCGGCATCGCCAGTTCCTGCTTGTTGGTGACCACATCCAGCAGGGCGGGACCGGGATGGGCGAGGATTTCGTCCACCGCCGCCTCGAGCATACCGGGGTCCTCGACCCGCCGGGCATGGATGCCCATCGACGACGCCAGGGCGGCGAAATCGGGATTTTCGAGATCGGTGCCGAACTCCAGAAAGCCGCCGCCCTTCATCTCAAGCGCGACGAAACCGAGTGAGCCGTTGTTATAGACCACCACCTTCACCGGCAGCTTCTGCTGGGCCAGGGTGAGGAAATCGCCCATCAGCATCGAGAATCCTCCATCGCCCGACAGGCTGATCACCTGCCGGCCCGGAAAGGCCGCCTGCGCGCCGATCGCCTGCGGCAGGGCATTGGCCATCGAGCCGTGCGCGAGGCTGCCGAGCATCCGCCGGCGTCCGTTCATCTCGAGGTAGCGCGCGGCCCAGACCGTCACCGTGCCGACGTCGAAGGTGAACACCGCGTCGTCGGCCGCCCGCTCGCTGAGCAGGCGGGTGAGGTATTGCGGGTGGATCGGCGGCTTGCCGGGTGTGCCGGTGGCGAGATCGTCGAGCCCTTCGCGCGCGCGGGCGTAGTGCGCCAGGCTGGTCTTGAGGTGCTCGCCGTTCGAGCGGCGTTCCAGACGCGGCAGCAGGGCGGTGATCGTCGCGCGGACATCGCCGAGCACGCCGAGGCTGATCGGCGCGCGCCGGCCGATGCTCTCCGGACGGATGTCGACCTGGATGATCGTCGCACCCTCGGGAAAGAACTGCCGGTAGGGAAAGTCGGTCCCCAGCATCAGCAGCGTGTCGCACTCCTTCATCGCGTAATAGCCGGAGGAGAAGCCGATCAGCCCGGTCATGCCGACATCGCAGGGATTGTCCCACTCGACATGCTCCTTGCCACCCAGCGCATGCACGACCGGTGCCTGGAGGGTCTCGGCCAGCGCGACCACCTCATCATGCGCGCCCTGGCAGCCGCGTCCGCAGAACAGGGTGATCTTCTGGCCCTTCTCCAGAAGGGCGACCAGCGCATCGAGCGTCGGGGCATCGGGTGTCACCACCGGTGCGGCGAGTGCGAGCCCGGCCGGCTTCGAGATCGCAGCCTCGGCCGGCTGCAGGGCGACATCGCCCGGGATCACCACCACCGAGACGCTGCGGCGGCCGATCGCGCTGCGGATCGCCGTCTCCAGCACGCCAGGCAGCTGCTCGGGATTGGAGACCAGCTCGCAGAAATCGCTGCAGGCGCGGAACAGGTCTTCGGGCTTGGTTTCCTGGAAGTAGTTGCGTCCGATCTCGGCCGACGGGATCTGTGCGGCGATCGCGAGCACAGGCACGCGGGTACGCTGGCAGTCGAACAGCCCGTTGATGAGATGCGTGTTGCCGGGCCCGCATGAACCGGCGCAGACGGCGAGACTGCCGGTGAGCTGCGCCTCGGCGCCGGCGGCGAAGGCGGCCGTTTCCTCGTGACGGACATGGATCCAGTCGATGTCGCCGCGCTCGCGCAGCGATTCGGTGATGCCGTTGAGGCTGTCGCCGACCACACCGTAGATGCGCCTCACCCCGGCGGCGTGAAGGACATCGGTGACGATGTCCGCGGCCCGCCTGCTCATGCGTCGTCTCCGACGGTGTGCAGCCCCAGGACCGGTGCGGTGGCGGCGCGGGTCCTGCGGCAGGCCTCAGCGTCGGTCTTCAGGTCGATGCCCCAGCTCGGGATGATCTGGCGCAGTTTCGGCAGCCAGGCGTCCTCGGTCAGCCGGTCGGCGAAACACGATTGCAGCAGCTCGGTCGCGATGAAGGCGGCCGTGGACGCGCCCGGCGAGGCGCCGAGCAGGGCGACGATCGACTTGTCCTTCGCAGCCAGCAGCTTGGTGCCGAACTGGAGCGTGCCGCCGCCATGACCGTCGGGCTCGATGATCTGCACGCGCTGGCCGGCGACCGCCTCCGACCAGTCCTCGCGCCGGGCATCGGGATAGAAGTGCTGCAAGGTCTCGAACATCGCGTGCGGCGTCTGCACGACCTGTCCGACCAGATATTCCTCGAGCCTGAAGCTGTGCGCGGCGACGTCGAGGAGTGGGCCGAGATTGCCCAGCCGGATCGATCGGAACAGGTCGAGATAGGAGCCTTCCTTGAGGAACTTGGTCGAAAATCCGGCATAGGGACCAAACAGCACCGAGTGCTGGCCATCGACGACGCGCATGTCGAGATGGGGCACCGACATCGGCGGCGAGCCATGGGCGGCCTTGCCGTAGACCTTCACATGATGGCGCCTTGCCACCTCCGGGTTGTCGCACCGCAGCCACACGCCGCTGACCGGGAAGCCCCCATAGCCGTGCGCCTCCGGGATGCCGGACGCCTGGGCAAGGCTGAGCGCGCGTCCGCCGGCACCGAGGAACACGAAACGCGCGAGGGTGACGACGCTGTCGCCGCTGCCACGCGCGGTACTGTGCAGCTGCCAGCCGCCATCGACGCGCTCGAGATCGCGCACCTCATGCAGATAATGCACAGAGCAATCCGGCTGCGCGGTGAGATGGCCGATCATCAGGTGGGTCAGCGTGCCGTAATCGACATCCGCGCCGGTGATCATCCGGGTCGCCGCCACCGGGTGATCGGCCGGTCGCCCCTGCATCACGATCGGTGCCCATTGCGCGATCTCGGCGGGGTCCTCTGTATACTGCATGCCCTGGTAGCAGTGATGCGCGGACATGGCGGCGAAGCGCCGGCGCAGGAAATCGACATCGGCATCGCCGACGACGAAGCTCATGTGCGGGCAGGCACGGATGAAAGCCGCCGGATCGGCGATCGCGCCGCTCTGCACGAGATAGGCCCAGAGCTGCCGCGACAGGTCGAACTCGACATTGACCTCGAGCGCCTTCGAGATGTCGATCGAGCCGTCCGCGGCCTCGGGCGTATAGTTCATCTCGCAGTTCGCCGCGTGCCCGGTGCCGGCATTGTTCCAGCCCTGCGAGCTTTCGAGCGCGCAGTCATCGAGCCGCTCGAAGATGGCGATGCGCAGTGACGGATCGAGCGCCTTGAGCAGCGTCGCCGCTGTCGCGCTCATGATTCCCGCGCCGACCAGCGCGATGTCGACGGTATCCGGCGCGGCGCTCGTGGCCATGTCGGGTTGCCTCCTCTGTCTTGGTGTGTGCTGGCGTTGCGTCAGCGTGTGGCGGTGAAGCCGGCTTCGGCCCCTTCGGGCAGGATCACGTAGGCGCGTCGCCACGGGTCGTCGCCGATCAGCTTCCAGACATGGCCGCTGCCGGTGGTGTCCTCGGCCAGCAGCACATCGCCGGGCCGGATCACGAAGCTCGATCCGTCGCGGGTGGTGAACACCAGCGTGCCGCCGAGGGTGAGGACGAGCTGATGGGTCGGCGCGTCGTGCCATTCGAGGGCCTGGTCCGGGCGGGTCTCGCGAAACGAGATCGAACTGGCGGGAAAGGTCCGTCCGATCGCATCGCCGTCATGGCCGCCGGGCAGGGCGAGATGTCCTTCCTCGAAGGAGCTGTCACCCGCCTCGTTCGTCCAGATCCTCACGCAGCGCATCCGCAGTCCTTTCCGGCGGCCATGGTTCGGCCAGGTCGTGGATGCGGCGCCGCCGGCCCTTGTGGGCCGCCTCGCTCACCGCCTCGCTGGCGCATGGCTGAAACATCACAGGATGGTGTTGGTCGCCGGGGCGCGTGGGATTCCAGCAAGATCGTTCTC
Source organism: Endobacter medicaginis (assembly GCF_014192375.1). Classification (GTDB taxonomy): domain Bacteria; phylum Pseudomonadota; class Alphaproteobacteria; order Acetobacterales; family Acetobacteraceae; genus Endobacter; species Endobacter medicaginis. The sequence goes on along the minus strand of NZ_JACHXV010000010.1, from coordinate 64,728 downwards.
TGGCAGCCCGGTTCCGAACGTCGCCTCCGCCATCAGGCGCCACCGCGCCGGCGTTACGCCGAAGATGCGGCGCATGTGGCGGGCGAGATGGCTGCCATCTCGGAAGCCGTTGCCCGTGGCGATCTCGGCGATAGGCTGTCCGGTCCGCAGCAACTGGTCCATTGCCCGCGAGATCCGGCGTCGCAGCACGTAGCTCCATGGCGTCTCGCCGGTCACGCGCCTGAATTCGCGGCTGAAATGATAGGGGCTCAGCGCCGCCGCCGAGGCGAGGCGCTCGATGCTCAGTCCGGCCGGGTCGGCGGCGACGAGATCGTACACCCGTCGCAGGCGCGTCATGGTGAGACCGCCCGTACGGGTCTGCAGCACCTTGCCGCTACGCTCGATGAGCATGTCGACGAGCTCGGTCTCCACCAGGTCCGGCTCGCAGTCGTGCGACGCCGACGCGACGGCCAGCGCCAGCAGTCGCGGACGCACCGCGCCCTCCGTGTCGGCCAGGTGAGCGACGTCGACATCGAGTTCGTGGTCGCGCGAAGCGATCGCGGCGAGGCGCTCCAGTGGCAGGCGGAACTGGAACACGCCCACCTGGCCATGGGCGATGATCCGGGTCGCGCTGCCGGGCACGTCGACGAAGACCTTTCCGACCTGTGGCCGCAGCACCTGCACCCGCCCCTGCCTGATCCGTTCGAGATGATAGGATTCGGTGGCGTGCACGGTGATGCCGATCGCGCGCTCGCGGTCGATCACCCCGTCGGCGTGGTCGAACCGCAGGCGCTGGAATGCACTCGCCGGCCGATACGGGGGTGGCAGCGCCCCTGCCGCGGCGCCACCACCGTCAGCCATGTCGGTGGTGGCGGCCTGCGGGTATCGGTTTCGCGGCCGGAGCCTGTTTCGTCTCCTGCAGGGCCTCGGTGCAGGCGCCCTCGCCGACGCCGAACTGCACCATCGGCAGCAGGGCGAGGGGCGGCAGCACGATGCCGAGCCCGGTCGCAGCGGCTGCCCGGCCGACGATCTCCGCGCCGGGCCGGATCGAGGGGCCGTCGAGCGGACCGGTGATGTTCACCGGGCCGGGCAGCGAGCCGACGGTGAAGTGGCTCGATCGCGTGGTCAGGGAGTAGTCGATGGTTTGCGCCTTCAGGTTGATCGTGCCCTGACCGATCGTGCGCGCCTCCGACGATTGCAGCAAGAAGGTCTTGGTCGACAGGATGCCGTCGCGCAGCGGCATGTCGGCGATGAAGCAGCGCAGGTCGGCGCGCTCCGGTACGCCGAGGGCGGAGAGGATCGCCGGCCCGATCTCCAGGCCGGCGATGTCGTGCAGCAGGGCGGAGATGTCGCCGTGCCCGTCGACGATCAGGGTGATGCCGCCATTGCCGTTGCCGAGCATGGTGGCGACCGAGTTGCCGGTCGTGGTCAGGTCCGCTTGGCCGCCGAGATGGCCGTCGCCGTTGAACATATGGGTGGCGCGCATCAGCCGCGAGATGTCGACCTTCTGGAAGGCGATGCGCGCGGTGGTGGCGAATTCGTGCCCGCGCGGCTGGAGGTCGAATCGGCTCTGGATCTGGCCCTTGCCGACCGCGAAGTTGAGCGGGTCGAGCCGGATGCGCCCGTCATGCAGGTCGAGCACCGCGACGATGCTGTCGAGCGGCATCGAATAGCCCTCGATATGCGCGCCGCGATAGGCGACATGGGCGTTGAGCGAGCGGATTGCCGGCACGTTGAAGGTCTGGTCGGGCAGGACTCCCTTGTTCTTGTGCGGCACCTTCGCCCCGCCGCCGGGGTCGCCGCCGATGAAGCCGGCGAGGTCGGTGAGGTCGACATTCTTCGAGTTCAGGTCGGCATCGAGGTCGGGCACCTTGCCGTGCGGATCGACGCTGATGCGCCCGTTGAGGTCGGAATGGCCGACGCGGCCGTGCATGTCGTCGAACACGATATGCGACTTGCGGTAATCGAGGTTGCCGGTCACCGAATAGGCCGGGGTGTGCGGGATGGCGATGCCGGTCAGCGGCAGCAGCAGCGCCATGTCGGGGCCGGAGAAGGCCAGCTTCAGCTTCGCGCCGGCGAAGGCCATCGGGTCGTCGACGGTGCCGTCGAGGCTGGCATGGGTGGGTCCGTTGGCGATCTTCAGATCGAGCGGATAGGGGTTGTCATGGTCCTGCAGGCTCAGCAGACTGCCGCCGGAGAAGCGCACGCTGATCGGCTGCTTCGCGTACGTGCCGTCGGCGTCCAGCAGCAGCCGCGCGGCATGCGGGTCGTCCTCGTGGACGGTGTGGAACTTCGCCTTGATGTTAGCCTTGAATTTCGGCGCGATGACGCTGCCGGTGCCGTCATCGATGCGCAGCGCGCCGATCTTCGGCGGCGGCGACGACGAGGCGGGCGCGCCGGGCTTCTTCGCCAGCCCCGGAAAGCCCCAGTTGTTGCTGCCATCCGCCTTGCCGCGCGCCGCGAACTCGGGATGGTCCAGCGCGATCTCGGGGATCACGATGCCCTGACCGTGCAGCCAGGCCAGCGGCAGCAGCGAGACGGTGAGATGCTCGATCTTCGCCAGCGGCGGATCGGCGTCGAACCCATCCGGGTTGGCGATCTCGACATCGTCGGCAACGAAGGTGGTGGTGCGGCCGAGATGGCCGTGCAGATGCGCGATCGACACCTTGCGGCCGAGTGCGGCCGAGGCGCGGGCATCGATCAGCGGGATCAGCCAGTCCCAGCGGAACAGCAGCGCCAGCACCACCAGCAGCAGCACGATCGCGCCGGTCACGATCCCGGCAATGCGCCAGCCGCGTCGGCGGCGCTTCGGGCGGTCCGGAGGCGGCGCTGTCGCAGGCGTCGGGGGGGGCGTGTCCGCTGCGATCGTGTCGGGCTCGGTCATTGTCGGCCAACGCCGCGCCATCGTTGCGGGTTGCCCCGTGTGCAGGGCCGCTGCCCGCAACGGGCGCGCAACGTCGTCAGGGCAGCCGCGTTGGGGTGCGGGATACGGGCATTCCGCCCGGAGGAGACATCCATGCATCGTTTTGCCAGAAATGGCCTCGCCGTCGGCAGCCTCGCCCTCGCCCTGCCGCTGCTCGCCGCCTGTGCCGACAAGCCGGCGCCGACGGTCTCCGTGCCCGTCGCCCCGCCGGCTCTCGCCGCGTCCGACGCCACCTTCGTACAGACCGCCGCCCAGGGCAGCATGACCGAGATCCAGGCGGGCCAGCTCGCCCAGACCAAGGCGAAGTCGCCGAAGGTCAAGGCCTTCGCGACCCAGATGGTCACCGACCACACGGCCAATTTCGACCAGCTCAAGCAGGTCGTCGCCAACAAGGGCGTGACCCTGCCGACCGATGTGTCGGACCAGCAGAAGACGGCGCTCACCCAGCTCCAGGGCGAGACCGGTCGCGCGTTCGACAAGGACTATGTCGCCGACATGGTCGCCGGGCATGAGGCGATGCTGGAGGCCTTCCAGAGCGAGGCGCAGACCGGCGCCGATGCCGATCTGAAGAAATACGCTTCCGACACCATCCCGGCGATCCAGCAGCATCTCGCCGAGGCGAAGAAGCTTCAGGGGCCGCCGATGGGCACGCACTACGGCCATCACCATCACGCCAAATAGGCCGTTCGGTCATGCCGCGGGGGTACGTGTCGCCCCCGAATCGGCTTCGCTTCGGACCGCTCGCGGAGACCCGCGGGTGGTTCGTTTCGTCTCGGCAGGCACGGTGGCGCCGCAGCCAGCAACTAGGCGAGTAGCGCCGCCGTCCTGTCCGTCTGGCTGGACCAGGACCGTCCTTTGGCTGTCGCCTCATGTTGCACGCGCGCCAGATCGTGTTCTGAACCTGTGACAGTGGCGGGAGATTAGTCAGGCTACATTCTTGACAGCATGAAACAGCGTCGGTAGTCACCCGTTGCGCCTGTAGATCGGGTGTCGATGATGGATGATAGGGTAGGCAACGCAGGTCACGAGCCGGCTCGTGCCGATTTCGAACGCCGCCTCGCCTCGGCCAGAGCGCAGCAGGGTCTCGACCCGGCGCCCGGTCCAGCGCAGGGGGATGCCGGAACCGGCCAGGGTATTGGACTGGCTCTGCGTCTTGCGGCCGAACTGGTTGCCGGACTGGTTGCGGGGCTCGCAATCGGTTGGGGGCTCGACCGGTGGCTGCATACCCGCCCGATTTTCATCATCGTGTTCGTGATCCTCGGCTTCGCGGCTGGTATCGTGAACGTGATGCGGATCATGGCTCCGCCGCGCCGCACATAAGGCGTGGGGGGTCGCTCGGGAAGGAACAGCCAGTTGGCCGCCGAAAAGCACTCGATCGACGCGCTGGGCCAGTTCGTCCTGTATCCCGTTTTCGGCAATGTCGGCCGTTCGCTGCATATCGCACAGTCCAATGTGCTGATGGCGATCGCCGCGATCCTGATCCTCGGCCTGCTCTACCTGGGCATGCGCCCGCGGGCGGTGGTGCCGGGCCGGCTCCAGGCCGCGGCCGAGCTGCTGTATGAATTCGTCTACAACATGGTCGACGACCAGCTCGGCAGGAAGGCGCATGCCTACTTCCCGTTCGTGTTCGCCCTGTTCTGCTTCATCCTGTTCGGCAATTATCTCGGCCTGATCCCCGGCTCCTTCACCTATACCAGCCACATCGCGGTGACGCTGACGCTGGCGCTGGTGGTGTTCGTCCTCGGCCTGATCGTGTCGCTGCGGGTGCAGGGACTGCATTTCTTTGCCCATTTCCTGCCCGAGGGCTCGCCGATCTTCCTTGCGCCACTGCTGGTGCCGATCGAGATCATCTCGTATCTCTCGCGCCCGATCAGCCTGTCGATCCGACTGTTCGCCAATATGGTCGCCGGCCACGTGCTGTTCGAGGTGTTCGCTGCCTTCACCATCATGCTCGGCTCGCTCGGCGTGATCGGCAAGTTCATCGCCGTCGCCCCGGTGGCGGTGAACGTGGCGATGTTCGCCCTCGAACTGCTGGTGGGCGCGCTCCAGGCCTACGTGTTCGCCATCCTGACCTGCATCTACCTGCGCGAAGCCGCGGTGGAGACGCATGACGAGGCGCTCGTCTGAGCGTCCCGCCGCAGTTTTGCTCGTTCAACCCTTTCTCGCCTGAAGGAATACTCTGATGGATGTTGTTGCCGCCAAGCAGATCGGTGCCGGTCTCGCCGCGATCGCCCTCGCCGGCGCCGGTGTCGGTATCGGCAGCGTGTTCGCCTCCCTGGTCGCCACCATCGGCCGCAACCCGGCCTCGCGCCCGCATGTCTTCACCCTCGGCATGCTCGGCTTCGCGCTGACCGAGGCGACGGGCCTGTTCGCGCTGCTGATCGCCTTCCTGATCCTGTTCGCCTGATCGGACCCGTCCCGATGCGTCTTCCCCTCCTCGCGGCGATCATGACGGCAGCCGGGGCGATCGCCCTCGGCGCTGCCACGCCCGCCTTCGCGGTGGGGATGCCGCAGCTCGACGCCTCCAACCCGCTGCTCTGGTGGCAGCTGGTCTGGGGGGCGGTGATCTTCGTCGTCCTCTATGTGCTGCTGAGTCGTTCGGCGCTGCCGAAGGTCGCGGGCGTGCTGGCCACCCGCGCCGCCCGCATCGAAAGCGACCTCGACGCCGCCCGCGATGCCAAGCGCGAGGCCGACGAGGCCGGCCGCACCATGCATGAGGAGCGTCGCCGCGCCGCAGCCGAGGCGCAGGATCTGGTGGCAAAGACCGTCGCCGAGGCCCGCGAATCTGCCGCAGCCACGCTGCGCGAACTGAACGCGAAGCTCGACGCCGAAGCGGACGCCGCGGAGGCCCGTCTCGCCGCCGCGCGCGACGCCGCTCTCGCCAGCCTGCCCGGCGTCGCCGTCTCGACCGCGACCGCGCTAGTCGAGAAACTCACCGGCCGCGCGCCGGAGCCTGCCCGCATCGAGAGCGCGGTGTCGGCGCATCTGCCGTCCAAGGCCGCCTGAAGGAGCCCGCCGCCATGACCGAAGAGCCCGGCTTCTTCTCCGCCCACAACCCGCTGCTGTGGTACACGATCGCCTTCGTGCTGTTCTTCGGCATCTTCGGACCGAAGCTGTGGGCCGCGATCGCCGCCGCCCTCGACGGGCGTGCGGCGTCCGTGCGCAGCCAGCTCGACGAGGCCTCGCGCCTGCGCCGTGAGGCGGAAGCGCTGCTCGCCGAAGCCCGCCGCGCCCACGCACAGGCCATGGACGACGCTCGCGCCACCCTCGAAGGGGCGAAGAACGAGGCCGCTCAGATTGCCGAGGCCGCGCGTCGCGACGCCGAGGCCACCGCGCGTCGCCGCGAACGCATGGCGCATGACCGCATCGCTGCCGCCGAGCGCGCCGCGGTCGACGACATCCGCCATGCAGCCGCTACTATCGCCGCCGATGCCGCCCGTGGCGTGATCTCCGAGACCCACGGTGCCGCCGAGGATGCCGATCTGGTGGATCGCGCCATCGCCGGCCTGCCGGCCGCCCTGTCGGGGCGTCAGGCCGCCTGATCTTGGCCCCGCTCCGACTGGCGATCGTCGGCGCCGTCCTCAACGAGGCCGACAATATCGGCCCGGTCTGCGACGAGATCGCCGCGACGATGCGCGGCTTCGGCCCGTTCGAGGTGATCTTCACCGACGATGGCAGCACCGACGGCACGCTGGCCGCACTCGAGGCCGCCCGCGCCCGCCTGCCCGAACTGCGCATCATCAGCCATGGCGAGCGCTGCGGGAAATCCGCCGCCCTGCGCAGCGCCATCGCCGCCTCACGGGCCGAATGGATCGGCACCATGGATGGCGACGGCCAGGACGACCCGGCCGACATCCTGCGCATGCTCGCCGCCGCCGAGGCGTGGTGCACCGCCCATCCCGGCGCACCCGCGCCGCTGGTTGCCGGCGTGCGTGGCCGCCGCCGGCGCGACACGGTCTCGAAGCGCATCGCGACAAAATTCGCCAACGGCCTGCGCCGCAAGCTGCTCGGCGACGGCGCGCCTGATACCGGCTGTCCGCTGAAACTGTTCCGGCGCGAGGATTTCCTTGCCCTGCCGTGCTTCGAAGGCCTGCACCGGTTCCTGCCGGCGCTGTTCCAGCACTATCACCACGCGCTGATCAATCTCGACGTCGGCAATCGGCCGCGCCTGTCGGGCAGTTCGAAATACAACAACCTCAACCGCGCCCTGGTCGGTCTCTACGACATGACCGGGGTGATCTGGCTACGGCGTCGTACCCGCGTTCCGCGCGCTCCGCGCGAGGTATAGGCGTTTTTTCTTGAAAGAAAGAACCAAAGAACTTTCGATTGTCTGGCCTCGGAGCTGCGTGTGGCGATAAGCCCAACGGATCAAAGTCTTTTTGCTTCTTTTTCTTCAGAAAAAGAAGGTCTCGGCCTGCGGCGCTGGATCGCGCTCGCGCTCTTCGCCTTCCTGATCTACCTCCCCGGCCGTGCCTCCCTGCCGCCGCTCGATCGCGACGAGAGCCGCTACATGGAGGCGACCGCGCAGATGCTGCACACCGGCAACTACGTCGACGTGCGCTTCCAGGACCAGCCGCGCTATCTCCAGCCGGCCGGCATCTACTGGCTCGAGGCGCTGGCCGCCGATCTCTCCGACGGACGCACCTCCCGCAGCGCCTGGGCCTACCGGATCCCCTCGCTGCTGGCGGCGACCGCCAATGTCCTGCTCACCGCCGCCATCGGGGCGGCGCTGTTCGGTGCGGATGTCGGGCTGGCGGGGGCGGCGATGTTCGCGCTCGCGGTGCTGGTCACTGCGGAAGCGCGCATGGCGACGATCGACACCACGCTGCTGCTCGCGGTCCTGCTGGCGATGTGGTCCGCGATCCGGGCGCGTCTCGATGCCGAGCGTGGTCGCCCGACCTCTCCGGCGGTCGCCGCGCTGTACTGGGTCGCGCTGGGCTGCGGGCTGATGTTCAAGGGCCCGGTGGTGCTGATCCCCGGCTGGGGGATGCCGATCGCACTCGCCGCGATCGAGCGCAGCACCGGCTGGTGGCGGCGTTTGCGCCCGCTCTGGGGCATCCCCCTGATGCTGCTGATCGTGGTGCCCTGGTGTGTGGCGATCTGGATCGTCAGCCACGGGACGTTCTTCGAGCGCGCGGTCGGCACCAATTTCCTCGGCAAGGTCGCCTCCGGCCAGCAGGCGCATGGCCTGCCGCCCGGATTCCATCTGGTGGTGTTCCTGCTCGCCTTCTGGCCGGGCTCGTTCTTCGCCATGCGCGCGCTGCCGTGGGTGATCGGACAGCGACGCAGCCTGCAGGTGCGGCTGCTGGCCTGCTGGATCGTGCCGCACTGGCTGGTGTTCGAGGCGATCGCGACCAAGCTGCCGCATTACGTGCTGCCGACCTATCCGGCGATCGCGCTGCTGGCGGCCGCCTCCCTGCTGCGGGGCGGTCCTGTCGCCGCGTTCGGCGCGCGTGGCTGGTGGCGTGGCTGGCTGGGGGTCTATGGCGCGCTGTGGCTGCTGGCCGGTCTCGCCCTCGCCCTCGCCGGACCGCTGCTGCTGTGGTTCGTCCAGCATGAGGTCCGCGTGCTGCCGATCGTCACCGGGGCGCTGGCCGGGCTTGCAGTGCTGTCCGGCGCCGTCCTCGTCGCCCGCGGGCAGGCCCTGCGCGGTCTCGTGGCGACGGGCGCCGGCGCGCTGGTCGCCTATCTCGGCATCTTCGCCGCCGTAATCCAGAACCTGACCACGATCTGGCTTAGCCCGCGTATCGCGCTGGCCTTCGACCAGGTTCGTCCCTGCGCCGACAGCGTGCTGGCCTCGACTTCGTTCAGCGAGCCGTCGCTGGTCTTCGCCGTCGGACAGGACACCAGGCTCGTCGATGCGGCCGGTGCCGCCGCCTTCCTCGCCACCGACCGGCGTTGTGGTGTCGCCCTCGTCGGCACCCGCGATCAGCCGGCCTTCGAACACGCCCTCGCCGATCGCGGCCTTACCGTCCGCCTGCTGGGCCGCGTGCAGGGCGTGAATTACTCCAACGGCCGCCACCTCGATCTCGGCTTCTTCGCCGTCGCAGGAGAGACACCATGAAACCTTGGGAACGCGGCCTGTTCGGCCGCCTGCGCCACGATGCGAGCGTGGTCTGGAAGAGCTATATCGACGCGCCGTTCGTCCGCGCGCTCGGCGATGGCAGCCTGCCGCGCGAGGATTTCCGCGCCTATCTGGTGCAGGACTACCTCTATCTGAATCACTTTGCCCGCGCCTACGCGCTCGCCGCCTACAAGGCGCCCGACCTCGCCGGCATGCGCCGCGCCGCCCGCTCGATGAGCACCATCGTCGATGTCGAGGCGGCGCTGCACGTCTCGCTCTGCGCCGAATGGGGCATGACCGAGGCCGAGATGGCCGCCACCCCGGAGACACTGGCCACCCTGGCCTACACCCGCTTCCTCATCGAGCGTGGCCTGTCGGGCGACGCGCTCGACCTGATGGTGGCGATGAGCGCCTGCGTGATGGGCTATGCCGAGATCGGCGACCGCCTGCGCGAGCGCGGCGCGGTCGAGAACCATCCCTATGCGTCCTGGATCAACACCTATGCCGGGTCAGACTACCAGGCGATCGCCGAGGAGGAGGCCGACGCGCTCGATGCGCTTGGCGCGAGGCTCGGGGCGGAGGCGCGCTACGAGATCCTGCTCGCGGAGTTCACCACCGCCTCGCGGCTCGAGGCGGCGTTCTGGACGGGGGCGGCATAGGACCTTCTTTTTCTGAGGAAAAAGAAGCAAAAAGACTTTTGTCCGTTTGAGCCCGGGGGCAGGAATGTCAGGTTTGGTCGGCCCCGAGATCTGGCCTTCCCTGATCGCGCTGGGGCAGGTGCTGGCGATCGATCTGGTACTGGCCGGTGACAACGCGGTCGTCGTCGGGCTCGCGGTGGCGGGGCTGGCGGTCGAACAGAAACGACGCGCGATCGCGCTCGGCGTCATCCTCGCGGCGATCATCCGGATCGCGCTCGCCCTGGTCGCGCTCGACCTGCTTGCCATCGTCGGATTGACCCTCGCCGGCGGGCTGCTGCTGCTGTGGGTCTGCTGGCGCATGTATCGCGAACTGCGCCATTCGCCCGCGCCCGACCCGACCGGCATTCCGGCGAAAAAGACCCTGCGCGCGGCGATCACCCAGATCGTGCTCGCCGATCTGTCGATGAGCCTCGACAACGTGCTTGCCGTCGCCGGGGCGGCCCATGACCACCCATATGTGCTCGTCGCCGGTCTCGCGGTCTCGGTGCTGCTGATGGGGGTTGCCGCCAATGCCATCGCCCGTCTGCTCGACCGCTATCGCTGGATCGCCTGGATCGGCCTGCTGATCGTGCTCTACGTGGCGCTGAAACTGATCTGGGAAGGCAGCGACAGCGTCATCGAGCACACCGGCTGCACCTTCTTGCCCGCCTGGGTGCCACATCCCCTACGCCGTGCGTGTGCGGCGCTTGCGCGGCCGGGGCTGCTGTTTTTCTAATCGTCAGTGCAGCAGTGCCTCGACGTCATCGAGACTGACGTCGTGCATCTGGTCCAGATAGGCCTCCAGATAGGGCCTGTGCGAGGCGCCGATCAATGACATCAGCCTCATTCCCGGGTGTTGACCGACGATCTCGCGGATATTGGCCGCAATACGCAGGTTGCGCGTCTCCCAGTAGCCGACATATTGGCGTCCGTAGCCCTGCGGTGATGGCTCGCGCAGTGCGGCGCCGAAATCCGACTGATAAACCACCATCCCCATCCCAGGGGCATTCAGGGCGCGATACAGGGCGAGCACCCCGTCGGGCCCGTCGATATCCGCGATCAGGCGCGCTTCCTGCGTCGCGCGCTCGCGATTTGCCGGGTTCTGCCAGGCCGCACTCAACGCCGCGCCGTAAGCCCGGGCATCGCCCGGCGTGTCGAGGGGCGTGTCGGAGTCGGCGGTGTGATCATCGACCGGCCAAACTCTCTGCAACCCCAGACGCACCGCGAGACGCACCGCCACCAGTACCGTCTCGTCGCGCTTGTTTTCGCCTTGGCGAAGCTGCGTGACGAGCGGATCGTCGAGACCGTCGCCTGCGTGGCGTTCGGGACCTGGCAACGACAGCCACTGCACCATCGCCGAGGCGGGATCACCGGCGGCGAGAAACAGCGCGGCAAGATGGCGGCGGCGCTGCGGGCCTGGCTCGGCTGGCCAGTCGGCGAGCGCCCGCTCGACCTCGGCCGTGGCACTCGCGACATCCAATCCCGTGCTGTGCGCCGCGGGCGTCGGGTCGGCGCAGTACCTGCCGACAGAACTGGCGTAGGGAAAGCGTAGCGTCGCATGGCATCGCATTGCAGACCGGGGAGTGCTTCAATCGAGATCGCCGTGGGCTGCCAACTGGCCAACCGGTCCAGCAAGGGGTCGAGGCGCCGAGGGTCGAAGTCAGCCGGCAGGCTCGAGAGATGGATGCTGCCGACCACAATTACGCGGTTGGGCTGGCTCAGGCCCTCGCGCTTCAGCGTCGAGGGCTGAAACAGTGGGTGGCCGTCGATGGGAGCGTTTTCGCCTCGACCCGGGGTGCTCGTGTTCAGCACAGCGCCGATGCTCAAGATCAACCATCCCAGGCGTCGCTGTCTCATGAGGTCCACCTCGCTGTCGACGCGCGATCGGGCTTGACCCACGTCGGAAATATGTCGAAAGCATCTCCCATGACCGGGGTGCCCGCAATTGCGGGCTGAGATCACACCCGTCGAACCTGATCCGGGTCATGCCGGCGAAGGGAGTTCCATGTCCTTACTGCGCCCGCTTCTTGTCCTGTCTGCTGCGTTCTGTGTCGCGCGGTCCTCTCTCGCCGAGCCGCCGAGGAAGAAGCCTGCCACCACCACGCAGAACATCGTCGTCACCGGCTCGCTCGCCAATGCGGCGGGCGGTGGCAACATCCTGCCGCAGACGGAGACCCGCTCGGTCAGCACCGTCTCGCAGGCGGCGATCGAGCGCGCCGCCCCGACGCTCAACGCCTACCAGCTCGTGGCCCGGTTGCCCGGGGCGAATGTGGCGATGTCGGACCCGTACGGCCTGTCGCAGCAGCTCTCCATCACCGTGCGCGGTTTCACCCAGGACCAGATCGGCTATGTGCTGGAAGGCATGCCGCTTGGCGACATGGGCTACTACAACGGCTATCCGTCGCAATTCGCCGACAGCGAGAACCTGCGTTCGGTCTCGTTCGCACAAGGGGCGGCCGATCTCGACTCGCCCGTCGTCAACGCCGCCGGCGGCCTGCTCACGCTCAGCTTCCGCGATCCGGCCACCCGTCCGGGCGGCGAGGTCTCGTATTCCTACGGCACCTATCGCGCCCAGCGGGTGTTCGCCCGTGCCGATACCGGCACCCTCGGCGCGTCGGGTATCCGTGCGTTTCTCTCCTACTCGCACACGGTGGCCGACAACTGGCGCGGACCGGGACGCGACTGGCGCGATCATGTCGACTTCAAGGCGGTGCGCGAATGGGGCGAGGGCACCCGTATCGCGCTCGCCGGCACCTATCACGATGCCTACACCTCCTCCTACCCCGAAGTGACCGCGGATCAGTGGCATGCCGACGGCATTGGCGGGCAGGACAACTATGCCGGCGACTACGCCACCGGCGGGACAGGTTACTGGAAGCTCTATGCCGGCACCTATCACCTGATCTATCTCAGCGCGCCGTCGGATTTGCGGGTCAATTCCGCAATATCGCTGCATGCAACACCGTATTTCCAGTTCGGCTACGGCAACTCGCCCGGCGGCACCACCATCGCCACCTCGGGGCTGTTCCAGGGCGCCGAGGCGCTGCCCTACACGCTCGACATCCCCGGCGCGCAGGATGGACAGGCCAACGTGGTGGGCAACTACACGGGCCAGCAATACCGGACCGGCTGGCGTCCCTCGCTGGACTGGCGCTGGCGCGGACATCGCTTCGTGCTCGGATACTGGGGCGAGTACGACCACGAGCAGGACCGTCAGAGCTTCGGCCTGATCGGCGACGATGGCACGCCTGGCAATGCCTGGGACAACGCCGCCAACGCCCGTGTGCTGCTCCCGGACGGACGCGCGCTGCTGGCGTCCGACACCGGCACGATCACTCGCATCAACATGATCTTCGTCGGCGACACATGGACGGTTCCCGGAACCTCGCTGACGTTGCAGGCGGGATTCAAGCAGGCCTGGGTGACGCGCGACGGCACCAACCATCTGCCGGGCCCGCAGTATCGCAGCTCGATCACCGATTCCGCGCCGCTGCCGCGCATCGGCGCGCGCTGGCAGATCACCGCGCGGCATCAACTGTTCCTCAGCGCGACAACGAACTTCCGGACACCGGCGCAGAGCACGCTGTTCGACGTGTACGACCCGTCCTCCGGCGAGGTGATCTCTGCCGCCAATACCGATCTGCGGCGCGAATATGCGATCAGCGAGGAGTTCGGCTACCGCTACAGCGGCGATTGGCTGATCGGATCGATCGCGTTCTTCAACGCCAACCTCACCAACCATCAGGTCGCCACCGTCATCGATCTCAACGGGGCCCTGGTGGGTGCGACCGTCAATGCCGGCGGCGAGACCTCTCGCGGCGTCGATATCGAGCTCGGCACGAAGCCCTGGCATCATGTCAGCCCGTATGTTTCGGCCGAATACCTGCACGCGACGATGGACAACGATTTCACCACTGGCGAGCAGGTTCTGCCGACGGCGGGCAAGCGCGCGGTCGGCAGTCCGTCGGTGCAGCTTGCCGCCTCGCTCACCTATGACGATGGCAGGCTGTTCGGCAGCATCGGCGGCAAGTATGTCGGCCGGCAATATGCGACCTTCATGAACGATGAGCGTCTGCCCGGCCGCGCCACCGGCGACATCGCGTTGGGCTGGCGCCTCGATCCCCGCCGCCTCGCCGGCCGCGAGGTCAGACCGCAGCTCAGGCTGAATGTGCTGAACTTCACCGACGCCCATTTCCGCTCGGGCATTGCCAGCCCGACCTCCAACGCGCTCGATACTGCGGCGCGTGACGGCAGCACCGTCGCCGGCAGCGCGCCGACCTTCTATATCGGCGGTGGTTTCGCGGCGATGATCACCGCATCGGCAGGTTTCTAGATGAGACAGCTTTCGCGCAGGATGGCGCTGGGTAAGGCCTTGGGGGCGGGTGCGGCGCTGGTGCTGGGCGCGCCGCCTGCGCGCGCGACCGACAGCCTGCGCGTGCTGCTCGACTGGTTCGTCGACGCCAACCATGCCGCCCTGTTTGCCGCCCATTACAGCGGTGCCTTCACACGCCAGGGCCTTGCGGTGGAGCTGACCCCGCCCGCCGATCCGAACACGCCGCCGCGCATGGTGGTCGCCGGTCAGGCCGATCTGGCGGTCAGCTATCAGCCGCAGCTGCAGATCCTCGCCGCCGAGGGCGTACCCCTGGCCCGGATCGCCAGCCTCGTCGCCCGGCCGCTCAATACGCTGCTGGTGCTCGGCAACGGCCCGGTCCGCCACGTCGCCGACCTGCGCGGCCGGCGGATCGGCATCTCGATCGGCGGCACCGACGAAGCCCTGCTGGGCGGCCTCCTGGCCTCGGCGGGGCTGAAACTGACGGATGTCCATGCCATCCCGCTGACCTTCGACCTCGAGGCCGCCCTGCTCGGTCACCAGCTCGATGCGATCATGGGCGCGATGCGCAATTACGAGCAGGTCGATCTCGCCCTGCGCGGTGCGTCGCCGCGCGCCTTCGACCCGGAGGCGTATGGCGTGCCGGCCTGGGACGAGCTGATCCTGGTGGCCCGGCGCGACCGGGCGGCCGATCCGCGCCTGCACCGCTTCACTCTCGCTCTCACCGAGGGCACGCGCGCGCTGCGCGACAATCCGGAGCGCATCCGCGCCGCGATGGAGGCCGATCACGCCGAGCTGCGCAGCCCGCTCAACCGCGCCGCCTGGACCGCGACACTGCCGCTGCTGGCCGACGATCCGGGCGCACTCGACCGGACGCGCTACGAGCGCTTTGCGTCGTTCCTGTTGCAACAGGGCGCGATCTCTCGCACCGTGCCGGTCGCGGACTATACCGCGACGCCCTGAAACGGCGCCGTTGCGCAAGGCAGGGCAGGGGAGGACGAACTGGGTCCGATCACCATCGGGGTCGGCGGCTGGGACTACGCGCCCTGGCACGAGACCTTCTATCCGAAGGACGTGCGCAAGTCCGGCGCGCTGGCCTACATGGCCGGGCGGCTCGGGGCGACCGAGATCAACGCCACCTTCTACCGCACCCAGACGCCGCAGACCTTCCGCGCCTGGCACGATGCGGTGCCGGAGGGCTTCGTCTTCGCCGTCAAGGCCGCCCGAGGTGCTGCCCAGCGCCGCGAGGCAGCGGAGGCCGCCCCGGCGATCGAGCGGTTCCTGCACTCCGGGCTCGCCGAACTGGGGGACAAGCTCGGCCCGCTGCTGTGGCAGCTCCCGGCCGGGCGGGTCTTCGACGCCGACGCTTTCAGCCGTTTCCTCGACCTGCTGCCGGACACGCTCGACGGGCTGCCCCTGCGCCATGCCATCGAGGCGGCGCATCCCTCCTTCGACGCCGCGGAGGCGCTGCTGGGTGAGCGCGGCATCGCGCGGGTGATCCTCGACAAGCCGGGCGTCGCGCCTGCCGACCGGCCGACGGCGCCGCATGTCTATCTGCGCCTCCAGGGCACGCATGCCGAGATCGAGACCGGCTATGACGCGCCCGCGCTCGATGCCTGGGCGGTGCGGCTGCGCGATCTCGCCCGTCCCGCGGGGCGGCGTGTGCATGCCTTCGTGATCGCCGGCGCGAAGGAGCGCAATCCCGCCGCCGCCCTCGCGCTGCAGTCCAGGATCGCCGCATGACCGGAGCGCCCGTCATCACGCGCCTCGAGGGCCATCATCCGCTGCGCCTGCTGCGCAGCTTCGTCGACACGGTGCGCAACCCGATCGCCGCCCTGCCGCCCGAGATCTATGACAGCGGCGCTCATATCGTCCGCGTCGGGCGCCAGCAGGTGCTCTATCTGAGCGACCCGGCGGCGATCCAGGAGGCGCTGAGCGCCCATGCCGGACGCCTGCGCAAGTCCGATGCGATGCTGCGCGCTCTCACCCCGGCGGTGGGCGAGGGGCTGCTGACCGCCGATGGCGCGCACTGGCGCTGGCAGCGTCAGGCGATGGCCGCCGCCTTCCGTCCGCAGGCCACCGACAGCCTCGCACCGCGCATGCTGGCCTGTGCGGGCCGCGCCGCCGACGCGCTCGCGGCACAGGCCGGGGATGTGGTGGCGATCGACGCGGCGATGATGCGCCTGACCTACGACATCCTGATCGAGACCATGCTGTCGGGCCAGGCCGTGGCGGGGATCGACACCGGGTTCGTCTTGCGCGCGGTGACGCGCTTTCTCGAACAGACCGGGTGGAGCATGGCCGGCGCGATCCTTGGCCTGCCGGACTGGAGCCGCACCCCGACCGCACCGGCGCGCGACGCGCGGCGCGGCGCCTGCGCGAGATGCTGATGGCGATGCTGGCGCGGCGTCGCGACGAACTCGCGGCCGGCGGGGCGCAACGCGGTGACCTGCTCGACCGGCTGCTCGACGCG
Source organism: Endobacter medicaginis (assembly GCF_014192375.1). Taxonomy (GTDB): domain Bacteria; phylum Pseudomonadota; class Alphaproteobacteria; order Acetobacterales; family Acetobacteraceae; genus Endobacter; species Endobacter medicaginis. The sequence continues at coordinate 48,282 of NZ_JACHXV010000010.1, read as the reverse complement.
CGCGATCCGGAGAGCGGCCGGGCGATGGACGATTCGGAGATCGTCGACAATCTCATCACCTTCGTCGCCGCCGGCCATGAGACCACCGCGCAGGCGCTGGGCTGGACGCTCGATCTGCTGGCGCGGCATCCGCGGGTGATGGCGGAGGTGTCGGCTGAGATCGATGCCGTCACCCGGGGTGGCTGCGTGCTGCCGGAGCACCTGGTGCATCTCGTCCTGACGCGCCGGGTGCTGGAGGAGGGCATGCGGCTGTTCCCGCCGGCGCCGATCATCGGCCGGGAGGTACAGGACGGCTTCGCGCTCGAGCGGCTCGGCGGGCTCGAGGTAGAGCCGGTGGCGACGATCATCGTGCCGATCTGGGCGGTGCACCGCCACCGGCGGCTGTGGGACGAACCCGGGCAGTTCGACCCCGACCGTTTCCTGCCCGAGCGCGTCGCTTCCCGGCATCGCTATACCTGGCTGCCGTTCGGCGTCGGGCCGCGCGTCTGCATCGGGGCGGGGTTCGCGATGCTGGAGGGAATGGCGATTCTCGCCGTGCTGCTGGCCCGGCTGCGCTTCGTGCCGGCCGATCCGTCCACGCCGGCGCCACGCATGGCGATCACCCTGCGCCCGGCCACCCCGTTGCGCCTGCGTCCGCTGCTGCGCGGTTGAACCGACAGCGAAAGGACTCGCATTGCCGGTGCGGTGTGTGGTCCCCTGTCGTCCTGCTGACATCGACACCGAGGCCCGTCTGCCGAAAGCGCTGCCCGCCATCGTGCTGATCTGCGCCGCAGGCGCCATCGCGCCGGCGCTGGCCGCCCCTGATGGCGGCCCGCTCTCACGCCCGATCTCGGGCCCGGTCACGGTGATGCAGGAAAGCCTGGTGGTGCACGGCCAGCGCCGGCTCGCACCCGCCCCCGACGCCGCGCGCGTGGTTCCGGAATTCGAGGACCACGCCTACAGCTATCATGGCTGGCAGCCCGGCAACGGGCGTGATCCCAACACCGATGCCTTCATCGCCCCGTTCGGCACCGCCTATGGCGAAAGTTCGCCGGCGCCGGGGGCCAATCTCAGCGCGCCGGGCACGATTTCGCCGATCCAGTCCGGATTGCGGCGCTGACTCAGCGGCCGCCGGACACCGTCATCACCGAGCCGGTGATGTAGGAGGCGGCGTCCGACAGTAGGAACGCCACCGCATCGGCGATCTCGTCGGGACGCCCGGGCCGACCGAGCGGGGTGGTCTGGCGGGCGATCTCGAGCAGGTCGGCGGCCATGTCGGTGTCGATGATGCCGGGCGAGAGCGCGTTGACCCGGATGCCTTGCGCGCCGACCTCGCCGGCCAGCGCGCGGGCGAATACTTCCACCGCCGCCTTGGAGGCCGAGTAGGCGGCCATGGTCGGCCGGGCGAGGCGGGCGGCGACGGAGGCCAGCATGACGATGCCGCTACCGGGCGGCATCCGTCGCACCGCCTGCTGCGCACAGAGCATCGCGCCCAGCACGTTGATGTCGAACAGCCGCGCCAGCGCGCCGGGGTCCGCCTCCGCGAAGGGCGCCGGCGGCAGGATCACCCCGGCATTGGTCACCAGCGCCGAGAGCGTGCCGAGCCCGTCCACCATGTCGAACAGGGCGGCGATCTGTGCGGGATCGCCGGCGTCGGAGCGCAGTGCCCGCGCATGGCCGCCACCGGCCTCGATCTCCGCCACCAGAGCGTCCGCTGCGTCTACCGAGGCGCCATAGGTGAAGGCGACCGTGTAGCCGTCGCGGGCGAGGCGCAGGCAGATCGCCCGGCCGATGCCGCGCGAGCCGCCGGTGACCAGTGCGATACCCTGCATTTGCGCTCTCCGATCCGATATGATCGAGCAACTGCCGCGCCCGCGTCGGGTTGCATCGCCCAACACCCCCGGAGGAGACGATCCCGATGACGCCCCTGCTCGCCCTGTTGCTCGGTGCCGCCCTGATCGGGCTGGTCTCCGCCGTCGCCACCGGACCGGCGCTGAGCGCGCAGCGCGGTTTCGCCTATTCGGCCGGCGCGCGCGACAACCCCCAGCCGTTGACCGGCATCCCGGCCCGGATACAGCGCGCTTCCGCCAATTTCAACGAGACCTTCGCCTTCTTCGCCGTTGCCGCCCTGGTCGCTCATCTGACCGGGCGCGAGACGCCGCTCGCGATCTGGGGCGGCTGGATCTATGTCGTCGCCAGGCTGGTCTACTGGCCGCTCTATGTCGCCGGTGTGCCGGTGATCCGTTCGCTGGTCTGGCTGGCGGCGGTCGCCGGCATCGTCATGGTCGGGTTTGCCGCCGCGTTCGGCTGAGGCGTCAGTGGCGGGCGAGGGTGCTGCGCACGCGCGAGGCGATCTCGGCCTGTTCGTCATGCGCCTCGCGCGCCGGATCGGCGTCGTAGAGGGCGTTCAGCACCGCGTGGTCGAAGGGCGTCAGACCCTCGGGTGCGGCCGGGTTGAACCGGCCGCCATCGAACAGGCTCATGATCGACACCGGCGAGAAATCCTCCCCGAGCTTCGGCCCGGCCAGGACGACAAAGGCAATGTAGTCGGCGAGCTGGCCCAGCCGCGCACCGGTGGCGCGCTGCGTGTCGACGATCACCATCAGAGAACTCACATGCGCGACGGTGTCCTTCTCCTGCTGGGAGATCTTGACGTTGTTGGTGGCGACGAAGCGGTGGAACCGCGGGTCCCAGACCGCCGCTACACCGGGTGCCGGATCGGTGACGGTGCTGCGATACCAACGTACCGAACGCTCCACCTTCAGATCGGCGATGTCGTCGTCTCCGGGAGGCTGGAAATCCGAGGTGTCGATGGCGACCAGCGGCGAGGTGTTGCCCAGCATCGGTGCGCGGTCGAGTATCTGCTCGAACGCCGCGGTGCCATCCTCGGTGAACAGGATGAACACGTTTGGCCTGGCGCATTTCGCCGTGGCATCGGAGATCACGGCCTGGGCGGCGCGCTCGACATGCTCCATCACCACTGTCTGGTAAGGGTCGGGCAATCCGACCACCCTGGGGCAGAAGTTCGCTCCCCAGCGGGCGAGTTGATGGTTCCAGGGTGCGGAGGCCAGCTTGTCGATCTCGCGACGGACCACCTGAGGCGTCATGCCGTGCACGATGATCGTCTCATCGTTGCCTGGATCGGCGCCGAGCGCAGGCATGATCGGCAGCGCGGCAAGCACAAAGGCCAGACAGAAGAGCTTTCGCATCCCGAACTCCCGCCGCGACATGGCATCAGCGCATGCCGGCGACGTCGAAGACAAGTCGAAAAGCAGCACATTTCCGTCACCACGGCACCACGCGGCCGAGATAGTCGAGATAGTGCAGTCCCGGATGGCCCGGCAGGCCGGACAGGACCTCGATCATGCCTGCGATACTGTCCTCGAGGGCAATCGGCGCGTCCGGGCCGCCGAGTTCGGTGCGCACCCAGCCGGGCGCCATCAGCACCATCGGATGGCCGCGCGAGGCCGTGCGGGCGGCATAGCTGCGCATGAAGCTGTTCAGCGCCGCCTTGCTGCCGCGATAGAGTTCGCGTCGGCCCGAGACGTTGTTGGCGACGCTGCCCTGGCCGGACGACATCACCCCGATCGTGCCGCCGGGCACCACCAGCCCGTCGATCGCCTCGATCACCCGCATCGGGCCGAGTGCGTTGGTCAGCATGATGTGGCTGAACACCGACGCCTCGACCTCGCCGATCGGCTGGTCCGGCTGGGCGCTGGTGGTGCCGGCGTTGACGAACAGCAGATCCAGCCCACGTCCCGCCAGCCGGTCGCGCAGCGCTGCCGGACCAGCGGCGTCGAGCAGGTCGAGCCGCTCGATCGTCACATGCCGCGGATGGCGGTTGCGCAGGGCCTGCAGACCGCAGGGCCGGTCGGGGTCGCGCCCGAGGTTGCGTGCGGTGCCGATCACCGTCCAGCCCCGCTCGACCAGCGCCTCCGTCAGCGCCAGACCGAGTCCGCGCGAGGCGCCGGCGATCAGGGCCGTCGGGGTGTGGGTGTTCGCATCCATCTCGACCTCCGTCATCAGCATGCACGGGCATATGCGTCGCCATCCGGATTGCGCCAGACGCGAGGGACGCAAACTATGATTGCGTCCGACGCCTCATCAGGAGACCGCCCTTGGCCGCCGACGATCCCGACCTCAACCTGCTGGCCGCGCTCGACGTGCTGCTGGAGGAGGCGAGCGTGACCGCGGCGGCGCGCCGGCTCGGGCTGAGCGTGTCGGCGATGAGCCGCACCCTGACCCGCCTGCGCGCGGTGACCGGCGATGCGTTGCTGGTGCGCGCCGGCCGCCGGCTGGTCCCGACGCCGCATGCGAGCGCGCTCGCCGCACGGGTGGCGGAGGTCCATCGCGCCGCCCGCGCCGTGCTGTCCGCCGCGCCGGAGGGCTTCGATCCGGCCCGTCTGCGTCGCGAGGTCTGCCTGCGGGTCAGTGAGGTGTTTCTCGATACCCTTGCGCCGTTCGTCACCGAGGCGCTGCTGGCGTCCGCGCCGGAGCTGCGCGTCCGCTTCGTGCTGCGCGCCGACCGTGATGCAGCCCCCTTGCGCGAGGAGCAGGCCGATCTCGAGATCGGCCTGCCCGGCGGCTCGGGGCCGGAAATCCGTCTGACCACGCTGTTCGAGGACCGCTATGTGGGCGTGGCGAGATGCGGCCATGCCCTGCTGGCGGAGGGTGCGCCGGATGCCGCGGGTTATGCCGGCTGTCGGCATGTGGCGGTGGCGTCCTCCGGTGCGGCGGGACAGATGCTCGACGATGGGCTCGCCGCACTGGGCCTCGCGCGCCGGGTGGCTGCCATCGTGCCCGGCTATCCTGCCGCGATGCGTCTGGCGGCGTCCGGCGATCTGGTGGCGATGGTGCCGCGCTCGGCGCTCGGACATCGCCAGGCGCCCGGCCTGGTCGCCTTCGCGCTGCCGGTGCCGCTGCCCGGGTTCCGGGTCTGTGCGATGTGGCACCCGCGCCGGCAGGCCGACCCGGTGCATCGTTGGCTGCGCGCGCAGGTGATCTCGGCCTGCCGGGAGGCGTGTGTGGACTGACGCCAGTCATGGGCAATTGCCCGCTTTACGATGAGGGCAATTGCACGTATGATCGCGATACCCTTGCCGGAGCCCTGCTGATGAGTCGCACGCCCCGACTGCACACTGCCTGGATCGTGTTCGGCGTGACCTTCCTGGTCATGCTCACCGGCGCCGGCATCCGCGCCGCGCCCGGTGCGCTGATGATGCCGCTCGAGATGGAGTTCGGCTGGTCGCCGGCCGCACTCGGCGGTGTCGTCGGCCTCGCGATCCTGCTCTACGGGCTCGTCGGCCCGTTCGCGGCCGCCCTCTACGAGCGCTTCGGCATGCGTCGCTGCATCTGCGCCGCCCTGCTGCTTCTGGCGGCGGCCCTCGCGCTGAGCACGCAGGTGCATCAGCTGTGGCAGATGCGGCTGGTCTGGGGGATCGCGATCGGGCTGGGGTCCGGCATGGTGGCGATGGTGCTGGGCGCGACCGTCGCCGAGCGCTGGTTCGCCAGCCATCGCGGCCTGGTGCTGGGCGTGCTGACCGCCTCCTCGGCCACCGGCCAACTGGTGTTCCTGCCGGCGATCGCCGCACTGAACGATCATGCCGGCTGGCGTATCGCGGTGGTGCTGCTGGCCGCCGTTGCCCTGGCGATGGTGCCGGTGGTGGCCCTGCTGCTGCGCGACACGCCCGCTGCCATCGGGTTGCGGCGCGTCGGCGAGGCGGACGACGCGGCACCACCCCCGGCGGCGAAGGTCAATCCCGCCCTGCGCGCGGTTCGCGCGTTGCGCGACGGGCTCGGCCGGCGCGATTTCTGGCTGCTTGCCGGCACGTTCTTCATCTGCGGCGCCTCGACCAACGGGCTGATCGGCACGCATCTGATCCCCGCCTGCGCCGATCACGGCATCCCCGAGCAGCGCTCGGCGGAACTGCTCGCCGCGATGGGCATCTTCGACCTGGTCGGAACCACGGCCTCGGGCTGGCTGACCGACCGTTTCGATGCCCGCAAGCTGTTGTTCGCCTATTACGGGCTGCGCGGCCTGTCGCTGATCTGGCTGCCTTGGGCGTTCGGCGCCGATGTTCTCGGTCTGCCGCTGTTCGCCGCCTTCTACGGGCTGGACTGGATCGCCACCGTGCCGCCCACGGTGCGTCTGGCCGAGCGCGCGTTCGGCAAGAGCAATGCCGCGGTGATGTTCGGCTGGGTAGGGGCATCGCACCAGATCGGGGCGGCCTGCGCGGCCTGGCTGGCCGGGGTGTGGAGGACGGATATGGGCAGCTATGGCGGCGCCTTCGCGATCGCCGGCGTGATCTGCGTCGGTGCGGGGTTTCTCGCGCTCGCCATCGGGCGCCGGGCGCCGGTGGCCGTGGCCGCCGGATGAGCGACGATCCACTGCACTGCACCTGCGCGGTACTGCGCGGGGCCTCGCGTCATCTCAGCCGCCGCTACGATGCCGCGCTGGCCGGGCTCGGGCTCAGCCTGAACCAGTATTCGATCCTCGCCCGGCTCGACCGGCTGGACGCGGCGGATGTCGGTAAGCTGGCCGAACTGCTGGTGATGGACCGTTCCACGCTCGGCCATCTGATCCGGCCTTTGCAGGCGCGGACCTGGCTGGAAACGCGTCGCGACCCTGACGACCGTCGCCGGACGGTGCTGGCACTGACCAGCACGGGACGTGCCGTGCTCGACGCCGCCCGGCCGATCGTCGCCGAGCATCAGCGCGGGCTGGAGACGGCCCTCGGCGAGGAGGATGCCGCCACCCTCATCGCCCTGCTGGAGCGGGTTACCGCCCTCAATCGCTGAGCAACGCTGCTCGCCCAGCTTCTGCACCGGCAGCACCCCCGCGCCCGGCCGCCGCCGGCACCGGCGAGGTCATGCAAGCGCTTCTTGCTCGGCATAGGCCTCCAGCGGCGCGCAGGTGCAGACCAGGTTGCGGTCGCCATAGGCGTTGTCGACGCGCTTGACCGGCGGCCAGTATTTCGCCGCCCGCACGAAGGGCAGCGGAAACACCGCCTGCGCCCGGCTGTAGGGGTGCGTCCAGTCGCCGGCGATCTCGGCCGCGGTGTGCGGCGAATTGCGCAGCACGTTGTCGGTACGATCGGCCGCACCGGCCTCGATCTCGGCGATCTCGGCGCGGATGGCGATCATCGCGTCGCAGAACCGGTCGAGCTCGTCCTTGGGTTCGCTCTCGGTCGGCTCGATCATCAGCGTGCCGGCCACCGGCCAGGACATGGTCGGCGCGTGGAAGCCGTAATCCTGCAGCCGCTTGGCGATGTCCTCGACGCGGATATTGGCCGAAGCCTCGAAGCCGCGGCAGTCGATGATGCATTCATGCGCCACCATGCCGCGCGCGCCGCGATAAAGCACCGGATAGTGCGGACCCAGCCGGCCGGCGATGTAGTTGGCGGACGCGATGGCGACCTCGGAGGCGCGTTTGAGCCCGGCCGCCCCCATCATGCGGATATAGGCGTAGGAGATCGGCAGGATCAGCGCGCTGCCATAGGGCGCGGCCGAGACCGGACCCACCGGCGAGGTAGGCGTGGCATCGGCGTGGCCGTCGCTGACCACCACCGGGCGGCCCGGCAGATAGGGCACCAGATGCGCGGCCACCCCGATCGGACCGATCCCCGGTCCGCCGCCGCCATGCGGGATGCAGAACGTCTTGTGCAGGTTGAGATGGCAGACATCGGCGCCGATCGCGCCGGGGCTGGTCAGCCCGAGCTGCGCGTTCATGTTGGCCCCGTCCATGTAGACCTGGCCGCCATGCGCGTGCACCAGCTCGCAGATGCGACGGATCTGCTCCTCGAACACGCCATGCGTCGAGGGGTAGGTGATCATCAGGGCGGCGAGGCTGTCGCCGTGTTGGGCGATCTTGGCCTCGAGATCGGCGACGTCGACGTCGCCATCCTTCGTGCAGGCGACGACCACGACGCGCATGCCGGCCATCGCCGCCGAGGCCGGGTTGGTGCCGTGCGCCGAGGACGGGATCAGGCAGATGTCGCGGTTGGCCTGGCCATTCGCATGGTGGAAGGCGCGGATCGCGAGCAGACCGGCATATTCGCCCTGGCTGCCGGCATTGGGTTGCAGCGACACGGCCGCGAAGCCGGTGGCGGCCGCGAGCCAGCCCGACAGCCGCTCGATCAGCGTGAGATAGCCCTGCGTCTGTGCGGCAGGCGCGAAGGGGTGGATGTCGGCGAATTCCGGCCAGGTGATGGCCATCATCTCGGCAGTGGCGTTCAGCTTCATCGTGCACGAGCCGAGCGGGATCATGCTGCGGTTGAGCGCGATGTCGCGGTCCTCGAGGCGCTTGAGATAGCGCAGCATGGCGTGCTCGGAATGGTGCGTGTTGAACACCGCCTGTTCGAGATAGTCCTCGCCGCGCAGCAGGGCGAGCGGCAGCGAGGTGGCGATCTCGCTCAGCGCGCCGCCCATCAGCGTGGCCGCGTCGCCGCCGAACAGGCCGATGAGCGTGTCGAGTTCGGCCAGGGTGACGGTCTCGTCGAGGCTGATCGACAGTGCGCCTTCGGGATGCAGGCGCAGGTTGAAGCCGGCCTCGGCGGCGGCGCGATACAGCGCGGTATTGGCCGGGGCGGGCGCCAGCGTGACGGTATCGAAGAAGGCGTCATGCATGACCGCATGGCCGCCGGCCCGTGCGGCGGCGGCGATCAGCCTGGCATGCAGGTTCACCCGCCGCGCGATCCGGCGCAGCCCCTCCGGCCCGTGCCAGACCGCATAGAATCCAGCGATCACGGCCAGCAGCACCTGGGCGGTGCAGATATTGGAGGTCGCCTTCTCGCGGCGGATATGCTGCTCGCGGGTCTGCAGCGCGAGGCGCATCGCGGGCGCGCCGGCGGCATCGATGCTGACGCCGACGATGCGTCCCGGCATCAGCCGGCGGTTGGCCTCGGTGGTGGCGAAGAACGCCGCATGCGGGCCGCCGAATCCCATCGGCACGCCGAAGCGCTGCGACGAGCCGACCACCACGTCTGCCCCCATCTCGCCCGGCGGGGTCAGCAGCACCAGCGCGAGCGGATCGGCGCAGACGATGGCCAGAGCGCCGACAGCATGCGCGGCGTCGATCTCGGCGCGCAGGTCGCGCACCTCGCCGGTGGTGCCGGGATAGGACAGCACCACCGCGAACGGCTTCGTCTCCGCGATCGCCTCCGGCTGGCCGGAAGCCAGATCGGCGAGCGGGATGCCGAGCGGCGCCATCCGGGTGGCGATCACCGCGCGGGTCTGCGGATGGATGTCGGTGGCGATGGCGACGGCGGTGTTGGTCTTCACCTTGCACGCCGCGCGCGCCATGGCGACGGCCTCGGCCGCGGCGGTGGCCTCGTCGAGCAGCGAGGCATTGGCCACCGGCAGCCCGGTGAGTTCGCAGACCAGGGTCTGGAAATTCAGCAGCGCTTCCAGCCGGCCTTGCGCGATCTCGGCCTGATAGGGCGTATAGGCTGTGTACCAGCCCGGATTTTCCAGCACGTTGCGCCCGATCACCGGCGGGGTGCGGGTGCCGTGATAGCCGGCGCCGATCAGCGAGCGCGCGACGGTGTTCTGCCGCGCCAGTGCGCGCAGCTCGTCGAGGGCGGCATGCTCGTCGCAGGGCGCGGGCAGGCCGGCGATCTCGCCGATGCGGATCCCGTCCGGCACGGTGCGGGCGGCGAGTGCGTCGAGCGAGGCGACGCCGATCGCGTCGAGCATATCGGCGATCCCGGCCGCGTCGGGCGCGATATGGCGGCCGATGAACGCATCCGCGGCGTCGAGGGCGGCGAGTTCGTCGCGGGTCGGGATCTGGCTCATGATGGCGTGTCCTTGCAGGGAGCCGAAGGTCAGTGCTCGGCCGCGAAGGCGGCGTAGGCGTCGGCATCCATCAGCGCCTCGAACTCCGACGGATCGGCCGGCTTGAGCTTGAAGAACCACGCCCCCGATTCAGCCTCCGAGTTCACCAGGGCCGGATCTTCCGACAACGCCTCGTTGGCGGCGATCACCGTGCCGGCGACCGGAGCGTAGATGTCCGACGCTGCCTTGACGCTCTCAACAACGGCCGCTGTCTCCTTCGCCGTCAGCTCGCGCCCCACATCGGGTGTCTCGACGAACACCACATCGCCCAGCGCCTGCTGCGCGTGGTCGGTGATGCCGACGGTGAGGCTGCCGTCGCTCTCGCGGCGCACCCATTCATGGCTCTCGGTGTAGCGGGTCTCGGTCATGCTCGGGTCTCCTCAGGCTTTCGCCGACTTGGCGCTGAAATAACGGTGCTTGACGAAGGGCAGGCTGGCGCGGCGGGCGGCAATCGCGCGATTGCGCACCAGCAGCGAGATGTCGCCCGCCTCGATCAGGTCGCGGCGCAGATAGCCCATCGACACCGGCGCGCCCCCCTCGACGGAGGGGCCGAACGTGCCGGAGGTCACGATGCCCGCCTCGGTTCCGTCGGCGGCGACGATGGTGGTGCCGGCCCGTGCCGGTGCCCGACCCTCGGGACGCAGGCCGACCCGCAGGCGCGGCGCGCCGTGGGCGAGCTGGTCGCGCACCACCACACCGCCCTCGAAGGCGAAATCCTCGCGGCGGCGCTTGCCGATCACCCAGTTCAGCGACGCCTCGACCGGGGTGGTCACCTCGTCGATGTCGTTGCCATACAGGCACAGCCCGGCTTCGAGGCGCAGTGAATCGCGCGCGCCCAGGCCCGCCAGCAAGACCTCCGGATCGGCGATCAGCGTCTCGGCCAGCGTCTCCGCACGGTCGGAGGCGACCGAGAGCTCGAACCCGTCCTCGCCGGTGTAGCCGCCCCGGGTGAGCTGGACCGGAATGCCCCCCACCAGTGCCTCCGCCAGCCCCATGAACGGGATCTCCGACGTCGCCACACCGAGCCGATCGAGCACCGCGGCCGCCCCCGGTCCCTGCAGGGCGAGCAGCGCACGGTCGAACATCGGTTCAAGGCGCACCGAGCCGGGCAGGGCGGTTTCCAGGTGGCGGTAATCCACCGCCTTTCGCGCCGCATTGACCACCAGGAACATCCGGTCTGCTGACAGCCGCGCGATCATCAGGTCGTCGATGATGCCACCGGCCTCGTTGAGCAGCACCGAATAGCGCTGTCGCCCATCCTTCAGTCCGAGAATGTCGGACGGCACCAGCTTCTCGAGTTCGGCGGCGGCGTCGGTGCCGTGCAGCAGCGCCTGGCCCATATGCGAGACGTCGAACAGCACGGCGCGGGAGCGGCAGTGCAGGTGCTCGGCCATCACCCCGGCGCCGTACTGCACCGGCAGCGCATAGCCGGCGAAATCCACCATCTTGCCGCCGTGCGCCCGGTGAAACGCGTCGAGCGGCAGGGTCGCCGGGCCGGTCAGCGCCCCGGTCGGGTCGGTATCATCGGGCACGCCGGCCGGGATCACCAGATCATCGGAGCGCAGCCCGGTCTCGCCGGTCGATTCGGAAGGATATGCGGTCATCGCGATGGCTCCATGAGGTCAAGGCTCCGCCCGGACGTCCGTAGCCACCGCATCGGGCGGCAGCCTTGAGAACGACGGACGGCCCCCTCTGTCACGGAACCTGAGAGATTCGGAGCCGTAAACCCCTGGCAAGGGGAAAGGCTCCTTTCTCCGTCGGTGACCCGCACCGGCGGGCCGGGGGGTCTTTCCAGAGGTCGTGGGTGTCCGCGCAGGCCTCTCGGCATGCTCGGACACTGGCCCGCGCGGTCCTGTGGCCTGAGCGTTTCCGGGGCCGGTTGCGCCTTCGGCGGCAGAACCATCTGCGCTCTCCCGCGCAGGCTGATCCAGACCCTGTCACACTGGACGAAATCGCCGCCCTGCGCAATCGCACTTGTGATGTCCCGGCAACGAAAGATCCCGTGTCGTGTCGTTAACGGTTTGTAAGTCGGTCTGCTATAACGGTCCCATTCGATGCTCATGGGGGCGGATCGGCTGGGCGGATGAACCGTGCGTACGGAAGTGACTTCGTAAGGCGTGCGTTCGTCAGCACGATAACTCGTGCCATCTTCGTGACCGTCATGATCGTGCTCGCATCGGCCATCGCGCCGGCCGCGCGCGCGGCGGACGGCCTGGCCCTGGGCGATCATCCGAGTGCGCTCGCAGCCCCGCTCCGCAACTTCGAGCTGGCGGTATGGACCACGCAGCAGGGCCTGCCGCAGAATTCGGTCCGGCGCATCGTCCAGACCGCGGACGGCTATCTGTGGTTTTCCACTTGGGAAGGGCTGGTCCGCTACGATGGCAGCCATTTTCAGGTCTACGATCGGGGGAATTCGCCCTTCATCCTCGATAACGCCCTGTGTGGGCTGGCCGTCGACCGGCACGGATGGCTCTGGGCCGGTGATTCGCGTGGCAACATCGCGATGCGGCTGCCGGACGGAAGCTGGCATCACTGGCCGCGGCCTGCGAACGCACCGTCGGCGCTGATCCAGGCCCTGCGGGGCGACGGCCGGGGCGGCGTGTGGGTGATGTACCAGGGTTACGGCCTGGGACATTTCGACGCGGCGGGGCATTTCACATTGCGGTATTCGGCGACCTCCAGACATGCCTGGGTGTCGGAATATCTGGAAGTCGACGACGCCGGCGGCCTGTGGGTCGGGGGCTATCATGGTGCAATGCGGCTCGATCCTTCGGGCTCCGTCAGCCTTGGTGACGAGGCCTACCACCTGCCCACAGGGTTCGCCTGGCCCTACAAGTCGCCGGGGGGAGCGATCTGGATCGTCGATGGTGACGGATTGTTCCGCTTCGAGCACGGCCGTGCCGTCTTGCAGCACAGTCTGGCCGGCATGGGGCGCGTCACCTCCCTGCTCGAGGACCGGAAGGGCTCTCTGTGGGCGGGCACGGAGAGTAACGGCGTCCTGCGGATCAGCGATCGTGGCGTCGAGATCCTGGCGCCAAGTCTGATCGTGCCCGATGGGCGGGTGCTGTCGCTCGCCCAGGATGCCGAGGGCAGTATCTGGATCGGCAGCAATGCCGGTCTGGCCCGTCTGCACGAGACGGCGTTCGGCAATTTCGGCACGGCCGATGGTCTGGCGAGCGGCTTCGTGCGCGATCTGCTGGAAGATCACACCGGTCGGATCTGGATCGGCAGCGGTGCCGGTCTGGATCGAACCGAGACGGATGGCCGGATCGTTCCGGTCAGCCTGCCGAGTTCGACAGGGCACTCGCCCGAAGTGCTCTCACTGGCCGAGGGCGCCGACGGCACGGTGTGGGTCGGCACATATGCGGACGGTCTGTACCGGATCGGTACAGCCGGCGACATCCGGGTGATCGGCGAGGCAAATGGTCTGCCGCCCGGTAGCATTCGTACGATTGTGATCGACCCGCATGGGCTTCTCTGGGTGGGTACGCAGCGTGGGGTGAGGCGTCTCGACCCCGTTACCCTGACAGCGACGCCGGTCGGCGGCGCGGTACAAGATCAGGTCGATTCCCTGGCTGTCGATCCGGATGCGACCTGGATCGGCACCGTGAACGGCCTGTGGCGGGTGGACAGCCGGGGCGTGCGCCAGATCGATCTCGAATCGTCGGGTGGCGGACGCACCATCCTGGCGCTGACCCATCTCGGACGCGCCCTGTGGATCTGCACTGACCGTGGTCTCTACAGGTGGCTCGACGGGCGGCTGTCACATGTCGGCCTCGAGCAGGGTCTCGGTGTCGACACCATCTTCGCCATGGTGCCCGACCGTCTCGGCAAGGTCTGGCTGACCAGCAATCGCGGCATCTGGCGCGTCTCGCGCGACGAGCTGGAAGCCGTCGCCGATGGCCGTATGTCCAGGCTGACGGTCCGGCACTTCGACGAGGCCGACGGAATGGCGAGTGCGCAGACGAGCGGTGGTGCCTCGCCTTCGGCGCTGCTGAGGCAGGATGGCACGCTGCTGGTGGCGACATCCGCCGGCCTGACCTCCGTCGACCCGGCTCGTGTCGACGAGAGCGCGGCGTTGCGTCCCCCCAGGGTACTGATCGATTCCGTCATGGTCGATGCAAGGCCCGTGCAGGTCTCGGCGGTCGCCGGGGAGGCTTCGGTGCGACTTTTCAGTTCTCAGAGACTGTCGATTTCCTACGTCGGACTGAGCTCGATCCTTGCCGACCGGATCACCTACCGCACGCGCCTGAAGGGGGTGGACGACAAATGGGTCGAGCGCGGGCGTCAACGCGGCATCGATATGGCCGGCCTGATGCCCGGCCATTATCTCCTGCACGTCGCCGCTGCGCGCCCCGGCGGGGATTGGGGCGTCCACGAGGCGACGCTTCGGATCGACGTCATGCCGTTGTGGTGGCAGCGGCTGTGGGTGCGGCTGTGCGCCGGGCTGCTGATGGCCGCGGCCACTGGCGTCGTCATCTTCGAGGCGGTGCGTCGTCCACGTCGACGTGCCTTGATGCTGGGTCATCTGGTCGCACGCCGCACCGCCGAGCTTGAGCGGCAGCGGGACCAGCTCGCAGCCCTTGCCGACGAAAAGACCGCGTTGCTGGAGCAGGTGCGCCTGCAGTCCGAGCGGCTCGGCCGTCAGGCGCTCGAGGATTCGCTGACCGGGCTGCCGAACCGACGCGCGTTCGACCTGCGCATGGCGCAATGGCAGGCTGCAGCCGATCTCGGCGAACGGACCTTCAGCCTGGTGCTGCTCGACCTCGATCATTTCAAGATGGTCAACGATCGCTTCAGCCACCAGGCCGGCGATCTGGTCCTGCGCGAGGCAGCCCAGCTGATCGAAGGCGAACTGCGGGGCATGGCGTTCGCCGCCCGGACCGGGGGAGAGGAGTTCGCCATCCTGCTGGTCGGCGACGAGGGAGCGGCCACGGCGTTCTGTGAACGGCTGCGCGAGGCATTTCACACCCACGGCTGCTGGGGCGGCGTCGACGGTCTGAGCGTGACGTTCAGTGCGGGCGCTGCACGCTACCCCGGCAGCCTGGCGGTCGGTACGTTCCTCAGACGGGCGGACGACGCGCTGTATGAAGCCAAGCAGCTGGGACGCGATCGCGCCTGCCGATGGGCGGCGCCGATCAGGGCGTGAGGCCCGCCGAACGAGATCGCCGCATCCGCACCAGCGGGCCGGACACGTCTCTAGCGCGGGGGATGGGCACGATTGTAGGCGAGCTGTGCCGGGGTCAGCTGGTAGCCGACCTCCAGACGGTAATTCTGCCCGTCGAGGTGCCGGCCCACCGGCAGGTCGAGATAGATCGCGGCGGCACGAACATGCACGTGGTCGACATTGGAGGGGAAGGTGGCGATCGCCTCCGCATCATGCTTCCACAGCAGCGCGCCGTCCTTCAGCACGGCGACGAAAAACGGCACCTTGACGCTGTTGGTGGGCGCGGCCGGGCCGCGGGTGACGTCCATCTCCACCGAAACGGTGGTCTGCAGCCGGTCGCCGGGCTTGTTGTTGCTGCACCGCCCATAGATACCGGTGATCGCACCGTGGCTGATCATCTGGCCGATATCGGGAATGTCGCCCTTGTAGAGGGTATAGTCCGCCGCATCGGCCAGGATGCCGACCGGTGCGCAGGTCGGCGCATAGGCGTTGGGGTCGGTGTTGCCGCATCCCGACAGCCCGGCCAGCGCCGCAAGGGTCGCCACAGGTGCCAGCGCGCGGCGGCAGGAGCGTCTGGACAGGTCGGCGGCGTGCATCGTAGGCGGTTCCCAAGGATCAGCGATCGGTGGCCGGGTATAGCCGAAAGCCCGCAGGCTGGAAAATGGGCGCGCGGGTTGAGACCGGCCGCCAATGCCGTCATATAGATACAATTATCGACGACAAGGACCATGGCCGATGCCGGATCAGATGTTGGCGGATCAGACCGTGATCTCCGACCGCGACGACCGCGCCGCCGGCGCCAAGCCGCAGCTTCGTGTGCTGCTCGCCGGGCCGCGCGGCTTCTGTGCCGGTGTGGACCGCGCCATCCGTGTCGTCGAGGAGGCGCTGCGGCAATATGGCGCGCCGGTCTATGTCCGCCACGAGATCGTCCACAACCGCACCGTGGTCGAGGCGCTCGAGGCGCAGGGGGCGATCTTCGTCGAGGAACTCGACGAGGTGCCGCCCGACGGGCATGTGGTTTTCTCCGCCCATGGCGTCCCCAAGAGCGTGCCGGCCGAGGCCGAGCGCCGCAACCTGCTCTATCTCGACGCCACCTGCCCGCTGGTCAGCAAGGTGCATCGCGAGGCCGAGCGCCATTATGCCGGCGGTGGCCCCGACACCCGCCACATCCTGATGATCGGCCATGCCGGGCACCCGGAAGTGATCGGCACCATGGGCCAGTTGCCGCCCGGCGCGGTGACGCTGGTGCAGGATGCCGAGGAGGCGCGCTCGGTCGCGCCCGCCGATCCGATGCATCTCGCCTTCATCACCCAGACCACGCTCTCGGTCGACGACACCGCCGAGATCGTCGACATCCTGCGCACCCGCTTCCCGCATATCGAGGGGCCGAAGCGCGAGGACATCTGCTACGCCACCACCAACCGCCAGGAGGCGGTCAAGGCGATCGCGCCGGGCTGCGATCTGGTGATCGTCATCGGAAGCCCCAACTCGTCGAACTCGCAACGCCTGCGCGAGGTGGCCGAGCGCTCCGGCGCGCCGCGCGCGCTTCTGGTGCCCAAGCTCGCCGATCTCGACTGGTCGGCGCTCGAGGGCGTGCGCACGCTCGGCATCACCGCCGGTGCGTCGGCCCCCGAGGCGCTGGTGCAGGAGATGGTCACCGCACTGGCCGGCACCTATGCGCTGGAAATCGAGGAGCGCACGGTGCGCAAGGAAGACGTGATCTTCAAGCTGCCCGCCCCGCTGGGCTGATCCCGCCCGACCGCGATGGCCGTCTATACCGATGTCTCCGACGAGGCGTTGTCCGCTTTCCTCGCTGACTACGACATCGGCGGTCTGGTCGCCTTCCGCGGCATCGCCGAGGGGGTCGAGAACAGCAATTTCTCGCTGCGTACCACGACCGGCGATTACATCCTCACCCTCTACGAGAAGCGCGTCGATCCTCTTGAGCTGCCCTGGTTCCTGGGCCTGATGCGCCACCTCGCCGCCGCCGGCCTGTCCTGCCCGCTGCCGGTGGCGGGGAGCGACGGCGAACCCTTGCGCGAACTCTGCGGCCGCCCCGCGGCGATCACCACCTTCCTGCCCGGCGTCTGGCCGCGACGCATCAAGCTCGACCACTGCCGCCCGCTCGGCGCAGCACTGGCCCGGCTGCATCTCGCCGGCCGGACCTATGCGCCCCGCCGTGCCAACACGCTCGGCCCCACCTCCTGGACGCGCCTGCTCGATCTCTCGCTGGCCAGGCCGGAAGCGGTCGAGGCGCTGTCGCCCGGTCTCGGCGGCACCCTGCGCGCAGCGCTGGACGCCATCGTGCCGGCCTGGCCGCGCGACCTGCCGACCGGGCACATCCATGCCGATCTGTTCCCCGACAACGTGTTCTTTCTCGGCGCGCATCTGTCGGGCCTGATCGATTTCTATTTCGCCTGTACAGACATCCTGGCCTACGACATCGCCATCTGCCTCAATGCGTGGTGCTTCGAGCCGGACCTGTCATTCAACATCAGCCGCGCCCGCACGCTGCTGGCGGGTTACGAAAGCCTTCGCCCACTCTCCGCGGCCGAGCGGTCAGCGCTGCCGGTCCTGAGTCAGGGGGCGGCGATGCGCTTCACGCTGACGCGGCTGTATGACTGGATCAACACCCCGAGCGGGGCGATGGTGACCCGCAAGGACCCGCGCGACTACCTGCGCCGGCTGCGCTTCCACCTCGCCGCAGGAGACGAACGTGCCTACGGACTCTAGTCCTGCTGTGGTCGAGATCTGGACGGATGGCGGTTGCAAGCCCAATCCGGGCCCCGGCGGCTGGGCGGCGCTGCTGCGCTGGGGTGGCCATGAGCGCGAGTTGTCGGGCGGCGAGGCCGAGACCACCAACAACCGCATGGAGCTGACCGCGGCTGCCGCCGCACTCGAGGCGCTGTCGCGTCCGTGTTCGGTGCGTCTGCACACCGACAGCGAATATGTCCGCAACGGCATCACTCGCTGGTCCACCGGCTGGGTGCGGCGCAACTGGCGCAGCGCGTCGGGTGATCCGGTCAAGAACATGGATCTGTGGCGCCGCCTGCTCGACGCCAGCGCGAGGCATCAGATCGAATGGCTCTGGGTGCGCGGCCATTCCGGCGACGAGGGCAACGAGCGCGTCGACCGGCTGGCGACCCAGGCGCGCGATCGGGCCGCCGGCCAGCCGCAATAGATCACGGCCACTTCGCCGGCGGCTCGGGCTTCTTCAGCGACAGGGCGACACGCTGGTTGACCTCGCGCTCGACCCGGTCGAGGTCCTGGTGCAGCGGCCTGCCATGTTCGACCATCCTGCGCCCACCGACATAGACGGCTTCCAGATCGGGCTCGGCGGCGACGAACACCAGCGTCGCATAGGGATCGTAGACATGGGCGAAGTGCGTCGGATCGATGACCAGGAAATCGGCGAACTTGCCAGGCTCGAGGCTGCCCAGCCGGTCGGCCACACCGAGCACGTCGGCACTCCCCAGCGTGTGCAGCCGCACCACGTCACGCGGGGTCATCGCGTCTGCGCTCTCGTGGCGGTCGCGGATCGCATAAAGGCCTGCGCGCATGTTCTCGAACGGATCGGCGAGGTCGGCGCTGGCCTCGCCATCTACCCCCATGCCGACGCGCAGGCCAGCCTTCAGGTAGGCAGGGATGTCGGCCACCCCCGAGGCCAGGCGTCCGTTGGAGAGCGGATTCCAGGCCATCGCCGCATGCGCGGCGGCGGCCTTGGCCAGGATCGCCGGGTTGGTGTGGATGAAATGCCCGAAGATCAGCCGTGGCCCGAGATCGGCGTCGAGCAGGCCCGAGCTCTCGAAATTGACGAATCGCGCCTGCTGCTCGGCGACCCGCACCGGCTCCTCGAGATAATGGGACTGGTTGGAGAGATGGAACTCCCGCATCAGGCTGGCTTCCACCACCGCCTGTTGCGGGGTGGGACGAAATCCGGCCGAGCCGTTGATCATCACCGACAGCATCCGCTCGTGTCCGGGCTGCGTCGCGGCCCAGGCCAGGAACCCGCCGACATGGGCGCGCGCCGCCTCGATCGTGTGGTCCGGCCCGTCACTGGCATCGAGGCCGTGTACGAAGCGGATGCCGGAATCGGCCTCGCCGCGAAAGTTCAGCCGGTCGATCGTCTCGACGCCGTCTGTCGCGGCGGCACGGGCGGGATCGGGTCGGCCGAGATTGAAATCATAGGCCGCGGTAATGCCGTGGGCGAGGTGGTCGAGCCCGCCATAGAGGGTGAACCAGTAGAAATCCGCCGTCTCTGCCCGCGGCGCCTGCTGGCCGTAGAGGGCGCCGAGCCATCCGCTCAGCGTGCTGTCGGGCGCGAGCCCGCGATAGGCCGCCTGCCACAGATGGGAATGCGCCGAGATGAAGCCCGGCATGATCCAATGGCCATGCGCGTCGAGCCGGTCGCGTGCATGGAGTGTGGCGGGCGGTGCGCCGCGACCGATGGCGCCAATCCGTCCCGAGGCGTCGACGCTGAACCAACCCATGAACGGGTCCGGCTGCGTCGGAGCAACGGTGAACAGCAGCGCATCGCTGACCAGCAGCACCGGGTCTGCAGCCGGTTCTGCATGCGCGACGGGCGCAATGGCCAGCAGGGCCGCGCATAGGGCAGATATCCGTCGCATGACCGATCCCGGCTCCCGTTTCGTGGATGATGTCGCGGGATCGTAACGGTTCGGAAGGGCCGTTCCATAGCGACATTTCCCGCTCGCAGCGCTGCCGCGAAGGCAGCGGAGGCGAAATCTTGCCGGCGGCGGATCGTCGGTCGCCGCGGATCGTTTCATCCTGACGATCTGACAGGGGAGTGCAGGGCATGGCGGACAACGCGGCGGGCGAGGGCGAGCCCGGGGGGGCGGTGCTCCAGGGGGGCGGTGCGGTCGATCATCCGCTGTCGCATATCTACCGGCTGCTGCGCTTCACGCTGATTGCCGCAACCCTCGGGCTGGTGGTGTGGCTGTTCAAGTCGGTGCTGATGGTGGTGTTCGCCGCCGTGCTGATCGCGGTGATCCTGCACGGGCTGGCGCGGTCGCTCCGTCGTGTGACGGGGTTGCCGCTCTGGGCATCGCTGCTGGTGGTGGTGGTGGTGATCATCGCGTTACTGGTCGGGTTGGGTTTCGTCGCCGGTCCCGGGCTCGTGGACCAGTCTGTCAAGCTCCGCAGCGCGATGGTGCAGCAGGTCGGCTATCTGCGCGACCAGCTCGCCCAGACAGGCTGGGGGCGCACGGTGCTGGAGCGGGTGCTGCCGGAACTGCAGCGATTCGGTATCGTCGGTGGTGGTGGCGGCGAGGCGGGCTCCGGGGGCGGGTTCTCGCTGCCGTCGGGTCTGGCGGGCTCGGTCGCCGGCTTCTTCGGCTCGGTGTTCGGCTTCTTCGGCACGCTGGTGGTGGTGCTGATGGCGGCACTCTATTTCGCGGCCTCGCCGGCGATCTACGGCAATGGCGTGCTGCGCCTGGTCAGCCCGCCGCATCGCCGCAAGGCGCGCACCCTGCTCGATACGGCGGGCAACGCGCTGTGGCACTGGAGCCTCGGTCAGGGGCTCGACATGCTGGTGGTCGGGGTGTTGTCCGGGGTCGGACTATGGTTGCTCGGCGTGCCGCTGGCGCTGGTGCTGGGCGTGGTCGCGGGGCTGATGAACTTCGTGCCTTACATCGGCGCGATCACCGGGGCGATCCCGGCGGTCCTGATCGCGCTCTCGGTCAGTGGCACGGTGGGCGTGGAAACCGCAGTGCTCTACTGCCTGATCCAGTTCTTCGAGGGCAATGTGCTGGCTCCGCTGATCCAGCGTCATGCGGTGGATATGCCGCCAGGTCTGACCATCCTGTCGCAGACGGCGCTGGGAGCGATCCTGGGTGTGCCGGGGCTGATCTTCGCCACGCCGATCACCGCCGCGCTGCTCTCGGCGGGCGATGCGGCGACGGCGAAGCTCGATGACGAGGTGCGGATCGGCCCGGCAGCCTGAGGCAGGTCAGGCCGCGCTGCGTGAGCCCTCCGCGGCGGCGCGCTTCGCGGCCTCCTCCTCGACCAGCTCCTTTTTCGACAGCTTGCCGATCAGGGTCTTGGGCAGGGACTCGCGGAACTCGATCTCGCGCGGCATCTCGATCTTGGAGACGTGTTCGGCGAGATGGGCACGCAGGTCCGCGACGGTGGCAACCTGTCCGGGGCGCAGCACCACGAACGCCTTTGGCGCCTGGCCGCGATGGCTGTCCGGCACGCCGATCACCACCGCCTCGAGCACCGCCGGATGCGCATACAGCGCCTCCTCGATCACCCGCGGATAGACGTTGTAGCCGCTGCACAGGATCAGGTCCTTGGTGCGGTCGATCAGGTAGAGGAAGCCGTCCTCGTCGAGATAGCCGACATCGCCGGTATTGAACCAACCATCGACCAGCGCCTTGGCGGTTTCCTCGGGGCGGTTCCAGTAGCCACGCATCACCTGTGGCCCGTTGATCCAGACCACACCGCGCTCACCGATCGCGAGATCGGCATGCGGCGGCTCGATGTCGCGGATCGCGATCCGGGTGTTGGCAACGATCCGGCCGCACGATCCTTCGCGGCCGCCATCGAGCGGCGTCATCGTCACCACCGGCGAGGTTTCGCTCAGCCCGTAGCCCTCGCGCACCGCCACCCCGGTGACGCGCTCGAACTCGGTGCGGATCTCCGCCGGCAGCGGCGCGCCGCCGGACACGCAGGTCATGATGCTGGCCAGATCGGCCGGGTTCAGGCCCGGCTCGCGCAGGATCGCGGTGTAGATCGTCGGCACGCCGAACATCGCGGTCGGTTTCGTGCGGGCGATGGTCTTGATCAGATCCTTCGCCTCGAAGCGCGGCACCAGCACGATCTCGCCGCCCTGGCCGATGGTGGAGATCAGGATCGCCATCATTGCGAACACATGAAACAGCGGCAGCACGCAGATCGCGGTGCGGTAGGCGCCCGGCATCGCGGCGACGGTGTCGACCACCTGGGCGAAATTGGCGAGCAGGTTGGCCTGGGTCAGCACCGCCGCCTTCGGCAGGCCGGTGGTGCCGCCAGTGTATTGCAGCGCGGCCGGATCGTCGGGCGCGGTGGCGACCGGCACGGGCTTGCCCTTCGTGGCCAGCAGGGTCTGGAAGGACACGAAGCGCGGTCCGACAAGGTCATGCGCGATCGCCGCGCGACGCGCGATGCGGAACAGGATGCGCTTGATCGCGGGGAGCTGGGCGGCGAAGTCGCAGGCGACGATGTGGCGCACCGCGCTGCCCTCGGTCGCCTTCACCACCTTGGTGCTGATGTCGGAGAGATTGGGCAGGCAGACGATCTCCGCGCCGCTGTCGCGCAGGAGATGGGAAATCTCGCGCTCGACATAGAGCGGGTTGAGCGCCACCACGATGCCGCCGGCGCGCTGGATGGCGAAATACAGGATCACCGTGGCCGGGCAGTTCGGCATCGTCATCGCGACCCGCGTGCCGTGCACGACACCAAGCGCCTGCAATCCGGCGGTCACTGCGCCGACCTGGCGGCCGAGCTCGGCGTAGCTGGTCTTGCGGCCCATGAAATCGAGGGCAGGGCGCGGGCCGAACGTGGCGACCGCGGTGGTGAAAAGGTCGGCGAGGGTCTTCGCACTCGTCGTCGGTGGTACTACGGTCATCGCGCGGTCGTCCCCGGGCTTTGAGGCGGAGGCGTACAAGAAGATCTGCCCGGAGGGTGGCTCCGGGCAGATCGTCAGGCTCAGAAGTGGGTGATCATGCCGACGCTGACGACGTCGGCCTTGTTCTTGTAGATGCCGGTCACGGTGTGGCTGCCGATCAGTGAGCTGTCGGTCTCGTTGATGCGGCCATCCGGCGTGAAGAGATGCGCATAGGCGGCATTCAGCGTCAGACCGCGCGTCATACGATATTCGACACCGCCGGCCAGCATGTAGCGCGAGGTATCCGGCGTGCGACTGATGCGGTTGGCATAGGTCGACGGCGACTGGTCATAGGAGAAACCGCCCCGCAACCCGAGTGCGGGGGTCAGCTTGTAGAGGGCGCCGACACCGCCCATCCAGGTGTTCTTCCAGCCGACGGCGATGGAGCTGTTGGCGACCGCGTCGGAGTGAAACGTCAGTTGCGGCAGCAGGGACCAATGCGTCCACTGCGCTTCGGCCATCACTGCCAGGCGCGGCGAGAACCAGTGCGTCAGGCCGAAGGTGACCGTGTCGGGCAGCGTCACCTCGGCGGCGACATGTCCGCTTTGCGAGACAAAGACCGGGTGCAGCAAAGGGTTGTTGATGATCGCGTCGGATGAGGTGATCTTCTGTTTGCCGCTCAGATTGACCGTGGTGCGCGAGCGATACGTCACGCCGAACTGGGTGCGGTCGTCGAAACGGTAGATCAGACCAGCGTAATAGCCGAATCCGAACCCGTTGCCGGAAATGGCGCCGATGGTCTGGTTCAGCGGATCGGCGGTCAGCGCGCCGAGATCGAGGGCCTCGGTGAAGCGGCCCTCGAGGAAGTTCATCTGCGGGCCGAAGCCGAGCGAGAGATGGCTGTTCACCTTGTAGGAGACGGCGGCCGACAGGTTGTAGTCGGTGAGCGAGGTCACGAGGCTGTTGTAGCGGCCGACCCAGTTCGACGGATAGTCCGCGCGCTCGCCATAGGGGGTGGTGAAGCCGTAGCCGATGCGCCAGCGATCCCCGAGCTTGAACACACCGAAGGCCGAGCCGGTCACCGCGGGATCGATCGCACTGGCCGAGGTCGCACCGCTGACCACACCGCTCAGTCCGCCCGAGCCGTAGCCGTCGCGGAACCTCGATGACGGATGCACATAGGTGACGGTCGTCTCCATCTCGTTGTCGTCCAGCCAGGCCATGCCTGCCGGGTTGAGATAGGCGGTCGAGGCGTCCGAGGCGCGGGAGACGCCGCCGATATAGGCATTGGCGGTGGTGGCCGGATCGGTGTCGCGCAGGGCGAGACCACTGGCCATCGCCGACGGGGCGAGCGCTGCGAGGGTCAGGCTGGTCGTGGCAAGGAAGGTGGCGCGGCGCAGAATGCGGATCGCAGCGGAACTCATGGTCGTCTCTCCCTGATTTGCCTTATCGGCTTGAGGTTCACGTATAGGGAACTCATGTCATTCCGCAAGCGGCAAACGCGTCATGTTGCCTTGATGTAACAGCGTGCGGGCAACCCGACGTCGCATCGCGTCGGGCTGCTACGCGCCGTTCACATGCCGCCGATGTAGTTCGGGCCGCCGCCGCCCTCGGGCGTGCACCAGTCGATGTTCTGATCGGGGTCCTTGATGTCGCAGGTCTTGCAGTGCACGCAGTTCTGCGCGTTGATCCGCAACGCGGCATCCGCGCCTTCGCCGACCACCTCATACACGCCGGCCGGGCAGTAGCGGCTCTCCGGCGAGCCATAGGTGTCGTAGTTGACCGGCTTCCACAGGCTCGGGTCGCGCAGCCGCAGATGCACGGGCTGATCTTCCTCGTGATTGGTCGAGGACAGGAACACCGAGGACAGCTTGTCGAAGGTCAGCTTGCCATCCGGCCGGGGGTAGACGATCTTCTCGCACTCCGACGCCTTCTTGAGCGCCTCGTTGTCGGGGTGGCGGACTTCCATCGTCCATGGTGCGCGTCCGCGCAGCAGCATGGCATCGATGCCGGAATACAGCGCGCCGCCGAACACACCGAACTTCGAGAAGGAGGGCCGTACGTTGCGCACGTCGCGCAGTTCCTCCCACAGCCACGAGGCGCGCACCTTCGCGGTGAAGCTCGCCGGCTCGGCGGGCTTGTCGCCCGCCAGCGCCTCGGCGACCGCTTCCGCCGCCAGCATGCCGGACTTCATCGCCGTATGCGTGCCCTTGATCTTGGGCACGTTGAGGAAGCCGGCCGTATCGCCGATCAACGCGCCGCCGGGGAAGGTCAGGCGCGGGATCGACTGCAAACCGCCTTCCGACAGCGCGCGCGCGCCATAGGCGATGCGCCGTCCGCCCTCGAGATGCTCGCGCACCGCCGGGTGTGTCTTGAGACGCTGCATCTCGTCGAACGGCGACAGCCAGGGGTTCTCGTAATCGAGGCCCACCACGAAGCCGTAGGAGACCAGGTTGTCGCCGAAATGGTACAGCCACGACCCGCCATAGGTCTTGCGGTCCAGCGGCCAGCCGAAGGTGTGCTGCACCAGGCCGGGGCGGTGCTTCTCCTTGGGGATCTCCCACAGCTCCTTGATGCCGAGCCCGTAGGTCTGCGGATCCACACCCTCGCGCAGGTCGAACCGCGCCATCAGCTTCTTGCCCAGCGAGCCGCGGCAGCCTTCGCCGAACAGCGTGTAGGTGGCGCGCAGCTCCATGCCCGGCTGGTGGTTCGGCCCCGGCTCGCCCTCGCGCGTGACGCCCATGTCGCCGGTGGCCACGCCGACGATGCGGCCATCCTCCTCGAGCAGTTCGGCGGCGGCGAAGCCGGGATAGATCTCGACGCCGAGCTCCTCGGCCTGGGCGGCGAGCCAGCGGCAGACATCGCCGAGGCTGACGATGTAATTGCCGTGATTGGCCATGTGCGGCATCACCCGCTCCAGCATCGGCACCGTGTAGCTGCGCTGCGGGGTGAGGAACATGATCCGGTCGTCGGTGGCCGGCGTGTTCAGCGGCGCGCCTTTTTCCTTCCAGTCCGGGATCAGCTCGTCGAGCGCGCGCGGCTCGATACAGGCGCCCGACAGGATGTGCGCGCCGACCTCGGAGCCTTTCTCCACCACGCAGACCGTGGCCTCGGGGGTGAGCTGACGCAGGCGGATCGCGGCCGACAGGCCCGCAGGCCCCGCGCCCACGATCACCACGTCGAATTCCATCTGCTCGCGAGCGGTTTCGCTCATGGTCTGTCTCCCGGTCCCGTCAATGGTCCAATTTCAGTCGCGGCCGCGGCGGCCTTCGCGCGCCAGTCGCCGTGTCACTTCGGCCGACGCGTCGGCGGCACGATGGGCGTCCTGCCCGCCGGACTGCATCTCGGCGATCACCGCGCGCGTCTCGGCGGCCATCGCCTCGAGCTCGCCGAGGGTGATGTCGAGCGCGCGTCGCATCTGCGCGAGCTGGGCCACACGGCTGTCGATCTTCTGCAGCAGCACTTCCTTCTGCCGCAGATGCCGCTCGTCGGCGTCGTAGAGATCGAGGAACGAGCCGATGTCGCGCAGGCTGAACCCCAGCCGCTTGCCGCGCAGGATCAGCAGCATCCGCGCCCGCTCGCGCGGCGTGTAGACACGCGCAGCACCCGCCCGCGACGGCGAGATCAGCCCCTTGTCCTCGTAGAAGCGCAGCGTCCGCGCCGTCACCTTCAGCTCGGTGGCGAGTTCGGTGACGCTGTACAGCCTGCCTTCCTCGCCGGCGGCGCGCGCCTTCTGGTCCGCCCGCGCCCAGTGGCTGGACACCGGCGGGGAGACGTCGGTGCCGGACGATTCGGAGGAGGGAGCGGGGTGCTGGGCCATGGAACCGATCAGCGTGCCAGCAGATCGCGCGCATCACCATACTGTGCGATCATTCCGGCGATGATTTCGCCCGCGGGCTGCACCGAGGTGACAGTGCCGATGCCCTGGCCGCAGCCCCAGATGTCACGCCAGGCCTTGGGCGCGTTCATGTCCAGCGACGCCGCCCCGCGGCTGGGCAGATTGTCGGGGTCGAGCCCCTGGGCGGCGACCGAGGCGCGCAGGTAATTGCCCTTCACCCCGGTGAACACGTCGGAATAGACGATATCCTCGCCGGTGCCGTCGATCAGCCCCTGCTTGTAGGCATCGGTCGCGTTGGCCTCGCGCGCAGCGATGAAGCGCGAGCCGATCGAGACCAGATCCGCCCCCATCGCGCGCGCCGCCAGTACGCCGCGCCCGGTGCCGATCGCCCCGGCCAGCACGATCGGCCCATCGAACCAGGCGCGTGTCTCCTCGACCAGCGCGAAGGGCGACAGGTTGCCGGCATGTCCGCCCGCGCCGGCCGCAACCAGGATCAGCCCGTCGGCACCGTTCTCGATCGCCTTGCGGGCGTGTTTCTGATTGGTGACGTCGTGCAGTACCAGCCCGTCATGGGCGTGGATCGCGTCATTGACCTCGCGCGTCGCGCCCAGCGAGGTAATCACCAGCCCCACCCGCCGTGCCACGCAGGTGGCGAGATCGGCCTCCAGCCGCGCGTTGCTCCGGTGCACGATCAGGTTGACCCCGAACGGCGCGGCCGACTCGTCGAGCGCGTCCTCGACATGGCTGATCCAGCCATCCAGGGTCTCGTTGCCGCGGGCATTCAGCGCCGGAAAACACCCCGCGATGCCGGCGCGGCACTGCGCGATCACTAGTTCGGGGGTGGAGACGATGAACATCGGCGCGCCGATCGCCGGAAGCGCCAGCCGCGCGGTCAGCCGTGAAAGTCGACGCTTGGCGTCGCTGGTGTCGGGGGGAGCGATCGGGGCGATGACGGACATCGGAGCTCAGCCTGGCTTGGCGGGGAAGGGGGGCAGTCCGAACTGCTGGCGCAGCAGGTTGCCGACATGCGGCGGCGCCTTGCCGCCATGCGCAGGGCGCAGCGTGCGGAACACCGCCGAGGCCCGGGCGATCGGCGTCGCGTCGCCCGCCTCGCGCGGCACCAGGATGCTCGCCCGGGTGAACGAGGTGCCACCGGCGCGGTCGATCTCTGAATGGATCTCCACCCAGTCGCCGGGTCGTCCGGCACCGAGGTAGTCCACCGTCATGCTGACCGTCACGATCGTCCCCGCACCGAGGTCGTGATCGAACTGCACCGCCAACGACATGCAGATATCGGCGAGCGTGGCACTCATCCCGCCGTGCAGGGAGCCGGCCGGATTGCAGTGCCGTTTCTCGACGCGCAGTCCGCCGACCAGACGACCGTCACGCAGGCCGAGATACAGCGGCCCGATGACGGTATTGAACGTCTCGCCCAGCGGCGGGAGCGGATGAAATCCGGCGGGGACCGACGCTGCGGCCCCCGTCGCGTGCTGGTCCAAGGCTCAGAACGCCGCTTCGGCCAGCGCCATCATCGACGCCTTGCCCGACTTGATCGACAGGAACATCGCCGCCGTCTGCGGCAGGATGCGGTCGTAGAAGAACTGCGCGGTGGCGATCTTCGCCTTGTAGAACTCGCCCTCCGGCCCGGCCTCGCCGACCTTGGGCGCGGCGATCAGCACCGAGCGGGCGAACATGTAGGCGATGCCAACTAGGCCGGCCAGACGCAGGTAGTCGGTCGAGGCGGCACCGGCCTCCTCGGGATCGCGCATCATCTTCTCGGCGAGCTTGCCGGTGGTGAGCTGAAGTGCGCCGAACGCCTGCTCCAGACCGGGGATGAAGCTGGCGAGGGCCGGATTGGTCTTGTTCTCGGCGATGAACTCGGCGATCGGGTGGAACAGACCGCGCATGTAGCGGCCCATATGTGCTGGCAGCTTGCGACCCACCAGGTCGAGCGCCTGCACGCCGTTGGTGCCCTCGTAGAGCATGGTGATGCGCGCATCGCGCACGAACTGCTCCACACCATGCTCCTTGATGAAGCCGTGGCCGCCATAGACCTGCACCGCGAGCGAAGCGGAGTCGAAGCCGAAATCGGTGAACATCGCTTTGACGATCGGCGTCATGAACGCGATGAACTCCTCCGCCTCCTCGCGCTCCTCGGGCGAGGGCGCATGACGCGAGATGTCGACCGCACGCGCGACCCACGCGCCGAGCGCGCGGCAGCCCTCGTTATAGGCGCGCTGCGTCATCAGCATGCGGCGCACGTCGGGGTGCACGATGATCGAATCGGCGGCCTTGTCGGGGCTTTTGACGCCCGACAGCGAACGGCCCTGGATGCGGTCCTTGGCGTAGAACACCGAGGACTGATAGGCGATCTCGCCGATGCCGAGGCCCTGGATGCCGACGCCGAGGCGCTCCTCGTTCATCATCGTGAACATCGCCGCCATGCCCTTGTTGGGCTGGCCGACGATCCAGCCGGTGGCGTCGTCGAACGCCATCTGGCAGGTGGCGCAGCCGCGCAGGCCCATCTTGTGCTCGAGGCCCGAGCAGGTGACGCCGTTGCGCTGCCCGACCTCGCCGGCCTCGTTGGGCAGGAACTTCGGCACCAGGAACAGGCTGATGCCCTTCACGCCCTTCGGTGCGTCCGGCAGGCGGGCCAGCACCAGATGGATGACGTTGTCAACCATGTCGTGGTCGCCGCAGGAGATGAAGATCTTCGAGCCGTTGATCTTGTAGGTGCCGTCCGCTTGCGGGGTGGCACGGGTGCGCAGCAGGCCGAGATCGGTGCCGCAATGCGCCTCCGTCAGACACATCGCGCCGGACCAGGTACCGTCGATCATCTTCGGCAGATAGGCCTGGCGCAGTTCCTCGGTCGCGTGTTCGGCGATCGCGCGGCGCGCGCCATGGGTCAGGCCGGGGTAGAGGCTGAAGGCGAGGTTGGCCGAGCAGATCATCTCCTCGACCATCTTGCCGACCATCTCGGGGAAGCCCTGGCCGCCATACTCCTGCGGCGCCCCCAGGCCGGTCCAGCCGCCTTCGCGGAAGGTGTTGTAGGCATCGCGGAAGCCGGTCGGCGTGGTGACCTTGCCGTTCTCCAGCGTGCAGCCCTCGGCCTCGCCGACCGCGTTGAGCGGCAGCAGCACTTCGGAGGCGAGCTTGCCGGCCTCTTCCAGCACGGTGTCGACGAGGTCCTCGCTGAACTCCTCCTGACCGGGGAGGGCGGCGATCGCCTTATAGTCGTGCAGCTCGTGCAGCACGAATTTCATGTCGCGAAGCGGGGCGTTGTAAACCTGCATGGACGTTCTTCCCGTCGAACCGTGGGTCGTGTTGGAAAAGGCAAAAGAAGTGGGCGGCCGGAGCGATGCCCCGGCCGCCCGCCTGGTCTGTTCAGTTGCGCAGCGGCTTGCCGGTGACCAGCGTGTGCTCGATGCGTGCCAGCGTCTTGGGGTTCTTCATCAGCTTGATGAAGTTGGCGCGCTCGATGTCGAGCACCTGCTGCTCGGTCAGCTCGTCGAGATAGTCAGCTTCCGCCCCGGTCAGCGTCTCGGCCAGCGAGGCGGCGACGGTGACGTCATGCGGGGTGGCGACACCCTGCTTGCGGAACCCGTCCACGGCCTGTGCGAAGGCCAGTGCCCCCGAAGGTCCCGGCAGGCGGAAGACCGGCGGCTCGGGCGGCACGTAGCCGTCGAGCAGCTTCAGCGCCTTCGCCTTGGCGTCGAACAGCAGACGGTCGCGGTTCATGGTGATCTCGTCACCCTTGCGCAGCATCTGCATCTCGCGTGCTTCCGCCGCCGACTTGGCGGTCTTGGCGGTGGAGATCGCCTCGAACGCCTTCGACGGCGCCGGCATCGGCCCCTTCGGCATCATCGGCGAGGCTTCCCAGCGCTTGATCAGCTCGCCATTGCCGCCCCAGCCGGGGATCAGCCCGACGCCGCATTCGACGAGACCCATATAGGTCTCGGCATGGGCCTGGATCGCGTCGGCATGCAGGCAGATCTCGCATCCCCCGCCGAGCGTCAGTCCCGCGGGTGCGGCGACCACCGGGAAGTTCGCATACTTGATCCCCTTGAGCGCCTTCTGGCCACCGGCGATCAGCTTGTCGATCTCGCCCCAGGCGGCGATGTTGCAGGCGAACAGCGCGAGGCCCAGATTGGCACCGACCGAGAAGTCCTTGGTCTCGGAGTAGACCACCAGCGCACGATACTTGTCGCCCGCCTCGATGAGCGCCTGTGCTCGGACGAACATCTTCATGACGTTCTCGTCGAGCGCGTTCATCTTGCCGGTGAACTCGAGGCACAGCACGCCGTCACCGATATCCCAGATCGAGGCGGAGCCGTTCTTGTCGACCGGCTTGCTGTTGCGCTTGATGTCCTCCAGCAGCAGCACGCCCTCGGGACGCTTGCGCGGGTGATAGACCCCGTCAGCGCCGAAGAACTCGAGCTGCCCGTCGGTGACACGATAGAAGGTGCCATCGCCGACCTTGGCAAGGATGTCGGGAACCTTGCGGCCTTCCTTGGCGAGACGATCGGCGACCGCCTTCGGGCCGAGCTGGTCGAGCAGCTCGAAGGGGCCGAACTTCCAGCCGAAGCCCAGCTTCATCGCATCGTCGATCGAGACGATGTCGTCGGCGATCTCGCCGACCAGTGACGCCGCATAGCCCAGCGTGCCGCTCATCACGTCCCAGGCGAACTTGCCGTATTTGTCGCTCGAGGCGATCAGCGACTTGCCGGTCTTCGAGGTGGCCGGCGGCAGCGTGATGCGCTTCGACGGCTCATACTCGCCGGTGATCAGGCCGATCGACTCCTTGACCTTCCCCGCCGCCTTGTTGACCCGGTAGAAACCACCCTTGCCCTTGCGGCCGGTGTAGCCGTCGGCGATCATCTTGGTGATCAGCGGCTGCTCGCGCAGCTCGGTGACAAAGAGGTCGTCGGCCGGCAGTAGCGCCTTCATGCTGGCATTGATATGCGGCATCAGATCGAGACCGACCAGATCGATCAGCCCGAACACGCCGGTCTTGGGGAAGCCGAACGGCTTGCCCATCACCGCATCGGCCTCCTCGATGGTGAGCTTGTCCTCGATCGCGCGATTGACCGCCTGCTGCATCCACAGCGTGCCGATGCGGTTGGCGATGAAGCCCGGTGTGTCCTTGCAGATCACCACCGTCTTGCCGAGCTTGAGATCGGCGAAGCTGGTGATCGCCTCGACCATCTTCGGATCGTTGCCGGCGTGGGTCACCACCTCCAGCAGGCGCATGTAGCGCGGCGGATTGAAGAAATGGGTGATGGTGAAATCGTCGGCGAAGCTCTGCGGCAGCCCCTCGATCAGCTTGTTGAGCGGAATGGTCGAGGTGTTGGAGCTGATCGGCGTGCCGGGGCGACGCACTGCATCGATCTTGCGATACAGGCTCTGCTTGAGATCGACGCGCTCGATGATGACTTCCACCACCCAGTCGCACTCGGCGATCTTGCCGAGATCATCGTCGATGCTGCCGGTCTCGACCAGCTTGGCGGCCGATTTCGACATGAACGCGGCCGGCTCAGTCTTGAGCATCTTGGCGACCGCACCGGCGGCAACCGCATCGCGCGGCAGCTTGTCATCCTTGGGCAGGATATCGAGCAGCAGCACCGGGATGCCGGCATTGGCGACCTGGGCGGCGATGCCGGCGCCCATCACGCCGGCGCCGATCACACAGACCTTCTTGAAGGTTTCGGGCGTGCCGGGCATCAGACGCGCTCCATGAGGGTGGCGATGCCCTGGCCGCCGCCGATGCACTGGGTGGCGAGAGCGTAACGGCCGCCCTCGCGCGCCAGCAGCGACGCGGCCTTGCCGACGATGCGCGCGCCGGTCGCGCCCAGCGGATGACCCAGCGCGATCGCGCCGCCATCGATGTTGACGTGCTCGGTGTTGAGCCCGAGATCCTTGATGCAGGCGATCGACTGGCTGGCGAAGGCCTCGTTGATCTCGACGATGTCGATGTCGCTGGCCTGGATGCCGGCGCGCGCCAGCGCCTTGCGCGACGCCTCGATCGGGCCCAGTCCCATCACGTCCGGCTCACAGCCCGACACCGCCACCGCCTTGATGCGTGCCAGCGGCTTGAGACCGTTCTTCAGCGCATACTCCTCGCTGCACACCAGCACGGCGGAGGCGCCGTCGGTCAGCGGCGACGAGGTCGCGGCGGTCACCGTGCCGTCCTTGCTGAACGCCGGCTTCAGCCCCGCGAGGCCCTCTGCGGTGCTTTCGGGGCGCGGACAGCCGTCCTTGTCGACCACACCGGCCTTGGTGATGATCGGCACGATCTCGGCTTCGAGCTTGCCGGCCTTGATCGCGTCGTCGGTCTTCTTCTGGCTGACGAGGGCGAATTCTTCCTGCGTCTTGCGGTCGATCTGGTAGCGGTTGGCGACGTTCTCGGCCGTCTCGCCCATGCCCATGTAGGCGCCGGGCTTCTTCTTCGCCAGCGCGGGGTTCGGCATCGGGTTGAACCCGGTCATCGGCACGCGGCTCATGCTCTCAATGCCGGCGCAGATATAGACCTCGCCGGCGCCGATCGCGATCTGGCCGGCGGCGATGTGCACCGCATGCATCGACGAGCCGCAGAAGCGGTTGACGGTGACGCCACCCACCGACAGCGGCAGGTCGGCGAGCAGCCCGATCAGGCGGCCGACATTGAAGCCCTGCTCGGCCTCGGGAAAGGCGCAGCCGACGATCAGATCCTCGACGTCCTCCGCCTTCACGCCGGTACGCTCGATCAGCCCGCGCACGGTCTGCGCTGCGATGTCGTCGGGCCGCGTGCGCGCCAGCGCGCCGCGATTGGCAGGGGTGAAGGGCGAGCGGACGAATCCGGCGATAACGACGTTCGACGACATGCTTCTCTCCCGGGACAAGGGTGCCTCATCCCCCGCGGCTTTCGTGGCGGCCGTGTGGTTGGAGTCCACGGCCTTTCCGTCAGGGGTGACAACCTTCCCTATACGTCAACCAAGCAGGGACGTAGCACCGAGCCTGCGCTTCGGCAAGCGCGGTTTTGGCTCGCCTGTCCGCAAAAATGCTTAAGCGTATTTACGAGTTCGGATCAGGCGACATCGCGATAACGCCAGACGCTGGCAGGCGGAAAGTTCAGCGGCGTCCAGAACTCGCGCCTCCCTGCCAGCCGGTGCGCGCGCATCGGCAGCGGCGAGGTCGCGCAGTAGGAGTAATGCAGGAACCCGCGCCGGCGCATCAGCGCCGGTGCGAGAGCGCGCATCGTGTCGATGAAGCGCGCCTGCGCCGCCTTCGGCAGCAGAACCAGCGGGATGCCGCAGATCAGCGCCCCGAGCGGCGGGCTGCCCTCGGCGGCGAGCAGGGCGGGCAGGTCGCGCGCGTCGGCCTCGATCACCCGCACCCCGGCGAGGCTGCGTCGCAGGTGGGCGGCCATGGCGGGGACGATCTCGACCGCGATCAGCCGTTCGGGGGGCAGTCCTGCATCGAGCAGGGCGCGGCCGATCACTCCGGTGCCGGCGCCGAGCTCCAGCACCGTCTCGCCCTCCTGCGGCCAGGCCGCCCGCACCAGGCGGCGGCACAGCGCCGGCGAGGATGGCACCACCGAGCCCATCTGCAATGGATGGGCCAGCCACCGGCGCAGGAACAGTGCCGTGCCGCCCCGGTCGGGTGCCGGAGCGGTGGAGCGATCGACGGTGGTCTCGAGCCCGGCGGACTCGCGGGTCAGGGCATCCATCGGCGCAAAGTAGCGACCGCCCGTGCCGTGGCGCGCGACATTGTGGTGACACTTGTCGTGCCACGCAGGGTGATGGAATACGCCACGATCATCGCGGATCCGTAAAATTATGGCCTCGTACGCCAGGTCGGGTGTAGGGCGGCGAGCGCAAACCAGGTTGTTCCGGCTTGGCATGTATCTTGCGAGGCATCGAGGCAAGACGCCTTATCCGGAGTGAATCCCCATGCCCCCTCGCTGGCTCCTGCCCCTCGCCGTCGCAGGTCTGTGCCTGTCGGTCGCCGCCCGCGCGGCCGTGTTGACCGGTACCTCGCTGTCGATCGACGATCTCTGCGCGAAGCGGGTGGTCATCACGCCCGACCCGTCGCTGAAAGGGCGCGTGAGTTTGGACCTCGCCGCCGCCAATCCGCAGGAGCTGACATCGGTGACGCTCGGTTCGGGTAATGGCGAGGCGAGGATCACCGGCCATTTCTGCGCGCACGGCCTGTCGGACGACCGCAAACCCACGCTGCTGGCGACGATCCTGGTTCCGCCCGGGATGGCGCTGCACGTGACGGAATCGACGGTCGGCGACTATCGCATCGGCGCCGTGGGCGGCCCGATGGTGTTGCGGCTGTCCGGCGCCAACGCCGTCTCGGTCGCCGCCGCCGGCCCGGTCGACCTGTCGAGCAGTGGTTCTGGTGCCATTTCGATCGACCATATCGAGGGCGATCTCGATGCCGACCTGTCTGGAAGTTCCGCTCTGAGCGTCGGTGCAGGCGAGATCGGCCATGCCCATCTCGATCTCAGCGGCGTGGGTCAGGCCAGCATCGGCGCCATCGTGCGTGAGGGCTGGTTCGATGTCAGCGGCGTGGGCAGCATCTCGCTCGCCCACCCGGTCGGGGTGGTGCATCGGCGCGAGATCAGCGGGGTCGGCCGCATCACCATCGCGCCATAGGCGTCAGCCGAGCAGCCGGCCCAGGATCGAGGTGATCGCGTCGCCCTGCGCCGGCGCGCCCACCGGCTGGCCGTTCGTATCCGCGCCCTGCGGCGTGGCGTGATCGACCGCGCTCGGCAGCACATGCGCCAGCACCTGGGTCGCCAGACCGGCGGGCAGGCCGTGCGCCTGCGCCCAGGCGTCGATCTGTCCCGCCGGCAGCACCTGCTGCAACTCCGCCGAGCTGACCGGCAGATTCGCGCCCGAGCCGATCCAGGACTGCACCTTGTCGCCCATCCCGGCCTGCTCGAACTTGGCGATCAGTCCCTGGATGCCGCCGGCCTGCTCGATCGCATGCGCGACGAAACCGGCGATCGCGGCGCCGCCCACCCCGCCCAGCGGGCCGCCGAGGCTGCCTTCGCGCTCGTTGCTGCCGCCCGCGCCGCCGGTCAGGCTGCCGAGAAGGCCGCCGAGAATTCCGCTCATGATGGTGATCTCCGAAAGGATCGCTGCCTCGATTCGTAGCAGGCCCACGGCACGGCGGCAAAGTGCGCGCTGCTTGACGGGGCGGGAGCCTGCGCGCAGTGTCATCATCAACCAGGCTGCCTGACGGTCTGGACTGAAAAATGACATCGGGGAGGGCTTCAGGCCGTGTCAGTTAAAGCCAGCATTGCGTCCATTCACGGGCGCGTGATTCGTGCCTGTCTGCTTGCCGGAGTGGCGAGCGTCTCTCTCGCCGCCGGGGCCAATGCGGAGCCGGTCTCCATCACCATCGCCACCGTCAACAACGGCGACATGGTGACCATGCAGAAGCTGTCCGACGCGTTCGAGAAAGCCAATCCCGACATCAAGCTCAACTGGGTGGTGCTGGAAGAGAACACGCTGCGCCAGCGCGTGACCACCGACATCGCCACCCATGCCGGCCAGTTCGACGTGCTGACCATCGGCAATTACGAAGCCCCGATCTGGGCGCAGCGCGGCTGGCTCGAGAAGATCACCCCCGACGCCGCCTACGATACCGACGACCTGCTCAAGCCGGTGCGCGATTCGCTGAGCTATAAGGGCGCGATCTACGCGCTGCCCTTCTATGCCGAAAGCGCGATGACCTATTACCGCACCGACCTGTTCAAGAAGGCCGGGCTGACCATGCCCACCGCGCCGACCTATGAGCAGATCCGGCAGTTCGCCGACAAGATCACCGACAAGTCCAATGGTGTCTACGGCATGTGCCTGCGCGGCAAGCCCGGCTGGGGTGAGAACATGGCGTTCTTCACCATGCTGGTGACCGCGATGGGCGGTCAGTGGTTCGGTGATGGCTATCACGCCACCATCGACACGCCCGCCTGGCACAAGGCGCTCGACTGGTATGACGGCATCCTCAAGGCCGATGGCCCGCCCGGCGCGACGTCCAACGGCTTCAACGAGAATCTCGCCCTGTTCGCGTCCGGTCATTGCGGCATGTGGATCGACTCCACCGTCGCCGCCGGCCTGCTGTATGACAAGAAACAGAGCACGGTGGCCGACAAGGTGGGCTTCGCGCCTGTGCCGACCGGCAGCTATACCGGCGGCCCGACCTGGCTGTGGTCCTGGGCGCTGGCGGTGCCGGTGTCGTCCACGCACAAGGGTGCGGCCGAGAAGTTCGTCACCTGGGCGACGTCGAAGGCCTATGTCGATCTCGTCGCCAAGACCAACGGCTGGGTCTCGGCGCCCGCTGGCACGCGGCAGTCGACCTACGCCAACCCGCAATACAAGGCGGTCGCGCCGTTCGCCTCGTTCGTGCTCGATGCGATCGACAATTCCAACCCGAACGGCAAGACCGCACAGCCGCGGCCCTATGTCGGCGCACAGTTCGTCGGCATCCCCGAGTTCCAGGGCATCGGTACCCAGGTCGGGCAGACCATTGCCGCCACGCTGACCGGCGGGCTGAGTGCCGACCAGGCGCTCAAATCCGCGCAGTCGGCCACGCAGCGCACCGTGCGCCAGGCCGGTCTCGCGCACTGAGCCGCACGCAGATCGGGGGAGGACCGGCCATGTCGGCGAGCACGATGCCCGCATCCCGCAGCCGAGGCGCCGGCCTCCCGTTTCTCGCGCCCTCGGTGCTGGTGCTGCTGCTGTGGATGATCGTGCCGCTGGCGATGACGCTGTGGTTCTCCACCCAGCGCTACAACCTGCTCGATCCGACCCAGACCGGCTTCGCCGGCATCGACAATTACTACTATCTCGTCACCGATCCCGATTTCTGGACTTCGCTGGTCAACACGCTGGTCCTGGTGGTCTCTGTGCTGGTCATCACCGTCGGTCTGGGAACGTTGCTTGCGGTGCTCTACGACACCGCGTTTCCGGGCCGCAACATCGCCCGCCTGCTGGTCATCGCACCGTTTTTCGTGATGCCGACCGTCAGCGCGCTGATGTGGAAGAACCTGATGATGCACCCGATCTACGGTTTGTTCGGGGTCGTCGCCCATGCGTTCGGCTTCGCGCCGATCGACTGGTTCGCGCAATATCCGATGGCGGCGATCGTCATCATCGTCTCGTGGGAATGGCTGCCGTTCGCGGTGCTGATCCTGCTCACCGCCGTGCAGTCGCTCGACGGCGAGCAGAAGGAAGCCGCCCGGCTCGACGGTGCGGGCCCGATCGCGCAGTTCGTCTACATCATCCTGCCGCACATGCGGCGCGCGATCACCGTGGTGATCATGATCGAGACGATCTTCCTGCTGACCATTTTCGCCGAGATCTTCGTCACCACCTCCGGCGGCCCCGGTACAGCGACGACGACACTCGCTTACCTGATCTACGCCCGCGCGCTGCTGCAATACGATGTCGGGGGTGCATCGGCCGGCGGCGTGGTGGCGATCGTGCTCGCCAATATCGTGGCGATCTTCCTGGTGCGCAGTATCGCGCGCAATCTGGAGGCCTGAGCGATGGCAACGGTGATCTCCGACACCCCCGTCAAGCTTCGCGCCTCCGGCACTGTCGGCGAGCGTGCGCACTGGGCGGTCGGCGTGCTCGGCTGGCTGGTTGCTTTGGCGATGTTCTTCCCGATCGCCTGGATGGTGCTGACCAGTTTCAAATCCGAGACCGACGCCATCGCCACCCCGCCACTGCTGCTCTTCCACCCGACTCTCGAGGGCTATGCGGAGGTGCAGTCGCGCGCCAATTACCTGCTGTTCGCGCTCAACAGCGTCATCGTTTCCGTCGGCGGCACCGCGCTCGCCCTGCTGTTTGCGGTTCCTGCCGCCTATTCGATGGCCTTTCATCCGACCAGGCGCACCCGCGGCACGCTGCTGTGGATGCTGTCGACCAAGATGCTGCCCCCCGTGGGTGTGCTGATCCCGATCTACCTGCTGTTCCGCAATCTCGGCCTGCTCGATACGCGCATCGGTCTGATCGCCATCTACATGCTGATGAACCTGCCGATCGTGGTGTGGATGCTCTACACCTTCTTCAAGGAAGTCCCGAAGGATATCCTCGAGGCCGGTCGGATGGACGGTGCGAACCAGCGTGACGAGATCCGCCACCTTCTGCTGCCGCTGGCCATGCCCGGCATTGCCTCGACCGGGCTGCTGTCGCTGATCCTGTGCTGGAACGAGGCGTTCTGGAGCCTCAACCTCACCTCGCACGCAGCCGCCCCGCTGACCCAGTTCATCGCCTCGTTCTCCAGCCCCGAGGGCCTGTTCTTCTCGAAGCTGTCGGCGGCGTCCACGATGGCCATCGCGCCGATCATGGTGCTGGGCTGGATCAGCCAGAAACAGCTCGTCCGTGGCCTGACCTTCGGCGCCGTGAAATAGGATCTTCGACCCATGGCCACACTGACGCTGCGCGACATCCGCAAGAGCTATCCGGGCGCTGCCGCCGAAACCATCAAGGGCGTGTCGCTCGATGTCGCCGACCGTGAGTTTGTCGTCTTCGTCGGACCGTCAGGATGCGGCAAGTCCACCCTGCTGCGCATGATCGCCGGGCTCGAGGACATCAGCGGCGGCGAACTCGCCATCGACGGTGTCCGCATGAACGAGACCGGTCCCGCCGGGCGGGGCCTTGCGATGGTGTTCCAGTCCTACGCGCTGTATCCGCACATGACCGTGCGGCAGAACATGGAATTCGCGCTCAAGCTCGCCAAGCTGCCCGTGGTCGAACGACGCGCGAAGGTGGAGGAGGCGGCGCGCATCCTCCAGCTCACCGACTATCTCGACCGCACCCCGCGCCAGCTCTCCGGAGGCCAGCGCCAGCGTGTCGCCATCGGCCGGGCCATCGTGCGCTCGCCCAAGGTGTTCCTGTTCGACGAGCCGCTGTCGAATCTCGACGCAGCCCTGCGCGGCCAGATGCGGCTCGAACTCGCAAGGTTGCACAACGAGCTCGCTGCGACGATGATCTATGTCACCCACGATCAGATCGAGGCGATGACGCTCGCCGACAAGATCGTCGTGCTGCGCGCCGGCCGCGTCGAGCAGCTCGGCTCGCCACTCGAGCTCTACCGCGACCCGGCCAACATTTTCGTCGCCGGGTTTATCGGCGCGCCAAAGATGAACCTGCATCCCGGCCGCGTGCTCGACACCCGCCCAGATGGCGTGCGCATCGCGCTCGATTCCGGGCCTGTGCTCGATGTCGCGGTCGCTGGCGATCGCCTCGCCCCGGGGGCTGCCATCACCTTCGGCGCCCGCCCCGAGGACATCACCGTCGCCGGCACGGCGGGACCCGACCGGCTGAGTGGCCGGGTGGTGGTGGTCGAGCATCTCGGTGGCCAGACCCTGGTGCATCTGGAAACCGACTCCGGCGAAAGCTGGCTGGTGCAGACCGACGGCAGCAGCACCATCGCCATCGGCGACACCGTGCATCTCGGCTTCGACGGCACCGTCAGCCATGTTTTCGACGGGCAGGGCCAGGCGGTGCCGCGCCTGCACCGCCACGACCCGAGCGCCGAGGCGGCGCGCATCCGCGCCGTCTCCTGACCCCGAACAGACGGAAAATCAGTCCGATGTACCTCGAAAAACTGCGTCTCGACGGCCGCGTGGCGGTGGTCACGGGCGGCGCGCGCAATATCGGCCTCGCCTGCTCGGCCGCGCTCGCCGAAGCGGGAGCGACGGTGGTGATCGCCGATCTCGACGAGACGGTCGCCCGTGAGGCGGCGGCTGGCCTGCCGCAGGGTGACAGCGTGAAGATGGATGTCACCAGCTCGGCTTCGGTCGATGCCGCCGCCGCCGAGCTCCAGGCGCGATACGGTCATGTCGACATCCTGGTCTGCTGCGCGGGCATCTGCAAAAGCGAGATCCGCGCCGAAGACGGCACCGACGAGTGGTGGCGCGTGCAGATGGCGATCAACCTCGATGGCACCTACTATGCCAACCGCGCCTTCGGCCGGTTGATGCTGGCCCAGGGGCGCGGCGCGATCGTCAACATGGGCTCGATGTCGGCCGAGATCGTCAACAAGCCGCAGGAACAATCCGCCTACAATGCGTCCAAGGCGGCGGTTCACCATCTGACGAAGTCGCTGGCTGCCGAATGGGCGACGCGCGGCGTGCGGGTCAACGCGGTCGCGCCCACCTATATCGAAACCACCATGACCCGCTTCGGCATGGAGAACCCGGCACTTTATCCGCACTGGATCGAGAACACGCCGATGGCCCGCGTCGGTCAGCCTGACGAGGTGGCCTCGGTCGTGCACTTCCTCGCCTCCGATGCCGCCAGCCTGATGACCGGTGCGGTGGTGCTTGTCGATGGCGGCTATACCTGCTGGTAGAATGATAAACGCCCGCCCGGAATGATCCGGACGGGCGTCTGATGGTGATGCGTCGCCTATTTCTGCCGCAGCTCGGCTTCGAGTTCGGCGATCCGTCGACGAATGCTGTCTCGCAGCGTGTTGGCGGTATGCGATTTCATCCCGGCCAGCGTCTCGCGCAGCTCCCTCAGCAGCTTCTGCTTTTCGGCCGCGTTGCGCTTGATCGGCTGGTTGTCGGAAAATTGTCCGTGGTAGGCGCGCAAGTTCGATCCTGTCGGCTCGTGGTTTCGACCCTCGAAGCCTTAGGTGAATCCGCTCGCCCTGCCTACCCCGGGCCGGGCCCGATCAGCGGTGCGGCGCGAAGCTGCTGCCGCGCAGGGCAATGAAATCGAGCCGGCCGAGCTGCGCATCGTCCGCAGCGCGATCGCTGTAGGTGTTGACCACACCACGGACGCGCGCCGCATGGGCCTCGGTACGTGTGGCGTGCAGCCGGCGCGCCGAGCCGAAGAACGCACGAACCATGTCGCGCAGACCGACAGGGGCGAGGGCGAGTTCATGGGTAGAGGCGGACATCGTCGTCTTCCCGGGCGCGGGCCTTGCGGCGGGATGCCGTCTGGCCGGTGCGCCTCAATTGGTGCGATGCAACAAATACATCGCCCACCGACCTTCCGCAAGCAAATTGTGCGTTGCACCATTTTTTCACCCGGCGGACAGGATTGCCTCCAGTGCCTCCAGCAGTCGTTGATGCTGGGCCGGCGTGCCGATGGTGATGCGCAGATGATCGCTGATCCGCGCCTGCCGGAAATGCCGCACCAGTACCGCCCGCGCCCGCAGCGCCGCGGCGAGCTCGGCGCCGTCATGCTCCGGATGCCGGGCGAAGACGAAATTCGCCGCTGACGGCAGCACCTCGAAGCCGAGCTTCGTCAACGCCGACACCAGCGCCGCGCGCTCGTCGATGATCGCGGCCCGCGTCGCCTCGAAATGCGCCGCGTCGCCGAGCGCCGCCAGCGCCCCGGCAGCCGCCAGCTGGTCGATCGGGTAGGAATTGAAGCTGTTCTTGATCCGGTTCAGCGCGTCGACCAGTGGCGCCTGCCCGAACGCCAGCCCCAGACGCAGCCCGGCCAGCGAGCGCGATTTCGACAGTGTCTGCGTCACCAGTAGGTTCGGGTACCGGCCGATCAGCGGAACGGCACTCTCGCCGCCGAAATCCACATAGGCCTCGTCGATCACCACCGGCGCGTCCGGATGGGCGATCAACAGCCGCTCGATGTCACGCAAGGGCAGCGCGATCCCGGTCGGCGCGTTCGGATTGGCCAGGATCACCCCGCCCGCCTGCCGCCCCTCATAGGCCGCCACATCGATCCGCAGCCCGTCATCGAGCGGCACCAGCTCATGCGCGATCTCGTACAGCCCGCAATAGACCGGATAGAAGCTGTAGGTGATGTCGGGATACAGCAGCGGCCGATCATGCCTCAGCAGTCCCTGGAAGATGAACGCCAGCACCTCGTCGGAGCCGTTGCCGACGAACACTTCCGCTGCATCCAGCCCGTGTGTCTCGGCGAGCCTGGCCCGCAGCGCGGTGGATTCCGGATCCGGATACAGCCGCAGCCGCTCATCCGCCGCAGCCCGGATCGCCGCAAGCGCTGCGGGGGAGGGGGGGTAGGGGTTCTCGTTGGTATTGAGCTTGACCAGCCCCTCGATCTGCGGCTGCTCCCCCGGCACATAAGGGGTCAGCTCGTGAACGATCGGGCTCCAGTAGCGGCTCATGGCAAAATCCTGCGGGCAGAGGCGACGCAGAGCTTTGCCACGCTCACGCCGAAAACGACAGCGCCCCTGCCGCCAGTGCCGTGAGGGAATTGGCGCCGCCGGAGCTGTTGAACAACGTCAGCAACGGATTCGCGCTGCCCGCGCTCGGCGCCGTCGGTGCCCAGTCCGGATTGGTCTGCAGCATGCACAGGTAGCGCTCCGCGTTGCGGTTGATGGTGCTGGTCGACTTGAAATCCGACAGGTTCACCATCTTTGTCACCATCTGCTTCTGCAGGGTGTAGTCGAGCGCGCCATACTGCGTTGGATTGACCCCGTGCATGATCAGCGTGACATTGAGCAGCCGGCTGTCCGCCATCAGTTGCGACACGGATTTCACCGAGCTCGCATTGCGCGCGTAATACAGCGCATCACCCAGGCCGGGCGAGGCGTCCTGCTGCTGGTTCTCGTACTGCGCCAGCACATAGCCCTGGGTGATGTTCGACACCACCGAGGCGGTGAATGGCGTCGGCTTCCACGATGACATCGCGCTGGCAAAGGTCTGCCAGGCCGCGTTGCCCGAGGTCCTGGCCAGCGAGGTCGCGCTGGTCGGATCCTGGGTCATTAGCTTGCTCAGCACGGCCGTGGCGTTGATCTGGTTTGACATTCCGTAGGCCGACAGCACCACCTGGAGCGTCTTGTAGTCCTTCAGCAGGGCCGCCGGCGAGGTCAGTGTCTTGGTGGCGGCGGTGAAATGCGCCAGAGCGCTGGTCTCGCTCGCCGAGGCCTTCTGCGCCTTCTGTGCCGCGCTGGTCTCGTTGCCGGCAATCTGGATGAAGGTCGCGACCGGCGACCCGCCGAGGGAGGAGATACTCATGGCTGCGGACCCATATCTGAACCGCCTCCATCATCGCTGCCGAGCGTAAACGCCCGGTTAATCTTTGCGGCCGAAAACCACTCCTGTGGAAAACCCTCCATAGGAGTAAAAACTCATGGCCTTCTCGATCAACACCAATACCGCCGCCCTCGCCGCCCTGCAGACGCTGCGCGAGACCAACGCCGACCTGACAGCGACCTCGAATGCCGTTTCGTCCGGCAAGAAGGTCAACAGTGCGGCGGATGACCCGGCCGTCTATGTCATCGCCCAGAAGATGAACAGCCAGATCTCCGGGCTTTCGGCGGTGTCGTCCGGCCTGTCCACGGGTGCGCAGGTCGTCTCGACCGCCAACTCCGCCCTGACCAGCATCGGCAGCGTGCTGACCCAGCTCAAGACGCTGGTGTCGGAAGGCCAGTCGGCCTCGATCGACCCCACCACCATCAACTCGCAGATCAGCAACCTGCTCAGCAACATCGACAGCTACGCCAAGAACGCTACCTTCTCCGGCGTCAATCTGATCTCCGGCAACACCGGCGGCTCGGTAACGTCCAACCAGCTGAAGCTGATCACCAGCGCCGACGCCTCGCAGTCCATCACGGTGGGCCGCGCCAACTCGGCAACCACCGATGCGATGAATGCCACCTCGGCCGGCCTCGGTCTCGCCAATCTGAGCACCACCTCGTCGGGCGTGACCTTCACCGGGCTGGGCGCGATCGGGACCGGTGGCTCCGTCACCCTGGCCAATAGCGTCACCACCGGAACCAGCGCCACCCCGTCACAGAGCTGGACGTTTACCCTGGCCACGACCGGCGCAGGCACGGTCGACACCGTCACTCAGGACGCCGTCAAGAACGTCACCGGCATCAGCCACGCGGTCACCGTCGTGCCCGCCTCCGGTCAGAGCGCGCAGGATGCGCTCGTCGCCGCGATGAAGAGCGCCGGCTTCTCCGTCAGCCTCACGCAGAACGCGACGACCGCGGCCGATGTCGACCTGCATGTGGCTGGCAACGACGTGGTCACCACCGGTGCCTCGGCGACGCCGGCCGCGAACGGCACGGCAGTGACCGGCTCCGCCTGGACCGGGTCTGACGCCGCGCTGGCAAATGTCGATGCGGCCATCAACAAGCTGGGTGCGATGTCCGTGACACTCGGCGCGCAGCAGAACCAGATCACCAGCCTGCAGAGCTACCAGAGCACTCTGAGCGATGCGCTGACGACCGGTGTCGGTGCGCTGACCGATGCCGACCTCTCCGAGGAAAGCGCCA
The DNA here is from genome assembly GCF_014192375.1 of Endobacter medicaginis. Lineage (GTDB taxonomy): Bacteria > Pseudomonadota > Alphaproteobacteria > Acetobacterales > Acetobacteraceae > Endobacter > Endobacter medicaginis. Next base: position 3,645 of record NZ_JACHXV010000010.1, on the reverse strand, counting down.
AGCTCACCTCGCTGCAGACCAAGCAGCAGCTCGCCATCCAGTCGCTCTCGATGGCCAACTCGCAGTCGCAGTCGATCCTGAGCCTGTTCCGCTGACGGGTTGCGGGCGGGGATCTCGCCCCGCCCGCAAGACGCCAACGGAACTCCCGGGAGCTGACGAAAAATGGTCTACAATCCCTACCGGCGCGCCGGCGTCGCCGACACTGGCGGCATGAGCCCGCGCGAAATCGAGGCATCGGCGTTCGCCATGGTCAATCGCGCGCTCCGCGAGGCCCGCACGCCGCACGAGCGCGTCCTCGCCCTGGGCCGCAACCATGATCTTTGGTCGATCATCCTCAAGGATGTCGCCTCCGAACGTTGCGCCTTGCCGTCCGTCCTGCGCGACGACATCCTCCGCCTCGGTCTGTTCAGCACCCGTCGCAGCCTGCGCGCGATGGGGGAGAGCGCCCCCAGCCTCGCGGCGCTGCTCGAGATCAACGCCGACATGGAGGCCGCCCTGCGCCCCGCCGCTGCGGCGCCGTCCTCCCGGATGAGTGTTCCGCCGCTCGCACGGGTCGCAGAGCACGCCTCGCTGGCCGCCATGTCCGCCTGAGCTCAATCTTCCTTGGCACGCCTTGTGTTCAGGGCCTGTTCTCCCCACCTCTTCACGTGACAGTGATCGATATCGCCTTTGATGAGGGGTGTCGTCCTGCTGAACATGTCGCCTGAGTGAGAGGGACAGACCATGGATATCGAGAAGTTCACGGAACGCTCGCGCGGTTTCCTGCAAGCCGCGCAGACCATCGCCATTCGCGATTACAATCAACAACTTACGCCAGAGCACCTGCTCAAGGCGATGCTCGATGACGAGCAGGGTGCGGCGTCGGGCCTGATCCGCGCCGCCGGTGGTGATGCCCAGGCGGTACGCGCCGCCAACGATGCCGACCTCGCCCGGCTGCCGAAGGTGCAGGGCGGGGGCGCGGGCCAGCCACAGGCCACCCCTGATCTGGTGCGCGTGCTCGATGCCGCCCAACAGGGTGCGCAGAAGGCCGGCGACAGTTTCGTCGCACAGGACCGCCTGCTGGTCGCGCTCGCCGCCTCCGACACCGCGGCCGGCCGTGCTCTGAAGGCAGCCGGCGCCGGCGCGCCGGCGCTGGAGAAGGCCGTCGAGCTCACCCGCAAGGGCCGCAAGGTGGACAGCGAGAATGCCGAGGCAGGCTTCGACGCGCTGAAGAAATATGCCCGCGATGTCACCGCCGTTGCCCGCGAGGGCAAGCTCGACCCGGTGATCGGCCGCGACGAGGAAATCCGGCGCGCCATTCAGGTGCTCGCCCGCCGCACCAAGAACAACCCGGTGCTGATCGGCGAGCCGGGGGTTGGCAAGACCGCCATCGTCGAGGGTCTCGCCCTGCGCATCGTCAATGGCGACGTGCCGGAGGCGTTGAAGAACAAGAAGCTGCTGTCACTCGATCTCGGCGCTCTGGTCGCGGGGGCGAAGTTCCGTGGCGAGTTCGAGGAGCGGCTCAAGGCGGTGCTCAAGGAGATCGAGTCGGCCGCCGGGTCGATCATCCTGTTCATTGACGAGATGCACACGCTGGTCGGTGCTGGCCGCACCGACGGCGCGATGGATGCGTCGAACCTGATCAAGCCGGAGCTGGCCCGCGGCGTGCTGCACTGCATCGGCGCCACCACGCTCGACGAGTATCGCAAATACATCGAGAAGGACGCCGCCCTCGCCCGACGCTTCCAGCCGGTTTTCGTGGGCGAACCGAGTGTGGCCGACACCATCTCGATCCTGCGTGGCATCAAGGAGAAGTATGAGCTTCACCACGGCGTGCGCATCACCGATGCCGCCTTGGTCGCCGCCGCCACGCTGTCGAACCGCTACATCACGGACCGTTTCCTCCCCGACAAGGCGATCGACCTGATCGACGAGGCGGCGTCGCGCCTGCGCATGCAGGTCGACAGCAAGCCGGAGGCGCTCGACGAACTCGACCGCCGGCTGATCCAGCTCAAGATCGAGCGCGAGGCCCTCAAGCGCGAGGACGATGCCGCCAGCCGCGACCGGCTGACGACACTGGAAGGCGAGATCGCCGACCTCCAAGAGCGCTCCGATGCGTTGACCACTTCCTGGCGCACCGAGAAGGACAAGGTCCAGACCGTTCAGAAGCTCAAGGAGAAGCTCGACGCCGCCCGCTCGGAAGTCGAGGTGGCCCAGCGCCGCGGCGATCTCGGCCGGGCGTCGGAGCTGATGTACGGCGTGATCCCCGCACTTGAAAGTGAGATCGCCGAGGGTCAGTCCGGCGGCGACGAGCGCCTGGCGTCCGAGGCCGTTACTGAAGAGGGCGTCGCCGCCGTGGTGTCGCGCTGGACCGGCGTGCCGGTGGACAAGATGCTGGAGGGCGAGCGTGCCAAGCTGCTGCGCATGGAAGACGAGCTCCACCACCGGGTGATCGGCCAGGCGGCAGCCCTGGTGGCTGTCTCCAACGCCGTGCGCCGGGCCCGGGCCGGGCTGCAGGACCCCAACCGGCCGATCGGCTCGTTCCTGTTCCTCGGCCCGACCGGTGTCGGCAAGACCGAGCTGGCCAAGGCGCTGGCCGAGTTCCTGTTTGACGACGAGCGTGCCCTGCTGCGCATCGACATGAGCGAATTCATGGAGAAGCACGCCGTCTCCCGCCTGATTGGCGCGCCGCCTGGCTATGTCGGCTATGACGAGGGCGGGGTGCTGACCGAGGCGGTGCGCCGGCGCCCCTATCAGGTGATCCTGTTCGACGAGGTGGAAAAGGCGCACGAGGACGTCTTCAACATCCTGCTCCAGGTGCTCGATGACGGGCGACTGACCGACGGCCAGGGTCGGACGGTCGATTTCCGCAACACTCTCATCATCCTGACCAGCAATCTCGGCAGCGAGGTGCTGGCCAATCAGCCCGATGGCGAGCCGGCCACTCTGGTGCAGGCGCAGGTGATGAAGGTGGTGCGAGACCATTTCCGGCCCGAATTCCTCAACCGGCTGGATGAGATCGTGCTGTTCAACCGCCTCCAGCGCGCCGACATGGCCGGTATCGTGTCGATCCAGCTCTCGCGGCTGCGGGGCCTGCTAGGCGATCGCAAGATCACGCTCGATCTCGATCCCCTTGCAGTCGACTGGCTGGCCAACGAGGGCTACGACCCGGTCTATGGGGCGCGGCCGCTCAAGCGGGTGATCCAGCGTTCGCTGCAGAACCCGCTCGCCTCGCTGCTGCTGGAGGGCTCCATCCATAATGGAGAGACCATCCATGTGTCCGCGGGCCCGGAAGGGCTGATCCTGAACGGCCACGCCGTCGAAATGGCCTGAGCGCAAAGGGACCAGGCAAGGTATGCGCATGACGCATATCTTGCCTGCCCAGGCGGGCTGGTTTTTGCCGCAATGCAGCAGAAGAGCCGGTTTTACGGGGCTTTTGGTGATTGGCGGGCGGGCGGGCGGATTGGGACGTCGAGAATCGCCGTTGTCATCGTGTTGACACGGACCCACCCGAGGCCTATATCCCCGTTCACCGCGGCGCTGAGGGTTTCTAACCTCTTGGAAACGTTGGTTTTGTTCTTTTGACAATTGCATCGGATGGGAAGGGATATGCTGACGGCGTGATCTGTTCTGGTGGCTGGTTTCTGAGAGGGGGCTGGTTGCTTG
>NZ_JACHXV010000009.1 GCF_014192375.1 Endobacter medicaginis | reverse complement strand
GACTACGCCCGCGCCGTCATCGAAACCGCCGGCCGAACCGCTGCGCAACCTGACGGCTCCGCGCTTCGGCCTCTTGCACCCGCCATCAACGATGGTTCAGATCAAGACAGGACTCTCGCTTCCGCGGGATGAAAAACGGGGGTCACGTCAGTCCGCCTCGACAGCTCAACGTCGCGTAATCCAGAAGCTGCGCGCCAGCCCGGCCAGACGGGAGAGGTGGCGGACCGTGATCCGGCTGGCGATGGTGCCCCCGAACCCGGTCAGCAGCAGCAGGTTCGGTGAATTCTCACCATGGACATGGATCCCGTCGAGATCGAACGTGCGCCCGTTCGCCGCCGCCGCGCGGAGGGCGTGCCAGATCAGCAGGCTGACGGCACCGGCGCTGGACGACGAGGTGCGCGTCGACAGCAGGTAGTATTCACTCCGGGCGTCCCAGACGGTGAACACCGCCGCCATCGGCTCGCCTGACCGGTCATGGGCGGCCAGGCAGCGGCCGCGCTGCCGCAGGACGGCCGCCCGCAACGCGCGACGCAGCATGCCTGGGTCATAGGCGTTTGCCGTCTGTCGCGCGGCCAGGTTGCGGCCGTAGAGGTCGATGAAGGCATCGGCGCCAATGTCGCGCACCTCGTGGAGGTCGGTGGCACGACGCACCACATTGCGGGTCTTGTCGCGCATCGCGCCCCACAGGAGCCGTTCTTCGGCCGGGGCGATCCTGATGGTGAAGTCGGCGCCGTTGTCGAAGCGGCGAGATTGAACCCCAGGCTCTCGGAAATCCCGTCATGCAGCCTGAAGAAGCAGTGCGTGTGCGATGGCAGTTGGCGGGCCAGCTCGCCGGTGATCTCGATGTTGCGGCGGATGGCATTGCCCGCGCCGCCGCCGGCGGCCTCCACGACCGGGCCAAGGACATGGCTCAGTCCAGGTTGTCCGATCGAGACGAGCCCGTGCCGGCGACGGGTCTGGTAGGGCATGGCCCCCAGGATGCGCCCGCCGCGCTCGACCACGGCGAGGCCTGCCGGTGCCTCGGTCACGGCTTTGCGCCACCAGCTTTCGTGAAACACCGTCCCCGTCGCCAGCAGCGCCTCGATCGGGCAGCCGGTCGGCGCGTGGACCGCGCCGGGGCCCGCCATGTTGCGCCGTTGCGACACGTGCTGCGACTGCGCACCCTGCGGGCGGTCGCCGATCAGCATCGGAAGAGGCCTCCGGCCCCTGGGTCAGCCGATCGCAAACCCGGCCTCCGCAGGCGCACCGCAGGCGGCGTAGCCCTCGGGATGGGCCTCGCGCCAGGCCAGCGCGGTGCGGACGATCGACTCGAGATCCGCATAGGCCGGCGTCCAGCCGGTCTCGCGTCGCAGAGTCGTTGCATCGGCGACCAGCATGGCCGGGTCACCGTCGCGTCGCGGCGCGGGCTCCCAGGGCACCTTGCGGCCACTGACCCGCTCGACGGCGGCGATCACTTCGAGATTCGAGTAGCCCAGCCCGTTGCCGACATTGTAGGCGAGGCTGCGTCCGTCGATCTGGGCGAGGGCGCGCAGATGCGCATCGGCAAGATCGGTGACATGGATGTAGTCACGGATGCAGGAGCCGTCCCGCGTCGGATAATCGTCGCCGAACAGGCGCAGCGGCGGTCGGCGGCCGAGCATCGCGTCGATGGTCAGCGGCACCAGATGGGTCTCGGGGCGATGGTCCTCGCCGGCGCGGCCCTGCGGGTCGGCGCCGGCGGCGTTGAAATAGCGCAGACAGGCGCTGCGCAGGCCGCCGATCGCATCTGCCCAGTGCAGGACACGCTCGATCAGCATCTTGCTCTCGCCGTAAGGCGATCCGGGCAGCAATGGCGCGGTTTCCGGGATCGGCTCGAGCCGATCGGGGCCACCGAACAGGGCGGCCGTCGAGGAGAACACCAGCTTGCGTACACCGTGTCCGACGCAGGACTGGATCAGGTTCAGCGCGGTCAGGTAATTCTGGCGCAGATAGTGGAACGGGTCGCGCATCGAATCGCCGACCAGCGAGAGGGCTGCGAAATGCAGCACGCCGTCCCAGGCCCGGCTCCCCACCACGGCGTCGGTTGCATCGCGGTCGAGCAGGTCGACGACATGGAGTTTCGTCCCGCCTGGTACCGCGGCCCGATGTCCGGTGCTCAGATTGTCGAGCACCTCCACCTCATGGCCGCCATCGAGCAGTGCGAGCACGGTGTGGCTGCCGACGAAACCGGCACCGCCGGTCACGAGGTAACGCATCAGAGAGCTCCGTGTCGGTGGAAGATGGGCTGTGAGTCGGTCGCCGGGATCGGCGCGCCGTTTCTGCGGGCCTCGTCGAGCGCCCGCGCGACCGCCTCGGCGATGCCGCGTGCGAAGGCGTCCGGCGAGAAACGCAGCGCATTGGCGCGGCAGCGTTCGGGCGTCATCAGGGCCTCGTCGCGCTCGAAGCGCCACACGGCATTGCGGATCGCCTCGGGCGTCTGCTCGTCGAACAGGACGCCGGTCGGCGGCCCCGCATCCGGATCGATGATGTCGGCCGCGCCCCCGCGGCCATAGACGATCAGCGGCGTGCCGCAGGCCTGTGCCTCGACCATGGCGATGCCGAAATCCTCCTCGGCGGCGAAAACGAAGGCGCGGGCCTGCTGAAGCGTGCGCAGCAGCGCGTCCTGCGGCAGGCGGCCGAGCAGCTCGATATTCGGCGCCCCGCTGGCCAGGGCGGCGATCTTCTCACGCTCGGTGCCGTCGCCGATCACCAGCAGGCGACGATCGGGCAGACCGCGAAACGCCTCCACCACCAGATCGACGCGCTTGTAGGGCACCATGCGCGAGACCACCACGTAATCCCGCCGCGTGTCGTGGCCGGGCTGGAAGCGCTGGACATCGACGGGCGGCGCGACCACCTCGGCGTCGCGCCGGTAGGCCTTGCGGATCCGGCGCGCGATGTAGCGGGAATTGGCGATGAATAGGTCCACGCCATTCGCCGAGCGGACGTCGAACCCGCGCAGGCGGTGCAGCAGCCAACGCGCGTAGAGGCTCCTGAGCCCGCGCTCCATGCCGCTCTGGTGGAGATATTCGGCCTGCATGTCCCACGCATAACGCATCGGCGAGTGCACGTAGCAGACATGAACCTGGTCGGGGCCGGTGATGACACCCTTGGCGACGGCGTGATGGCTGCTCAGGATCAGGTCATAGCCGGCCAGGTCGAACTGCTCGACGGCGATCGGCATCAACTGCAGGTAGTTGCGGAAGCGCTTGCGCGCGCCCGGAAGGCGCTGGATGAAACTGGTGGTGACCTTGCGGCCACGCAGCATCTCCCGGTCCGGCCCGGTGAGGAAATCGACCACGGCGAACACATCCGCTTCCGGATACGATCGCAGCAGCTGTTCGAGGACCCGCTCCGATCCGGCATAGGTGTCCAGCCACTCGTGCACGATCGCGACGCGCAGGCGCCGGCCGGGAACGAACCTGTCCGATACAACCTTCATGGTGTGACACTCGCGTGATGACCCATGTCTGGCACAGAATCACGCGACCGTGATAGTCTTGCGATTGCCCGCGCAACCGGAGGGCCAATGATTGCGAGTGGACGGGGAAATGTTCGCGGTTTCCGTGCAGACCGGCAGCCGGGGGATGGGCGCGTTGCACCCGGACGGCGCGTGTCTGCCGCCGGCCCCTGCGTGATGGCGGACAAGCTCGATGACCGCGATCCGCTACGGCCGGCGCGCGGGCTGGTGGTCGGCCTGCTGATCGGCGCGGCGTCCTGGATCGCGATCATGCTCGTGGTGCTTCTGCTGTTGTGGCGCTGACGGTGCGCGCGGCTCAGAAATGGCGCTCGTAGACCTGGATCGCGTCTCCGGGCTTGACGAAATCGCCGGGTGACAGCCGGCCGGTGACGGTATGGTCACCCTCCTGGCGCACGACGTAGGCGTAGCCCTCGAAGGCGCGGTACGTGTAGCCGCCGGAGGCCGCGATCGCGGTCAGCAGCGTCATGCCGGGACGGTAGGGATATTCGCCGGGCCGCGCGACCTCGCCCAGGATCGAGACGGGGCGGTAGGCGACGATCTCGACCACCACGCTCGGATGACGCAGCAGCTTCTGCTTCTCCAGCGCCTGCGTCATCTCGGCGGCGAATTCGGCCGTGGTCAGGCCGGCGGCCTGAAGGTTGCCCAGGGTCGGCACCGCCACCTTGCCGCCGGCGTCGACGCGGAAATCGGTGCTGAGCTGGTCCTGATCATAGGTGATGACGCGGATCTGGTCGTCCACGCCCAGCACGTAGCTGTGTGGATCATAGGACGGGACCTCGTGCAGGTCGGTGCCGGGCGTGCAGGCGCCAAGGCTCACGCACAGCGTGGCGGCCAGCCCGAGGCTGGCAAGCGCGGGGCGGGCCGCGATCGGGTGGCGGCGTCGCTGGCCGTGGCGGGGCATCACTCGGATCATCGTCAAACTCCACATCGCTGGATCGGGGCGGAAAAGCAGGGGGTCAGAGCAGGCAGCGCAGCCGGATCAGCACCGTGTGGGTGGTGAAACGGGTCGTGTCGATGGCGTTCTGGTTGGCGGCCGTATAGGCGGCATCGAGGCGCAGATGGCGGTTGATGAGCCATGTCATGTCGATGCCGCCGCCGTACGATTTCTGGTCGGTGCGCGGCTGGGTCAGCACGGTGCCGGCCAGCACCGCCGGGGTGGCCGGGTAGCTGCCCTTCTGGACGTCGACATGGGCGCCGAGGGTGATGTTGCGGGCATATTCATGCTGGACCCGCAAGGTGGCGGTGGTGGCGGTGAAACCGACCACGCTCTCGAAGGCGCCGTCCTCGATGCCGTTGGTGATGTTGGCCGAGACGGTCGTCAGCCGGGTCGGCAGCCATGCCAGCTCGACCTGGGCGATCGGCGCACGGATTGTCGCATAGGCGGACTGGGTGAAGTCGCGTTCCTGGTAGCCGACCAGCGCGCGGCCCTCGAATGCGCCGCGGCCGTGCAGGTCGATGCCGGCCAGCACCGCGAAGCCGTTGGAGTCCCGCCCCGGGATGCCGGGTAGATCGTGGTCGTAGCGGATCTGGGTGCCGCGGGCGACGACGACCAGCGCGTTCGTGTCGGTGAGGTCATAGCGCGCGGCAAGGCTTTCCTGGCCCACAAGCCGGTCGCGATAGCTCTGGTCATTGAGCAGGGCGCCACCGCCGCGCGTCACCGGGTTCACCGGCAGGTCGGTATCGGAGAAGCTATAGTGTCGGAGGTCGACGCCCGGGATCAGCGTCCAGCGCGTATGGGTGGTCAGCGTGTAGCTCAGCGCACCCTGGTCGACCTGGTAGGGGATGCGTTCGCGGCTGGCGGCGGCGCCGAGATCGGTCGGCATCTGCACCAGACTCAGATGGCTGTAGGACAGGCCGAGCCGGTCATGGCCGAAATCCACGATGCCGCCGGCCTGTGCGGTCCAGGTCGTGCGGTCCTGGGCGGAGCGCGAGGGAAAGCGGGTGTCGTCGACGGTGAACGCGGCGTTGAGTTGATGGCGGCTCCAGCGCGAATGCAGGTCGAGGCTGCCGCTGGTGTCGATCATCGCGCTGCGCGCGCCGCCGGGCAGCCCGTCGACATTACTGTCGAATCCCACTGCCTCACCCGCCTCGCCGTCGAGCTGGAACCCGCCGAGGCTGAGGCCGGGCGGCTGGTAGGCGGCGAGTGCCTGCTGCCGGGTGAGATCCTTGTCCCAGCCGCCGACGCCGGAGCCCAGGGCGGGAAAATACTGGTTGATGACCTGCGCGCGAGCGGGGTGCGGTGCCAGCAGCCCGACCGCGGCCCCGCAGACGAACAAGGGCGTCGACAGGCGCAGGAAATGCGGACGCGCTGACCGTCTCTTCACTGCTGTCTCCCGCATCAGGCTCCCGCTCCAGGCGCTGTCGGACGGATAAAATCAGCCCATGATTGAAATTTCGTTATCGGAAGCGGAAGCATTTCGCATCCGATTCCCGTCCTGCGTGTATCCATAGCGCCTGAATTCGTTAGTTGCATCTCATAAATGAAATTGACACGTATGGTCAATACACGATATATGTCTCAAATAATCGACAATCTTGCTAGATGACAACATATTCTGGGGCGACAGCGGGAGCGGCGGGAGCCGAGGCTGCGTCCAGGCGAGAAATGCAACCGGCCAGATGTTCCGCGACGACCGCGAACCGAGGGATTGGGTGATGCGTATTACAGGGGCTGATTTCCTGCATTCCGGGAAGGCTGGCGCCGGATCGTGGTCGCGGCCGGCGCAGCCGTCCCGCACCCACCTCGGTGGCATGGCGCTGAGCGGGACGGTGCTGGCCGGGGCCGGGCTGGCGGTGGCCGATCTCGGTGCCCTCGTGGCCGGGCTGGCGATCGCCCGAGGGGTGACCGAGGTGCTGCACCATGTGCTCGGCACGGATCGCGGCGATGACCAGCAGATGGCGATGGCCATCCTTTATCAGATGATGATTCTCGCGGGGGTGATGGTCTATCTCGGCAGTTGCGGCCATTATCGCGACCGGCCGCCCTTCTGGTCGGCGTTGCAGCAGGTGGTGCGAGCCGCGACCTGCGCGCTGCTGGTCGCAGCACTGGTCGGGTTCTCGACGCGCACCACCAACATGCACCTGTTCCTGTTGCTGCCGTGGCTGCTGTTTCCGCTCACCTCGACCGTGCTGCGCGCCGGCGTCAAGCATGTCGCCCACCGCCTTGGCATCTGGCAGATCCCCGTGCTGATGATCGCCGAGCCGACGGTGGCCGACCATCTGCTCGAGGTGTTCAGTGGCGAGGGCACGGCCGGGTTTCGTGTCGTGGGCCGGATCAGCCCCGATGTCTGGCTCGAGCAGTCGCAGGGGCGCGCGGGACGCGACGTGCTGCGCAGCTATGGGGTGCAGCGCGTGGTGATCGGCGTCGCGTTCGGTGCTCCGGCGAGCCGGGACCTGTTGCGGTGCGTCACCCGCACGGGCGTGCCGTTCACGGTCATTCCGCAGGATTCGGATCTGCCGGTGCTCGGCTGCAGCCAGATGGCGTTCTTCAGCCACGACACGCTGGTCCTGAACTATCGCAACAATCTCGAGCGCCCGCTGCTGCGCGGCATCAAGATCGCGCTCGATCTCGGTCTCGCCTCGGCGATGATGCTGGTGCTGCTGCCGGTGTTCGCCGTCCTCGCGCTGCTGGTGCGGCTCGATGGAGGGCCGGCGATGTTCGGTCATGAGCGGATCGGTCTGAACGGGCGCACGTTCCGCTGCCTCAAGTTCCGCTCGATGGTGCCGAACGCGGCCGAGGTGCTGCGTGAGCTGCTCGAACGCGACCCGCAGGCCGCAGAGGAATGGAAGCGCACGCAGAAGCTCGGCCGCGATCCGCGCGTGACCCGGGTCGGGCAGTTCCTGCGCAAGACCAGTCTCGACGAACTGCCGCAGCTCATCAACGTGTTGCGTCTGGAGATGAGCCTGGTCGGCCCGCGGCCGATCGTGCCGGCGGAGGAAATCCATTACGGCGACGAAATTGCCTATTATCGGAGCGCCCGACCGGGTATCACCGGGCTTTGGCAGGTCAGCGGTCGCTCCGACACCTCCTACCCGCGCCGTGTGCAGCTCGATAGCTGGTATGTGCGCAACTGGAGTGTGTGGCACGATGTCGCCATTCTGATGAAGACCCTGCCGGCGGTGCTGCTGCAGCGAGGTGCCCGATGAGCCGACATCTCCCACCGCCCCCGCCGGGCAGCTATCCGGCGCTGGTGCGCACCTCGTCGCTGCCCGCACACATGTCCTGGCCACAGGCCGCGGCACAGGTCGAGCCCCCGGGCGCGGAGCACGTCTCGCCGTTTAGGCTGCTGGCGGTGCTGCGCGAATACAAGTGGATGATTCTCGGCATCACGCTCGCGGTAAGCGCGCCGGCGGTGTTCGCCATCTCGCGCATCCCCGCCACCTACGAGGCCACCAGCCTGGTGATGATCGACACCCGCAAGGCGTCGTTCCGTGACCTGCAGGCGACGGTCGCGCAGGCCGATGTCGATGCGGTGGGAATCAACACCCAGGTCGAGATCCTGCGCAGCCACGGGCTCGCCGACAGCGTCGTGCAGCAGCTTCATCTGACCGACAACCCGGAGTTCCGCCGTGCTGTCGACGCACGCCCCCTGGTCGGACGGCTCGTGGCGGAGGTGAAGGGGCTGTTCAGCCCGGTCGCGCCGCCGAAGCCGCTCACCCCCTACGAGCGCCAGCAGGCCACCACCGGGGTGCTGATGAACCGGGTCTCGATCCTCAATGACGGGCGCTCCTACATCATCACCGTGACCGCCCATACCGGTGATCCGCAACTCAGCGCCGCGATCGCCAACGCCTATGTGAGCACCTATCTCGACTTCAAGCGCGACCTCAAGATCCAGGCCATCCGCCGGGCCAACGGCCTGCTGGACACCCAGATCGCGCCGGTGCGCGAACGCCTGCGCAAGGCGGAGGACGCCGTCGAGCAGTATCGCGAGCAGAACGGGCTGGTCGCCGCACAGATCGGGCCGGACGGGCAGGGGGGTACGGTCGCTGACCAGCAGCTCACCCAGCTCAACAGCCAGCTCGTGACCGCGCAGGCCGATCTCGCGATGGCCACCGCGCGCTACGGCGCCGGCCATGCCGGTGGCACCGCGAGCGCGCCCGAGGTGGTCGCCTCGCCGATGGTCCAGCAACTGCGCAGCGAGGAGGCGCAGCTCGGCAGCCGCGTCGCCAGCCTCAGCGAGAGCTTCGCCGACAACAACCCGACCCTGCAGGCGGCCCGCGCCGCCCTGGCGCAGGTGCGTCGCCAGCTCGGCGCCGCGACATCGGACGTGGTCACCAGCTCGCGCAAGGAGATGGTGTCGGCGCAGGCGCGGGTGGACTCGCTCCAGCACCAGATCACCGAGCTGCAAAAGCAGGTGGCAAGCGAGAGCCATGCCAGCGTGCAGCTCAAGCAGCTCCAGAGCGAGGCGAACGCCGCGCGCAACATCTACCAGGATTTCGTCGGCCGTCTCGAGCAGACCTCGAGCCAGGCGGGCCTGCAGGAATCCGAGGCCGACCAGATCGCCGCCGCCCAGGCGCCGATCGGCCCCTCCGGCCCGAAGCGCACCCAGTACAGCGCGCTCGCGGTGCTCGTCGGCCTGCTGGCCGGCATCGGTGCCGCATTGCTGCGCAGCCGCGTCACCCAGGGTGTGCGTTCGCTGGCCCAGCTCGAGGCGCTGACCGGGCTGTTTGGCCTCGGGCTGGTGCCGAGCAGCCAAGGTGGCCCGATGCGCCACTACCGCAGCGGCTCGACCGGCAGCATCTATGTCGACGCGGTCGAGAATGCCCGCAACCTGATGGCGTTCGGCCAGGATCGCTTCCGGGCCCAGGTCATCCTCGTCACCTCCGCCGAGCCCGGCGAGGGCAAGACCACGTTTGCCGTCTCGCTGGCCGCCAATGGCGGGCGTGACGGCCAGCGTACGCTGGTGGTCGACTGCGACACCCGCCAGCCGTCCGCGCTGCGCGTCGCGGGGGGCGCGGCGGCCGAGGCGAAGCACGGCATCGTGCATGACGTGCTTCCGGGTGTGGATGTGTTCACCTTCGCCTCCGAGGCGCGCGAGCGCGGTGCGATGGTGCGCGTCGACGAGCTGCGCCAGATGCTCGACCAGATGCGGCCGATCTACGAGACGATCGTCATCGACACACCGCCGGTGCTGGCCTACCCCGACGCCGCGGTACTGGCCCAGCAGGCCGATGGTGCGGTGCTGGTGGTGCGCTGGAACGAGACGCGTCAGGCGGTGGTCAATGCGGCGATGCGTCGGCTGCGGGCCTATGACGTGCGTATGCTCGGCGGTGTGCTCACCCAGGTCGACCTCAACCAGCTTGGGGCCGCCGAGGGCGACATGGTCCGCTATCATGCGCACTACAACCGCAAGTCGCTCGCGGCATGAGCGGTTTCCCGACGCCGCTGTTCGTGAACGGCCGCTTTCTGACCCAGTCGCTCAGCGGCGTGCAGCGCTTCGCGACCGAGATCACCCGCGGCATCGGCGAACTTGCCGCCGACGCCCCCCGACGCCCCTGCGTGCTGACGCCGCGCCACGACGGCCCGATCGATGCGCTGGGTCTCGACTTGCGTCAGGTCGGTCGCCGCGAGGGGCAGGCCTGGGAGCAGCTCGAGCTGCCGCAGGCCGCGCAGGACGGCTGGCTGCTCAATCTCGGCAACACCGCGCCGCTGCGCGGGCGGCGGCAGTTCGTGGTGCTGCACGATGCCGGCATCTACGTGCGACCGGAGGCCTACTCGCCGGCGTTCCGGCTCTGGTATCGCGGCCTGCAGATGCTGCTGCTGCGCGGAGCCACGCGCCTGGTCACGGTATCGGCGTTCTCGCGCGACGAGCTGGCGCGCCATCTGCGTATCCCGCCGTCGCAGATCGATGTGATCGGCGAGGGGGCGGACCATATCCTGACCGTCGGCGCCGATGACGCCGTGATCGCCCGCAACGGCCTCACCCCCGGACGCTTCGTGCTGGCCGTGGGCAATCTCTCGCAGCACAAGAACCTGCACGGTCTCGGCGAGCTGGCGCGGGCGCTCGAGGCGCGTGGCATTCCGCTGGTGATCAGCGGCGGTCTCAACGCGGCGGTGTTCCGACGTGGCGGCGACAGGCAGCTGCCGCAGCCGGCCCGCTATATCGGGCGTGTTTCCGATGCCGAGCTGCGCGCGCTGTACAGTGCCGCCGCCTGTTTCGTGTTTCCCTCCTTCTACGAGGGGTTCGGCCTGCCCGCCGGCGAGGCGATGGCCTGTGGCTGTCCGGTGGTGGCGGCCGACATCGCGCCGCTGCACGAGGTGTGCGGCGGTGCTGCGCTGTATGCCGATCCGCACCGACCGGCCGAGATCGCGCGGCAGGTGCTGCGGGTGATCGACGATCCTGCCCTGGCGGAGGGCCTCCGCCGTGCCGGGCTGATCGAGGCCCGTCGCCATCGCTGGCGCGACTCCGCGGCCGCCTTGCTCGCCCTGGTCGCGCGTGAGGCCGCAGCCGAGGGAGCCACGCGCCATGCCGCGTAAATGGACGACCGGTCTCGCCGGGCTGGTTCTGACCGGTCTGGCAGCCATCTGCCCCGCCCCGTCGCGAGCCGCCGGACCGGAGGGCATCGACGTGCTGCTGGGCGACCTGCCCGGCGCCGATCCGCTGGCCGCTGGCCCGGAGGCGACCGGCGCCCGCGCAGCGCTCTGGTGCTCGGCGAGCGACCCGCAGACACGCCAGTTCTATGTCTCCGGCCTGGTGCGGCTGCCGTCGAGATCGAATTTCCGGTTGTGGGACTACGAAGATCGTTTCGCCCGCGCCGTCGGCGGTCTGGATCGTAGCGGCGCCTGCCAGATGGCGAAGAATCTCGCCGCGGCGACGACGCAGCGCGCGCAGGCGATCGACAGCCACGCCGCCGCGCAATGGTCGATCGTCAGGCTCGGCGTATTCTGACGCGGTTCAGCCCGGCAGGGTCCTGACCCGCCGGGCGGGCGTGCCGACGTAGAGCCCGTCGGGCTCGGTGCTGTCGAGCACTGTGGCACCCGCACCGATCACGCAGCCGCGCCGCACGGTCACGCCGGGCATCAGGGTGACGCCGGCGCCGATCCAGCAGCCGCGCTCGATCGTCACCGGTGCGGTAATCGCTTCGATCGTGCAGCGCTGCGTGGACGGGCCGACGCCATGCGTGGCCGTGATGACGCGGACGAACTGGCCGATCCGCACGTCGCGCTCGATGCGCAGTGTCGCGGCGCCGTCGAAGAAGAATCCGACATTGATGAAGACGTGCTCGCCAAGGCTGAACCGCATCGACTGGAAATGACAGCCGGACCAGACGCAGGCGCTGTCGGCGACGCGCGCGCCCAGCCGGCGCAGGATCCGTGTCCGTGCGAAGGCGGGGATCAGTTCGCTGCCGATCGCCGCATAGAGGTTGCGACGCAGATGCGCCTTCAGCCTGCTCTCCTCGCAGGGCTGGCGCGTCGCCTCCTGGCAGGGGCGTGCCAAGGTCTCTGCCCGGAAGATCGTATCCATCGTCGGCTGGTCCTAGAGAGTGCGGCGTCTCGGGGCATCGGCGTGAGGGCGCCGGGTGGACTGCCCGCCAGCCGGCCGCTGAGCCCGGTTCATGTCAGAGCACGAGACGATACGGGAAAACTTGCTATTTTTCTAGACGATATCCATATTCGATACAATTCAACCGACACGCGATTTCGGATACCGTAATTATATGACGCTCCCTGATCAGGCGATCGGCAGCCGGACCGCCTCTGGCGCGGCCATGATGGTCTCTGCGCGGTTGTTCACCCGGCTGATCGATCTCGCCACGATGCTGGTGCTGACCCGCATTCTCACCCCGGCTGATTTCGGTCTGGTGGCGATCGCCGTCAGCCTGGTCGCGCTGACCGAGGCGGTGCTGGAGTTGCCGGTCAACCAGGCGTTGTTGCGGCTGCCGGTGATCGAGCAGGCGCATTACGACACCGCCTTCACCATCGGGCTGATCCGCGGTGTGGTGCTGGGCGGGTTCCTCGCCGCCTGCGCGATCCCGTTCGCGCACTGGTATCACGACCCGCGTCTGATCGCGCTGATCTGCGTGCTCGCCCTCGGGCCGGCGGCGCGCGGGCTCTACAGCCCGCGCATGGCCGAATTCCAGAAAGTGCTGAGTTTCTGGCGGGATTTCGCCATCGAGGTGAGCGGCAAGGTCATCAGCTTCGTCAGCTGCACCGCGATCGCGCTGCTCACCCACAGCTACTGGGCGCTGGCGATCGGCAGCGTGTTCTATTCGGTCGGCATGGCACTGCAATCGTATCGCTTCGCGCCCTATCGTCCGCGGCTGAGCCTCTCGGAGGGCGCGCATTTCTACGAATTCGCCGGCTGGATCACGCTCGCGCAGATCGTCAGCGCCATCAACTGGCAGTTCGAGCGCCTGCTGCTGGGCAAGATCCGGCCGATGGCGCAGGTCGGGCTGTTCTCGACCGCCAGCGACATCGCCTCGATCCCGTTCCTCGCCCTGTTCGGTCCGATGGCGCGACCGCTGCTCGCCGCCTTCGCCCGGGTGCTCGACGATCCTCACCGGCTCGCCGCGAGCTATCAGAAGGCATCGTCGGCGATGGTGGCGATCGGGCTGCCGCTGCTGGTCGGCGAGAGCCTGCTCGCGGAGCCGATGGTGCGGCTGGTGCTGGGCGAGAAATGGTCGGGCGCTGTGCCGCTGGTGCGCTGGCTGGCGCTGAGCCTGACGCCTGCGCTGTTCACCCTGCCGGCGATGTCGCTGCTGATGGCAACCGGCCGCACCCAGGTGGTGCTTCGTCGCAACCTGCTCGAGTTCTGCGTCAAGCTGCCGATCGCGGTGGCGGGGGCCTTCAGCCACGGCTTCATGGGCATCGTGGTGGCGCGCTTCGTCGCCGAACTCGCAGCCGACTTCTACGGCATGGTCGCGGTGCGCTCGATCACCGGCCTGTCGCTGGCCGCCCAGGCGAAGGGCTGGCTGAGGCCGGTCTTCGCCACCACCGGCATGGCGGTGGCGGTGCTGGTGCTCGCCGCGCGGGTCGTGCCGCCGGACGATGCGATGGCCGCCGCACTGGACCTTGCCGCCTGCGGCGGTTTCGGCGCCGCGGTCTATGCGGCACTGCTGCTCGCCTCCTGGGGGGCCGCCGGCATGCCCGAGGGGCTCGAGGCGACGGTCTGGCGACTCGGACGCTCGCTGGCGCTGAGACTGCGGCCGCGCTCGGCGTGACGCGGCCGGTCCCGCAGCCGGCTGTCTCGAGAACGCACCTCTGAAAAGAGATATATTTTTCATATTTGTCTCAACTTATGGACGAGTTTCGGATACACTTCCGAGAGCTTGGAATTTGATTCGTTTTTTGAGCCGATCTTTCAGCGGTGCCGGGCGGCTCCGGCAGGTAATCGCAGCAACCGTCCGCCCCGCCCCCGGGGTGGCGATCATGGGATGTGTGGTGGGTCATGACGGCGGTATCGCGCAGAAATCTTGTCGTGGTCCGGGCGGGCGACAAATCGTTGCACCCGGCCTGGCTGGCCGGCCCGGAGCCACGCAACTGGGACATCGTGATCAATTACTTCGGCGACGACCCGCACCTCTTCCGCGCGCCCGATGTCGTGCGCATCGACGGCAAGGGGCCGAAATGGCCTGCGTTGCAGGCGCTGTTCATGGCGCATCCCGACCTCGTCGAGCGCTACGACCATATCTGGCTGCCCGATGACGACCTCGCCACCGATACCGCGTCGATCAACCGGCTGTTCGAGACCTGTGCGCGGCATCGTCTCGAGGTCGCCCAGCCCGCGCTGACCTGGGACAGCTATTTCGGCCACCTCACCACCCTGCGCAATCCGCTCTTTCGGATGCGGATGACCAACTATGTCGAGGTGATGGCGCCCTGCATGACCGCCGCGGTGCTGCGCGCGACCCTGCCGCTCTTCAACGCCAATCTCAGTGGCTGGGGCCTGGATTTCATCTGGCCGCGCCATGTGTCGCGACCCGACGGGTCGATCGCGATCATCGACGACATCACTGTCACCCATACGCGGCCGGTCGGCGGGCCGAACTACAAGCTGCTGCGTGAGGGCGGCATCTCGCCCTGGGACGAGCTGCGCCGCTTCTGCGCCGCAAACGGCATCGAGTCCGCGCCGCGCATCCTCACCCATCGCGCGGTGATGCGCAGCGGCAGGATGCTCGCCGTGCAGGGGCGTGAGCGACGCTTCGCCCTGATGTCCGTGATCGGCCTGGCCGGCGCCGTCCTGCACTCGCCGGAGCGCCGCCGCATGCTCAGGCGGATGGCCGGGATGCTCTACAAGAGCATGATGAAGATCCCCGACCAGGTCTCGGAGACGCCGCTGCGCGCCGGGCTGCGGCCGAGCGGCTTCCGCGCCCGCGCCACCTGACCCATCGCTCGCCCATGCCGTTGCAGCCCATCGGAGCCGACCCGTCGATGACGAGATCATGCGTTTGTTTCACCAGTGACACCGGCTACATCTATCCGACCTTCGCTGCCGCCCGTCAGGCGCTGGCACATGTCGACCGCGATCGCGTCGATGTGGTGGTGCTGGGCATCGATCTCGACCCGGCCTGCGCGGCGGCGTTTGGGGCCGCCTGCGCGCGTGCCGGCATCCGGCTCGCCACCGCCACCCGCGCGCAGATCGGCGGCGCGCCGGCGATGCTGGCGCGGCTGTTTCTCGCCGAGCTGCTGCCGGCCAATTACCGGCAGATCTTCTACATGGATGGCGACATCACCATCCATGGCTCGCTGATGCCGCTGTTCGACTACAATCTGCCGCCCGGGAGCCTGCTGGCCGCCAACGATCCGATGACCTTCGCGCTCGAGGACCGCGACCGCCATGGCGAGAACATCCGCCGACATTTCGAGACCATCGGCATGACGCACGACCAGGCCTCGAACTATTTCAACAGTGGCACCATCATGGCCGATCGCGTGACCTGGATGGAGATCGGCTCCGCCGCCTGGGCCACCTGGCAGACGCGGCAGCACTGGCAGTTCTCCGACCAGGACGTGCTCAATCTCAACGCCATCGCGCGCCACATCCCGCTGTCGCTGGCCTGGAACTTTCCGATCTACATGCGCAACGCCCGCGTTGAGGACACCATCCGGCCGCGCGTCGTGCATTACATGTCGAAGCCGAAGCCCTGGGATGGAGCCTTCCCGCCCTGGACCTCGGCGATCCATCGCATCTATCTCGACACCGCCAGGCAGTTTCCCGAGATCGCCGCCTGGCACCGGCCGATGCCCGTGCGCCGCCGCCTGCGCTATCACGCGCAGCAGCGCTACAAGCGGATGCTCGAGAGCATCACCTGGGGGCTGAGCAAGAAGCGCTGCCGCATCCTCGACTACGAGCGCCGCCGCGCCGTGCTCAGCCAGGCGGCCTGAACACCGCGCTCCCCTTTCCGGATCTCACGCGTTTTCATTTCAGGACGGCGATATCGATGACCAGCTGGGACAGGCGTATTCTTGTGGTGGGGGCCGGCTTCGCCGGCGCGGTGCATGCCCGCGCGCTCGCCGAGGCCGGCTACGAGGTCGACGTGATCGACCAGCGTCCGCACATCGCGGGCAACGCCTTCGACAGCGTCGACGACAACGGCGTGCGCGTGCACCGCTACGGCCCGCATCTGTTCCACACCAACAACGAGCGCGTCGTCGACTGGATGGCCCGCTTCACCACGCTGGTCCCCTACGAGCACAAGGTGCTCGCCGAGGTGACGCCGCAACTGCTGGTGCCGCTGCCGGTCAACCGCCGCACCATCGCCGAGGTGTTCGGAACGCCCCTGCCCGACGAGGCGGCGGCCCGCGCCTTTCTCGACACCCTCGCCGAGCCGATCGACGCCCCCGCCAACGCCGCCGAATACCTGTATTCGCGCATCGGACGCAGGCTCACCGACCTGTTCTTCCGTCCCTACACGCGCAAGATGTGGGCGATGGATCTGGAGGAGATGTCGGCCGCGGTGGTGCAGCGCATCCCGCTGCGTACCGATGACGAGGACCGCTACTTCCCCAACGACCGCTTCCAGTTCCTGCCGGCCGATGGTTACACGGCGATGTTCGAGCGCATCTTCGACCACCCGCGCATCCGCGTCAGCCTCTCGACGTCCTTCGCGCCCGCGATGCGCCGCGGCATGGCGCACTGCTTCAACAGCATGCCGATCGACACCTATTACGGCGACCGCTTCGGTCCGCTGCCCTATCGCTCGATCCGCTTCCACCACGCCACCGAACAGGGCGAGACCGCGCCCGCCGGGCGTGCGGCGACGGTGAATTTCACCGATGCCGGACCCTTCACCCGCGAGACCGACTGGAGCGCGCTGCCGCACCATCGTGTGCTCCCCACCGGTCGGCGCACGCTGACGCGCGAGGAGCCCTGCGACTACCGCGACAACGGGTTCGAGCGCTATTACCCGGTCAAGACGTCCGACGGGCGCTATGACGCGATCTACCGCCAGTACAAGGCGTTGGCCGACCGTGAAGAGGGTCTGACCTTCATCGGTCGCTGCGGCACCTATCAGTATCTGGACATGCACCAGGTCATCAATCAGTCGCTGATGGGCGTCGCCTCGTTTCTGGCCGCCGCTTCGGATGCGCCGTCGGGCAGCAGCGCCTCCGCCTCGTCCGAGCCTTCGTACCAGACCCAGCCGGGCTGAGCGACAGCACTCCCCGCCGCGGCACAGGCGCCGACCAGCAGGGCGAGCAGCGCGAAGAAGCTGACCGAACTGATGGTCGGCGCCGACAGGCAGGCCGGGATCAGGTAGCCGACCAGGGCCGCGGCACTGCCGTCCATCACGAAATGCTGGCCAGGGGTGCAGCCGCGACGCTTCGCCGCCCCGACCTGCCGCCCCAGCCTTACCCCGAAGATCAGCAGCCCCACCATCCCGGGCACGCCGATCCCGGCGAGCAGGCCGGGGATCAGGCTCGACGAGCGCGAGCTGCCCCAGCCGACGCCGAGCCCCCAGGTATCGAGGGCTGCCTGGAGATTGTCGAGATCGGTCGAGGTGCGCTCGTCGTACGATGCGCTCGACTGCTTGTTGAGCGTCGCCGAGAAGATCTGTCCGAGCACGTCATAGGCGCCGGGGGCAAGCACCAGCGCCACCGCCCCGAGCACCCCCACCCCCACCAGCAGCGGCAGGCCGAAACGCAGCAGCTTGCGCAACATGCGGGTCGAGCCACTCATCAGCCCGCCGAGGGCCAGTCCGCCGGCGGCGATCGCCAGCGAGGCGATGCCGGTGGTCGAGGTCGACATCAGCACACCGGCGATGCCGGTGACGAACAGCGGCTTGAGCAGCGCCTGACGATGCCCGCACAGGATCAGCCAGCCGGCGCAGCAGGTGCAGGCGGCCATGTAGCTGCCCAGCGAGGACGGCTCGGCGAACGAGCCGTTGATGCGCGGGATCGCGCCCATCGACTGTCCGGTCAGGATCGACCAGCCCGGGTTGGAGTAGAACAGCGCATCCGGATACGGCAGGTGTGCGACCTTCGAGAGCAGCTGCCAGAATGCGACCGCGAAGGCGACGAAGCCGCTGATCAGATAGGCCTTGAACGCTCCCACCCGGATCGCGTCCGACTTGGTCAGGATCATCGCGCCCAGCGTCAGCAGCAGGAGGTTCACCACCAGATAGAGGTCCTGGTTGATGTTCGACGCGCTTGGCTCCAGCAGCGCGATTCGGAAGGGTGGGGTGGATTTCTGCGGCCACACATAGACCTGGTCGCGGAACAGATGTGGCAGCAGCATCGAGGCGGCGATCGCCCAGGCGCCCACCAGCAGCAGCGGCCCGCACAGGCGCAGCGCACGGCGCTGGCCCGGATACTGCGCACCCAGCGCGAGCTGGAGCATCACATAACCGATCAGCGCCAGCGCAGGCACCAGCCCGGGCTGCACGCCGAGTCCGCCCAGCGTGATCGCCGCCGCCGCCTCGAACACCCCGGCCACGAACAGCAGCTGGAACAGCCGCAGCGGGTTGAACGCCCAGAGCAGGCACAGCGGCAGCACGATGAAGGAGAACGCTGTGATACCCATTCGAACGCCTGCCTCATGTCCGTTTCCGGACAGCTACGGTCGCGCGGGTCGATCCGTTCGCGCAATGCCTGCCACCGCATCCTCGCGATCCCGCGCCCATGATGGCCGGCATTTGCGATGCGGAACTGCTGCGCGGCATACTTTACCTCCACATGGCGGGGGAAGCCCCTTGAACGACCGTATGCCGACCTTGCTGGCCCGTTGCCTGCGCGTCCTTGCGATCGCGGGCGGGCTGTGGCTGTCCAGTCACCACCCGGCGGCGGCCGCACCTGCCGATCCGCTGGATCTCGCCCACCGCAAGCTGCTGTTCGCCGACGAGTTCGACCGGCTCGATGTCTCCGCCCGCGGGCCCGGCACCACCTGGACCGCGCACACGCCCTGGCACGGCGATTTCGGCGACGCGACCTTCGTCGATCCGCAGCCAGGCTTCCCATTCACCATCTCGGACGGCGTGCTGCACATCACCATGCGCCGCAACGGCGAGGGCAGATGGCAGTCCGGCCTGCTGTCCAGCACCGGCCCCGACGGGCAGGGCTTCTCGACGCCATACGGCTATTTCGAGATGCGGGCGAAGTTTCCCTCCGGCCCCGGCGTCTGGCCCGCCTTCTGGCTCGACAGCCAGCCGCCACCGGGCTCGACCGACCCCTCGATCGAGGTCGATATCGTCGAGCAGTACGGGAAATTCCCCGGTGCGTTCAATTCCACCGTCACCGTGTGGCACAAGGGGCAGCCGAAGCTCGACCGCTCGGTGCAGCGCATCAACCGCGTGCCGGCAGGCATCATGTCGTCCGGCTTCCACCTCTGGGGCGCCGACATCACGCCGAAGGACATCACCATCTATTTCGACCGCCAGCCGATCTGGCACACGCCCACCCCGCCGGAGCACCATCACGGCTTTGACATCCTCGTCGATCTCGGCCTCGGCGGCGGCTGGCCCATCGAGCATGCCCCGAATCCGGCGGTGATGGAGGTCGATTACGTCCGCGTCTACGCGCCGCGCTGAGTGACGGTCTGGACCGTGCGGCCGGGTGCAGGCCGGGGCCGGACACGGGAACGCGGCCTGTGGCGCGCGTCCAGACGGTCACTGAGCGCTTCCGCAACCGCGCCGCCCGGGTTATTTTGCCCCTGCATCAGAATCCGGGATCGCCTGTGTCGCTCAACATCGTCGTCGGCATCGCCACAGCGGGCCGGCCGGAGATTCTCTCCCAGACCCTGGCCGACCTGCGCCGTCAGAGCCGTATTCCCGATGCCGTGGTGGTCTGCGCGCCGTCGGAGGCCGATTTCGGCGCCGCGCGTGAGATCGATCCGGGCGCCCCGGCGCGCTTCCTGCTCGGCGCGCGCGGCCTGACCCGGCAGCGCAACCGCATCATCGATGCCAGTCCCGAGGCGGATGTGATGCTGTTCCTCGACGACGATTTCCTGCTCGATCCCGGCTATGTCGCGGCGATCGAGCAGGCGATGACCGCCGACCCGTCGATCGTGGTCGCCACCGGGCTGGTGCTTGCCGACGGCATCAACGGGCCGGGCCTTGGCTTTGCCGAGGGGCTGTCGGTGCTGTCTCATCCGCGGCGCGACCGCACGGCGATCGAGCCGGTGTTCAGCGGCTACGGCTGCAACATGGCGCTGCGTCTCGCGCCGATGCGCGCTCACCGCCTGGCGTTCGACGAGGTGCTGCCGCTCTATGGCTGGCAGGAGGATGTCGATCTGTGCCGGCAGCTCTCGCCGCATGGCCGCATCGTGCAGGTCGATGCAGCACAGGGTGTGCATCTCGGCACGAAGTCGGGACGCAATTCCGGTGTGCGGCTGGGCTATTCGCAGATCGCCAATCCGCTCTATCTGGCGCGAAAGAAACAGGGCTATCCGCTCGGCCGCGCCCTCGAGCATGCCACGCGCAACATGGCGGCGAACATCGCCCGATCGCTCCGCCCCGAACCGTGGGTCGACCGTCGTGGCCGGCTGCGCGGCAATGTCCTCGCCCTGCGCGACCTGCTGCGCGGCCGGATGACGCCGCAGCAGGTCCTTGACCTGTAGGAGCGGCGCCCCGCTCAGGCCATTTTAGCGCGCGGTCCGCGGGAGTGTCCGGCGTGCGGGTTGGCGAAATGAAACAATGCGGTCGCGCGGAGCTGGTCCTCGTCGCAGGGCTCGTTGGTATGGATCGTGCGATAGCCGCAGAAGAAATACATCCGCCCCGGCTCGAGCTTCACGCGGCGGACCGGCGGCAGCCTGCGTTCGGCGAGAAAGCGCAGCACGCGCTGGCTGATGCGGTTGTCCAGCAGCACCTTGTCGACCGCATTGCGCCAGTAGGAGCGCCGGTAGCGCCTCGCATTGGGGATCAGCAGGAAATCGCCCGTCTTGCCCTTGGTCGGGATGCGGATCGGCACCAGCAAGGTCACGACATATGAATCATAGTGGTAGAAATGCGAGTGGGTATTGACGTCCGGCCCGCTCAGGCAGCGCAGCACCTGGTAGAAATCCGACCGCTGCGCCGGCCGGCCGGTCATGTGCTCGTAGATCCGCTCGGCGAGGCTGTGCAGCCGGTCGGAGGCGCCGAGCTCGTCGAGCCCGGAGCCTGCCATTTCGGCGGGTCCGTTGAAGCCGACATAGGCGCCGGGCCTGCGGGCCACCGCGTCGTCGACGAATTTCCCCATCCGCGCGAATTCCTCGTCGGTGAGGAAGTTCGGGATCGAGGCGATCCCGTCCCGGCGCAGGTCCTCGAAGGCCCTGGCCAGTTCGAATTCGTCACCGCGCAGGGCCATGTTCATCGTGTCATTTCCTCTTCGGATATCCCTCGACGGCGTCCGGGCGGTTGCGCGGGGACGCTTCCGGCTCAGGCACCGGCGGCAGGTCCTGTGCGATGGCCGATGATTACTGTCGATAGTGAAACATCTTTTACAAGACGTCAATATAAAATTGAGACGAACTCTCAAAAACACGCAATGGTTGCGCCCTAAGCGGCCTGCGAATCGGTCAGGGCGAGGCCACGCAGGTGGAAGGCCAGCCGTGTGGCGAGACCGACGATCATCAGCGTCGGATTGGCGTGACCGGAGGTCGGGAACACCGAGCTGCCGGCGATAAACAGCCCGTGCACGCCATGCACCTGCCCGTTGGTGTCGACCACGCCATCCTGGGCGGTGGCCGACATCCGGGTGGTGCCCATCGGATGGGCGACGTCGCGCAGTTGCGCCCGCGACAGCGCGTCCTCGGCGATCCAGTCGCTCAGGCGCGGCGGCGCGACGCCGAGCCGGGCGAACGCCGCCGCCGCGTAACGGGCCAGCCGCGCCGCGCTGCGCCTGGCCTGCAGGTCGATGCGCCAGTCGATCACCGCGACCGGCAGGCCGAGCGGATCTCGGCGCTCGCCCAGCAGGATGCGGCTGTCGGGATCAGGCACCTGCTCGACGATGCAGTCCAGCACGAGCCCGCGCAGCTTGTGCGGCACCCCGCCCTGGCCGAACGCCCGTGCCGCGAGTCCGGCAGCCACCAGACGCGGCGCGCGCGCGATGGCCAGCGTATCGGCGAGCGGGTGCGCCGAACGGCCGCCGCGCAGGCGCTTGGCCGCTTCCCAGGGGTCGTCCTCGGCGCGTTCCTCGGTGATCCAGGCGGCGCAGTTGAGCAGGCCCTCGCGCGCCTGGGTCTCGGGCGACAGGGTCAGTCCGCGCACATAGGTCTGCATCCCGCCCGGCTGCGGCAGGCGGAACAGCCCGTAGCGCGCCCGCACCGCGTCGAAGGCGGTGCGGTCGAACGCGGCGATCACCCCGCGCGGATGGTCCATCAGATGGCGCCCGACCTGGTCACGCCCATTGCCGATGCCGCAGCCCATCACCCGCCGCGACAGCAGCAGCATGCGGGCATTCTCGATGCCGCCTCCGGCCAGCACGACCAGCGGCGCGCGGATGCGTGCCTGCCGCCCGTTCAGCGCCACGACCTCGACCCCCTCGACGGCCCGACCGCTGGCGGTGACCAGCACCTCGCGCACGGTGGCGTGCAGCAGCACGCGGATGTCGGCCAACCCGGCATCCAAGGCGCGTTCGGCGAGAAACTCGCGGCCGGACTGGGTGAATGCGTACCCGTCTCGACCGCGGCTGAACTGCCACACGCATTCGCGCAGCGCCTCGTCGCCCGCCAGCCGGTCGGGCACCGGGTCGAACTGCGTGCTGATGCCCAGCTGCGGGGCGGCCCGCTCCAGCCAGGGCATCACCTCGGCGCGGCTGATCGGCCAGCCCGATCGCGCCACCCAGTCGCGTCGTTCGAAATCGATCGGGTCGAACGGCGCGCAGCGCCCGGTCCAGCTCTCTGAGGTGCCGCCGAAGACGCGGTTGCGCACCCGGCGCGGCGCCATCTCGCGTGCGAAGCCGACGGACTCGATCTCGCTGAGCCGGTCGGTCGCCTCGCTCTCCTCGAGGCCGCCGCTCTCGACGACCAGGATGCGCAGATGCAGCCCCGCCAGTCCGCGCGCCACCGCCAGCCCGGCCGGGCCGCTGCCGACAATGCAGACATCCGCCTCGAACACCGAAGCGTCATCCTCCAGACGACGCAGGTCCAGCAGACCCGGCAGGGTGGACGGGTCCGGGGTCGTCGCAGCCGCCTTCATGCCAGCACCAGTCGGCGCAGGCGCCGGCGCAACGGCGCGTCGTAGGCGACCTCGCAGCCGGCGGCCAGCGCCACGATCGCCGCCGCGCTGGCCAGCACCGCCGCAAGGCGGAGGGCGGGCGACAGCGTGTGATGCATCAGCAGAAAGCCGATGGCGCGCGCGATCGGATAGTGGATCGCATAGAGCGGATAGGAGATCATCCCCGACCAGCGCACCAGCGCGGGTGCGCGTTGCGTCGGCGCGTGCGACGTCGCCAGCAGGACGATCGCCGGACAGACCAGCAGCAGGCAGGCGGCGTTGTAGAGCGGCTCCGCCAGGCCCGGCAGCGACGGCATGCAGGTGAAACCGATCACGACCAGCGCCAGCACCCAACGGTCGAGGCGCAGATGCGGTACGTCCAGCCGGTGCAGGGCGACGCCGATGCACATCGCCAGCGCCACGCGCGGAAACCCGGCGAGGAAATCCTGCGCCACCGTTCCGGCATATTCGACACTGCCATTCGCGCCGAGGAAGCTGCCGAGCCACATGGCGCTCACCAGCGCCAGCAGCAGCCCGGCCCCGCGCGGCACGCGCACGGCCACCAGCACCGCGAAGGCGATGTTACCGATCAGCTCGAAGAACAGGCTCCAGACCGGCCCGTTGAGCGGAAACAGCACGTGTTCGACGGTCACGGTGTGAAAGATTGGCACGAACGCGCAGCCGGCCAGCAGCGACACCAGCGTCTCGCGCAGATGCAGCGATGACAGCCCGCCGGGCCGGCCGAGCTCGATCACCGCGGCCAGTACGGTGCCCAGCACCAGCATCGGCCAGAACCGCGCCACCCGGAGCACCGTGAAGCGCATGACGCCGATGCGCCCCTCGCACAGCGCGGGACCGTAGGCATGGCTGAGCACGAAGGCGCTCATCACGAAGAACAGGTCCACGGCGAGATAGCCGTGCGCCACCAGTCCGGGCAGGCCGGTGCGCTCGCCGAAATGGAACAGCATCACCATGATCGCCGCGATACCGCGCAGGAAGTCCAGATCCCCGAAATGCACCCGCGTCGGCGGCATCGCCGGCAGGCGGTGCGATGCCGGACCGGGCATCGCGGCTGGTGGCGCCGGAGCTCTCATGAAGCTCATGGCGGACCTCCCTAACGTGCCGGTTTCGAGCTGCGCCGCCGCTCGGCGATCGCGCGCTCGTAGACAGCCTGGTAGTCCTCGACCAGGCGGGCGACATCGAACACCTCCGCGCCCTCGCGGGCCTGGGCGGCCAGGGCGGCGCGGGCCTGCGGATCGCCGATCAGCGCGCGCAGTCGCTCGGCGAGCTGATCGACGGCACCTGGCCGGAACAGATGTCCGGCGCGGCCGTACTCCAGCATTTCCGTGGTGCCGCCGACGGCGGTGGCGACGATCGTGCAGCCGGCGGCGCGCGCTTCGCCGATGGTCAGGCTGCCGGGATCGGCATAGGAGGCCAGCACGAAGATGTCGCTCTGCGTATACAGCGTGCGCGGCAGCTCGACGAAGCCGAGAAAGCTGACCCGGTCGGCGAGGCCGAGGCTGGCGGCCTGCTGTTCGAGCCGCTCGCGGTCCGGGCCTTCGCCGGCAATGTAGAGCCGCCACTCCGGATGGTCCGGAAACACCTGGCTGCAGGCGTCGAGCAGGTCGAACACGCCCTTGCGGCGATGCAGCCCGCAGATCGCCAGCACGCAGGGGCGCCGGAGCACCACCGACCCCGCCTGGGACAGTCCGGCATGGCGGGGCGAGTTCTCCGGCGCGTTCCAGATCGTCTCGGTGCGCTGCGGCGAGAAGCGACGGCGCAGGAGCTGGTCGCGCTCGGCCGCGCTGACCGCCACCACCCGGTCGCCCAGCCGCATCAGCGTCGAGTGCCAGTCGAACGAGTTGTGCACCGTGGTGACCATCGGCACCGAGGTCAGCCGCGTCGCCAGCCAGCCGATCGCGGCCCCGCCCATCATGTGGGCATGGACCACATCGGGCCGCAGCTTCTTGACCAGCCGCGTCAGACGCAGCGCGGAACGGGCCAGCGTGCGCGGATGTTTCTGGTCCTGCGGCAGCTCGACATGACGCACGCCGGAGCGCTCCAGCAGGCCGACGAAGCTGCCACCGCCGCTGAGAAACCAGACCTCATGCCCGGCCGCGGCCTGCTCGCAGGCCAGATCGACCGCCACGTTGACGCTGCCGTTGGCATGATGGCAGTGCTTCGACAGGTGCATGATGCGCCGCCTCGGCCGCGTGTCCGGCG
Organism: Endobacter medicaginis; assembly: GCF_014192375.1. Classification (GTDB taxonomy): domain Bacteria; phylum Pseudomonadota; class Alphaproteobacteria; order Acetobacterales; family Acetobacteraceae; genus Endobacter; species Endobacter medicaginis. The sequence goes on along the minus strand of NZ_JACHXV010000009.1, from coordinate 86,727 downwards.
TGCGGACCCGCTCCCCGCCCAGTCGCGCATTGGGCCAAGCCTCGCCGACACCGATTTCATCCAGCATCCAATCAGACCCTCGTCACAATGCGTTCAGTCGAAACCGGAACAATCTCAAATCGTGCAGACCGGGCGCGTGTGGGGCGCCCTGTCGAATGAATATCCTGCGGACCGGACCCGCCTTGGGCGGGGCGATCATTCCGCTGCAATGTCTCTTTCGTGGAGTTTTGCGACCATCCGTGCGGTTTTATGCACACGGTTCATTATTGACACAAAATAGGTGCTTATGAACAGTTTTTTCGACACTCGATGATATTTCGTCCCGGCGCGCGCCGCGGCCAGCCGCTCAGTGGCCGAAAACCACCGTCTTGCGCCCGTTCGGCAGGGCGCGCCGCTCGACATGGATCCGCACCGCCCGCGCCAGCACCCGCCGCTCGATGTCGCGTCCCTTGCGGATCAGGTCCTCGGGCGTGTCGGCGTGGCTGATGCGCTCGACGTCCTGCTCGATGATCGGCCCTTCATCGAGATCGCCGGTCACGTAGTGGGCGGTCGCGCCGATCAGCTTCACCCCGCGCTCGAAGGCCTGGTGATAGGGGCGCGCGCCTTTGAATCCCGGCAGGAACGAGTGGTGGATGTTGATGCAGCGCCCCGCCAGCTTCCGCGCGAGGCCGTCCGACAGGATCTGCATGTAGCGCGCCAGCACCACCAGCTCCGTGCCGGTGGACTGCACGAGCTGCCAGATCTCCTCTTCCTGCGCCGCCCTGGTCTGCGGGGTCACCGGCAGGTGATGGAACGGGATGCCGTGGAAATCGACATCGGCATGCAGCGTGCGCGGATGGTTCGACACGATGCCCACCGGCGCGATGGCCAGCTCGCCGATCCGCCAGCGATACAGCAGGTCCACCAGACAGTGGTCGAACTTCGACACCAGCAGCAGCACCCTTGCCGGCCGTGCGGTATCGCTCAACGTCCATCGCATCGCGAACTGCGCCGCCAGCGCGCCGATCTCAGCCTCCAGTCGCCCGGCGAGCCCGTCGGCGGCTGCGATGTCGAACACCACCCGCATGAAGAAGCGGTCCTGCCCGGTATCGTCGTATTGCTGTGCATCGGCGATGTTGGCGCCGAGCTCGAACAGCCGTGTGCTGATGCCGGCGACGATGCCGGGACGGTTCGGGCAGTCGAGCGTGAGGATGAAGGTCGAGCGGGCAGGGGTGTCGCGGGTCATCGGCCAGGCACAGTGGTTGCGGTTCCGCGCGGTCGGGTGCGGTCGGGCGGACAGCGAGCGCGGGTTGGCCACAGTCTCTAGGGCAGGTGGGCCCTGGTCGGCAAACGCCCGAGCGGCCGTTCATGAGGGCCGGTAACGGACCCGGAGACGGTCGATCAGAACTCGACCCTTGCGGCCAGGGTCGCGGTCCGCGGCGCGCCTGGGAAGAGCTGCAGCGCGCCGCGGCTCACCCAATAGCGCTCGTTGCCGAGATTCTCGATCGCTGCCCTCAGGATCAGCCGGCGTCGCCCCAGCCGCGAGACATGCTGCACCCCGATCCGGCCGATCAGATAGGGTTGCAGGCGGAAGCGGTTGCCCGGATCGAGCCAGCCCCCGGCCACGGTGCCGAAGCCACCGTCCACGCTCAGCCCGCCGAGGCCGGCGATGGCGGGCAGCGCATACTCCATCGACAGATTGGCCTCGAACGGCGAGGTCGATTCGGCGCGGCGTCCGTCATAGGGGGTGCCCGCGCCATAGCGCGCATCGAGCCAGGTCAGGCTCGCGGATACCGACAGCGCCCGGGTCGCCTGAACGGTGCCGGCGGCCTCGATCCCTTGGTAGCGGACGCTGCCACCCTGACGCTGCGTGTTGGTTGCATCGACATAGGCGGCGATGGTGTCGAGCCGGTAGGCTGCGACCGTGGCGGTCCAGCGTGGTTTCTGCACCTTCAGCCCCAGCTCGTACTGCGCGCTGCGCATCGGTGCGAACACCTCGTAGGCGTTGCGCGCGGTCGCCGCCGCCTGCGTGCCGGACTGCATCGCCTGCACGAAACTGAAATAGACGTTGACCGTCTGCTCGGGCCGCCACGACAGCGACACGACCGGGGTGAGGGGATGATTGCGCCGCGCCGCGGTCCGGCGCCCGCTGCCGTCGGTCGCGTAGTCGTTCTCACGGTAATCCGTATAGCGCGCGCCGGCCAGCAGCGAGAACCGCCGCCACGAGATGCTGTCGCTGAGGAACGGGGAGATCTGGGTGTAGTCGATGTAGTGGTAGAGGCGCGGGTTGTAGGCATGGGCGTTGGTGTTGACCGGCCGCGCGACATGGATGTTTCCATAGTCATAGGGCCGGTAGTAGGTCGCGTTGGCATCCGCATCGAAGAGCTGGTACAGCCACGTCGCACCGCCGACGATGTCGTGGTGCAACGCTCCGGTCATGACGTGTCCCGATACCGTCTGTCGCACCTGATGATAGGTGAACACCCGCGTCATCTGGAACGGCCGGTTGAGATAGTCGCCGCGGTCGTCGAGAAAGGTGATCGCGTTCGACGGGAAGCGCTCGTCGAGATGCGTGTAGGCATAGGCGAGTTCCGCATGCCAGCCACCGCCCAGTTCGAGGTCGAAGCCGGTATTGATGTGCTTGAGATCGTTGCGCTTCCACGAATCCGCGGCACCGAGTTCGGCGCGCCCGCTGATCGGTGTGAGGCGCGTGAGTGTGGGCACGACCGTCACCCCGTTCACCATGCCGGCCTGCAGCGTCGACAGCCAGAACGCGTCCGCGTGCCAGTGCAGCGTATCGGTCAGCCGTGCGTCGAAGCCACCGTTCAGCGACACCGTATGCAGATAGCTGCCATTGACCTGATTGCCGACTTCGTTGAAGGCGACGAAGCGCGTGTCGACACGACCGCCGCCGAGCGGGCCGCCGGCGTCGATGCTCTGGCGAAACACCGCATCCGACCTGTAGCCCGCCTCCAGCGCCAGCAGCGGCGCATCCACCGGCTTCTTGAGCTGGAAATCCAGCACCGCGCCGGGCGCGCCGAAGCCGTACAGAAACGCAGACGCTCCGCGCACGAGCTGGAACTGGCCGAAATTTGCGGTCGGCAGGTCGATGAACCAGTACGGAATCGCGAAGCCGTCGATGCGGTAGCCGTTGGTCCAGTCGAGATTGAGACCGCGCACGCGGAAGCTCGCTCCCGACGCGGTCGATCCGCCATTGGAATTCTCCTGCACGCCGGGCTCGGCACGGAAGATGTCATTGATGTCGGCGGCCTGCCGTTTCTGCACCGTCTGCGCCGACACCACGCTGAGCGAGAACGGCGTGTCGAAGGCGGAGCGCGCACCCAGCGCGCCCAGACTGACATGACGCGCCAGATGCGGGCGGTTGGTCGAGCCCTGCACGGTGATGGTCTCGGTCGCTGTGGCGGTCGGCGTCTGCGCGGCGGCGGCGGCGAGACCGAGCGCGGGCGTCGCGAGCAGGCCGCGCCGCAGCATGGAGATGGCAGACATGTCGATGAGGCTCCCGCAACACGCCCGACCGGACGGGCTGCGGAGTTCTACATGCGAACAGGCATGTAATCACTATATCACTATATTACAATGTTAAATACCTGGAATGACGGTTTCAAACATGTCGGAGACCCTGGGGGCGCCGACTTGCCGACCCATGCGTGCCCCGCGTATCAGCAATGCGAACCGTCCGCCTGGAGGCCGCGATCCGACGCATCACCGATCTGGCGCGATTCGCCGCTCTCCTCGCCACCATCGCCCTGCCGCCGATCACGGCCCCGCTGCCGGCGCAGGCGCGCTGCGGCACCGTGGTGGTGCCGGTCGGGCTGGGGCAGGGGGGTGGTTCGGACATCACCTCGCTCAACCCGCTGCTGATCCTGTCGGCCTACAATGCCGGCGCTTGGAACCTGCTGTTCCGGCCGCTGGTCACGCTGGATGCGCAGCTCCGCGTCGATCTCGCCCGATCGATGGCCAGCCGCATCGAGCGCGATCCCTCCGGCCTCGCGTGGACGATCACGCTGCGCGAGACCGACTGGTCCGACGGCGTGCCGGTCACCGCCGATGACGTGGTCTACTGCTTCGAGCTGATCCGCAGGCTCGGCCAGACCTACAACAGCTATGGCGCCGGCGGCCTGCCGGACGCGTTCGACGCCGTGGTGGCCACCGACGCCCATACCCTGCGCATCACGCTGACGGAGCCGCTCAGCCCGGCCCTGTTCACCACCGTCGCCCTGCCGCTGCTGCATGCGCTGCCGCGTCACGCCTGGAAGACCGACAGCATCGACGCGCTGTGGGCCCGGCAGAGCGATCCGCATTTCTATGACGTCGTCGACGGTGCCTGGCGGCTCGAGCGCTGGACTCTGGGCCGCGAGCTGGTGCTGGTGCCCAACGACCGCTACGCCGGCCCCGACCGCCCGCAGATCGACCGCTTCGTGATGTCGTTCCTCGACAACGACCAGATGCTCGCCGCCTACCGCTCCGGCGCGGTGGATGCGATCAACATGCCCTATCTGCTCTACGACGCCGTGCGCCACCTGCCAGACACCCGCATCGAGCGCGGCGGCAAGCCTTATGCCTATTCCTATATCGGGCTGAATTTCGCCAACCCGAGCACCGCCTTCTTCCGCGACCCGCGAGTCCGCCAGGCGATCGCCGACGCGATCGACCAGCGCGAGATCATCGACCTGATCTTTCACGGCAACGCCACCCCCGCCTACGGTCCGGTGCCGAGCGAGCCCGACACCTTCCTCTCGCCGGAGGCGAAATCCGGCCGTCTGCCGGTCGGCTATGACCCTACCCATGCCCGCGCCCTGCTCGACGCTGCCGGCTGGCATCCGGGCCCGGACGGCATCCGCGTGAAGGACGGCGCGCGGCTGTCCTTCACCACGCTGCTGTCGGCCGGTGGCGGCGTCGGCGCGCCGCAGCTCGAGATCATCGAGCAGAACCTGCGCGCCGTCGGCATCGAGCTGCACATCCGCCAGGTGCAGTTCAACCAGTTGCTGGCCACCATCAACGGACCGTCCACCGGCTGGGAGGCTTACAACCTGATCTGGAACCTCACCGGCTTCCCCGATGGGGCGGAGACCTACAGCTCCACCGGCTTCAACAATCTCGGCCACTACCACGACGCCGAGATGGACCGGCTGACGGCCGCCGAACGGACCGACCCGACCCTCGACAGCCTGTTCGCCTTCCAGGACCGCGCCGTCGAGCAACAGCCGATCATCGTGCTGCCGCATTACGGCTACGCGATCCTCGCCCGCTCGGGCGTGACCGGCTGGTCGCATTACGTCACCCCGCTCGGCGGCCTGCATCCCGAGGCGCTGCGCATCACCGACCCGCGCCGCTGCACCGCCAACGCTCCGGACCGCCCGCTGTGAGACCGATGCCGCCCTGGGCCCGCACCGCACTGTCGCGGATCGCCACCGCCGCGCTGTCGCTGTGGATCCTGGTCACGCTGACCTTCTTTCTCGCCCATCTCACCCCCGGCGGGCCGGCCTATGCGATCCTGGGCATGCGCGCGACGCCGGTGGGGGTGAACCAGGTCAACATGCGCCTCGGCCTCGATGTGCCGCTGTGGATGCAGTACCTCACCTATCTCGGCCATCTGTGCACGCTGCGGCTCGGCTACTCGTTCCTGCTCAACCAGCCGGTCGCGCATCTGATCGTGATGTATGCGGCCAACACGCTGCTGTTCACCTCGCTCTCGATCGTGGTCGGCACGCTCGCCGCGCTCGCCATCGGCATGGTGCAGGGCGCGAGCTGGAACCGCTGGCCGGGCCGGCTGATCGGGGCGTGGCAGCTCGCCACCTACGCCACCCCCTCCTTCTTCATCGCCGGCATGCTGGTGCTGGTGTTCGCATCCACCCTCGGCTGGCTGCCGGCCGGCGGCATCACCGACGCGCACATGACCGAACCCGGCCCGCTCTCCTACGCGCGCCACCTGGTGCTGCCGGTCGCCACCGTGTCGCTGATCGTCGCCGCCTCGCTGTCGCGCTATTTCGGCCAGTCCGTCGCCGAGGAACTCGAACGCGATTATGTCCGCACCGCGCGCGCCAAGGGGCTGGGCTTGCGCGACATCCTGCGCGGCGAGGTGGCGCGCAACGCGCTGCGGCCGTTCATTACCCTGCTCGGCCTGTATCTGCCCGCCCTGTTCGCCGGCTCCGTGGTGGTGGAGACGATCTTCGACTTCCCCGGCCTCGGCTGGCTGCTCTGGCACGCCGCCCTGCAGCAGGACTACCCGACCCTGATCGGCGTGGTGCTGCTGATCGGCGCGCTCACCATCGTCGGCAATCTCGCCGCCGAGCTCGCCAACGCCGCGCTCGACCCACGCCTGCGCAGCCGGACGCTCGCATGAGGCGCCCCGATCCGATGCTCGTCGCCGGTATCGGCCTGGCCACCTTCGTGCTGTTGCTCAGCTTCATCGGTCCGCTGCTGTGGCCGGTCGACCCGTTCGCGCTGGGCCCGCACAGCGTGCTGTCGCGGCCCTCGCTCGCCCATCCGGCCGGCACCGACGATCTTGGCCGCGATTCGCTGGCGCGCCTGATCTCGGGCGGTGCGACCACGCTCACCGTCGCCATTCCCTCGGCGATCATCGCCTTCCTCGCCGCCTGCTTCTACGGCTTTGCCGCCGCCCTCGGTCCGGCCTGGCTCGACCGGCTGCTGATGCGCCTGCTCGATGCGATCCTCGCGCTGCCCTCGCTGGTGGTGCTGATCTTCTTCGCCGCCCTGACCCGGCTCGACGCCGCCCACCTTGCGGCCCTGCTCGGCCTGGTCAGCGCGCCGTCGCTGGCCCGGCTGATCCGCAACGAAGCACTCGCCCAGCGCGAGCGCGACTTCATCCTCGCCGCGCGCCAGCTCGGTGCGTCGCCGTTCTACATCGCGCGCGTGCACCTGCTGCGGGTGATGGCGCCGATCCTGGTCGTCAACGCCACCTTCCTGGTCGGCGACACCATCCTCGCGCTGTCCGCGCTCAGCTTCCTCGGTCTCGGCGTGCAGCCGCCCCACACCTCCTGGGGCGGCCTGCTCGAATCCGGGCTTACCGTCGCCCCGCTGGGCGCGTGGTGGCTGATCGTGCCGCCGGGCGGGATGATCTTCCTCGCCATGCTCGCCGCGTCGCTGACCGGGCGTGGCCTGCTCGCCCGCGCGGGAGACCGGCTGTGAGCCCGCCGCTGCTGCGCATCGACAATCTCTGCGTGCGCACCCGCGATGGCGGCCTGCTGGTCGATGACGTGCAGCTCGATCTCGCCCGCGGCGAGATGCTGTCTCTGGTCGGCGAGAGCGGCTCGGGCAAGTCGCTCACCGCCGCCGCGATCCTGCGCCTGCTGCCGCGCGGCCTCGTTGCCACCGGCCGCATCGCCTTCGAGGGGGCCGACCTGCTCGCCCTCGACGAGGCGTCGATGCGCGCGATGCGCGGCGGGCGTATCGGCATGGTGTTCCAGAACCCGCTCTCGGCACTCAACCCCACCCGCACCATCGGCCGCCAGATCGCCGACCCGGCCCGGCTGCATGTCGGCGCCGATGCGCGGCAGGCGCGCGAGATGGCGCTGCAGATGCTCGCCGAGGTCGGCATTCCCGACCCGAAGGCGCGCATCGACGACTACCCGCATCAGTTCTCCGGCGGCATGCGCCAGCGCGTCGCCATTGCCATGGCGCTGGTCTGCCACCCGAAGCTGCTGATCGCCGACGAGCCGACCACCGCGCTGGACCCGATCGTCGCCGCCCAGATCCTCGAGCTGATCGGCGGTCTGCGCCGCCGGCACGACATGGCGGTGCTGTTCATCAGCCACAACCTCGCCGTGGTCCGCGCCCATACCGACTGCGTGCAGGTGATGTATGGCGGCCGCACCGCCGAGCGCGCCCGCGCGGATGTGTTCTTCGCCCATCCGCGGCACCCCTATGGCCGCGCCCTGCTCGATGCCGCCCCCGATCTCGCCACCGTGGTCGCCGCACCGCCCGGCTATGCGTTGCCCGCCCTGCCGGGCCAGCCGCCCGACCCGCTCGCGCGTCCGCCAGGCTGCGCCTTCGCCCCGCGCTGCCCCGCCGTCGCGCCCGATTGCGAGGTCGCCGTCCCGCCCCTGCGCCGCCTCGAGCGCAGCGAGGTCGCGTGCCTGCATCCGGTCGCCACCCCGGCCGGTCCGCGTGTCCCTGCGCCGGAGGCTCCGATGTCCGCCTCCACGCACTCCTCGCGGCCGTCGTTGCTGGAGGTGCGCGACCTGGTCGTGCGCTACGACCGCAGCCGTACCATCCTCGACGGGCTTTCCTTCGATCTCGCCGCCGGGGAATGTCTCGGCATCGTCGGCGAAAGCGGCTCGGGAAAATCCACCCTCGGCCGGGCGGTGCTGCAGATGGTCGCCTATCAGGGCCGCATCGCGCTGCAGGGCCACGATTTCGCCACCCTGCGCGGCCGTGCCTTCCGCGACCAGCGCCGCCGCATCCAGGTCGTGTTCCAAGACCCGAAGGAATCGCTCAACCCGCGCCTGAGCGTGCTGCACTCCGTGGCCGAGGCCGCCCGTCTCGCCCAGGGGCTGCCGCGCGATGCCTCGCTGGCCGCGGCCCGTACCCTGCTCGAGCGCGTCCGTCTCGGCGCCGCGTTGTACGACCGCCTGCCGGAGGCGATCTCCGGCGGCCAGGCGCAGCGCGTCGCCATCGCCCGCGCGCTGGCGGCGAAACCGGCGCTGGTGGTGCTCGACGAACCCACCTCCGCGCTCGACGTCTCCACCCAGGCGACTCTGCTGAACCTGCTCAGATCCATCGGCCGCGCCGAGGGCCTGGCGTGGCTGCTCATCAGCCACGACCTCGCCGCCATCGCCTATATGGCCGATCGCATCGCCGTGCTCCGTGCGGGGCGCATCGTCGAACTCGCGCCGCCCGCCACCCTGGTCGCGCAGCCGCACGATCCCTACACCGCCGCCCTCGTCGCGGCCGCCACCGGCTGAGCGGCTACTCGGCGAACCCCAGCGCCAGCAGCAGCAGCACCCACACCAGCAGCGCCACCGCCGCGATCACCATGATCGCCATGCTGCGCCAGGCGGCTGCGAACCAGGACAGCCCGTAGGCGCCGCGTGTCTGCGCATACAGATGTGCCGGGAACGCCCAGGCGAGCAGATGCCGGTGCGGCACATGCAGCCGCGCGAGCAGCAGCAGCGCCGTCAGCAGCAGCGTCAGAAAGCTCAGCGAATAGGTGACGAACACCGCATGGTCGAACAGGGTGGTGCCGCGCCTCCGGGCGAACAGGACGCCCATCAGTGGCACCGAGACCGGGATCAGGGCCCATGAGAACTTGTAGCCATTGGCTTCGAGCTTGAAGAGCAGGAAGTCTGGATCCTCGGCCGCGCGCAGCAGGCCCCGGTCCAGCATTCCCCAGCCGGTCGGGTGGAGGCGCAGGAACGCCACGATCTCCTCCTTCGGGTCGCCATGCAGCCCGTCGAGCACGGTCCTGACCCGCAGCAGCTCCTGCCGTTCGGCGCGCAGCTCGGCCAGCGACCTGGTGCTCGCCGGCTCTCCCGGCGCGCTGATGCTGACGCGCCGCTGTTCCTCGGGCCCCGGGAGCGCTTCGCCCTGCGCGATCGCCGCGTCCACCCGCGCGAGCTGCGCCTCGACCGGGGCGCCGGTGCGTTCGGCAAGCTCGGGATCGATCCTGATCGATGGTGCCCCCAGCAGGGCATAGACGATATAGAGGACGAAGACGCAGAACAGATACAGCGGCAGCGGGGCGAGGAAGCGCCGGCGCTCGCCGTCGATATAGCGCCGCGTCAGTTGCCCCGGTGCACGCAGCAGCAGCACCAGTGTGCGCCACACCGCGCCTTCGACATGCAGCACGCCATGGCTGAAATCATGCCACCAGGCGCCGAGCGTGCGATGGATATGTCCGGACTGTCCGCACGCATGGCAATACGCACCGACGCGCGTGGTGCCGCAGTTCAGACAACGGGCATCGTCATGGGGATCGTGGAGTGCGGCGTGTCCGGACACCTGGCCTCGCCGTTATGGGGTCGTATCGGTCCAGCAGACCACGAACCGCCCGATCTGGCCAAGGCCCCGTTGCGGGGGGTGTCAGGCCGACACGGCCATCGCCGCATGCTCGCCCCGCAAGGCTGCGCGCAGCGATCGCTCCAGCTCGGCCCCCGCACCGGGATGAGTGGCGAGGAATTCGCGGGCGCGCGCCTCGGTATCGAAGATGCAGAACACGCCCTCGGCCGCCTGCGCGCCGTCGATGAGATACTGTCCGTCGCGCGACAGATGCAGGTGTGGCGCCACCTCCGCATCCGCCTCGCCGATCAGGAAGCGGATCGCGCTGTCACGGCTGGGATGTGCGGCGAAGCCGCGACGCTCGCCCGTCGCAAGGTAACTGTAGACCATCCCCGTGCCGGCCGCGCTGGACCGCCTTTCGTTGTTCCTTTGTCCTGACAGGGACGTGGCCTCATTACACACCCCGGACAAGCCGGCGGCGACATGCTGACGCGATTTTGATCGATGGGTCAGCTTCATCCGATGCCATTCGCCCCTGTCAGCGCCCGTCGAACGCGGCGGGCGAGATCGCGCCCCTTGTAGGGCTTCTCGATCAGGTCAAAGGCCTGGCCGCCCGCGTCGACGCGCTCGATCGACGATTCCGCATAGCCGGTGGTCAGCAGCACACGCAGCCCCGGGCGCCGCCGGCGGGCCTCGCGGGCCAGCATCACCCCGTTCATGCCCCCGGGCATGATCAGGTCGGTGAACAGCAGCTCGATCCCCGGCACCGCCTCCAGCCGCTCCAGCGCCTGCTGAGCATTGCCGGCGCGCAGTACCGTGTAGCCGAGACCGGCCAGGACCTCCTCGGCATAATCGCCCACATCGGGCTGGTCCTCGACCAGCAGGATGGTCTCGTCGCCACCTTCGGCCGCTTCGGCGCGCGGGGTCGTGATGGCCTCCGCGGCCGCATGCGCGCGCGGGAACAGCAGCCGCAGGGTGGTCCCGTGGCCCGGCTCGGAGGTGATCCGCAGCGCCCCGCCCGACTGCTTCATGAACCCGTAGACCATTGACAGGCCAAGCCCGGTGCCCTGGCCCTGATCCTTGGTGGTGAAGAACGGCTCCGTCACCCGGCTCAGTACCTCAGGCGACATGCCGGTGCCGCTGTCGGTGATCGTCAGCATCGCATACGCGCCCGGTGGCAGCCGACCATAGCCCTGGTCCTCGGCCGACACCACGCAACTGGCGGTCTCGATGCGCAGGCGACCACCGTCAGGCATCGCGTCGCGCGCATTGACCAGGATGTTGACCACCGCGAGCTCGGCCTGCGTGGGGTCGAGCCGCGCGGTGCAGCCGGCAGCCCCGTCCTCGTCGCACAGCTCCAGCGTGATGCCTGGGCCGAGCGTGCGCTCCATCACCGGCCGCATCCGCCTGACCAGCTCGATCAGATCGACCACCCGCCCGTCCAGCTTCTGCCGGCGCGCGAACGCCAGCATCTGCTGTGTCAGCGTGGCACCGCGCTCCGTCGCCGCCATTACCGCAGACATCGCCCGCCGCGCCCGCGCCGGATCGAACGTCTCCGGCCGGTCGAGCTGATTGATGACCATTTCTCCGAAACCGAGGATCACCGTCAGCAGATTGTTGAAATCATGTGCGATGCCGCCGGTGAGCTGGCCGACCGCTTCCATCTTCTGGGCCTGACGCAGCGCCTCCTCCGCATCGTGTCTGCGGGTGATGTCGAGCTGCGAGCCGAAGAAATACAGCAGCCGGCCGTCCAGATCGAACACCGGCGAGACGAACAGCGCGTTCCAGAATGCCGCCCCGCTCTTCTTGTAGTTCAGGATCTCGACTGCCGTCTCGCGTCGCTCGGCGACCGCCGAGCGCACCTCCGCCACGGCATCGGGGTCGGTCTCGGCCCCCTGCAGGAAGCGGCAGTTGCGGCCCAGCAACTCCTCGCGCCCATAGCCGGTCATCGCCAGGAAGGCGGGGTTGGCAAACACGATCGGATTGTCGGGCAGGTTCGGATCGGTGACGATCATCGGCATTCGCGTCGTCGCCACCGCGGCGACGAAGATGCCGTTGTGGGTGTCGTCGATGTCGGGCAGCGTCGCTCCCGAGACAAATCCTCCCGAGGCCGGCAGCACGGCGGTGCCATGGCGGTCGTGGGCTGTCTTCTCCGGGGGTGGCCGTTCGGTCATCGGTGGTGTCGAACGTCCTCGTGCAACGCGGGGTTGCCTATAGCGTGGGATCCACCGGCTGCTTCCCGCTCGCCGCCAGCATCGCCGGCACGAACAGCAGTGTCGAGGCCAGTGTCGCCGCCAGGCTCAGCAGCAGCAGCTCGCCCATGCTGGCCGTGCCGGGATGCTTCGACAGCGCCAGCGAGCCGAAGGCGGTGGCGGTGGTCAGCGCCGAGAAGAAGATCGCCCGCATCGTCGGCGAGGCGAGGGGCTTCGTCTCGCCATGCCGCCAATTCATCACGAAATAGATGTTGAACGACACGCCCACGCCGAGCAGCAGCGGCAGGGCGATGATGTTGGCGAAATTAAGCGGCAGCGGCAGCAGCACCGAGCAGATCACGGTGGCCAGTGCGGACAGCAGCAGCGGCGCCATCACCCGTGCCGCGTCGCTGACCCGGCGCAGCGTGATGAGCAGCAGTACCGCGATCGCCACCAGCGCGCTCAGTGCCGCCACCTCGAATGCATGCACCACGGTCGCCGCGCTCTCGACGATGTTGAACGCCGTGCCGGTCGCATCCGGCGCGATTTGCCTCACCGCGGCGGTGAAGGCGTGCAGCCCGGCATTGTCGTCCTCGCCCGCATGCACCGTCACGTTGACCCGCGAGCGCCCGTCGGGAAGCTGCCAGTCGCGCTTCATGTCCCCCGGCACGTCGGCCAGCCCCACCGGCTTCGCGGCCAGCGCGTCGCGCAGCGTGGCGAGCTGAGCCGGCAGGTAGCGCACCAGATCGTCGTTCGTCGCCATCAGCAGCGAATCGGGCGCCTTCGCCAGCCGCGCGAGGTCGTCGGCGATGCCCGCCAGCGGCGAGCCCGGCGGCAGCCTGCCGCGCACGGCGGCCAGCTTGTCGGCGGCGGCCTGCGCACTGGCGCGCAGCGCGGCCGCATCGGGCGCGGGCTTCACCTCGGGCGGCGACAGGGTCGGCAACAGCAGCGACGCCGCATCGGCGATCATCGGCAGGGTCTTGTCCTGATCCTGCGGAACGAAGCTCGACAGCGTGAGCACCTCGCCCGCCTCCGGCAGCGTGCGCAGCCGTGCGGCCAGCGCGTCGGCCGAGCGCAGGTCGGGACGCAGGATATCGGCGCTGTAGGGCGTGGTCAGCGGGTCGGTCAGCAGCAGGTTCAGCGTCTTGACCGCCGGCGCATCGGGGCTTTGCGTGTGCAGCGGATCGCCGTCGAAACTCAGCTTCGGCAGCAGAACCAGCCCGGCGAAGGCGACGATCCCCGCGCCGGCGAGAATGAAGCGGTGCGCCCGCGCGATCGGGCCGTCGACGTGCCGCGTAAGCCTGAACCCGGTCTCCGCGCGTGCGGCACGCGGGTGAAATACCCGCAGCAGCGCCGGCAGCAGCGTCAGGGTGGAGAGGAACGCGATCATCATCCCCACCCCGGCGATCAGCCCGAGCTGGGCGACGCCGATGAAGGCGGTGGGGGTGAAGCCGAGGAAGCCGGCGGCGGTGGCGAGTGCCGCGATCAGGATCTCGGTGCCCGCCCGCCGCGCGGTCACACCCAGTGCGCGCTCGCGGTCGGTGTTGGTCGCCCGCAATTTCGGCCGCCGGCCCGTGGTCACCAGGCTGGGCTGGAGATATTCGCGGAACCGCACCGAGAACTGGATGCCGAAATCCACCGCGATGCCGACGAACAGGATGGCGAACGCCACCGAGATCAGGTTCAGCGTGCCCACCGCGAGGGCGGCGAAGGCGGTGGTCATCAGCAGCCCGAACAGCAGCACGATCAGGATCGGCACCGCGAAACGCCAGCTCCTGACCGCCAGGAACAGCCACACCAGCACCACCAGCAGCGAGCCGATCAGCTCCTTGACCGCGCCCTGCGCGACGGTCGCGAATTCCTGGTCGTCCAGCGCCACCTGCCCGGTGATATGCACCTCCGCCAGCCCGGATTTCACCTCCGGCAGCGCGGCGATGGCGGCCTTCATCGCGTCCGTCGCCTTGCCGCCGGGCGCGAACGAGCCATAATCGAGCTTCGGCTGGGTGATCACGAAGCGGTATTTGCCGGCCATGTCGGCCAGATCCCCGGTCAACAGACGCTGCCAGGACAGCGGGGCGGGATGGCCGTCGGCCGCCGCGTGCAGCGCGCCCGCGAACCCTTCGAGCGGCTTGTCGAACCCGGCCCCGGGCCCCTGGCCCGCCGAGATCCCGTCCGCGATCAGCCCCAGGGCGCCAAACAGCCCCCGCGCCGACGGATCGGCTGCGAGCTGGCCCAGGAACGGCTGGGCGGCGATGGTGTTGTCGAGCAGCGGCTCCAGCTTGTCGGGGGAGAGGAACATCAGCGCATTGCGCCGCAGATAGGCGTTCGAATCCGGTCGCAGCGCGTATTTGAAGAGTGTCTTCTGGCCGACCAGCGCGTGCTCGAGCCCGTCCGCCGCGGCCTCCGCCGCCTCCGGCACGGTGCCCGAGACCACCGCGATCAGCGTATCCTGGTTGCGCGGGAAGGCCTTCTCCATCTGCAGCTGCCGCACCCGCCAGGGAAGGTGCTTGCTGAACAGCTTGCCGGTATCGGTGCTCACGCCGAGATCGGTGCCGATCGCCGCCACTCCTCCGGCCATCAGCAGCGCACAGACCGCGATCACCCAGAACGCGTTATGCGCACAGAACCGCGCCATCCGCGCCAGGGCGGTGGCCATCGGATGTGCCTGGGCCGACGCGCTCAGCGGGGCGGGCTGCGGCGGAAGTTCCGGGCTGGGGACAGGCGCAGGAGAAGACATGCGGCGGCTTAACGCGAAATCGTCGTATTTCGTAACCCACGTGACCTGATTGCCGCGGACCTGCGACATGCTTGCATCACCTGCCGCGGTGGGAGGGGTGCCGGCCGGCGGCCTTGAAACACCGTCTCCGACGCGGCATGAGCATGGTCCCGACATCACCATGCCGAAGCGGGAGTCTGGCGCATGCACGCAGGGATCGAGGTTGCCGTTCCGGCCACCCGACGCAATTTCAGCAGCGACAACGTCTCCCCGGCAGCCCCCGAGGTGCTGGCAGCGATCGAGCGCGCCAATGGTGGCGCCGTCGCCTCCTACGGCGCCGATACCCTCTCGGCCGAGCTCGAACGCCGGCTCTGCGCCCTGTTCGAGCGCCCTGCGCGGGTGTTTCCCGTCGCCACCGGCACTGCTGGGAACGCGCTGGCACTGAGCGCGCTCACGCCCCCGTTCGGCAGTATCTTCTGCCACGAGGACGCCCATATTGTCGGCGATGAATGCGCAGCACCCGAATTCTACACCGGGGGAGCCAAGATCGTCGGACTGCCCGGTGCCCATGGCAGGCTCGACCCCGACGCGCTGGCCGCCCCGATCGCCACAGCCGCCCGCATGGGCCAGCACGCCTGCCTGCCCGCCGTGCTCAGCCTCACCCAGGCCACCGAGGCCGGCACCGTGTACACGCCGGACGAGATCGTCGCCCTGACCGGGCTCGCCCGTGCCCACGGCCTTGCCGTGCACATGGATGGCGCGCGCTTTGCCAATGCCGTCGCCGCAACGGGCTGCGCTCCGGCCGAATTGGTCGCCGGTGTCGACGTGCTGGTGTTCGGCGGCACCAAGAACGGTGCGATCGCCGCCGAGGCGGTGGTGTTCTTCAACGAGCGTCTCGCCGACCATTTCACCCGCCGCCGCAAGCGGGCCGGTCAGACCTGGTCGAAGCAGCGCTTCCTTGCCGCCCAGCTCCTCGCCCTGCTCGACGACGATCTGTGGCTGCGTCACGCCGCGCGGGCCAATGCGATGGCCACCCGTCTTGCGCAGGGGCTGTCGGCACTGCCGGGTGCAGCGCTGGTGCATCCCGTGCAGGCCAACGAGGTGTTCATCCGCCTGCCCGGCCGAACCGTCGCCAGCCTCGCGCAGGCGGGTTATGGTTTCTATAGATGGGACGACGCGGACGCCGGCCAGCCGCACCAGCCAGGCATCATTCGTCTGGTCTGCGGCTGGGATACCGAGGCGGCGGATGTGGATGCCCTGCTCGCGACCGCGAGATAGATGCGAGACAAGAAAAGGAAGTCGCTTCGATGCCCGAGACCCTGCCGGCCCTGATCGATACCCCGTCCGGCCTGCGCTACCACGAGCAGAGCGCCGGCGAGGGTGACAGCCCGCAGCGCGGCCAGACCGTGCAGGTGCATTACACCGGCTGGCTCGTCGAGGGCGACACCATCGGCCGCAAGTTCGATTCCTCGCGCGATCGCGGCCAGCCGTTCAGCTTCCGCCTCGGCGTGGGGCAGGTGATCCCCGGCTGGGACCTGGGCGTGGCCGAAATGAAGACCGGTTCGCGTCGGCTGCTGGTGCTGCCGCCCGAGCTCGGCTACGGCGCGCGTGGTGCCGGCGCGGTGATCCCGCCCAATTCGACGCTGGCCTTCGACGTCGAACTGCTGAGCTTCGCCTGATGGACGTCCGCGCCGCCATCGCGCTTGAGGCAGGCCAGCCCCTCGTCGTCGATACCGTGCAGCTCGAAGGCCCGCGTGCCGGCGAGGTGATGGTCGAGATCAAGGCCACCGGGCTCTGCCACACCGACAAATACACCCTCTCGGGTGCCGATCCGGAGGGGCTGTTTCCTGCCATCCTCGGCCATGAGGGCGCCGGCGTGGTGGTGGAGGTCGGCGAGGGCGTGACCTCGCTCAAGCCTGGCGACCACGTCATCCCGCTCTACACGCCCGAATGCCGGCAGTGCAAAAGCTGCCTGAGCCGCAAGACCAATCTCTGCACCTCGATCCGCGCCACGCAAGGGCGCGGCCTGATGCCCGACGGCACCTCGCGCTTCTCCTACAAAGGCAAGCCCGTGCTGCACTACATGGGCTGCTCCACCTTCGCCAACTACACCGTCCTGCCGGAGATCGCGCTGGCCAGGATCCGGCCCGACGCCCCGTTCGACACCGCCTGCTACATCGGCTGCGGGGTCACCACCGGCATCGGCGCGGTGCTGTTCACCGCGAAGGTCGAGGCCGGGGCCTCGGTGGTGGTGTTCGGCCTCGGCGGCATCGGGCTGAACGTCATCCAGGGCGCGAAGATGGTCGGCGCGGGCATGATCGTCGGCGTCGATCTCAACCCCGAGCGCGAGGCCATGGCGCGCCGCTTCGGCCTGACCCATTTCGTCAATCCCAAGGACCATCCCGACCTCGTCGGCCATCTGGTCGAGCTGACCGGGGGTGGGGCGGACTACTCGTTCGAATGCGTGGGCAACACCACGCTGATGCGCCAGGCGCTGGAATGCGCGCATCGAGGCTGGGGGGTCTCGACCATCATCGGCGTCGCCGGTGCGGGTCAGGAGATCTCCACCCGCCCGTTCCAGCTCGTCACCGGCCGCCGCTGGATCGGCTCCGCCTTCGGCGGCGCGCGGGGGCGCACCGACGTGCCGAAGATCGTCGACTGGTACATGGACAACCGCATCAGCATCGACCCGCTGATCACCCATCGCCTGCCGCTCGAGCGCATCAACGAGGGCTTCGACCTGATGAGCCGGGGCGAGAGCATCCGCTCGGTGGTGGTCTACTAGACGATGGACCTGCACGGCGTGCGCGAGATCGTCCGGCCGCGCAGCGTCGAGGCGCTGCCCGCCTGGCAGCCGGGCGACGTGATGCTCGGCGGCGGCACCTATCTGTTCTCCGAGCCGCAACCCGCCGCCCGCAGGCTGATCGACCTCGCCGCCCTCGGTCTGTCGCCTGCCCGACGCGAACCGGCCGGTTTGCGCATTGCCGCGACCTGTCGTCTCGCCGAACTCGCCTCGCTCGAGGTCGCCTCGCCGGCCATGTCGCTGTTCGCCCCGGCCGTGCACTGTCTTTGGGGCTCGTTCAAGGTGCACAACGTCGCCACCGTCGGCGGCAATCTCTGTCTCGCCCTTCCCGCCGGCCCCATGTCGGCGCTGATGGTGGCGCTCGATGGCCTGCTCTGCCTGCGCGGGCCCGGTGGTGCGCTGCGCGACCTTCCCGCCCGAGACTTCATCGTTGACTTTCTCACCACCCGCCTGCACCCCGGCGAGATGCTGGAATCGATCCTGGTCCCGAACGCCGCCCTGGCCCGCCAAGGCGTCCTTCGGCAGGCCTCTCTAACGCGTTACGGCCGCTCCGCCGCCCTGCTGATCGGCACGATCGGCGACGGCGGTTTCAGTCTCACCATCACCGCCGCGTCGAAGCGCCCTCTGCGCCTCGATTTCGGCACTTTGCCCTCCGCCGAACAGGTGCGCCACGCCGCCGCCGATGCGCTGTCCCCCGACATCCTGCACGACGACATCCACGGCGCGCCTGCCTGGAAGCGTGACCGCGCCATCGCGCTGGCGGGCGAGATCGCCGAAGCCTTGCGGACATGATCTCCATCGTTCTCAACGGGCGCGCCGTCACGGCGCCCGCGACCCCCGGCCAGTGTCTGCGCACGTTCCTGCGCGCGCAGGGCTGCAACGGTGTGAAGCGCGGCTGCGATGCCGGCGATTGCGGCGCCTGCACGGTGCTGGTCGATGGTGCGGCGGTGCAGTCCTGCGTGATGCCCGCCTTCCGCGCCGAAGGCCACGCCGTCACCACCATCGAGGGCCTCGCCGAAGGTGGCGAACTTTGCCCCCTGCAACAGCAGTTCATCGATTCCGGAGCCTTTCAGTGCGGCTACTGCACACCGGGCATGATCCTCACCATTGCCGGCTTCGACGCGGTGCAGGCCGCCGATCCGGCGCGCGCGCTCAAGAGCAATATCTGTCGCTGCACCGGCTATGCGCCGATCGCCGACGCGCTCGACGGGATCGCGCGGTGTGACGACCGTGTCGGCATCGGCGCCTCCACCCCGCCGCCCGCCGCCTGCGGCGTGGTGAGCGGCACCGTGCGCTACGCGATGGACGCCCCGCCTGATGGCCTGCTGCACGCCCGTCTGCGGCGCAGTCCGCACGCCAGCGCGCGCATCCTGCACATCGACCGCGCCGCGGCACTGGCCATCGACGGCGTGCGCCTGATCCTCACCCATGAGGACGTGCCGCATTTCCCGTATTCCACCGGCAGGCACGAGAACTTCCGCGACGACCCGGAAGACACGCTGATCTTCGATCCGCTGATCCGCTTCGCCGGCCAGCGCGTCGCCGCGGTCATCGCCGACACGGCCGCCATCGCCGAGGCCGCCTGCGCCGCGCTCGACATCACCTACGAGGTCCTTCCCGCCCTGCTCGATCCGACCGCGGTGCAGGACGAGGGCGCGCCGCAACTGCATGCCCATGCCCCGCGCAACGTCGCTGCCCGCGTGCAGGGGCAGGTCGGCCCGCATGCGACGATCGACGAGGTCCTCGCCGGTGCGGCACATGTCGTCGATCGCACCTACACCACCCAGCGCCTGCACCACGCCTCGCTGGAGACGCATGCCGGGATCGCCTGGCTGGAACGCGATGCCGCCGGCGAGGACAGTCTCGTCATCCGCAGTTCCACCCAGGTGCCGTTCCTGACCCGCGACACGCTGGCGAGGATGCTGCAGATGCCGCGCGAGCGTATCCGCGTGTTCTGCGACCGCGTCGGCGGCGGATTCGGCGGCAAGCAGGAGCTCATCGTCGAGGACATCATCGCGCTGGCGACGTTGCGCCTCGGCCGGCCAGTGGCGCTGGAATACACCCGCGAGGAGGCCTTCACCGGGGCGTCCACCCGCCATCCGATGCAGATCCGTGTGCGCATGGGCGCCGATGCGCAGGGCCGTCTGCTGGGTCTGGCGATGGACGTGCTCGCCGAGACCGGTGCCTATGGCAACCACGCACCCGGCGTGCTGCATCACGGCTGCAACGAGTCGATGATCGTCTACAACTGCCCGTCGAAGTTCGTCGATGGAGTCTCGGTCTATGCCAACACGCCGCCTTCGGGCGCGTTTCGCGGCTACGGGCTCAGCCAGACGATCTTCGCCGTCGAATCCGCGATGGACGAGCTCGCCATCGCCTCCGGAATCGATCCGTGGCGCCTGCGCGAGATCAACATGATCCGCCCCGGTGATCCGATGATCTCGCATCACGACACCCCGCATGACGTGACCTTCGGCAGTTACGGACTGGATCAGTGCCTCGTCCTCGCCAGAGACGCGCTCGATCGCGCACAGACGCCCGAACTCGGCGATGGCGACTGGCATCTCGGCGACGGCATGGCGATCGCGCTGATCGACACCGCCCCGCCGCGCGGCCATTACGCGCATGCCGCCGTCACGCTGCGCGAGGATGGCGGCGTCGATCTCGATGTCGGTACCGCCGAATTCGGCAACGGCAGTGTGACCACCCATGTCCAACTCGTCGCCACCACGCTGGGCATCGAGCCGACCCGCATCCGCGTGCGCCATGGCGACACCGAAGCGGTCGCGCACGATACCGGCGCCTATGGCAGTGCGGGCATCGTCATCGCCGGCCTCGCCTGTCACCGTGCCGCCCTTGCGCTGAAGGCCGAGATGGAGGCCTTCGCCGCCGATCACCAGCTCGGCACCGATCCGGGCGCGATCGCCGCCCGCGCCGCGTCGCGTGGACGCACATTGTCGGGATCTGGATACAGCGACGGCTCGCCGCGCTCGGTCGCCTTCAACGTGCAGGCCTTTCGCGTGGCCGTGAACCGCGACAGCGGCGAGTGGCGCATTGTCGCCTCCATCCAGGCCGCGGATGCCGGGGTGGTGCTCAACCCGATGCAGTGCCGCGGGCAGATCGAGGGCGGGGTGGCGCAGGCGATCGGCGGTGCGCTGATGGAGGAGGTCCGCATCGACGGGGCCGGGCGCATCGCCAACCCGTCCTTCCGCTCCTATCACGTGCCGCGCATGGCCGACCTGCCGCGCACCGAGGTGCTGTTCGCCGACACCTACGACACCACCGGCCCGCTGGGCGCGAAGTCGATGAGCGAAAGCCCGTTCAACCCGGTTGCCCCCGCGCTGGCCAACGCCATCGCCCGGGCCGCCGGTGTGCGGCCGCGGAGCTTGCCGATGCGCGCCGACCGCATCTGGGCGGCGATTCGCGAGCAGTCAGGAGAGATGTCGAGATGACCGATACCGCCGCTCTGCTGGCACGACGCATCGCGCAGGGCGCGGGCGAGATGCCGGCCGATCTGGTGATCGGCGACGTGCGCCTGTTCGACATGGCGAGCGGCGATCTCGTCGAGACCGACATCGCCATCTGCGGCGACGTGATCGTCGGCACCTATGGCCGTTTCGAGGGGACACGCCGCTTCGAGGGCGCAGGCCGCGTCGCCGTGCCGGGTTTCATCGACACCCATCTGCATGTCGAATCCTCGCTGATCTCGCCGCTGGAATTCGACCGCTGCGTGCTGCCGCACGGTGTGACCACCGCGATCTGTGATCCGCACGAACTCGCCAACGTGCTTGGCACAGCCGCCTTCGACTACATGCTGGCCTGTGCCGATCAAACGGTGATGGACCTGCGCGTCAATCTCTCGTCCTGCGTGCCGGCCACCGCGCTCGAGACGTCCGGCGCGCGGCTCGATGCTGCCGCCCTGCTGGCCTATCGAGACCATCCCAAGGTGATCGGCCTGGCGGAATTCATGAATTTTCCGGGCGTGATCGGCCGCGATCCGGACTGCCTGGCCAAGCTCGCCGCCTTCGCCGGGCGGCATATCGACGGCCACGCCCCGCTGCTGCAGGGCAGGGGGCTCGACGCCTATCTCGCCGCAGGCATCACGACCGATCATGAGGCCACCACCGCCGGGGAGGCGGCCGAAAAGCTGCGCAAGGGCATGCATGTGCTGATCCGCGAGGGCTCCGTCTGCAAGGACCTCGCCGCCCTCGCCCCGCTGTTGAGCGTCGCCTCATCCCCGTTCATGTCGTTCTGCACCGACGACCGCAACCCGCTCGAGATCCTGCATGAAGGCCATATCGACTACCTGATCGCGCGGGCCATCGCCGCCGGCGCACCGCCGCTCGCCGCCTACCGTGCCGCGAGCTGGAGTGCGGCACAGGCGTTCGGCCTGCGCGACCGTGGCCTCGTCGCACCCGGCAGGCGCGCCGATATCGTGCTGCTCGACGATCTCCATACCTGCCGCGTGGCCTCGGTGTTCAGCGCCGGGCGCGAGGTGACGCCGGCGCTGTTCGAGGCCCGTCGGACGATCGCCCCGGTCGGGCTCGACAGCATGCGGGCCGCTCCTGTCGACGCGTCGGTCCTGCGCGTGCGTGGCCCTGCCACCCGCCCGGTGATCGGCATCGTCCCGGGCCGCATCATCACCGAACACCTCACCGCCACCCTGCCCATCGCGGGTGATACGGTGCTGCCGGACGCCGCTGCCGATATCGCCAAGGTCTGCGTGGTGGCGCGACATGGTCATAACGACAACCGCGCCTGCGGCTTCGTGCGTGGCTTCGGCCTGGGTCGCGGGGCGATCGCCTCCTCGGTCGGCCATGACAGCCACAATGCCTGCGCGGTCGGCATGGACGATGCCGACATGGTCATCGCGCTGAACCGCCTCGGTGAGATCGGCGGTGGATTTGTCGTCGTTGCCGACGGTGCGGTGCTCGCCGAGCTCGCACTGCCGATCGGCGGGCTGATGAGCGACCGTCCGTTCGAGGTCGTCGCCCGCGACCTCGAAACCCTGCGTGCGGCCGCCGCCGGCCTGGGTGGCACCCTGGCCGAACCCTTTCTGCAACTCGCGTTCCTCACCCTGCCGGTGATCCCGCATCTCAAGATCACCGATCGCGGTCTGGTGGACGTGGACCGGATGGCGCTGCTCGATCCGGGGTGACGCCGCGATGAACCAGACGCCGGCCCCCGGTCCCGATCCGGCACGGGGAGCGGGTCATACCCTGTCGAGCCTGCTGGCGGCCGGGGTCATCCTCATGAGCTGTCTGCTGGCGGCATCCCTCGCACTTCTGCCGGCACTGCTGATCGGGTTCGTGTTGCTGTTGCGTGACGTGCTGGGGCCCACGGCGCTGCCGTTCGGGCTGGTTGCCTCGGTGCTGTCATGGCTCGCGCCGGACTGGGGCGCGCGTGCGGTCGCCGTGCAGGCGATGCTGCGCGGCTTCGATGCCGGACTGGCGGCCCGGCTGGTGCCGCCCCTGGCTGTCGCCGCCTGTGCGCTGGCGCCGGCGGCAGCGACGATCCTGCAGCGCCCAGGCTGGTCGCGGACGGCGACGCTGCTGCTGCGCATCGCCGCACTGGCGGCCGGAGGGGTTGCGATGCGACTGGGCGGTGGGCTGGTGACCTTGTGTCTGCTGCCAGGGCTGTGCGTGTTTGCCTGGCAGGCCGCCGCGGCCAGCGACAGCACAGCAACCGACCTCCCCGATCAGCCCTCCGGCAGGTAGGCGCCGGCCAGCGGGTCGCCGGAGGCGCTGAGACGCGGCGGTGGGCGGCGTCGGGTGACGGTGTAGACGTTCGGGTTCTGGATCGCGCGGACGGAGCTGCGGCGCTCGGCCGCACCGCGTCGTTCGATCCGACGGTCGATCATCAGCTCGACCTCGCATCGGATCCGCCGCGCCGCCTCGAGTCGGTAGCCGAACATCGCCGGGTCGTCGGCATGATGCACGACCATGCCGGTCTCGACCTCGAACAGCACCGCGCGGCCATCGGGGGCGACGCCGAAATCGACGCCGAAATAATCCAGGCGGATCCGCTGTCCGATATGGTCGAGGCCACGCTGCGTCGCCTCCCCCAGCACCGCGCGGGGGTCGGCGAGGAACGCTTCCTCCTCGCGGCGGCGCCCGGGATGCGCCTGCATGTTGGCGTTGTAGTACCACACTGCCCAGTCCGAGTGGATCGCCATGTGGACTGGCAGCCATCTGCCGTCGACGAACACCACCCGGTATTTGCGGAACAGACCGTCCGGTGATCGGGTGTCGACGAAAGGGGTGAGGATGAAGCCGGTCTCGTCGGCATGGGCGGCGAGATAGCTGTCGCGCCCGGGGGCGTCGACGATGCGTGCCAGGCCCAGCCCGGCATGGGAGTGCTCCGGGCGGATCAGCACCGCCGTGCCGTCGCGTCCGATCGTCTCGCAGGCGAGCATCTTGCGGCTCAGCAGGCGGGGCTGCGGGACCACCAGATCGGCGCAGCCCGACAGCATCCAGGCCGCTTCGATCCGCGATAGGCCGGAGATCAGGCGCGGATTGTTGAGCGACGGCAGGCCGAGGGTGGCGATCAGCATGTCCGCCGCGCGCAGCGCATCGGTGTGGCGTTCGTCCTGGGCGATCACGGTGAAGACGACATCGAGGCCGCGCGGCACCAGCGCACGGGCACGCCACGGGTCCGACAGGATCAGCGCCGGATCGGTGATCCAGAGCGTGTGCAGCTCGGTCTGCGGATCGTCGAGCAGCATCGCCAGCGGCAGGTTGGCCTGGAAATCACCGGGCACGGCCAGCATCAGCACGCGCCGGCGGGCCGGCACGCCGGCGGCGCCGGGCAGACCGCGCGAGGTCAGCGGATTCTGCGCGAGGGCCTCCGACAGGTGCTGCAGCGCCGCCTCGTGTTCGCCGAGCGCCTGGCACACCTCCGACAGCAGCAGCCGGGCATCGCGCTGCATCGTGGGTTGTTCGAGCGCTTCGCTGAGCAGCAGATGAGCGCCGTTCCAGTCCGCCTCGCCCATGCGCAGCAAGGCCTCGTGGAGCAAGGTTCCGGCTGGCGGTGTGGCAATCTGGCCAAGCAAACCATTGCGCATGATGTTCGACCCTCCTCAGGCCGGGTTATCCGTCGTCGTCCTCATTCTGCGCCGCTGATGGTGGACAAATGGTAAACGCCTTGACGAAGCGGGCTGCTGATCCGATGAGACGGCGATGAATGACGCTTCCACAGCCGAACGCCTGGATGCCGCTGCGGAAAACTGTGCGCGGCAGGGCGGCAGACTGACCGAGCTGCGGCGGCTGGTGCTCGAACTGGTGCTGGAGGCGGACCGGCCGGTCGGCGCCTATGAGCTGCTCGACCAGCTGCGGCTACGCCATGCCGGGGCGGCGCCGCCGACCGTGTATCGCGCGCTGGATTTCCTGCTTGCGCACGGGCTGGTGCACAAGCTGGCCCTGCAGAACGCCTTCGTCAGCTGTGCGGGCGGCGGACATCACGCCCATCCTGCCCAGTTGCTGGTCTGCCGGAGCTGCGGCAGCGTCGTCGAGCTGGAGGATTCCGGTATCCAGTCGGCTCTCGCGCGGGCCGCGGGGTTGCATGGCTTCGTCGTCGGCGATGGCGCGCTCGAGGTGCCGGGCCTGTGCGCCAGGTGCGCGGCGGAGAGTGTGTCGGCCTGATCCGCCGGGGTCACCGGACCCACATCGTGGCTCTCGCCCACGAGATCCAGACCGTATGGGCGGCGAACCAGTCCGCCCCCAGCAGCATGTCGGCCACATCGTCGAGCCGCGAGACGGTGAGGGTCACGTCGCGTTCGCCGTGGCCGGCGAAGCTGAAGCTGCGGAAGCGGTGCCAGCGATAGAAGCCGGGCTGCGCACCGAGCCCGCTGGCGGTGCCGCCCGAATCCGCGCCGAGTTCCGCCTCGTCGATCCCCAGCGCGAGCGCGGTGGCCAGCCCCACCACCCGGCCGCGCGCGCCGGTATCGACCAGCGCGCTCACCGCATGGCCGTCCAGCACGGCCTGCCCGACCAGCCGATCGCCGACCCGCAGCAGGCCGACGGCGCGGGCCCCGTGCCAGCCGGGTGGTCGGGGAGGGTCGGCGCAGCCCGGCGCATACAGCCGCGCGGTGCCACCGGCGACGTCGAGCTCGAGGTCGAAATGCGACAGCAGGTCCGCCCCGATCAGCCCGGCGATCGGCGGGCGCAACATCGGCTGGAACGGCAGCCGGCTCACCGCGACCGCGGCCAGCGCGACATGCAGCCCGCCCAGCTGGAGATCGGGCACCGACACCATCCGTGCGATGCGCTGACCCCCATTGGCGCCGTACATCTGCAGTGCGACGGGGGGCGCTGCGGTGGCGGCATCGACCGGCAGCGTGTGGGCCGCCTCGGGCGTGACCAGCCCGCCCTCGGAGCCGGTGTCGAGCACCATCGCCACGTCGCGGCCACCCAGGCGGGCCGTCACCGTCAGTACGCCCGCGGTATCGCGCACGGCCAGCACCGCGACCGGCGCGACGGCGCAACCCTGCGCCTGCGCGGCGGCGTGGCCCAACCATGTGCCGAGCAGCGTCAGGACCAGCCGGAACCACATGCGGATGACGGTCAGGCCGCGCCGGCGAAACGGTCCGTCGCCGTCACCAGCGCGCTGAGAATGCCCGGCTCGGAGGCCGCATGGCCAGCATCCTCGACCAGCACGAACTCCGCCTCCGGCCAGGCCCGATGCAGGTCCCAGGCTGTCTTCGCCGGGGTGGCCATGTCGTAGCGGCCCTGCACGATCACCGCCGGGATATGGGTCAGCCGACGCGCGTCGCGGATGAGCTGGCCCTCATCGAGCCAGCCTTCATGGACGAAATAATGGTTCTCGATGCGGGCGAAGGCGAGGGCGAAGGCGGCGTCGCCATGCTGCTTCTCCATCGCCGGATCGGGCAGCAGGGTCAGTGTGGTGCCTTCCCACAGGCTCCAGGCGCGGGCCGCGCGGTCGCGTTCGGCGGCGTCGTCGCCGGTGAGACGCCTGCGATACGCCGCCATCAGGTCGCCGCGCTCGGCTTCGGGAATCGGGGCGAGGAAACGCTCCCAGCGGTCGGGAAACAGCCAGCTCGCGCCTTCCTGGTAGTACCAGAGCAGCTCCGCGCGACGGAGGGTGAAGATGCCGCGCAGCACCAGCGCGCGCACCGCCTGCGGGTGCGTCTCGGCATAGGCCAGGGCGAGGGTCGAGCCCCAGGAGCCGCCGAACACCACCCAGGCCTCGATGCCGAGCATGGTCCGCAGCCGCTCGATATCGGCGACCAGGTGCCAGGTGGTGTTGTTGTCGAGCGAGGCATGTGGGGTGGAGCGCCCGCAGCCGCGCTGGTCGAACAGCAGCACGTTGTAGCGTCGGGGATCGAAATAGCGGCGCTGGAACGGCGTGCAGCCGCCGCCCGGTCCGCCATGCAGCACCACCGCCGGCGTGCCTTCGGGATTGCCGCACAGCTCCCAGTAGAGCGTGTGGCCGTCCCCTGTCTCGAGATGACCGCTCCGGTAGGGTTCGATCGGCGGGTAAGGGGGACGGCGCTCGCTCATCCACCCGATGTCGCACGCGGATGCGCCGACTGCCAGACCCGCATGAGCTGGGCGCTGTCGGCGAGCGTGTAGCGCTGGGTGGTGGTCAGGCTGGCATGGCCCAGCAGCTCCTGCACCGCGCGCAGGTCGGCACCGCCCTCCATCAGATGTGTGGCGAAGGAGTGCCGCAGCGCGTGCGGGGTGAGGTGCTCCGGCAGCCCGGCTAGCCGGCGGTAGTCGCGCAGCGTGCGCTGGGCGATGCCCGGATTGAGCCGGCCGCCGCGCGCACCGACGAACAGCGGCGCCGTCGCCGATCCGTCCGGATGCACCGCCAGCCAGTCGTCGAGCGCGCGCGCCACCGCATCGAGCAGCGGCACCAGCCGCTCGCGCCCCCCCTTGCCGTGAATGCGCAACGCCCCGCTCGCCCGGGCCTGCGCCCACGCGCCGCGATCAAGCCCCAGCGCCTCGGAGATCCGCAATCCGGCCCCGTAGAGCAGAACGAACAGCGCACGGTCGCGCAGCGGGTCGGTCGGCTGCCGGCTCACCTCCGCCACCCCGTCGGGCAGGGCCAGGGCCGCCTCCCGCGTCAGCGGCCTCGGCACGGTGGTGCGCTGGCGCGGTCCGGCCAGCAGGCTGGGTGCGGGATTGTCGACCCCGTGCCGACGCGCCAGGTAGCGGAAGAACGACCGCAGCGCCGATACCCGCCGTGCCCGGGTCCGCGCCGCCTGGTCGGGGGTGCTCGGCTTCGCGTTCGGCCGTGCGGCGAGGCGCCGGGCGCGCATCGCCTCGTCCGCCAGCCAGGCGCGCAGGTCGGCCACACGCAGGGTCTGCAACTCCGCCAGCCCGACCTCGCCGCCGAGATGCCGCGACAAAAACCCCAGCAGCCGGTCCAGATCGCTCCGATAGGCGACCAGCGTATGGACCGAGGCCCGGCGCTCGTCGCGCTGGAAGGCGAGGAACGCCTCCAGCGCCTCGGCAGCCGTCATTGCCGTGCGACCACGCGCATGCGGGCCCGTGCGAGCCGCGACAGGCAGGCGCCGATCGCCTCGCCGAGGAAGCCCAGCGCCTCTGCCCCCGCGGCACCGCTCGCCACCTCGCGGTCCCGGCAGGCGAGGGCGAGCACGCAGGCCGCCGTCCCCGCCGGTACCCTGACATAGGCGGCATGCTGCGCCAGCGGGGCCGCCGATCCGTGCAGCATGCGGCGCAGTTCGGGCGAGGGCGCGGCATCGAGTCGTACCCCCGCGGCGCCCAGCAGCGCGTTGATGCTGCCCGCCGCGAGTCCGTCCCCCTCGCGCCGCAGACCGGCGGCATCGATGCCGAGCAGGCCGGGCAGCGAATGCTCGACCCATTCGCCGACATCGTCCTCGCCGAGCAGCGCGAGCACGCAGACGCGCACGCGCACGGCGAGGTCGGCGCCCGCGCGCTCGGTGCCGAGTCGCGTCTCCGCCTTGGCCCGCGCATCGGCCGCATCCAGCCGCGCGCGGTGCAGCATCGAGGCCATGTGGTCGGCCAGCACCTCGCCATGCGGCCGCGCGGGCGGTGCGAGATGGCGGTAGAGCTCCGGGTGGCGCGTGAGGAAATCGGGGTTGTCGCGCAGGAACCGCACCACCGCCGCCGAGTCGATCGTGGCGCTCATGCCGGCCGCCCCGATTTGCTGCCGCGCGGCGCAGTCGCCACAGTCGGCGGTGATGAGCGACCGCATCCCCGTCCTGCTGCCCTACCCGTTCGAGGGGCCGTTCGACTATGCGGTGCCGCTCGGCGCGGTCGCCCCGCCGCCCGGCACGCTGGTGCAGGTGCCGCTCGGCAGGCGCGAGGTGCTCGGCATCGTCTGGTCGCGAGGTCAGGACAGTGGGCCATGGCCGGCGGAGCTTACCACAGCCGGCGCGCGCCCGGTCTCGCACAACCGTCTCCGCCCGATCAGCGCCGTGATCGATGCACCGCCGATGCCCGACGATCTGCGTCGCTTCGTCGACTGGCTGGCGGCCTACACGCTCACCCCGCCGGGGCTGGTGATGGCGATGGCGATGCGCACCAATGCCATCACGCCGCCACCCCCGCTCGCCGGCTGGGCTCTGGCCGAGCCCTGGCCTGAGACGACGCGGCTGACCGCGCAGCGTGCCCGCGTGCGCGAAGCCCTCGCCGCCGGGCCGCTGACCACACGCGGGCTGGCCGAGGCGGCCGGGGTGGGCGACGGCGTCATCCGCGGCATGGGGCAGGCCGGGCTGCTGCGTGCGGTGGATCTCTCCACCCCGGCCTTCACCGCGCCCGATCCCGACCATCCCGGCCCCGTCCTGTCGTCCGAACAGCGCGCCGCCGCCGACGAACTGCGTGCCGTGCGCGGCTTTGGCGTCACCCTGCTCGAAGGTGTCACCGGCTCCGGCAAGACCGAGGTCTATTTCGAAGCCATCGCCGAGGCCCTGCGGCAGGGTCGGCAGGCGCTGGTGCTGCTGCCGGAGATCGCGCTCTCGGCGCAATGGCTCGAGCGCTTCCGCCAGCGTTTCGGGGTGGCGCCGACGGTGTGGCACTCCGATCTCGGCTCGCGTCGGCGGCGCATCGCCTGGCGCGCGGTCGCCGACGGCAGCGCGCGCGTGGTGGTCGGTGCGCGCTCTGCGCTGTTCCTGCCGTTCGGCGAACTCGGGCTGATCGTGGTCGACGAGGAGCACGAGACGGCCTTCAAGCAGGAGGAGGGCGTGACCTACCATGCCCGCGACATGGCGGTGGTGCGCGCCCGCCTCGCCGATATCCCCATCGTCCTCGCCTCCGCCACACCGAGCCTTGAGACCCGCGCCAATGTCGAGGCCGGGCGCTACCGCCATCTCCGCCTCGCCCGTCGCCATGGTGGCGCCACCCTGCCCGAGGTCGCCGCGATCGACATGCGCGCCCATCCGCCGGAGCGCGGCGCGTTCCTCTCGCCGGTGCTGGTGGACGCCGTGCGCGAGCATCTCGGCCGCGGCGAACAGGCGCTGCTGTTCCTCAACCGACGTGGTTATGCGCCGCTGACGCTGTGCCGCACCTGCGGGCACCGCATCGAATGCCCCAACTGCACCGCCTGGCTGGTCGAGCACCGGGCGCGGGCGCGTCTCGCCTGCCATCATTGCGGCTACAGCGCGCCGATCCCCGAACTGTGCCCGTCCTGTGGCGCCGCCCATTCGCTGACCCCGATCGGCCCTGGCGTCGAGCGCATCACCGACGAGGCGGCGGCGCTGTTTCCCCAGGCGCGCCGGCTGGTGATGGCGTCGGACACGCTGGTCGGGCCGGACGCCGCCGCACGCGCTGCCGGCGCGATCGCCGCGCGCGAGGTCGATCTGGTGATCGGCACCCAGATCGTCGCCAAGGGCTGGCATTTCCCGCATCTCACCCTGGTCGGTGTGGTGGATGCTGATCTCGGTCTGTCGGGCGGCGACCTGCGGGCTGCCGAACGCACCGTGCAGCTCCTGCATCAGGTCGCCGGCCGCGCCGGCCGCGCAGAGGCGCCGGGCCGCGTGCTGCTGCAGAGCTGGATGCCCGAACATCCCGCCACTGTGGCCCTGGTGGCCGGCGATCTCGACGGATTCATGGCCCGGGAGGCCGCACAGCGTCGCCCTGGCCACTGGCCTCCTTACGGCCGGCTGGCCGCTCTCATCGTCAGCGCGGACGCGGCCACGGATGCCGATGCCGCAGCGCGTCGCCTCGGCCAGACCGCGCCGAAGGGTGACGGCATCGAGGTGCTCGGCCCCGCACCCGCACCGCTCGCCCTGCTGCGTGGCCGTCACCGACGCCGCCTGCTGCTGCGCACGCGGCGCGACATCGCGGTGCAGCCGATCCTGCGTGCCTGGCTTGCCGAGGCCGCGATCAGGGGAGCGGCACGGGTGGATATCGATGTGGATCCCGTGTCCTTCCTGTGAGGGACGGGCTTCAACATCGCAGCCAAACAAAGCAGAGTTCGATCACACCACCCGGGACGGAGAAATGGGGATGTTTCGAAATCGCGACGAGGTCACCGAGGCGATCGTGCTCGCCCGGATCCATGCCGGGCTGAGCTGGGCGGAGGTCGCCAGTCGTCTGGGCCTGAGCAAGGAATGGGTCACCGCCGCCTGTCTGGGGCAGATGACGTTCAGCGCGGAACAGGCGGATGCGCTGTGCGGCATCCTCCAGCTCGACCCGGCGGCAAAGCCCTTCCTGACCCGTCCGCCGATGAAGGGGACCTTCAACGGACGGCCGCCCGACGATCCGCTGCTGTACCGGTTCTACGAAATGCTCAGTGTCTATGGTCCGGCGATCAAGGAGCTGATCGCCGAGGAGTTCGGTGACGGCATCATGAGTGCGATCGACTTCTCGATGGACCTGCAGCGCGAGCCTGATCCCAAGGGCGACCGGGTGAGGATCCTGCTGTCGGGGAAGTTCCTGCCCTACAAGGTGTTCTGAGCGCTTGTCCGGGAATGCGCCGTACGGCGCATTCCCGGGTCCGGCACCGGCCCACACCCCCACCCGGCCACCCACGACAGTATGCTGAAATGGGTGGCCGGGTGGGGGTGTGGGCCGGTGCCGGATTTTCCAGACACGCTCCGAGCCTATACGAAACCGGCGATCAGCATCGCCACCAGACCGCCGATCGAGACCAGCCAGGCCAACGTGCGAATGCGCTTCACCCCGCTCAGGTACAGCGGCAGGTAGGCGATGCGGGCGACGAACCACACCCAGCCGCCGATGATCGCCACGTCGCTCAGCGGCGCGGTGATCAGGCACAGCACGGCGAGACCGATGAACACCACATAGGTCTCGCGGAAATTGGCGAACGCGCGGTCGGCGCGTGCTGCGACATCGCTCAGCGCGCGGGCGGTGCCGTCACGCGCGCCGACATTCCACTCCAGCCCCCGCTCGCGCGTCATCGTCAGGTCCTGGACGATCAGGTGGATGAAGAAGAGCACGACCGACCAGCTCACGATCGACAGCAGGGGCGAAATCACCGGCATTTCTTGGACCTCCAGGGCTCACGCGACCAGCAGGCGCCGCGTATCGTTGCAGAAGCGTAAACCACAGGGCGCAGCCCGGGTTCGACCGGGCGGTGGTTGCAGGGGCCGCCGGGTCGGCGCCATCTGCCGTGGAGAACGACCGGAGTGCCCCACATGACCGCCGAACCCGCAGCCCACCCCTCGCGCCTCGCCCTCATCACCGGCGCAGGTAGCGGCATCGGCCGGTTCATCGCGCGTGGACTGGCGCAGGCAAACTTCGACCTTCTGCTCGCCGGGCGCTCGACGACGAAGCTGTCCGCCACGCGGGACTGGATCGCCGGCGAGTTCCCCGGGGCGCGGATCGAGACCCGCAGTGTCGATCTTGCCGAGCTCGCCCAGGCCCGGGCATTCGCCGAAAGTCTCGCCGGGCGGCCGATCGACGTGCTGATGCACAATGCCGGCACCTTCACCGCCCGGCGCAGTCTCACCGCCGAGGGCATCGAGACGGTGCTGGCCACCAACACGCTTGCACCGATGGTGCTGACCGAGGCCTTGCTGCCCAGTCTTCGTGCGGCCGTGGCCCGGCGTGGCGAGGCGCGCGTGGTGGTCACCGGTTCCTCGACCTCGGATCATGTCGGCATCGACCCCGACGATCTCGAGCTCGAGCGCGGCTGGGGGATGAGCCGGGCCTATGCGCGGTCCAAGCTCGCGGTGATGATCGCCGCCTTCCACCAGGCCCGTGCCCTGGCCGGCACCGGCATCACCGTCAATGTCGTGCATCCTGGCTTCGTCGCCACCGACCTGGTGCGCGATCCGGGGCACGCCGGCTGGGGCTGGCGTGTGGTGACGCGCTTCGCCCTCAGTCCGGAGGAGGGCGCCGACACCCCTGTCTGGGCAGCCACCGCACCCGAGATGCGCGGCGTGAGCGGCTGCTACCTCAAGCGTCGGACGATCGTGCGGCCGAACCGGCGGGCAGAGGATGCAGCGCTGGCGGGGCGGGTCTGGTCGGCGCTGGCGGCACGAGTGCGCGATTGAGGCCCAGACCCAGGCGGAACTGCACGAACTCGGCGCAGGCGAGCTGGAAGCTGCGCCGCCGCGCCGTCGCGCTGAATTCGCCCGTGCGGCCGATCGTGCGACGTGCGGGGGCGAACAGGTTGGGCTCGACCTCGACCGTCTCGCGCGCGAGCTGGCCCTCGAACCCCAGCCGGGTCATCAGGAACGCCGCCAGTCGCGTCGAGGCGCGGCAGACCGCCGCGAAACCCCAGATGGTGCCGGTGACCAGACGTTCAGGGTTGCGCCCGAGGGCTGCGAGATAGATGGCGCGCGCGATGACCTCCGGCGCATAGATCGGTGGCGCGGGGCGGGCGGGCGCACCCATCAGGCTCGGCGCATGGGCGAAGAATGGCGTATTCGCTGCCGGCGGGATCACGCTCGCCACGCGCAGCTGCGCCCGTGACAGGCGCAGTTCGACATGCAGGGCCTGGGTGAAGGCGCGCACCGCCGCCTTGGCCCCCGAATAGGCGCTCATCAGCGGCAGTGCATGCAGCGCCACCCCAGAGCACAGATTGACGATCGCCCCCGGCCGGTCTGCCGCCATCAGTCCGAGCGCCACCCGGCAACCATTGACCGTGCCGCCATAGGTCACCTCGGTGACCCGGTCGTGGAAATCGGCCGGGGTCTCGGCAAACAGCCCATACACTCCATTGCCGGCCGCGTTCACCCATACCCCCGGCCGGCCCAGCGCTTCCGCCAGCCGTCCGGCGGCTTGGGTCAGCGCGTCGCGGTCCGTGACGTCGGCCACCGCGATCGCGCACATCCCGCCAGCGGCGCGGATCTCGGCGGCGGTCGCCTCCAATCCCTCGAGACCGCGTGCGATCAGCCCGACCCGCCAGCCGCGTGCCGCGAACAGCGCCGCCGTGCAGCGCCCGATCCCCGAAGACGCACCGGTAATGATCGCGGTGACGCTGCGGGAAGCCTCGTCGCCAGGCCTCATCGCCGCGGCTCCGACCTGTCGGTGCCGGCGACCAGATGCCCGCCCAGCCGTTCGAGGGCGGCGCGCAGCGGTCCCTCGGGCAGGTCCGGCAGGCTGATCGGCGCCGGCGCCGGCCGCACCTTCGGCGCCTGCGGTGTGGCCGGAGGCAGGGGTTCCTGCACGATTCGCAGCCGCTGCACCGCGCCCGGGCCGAGGATGCGGTTGGCACGCTCGATGAGTTGCTCGCCGCGATGCTGGAGTTCCATCGCCGCCGGGCCGGCGCAGGCCACGCTCAGCGTGCCCCCCGCACAGCGCCGCGGCGCGCTGACCGCGGCCAGCTCCGTCCCGGCGATGCGCGGCCAGGCTTCGACCAGTCCGGCGGTGGCCGGCGAGCGACGACGGTATGCGGGTCTCGTGATCGCCGGCAGCAGTTCGCGCACCGAGGCGGCTCGGAACAGCCGCGGGGCTTCCACCTCTGTCGCCGCCTCCACGGGCCGAGTGCCGCGGCCCTGCTTGCCGGTCGTGTCGCCTTCGCCCATAGACCGCCCGTGACCACCCCATCCGATCGTGCGCTGCTGCGCTGGTATGACCGCCATCGCCGTGTCCTGCCCTGGCGCGTGCTGCCAGGCGAGACCGCCGACCCGTACCGCGTCTGGCTGAGCGAGATCATGCTCCAGCAGACCACCGTGGCCGCCGTGAAGCCGTATTACGCGCGATTTCTGGCCGCGTTTCCCACCATAGACGCGCTGGCCCGGGCTGGCGAGGCCGACGTCTTCGCCGCCTGGGCGGGACTGGGCTATTACAGCCGGGCCCGGAACCTGCATGCCTGCGCGAAACTGGTTGCGGCGCGTGGCGGCTTTCCAGACACCATCGCCGGGCTTGAAGCCCTGCCGGGCATCGGCCCTTATACCGCCCGCGCCGTGGCGGCGATCGCCTTCGGCGCGCCGGTGGTGCCGGTGGACGGCAATGTCGAGCGCGTGGCCGCGCGCCTGTTCGCGGTCGCCGAGCCGGTGCCGGGGGCGAGGCCGCGTCTCGCCGCGCTCGCGCAGACGTTGAACACGGGGGCAGAGGCGCAGGCACGGGCGTCGGACTTCGCCCAGGCGCTGTTCGATCTCGGCGCCACGATCTGCACGCCGCGGAGCCCCGCCTGCGCGCTGTGCCCCTGGCGCGACGCCTGCGCGGCACAGGCGCAGGGCATCGCTGCTGAACTGCCGCTGCGCGCGCCCAAGGTGGCGCGCCCGCAGCGTTTCGGCATCGCCTGGCGGCTGCGCGATCCGGCTGGGCGGCTGCTGCTCGAACGGCGCCCGCCGCGCGGCCTGCTGGGCGGCATGCTCGGCCTGCCGGGCCCGGCCTGGACCGCCGAGCGCCCGGATGCCGCCCCGCCAGCCGGGGTGAATGACTGCCGCGAGATCGGCACCGTGCGACACGTCTTCACCCATTTCGCGCTCGATCTGCAGGTGTTCGACGGCCGGATCGGACTGGAGGCGGCGGTCGATCTCGTCGCGACTCCAGTCTGGAGTGATGCGGCGTCGCCCACCGGCCTGCCGGGCCTGTTCGCCAAGGCGGTTGCGTTGCCCGGTTGATCCGCAGCATCCGATCGGGCCTAGTAGCGGCATGTTCGATTTTGCCCACCGACTGGACCATTCGCGCCCCTTCCTGCCGGTGCGCATCGCCGTGCTCACCGTCTCCGACAGCCGCACGTTCGAGACGGACACGTCCGGCGCGGCGCTGATTGCCCGGCTCGAGGCGGCCGGTCACGTGCTTGCCGACCGCGCCCTGCTGCCCGATGACCGCGACGCCATTGCCGATCGGCTGCGCGCCTGGATCGCCGACCCGATGGTCGATGTGGTGATCACCAATGGCGGCACCGGAGTCACGGGGCGCGACGTCACGCCAGAGGCGTTCGAGGCGGTGATCGAGAAACGCATCGAGGGGTTCGGCGAACTGTTCCGCATGCTCAGCTATGCCAAGATCGGCACCTCCACCATCCAGTCGCGCGCGCTCGCCGGGGTCGCCGGCGGCACCTATCTGTTCGCGCTGCCCGGCAGCACCGGCGCAGTGAAGGATGGCTGGGACGACATCCTGGTCTGGCAGCTCGATTCGCGGCATGTACCGTGCAATTTCGTCGAGCTGATGCCGCGTCTGAAAGAGGTCTGAGAACGATGTCATCGGCCGGGTTCGCCGCATTGCCGCGCGCGGCCGTGGCAGGGCTGCGAGGTTCGGCGATCCGCGAGGTGTCGGAGCTCGCCGCCACCTTGCCCGATGACGGGCGACCGCCGATCCCGCTCTGGTTCGGCGAGGCGCAGGCGCCCGCTGCGACGTATATCGCCGAGGCGGCCCGGGCGGCGCTGGAGCGTGCGGAGGTGTTCTACACGCCCAATCTGGGTCTGCCCGCCCTGCGCGAGGCGATCGCGCGCGAACTCCTGGCATTGGGCCGACCGGTCACGCCGGAACGGGTCGGCGTCACCTCGTCGGGGGTGAGCGCGGTGATGCTGGCCTGCCAGATGATGGTCGAGCCCGGCGACCGGGTGGTGATGATCGCCCCGAGCTGGCCCAACCTCACCCAGATCCCCTCCCTGCTTGGCGCCAGTGTCGAGACGGTGCCGCTGCATCTGCGCGATGGCCTGTGGTCGCTCGACCTCGACCGACTGCTCGCAGCCCTGCGCCCAGGCACGCGTATGGTGCTGATCAACGCGCCGGCCAATCCGACCGGCTGGTGTATCGATGCCGATGCGCAACGCGCCATTCTCGATCACTGCCGGCGCCTGGGCATCTGGATCATCGCCGACGATGTCTACGAGCGGCTGTATTTCGCTGCCGACGCCGCACCCTCATTTCTCGCCATCGCCGACACGCAGGACCGGCTGATCTCGGTCAATTCCTTCTCCAAGGCGTGGTCGATGACCGGCTACCGGCTCGGCTGGATCGTCGCTCCGCCGTCGTTGATGCCGCATCTAGCGCGGGTGATCGAATACAATACCTCCTGCGCCCCCGCCTTCGTGCAGCAGGCCGGGATTGCGGCACTCGATGCCGGCCCCGCGCCGGTGCGCGCGATGGTGGGGCGCTATCGCGATCTGCGCGATCTCGCCTGCGACCGGCTAGGCGCGATAGACGGCATTGCGGCGCCGCGCGCGGAGGGGGGTATGTACTGCTTCTTTTCCGTCGCCGGCTGCACCGATTCGCTCGATCTCGCCAGGCGCCTGCTGGTCGAGGCTCGCGTCGGCCTCGCCCCCGGCATCGCCTTCGGACCGGAGGGCGAAGGGTGCCTGCGGCTGTGCTTTGCGTCCGAGGAAGCGCGCATCGCCGAGGCCTGCGATCGGATCGCCGATTTCATGCAAGCGCATCCTCCACGCTGAGCCGATCGGCGCGCAGGCGCGGGCGTAACGCCGACAGCGCGCGATCCGCCCGCGCGATCGGCCCCGACCAGTCGCCCGGCCGGTCCTGCCGCAGGATCTGCAGCGACGGATACCACGGCGACGTCTCGCGCCCGGCCAGCCAGCGCCAGCACTGGTCGTAGCGCGACAGCAGCAGAACCTTCACTCCCATCGAGGCCGCCAGATGCGCGGTGGAGGTATCGACTGCGACCACGACGTCGAGATTGGCGACCAGGGCCGCGGTGTCGGCGAAATCGCCGATCTGCGAGGTGAGGTCCACAAGCTCCATGCCCGGTGGCGGAGGCTGGGCCGCCTCCGGGCCGATCTGCAGGCTGATCAGGCGTCGCCCCGGGCCGGCCAGAGCCGCCATGGCCGCCAACGGCATCGAGCGCCTGCGATCCATCGCGGCCTGATGCGGCTGGGCGCGGCATTGTCCCGCCCAGACCAGTCCGATCCGCAGCCCATCGTCGCACAGCGCGTCCAGCCGGTCTGCCCAGGTGCTGCGCGATGCCGGCTCGGCGTGCAGCCAGGATGCGGACGGGACCGAATGCAGATCGGTGCCGAACGCGGCCGGCAGGCTCATGAGCGAGCATTGCCGGTCCAGCGGCCCGATCTGCGTCTGCGTCGCATCGTCCGACACCACATGCTCGATGCCCGGAAGCTGCGACAGCAGCCGCCGCAGGGGTGGGCGGACGTACAGCACGACCCTTGCGCCGCGTTCGGCGAGCAGCGGGGCGTAGCGGACGAATTGCAGCGTGTCGCCGAACCCGCCCTCCTCGAACAGCCCGATGCGCAGCCCGGCGGGGTTCTCGCCCCGCCACGACGGCACTGCAAAGGGGGCTGCCGGCATGTCGTCGAGCTGCCAGCGCTGCTCGAACGCCTCGAAACCGTCGCGCAGACGTCCCGCGCTGAGCAGGGCGACGGCGCGATCGGTCAGGAACTGTGCATTGCCGGGCTCCAGCGCGATCGCCTGGTCGAGCGCCTGGATCGCCAGTTCTGGTTGCCCGGCGTCGCGGCAGGTGACGGCGAGATTGGCGAGCAGGGTGGCATGGTTCGGCGCGCGGCGCACGGCCTGTGCGAAGGCGGCGATCGCGGCATCGAACTCGCCGTGCCCGGCGAGCGCGTTGCCGAGCGCGCCCCAGCCCGCCCAGTCCCGCTCATCGGCGCGGATCGCCGCCTGCGCGGTCAGCACGGCGAGGTCGTGACGGCCACTGCCATGCCAGGCGGCGGCCAGGTTGGCCAGCGCGGTGCTGTCTGCCGGTCGCCGTGCCGACCAATAGGCCTGCGCTGCGGACCACTCGCCTGCGCTCAGCAATGCACGGCCATGAGCATCATCGTTCATGCCAGGCAGCATGAGGCAGAAAGATTAAAAGGTCGTTTCCGGGCCGTGCCAGCGTCCGGACCCGATGTCAGGCCACCGTCTCGCCGGGCGCTGCGCACCCGTAGCGCTCCACCACCACGCAGAACGGCGCTTCGTGGCCGGACCGGTAGAGTGCTGCGCGATGCTCCAGTCCCCGCGCATCGAGCTGGGCCGCGATCAGCCGGCGCTGGAACCGCAGCCCGGCCACGGCGATCCCGAACGGCGTATCGGTCCGGGCCAGCGCGACCTGCATCGCCGGGTCGAGCGCCGTCTCGTCGTACCAGTTCTCGGCTTCCGACACCGCGATGTCGCCACAGAACATCCTGATGCGTCGGTAACGCGGACCCGCGGTCGGCAGCAGCCCGCTCGGCTCGGCCGGCGAGGGAGCGCCGGCGACGTCCAGGCGCTCGACATGCATACGTCCGGCCAAGCCGCGCGCCGCACACCAGCTTGCAAGCACTGCGGTCGCACTCGGCCCGCTGCGGAGTGCGGTATCGAGTGCTGCGAGCTCGTCGGGGGTCGAGATCAGCGCCGTCGCGATCACCCCAGATGGTCCATGATCTTGTCGAGCGTGATCGGGTAGTCGCGCACCCGCGCGCCACAGGCGTTGTGGATCGCGTTCGCCACCGCGGCCCCCGCGCCACAGACGCCGATCTCGCCCGCGCCCTTGGATTTGAGCGGATTGGTCTTGTCGTCGACCGCATCGAGCATGATCGCGTCGATCTCGCCGATATCGGCCTGAACGGGGATCAGATACTCGGCGAAATCGTGGTTGATGAAGGCGCCGGAACGTGTGTCCGCGACGAGGTTCTCGCTGAGCGCGGCCCCGACGCCGAGCGTCATGCCGCCGATGAGCTGGGAGCGGGCGGTCGCATGGTTGAGCACGCGGCCGATGTCGAACACGCCGAGCATGCGCCGCAGCCTGATCTCTCCGCTGTCGCGATCGATGCCCACCTCGGCGAAATGCGCGCCATAGGCGGCCTCGTAATACTGCTCGGAGAAGCTGCCGAAGCTGATCGAGCCGGTCGCGACCAGCGCACCACGCCGTACCAGGGCGCGCAGCGGCTGTGAGCGGCGGCGGCCGTCACCGATGCGGCCGCGGGCGAAGACCGCGCGGTCGGCGGGAATACGGGCCTCGTGCGCGAGGCGCGCGCGCAGGTTCATGCAGGCGTCATAGACCGCCGAGCCGCTGCTGCCCGCCCCCCACGACCCGCCCGAGCCGGAGCTGGCCGGAAAATCGGTGTCGCCGAGCGCCACCGTGACCATCGACGGATCGAGCCCGAGCATCTCGGCGGCGATCTGGGTGAGGATCGTATAGGTGCCGGTGCCGATGTCGGTCATCGAGGTCTGCACCAGCAGCCTGCCATCCCCCGACAGCGTCACTTTCGCGCCGCTCGGCCGATTGAGGTTGGTGCGGATCGCGCAGGCCATGCCCATGCCGATCATCCACGCCCCCTCGCTGCGCTGTCCGGGTGCGGTGCGTTTGCTCCAGCCGAATTTATCCGCGCCCAGCTTGAGGCATTCCACCAGCCGGCGTTCGGAAAAAGGCTTGCCGGTCTCCGGGTCCGTCTTCGGCTCGTTGCGCAACCGCAGCTCGATCGGATCGATCTGGCCGAGCTCGGCGAGCTGGTCCATCGCCGATTCCAGCGCCAGCAGCCCGACCGCCTCGCCCGGCGCGCGCATCGAGGCGGCCAGGGTGAGGTTCAGCGCCGCATTGCGTTGCTCGATCAGCAGGTTCGGCGTGGCATAGAGATGCCGCGTCTGCGCCGCCGCCTGCTCGTAGAAGGTGCGGTCGGGCAGGTTGCCGCTCCAGCAGCGGTGCGCCACCGCCTTGAGCACGCCATGGCGGTCGGCGCCGAGCTGCACCCACTGGATGGTGGCGGAGCGATGCGAGGTGGCGTTGAAGATCTGCGGCCGCGGCAGCGCGATCTTCACCGGCCGACCGGTGACCTTCGCGCAGGCGGCGGCGAGGATCGCATCCGGCAGCACCTGGAGCTTGGCGCCGAAGCCGCCGCCGACATAGGGCGAGAGGATTTCCACCGCCTCGCGGTCGAGGCCGAACAGGGCTGCCACCGCTTCCTGCGCCCAGTCCACGATCTGATGCGAGGTGTGCAGTGTCAGGCGCGGTGCCTTCGCATCGCGGCTGTTGGCATCATGCCAGATCGCCAGCGTCGCCGGAGGCTCCATCATCGCCTGGCTCTGTGCGGGCGTGCTGTAGCTCTCGTCGATACGCAGCGCGCAGCTGCCGAAGGCGCGGTCGAAATCGCCCTTGCGGCTGTCCGGGGGCGGGCCGCCGGCGGGCTTCGGCGCGTCGTATTGCTCGGTGCGCAGGTCGAAATGCGGGGATGCGTCGGCAGAGCACTCCACCTTGACCAGTGCCGCCGCCGCCACCGCCTGCTCGAAGGTCTCGGCAACCACGCAGGCGACGGGCTGTCCGTAATGATCGATGACATGGCTGGCGAGAATCGGATTGACCAGCCGGTTCTCCTTCAGCGCGGCCGCCAGCGCCGGACCGCTGGCATAGCCCTGCGGCATGTTGTCGTGCGTCAGCACCGCAATCACGCCGGGGGATGCTGTCGCCGCATCGGTGTCGATGCTGCCGATGCTGCCCAGCCCGATCGGGGCGGGCACCGGATAGCCGTAGAGCACGCCTTCGACTCCGTCGGGATGCACCTCATAGGCATAGGGTGCGCGGCCACTGACCTTCAGCGGACCCTCGACACGCGGCAGCTTCTTGCCAATCAGGCCGCCGGCGTTGATGTCGATCGCATTGCGGCCGACGGGCGCGGTCATCTCCATCGGTTCAGGCCTCTTTCGCCGCGTCGCGCAGGGTGGCGATCATCATCCGCCGTGCCAGCGGGATCTTGAAGTCGTTGGCGTTGTCGAGCCGGTGTGGATCGGCGGCGTTGCCGGTCGCACTTCCCTGTGCGCCGGACAGCAGCGCGTCGCAGAACGTCTTGAGCGCGTCGTCGCTGAGCTGCTGGCCGACCAGCCTGCTCTCCGCCTCCTCGATGCGCCATGGTTTCGGCGCCACCCCGCCGAGGGCGAGGCTGACGCGCGCGACACTCTGCTGCTTCATCTTCAGCGTCACCGCGACGGAGACCAGCGCGAACGCATAGGAGGCCCGATCACGCACCTTGCGATAACGCTGCGCGCCGTCGAGCGGCTGCGGCAGCACCACGGCGGTGATCAGTTCGCCGGGTTGCAGGATGGTCTCGATCTGCGGCGTGCTGCCCGGCAGAAGATGGAACTGCGCGATCGGGATCGAGCGCCCGAGCGTCTCCCCCGGCGCGCCCGGCAGGCGTGTCTCCACCACCGCATCGAGCGCGCGCATCGCCACCGCCATGTCGGAGGGATGGGTTGCCAGGCACGCCTCGCTGATGCCGAGGATGCCGAGATTGCGGGTCAGGCCCCCGCGCGCCGAACAGCCCGCCCCCGGATCACGTTTGTTGCAGTTCTGCGCGGGATCATAGAAATACGGGCAGCGCGTGCGCTGCAGCAGATTGCCACCGGTGGTGGCGCGATTGCGCAGTTGCGGCGACGCACCGGCCAGCAGCGCGCGGCTGAGCACTGGATAGCGCGCGACCACCAGCGGATGCGCGGCCAGGGTCGCATTGCGCACCAGAGCGCCGATGCGCAGCCTGCCGTCGGGAAGGTCCTCGATCCTGTCGAGCGCCAGCGCGTTGAGATCGACCAGCCGCTCCGGCCGCTCGATCTCCAGCTTCATCAGGTCGAGCAGGTTGGTGCCGCCGGCGATGTAGCGCGCCGCATTCGCCGACAGGGCGTCCTCGGGCTTGCGCGCACGCTGGTAGTCGAACGCCCTCATGCCGCCTTGCCCGCAAAATCCGTGATCGCGGCGATGATGTTCGGATAGGCGGCACATCGGCACAGATTGCCGCTCATGCGTTCACGCAATTCCGCGGCACTTGCCTCGTGCGGACCGTCGAGTTTCGCGCTGACATGGCTGGCCGCGCCCGATTTCAGTTCGCCGAGCATACCCAGCGCCGAGCAGATCTGCCCCGGCGTGCAATAGCCGCACTGGAAGGCGTCGTGATCGATGAAATGCTGTTGCAGCGCATGCAGATGATCGGGGCCGCCGACGCCCTCGATGGTGGTGATCGGTATGTTGTCGTGCATCACCGCCAGGGTCAGACAGGCATTGATCCGCACCCCGTCGAGCAGCACCGTGCAGGCGCCGCACTGGCCGTGATCGCAGCCTTTCTTGGTGCCGGTCAGCCGCAGCGTCTCGCGCAGCGCATCGAGCAGGGTGGTGCGCGGATCGAGGCTGAGCGCGTGCTTCTGTCCGTTGACCGACAGGGTGACGGCCACCTTCGCCACCTTGCGGGCGACGGGATGCGCGCCCGCCGGCTTCGCGGGGGGGGCTGCGGGTGTCGGCTCGGCCCGTGCCGGACGATCGAGCCCGCCGGCCAGCCCGAGTGCTGCGCCTGCCTGGAGCAGGGCGCGCCGCCCAGGCGGGTGCTCGTCCCGCGTGCGGGAGGGGCGGTCTGGATCGGTCATCTGCCCTCCGGCCATCGTCTGTACCGGGCCATTGTGCCGCAGAACGCGTCCTGCCGGAAGCGTCGCCCCTGTTGCGCGACATGGTCCCGCGCCACACTCTGCCCGTATCGGCGACAGGCAGGGGGCGGGGACGGAAGATGGCGCTGCTGGAGGCATCGGGTCCGGCCAATGTCACCGAGGGCGTGCCGCCCGCGCGGCAGACCATGCCGGTCGACCGGGTGTTCTGGAGCCATTTCTCGCCCAATCTCGGTCCTGGAGGCTGGGTGTCGGGGGTGCTGCT
Organism: Endobacter medicaginis; assembly: GCF_014192375.1. GTDB lineage: Bacteria > Pseudomonadota > Alphaproteobacteria > Acetobacterales > Acetobacteraceae > Endobacter > Endobacter medicaginis. Next base: position 43,127 of record NZ_JACHXV010000009.1, on the reverse strand, counting down.
GGTGCATCTCGGCCTCGGCCCGCTGACCGGCATCGCGGCGATCCTGGTCGGCAACATCCTCGGCGCGCTGCCGGTCGCACTCGCCGCGGTGATCGGGCCGCGCACCGGTCTCACCCAGATGGAGGCGTCGCGCCGCGTGCTCGGCGATCGCGGCCTGCGCCTGCCGTCGTTGCTGAACTGGATCTACTGCGTCGGCTGGGACGCGGTGAACAATGTCCCCGCCGCCGCGGCCCTCGGCTCGCTGCTGCTGCTGTTCGGGGTCCCGATGCCGTTCTGGGCCGCTCTCGGCGTGCTCGCCCTGTGCCAGATGGCGGCCAGCATCTATGGCCATGACCTGGTGCAGGGGTTGCAGAAGTTCCTCGGCGGGCCGCTGTTGCTCGCCTTCATCGGCATCGGCGTTCTGTCGGTCGCCCGTGGCGGATTCGGCGCCAATTACGCTCCGCAGGCGAGTTGGCCCAACATCGTGCTGGCCACCGCGGTGATCGCCAGCTTCAACCTCTCCTGGGTGTCGTATTCGTCGGACTACACGCGCTACCTGCCCGCCAGCACGCCACCGGCGCACATCATCCGCCTCGCCCTGGCCGGGCTGCTGTGTTCGTCAGCGCCGTTCCAGATCCTCGGGCTGCTGACCGCCGGCTCGCTCGGCGAGGGCTCGCCGCTGGGTGTGATCGACGCGCTGCGCGACCAGGCAGGCTGGCTCGGCTGGGCGGTGCTGGCGGTGATCGCGCTGTCGTCGATCACCGGCAATTCGGTCAACGACAATACCGCCGCCTACAGCCTGATCTCCGCCGGACTGCGCCTGCCGCGCACAATCGCCGCCCTGCTGACCGCCGCACTCGGCTATGTCCTCGCCGTGGCCGGGGCAGGCTCGTATGCCGATTTCTACGCCCGCTATCTGGTGCTGACGATGTACTGGATCGCGCCATGGAGCGCGCTGGTGCTGGCCGACTGGTATCTGCGCCCGCCGGCCAGCCTGCACACCGATGCGCGCGCCGATCGCGCCTGGACGCTCGGGGCGAGCATCTTCGTCGTCACCACCATCGCCACCATCGCGCTGTTCGCCAGCTCCGAGGTCTATACCGGTCCGGTGGCGCGGCTGCTCGGTGGGGCGGATATCGGCTATTATGTCGGCTTCGCGAGCGCCTTCCTCGCCTATGCCTGGCTCGCGCCCCGGCACGACCCGTCACTCAGCGTTACACCATAACATCCTCTGGTCAGCGCCGCCGCTTGCCGCCATGATCGCGCCCCATTGTCGTCTCGTATCAAGGCAACGGAGCCCGCATGACATCCATCCGCCTCGCCGCCACCCTGCTGGCCGCGACCATGTTCACCGCCGCGCCGCTGCGGGCGGACGACTCCAAGACCACCCATACCGACGTCAAGACCACCACCGACGCGCCGAAGGAAAAGCTGGTGGCGCAATCCGCCGGCTCCGACGGCAGCGTCACCGTCGGCGGCAAGCCGGTGGCCTATCATGCGGTGGTCGGCACGCTGGTCGTGCATCCCGATGGCTGGCAGCCCAACATCGTCAATGACGGAGACGGCAAGGGCGACGACAGGAAGGACGCGCTCGCCGCGATGTCCTATGTCGCCTATTTCGCCAAGGGCGCCGACGCCTCGAAGCGCCCGATCACCTTCATCTACAATGGTGGGCCCGGTTCCTCGACGGTGTGGCTGCATATGGGCGCATTCGGCCCGAAGCGCGTCTCCACCTTCGATCATTCGCACACGCCGGCGGCGCCCTACAGCCTGGTCGACAACGACGAAAGCCTGCTCGACGCCTCCGACCTGGTATTCATCGACGCGCCCGGCACCGGTTTCGGACAGCTCTCCGGCAAGGAGGCGAAGAAGGCGTTCTGGGGCACCGACGAGGACGCGCATGCCTTCGCCAATTTCATCGAGGCGTTCCTGTCGCAGTACAATCGCTGGAACTCGCCCAAATACCTGTTTGGTGAAAGCTACGGCACCACCCGCTCGGCGCAACTCGCCTATCTGCTGCAGAGCGAAAAGAACATCGATCTCAACGGCGTGATCCTGCTGTCGCAGATCCTCAATTTCGACTTCAACGATGATGATCCGCAGGACAATCCCGGCAACGACACCATCTATGCGCTCGCCTTGCCGACCTACGCCGCCACCGCCTGGTATCACCACCGGCTGCCCAACCAGACCATCGCACTGAAGGATCTCCTTGCGCAGGTCGAGAGCTTCGCGATGGGCGACTACACGCAGGCCCTGCTCGCAGGTGCGAATCTCGATCCCGCGAAGAAAGACGCGATTGCCGCGAAGCTGCATGAGTTCACCGGTCTGCCGGTCGAGTATCTCAAGCGCGCCAATCTGCGCGTCAATGGCGGCGAGTTCGAGCACGAGCTCCAGATTGATACCGAGACCGCGACCGGGCGGCTGGATACGCGTTTCTCCGGACCGGTGATGGACCCGCTCGACCGCGAGGTGGAATACGATCCGCAGTCGAACGCGATCAGCAGCGCCTATGTCTCCGCTTTCAACGCCTATGTCCGCAATACGCTGCATTTCGGCCAGGACCGGACGTACCTGCCGGAGATCGACGTGTTCAAGGACTGGGACTTCAAGCATCAGCCGCCCACCGCCAGCCAGCCGCAACCCGGAACCGTCAACGTGATGGCCGATCTCGCCTGGGCGATGAAGGGCAACCCGACGATGAAGGTGATGCTCAACGGCGGCTACTACGATCTCGCCACCCCGTTCTATGCCGGGCTGTTCGAGATGTCGCATCTGCCGATGCCGCAGCGCCTGCAGGCCAATATCGAATACAAGCAGTATGAATCCGGCCACATGGTCTATGCGAACCTGCCCTCGCTGAAGCAGCTGCACGACAACGTCGCCGATTTCATCCACCGCACCGAGGCGCCGTCGCAGAAGGAAGGCGCCGTCGATGCGCATTGAGGCGGCCTGTCTCGCCTCGCTGCTGCTCTGCGCGCAGGCGAGCGCCGCCCCGGCGTTCCAGATCGTCGAGAGCGTACCGAAAGGCACGTCCTTCGGCGCGCGCGACACGCTGCGCACGCAGCCGGTCTGGATGTCGATGATCGCGGGCGCGCGCAGGACAATCGACATTGCCGCCTTCTACATCACCGACCATCCCGGCTCGACGCTGACGCCGGTGCTCAAGGCGATCGCGGAGCGCGCGCGCTCCGGCGTGCATGTCCGCATCCTGCTCGACCAGACCTTCATGCGCGAGACCAAGGGCAATCTCGCTTTGCTCGAGGGCGTCCCCAACCTGGAGATCGCCATCCTGCCGATGCGCGATCTCACCGGCGGTGTGCTGCACGCCAAATACATGATTGTCGATCATGCCCGTGTCTTCGTCGGCAGCCAGAACTGGGACTGGCGGGCCCTCGAGCAGATTCACGAGGTCGGCGCGGCGATCGACGACACGAAGTTCGGTGAGACCTTCACCGCAGCGTTCGATTTCGACTGGGCGGCCGCGAAACGCCCCGATCACGCACAGATCGCTGCCGCCCGGGACAATGCGCTGGGCTTTGCTCCTGTCACCGCCTTGCATCCGGTCGAACTAGCCGCCGCCGATGGCCCCGTCTCGGTCTTTCCCGCCTTCAGTCCACCGAGCCTCACCCCCGCCGCGCTGAGCGACGAGCAGACCAGCCTGGTGGCGCTGATCGGCAAGGCAAGATCGGTCTTCCGCCTCCAGGTGATGACGCTGAGTGCCCTCAAGGGCTACGGTGCGAAGGGCTGGTGGCCGGAGATCGACAGCGCGATCCGCGATGCCGCCGCGCGCGGCGTTCAGGTGCGCATCATCGTCGCCGACTGGGCACTGCACGAGCCGATGCAGGCCTATCTCAAATCCCTGGCACTGATGCCCAACATCACTGTCAAGTTCTCCACCGTTCCGCAGAACCCCACCGGCTTCATCCCCTACGCGCGCGTCGAACATGCCAAATACGCCGTCACCGACGAGACCGACGCCATGATCGGCACCGGCAACTGGGAATGGTCCTATTTCGCCAACACCGTCGATGCCTCGGTCCTCATCCACGGTGCCGGACCGGCGCAGACCCTGGCGCGCATCTTCGATGCGGACTGGACCGGTCCCTACGTCACCCTCATCGACCCGGCCGGCCACTACAGCCCACCAAAGGTGCAGCCCTGACACGGGGACGCTGTCCCCCTGTCTGATGATTCGCGGGTGCAGGGGGCCGAGCCCCCTGCCGGGGGGTTAGGGGGGGCAGCGCCCCCCAAGCCGAGACTACTTCTCGGTGATCTTGTAGACGATGACGACGTGGCCGGGCTGCGGGTAGGTGACGTCGGGCTGCAGGGACATGCCGACATCGGCGTCCTTGTAGACCTGCTGGATCGCCTTGACGTCGGCGGAGAGGTCCTCGTTGGTGACGGGAGCGCCGGCGTGGAGCTTGATGGCCGCGTTGAGCTTGTCGCTCGGCACCTGCTTGTTGCCGGTGATGGACACCGAATCGACGATGAGCTGCGCCTTCGTCGGCGGCGGTGCCGCGCTTTCGTTGGAGATGACGTAGGTCACCTTCACCGTGTTGCCGAGATAGGTGGCCCTCGTGCCGAGCTCGGCACCGACATTGTGCTTCTTGTAGACGCCGCCGACATCGTCCGCACCCTGCGCGATCTCGGCGCGGGTGACGGTATCGCCGGTATGGAACGGGATCGCCGCCATCAGCTCTTCGGTGGGCACGATCGCATTGCCGCTGACGGCGAGGGCCTTGAGCTTGAGCGGGGCGTCCTCGGCCGGCACGGCGGTCGGGGCGGCGTGAGCGAGCGGGGCTGTGGCGAGCAGGCTGCCGAGCATCAGGGCGCGGAGGGGGATGGGCGTCATGAAGAGGGTTCCTTTGGGCGAACGGATGCGACGATCATGCGGTGATCAGGCGGCGTCGGGCAACGGGGCCGGAGCAAAGTCGGCCTCCGGCCGGATCAGGAAGCGGCGGTCGAGCACGCGGGTCAGCGGCAGCAGAACGATACAGATGGCAGTGCACACCACGCCGAACCAGAACAGGTGCTCGAACAGCGCGCCATAGATCGGCAGGGTGGCGGCCGGATCGGGGACGTCGGTCTGCGGCACCGAGGCGAGGGTGGCGACCCATGAGCCGAGATACATCGAGATGCCGACCGCGGTGAAATAGGCGCCCATCATGAAGGCGCTGACCCGTGCCGGTGCGTAGCGGGCGGCGGCGGCGAGGCCGAGCCCGCTGACCATCAGCTCGCCGACCGAGATCGCGCCATACCCGGCGACCATCACCCAGGGCGAGACCAGAGGCGTACGGCTCCACAGGCACGACAGCCACCAGATCAGGAACCCGCAGGTCACCAGCGCCATGCCGATGGCGAACTTGGTGGCGAGCGTCACGGTGTGGCCGCCGCGGGCGAGGCGGGTATAGGTCCAGGCGAGCGGCGGCGAGGCGAGCATGATCCAGATCGGGTTCAGCGCCTGGAACTGGCCGGCGGAGAAATGCCACAGCGTAGTGCCGAACAGGGTGAAGTCGCCCGAGACGTTGCGCAGCGCGAACAGCGTCAGCGAGGTCGCCTGCTGCTGGTAGAAGATGAAATACAGCATCGTCTCGAAGGTGAGGATGTAGAGCACCGCGAGCCCGGCGCGTTCGCGCGGGGCGGCCCGGCGAAAGAAGATCGCCCAGATGGCCACCACGACCAGTCCGGCGAGATAGACGCAGGCCCGGGCCACGGCGGGGTGCTGCAGCACGAAGGCGACCGCCACCATCGCCGCCAGCGCGCCGAGGGCGACCAGACCCACGTGCCGCACCGACAGCGGGCGTGCGTCGGGCTCCGAGCCGATATGGGCGAGGCGGCGATGCATCAGGCCGTAGTTCAGCAGCCCGAGGGCCAGGCCGAGGGCGCAGACGCCGAATGCGGCCGGCCAGCCGAACGCGTCCTTCAGCCACGGGCAGAGCAGGATCGACACCGTCGAGCCGACATTGACCGCCATGTAGTAGAGCGTGAACGCTGCATCGAGCTGCGCATCGTCATCGGCATAGATGCGGCGCACGAGGTTGGAGGCGTTGGACTTGAACAGCCCGTTGCCGACCGCGATCACCGCCATCGCGGCATAGAGCTGCCCGGTGCCGCTCTGGGGTGCGGCCAGCAGCGCGTAGCCGACCATCAGCGTCGCCGCACCGGCGAGCATGGTCCGCCTGGAGCCGAGGATCTGGTCGCCGACCCAGCCGCCGATCGCCGGCGAGGCATAGGTCAGGGCGGCGAACGCGCCCCACAGCAGGCTGGAGCGGCTGTCCGGGAAGCCGAGCCGCTGCACCATGTAGAGCAGCAGCACGGCCTGCATGCCGTAATAGCCGAAGCGTTCCCACAGCTCGATCAGCAGCACCACCAGGAAGGAACGGAAGCGGGCCGGGCGTTCGGAAGCAAGGACATGCGTCATGGCTGCACACCTCGCCCGTCGCAGGCCCGCTTGGCAAGGGTGCGCTGCGTCGCGGTTGTCGACCCTGGACCTCGGTGCCACATAGGCGTGGAACGATGCCCTCGTGACGGGAGATACCCTTATGCGCCTTGCTGCAGCCTCCATCATCGCTTTCGGCCTCGCCGCCGCCCCGGCCGCGCGCGCCGCGGTCACCGCGCCGCAGGTGCCGGCCGGGCAGAGCAAGCCGGTCACCGCGCCGTATGACACCACCGCCGACGCCCACAAGGCGGTCGATACGGCGTTCGCCAGGGCGAAGGCCGAGCATAAGACCGTGCTGATCGATTTCGGGGGCAACTGGTGCCCGGACTGCCGCATCCTCGCGGGCGTGATGGCCAATCCGGCGCTCGCCCCATGGATCGAGCAGCATTTCGTCGTGGTGAAGGTCGATGTCGGCCGCTACGACCGCAACATGGACCTCGAAGCCAAGTATGGCGGTGCGGCCAAGGGCGTCCCGGCGGTGATCGCGGTGACGCCGGAGGGCAAGATCCTCAACCCCGACGATACCCGCGCGCTGGCCGATGCGCGCTCGATGTCGGATCAGGCGGTCGCCGACAAGCTTGCCGGCTGGGCACCCGGCTGAGGACGCGCCCCGCACACCGGCATGCTCCACGGCCTCTATCTGATGGCGCTGGTCGCCGAGGCGATGAGTGCCGCGCTGGCCGCCGGGCGTCGCGACATGGACTGGTTCGGCGTCGCCATGCTGGGCTCGATCACCGCGCTGGGCGGCGGTTCGTGTCGCGACATTTTGCTCGGCCGGCATCCGCTGTCCTGGGTGGCGCATCCGTCGCTGCTGCTCCTCACCGGCGGGGCGGCGCTGGGTACGGTGCTGATCGCGCGCCATGTCGCGCGGCTGCATCGCACCTTCCTGCTGCTCGACGCGGTCGGGCTGGTGGTGTTTACCTTGATCGGCTGCGATCTGGCCCGCGCGATGGGGCTGTCGGTGGCCGTCGCGGTGGTCAGTGGCATGATCACCGGCTGCTTCGGCGGCGTGCTGCGCGATATCCTTTGCAACGAGGTGCCGCTGCTGTTTCGCAGCGAGATTTATGCCTCGGTGTCGCTCGCTGTGGGCATGCTCTATCTCGGCGCCCTGCGATTCGGCGTCCCGCATGACATCACCGTGGTGGCGGCGATGGTGGCCGGGCTCGGCCTGCGGCTGACCGCGATCGCGCGCGGCTGGGCGTTCCCGGTGTTCCGCTGGCGGGGCGCGTGACGCACTATTCGCAGTTCGTCGCGCCGTGGCCGATGCAGTCCTCGTGCGCGACATAGTGCTGCACGGCCGGAAAGACGAAGAAACCGACCAGCAGCAGCCCCGCCACCGTGCCGAGCACGATCCATGCGGTGTAGTCGGGCCTGCGTGCCATGGCATCTCCTGTTCCGGCAGCAGCCTAGCCAAACGCCCGCGACGTTTCCACTTCTTCCGGTAGCCCAACGAAGGCAGACGGCAGCAGCACCTCTCCCGGGCCCAGTCTTCGCCGTGTCGGCCACGCCTCGCCGTCGCACAGGGCGGCGAGCCGGTCGCCACCAAGTCGGTCACGCAGGTGCCGGAACTCGCATCGGACCACACCCCAGAGTGCCGCCTCGTCGACGCCGGTGGCCAGTGCGAGATGGAAGACCGCCTCGGCGATGTTGCCGACCAGCAGCGCATCGACCAGGTGCCTCCAGCCCTCCTCCTCGTCGCACAGCACGCGGCCCTGCCGCCATTCGCCCGCCCAGCGACGGCGCAGCAGGCGCACCCGCTCCGTCCCGCGCAGCCACAGCCGCGCCGGCAGCCCGACGGCGTCGCTGCCGATCAGCACGTCGGGCAGCCGGGGCGCGAGAGCGACGCCATGCGCCAGCCAGGCCCGCATCACCCCGCCCGCCAGCAGCCGGACATAGCGCGACAGCCACAGCACGGCCGCCTCCGTCGTCGGCAAGGTAAGTTTCTCGACGGTCAGCGCGATGGCGCGGATCGAGGCGGGGCGGCCGAGCTCGTTGCGCGACCAGGTGAACAGCGACGAGGCGACGCGCGGGCGCAGCCGGTCACGCAGCGCGACCGGGATCTGCATCGGGTAGACGATGCCGAACCCGTCGGCGAGTACCTGCCCCGCGCCCGGGGAATCGAGGGCGAGCGTGCTGGCGGAGGGCTCGCGCAGCAGCAGCAGCGTCTGCCCGCCCGGCTCTGCCTCCGACGTGTCGAGCACGCGGCCGAGCAGATGCGACAGCCGCACGCTGCGTTCGAGCTCGCTCCATGCCTGCCAGCCGTTCTCGCCGTCGATGCGTGCCGGCACCGACATCCTCAGCATCGCCGGCAGGGCGGGATGATACAGCGTGCGCACCGAACCGGTCGGATAGAGCGGCAGCCCGCGCAGGCCGGCGGGGGCGATGCGGCCGCTGGCCAGCAACTGTCGGAAGGCCGGGTTTTCCTGCAGGCGCGCTGCCGCCCAGGGATGGCAGGGGTAGAGGTCAGGCAGGCCGGCGATGCAGTCCAGCATCTCGCCGCGCTCCGGCCCGAGCCAGCGGATCAGCCCCGGATCAACCGCGAACCACTGCAACTGCAGGGCCGAGCCGGTTTCCGGCGAGCCATAGGCCAGCGCGGTGGGATCGACCCTGCCGCGCGCCTTGGGGGCGGGGTCCATCGCGTCGCCCCAGAGCTGGAACTGCTCGGAATCGCGCAGCGCATCGGCGGACGAGCGCAGCGGCGCCGGCAGCACGTGCAGGCGCCGGAGGAACAGCTCGAGACTGTCGCGGCTGTCGGCGACCAGTGTGGCGATCTGCGGCGCCAGCGCCTGGGTGAGCGCATCGAGGCCGAGCGGCTGCCACCTCGCACCCGGGCCGGGGCGGTGGAAGGGGGCGGAGGCGAAATGGCAGCGTCCGAGCCGGCTGGCCTGTGCGACGGCGATCACCAGGCGCCCCCGTCCGACCCGCATCCGCAGCACCGTCATCGTGCGCAGCGCCTCCGGCCGGTCGCCGCCGCGATAATCGAGCCGCGCCTCGCCGCGCGGCAGCGCGACCTCGCGCAGCACGCAGTTGAGCAGGCATTCGATGCCGTAGCGTTCCGCCTCGCGCGTCGCATAAGCCCCCAGCGTTCCCGCCGGCGATGCCTCGTTCATCCACTCCCTCCTGCGTCATCCACTCCAAATAGTAGGAATGATAATCATTCTCAACACAAGCGGAATTCGTCTGTCGCTCTTGCCGCCGACGGCCACGCGCCCTGTGGTCCTTTCTATAGGTCCAGCTCGCCCCGCATCACCGCGACGCAGCCTCCCGCCACGGCTGCGCGTACCTCGTCGCCGTGGCGCCACGCCTCCGCCTCCAGCCGGCTCGGTCGCCCCATTTCGACCCCCTGGCTGATCGCCAGCTCGATTCGGTCGGCCTGCGTTCGTTCGCAGAGCAGGGCGGCGAGTGCCACGGCCGCCGAACCCGTGGCCGGATCCTCGGCGATGCCGTCATTGGGCGCGAACATCCGCATGCGCGCGGTCGCGTCGCCGGTGCGGGCGTAGAGACAGAGGTGGAAGCGCCGGTCGATCGCCGCGTGGGCGGCCGCATTGCTCGTCGCGCGGGTCAGCGCCTCGCCGTCGACCTCGGCGATGACGAAATCCACGCCCACCCCGGCGGTAATTGGCGGATGCAGCGCGGTGCGCACGTCGGCCGTGGCCAGGCCCGCGGCGCGGGCGATGATCGCGGTGTCGAAGTGCGCCCCCGTGCGCAGCTTCTGCGGTGCCTCCAGCCGAGCCGCCACCGCCTCGCCCTGCGGGTTGCGCATCACCTCCAGCACCACCAGCCCGGCCGCCTCCTCGAAGCGCAGCACGCCGCCCCGGTCGCGCCCGCCGCGGGCCAGCGCGATGGCGGTGCCGATATTGGGGTGGCCGGCGAAGGGCAGTTCGCCGTGCGGGGTGAAGATGCGCACAAGGGCGGTGTTGGCCGGGTCGGATGGCGGAAAGACGAAGGTGGTCTCGCTGTAGTTGAATTCGGCGGCGATCGCCTGGCACAGCGCGGTGTCGAGCCCGCGCGCATCCGGCAGCACGGCGAGCGGATTGCCGCCGAAACGCGTGTCGGTGAACACGTCATAGGTCTCGTAGAGATAGCTGGTCATCGGAGCGGGCCCTGTTTGGTGCGTCGGCTGGCAGCTTCCAACGCCCGGCATGCGAGCGCCAGCACCCCCGCGCTGCGCGCCGCCTCGGGCAGGGCGGCGATCTCGTCGGGTGTGAACCAGCCGAGCTCCAGCGCATCGTCGGCGGCGCAGGCGGTGCCGCGAGGTTCGGTGCAGAGCAGGGCGACCAGCACGAAATGATGCCCCGGACCGATCACGTCGATCGCGTCGAGCACCGCGCCGGCGCGTGCGGCGAGCCCGGTTTCCTCGCGCAGTTCGCGCACGGTGGCATCGGCGAGGGTCTCGCCCGGCTCGATCCGTCCGCCGGGAAAGCCCCATCTTCCGGCATCCGGCGCCTTCGCCCGACGCACCAGCAACAGCCTGTCGCCCGCGACCACCACGGCCAGCACGGCGGGGACGGGCAGGGTGAGGTCCTGTGTGTGGCGCATGGCTTGATTGCAACCTCGCGATGGCTTGTCAGCCCGGCGCGGGCGGCGTAGGGGGCGTCGCATCGCCGAACCGAGACAGGATATCCGACCATGCGCCGACCCCGCCCCGCGATCCGCCTTTCCGCATGGCTCGCCTCCGTCAGCCTGATCGGCCTCGCCTCCGGTGCCGCGGCCCGCGCACAGGTCCCCGCGCCCGCCGCCGGCCAGGCGCTGCCGCAGCCGCTGGCGATGCCGCCCGCGATCCCCGCCCCGCGCGACATCGCCTATCCCGGCACGCTCGGGCTGGAGGTGAACGCGACCGATCTCGACCGGCATGTGTTCTCGGTCACCGAGACCATCCCGGTGCCCGACGAGATCGCCCGCTCGGGCGGCGACATGGTGCTGCTGTATCCGAAATGGCTGCCCGGCAATCACTCGCCGAGCGGCCCGATCGACCAGTTCGGCGGCCTGGTGGTCAGTGCGGAGGGCAAGCCCCTGGCGTGGGCGCGCGACACGGTGGATGTCTATGCCTTCCACGTGCCGGTGCCGAAAGGCGCGAAGAGCCTGGAGGCGAAATTCCAGTTCCTCTCGCCGATCACCAGGGAGGAGGGCCGGGTGGTGATGACGCCCGACCTGCTGAACCTGCAATGGAACGCCACAGCCCTGTATCCGGCCGGTTATTTCTCCCGCGACATCAAGGTCGATGCCCGCGTGGTCCTGCCGGAGGGCTGGGGCTACGGCACCGCGCTGCGTCCGCTCAAGGCGCAGCGCGATGACGGGGCGCGCCTCGCCCCGATCGCCTTCCAGACGGTGGATTTCGCCACCCTGGTCGACTCGCCGCTGTTCGCCGGCAGATACTACCGCAAGATCGACCTGACCCCCTCGGGCAGCAACGCCCCGGTCAGTCTCGACCTGTTCGCAGATACGCCCGACAGCCTCGATGCCACCCCGGCCCAGATCGCGGCCCATCGCGCGCTGGTCACACAGGCCTATCTGCTGTTCGGTTCCCACCACTATGCGCATTACGACTTCCTGCTCGCGCTGACCAAGCAGCTCGGCGGCATCGGCCTCGAGCACCACCAGTCGAGCGAGAATTCCGGCCCGCCCGGCTATTTCACCGAGTGGGACAAGACCTTCCCGATGCGCGACCTGCTGGCGCATGAGTATACCCATAGCTGGAACGGCAAGTTCCGCCGCCCGGCCGATCTGTGGGCGCCGAACTTCGACGTCCCCGAGCGCGATTCGCTGCTCTGGGTCTATGAGGGTCAGACCCAGTACTGGGGCTATGTCCTTGCCGCACGGGCGGGGCTGATCACCGCCGACCAGGCCCGCGACGCCATCGCCGCGGTCGCCGCGGCCTACGACAACCGTGCCGGCCGGCTGTGGCGCCCCGTGCAGGACACCACCAACGATCCGATCATCGCGCAGCGCGCGCCGCTGTCCTGGACCTCGTGGCAGCGCAGCGAGGACTATTATTCCGAAGGCCAGCTCATCTGGCTCGATGCCGACACGCTGATCCGCAAGCTGTCGGGCGACAGGCACTCGCTCGACGATTTCGCGGCGCGGTTCTTCGGCGTCGACAGCGGTTCGTACGTGACCGCGCCGTACAAGTTCGAGGACGTGGTCGCGGCCCTCAATGCCGTGCAGCCTTATGACTGGGCGTCGTTCCTGCGCGCGCGGCTGGATCGCGTCGGCCCCGGCGCGCCGCTCGACGGTCTCGCCCAGGGGGGGTGGAAGCTGGTCTACACCGAGACCCCCACGCCTTACCTCAAGGCATACCAGGACGAGCGCAAGCTGCATGATTACAGCTATTCGATCGGGCTCAGGCTCGACAACGATGCCCATCTGACCGATGTCGCCTGGGGCGGCCCGGCCTGGAAGGCGGGGCTGGCGCGCGACGCGACGCTGCTGGCGGTCAACGGCGTCGCCTACACGCCCGAGCGCCTGTCGGCGGCGATCACCGCGGCCAAGCCCGACAAGGGTGCCCCCGGCCAGGCGCTGACGCTGCTGGTCAAGGCGGGCGAGCGCTACCGCACGGTGAGTCTCGATTATCATGGCGGCCTGCGCTACCCGCATCTCGAGCGCATCGACGGCGCGCAGGACCGGCTCGACCAGATCCTCGCATCCCGGAAATGAACCACACCAGGCGATCCGCATGGCAGGACCGCGTCCGTATGGGTTGCCCCGCGGGCGCGGTCGTGGCAGTCAGCCGCGCGTCTGCTACGCCTGAAGGATAATGATGAGCGGCTTCAAGGGCTTCAAATATACCGATCGCCAGTCCGCCGCAGCCGCGGCCCGCGAGGCGATGCTGGCGAAATTCAAGGCCCGTCCGGCCGCCGACGATCCGGAAGTGCTGCGCATCGCCGCCGAGCGTCGCGCCGTAGCCGAGGCGCGCGAACTGCGCGAGGCCGAGCGCAAGCGCCAGCGCGCCGAGGAGACCGCGCGGCGCGAGGCGGAGGAACTCGCCCGCATGCAGGCCGAGGAAGAGGCCCGCATCGCCGCCGAGATCGAGCGCGTCCGCGCCGAGAAGGCGGCCCGCGACGCAGCGTGGGAAGCGGCTCGAGCCGCAGCACGCCGGCGCGGCTGAGAGACGACACTACATCGCCGGAGCACGGGTGAAAATGTGGCCGTGCAGCGGGCCGAACGCCGCCGGGCTGTGCACCGCCCGGTCATAGGCCAGCAGCAGATAGCGCGTCGTCCAGTCGTCGGCGACCTGCTCCGAGCCGAAGGCGAATGTCACTCGGGCCGGTGTCATGCGCCCGGCCAGCGCCGCATCGCTCCAGAACGCCGAATGGCTGCGATCGCCGCGCTTGATGTTGATATACCAGTTGGCCAGATCGGACACTTCGTCGAGCGCGATGCATTTCCTCATCTCGTCCGGGCGTCGGGCGGAGGCATAGCAGGTCTCGATCGTCTCGACGGTCCCGCCGCCGGGGTAGGAATGGATGGCGAGCTGCTGGCCCGCGTCGTCGGCCAGTGCTTGGGCATCGAGCCGGTCCGCCTGCGCCCTGGCCGCGGGGATCGTGGCCATCGGCATCGCCAGTGCGCCCATTGCACCCGCCAGTATCAGACGACCCAGCATCCCATGCGCTCCCGACCGACGTCTCGAGTCTTGCACGCGAGGCCCCGGGCCGGGGAAATCACAAATCAGCCAGCGCGGCCGCACAGCCCGGCGCCGCCTGGCAGGGCGATGGAGAACTGCGCCGCCAGCGCATCGGCGGCGTCGCAGTAGCGGGCGGTGCTGGTGCGACGGTCGAGCAGGGTGAAGGAGGCCGACCGCGCGCCGGTCTCGAGCTGGTAGACCAGCACGTCCATCCGGCGCGGCTGGCCCCAGGGCTGCGGGTCGTCGGCCGCCGGCTGGGCGGCCAGCAGCAGGGTGGCCGGCACGCCGCGGATCTTGGCCCGCGCATAGACCGCCGCTCCCCGGCCGGGATTGAACACGCCTGAGATGCCTCCGGTCGGCTCGGCAATGGTGACCACGTCCCAGCCGTCATCACGCGCGCCACTGCCCTCGCGCGGCAGCAGCGCCATCAGCGACGGCGCGCCGGCACCTGGCATGCGGGCCACCACCACCTCCGCCCGGCGCCCGTCAGGGGCGAAATGCGCCACCGTCGCGATGCCCTCGCGCAGCGGGATCGGGATCACGTTGGTCACCCCGGCCGCCCCGCGCGCGGCACAGCCGCCGGACGATCCGGCGGCGAGCAGCACGAGCAGGGCGGCGGCTGTGCCGCGCGCGAGGCGGCCGGTCGGTCGGGTGGTCATCTGGTTCTGGCGGTCCCGGTCAGTTGAACGGATTGTCGGCGTCCATCCCCGGCGGGACGATCTTCACCGTGATGTCGCGCCGGCGGGCGATGGCGGTCTCGCCGTCGAAATCCGGGCCCAGCGGCAGATGCGCCAGCGCGATCCGGGCCGGGGCGATCGCATCGGGGGTGTCGGTCACGGGTGCTGCGCAGTCATGCACGAAGGCGTCGAGGCCGACGAGGCAGTTGTAGCGCACCGTCTCCAGCGCGCTGCCCGCCTTGCCGCGCATCACCACCTCGTCCGGCGCGGTGACGACGGCAAGCCGGCGCTGGGCGGGGGTGATGAAGCGCACCTGCATGCGCCGGTGCGGATCGCCGGTGCCGGCGGTGAAACGCACCTGGGCGAGGAACGCACGTCCGGCCTCGGCGAAGGCGGGGTTCGAGCCCCAGGCGAGGTGGCAGGTGCTGGCACCGCTCGGCGCGACGTTGCAGAAACCCACGAACATGCCCATCACCCCGTCATGCTGTTCCTGCTTCGGATAGACGGGCGGTTTCGAGTGGGCGCGATCGACCTCATTGGCGGGCTGTACGCCGTCCGCGCATCCCGCCAGCAGGACCGCAAAGGGCAGCGGCAGCAGGCAACGCATCGCTCGCCTCATTCTCGGTCTCTCCGCGGAATTGGGGATCAGTGCCGGGGGATGTCGTTGTTGAGCCAGATGCCGTGCGGCGAACGCCCGGTCGCGATGGTGGTGTACTCGCCGCTGACCGGATCGATGACCGCGACGTGCTGGCGCCAGCGCAGCGTCGCCCACATCTTGCCGTCCGGGGCGAAGACGATGTCGTCCGGGCCGCCGGGGACGCGGAAACTGTGCTGCAGCGCGAGCGTGGTCGGGTCGAGCTGGTCGATATAGCCCGACACGCGCGCGGTGACATAGACATGCCGCCCGCCCGGATCGAGGAAGATGTTGTGTGGCCCCGGCTGGAGATGGATCTGGCGGATCGTGTGCCCGTCGGCCGGATCGGCCACCGCGACGTAGTCGGTCCCCATCACGCCGACCAGGATCTGCCCATTATGGAACAGCACGCCGGCCGGTGTGCTGCCGACGGGCACGTTCCAGATCACCCGACCGGTCGCGGTCTCGATCGCCATCAGCCGCCCGCTCTGCTGGAGGCTGACATAGACCACCGAGGAATCGGGCGCGTAGTTGGCGTGGCTCGGCATCGATTTCGCGACGATCCGGTGCAGGAGTTGGTAGCTGTGCGCGTCGTAGATGTCGATCTGGTCGCGGGCGAGGCCGGCGACGGTGAGATACCGGCCGTTCGGGCTGAAGAAGAGCTGGTATGGATCGGAGATGGTGATGTGGTTCTGCATCTCGCCGGTGACCGGATCGAGGAAGAACAGCGCGTTGCCGCTGGTATCGCCGACCGCCAGGTGCTGGCCATCCGGCGTCAGGGCGAGATGGTGCGGCTCGCGCAGCACCGGCAGGCGGCGGATCTCGCGTCGGGTGAGATAGTCGAACTCGCTGATCGTCGCATCGGCCGAATTCAGCACGAAGGCGATCGGTGCCGCCTCGGCGGCGGGCGCGGGGCAGAGTGCTGCAAGCAGCAGCAGCACGGGGGTCGTCAGGCGGCGCAAGGGGTCGGTCTCCGGGCGGGGCGGGCCCCATGCAAGGCCCGCCCGGGCCGCGTCTGTCAACCGTGCAGCCGCGCGCGTGGCAATTCGTGACACGCGCGGGCGCGTCGCGATGACGATGCGCCCTTGCCGACGCCCCCGCGCTTGCCACATGAAGGGCTCCGCGCACAGGAAGTCCCGAGCATGTTCATCCAGACCGAAGACACCCCCAATCCCGCTACGCTGAAGTTCCTGCCCGGCCGCGACGTCGCCGGCAGCGCCAGCGCCGATTACGACGCGCCCGACTCCGCGCACTCGAGTCCGCTGGCCGAGGCGCTGTTCGCGATCGATGGGGTGGCGCGGGTCTATCTGGGTGCCGATTTCGTTGCCGTCACCAAGACCGAGGATGCCGACTGGCCGATGCTGCGCGGCAAGGTGATCGGCGCGTTGGTCGACCACTTCGTCTCCGGTGCGCCGGTGTTCCATGGTGAGGCTCCGGCGGGCGCGGACGAGGAGATCGCCCCCGAGGACGCCGAGATCGTGGCCCAGATCAAGGAACTGCTCGACACCCGCGTGCGCCCGGCGGTTGCCGGCGATGGTGGCGACATCGTGTTCCGCGGCTACCGCGACGGCATCGTGCGGCTGACCATGCAGGGCGCGTGCAGCGGCTGCCCGTCCTCACGCGCGACGCTCAAGCACGGGGTGGAGAATATGCTGCGCCACTACGTTCCCGAGGTGCAGTCGGTCGAGCAGGTCGACGCCTGACATGTCCGGCGCGGTGGCCGACGAGGTCGCGGACATCACGGCCGACGCCGAGGCCATGCTGGCGCGGCTGTTCGACGACGCCCATACACCGCGCGCCTGGTCCGACCGGCCCGTGCCCGAAGCCCTGCTGCGTCGCCTCTACGACGCGGTCAGGCTCGGCCCCACCTCGGCCAACTGTGCGCCGGCGCGGCTGATGTTCCTTACCACCCAGGACGCACGCGCGCGCCTTCTTGGCGCGCTGTCACCGGGCAATGTCGAGCGCGTGCGCACCGCCCCCGTCACCGTGATCGTCGCCTGGGATCCGATGTTCTACGAGCATCTGCCGAAACTGTATCCGCAGGGCGATGCGCGCGGCTGGTTTGCCGCCGACCCGGTCCTCGCCGAGGAGACCGCGCAGCGCAATGCCGCCCTCCAGGGGGCGTATCTGATCCTCGCCGCCCGCGCGCTCGGGCTGGACGTGCTGCCGATGTCCGGGTTCGACAACCACCTCGTCGATGCGCAGCTCCTCGCCGGCGAGGGGTGGCGCAGCCATTTCCTGGTCAGCCTGGGACACGCCTCCGGGCCGCCGCCCGAGCGCGCGCCGAGGCTCGACTGGAGCGAGGCCTGCCGGCTGCTGTGAGCATGGGATGCTGGCTGGTCCTCGATGCTGCGTCCGGCGCTTCCGGCGCCAGTGGCGCGCGGGCTGTCGCGGCGCTTCTGGACGCCGATGGCGCGCTGCTGGCCGGCGTGGAGCGGACGGGGCCGGGGGGCGCTGCCGCGCTGCCGGCGCTGCTACCGGCGCTGTTCGACGCGGCGGGCGCCGGGGCCCTGCCACAGGCCGCGCACCGGCTTGCCGGCATCGCCTGCGTGATCGGGCCGGGCAGCTTCACCGGGCTGCGCGCGACGCTGGCGCTGGCGCATGGGCTGCATGCCGGTGGCGCGCCTGCGCCGGTCGCGGTCAGTGTCGGCGAGGCCTGCGGCATCGATCTCGACCCGGCATTGTGGGTGGTGACGATGGCCCGGCGCGGCCGCGCTTTCGTCGAGTGCGGGGCCGAGGCGCCGTTCGGTGTCGATCTCGCCGCGCCCTCCGTCTGCCTGGCCGGCCGTGCCGCGCCCGCGCGTCTGGCCGGTGACGGGGCCGAGGCGCTCGCCCCCCTGTTCAGCCTCGAGGTCGGCGCCCGCGCGCCCACGCCCGCCGACATCCTGGCCGCGGCCCGGCGGCGCGTGTCGGGAGTGCTGCCGCCACGTGTTGCGCTGCCGCTGTATGTCGATCCGCCGCGGGTCACCGCGCCCGGTCCGCGCGCGCCATGACGACCCCCGCGGCGCTGGCCCTGCATCTGGCCGGGCTGCATGCGCGCTGCTTTCCGCCTCCCGAGGCCTGGGGCGCGGATTCGCTCCGGAAACTCATTGCAACCCCAGGTTGTGTTGTCTCGCATGATGAGACCGGGCTGGTCCTGCTCCGAATCGCCGCGGACGAGGCGGAAATCCTCACGCTCGGCGTGGTGCCGGAGGCGCGCCGGCAGGGCAGGGGGGGCGCGCTGTTGCGACAGGCCGCCGCCGGGGCGCTGGCGGCCGGGGCGGCGCGGCTGTTCATCGAGGTCGCGGCGGGGAACGGGCCGGCGATCGCGCTCTACAGGGGCTGCGGCTTCGTCGAGGTCGGCCGTCGCCGTCGCTATTACCCCGATGGAGACGATGCGCTGGTGATGGTGCTCAGCCTGTCTGCCGGCTGCTGATCGGCTTGCGGATGGTCAGGACGGCGTCGCCATCGTCCCGCGGTGCGGCTGCCGAGACCGTGCAGCCGAGCGCGGTGGCGCTGCGGGTGACGTTGCCGACCGCCTGGGGATCGCGCAGCCGTACATGCAGCGTCGCCGGCGCGGGCAGCGAATCGAGGGCCAGGCGGACGCGCACGAAGGTCATCGGGCAGCGTTCGGCGGTCAGGTCGAGCAGCGGGTCCATGCGCTGCATCCTGCCACGGCACTGCCCAGTTGCGCGACGATTTCGCATCCGATTGGACAATCGCCCGGCCAATCGGCTACGCCGCATGCATGGCTGCTGACCGGATCGCTGAGCGCAGGGGCGAGACGACTCGAATCGAGCGTCTGTGTATCGAACGCGGACTGAAGATGACCGGGCAGCGCCGCGTCATCGCCCGGGTGCTGTCCGAGGCCGAGGACCATCCCGATGTCGAGGAGCTGTATCGCCGCGCGACGCAACTCGACTCGCATATCTCGATCGCCACGGTGTATAGAACCGTGCGCCTGTTCGAGGAGAAGGGCATTCTCGAGCGGCGTGATTTCGGTGGCGGCCGTGCCCGCTACGAAGCGACGGAGCACGGCAGGCACTACCATCTGATCGACGTCGATACCGGCAGGGTGATCGAGTTCGAGGATCGGCGCACCGAGGCGCTGATGCGCGAGATCGCTGCCCGCCTCGGCTTCGACCTCGTCTCGCATCGCCTCGAACTGTTCGGCCGCAAGGCGGGGCAGGCGCAGGCGGACCTCGCCGACGACGAACCCCATTCCCACCATCGTGACGACGACACGCAGGCCGACCCGCCGACCGCCGCCTCCGGCAGCCAGACGAGGAACAAGACGCTGTCTCACCCGACCACGACCCAGGCCGACAGCGTCGGCCGACCGCACGCCATCGGACGAGCTTCAGGGCCGCGGATCACGGGAGCGCGTTGAGATGACCGTCACCCGCAAGATCGGGGTTCCGCCCGCGCCGCTGCGCAAGGGAGCCGGGTTCCGACCTCCTGCCGAGCTCGGCGCCGAGCCGGCGCCCGAGCTCGAGACCGGCGGCCTCGGTCCGGGGTTCGGCGAGCTGCGTGTCGGCCAGCTCGGCGTCCGCATCGCCGCCTCCAAAGCCGAGCTGCGCGCCGCCCAGGCGTTGCGCTACAAGGTGTTCTACGAGGACATGGGCGCCCAGCCGAGCGGGTCGATGGCCGCCCAGCATCGGGATTTCGACGAGTTCGACGAGGTCGCCGATCATCTGCTGGTCATCGACCACGAGCGCGGCAGCGGCCCGAAGGGGATCGTCGGCACCTATCGGCTGCTGCGCAAATCCGCCGCCGACCAGGTCGGCCGGTTCTACACCGCCGGCGAATACGATATCGGCCAGATCACCGAGTTTTCCAGCCAAATCCTCGAGCTCGGCCGCTCCTGCATCGATCCCACCTATCGCGGCCGCGCGGCGATGCAGCTCATGTGGCGCGGGGTCGCGGCCTATGTCTTCCGCCACCGCATCGACGTGATGTTCGGCTGCGCCAGCCTGCCCGGCACCGATCCGGACGCGCTGGCGGTGCAGCTCTCCTACCTCTACCATGCCCATCTCGCCCCGCCGGGGCTGCGCCTGCGCGCCGTTCCGGGCCGGTTCGTGGAGATGAACCGGCTCGAGTTCGGGACCTTCGACGCCCAGCGCGCGATGCAGTCCCTGCCGCCGCTGATCAAGGGCTATCTGCGCCTCGGCGGTTTCGTCGGCGACGGCGCGGTGGTGGATCCGCAGTTCAACACCACCGACGTCGCCGTGGTGGTCAAGACCGACCTCATCACCGACAAATACTACCGTCATTACGAGCGGCAGCTCCGCGACGCGCTCGGCTGAACCACCGGCCTCCTGCGTGATGACGCCTGTGCCCGTTCTGGCGCGGCTGCGTGGCTGGCGCGCCGATGGGGTCGCGCTGCTGGCCGGGGCGGTGTCCGCCCTTGCTTTGCCGCCGGTCCATGCGGTGCCGGTGCTGGGGCTGGCTCTGCCGCTGTTGCTGCTGCTGGTCAGGGGCGAGGACGAGCCGAGCCTGCGCGCCCGACTGGTGCGCGCCGCGCGATGCGGGTTCTGGTTCGGCATGGGCCTCAACACGGCCGGGCTCTACTGGCTCACCAACGCCATCCTGCTGCGCGCCGACCAGTTCTGGTGGCTGGTGCCCTTCGCCTCGCCGCTGGCGGCGGTACCGCTGGCGATCGCGGTCATGCTGCCCTGTCTCGCCGTCGCCAGCCTGCGCACGCCATCGGGTCTGGTCCACATCCTGGTGTTCGGCGGGGTCTGGGGGCTCGCCGATCTGGTCCGCGGCGTGATCTTCACCGGCTTTCCGTGGAACCTGCTCGGCAGCACATGGGAATGGCCGGGACGGGCCGGCGACGTCATGATCCAGCCCGCCGCCTGGATCGGCACTGACGGCCTCAGCCTCGTGACCGTGCTGCTGGCCTGCCTGCCGCTGCTCAGATGGCGCGGCCTGGCCGCGATGGCCGCGGTCGGGCTGCTCTGGGCCGGCGCCGGCACCTGGCGGCTGTCCGCCGAGCGGCCGGCCGGCGGCTCCGCGCCGCTCATGGTGCTGGTGCAGGGCAATATCGGTGAGAGTGCCAAGCTCGACCGCACCGCGATGGTCGGCATCTTCCGCCACTACCTGGATCTCACCCGCCGGGCGATGGCCGGTCTGCCTGCGGTCCATGGCCCGGTCATCGTGGCCTGGCCTGAGACCGCCTTCCCCGGCCTGCTGGACACCGATTCGCGGGCCCGCTTCATGATCGCGGAGGCAGCACGCGGGGCGCGGGCGATGCTGATCGGTTCGGTGCGCTTCGACGACCATGACAGGCCGCGGAACTCGGTGATCGCCCTCGATTCCGACGGCAACGTGAGCGGCATCTACGACAAGGCACATCTGGTCCCGTTCGGGGAGTATCAGCCGCGCGGGTTGCCGGTGCAGATCGTTCCCGGCGGCGGCTTCGCCGCTGGCCCCGGCCCGCGGACGCTCGATCTGCCGGGCATTCCGCCGGTCGGGCCACTGGTCTGCTACGAGGTCATCTTCCCTGGCGCCGTGACCCAGCCAGGGGATCGTCCGGCCTGGCTGCTCAACCTGACCAACGATGCCTGGTATGGCGATTCGGCCGGTCCGCGCCAGCATCTCGCCAGCGCACGCATGCGCGCCGTCGAGGAGGGCCTGCCGCTGGCCCGGGACGCCAATACCGGGATCTCGGCGGTGTTCGACGCCTATGGCCGCCAGACCGCCCGGCTGGGCTGGGGTGTCGCCGGAACCCTCGTCGCCCCGCTGCCGCCCGCGCTGCCGCCGACCCTGTTCGCGCGGTTCGGGCTGCGCATCCCGCTCGGTCTTGCCGTGCTGTGCATCGCCCTCGGTCTGGTCAGAATCGGCCGCGGCGGCCCACACCGACCGGGTGATTGTTGAGCGATGCAAAATCCAGTTCAGAAAGTTGTCTCAAAAACTTGACAACCTAATGGTTGCGCCGTTAACTCTGATCTAACTGATGGCTGTGCGGTACCATCGCCGGCCAGCCTTGAACGGCGCCGCATGGCCCCATCATGGATCGGAGTTTGGATGGCGCAGCTTTCCGAAAATGGCGGCGAGGAAAGCAACAGCCGTGGCCCGCGCGCGGGTGCGGTGGACGTTCATGTCGGCAATCGCATCAAGCTCCGCCGCATGCTGCTCGGCATGTCGCAGGAGCGTCTCGGCGAGGCGCTTGGGCTGACCTTCCAGCAGGTCCAGAAATACGAGCGCGGCGTCAATCGGGTCAGCGCCTCCCGCCTGTTCGACATCGCTCGCGTGCTCGATGTCCCGGTCGGGTTCTTCTACGACGATCTCGACCCCGAGCTCGGTGGCGCGCGTTACGGTGCCGGCTACGCGGCCTCGCTTGCCTCTCTTGCCTCCACGCGCGTGACCCGCGGTTTTGCCGAGAGCCAGCAGGCCTTCGGCGGCCCGTCCAACGCCCAGCACGCAGGGGCTGCCGAAACCGGCGAGTTGCTCGCCTCCTTCGCCCGCATTGCCGATCCGGCCATGCGGCAGCATGTGATCGCCCTCGTCAAAGGCATCGCCGGTTAGGCAGGATTGCGCCTGGAACGGCCATCTGGCGCGCGTTTCCTGCGCGCCGGAGCTCACGGCCCGCAGGCCGCTCCACTTCGGTGTTCGGAAGCCTCGCGCCATCTGACCATTCCAGACGCAATCGGCGGCAGCGGGAGCTTTATGCTACTCGCGGCGCAGGACGGTGTCGGTGACGAAGTTGGACAGGCCGCCGGCGGCGACGAAGTCGCGTTTGAGTGCCGCTTCATCATATTCCGTGGCCACCCAGTCCAGAAACGGCAACCGGCCCTCGGCGGTGTCGCGGTAGCGGCGGAAGAACGCGTCCAGGATGCCGGTGCGCGAGCGCGAGAAATGGCCGTAGCGCCACGAGAGCTGGGACAGCGCCGCCTCTGCGGTGCCGCCTTCGAACATCACCACCAGCCCCGACGCCAGACCGGCCCGGTCCGCGCCCGACTTGCAATGCATCAGCATCGGAAAGGCGAGGCTGCGATAGTGGTCGGCAAACCGCAGGATGCGTTCGCGATGCGGCGCGCCGCGGCTCTCGAACGCCATGTCGATATGCACCAGCCCCAGCCGCTCCGCCGCCGCCCGGCTCAGCGCATCCGAACCGCACTGCCGATGCCCGCGCAGATTGACCAGCGTGCGCAGCCCGAGACGACGCGCCAGCCGCGCCAGACGCGCCGGCGTGGGATGATTGGCCCGATAGATCTTCCCCGGCACCACTTCGGCGACATTGGTCCAGACGAGGCGGAAGATCGCATGATCGACGAACAGACTGTCCCGCCAGGCCCGTCGACGGGCAGGGACGGACGGATCGATACGCAGGTCGCCGGCAAACATGGCAGCGCTCATACCTTCTTTTTCTGAAGAAAAAGAAGCAAAAAGACTTTGAACGGTTTGCTTCGCAGCACTGGGCTGAGGTGTCGGAAATCCGTTGTGGCGAGTCAGAGGTGACGCGAAGCGGCACCGCCCGGCGGTGATCGTCGAGCATCGGAGCGGAGCGGCCTTGATGGCCGTGAGCACCGAAGCGCAGGCGATCGCCGTCGGGTGGCCGCCACGGCGGATTTACGGCGCCTCGGGGCTCAGCCTTTGCGTTCGAGCTGCATCTGCTTGATCTTCCCAATCGCCTCGGCCGGATTGAGGCCCTTCGGGCAGGTCTGCGTGCAGTTCATGATCGTGCGGCACGCATACAGCTTCAGCGGATCCTCCAGCGCGTCGAGACGCGCGCCGGCCTCCTCGTCGCGGCTGTCGGCAATGAAGCGATAGGCGGCCAGCAACGTCGCCGGGCCGAGATAGCGGTCGCCGTTCCACCAGTAGGACGGGCAGGAGGTGGTGCAGCAGAAGCACAGGATGCACTCCCACATCCCGTCCAGCTTGCGGCGCTCCTCGATGCTCTGCAACCGCTCGCCATCCGGCGGTGGCGGCGTGTCGGATTGCAGCCACGGCTCGATCGAACGCAACTGCGCATACGCACCGTTGAGATCCGGCACCAGATCCTTGACCACCGGCATGTGCGGCAGCGGATAGACCTTCGCACGGCCGCTGATCTCATCGGTCGGCTTGAGGCACGCCAGCGTGTTGGTGCCGTCGATGTTCATCGCGCACGACCCGCAGATGCCCTCGCGGCAGGAGCGGCGGAAGGTCAGCGTCGGGTCGATGTCGTTCTTGATGTGGATCAGCGCGTCCAGCACCATCGGTCCGACATGGTCGAGATCGATCTCGTAGGTGTCGAGCACCGGATTCTTGTCGTCGTCCGGGCTCCAGCGATAGATCTCGAACACCTTGGTCCGCTTCGCACCTTTCGGTGCGGGGAAATGACGTCCCTTGCCGACCTTGCTGCCGCGCGGGAGGGTGAATTCAACCATGATACCGCTCCCCTGGTCTCAATAGACGCGTTTCTTGGGCGGAAACACCTCGACCTCGTCGGTCAGGGTGTAGAGATGCACCGGCCGGTAGGTGAGTTCCACGCGGCCCTCGTCGCCAAGCGCGGACACGCTGTGCTTCATCCAGTTCGCGTCGTCGCGGTCCGGGAAATCGTCCTGCGCATGCGCGCCGCGGCTTTCCTGGCGCGCCGCGGCGCTGACCATCGTCACCGTGCCATTGGCGATCAGGTTGTCGAACTCCAGACCTTCCATCAGGTCCGAGTTCCATATCAGCGAACGGTCCGAAATCGACACATCGTGCAGACCGGTCCAGAGCTGCTCGATCTTCGCGACACCCTCGTTGAGGCTGTCGGTGGTGCGGAATACCGCCGCGTGGCTCTGCATGGTGCGCTGGAGACGATCGCGCAGCTCGCTGACCCGCGTGCCGCCCGAGGCGTGGCGCAGTCGGTCGAGACGGTCGAGGCTGGCCTCGCCGGCGCGATCCGGCAGCGGCGGCACCGGCGTGCCGGGCTTGACCACGTCCGCGGCCCGGTGGGCTGCGGCGCGACCGAACACCACGAGGTCGAGCAGCGAGTTGGTGCCGAGACGGTTGGCCCCGTGCACCGACACGCAGGCCGCCTCACCCACCGCCATCAGCCCCGGCACGATCGCATCGGGGTTGTCGGCGGTCGGGCGGATCACCTCGCCATGGTAGTTCGTGGGAATGCCGCCCATGTTGTAATGCACGGTCGGCAGCACCGGCACCGGCTCCTTGGTCACGTCCACGCCGGCGAACACCCGCGCGGTCTCGGAAATGCCCGGCAGCCGCTCGTGCAGCAGGTCCGCACCCAGATGCTCGAGATGCATCATGATGTGGTCCTTCTTGGAGCCACAGCCACGGCCTTCATTGATCTCGATGGTCATCGAGCGGGAGACGACGTCGCGCGAGGCGAGGTCCTTGGCGGTGGGCGCATAGCGCTCCATGAACCGCTCGCCCTCGGAATTGGTCAGATACCCGCCCTCGCCACGGCAGCCCTCGGTCAGCAGGCAGCCGGCGGGGAAGATCCCCGTGGGATGGAACTGCACGAACTCCATGTCCTGGGTCGGGATGCCGGCGCGCATCGCCATGCCGCCGCCATCGCCGGTGCAGGTGTGGGCCGAGGTGCAGGACAGATAGGCGCGCCCATAGCCGCCCGTCGCCAGCACCACCGTATGCGCCCGGAACCGGTGCATGGTGCCGTCCTCGAGGTTCCACGCCATCACCCCGCGGCAGGCGCCGGACTCGTCCATCAGCAGGTCGAGCGCGTAGTATTCGACGAAGAACTCGGCGTTGTGCTTGAGGCTCTGCTGATACAGCGTATGCAGGATCGCATGGCCTGTGCGGTCGGCGGCCGCACAGGCGCGCGGCACCGGCTTCTCGCCATAGTTGCTCATGTGGCCGCCGAACGGCCGCTGGTAGATCTTGCCGGCCTCGGTGCGCGAGAACGGCACCCCGAAATGCTCCAGCTCATGGATCGCCGGCACCGCCTCGCGGCACATGTATTCGATCGCGTCCTGGTCGCCGAGCCAGTCGGAGCCCTTGACGGTGTCGTACATGTGCCAGCGCCAGTTGTCCTCGGCCATGTTGCCGAGCGAGGCGCCGATGCCGCCCTGGGCGGCGACGGTATGGCTGCGGGTGGGAAACACCTTGGTCACGCAGGCGGTCTTGAGGCCGGCTGCGACCATGCCGAGGGTGGCGCGCAGGCCGGATCCGCCCGCACCCACCACCACCACGTCATAGGCGTGATCGACGATCTGGTAGGCGCGCGAGGAGGGGAGGGTGATGGCGTTCATTCTCGATCAGGCCTTCACTGTGCCGACAGCGCGTGGGCGACGGCGGCGGCCACGGCGGGGCCGAGGAACGCCATCTTCAGGATCGCGACCGCCGCGAACAGTCCGAGCAGGATTGCCGCCCCCTTGTTGACGAGGGTGGCGGCGAAATGCGTGAAGCGGCCGTGCACGTAGTCGTCGATCACCACCTGCAGCCCGAGCTGCATGTGGTGGAACGTCAGCGCCACCAGTGCCAGCAGCAGCACCGTGTTCCATGGCTCCGAGACCCACAGCACGACGATGAACTGCGGCGCGCCGAGCAGGCGCAGCATCGAGACCACGAACCAGATCGACAGCGGGATCAGCCCGATCGCCGTCAGCCGCTCGATCTTCCAGTGTTCGACGGTGCCGGCCTTGCCCGAGCCGAGGCCGCGGGCGCGGCCGAGCTGGCTGCGCATGGTGGAGATATGCAGCTTGTCGGTGCTCATCGTGATGCTTTCCTGCCGCTGCGCGTTACTGGGCCGGAGCCGGGTTCGGGGCGGGTGCCTCGGCCTGCGGGCCCGGTGTGTTGGGCGCGACATGCGTCGGCCAGAGCACGAACACGCTCAGCCAGATCGCCGCCACCGAGAGCAGCGTCAGCGCGATGGTCACCCAGTTGCCGCGGTGGATCGCCGGGATCGAGTAGCCGACACCGGCATCCCAGAACAGATGCCGCAGCCCGGCGAAGAAATGATAGCACAGTGCGACCGACCAGCCGAACACCAGCAGCAGGCCGAGCGGCGAGCCGATGAACCACTGCACCAGGGCGAAGGCGTAGGGGCTGGAGGCCGCCGCCACGAGCCACACCACCATCAGCAGCGTGCCGAAGGACAGTGCCACGCTGGCCATGCGATTGGAGATCGACAGCTTGCCGGCCAGGGGCAGCTTGTACACCTGGAGATGCGGAGACATCGGCCTGCGGACGAGCGCGCCATCGCTGGACCGCGTGATGTATAGCGCTTCCCTGCCGTCGCTCATCTCGCTGCACGCCTCCCAAAATGACGTCCGTCGGCCGATTGATTAGCCGTCTTTACGGTTTCCTACGCCCGGCTTTGCAACCGGTCAATCGCGCGGCAATACTTGAGAACCGTTCGCAAACTTCACCCTGTCATCGCGCCTGCGGGCGCCAGCCGGGACGGCCCGCGCGCCAGAACACGAAGGCGATGCTGTCGGCGGCCAGCAGGTCGCCCTGCGCGCGTGTCGAGCCCATGCCGTGACCGGCCTGTGTGTCGACACGCAGCAGGACCGGGTTCGGCCCGCCTGCCTCGATCAGGCTGGCGGCGAACTTGGCCGGGATCCAGGGAGCGACGCGCGGATCGTTCAGGCCGGTTGAGATCAGGATCGCCGGATAGGCCGTGCCTTTGCGCACATGCACCACCGAGTCCATCTCGTAGAGATTCGCGAAGCCCTGCTTGCTGGTAATGGTGCCGAATTCCGGGATGTTGTCGGGTCCGTTGGGGCTGAATTCCGACCGCAGCGTGTTGGCCGCCGGCACCATGTCGAGCACGCCGGCGAAGAGTTTCGGCCGCTCCTCCATCGCGCGGCCCATGGTGATGCCGCCGGCCGACCCGCCGATGATGAACAGCCGGTCGGGTGTCGTCAGCCCGCGCGCCACCGCATCGTCGGCGCAGGCGATCAGGTCGCGCCAGGTGTTGGGCTTGTGCGAGTCCTTGCCGCCCAGACGCCACGCCTCGCCCAGCTCGCCGCCGCCGCGCACGTGGCAGACGCCATACGAAATGCCTTCCTTCATCGCCACCGCGCGCCGTCCGGAGAAATCCGCCAGCTCCGAAATTCCATAGGAGCCATAGGCCTCGATGATCATCGTGCGCGGCCCGCTCGGATCCCTCGGCTGGACCACGCTGAACGGCACCTCCGCCCCGTCATGCGCGCGTGCCTTGAGATCGCTGACGGTAAAGG
This sequence comes from Endobacter medicaginis, assembly GCF_014192375.1. Taxonomy (GTDB): domain Bacteria; phylum Pseudomonadota; class Alphaproteobacteria; order Acetobacterales; family Acetobacteraceae; genus Endobacter; species Endobacter medicaginis. Next base: position 14,659 of record NZ_JACHXV010000009.1, on the reverse strand, counting down.
CGGCCGGATCGAAGGCGCCGGCGGTGCCGAGATGCAGGTCGGTGAAGCTCTTCGCCGCGGGATCGAAGTGGTAGGTGGTGGTGGGGGTGATCATGTTCTCGAGCGAGAACGTCGCTCCCGGCTGGCGCGGATCGGCGAAGAACTCGGCGATGTGGCCTCGCATCGGCAGCGCGATCTCCTCGATCGTCGTGCTGCCGGTCGGGATACGCAGCAGATGCGAATACACCCCGTCCAGAGTGGTGACGTAGAGCGCGTCCGAGGCGGCATGCAGGCTCTCGATCACCCTGTCGGGTCGTGCACGGACCAGTACGGTCGCCGACGACAGCGGCGCTCCGGCCTCGACCTGAAGCACCTGGAAGGTCGGCGCGCCCTTGTGCGACAGCAGAAACAGCGTCGAGCCGCGCATGTCGCTGGTGGTCACGCCGTCGGCGCGGTCGAGCAGCCTCGTCCAGTGCGCATCCGCTCTCCCGATCGCGCTGACGGGAGCTGTCCAGGCCTTGATCTCGTTCTGCACCCCGTTCTGCGACAGCAGGAGTGCCACTTTCGCGGCCGGGTCGGGCGATGCCAGCAGCACGGGCGTCTCGTCAGGGCCGAACTTCGGTCCACGATTCGCCTTCGAGCCGTAAAGCGCGACCGGTGCCGTGCCCTGCGACCAGAACTGCAGCATCGGGTCGCGATATTTCTCCGTCGGCGCATCCGAAGGCTCGAGCGCCTTCAGGCGGATGAAATAGAGCGTGGCGGAATCCGCGCTCCACGATGTCGGGCCGAACTGTGCCCGGTCGATCGGACCGCCGATGCGTCTGCCGCTCGCCGTGTCGTACACCGACAGCGACGCTGCTTCCGATCCGCCTTCTGAGATGCCGACGGCCACACGGTTGCCATCGGGAGAGGCGAGAAAATAGTTGATGGCCATTGGCCTGTCGCCGGCGGCGGCGCGCAGGGCGGTCATGTCCACTAGCGCATGGGCGCCGGCGCCATCGCGCACCATGAGGTCGAAATTGTCCGACCCGGGCCGGCGCTCCAGATAGAAGCCGCGCCCGCCCTCGCTCGCATAGTCCTTCACCAGTCCGAAGCTGGCGGTGAAGGCCGCCACGCGCTGGCGCAGTTCGGCGAGCGGGCCGATCGCGTCGAGCACACGTCTCGTATAGCCGCCCTCGTCCTTCATCCAGGCCACCACCGGCGGCGACAGGCTCTCGAAGCCTCGGTGGCGGTCGGTGATCTCCACCCCCCACAATGTTTCCGTCACCGGCGTCGGCGTCGGCAGCACCGGTCTCGCGCCGAGGCCCAGCGGAGCCAGCGGATCGTCCGCCGCCTGCGCCGCACCGACGACGACAGCCTGCGCGGCGGCGGCCACGATGAGCATCGCGGTAAGTCCGGAATGAAACGACCTCATGGCGATCCTCCAGGCGATCTTCGTGCAAGGTGGCACGCCCCGTTGCGTTACGGCAACAACCCTCGCTCGCGACGGCTGTCTGACGCAGCGTTCGCGGACCTGGTGTGTTTGACCGGCATGGGGTCCGGTCAGTTGCGTCCGGAACGTCCCAAAATAAAGATAAGTTGCCCTCTTGTGATTTTTCTTCAAGACTTCTCGACCGTTACTTGAACGAAAGCTCTTGCCAGGTCGTTAACAAAGGGTTAACGGCAAAGACCGCCATAGCGGGATCGGCCTCATCTGCCGTCGGTCCCGGTCATGGCGCAGGCTGAATTCTGTCAAAAGGACAGGTCATGGCGATCATCACGGTCACGGGCGCCTCCGGCACGACATTGCCGGTGACCGTCGTGGGGACCGCCAATCTCGCGCTGGCGCTCGACTATGCGACGGCGATCAACAACCTGCGCGGCAACAATCTCTTCGCGCCCAGCGTCACCGGTGCCTATTCCGTCGCCTCGGGCACTTCGAACGTCTTCATCTCGAACAATACCGCCCAGGTCACCCTGATGCCGGATCATCCCGTCACCGTCATGGCCGGGCAGGGCGGGACCTCGCTGGTCACCGCCTCGACGGGCGGCGTGTTCATCGCCGGCGGCGGCGACAACAGTTTCTTCGCGCCCACCGTCGGCGGCGGCGACTGGCAGGTCGCCACGGGCAACGGCAACGACAACATCGCTGCAGGGTCCGGCAACGACGTCCTCTATCCCGGCGGGGGCTCCAACAGGGTCAGCCTGGGCACCGGCAACGATACGGTGTTCCTCAGCGGCAGCAGCGACACGCTCATGGGCGGCTCCGGGAACGCAGTGGTGGCAAGCCGCGGGTCCTCGGTGCAGGTCTATGGCGGCAGCGGCAGCACGGCCTTCTACGATCTGGGCGTCAACACGCAATATGTCGGGGCGTCCGGCGCATCGACGGTGCTGATGACCGGCTATGGCGGCAGCTACACCCTGTCCGGCCCGTCGACGGTCACCGGCGGCGACGGCAATGACACCATCACTGCCGTCAATGCGACGATCACCGTCTATGGCGGTACCGGCAACGAGAAGCTGATCGCCAGCGGTGCGTCACGTCTGAACTTCATCTCCGGCAGCGGTGCCACGACCGTCGATGGCGGGGCGAGCGGCACGGCGGCCATCTTCGGCGCCGCCGGCGCCTCGATCACCTACACCACGGCCACCGCCGGCAATCTCGTCGCTCTCGGCGGCGGTTCCGAGACGGTCGATGCCGGCACCGCGCTCGCCGGCGTGGCGTTCGCCACCGGCTCGGGCAGCGCGAGCCTGGTCGGTGGGGCCGGCGCCGACACCTTCGTGTTCCAGTCGGGCTCGGCCACCGTCACCGGCGGGGCCGGGGCCAACAACTTCATCTTCACCGCCGGCCAAGTCGGCGGCGGCGTGCGTGACCTGATCACCGATTTCGGCAGTTCGGCCGGAAATCACGTCTTTCTGAAGGGCTATGGCGGCGGGGCCGTGGCGCAGGCGCTTGCCTCGCAGACACACTCTTCGTCGGGCACGACGATCACGCTGTCGGACAACACCACCATCACCTTCACCGGCGTCACCAGCCTCGATGCCACGTCCTTCACGCTGGTGAACGGCGGCAACTGAACGCGGCCACGGTGGGCTGCGGCAGGATCGGCCATGCGCGCGCCCGTCAGCGCAGCAGGCGATGGACCGCCCGCCCGCGCCAGTTCAGTCGAACCGGCTGGCGCCGCGCCGGTACGGCGGCGATCGCCGCCTCTGCCCATTCCAGCGGATAGTCGAACGCACGCAGCACGCGATGCCACGCGGCGGGGGGTGCCAGATGCGAGGGATCGTCGCGCAGCAGCTCGATCTTGACGAACGGCACCCTGCGCAGCATCCGCCTCCAGTCGACATGGGCCGGATTGGTCGGCGGCATCAACCGACCGAGATGTCGGCGCCCTCCCGTCCAGCGCGCGGCTGGTGTCACGCGTGCCGCCTCGAGGGCGGCCGACAGACCGATCTCGCCATGCAGGATGATTTCCTCGCGGCTCATCGACGCGAAATCCTGAGCGAAGATCCGCGTCAGCGGCGTCGTCTCGAGCAGGGCCGCATCGAGGCACACGAACCATGATTGCAGATGTGGCCTGATCTGTCGTGAGGCCACCATGCCCCAGGCGGGGTGGGGACGCATCGCATCCAGGATCGGTGCGATCGGCCGCAACGGCCCGAGCGTGCTGTCATTGACCAGCAGCACACGTCCCGCCCCCCGCGCGCAGCCGAGCCGCAACAGCTCCTGCCAGGAGCCGAAATCAAGTCCTGCGTTGCGTCTTTGGTGAAACACCGCGCCGCGTCGCTCGAGCTCACCCCGGGCTTCCCGATCGGCCGGAACACCAGTCACGGCATCGGCCGCGCAGCCGGCATGAACGATGCAGCCGGCGTCGAGCAGGGCCGAGATTGACGCCCGCGCATGCGGCAGCAGGTGTCCATGCGGATGGTACTGGGCGTAAAGGACGACGTTGCGGCTCATGTCGGCCAACAGATGAAGCGGCAGCGCGGTCTTTGGCAAGCGGCCGATACTTTGCCGGGCTCGTCAGCATTTTCTCGCGCTGCAGTGCACAAAGACTGTAGCGAAGCCTGCGTCAACCCGCTAAGCAGGCATCAGACCTTCGCCGGGACGGGCATGACCGAGTCGCGACGCAGGGCATCTTCCACAGGAGTGACATCAAACGATGAGCAAGGCATTCATTGCTGCCGTGATCCAAGATTCGATCGACTGCACCGGCGTCGCAGCCAACCAGGCTGCCACCGACCTGATTGCTGCCATCGTGCGTGAGCTGAAGAAGGAAGGCGGATTCACGCTGCCGTCCTTTGGCACCTTCACGGTCAAGAAGACCAAGGCCCGCAAGGCGCTCAACCCGCGCACCGGCGAGCCGGTGAAGGTGAAGGCGGGCAAGACGGTCCGCTTCAAGGCGAGCCCGAACCTCAAGAAGGCGGTCTGATCACCCTGCCCGGCGCCCGGAACCGGGCGATCTGGCTGGGGCGGGAGGATTCGAACCTCCGCATGGCGGAATCAAAATCCGCTGCCTGGGAGAGCCCCGACGCCAATCGTTATGTGCAGCTATCTCAGTGACTTAGACCGCGCATTCGTTGAAACTGTCACAGCCCGCGCTTTGTTGATTCAGTCAACGAGGCGTGGGCTGTAGGCATCATTTTGATGCATCCGGCGGCTGGTGCCAAGCCGGGTATGCGGGGTCGTGTATGGGTGCTGCGGCAGGGCAGGGGAGGCGCTGGCGGGGAGGCGGTACCTATATATAGGTGCTCAATCAGCGGCTGCGTCGTCGCTACGGATTGCGACCTATCATCTTGCCCGAGCAGGCCAGGACGCTGAGCCAGTCGGCGTTCAGGAGGCCGGGAACGAGACTCGTCTCGTCCATCCAGGCCGCGGTTTCCGGACACAGAAGGCGTGCGAACCTTAGAATGTTAGCATACTCACCTTTAAGGTCCTTGGTAACGATGGGCTCATGATGCGCCACGTTATTTCGTAAGCGCCGAATGCGGTTCAGGTCAGCGTTTACTGCCGCTCTGTCCAGCGGTTTTTGGAGTGACGGGGTGAAAAGCCGACTGAGACAATTTCGCCAATAGAGAAGGTTGGGCACCCGTGAGTTGTCATATCCAGGTCCGGTGAGAGATACCCAGAATCCCAGCGTTAGCTCGGCGACGATTCGGTCTGTCGTTGGTTTCTTTTTGACCTGAGCCAGTTTATCAATCGCCTTCTCAAGCTGTCTGGCGTTATCAGGCTCCAGGTGCTGCGCCGCCGGATGCCACCAATCGGGTCGGCCGGCATGATGGGTCATCGCTGCATGAATTTTGTTTCGCAGCGCCAGCTCGAAAATCTGTAGGGAAGCCATGAAGGCCATCGACAGAGCTGTGTTCCACTGATGCAGCAAAACTGCCGCTTCACGACCGGCAGGAATCCTTATCTGCGCCCGAGCGCGCCACTGCTGCAGACTCTGATTGGGTACCAAATCCTGCCAATGAGCGAGTCTCGTCGATGACAGCGTATCTTCGAGGGCCTGCAGGCGTTCGGGGGTAAATCCCACTGGTAAAATTTTCCGTCGTATTTTCCTGGGCACGAATTTTGTACCACCTGCAGGATTGAACCAATGGTTCGTACAAGCTATTTTAGCTTCGTAAGCCCCGGTGCCACCTCTGCCTCACGGCATGTCGCCCGGGGCAAAGCATTTTTAGCCGGTAGCATTTTTATCGAGTCCTTTTAGGGTCAGGAATCGATGACCGACTCTGATAGGACCGCTTCCAGTGAATCTCCCAGAAAGGGAAATCCAGCTAAGCTGGTCATCATTGGTATCATTGTCCTAACCCTGCTGGTCGCGGCCTACACCCAGCTCGGGATAATCGTGGTCCAGCCGATTGGCTCCGTACCAGACGGCCGGACTGTTGTTATCTGGCGTCGGAGTGCAAATCTGAATTTCATCGATAGCGCTGACGCGGTTTGCGACCGCTCGAAAGCTGGTGTTTCGCTGTTCTGCCGGGGAGTGGTCCTTGCCGCAATTGTAAAGACGAATCCGATTTTACTGCGCCTGCCCTACAGTAAAGTGCTTTACGACCTCTCGACCGGCGGCAAGGAGTATGAGCGCTAGGCCGATTTACCGCCGCGCCAGCTCCCTGAACGCCGCCTCGTTCTCCCGCAGAGCACGCTCCAGCTCAGCTTCCAGCGTCTCATCCGCCGCCTGGTCACCACCTGCCACCAGCGGCTCCGCCGGCACATCGTCCCCGCCGTTGCGCTCACGCTCAGTCATCACTACCCATCTCCATCCCGCATTCACTCAGCAGCGACTCAACATCGACCGGCGGCACAGGCGGCAAAGCGTGATTCACATAGCGCTCGATGATGCCGTCGCCAGAGCACGCCAGCGTTAACCCGAGCTCGCGAGCAAGTCTGAGAACCGGGCCAATTTCTGCGGACTCCTTGCCGTTTTCGATGGCAGAAATCCATTTTTGCGTCGACCGCAGGCGCTGTGCGAGGTGAGTCTGTGTCAGCTTTTTCGAGCGCCGCGCCTCTCTCAGCAGCATGCCAAGCTCCATCATCGTCCGAAATTCGGCCACGCTCGCCTCTCAATCCTAAGTCCGAACGGGTATATCGCAAAATATGCCCGGACGGGTATACGAATCTACGAGAACGCCTCAGCCATCCCAGCCTCCACCCGTGTTACCAAACCGGCCATTTGGTAACACACGCCAGCGCCAGTTCGCAGTTATACCCAAACTGGCCATTTTGCGTATAACTCAGCAATCACAACCGTCTAGCCGCCAGGCCGCCCCTTACAGATTCCCCTTCTGTTCTCATCGCCGCCTCGGCTATCATGCCGCCATGAGCACACCCGCCGCCAGCACCACCAAGCCGACCGACGCCGAATCTGCGGCCGCGGTGAGAGCCGTGCTGGCACTGCTGGAACGCTGGCAGTTGTCGGATTCACAGCAGTGCACGGTCCTCGGGGTCGGGATGGACACGCTGGCGGAATGGCGTGCTGGCCGGGTCGAGCTGCAGCCGGTCGACGCGCGGTCGCTCGGCTTGCTGTTATCGATTCACCGGTCGCTGCGGATGACGTTCTCTGAGCCAGCGCGGGGATATGCGTGGGTGCGGCGGGAAAATGAGGCTTTCGCAGGGATGTCGGCCCTGGACGTGATGATGGAGCCGGCGGGGCTGGAGCGGGTGGCAGGGTATCTGGCGGCGGAGAGTGTCGGCTGACTATCGATTTCGTGAATCTGCTGACTATAGAACGCGAGTCGCGTTTTTGATACGATACCACCATGTCCTCGCAACCCGTCACGCTCCAAGTCACATCAGACCTGCACCTCGAATTCGGCCCCTCACACCGCGGATTCGAGGACAATCAATCCTGGGCCGACATCGTGGTCATCGCCGGCGACACCGATAAGGCCTCGAAAGCGGTCGCCCAGGCCCGCCGCCTGTTCGCGAGCCCGGACATCGTCATCATCGGCGGCAATCACGAGCATTACGGCACCAAAAAATCCATCGACGACGGCATCGCAGCAATGCGCAGGCAAGCCGATGAGCTATCGACGCCGGAATCTCGAATTCATGTGCTGGAAGATGACGCGGTCATCGTCACCGTCCGCGGCACCGACGTGCGCATCGTCGGCGCGACGCTGTGGACGGATTTTGCGATTTTCGGCAATGCTCGCGTAGATTCCGGAATCGTTGAGCGCAGCTTGAACGATTACAGGCTCATCCGGCGAGCCGACCCCGTCGACTGGCGGGACCGACTGACCCCGGGCGAGACGGCTCGTCGACACAGCACCAGTCGCGAGTTCATCGAGAGCCAACTGCAGACCCCGCACGCCGGCCCGACCGTGGTGCTGACACACCATCAGCCATCTCTGCGCTGCGTGGCACCGCAATACCTGCGAGACCCGGTTACTGCAGGATTCGCCTCGAATCTTGATGACCTGATTGCCCTGCAGCCGGCGCTCTGGATTTCCGGTCACACCCATGTCTCGCACCAAGTTCGGGACCCCGGCGGCTGCCTGCTGCTGGGAAATCCGGCGGGCTACGAGATGAAAGGCGCCAAGCTGGAGAACCCAGATTTCAATCCCCGTCTCGCCGTCGAGCTCACACAGGACGCCGATACCGGCACTTGGCGTGCTCAGGTGCCTGGAAGCGGCATTTGAAGCCGCGCGATGTAAGAAATAACTGACATACGCGCCGCTCCGGGCGGTCAGGATGCCGTCATCGAGCCCAACGTCGGGATGAAATGCGGTGCCCTGATACCGCCTCCCGGCTCATATGCCGCCAAATCGCCATACAGGCCTGTACAGCGCCGATAGCCGCCCAAGGTCCCAGATGACCTGAAAAGCCTTCGACCACGCTCAGAATCGATTTCTGGAGCTCGTCATCTCGCCGGCCACCCATTTCCCGGCCACGGGTCCTCCCTGCCGACCACCCTTAGCTCCGCCGCCGTCATTCCCTCATTATCGTATTCCACCGCGACCCCGGCATACTGCAGCCTTGGACGCCTCCGACCACGGACCTCGAAACACGGCACCGGCGGCTTCGGCCCGACGCCTGACTGATATCGCCGCCACGCCAACCCTGGCCGCCATTCAATATCGAGCCGGTCCAGTGCGCGGGCGGCGGTTCGATACAGACCGCCGGCCGCGAGCTGATATCCGTCGGCCGAGGATTCCAGCCGCGCGTAGATGCCGTTGCCGATTTCGGCGACCAGGTTGGCAGCGGTGATGGCCCTGATGGCGGCCGAGGTCTGGGTCGCGGCCAGGCGTTCGAAATCAGCACGCAGATAGATGCTGTCCGGCACCGCACGCATGTAATCACGCAGCCGCTGGGTCGCCTGGTCGGCCGACAGTTCACCATCGCATGGCCACGGGTCAACAGCCGCAAAGCGCTGTAGCTTGGCTTTCGAGTACATTTTGTTGTCGTATAGCAGCACCTGCTTGCCGAACTGCATCTGCGGCATCCGGATGCCCCGGACCTCAAAAATCACGCGAGCCGGCACCTGTGTCGACCTGCCGGCATTGTAATCCCTGATGGCGCGGCCCGGCCGGAACTCGATTCCCATTTTCCTGAGCACGCAGGCGCAGGATTGCTCGAATGCGAATGCCGGCACGGGCCCGGGTCGAAACACGCCCGGCTTCATCGGCACATACAGTCCCTGGCCCAGGCGACCCAGGACCTGGCGGCGAATCAGCGTGTCGATGGCCGGCTTGGCGTCGGCGCCGGCGATATCGCGCAATTCTTGTAGTGTGTAGGCCGCGTCGCCGGAGATGGTGATGTAATGCTGGATGGCTTTGATGGCGGTTTTGTCAATCATGGTGGCGCGTCCTGTGGGCACATCATAGTCCGCAGGTGCCGGTATTTGCAATGCGAACGCTCGACCGAAAGGTCGTCATGTTAACATCGATGTTAATATGAAAGCCGGAATCCGACAAATACATGCATGTCAGCGTCAACATTTCATGCAAACTACGAAAAGTCGCATTCTCTTTGAACTATCTTGCTTGAAATCGAGTATATTGAAATCAAGGAAGCAACGATGCTTTCGCAACCGCCGGCACGGACCGGCCAACAGGAGATACGACAATGACCACCATGAACACCACTTCTCGACCGGCGGCGCTGGACCTTCAGCTGCTCGGATTCTTCGACCCCGACATCTCCGATGCCCTGTCTTCAGCCGTACGAAAGCTGGAGAATCTGCAGGCAGGACACGGCTTGGTGGGCGGGGAGCTCATCTTGGACCGGAGTGAATGGATGGCGCTGTCAGACATTCTCGATTCCGAAGATGGCGCCGTATGTCTGCGGACTTTCGGAAACGACGTTGTCTTTTACAATGAAAATTCTGACGAAGGCGGCCTCGCCCATCATCTGAACTGAACCCGATGCCGGCGGTAACCACTCCGCCGGCATCATCACCACCACGCCGGGAGGACCGGCCAACAAAAACAACGGAGGTAACAATGCCCGATATCATTCAGAAAACACGCATGTGCTCAGGCGACTGGCTGCTGTTAGTCAGCACCAAGGACGTCGACCCGCGCAGCCTGCTGACCGGATTCACACTGCGCATCCTGCGGTCCAGCGAACCGCGCTACACGAAATCAGATGCCAGCCGGGTACTCGAAATCATCATCGAACATCGCTACGCCGGCAGAATCGATGACAAATCGGCACGAGCCGGAATCGACGAAGCCCGGGCGCAGTTCGACGAGATTGCGCGCCTGGACCATTTCGAGCACACGCCGAATTCATACAGCGTGCACGACACCGTGCCGGCGAATGACATGCCGGCGAACAGGTTCGGATTCCGGCCGATGCGGGTCGCGCAGGCGGCGTAGCATCTCACAGCATCAACGGAGAACAAAGACATCAAGCACCCTACCCGGGCAACAGGAGGAAATGATGAGAAACTGGTTCACGAAACCAAGCCGCGGAGCCCAGCAGTCGGTGGTAGACATCGGGAAAGCCCGGCATCGCCATCCCGCACAACATCTGACGAATCTTGGCATCACCGGGCAGCTGCCGCACTGGCACATGTGGTTGCCTGAAAACTGCGGGCGACTCACTCACGCCGGGGGCAACCGCCTTAGATTTCTCGATATCAGCCAAGCCAGCATGATTCTGAAGAAGCGCACAGATGGCGTCTACAGCGCTGGCTCGGATGCTTCAGAGTGGCGCTACACCTGGAAACTGGAGGCCAGCACGATGCTGGTGCATTCCGCGGTCCGCAGATGCGTGCCGTGGGCGAGGTGCATCACGGTCCCGGCAGTGTGGAAAATTGGGTCTGAGGAATTGTACGGCCTGGCTATGGCGCAAGCACCGGGAGTTCCTCCAATTGTCGTCGTCAGCATGTGCATGCAGCCGTATGAATACCTCCACAACACCGCGTATCACGAAATCTGGCACGTAGCGGAGCGACTGATTCGGGATGACCTGATTGCGAATCTCGATGCCGAAATGCGCCGCGGATTCACATACGGCAGCTCGAAATATATCGATTCATCTATCGAGCGCAGGGCTCGGGCATTCGCCTCGTATGCTGTCTCCCGAGAGATGGGCCTGACGTATGCGGCCGCGCCAATCGACACCACGCATGGAATGTTCGAGTACGTGTATTCCGGCGAGTTCGCGTCCGAAATTCTGAGTGGCTCATACGACGACGTCGACGAGTGGATGCAGGCTGGACGGAACGACCAGGATGACGAGTTCTGGAACCCGGAATACTGACCTCGCCAACAAAGCCAACATTGTAGAAAACAACACACAATCGATAACTATTACGACGTCATTTGCACGTTTTCTGCTACAATATTGGCATTGAAACCCGTCATCAGAAACGAGGAGTTAACGCGATGACAAATGATTCCTTCCCAACCCCCGACCGCGACCTTGTGGCTCGCTGCGCCCGTGCAGCCGCGGCGGCATTCGTCGCGCGCCATCACGGATTCTCGGTGCCTATCGTGTCCGCCGACACCTCGGTGCGCTCGCAGATGCCTGCGGTCGGCACGCCATCACGCATCATGAAGCTCGTGCTGCCGCAGTGCGACGTCGCGCTGGCCGGGGTCATCGGTGAGATGATGTCGCGCCGCCAGGATGCCGACGACATGGATGCTGTGGAAGCGGCGCTGGACGAAACCAGGAATCTCGATGATGTGGCGGCGACGGCATTCCTGATTTCGAATGTCGCCAAGGTCTCATTGCCGGCGGCGCGCAGGTTCGCCGACGAGATTCTGGAGAACGGTCGTCATCATGTGCCGCGTGCGACGATTCTCGGACTGTATGAGCAGCTGTATGCGTCGGCTTGGTCGGTGCTGCGGGGCAACGGCGACGTAATCGAAGACGTGGCGGCCGAGCTGTATGATGCCGACGGACATGAAATTAGCTGGCTGGAGTTCGAGGCCATCTGTGACAACGCCGGCGCCTCGCTGCACCCCGTTACCCGCTTCCGCAATGAGTTGAACCGATTCAGGCACGACACGGGAATCCCGCCGACTACCGTTTCCAGAGCGGCTCTCGGGCACAAATCCCGGCTCTCGGGATTGAAGCGCGGCACGGTCAGCGTGAAAACCATCGAGCGGTGTCAGGTTTGGATGCGGAGATATCGCGCCGGCGAAGTCCGCGTGCCGCCGGTACAGGGTGCTATGCAGCTGCAGTACGCCGACTGATAGCGGGAATGACTGAGATGACGTGATGGGCTGGGGAGGAATCCCCGGCCTATTTGTTTGCGTGGTGTATGTCGCGGCGGCAGGTGAAACTCGGTAGCAGGATTTATGAACCCGTTATCTAACCCCGTTACCTCGTGTGTTCGTACGACGGTTTGGTGGGTTTGGAATCAGGTTGTCGGAATCACGAAATCTGATTCCTGGTGTGTTCAGATATCATACTCTGTAATTGTGAACTGGCAGTCGACTTGTGAGGATGGCGGATTGCGGGACGGTACGGCCCCGCCGGGACAATATCGGTCAGATGTGTGCATTATGCCGGCATTGTCCCGGCGTCATGTGGTATTTAAAAATCGTAAATTGTTAACCTGTCTGCAGACTTCCGAATTCAGTCACCAATTTGTTGACGGTTACACCATCTGGTCGAGCATCACCGACATGCGAATCGAGTTCCGGAGGCTGAACAGCCTGCTCTCCTCGTCCTCTTGCGCCGGCGTCGGCTCCCAATCCTCCACCTCGATATCTGCGGCGCGGTTCTGCTCGCGAGCCACGGGGTCAGCTGATAGCAACTCCCGGCGCCGCTTCAGAAATGCCGAGTGGACGGCACCGCGCGCTTTCCGGACCGCATCCGGCAGCATTTCTTGGACCTCATTCTCTTTGTAGCTGACCTTGGGCAAGCCGGCGCGCATCGACTCAATCTCATCCATCGAGGCGGCCAGTTGGCACTGAGCTGCCAAGGCGTCGCAGGCGGCAATCTCGTCAGCCCAGGAGTTGTGGGCGGCAACGATATCGCGCAGTGGATTCTGGGCCATCCGGTTCCATGCCGAACAACGGCGGCCGCGGAAATAGTGAGGTTCATCCGCCCGCATCTCCGGAACCTCGTCTACCAGTGTCTCCAGCCCGGCTCCCCAGGCCCGCTTCATCGTCTTCGTCGACATCTCCAGCGCGGCTGCCAGGCCTGCTTGCGTAATGCGGTCAGCGGGGTTCCAGTCGTAAACAATGTCAGCAATGCGACGCTCTGTCCGCAGGCGCTTCGTGTACGCGGCATAGTCCGCCCCGGCCGCTTGTTTCTCTCTCAGCGTGTGTTCCGTGTCGCCGGCCAACTGCATCACACCGCGGTTCACTGTGCGTGCAGGCTCGCCAGGGATGAACCGAGTCTGCATGAACACAGTGATGTTGGCGGCCACGGAGGCAACTTCATCCGGCGGCAGCGGCCAGGCGAACGAATGATTGATGGCCTCAGCCTGGCCGGCGATGGTGTCCGCGTCCATCTCGTGCCGCTCGAATGCCCATGCCCGCAGCCGGTCAAACAGGCCGCGGTTGGTACCCTCGGCAGCCGGCTCCTGCGGACCTGGACGACGCTTACCGGACTCCTGTGAGCGGAGAACGAGATGGCCGTAGGTTTGATGCAGTTGATGAACAATTTCGGTCAACAACATGTCTGGTGTGCCGATGATGGTCTTGTGCGCCAGGTCGACCGGTACGGTCTGCGGGTCGGAGAATCCCTGCGCGGTCTCATGCCCGGGCACATTCTTCAGCAGCGCCCACGGTGACCGCACGAGCGCCACGTGCGGCAGCAGTGTGCCATCCAGGGCGGCAGCAATCAGCGCGCCGGCATACCAGAGCGTGCCGCGGGGGTCTCTCCGCCCGCCGGGCTTGTTGTTGGTCATCCTGACCGGACTCTCTAGCTGCACAATCGCGCTGCAACGGCCGCTGGCGGCGTCGATGACCAGGGTCGGTCTCACGTACGGGGGGAGGTGCTGGAGGGCTTCCACGGCCGTCTGAGCGTCGCAATCGATAACCAGGGCATTGCACCATTCGGGCGAGTTCGGCGTGAACAGCGGCTGCAGGATGGCATCACCGAGGAACATCTGCTGCGCCGACGACATCTCAGCGCCGGCACGAGGCCTGCCAGGCAGGTGAGGAATCATATAGGCGGCGAGTGGTGCGAGATGCGGTGCGGCTGCCTGCGCAACGGCAACGGCTCTCTGTAGCGGCTGTGAGATGTCGCCGGACAGCGTGATGTGGTGCCGGCCGATGTTCTGATTGAGGTCGATGGCGTGCAGGACCGAGGCGGCCGACGACGCGACGTTCGGCGAGATGTGCTTCAGTCCGCGGAGGTAGTTTTGAGAGTCGAATGGCATCGTCGTCGTCCCCGAAAAACGCGTGTTTCTCGACGGATTCGTTGACGTTTGCGTGCACAGCACGTAGACTAATCAAGTCCCCGTAGAGAGTTCCGGAGGAGCGACGGCAATCGCTGTGATACCGGAACTCTCTACAATGACATATCTCCCAGAAAATCGAGCCGACTTTTTTCGCCTGTAGACAAATTTGTTTTGTCAACGGATGCGGATGACCGCTGACGTCTACGGATGAGCGGTTTGTCTGTGGTCCGCGGAGCTGACAAAACCGGTGTACGACAGGTAGGGGACATTAGGTGTCATCTGGAAATGCGAAGCCCCAGTATTAGTTATCTGTCGCATGCGCGGTTGCTGGGTCGGATGGCTGCCACGAGGTGCTGGTTGAACGGTATCTCTCGGCTGACCGTATT
>NZ_JACHXV010000008.1 GCF_014192375.1 Endobacter medicaginis | reverse complement strand
GCATCGCTACCCGATACGATCGCCTCGCCATCAACTTTCACGCAGCAGTCTGCATCGCAGCCGTCGTCAGCTACTGGTTATGAGTCCCAGCCCTAGGCCACCGCGCCCGGAACACTGATGATGGGCGTGGAGATCAAACCGACTGCAAGACCGAGCAGAAAGGAACTTTTGGTAAAGGGTCGATGGAAGGCGAACAGGTTCAGCTGTAATCCCCACGCCGTCCCGAGCATGACAAAAAGTGCTCTCGATCGTCGGACAAACCGAAAATCGTCGCCCCGACGGCGCCATCTCCCTGTCTCAAGAGCGATCAGGACGTAGTTCAACATCAGACAAAAGAACAGGACGGTCGTGGCAAGCCTTGCAAATCCGCCGAAGACCACGGCCGTCACGCATGTATTCGTCATTCCGACGGTGAGAAAGAGAAGATTCAGGACATAGAGCACGGATGTCTGATCACGCAGCAGGGTAACGTCCCGGTGCGTGCCGGGTCGGCTGATGCGCTGAAACTCGACGATGGCGCGGGCAAAGGATCGGCCACGCTCGATGAGTTCCCGACTGAACGTATTGCGGGCTGTCATTGATTTGTTCGTTTCAATATCCGAGGCAGCAGCATTCCCGTGCGTCGCTTGTATTGCTCATAGACTGGCGCGATCCCGGACTGGGTGTAAAGCCGCTCCTCATTTCGCGCGGTCAGATAGTACCAGCCGATGAGTGTTACGACGAACGGCCACTGGATCGGGCCGCCTGCGAGTCCTGTACCGAACCAGAAGAGGCAGTACGAAAGATAGAACGGGTGCCTTACGAGGCGGTATGGCCCTCTGGAATGGACAACCGTGAGGACCGTACTCTGGTGCGCCACTGCGGGCGGATCGGTCCGCGTGATACGTACAGTCCACCAGAACAAGGCCATGCTGCCCACGGACAATGCAACTGAAATGATGTCGAGCGTCAAAACTGCCGCACGTCTGTAGTAGAGGTGCACGACGAATACCGCCATGGCCGCCGCACTCAGGACGGAAAGCCGGCGCATGGCCGGCGGGAGCCCGTCCGGGCCGTGAGAAAAATGGTTTCTCACGCCCCAGGCGAACGACAGGAACGCCGCGAAGGCGCAGAGACAGACGAGTGTGTTGATCATGTCGAACATGCTCAGTCGGTCAGGCGCAGGCTGACGGGCGCTCCTTCGAAGAATCCGGCCAGGCTACCCGTCGTGCCTGTGAACGGATCCATCATCGGAACCGCGGCACGTATCCGGTCATATCGGATCCGGTCACTCATCATCAGTTGCATGTCGCATTTGAGGCCAGGATACGGCTTGGGGGGGGGCTGCCAGCTCGTAGCCCAGACGCCGGTAGAAGGGCGCGTGATTGGGGCGCACGCAGGCGAAATAGGTGTGTGTGTGCTTTGCGAGCGCGATATAGCCTGCCATCCGGTACAGCAGGAAGACGAGGCCGTGGTTGTTGGCGGCATCGGGTGTACGAACGAGCCTGTTGATCTCGAGTCCGCGCCCACCGAACGCATCATCCGCATCCGCCGCCAGCGCCTGATCGACCTCATCGGTGAAGGTCTCGCGTGCCGGGGAGGTGAAGTCGGTTCCCCGTGTCAGCAGGCAGACGCGCACAGATGCGACCGGACGGGCGTTTTCGTAGAGCACCACGGTCAGAGCGTTCGGCTGGTCATCAAAACGATCCGAAAACATTCCCGCGGGGTTGGCGGCGATATATCCGGATGAGAAGTAGCTGTGGTAGCGCACCCGGTAGGCATCGTGTCTGGTCTGCGGACTGACAGCGAGACGCGCCTCGTAATTTCGGGATCTCGCAGCGCCGTGTGTGGTGACATGGGTGATCGATGGCGAGCGCGGTCTATCCTGACCTGTGGTCAGGTTTGCTGATGAAATGATCATATCGGCTATCCCCCGTCGTAATCCGAGATCCGCAGGACACGGATCTGGCACTCGAAGAACACCGCTCATTTCGGCTCTCGTCTATCTTTTCAGCGACAGGCCTGCGTCGAATGAGGTCCAAATCCGGAAGATGGTCCGCGTGAGTTCAAGACAAGGACCGCAAGTCGATGGCGATCATTCAAGTGACGAAGAGCAGCATGCCATTCTTGTAGCGAGCGGTTCAGTCGACAGGTAAAGACGACAGAAATAGATCGGCCCGTGGCCGACGATGCTGCAACGGTCTTGGTCTGGAAGTGAGCTCTCTTGGATATCGGCTTTCCCCCTGTCACAAATGTGGCGGATTGTCTCGGGCTGGACGAGGCGGAGGTGCTGTGCGGCTTCATGGATGGCGCCCTCGGCCTGCCTCTCGACCACGCCTGCCTTACAGCGGCCTATTTCCATGGCTGGCGTGAAGGTATCGTCGCAGCCGGCTTGAGCGAGCCGGATGAAGCGCACAAGCAACTTGCGTCAGCCTTCGCCAGGCTGCGACCAGACGAAGGCTGACGGTTCGAGACCGTCTCAGACGGTCGTGCGATTGCCGATCACCACGCGATAGATGATCAGCAGCAGGATGGCGCCGAAGATCGAGGCGATGAAGCCGGCGGGCTGGCCCGGGCCGTACCAGTGCAGTGCGCGGCCGATATAGCCGGCCACCACCGAGCCGAGGATGCCGAGAATGATCGTGACGATGAACCCGCCTGGATCGCGCCCCGGCATCAGGAATTTCGCGATCAGTCCGATGATGAAGCCGAGGATGATGGTGACGATGATACCGTGACCCATGAAAACGCTCCCGTCTGGCCGCCGACGGTCCGGCGGCTCGTTCGCAAACCCTAACGGGCGAGCCGCCGCCGGGTTCTCACGCGCGTGTGACGATGCTTGCCGTCGTCATCCGCCTGGTGCGGGAGAGGCGGCGGGGGATGGGGATGGGACGGGCAGGGCGGCGGCGGCGCCAGGTTGGCCTTCGGGTGCACTGTCATCGGTCTGGTCCGCAGCCGCCGGGGCGGCGCCGGTCGCCGCCGCTTTCTGAGCCAGATAGGCGGCGAAATCGGCCTCGATCTTTTCCGCCAGATCCGGGTCGGACGGGGCGGCATGCGGTTCCGACGAGTCGAACACCACCAGCGTATCGCCGGCGAGCGGCGAGGAGGCGCGGTCCTTGGGCAGCAGGGCGGCGTCGGCGGCGCTGTACTCCGCGCCCTCGATGAAGGCGCGGTCGATCAGCCCGGTATGGTCGAGGGCGGCGTTGAACGCGGTGGGGATGCGGATGCAGCCCTCGGAATCGGGATGGCCGAGCCGGTATTCGAGCAGGGTGGGATCAGTCGCATGCATCTCCATGCGCACCGCGGTCACATGATCGGGGTTGCGCCAGTCCTGGGTGGTCTGCCAGCCGAAATCCCACACCCGCATGCCCTTGATGCCGATGCCGCGCACGCCGTGCTCGTTCTTGGTGCCGAGCGCGCGGTAGCCCAGCACGTCGCCGTTGAGCCGGAACACGCCGACCGGGGTCTTGTAGTGGTCCTTGCGTCCCGGCTTGCCAGTGCTGACCCGCACCGCGCCCAGGATCGCCCATTCATGCGGATCGGGATCGGCGATCGCCACCCAGAGGCGCTGCACGGACGGTGCGCGATCCACGATCAGCAGCGCCTCGCGCCGGTCGATCGCGACCCCGCGGTCGCGCAGCATCGCCTGCGCCGCACCCACGACCCGGATCGCGGTCGGCGTCGGGGTGGCGAGCCATTTGGTCCCCAATGCTTGGTGCATCTGCATCGAGATCATGCGCTCGTCGATGCCGGTGGCCGCCTGCGCCCGGTCCCATGCCACCGGACCTGTGAGAAGGAGCACCGCGAGGCAGATCGGTCGCGGGTGAAACGTCAGGCGGGGCATCCGTATCCTTCGGGCCGGGTGGGGGCGGGGCAGGGTGGGCGAGAGCATAACGCGCCGCGACGCCGCCGGTCGCGCGCCTTGACCATGCCGGGCGCATGACCCTTTATCACCGGCTGCCCGACACCGCCCATGCCGACCACAGCCGAGACCAGATGACCGACGCCGCCCCGCCCGACTACCGCGACAGCGTGTTCCTGCCGCGCACCGAGTTCGCCATGCGCGGCGACCTGCCGAAGCGCGAGCCGGCGATGCTGGCCCGTTGGGCGGCGGAGGATCTCGACGGACGCCTGGCACGCGCGGGCGAGGGCGAGACACCGTTCCTGCTGCATGACGGCCCGCCCTACGCCAACGGGCACCTGCATATCGGCCATGCGCTCAACAAGATCATGAAGGACGTCGTCAACCGTGCCCAGCGCATGGCCGGCCACGACGTGCGCTACGTGCCGGGCTGGGACTGCCACGGCCTGCCGATCGAGTGGCGCATCGAGGAGGAATACCGCAAGGCCAAGCGCGACAAGGATGCGGTGCCGGTGCTCCAGTTCCGCGCCGAGTGCCGCGCCTATGCGCAGAAATGGGTCGATATCCAGTCGGCGGAATTCCAGCGCCTCGGCGTGCAGGGCGACTGGGCGGGACGCTACGCGACCTTCGATTTCGAGAGCGAGGCGGCGATCGCGGCCGAGATCGGGCGTTTCCTGCTCGACGGCTCGCTGTATCGCGGCCTGCGCCCGGTGATGTGGAGCCCGGTCGAGAAGACCGCGCTGGCCGAAGCCGAGATCGAGTATCACGACATCACCTCGACCACGATCTTCGTCGGCTTTCCGGTCCTCACCCCGGGCCGGTTCGAGGGCGCGCAGGTGGCAATCTGGACCACTACGCCCTGGACCATCCCGGCCAACCGCGCGCTGGCCTACGGGCCGGAGATCGCCTACGTACTGGCCGAGGTGGTGTCGGTCGGCGAGGGCGCGCATGTCGCGCCGGGAACGCGTCTGATCGTCGCCGCCGATCTTCTGGACTCCGTTGGCGCCGCCATCCACGTCACGCAATGGAGGGTTCTGGAGCGCTTCTCCGGCAGCGAGCTTGCGGGCGTGGTCGCCGCCCACCCCGGACGCGGACGTGGCTTCGAATTCGACGTGCCGCTGCTGGCGGGCGATTTCGTCACCACCGAGGCCGGTACCGGTCTGGTGCACATGGCGCCGGCGCATGGCGAGGACGATTTCCGGCTGACGACCGCGCATGGTATCGCCGTGCCGGAGGTGGTGCTCGGCGATGGCAGCTATGCCGCCTGGGTGCCGCATTTCGCAGGCATCCACGTGTTCAAGGCGGCCGATCCGGTTTGCGACTTCCTCATCGAGACGCAACGGGCGGGACAGGGCGGGCTGCTCGGACGCGGCAGCGTGCTGCATTCCTACCCGCATAGCTGGCGCTCGCGCGCGCCGGTGATCTTCCGTGCCACCCCGCAATGGTTCATCCCCATGGAGGGCGACACGCGCCTGCGCGAGAGGGCGTTGACGGCCCTGGAGGACGTGCGGTTCGTGCCCGCCCAGTCGCGCAACCGGCTGACCTCGATGGTGCGCGACCGGCCCGACTGGTGCATCTCGCGCCAGCGGGCCTGGGGCGTGCCGATTGCGGTCTTCGTCGAGAAGAAGACCGGTGAGGTGCTGCGCGATGCCGAGGTGATGGGCCGCATCGTGGAGACCTTCCGCAAGGAGGGTGCGGATGCCTGGTATGCGCGCCCTGCTTCGGACTTCCTCGGCAACCGCTACGATCCGGAAGCCTACGAGCAGGTGTTCGACATCGTCGATGTCTGGTTCGAGAGCGGCTCGACCCATGCCTTCGTGCTCGGCGACGGAGCGTGGAGGAACCAGGGGCTCGGCTGGCCGGCGGATCTGTATCTCGAAGGCTCCGACCAGCATCGTGGCTGGTTCCAGTCCTCGCTGCTGGAAGGGGTCGGCACCCGCGGCCGCGCGCCGTTCAAGGCGCTGCTCACCAACGGCTTCGTGCTCGACGAGCAGGGCCGCAAGATGAGCAAGTCGCTCGGCAACGTCACCGCGCCCGCCGAGGTGATCGACAGGTTCGGCGCCGACGTGCTGCGCCTGTGGGTGATGAATGCGGATACCTACGAGGATGTCCGCATCGGTCCGAAACTGCTCGACCAGACCGCCGACCTGTATCGCCGCCTGCGCAATACGCTGCGCTGGCTGCTCGGTGCGCTGGACGGGTTCTCGGAGGCCGAGATCGTCCCCTACGAGATGCTGCCCGAGCTCGAGCGCTTCGTGCTGCACCGGCTGACCGAGCTGGATGCGATGGTGCGTCATGCCATCGACAGCCATGAATGGGTCGGCGTGCTGCCGGCGATCCACCAGTTCTGCACCACCGACCTCTCCGCCTTCTATTTCGACGTGCGCAAGGACAGCCTCTACTGCGATGCGCTCGACGATCCGCGCCGCCGTGCCTGCCGCACGGTGCTCGACATCACCCAGCGTGCACTTACCCTCTGGCTTGCGCCGACACTGGTGTTCACCGCCGACGAGGCCTGGACGGCCCGTTTCGGCGACGCGCAGAGCGTGCATCTGCAGCGCTTGCCGGTGATCCCCGACACCTGGCACGACGCGCCGCTCGCTGCGCGCTGGGCCAAGGTGCGGTCGATGCGTCGTGTGGCGACCACGCAGATCGAGGCGCTGCGGGCCGACAAGACGATCGGCTCGTCGCTCCAGGCCGCGCTTGGCCTGTCGGTGCCGGAGGAGGCATCGGCCGAGAGCGTGTCATTCGCCGAGGCGCGTTCGATCGACTGGGCGGAGCTGGCGATCGTCTCCACGGCGACCGTCACGCCTGGCCCGCTTTCGGCCACGGTCGAACGTGCCTCCGGCGACAAATGCGCCCGCTGCTGGCGCGTGCTCGACGAGGTCGGCCAGAATGCCGAGCATGCGCCACTGTGCCTGCGCTGCTCCGACGTGGTAAATCTGGCATGACGCCGCCCGTCTCGCGCCGCGCGCTGGGCTGGGCCGTGGTGATGTTCGCGATCGTCTTGGTCGCCGACCAGGCGTCGAAATCGTGGATGCTGCACGGATTTGACCTGCCGGCGAGAGGCTCGGCGGCGATCTTGCCGGGGCTGAACTTCACCATGGTCTGGAACCATGGGGTGACGTTCGGGATGTTCAACGGGCTGGGGGCGCTGGGGCCGGTTCTGCTGGCCGGATTTGCAGTCGCGGTCATCCTTGGGTTAATCTGGTGGCTCATCAGAACACCATTTCCAGCCACCGGTGCCGCGCTCGGCGCCATCATCGGCGGCGCCATCGGCAACATCGTCGATCGCCTGCGCTACGGCGCAGTGGTGGATTTCATCCACGCTCATGCCTTCGGCTGGTCCTGGTATGTGTTCAACATCGCCGATGCCGCGGTCGTCTGCGGCGTCGGCGTGCTGCTGTTCGAGAACTTTCGTCGGCCGCCAGCGTCCTGACCGGTGCGTGAAACCTTCGCAATCCGGGCGCTGACCGCTTCCGGAGGGCCTCGGACCGCGCAAGTCGGTCGAAAGGACGAGGCATTTGAGCGAGACGCAGGACCTCAGCGGGGTTGATCCAAAGGATATCTCACGAAAGACGGTCACCAAGGCGGTGGCCGGGCTCGAGATTCCGCAAGGAGCGGGGCGGACGCTGTTCCTGGCCGCGATGATCGCCGCGGTCTGCGGTGGTCTGTACGGCTATGACACCGGCATCATTTCCGGCGCGCTGTTGCTGATCACCCACGAGTTCCACATCTCCCCGAACGTGCAGGAGATGGTGGCGTCCGCGATTCTCGCCGGCGCGGTGATCGGCGCACTGGCCACCGGCTGGATTTCCGAGACCATCGGCCGTCGGCGCACGGTGATGATCGTCACCGCCGTGTTCGTCGCCGGCGCCGTCGCCTGCGCGCTCTCGCCCACGGTGGACTGGCTGATCGCTTCCCGCGTGCTGCTCGGTCTTGCCGTCGGCGGTGCCACCCAGGTGGTACCGATGTATATCTCCGAGCTCGCCCCCACCGACCGGCGGGGCACGCTGGTGACGATGTTCAACATTGCCATCGGAGTCGGCATCCTGTTCGCCAACATCGTCGGCTTCACCCTGCGCGAGGCGTGGTCTTGGCGCACGATGGTGGTCATTGCCGCGATCCCGGCGGCAATCGTCTGCCTCTCGATGTTCTTCATGCCGAAATCGCCGCGCTGGACGGCGGAGAATGTCGGCATGGGCGAGGCGCTCGACGAACTCGCCAGGCTGCGCGACAGCCGACGCGAGATCCGACACGAGGCCGAGCAGATCCATCGCGTCGCACACGACACCCGCCCCGAGAATCGTGGCTGGCGTGGCCTCGCCCAGCCCTGGGTGCGTCCGGCACTGGTCGCGGCCCTCGGGGTCGCGTTCTTCACCCAGTGCGGCGGGCTGGAGATGATGATCTACTACGCGCCGACCTTCCTCTCCGGCGTCGGCTTCGGCGCGTCTTCCGCCCTGCTCGCCTCGCTGGGCGTGGCGACGGTGTATCTGATCATGACCTTCCTCGGCTCGCGCTTCGTCGATCGCATCGGCCGGCGGCGGCTGATGCTGCTGATGACGCCGGGCTCGGTGCTGTCGCTGATCGGGCTGGGGGTGATGTTCTGGTTGACCGGCGCGACCGGTGACGCCAAGGCGCACGCCCCGGGCGGTGTCGAGGGCTGGCTGATCGTGGGCTTCCTGCTCGCCTTCATGCTGTTCAACTCGGGCTCGATCCAGGTGGTCGGCTGGCTGCTGGGGGCGGAGATGTTCCCGCTGTCGATGCGGGGTCAGGCGACCTCGCTGCACGCGGCGGTGCTGTGGGGCTCGGATCTGCTGGTCACCGGCACCGCGCTGTCGATGGTCGGCTGGATCGGGCTCGGCGGCACGATGTGGTTCTATGCCGCGGTGAATGCGCTGTCCTTCGCCTTCGTGTGGTTCTTCGTGCCGGAGACCGCCGGAGCCAGCCTCGAGGACATCGAGGCAGCACTTCAGGACGGGACCTTCCGTCCGACCCGCGGTCACAACCGCATCACCGCCGAGGGCTATGGCGACGAAGCCGCTGCCTGAAGGAAGGGAAAGACAGACGATGCCTCATGTTCCATCGATCGCGCTCAGCCAGGGCGGTGCGATCCCCCAGCTTGGCTACGGTGTGTGGAAGATCAGCGACGACGAGGCGGCGCACTGCGTCGGCCTCGCCATCGATGCCGGCTACCGCAGCATCGACACGGCGATGATCTACCGCAACGAGACCGGGGTGGGCCGCGCGCTCGCCGCCGCGATCGACGGCGGTATCCGGCGCGAGGACCTATTCGTGACCACCAAGCTGTGGAACGACGACCAGGGCTATGACAGCACGCTGCGCGCCTTCGATGCCTCGCTGGACCGCCTCGGCCTCGATCATGTCGATCTCTATCTGATTCACTGGCCGCAGGCGCGTCGCGGGCTCTACGAAGAGACCTGGAAGGCGTTCGAGCGCATCCACGCCGAGGGGCGCGCGAAGGCGATCGGGGTATCGAACTTCCAGATCGCCCATCTCGACCGTCTCGCCGAGACCAGCGGCATCATCCCGGCACTCAACCAGATCGAACTGCACCCGAAACTGCCCCAGGACGAGCTGGTCGCCTACCATCAGGCGCATAGCATCGTCACCGAAGCCTGGAGCCCGCTCGCGCAGGGCGCGGTCGACGATCCGGTGATCGGCGCCATCGCCGCCCGACTCGACAGAAGCCCCGGACAGGTGATCCTGCGCTGGCACATGCAGCGTGGCGTGGTGGCGATTCCGAAATCCGCTACCCCGTCGCGGATCGCGCAGAACATCGACATCTTCGATTTCGGCCTCAGCGAGGACGATATGGCGGCGATTGCCGGTCTCGGCACCGGCGAGCGTGTCGGGCCGGACCCCGACAGCTTCTGAGCAGACGCTTCGGCCCGGGCGCGGCTTTGTTGCCGCTGGCTTCGATTCGACGCTAAAAGGCTACGCGGCCCGCAAGGGTCGCAAAGCCCGCCAGCAGATCGAGTTTTGCCTGACATGAACGCCGCGCGCCTCACCGTCCTCAGCCTCGCCGCGACCGCGCTCTGCGGCCTTTCGGCCTGTTCGGGCGAGCAGCTCGAGCGCAGCTTCGGGCTGAGCCGCAACTCGCCTGACGAATTTGCCGTCACCACCCAGCCACCGCTGTCGCTGCCGCCATCGGAGCGTCTGCCGACACCGACCCCCGGCGCACCGCGTCCGCAGCTCGCCGATCAGCGCAACCAGGCGCTGGAGACCCTCGCCCCCGACGTGGCGATCAAGGGCGATGCGGCCGCGTCCAGCCCCGGCCAGCAGGCGATGCTCGCACAGGCAGGCACCCCCGATCCGAGCCTCGGCCGTGCCGGAGTGAATGGCGAGCTCGACAGCCCCGATCGCAGTTTCGTCGACGGCATCATGTTCTGGAAGCCGCCGGTCGGCCAGAATCCGCTGGTCGACGCGCCGAAGGAGAGCAAGCGCCTGCAAGGCGCGGCCCAGCAGGGTGTCAGCCCGACCAGCGGTGCCACGCCCGTGCAGCCGGCGCCGAAGAAATCCTCCTTTCTCGGCCTGTTCTGATTTCCGCGCTTCGGCGTCTTCCCGACCACATCGTCGATCGCATCGCCGCCGGCGAGGTGATCGAGCGGCCGGCGGCAGCGGCCAAGGAGCTGGTCGAGAATGCGCTCGATGCCGGTGCCACCCGCATCGAGGTCTGCCTTCGCAATGGCGGCATCGACTGGCTGGAGGTGGTCGATGACGGGTGCGGCATGTCGCCGTCCGAACTCGGCCTCGCCATCGAGCGTCATTGCACCTCCAAGCTTGTCGATGAGAGTCTGGTGCGGATCGCGACGCTCGGGTTTCGCGGCGAGGCGCTCCCCTCGATCGGGGCCGCGGCGCGGCTGTCGCTGATCTCGCGGCCCGAAGGCGCAAGCGAGGCCTGGAAGATCACGGTCGCCGGCGGCGTCATCGCCCCGGCCGCCCCGCACCCGGGCGTGAAAGGCACCCGCGTCTGCGTCGAGGATCTGTTCTTCGCCACTCCGGCGCGGCGGAAGTTCCTGCGCAGCCCGCGCGTCGAGGCCGAGCACGTCATCCAGGGTCTGCGTCGTCTGGCCCTTGCCGCGCCGGGCGTTGCATTCCGGCTGAGTGTCGATGCACGGGTGGTCTTCGACCTGCCCGCGCAGGCGCGGGATGACCGTATCGCCGCCCTGCTCGGCGAGGCTGACGCCTATGGCCGCGACGAGCCCTGGCGGCTGATCGACGGCGCGCGCGACGGCATGCGCCTGACCGGGCTGGCCGCCGGCCCGGCCACCACGCGCAGCACGGCGAACGGGATCTCGCTGGTCGTCAATGGCCGCCCGGTCGCCGATCCGATGCTGCGAAGTGCGGTCCGCGTCGCCTATCGCGACGTCATCGCCGCCGGCCGCCATCCGGTGGCCGCGCTCTATCTCGACATTCCGGTCGATCGTCTCGACGTCAATGTCCACCCTGCCAAGACCGAGTTGCGCTTCGCCGAGCCGGAGACGGTGCGTGCGCTGGTGATCGGGACGCTGCGCCGCGCGCTCGGGCTGGCGGTGGGCTCGGCGTCGGCGCTGACCCAGATGCGCCGGCCTGGCGGCGCGATCTGGGCTCCCCCCGAGCCGGTCCCGGCGGCATCAGGCTTCGCCGAGGCGACGCTCGCCTATGCGTCGCGGCCGGCGGCGCGGTTCGAGCTCGGCGCACCGAGCGCGCGCGTGCTGCCCGCTCCCGCCGAGGTGCCGGAGGCGGTGGCGGGCTATCCGCTCGGCGCGCCGGTCGCGCAGGTGCTCGATACCTATGTGATCGCGGTGGCCGCGGACGGGTCCTTGGTGCTGGTCGACCAGCACGCCGCCCATGAGCGGCTGACGCACGAGCGCCTGCACGCCCAGTATCTCGAAGGCGGCGTGCGGGCGCAACGGCTGCTGATGCCGCTGGTGGTGGATCTGCCGCCCGGCCACGCGGCGGCGTTGGCCGGGCAGGCATCGCTGCTCGCGCGGCTCGGCGTGGAGATCGAAGCGTTCGGCGGCGGCGCGGTCCTGGTCCGTGCGCTGCCGGCGCTGCTGGGCGCACCCGACCCGACCCCCCTGCTGCGCGACCTCGCCGAGCAGCTCGAGGCCGACCCGCTGAGCGACGCACTGGAGGCGGACGCGCTCGAACGCCGGCTGGATGCGGCGTTGGCGCGCCTCGCCTGTCACGGCTCCATCCGCGCCGGCCGCCGGCTGGACCGCGCCGAGATGGACGCGCTGTTGCGCCAGATGGAAACGACCCCGCGGGCCGCGACATGCAGTCACGGCCGGCCGACCTATCTGAAGCTGTCAAAGGCACAGATCGAGACACTGTTCGGGCGGCGGTAGCGCGCCAGTTTCGCCCGCAACGATCATGTTCTAGAACGGACGCGATCGAGACCGTACCGGAACCTCAGATGTCCTCCTCGCTGCTGCTGACCATCGTGCTTTATCTGCCTCTGCTGGGCGCATTGGCGCTGCTGGCGGTACCGAAGGCGGATGGTGTTGCGCGGGCGATCGGGCTCGGGGTGAGCGGGGTGAACTTCCTGCTCTCGCTGGGGCTGTGGGCGGTGTTCAACCCGCACGCGGTCGGGTTCCAGGCGCAGACCAGGTTGGCCTGGCTGGGCGGGTTCGGGGTGACGTATCACACCGGCCTCGATGGCATCTCGCTGTTGTTCGTGGTGCTGTCGACGCTGCTGGTGCCGGTGTCGATCCTGGCGGGATGGCGCATCATCACCCAGCGGGTGCGCGATTACATGATCGCGCTGCTGCTGCTGGAGACCGCGCTGGTCGGGCTGTTCTCCTCGCTGGACCTGGTGTTGTTCTACATCTTCTATGAGGCGACCCTGATCCCGGGCGCGCTGCTGATCGGCATCTGGGGCGGGCCGGCGCGGGTGGCGGCGTCGGTGCGGTTCTTCCTGTTCACCTTCGGCGGCTCGCTGTTCATGCTGCTGGACGTCGTCTATCTGTGGCAGGCGACCGGTACCACCGACCTGCCGGTGCTGATGGGGACGCATTTCGCCCCCGCCGTGCAAGCCTGGCTGTTCGTCGGTTTCGTGCTCGCTTTCGGCGTCAAGCTGCCGATCTTCCCGCTGCATGGCTGGCTGCCTTCGGCCTATGGCGAAGCGCCGGCGCCGGTGACCGCGCTGCTTTCGGGCGTCCTAGCCAAGGCCGGCGCCTACGGGCTGCTGCGCTTCGCCATCCTGCTGCTGCCGGACGCCGCACATCGCTTCGCACCGATCCTGATCGCGCTCGGCATCGTCGCGGTGATCTACGCGGCGGTCATCGCGTTGGCGCAAACCGACATGAAGCAGGTGATCGCCTGGTCGAGCTATTCGCATATGGGCATCGTCGCGATCGGGCTGTTCACGCTCAACGCCGAGGGCATCGACGGGGCGCTGTTCCAGATGCTCGCGCACGGCATCATCATCGCCGGCATGTTCCTGGCCCTCGGCATGCTTGCCCTGCGCACCGGCACCCGCGAGCTGGCGGGCTTCGGGGGCGCCGCCGGTTCGATGCCGAAGCTCGCCCTGCTGGCGATGCTGTTCGCGATGGCCGGCATCGGGCTGCCGGGCACCGGCGGGTTTGTCGGCGAGCTGCTGGTGATCGCGGGTGCGATCCATATCGGGTTCTGGACCGCGCTGCTGGCCGGATCGGGAATGATCCTGGGCGCGATCTACATGCTGATGCTCTACTGGCGCAGCTTTTTCGGTGCCCCGCGCGGCGCGCTCGCGGGCACGCCCGCCACCAGCCGCGACCTCGCCGGCGTCGAGCTGGCCGCCTTGGTGCCGCTGGCGCTGATCGTGTTGTGGATGGGCGTCTATCCGACCAGCTTCACCCGGGTGTTCAATCCGCGGGTGATGGCGTTCGCGCATCCGGAGGCGGTGGCCTCGATCGCTCCGTCCGCCCAGTTCCGCTGATGCGCCTGGGGCGGCTGGCGGTGGCGCTGTGCGGGCTGGCCGGCCCGGCACAGGCGGCGTCCGAGCCGTCGCTGCAGGCGATCCTCGACCACGCGCCTGCTGCCGACTGGCGCAGGATCGATCCGGCGCGCAGCCTCTACCTGACCGTCGACGGCGGCCCGGTGGTGATCGAGCTGGCGCCGGATTTCGCCCCCAGGGCGGTGGCCAACATCCTGCGACTGGCCCGATCGGGCTATTTCGACACCGCTGCGGTGGTACGGGTGCAGGACAATTATGTCGTGCAATGGGCCGATCCGGCGGCCGAGGATCCGCATCCGTCGAAGGACGAGCACCCGCGTCCGCTCGGCGACGCCGCTGTCACCCTGCCGATGGAGGTCGATCGTCCAGCGTCCGGTCTCGAGATCACCGATCTGCCGGATGCCGATCCCTACGCTTCCCGCGTCGGGCTGTCGGACGGCTTCCCGATTGCCGGGACCGCCGGGCGGGTGGGACTCGCGCATTGCTACGGCATGGTCGGGGTGGGGCGCGACACTGCGCCCGACAGCGGCAACGGCTCGGAACTCTATGCGGTGATCGGCCAGTCGCCGCGGGCGCTGGACGGCAATGTCACGCTCGTCGGCCGGGTGGTGTGGGGGATGGAGCGGCTGTCCAGCCTGAAGCGGGGCACCGGGCCGCTCGGCTTCTACACCGATCGCTCGATGGATGTGCCGGTCGGTCCGGTCCGGATCGGCTCGGATGTGCCGGTGGCCGCGCGGCTCGACCTGCGGGCGTTGCGCACCGACAGTGCGAGCTACCGTGCGGTGCTCGCCTATGAGCGTGGGCCGCGCAGCGCGTGGTTCGTGCACATGCCGGGCCATGTCGGGCTGTGCGAGATGCCGTTGCCGGTGCGCAAGGCATCCTGACCGTCCGCACTGCGCCTGACATCGACGCCGTCGGAGCACCGATCCGACCCCAGCCTATCTGCCCGGCGGAGCCCAGTCAGGGGAACGAGGCTCAGACATCAAGCTCCTCGACCTGGCGGGCATGATCCTGGATGAACTGGAAGCGCAGTTCCGGCTTGCGACCCATCAGGCTCTCCACCAGCGTCGAGGTCTCGGCGCGCTGCTCAGGGGGGATGCAGACCTTGAGCAGGGTGCGCTGCTTCGGGTCCATCGTGGTGCGCTTGAGATCGTCCGGCGGCATTTCGCCGAGACCCTTGAAGCGGCTGGTCTCGACCTTCGCGCCGGGCTTGAAATCGCGCTTCAGCCGGCGCTCGCGGTCGGCATCGTCCATCGCATAGACCGTCTTTGCCCCCTGGGTGAGCCGGTAGAGCGGTGGGCGGGCGAGATAGAGATGCCCGGCGCGGATGAGCTCGGGCAGCTCGCGGTAGAAGAAGGTCATCAGCAGCGAGGCGATGTGCGCGCCATCGACATCGGCATCGGTCATGATGATGACGCGGCCGTAGCGCAGGCGGGAGAGATCGAACCGCTCACCGACCCCGCAGCCCAGCGCCTCGACCAGATCGCGCAGTTCCTGGTTCTGACGCAGTTTCTCGGTCGAGGCTGAGGCGACATTGAGGATCTTGCCCCGCAGCGGCAGGATCGCCTGCGTCTCGCGCGAGCGCGCCTGCTTGGCCGAGCCGCCGGCGGAATCACCCTCGACGAGGAAAATCTCGGTCTCGGCCGTGTTCGACCGCGTGCAGTCCACCAGCTTGCCCGGCAGGCGCAGCCGGTTGGTGGCGGATTTGCGCGGCGTGTCCTTCGCCTCGCGACGGCGCAGCCGGTCCTCGGCGCGCTCGATGACGAAGGCCAGCAGACCGTCCGCCTGTGCGGGATGGCCGGCGAGCCAGTGGTCGAAACGGTCGCGCAGCGCGGTCTCGACCAGGCGCGCCGCCTCCGGCGAGGTCAGTTTTTCCTTGGTCTGGCCCTGGAACTGCGGCTCGCGGATGAACACCGACAGCTTGGCCGCGATGCAGCCGAGCAGATCCTCGGCGGTAATCGCGTTCGAGCGCCTGGCCTGGTTGCGCTGTTCGCCCCAGGCGCGCAGGCCGCGCAGCAGCGCATTGCGGAACCCCGTCTCATGGGTGCCGCCGAGCGGGGTCGGGATGGTGTTGCAGTAGGCGGAGAGTGCCGATTCGCCGCTTTCCAGCCAGGCGATTGCCCATTCGACACGGCCATTGGCGGCATTGTTCGGCCCGCGCGGCAGCTCGGCCTCGCCGGCCCAGAGCTCGCCGAGCAGGGCAGGCGCCTCGCCGAGCTCGTCGGTGAGGCTGTCGCGCAACCCGCCGGGGAAATGCAGCTCGGCAGTCTCGGGGATGTCGTTGCGACCGCGCAGCAGGCTCGCATCGCAGCGCCAGACGATGGTCACGCCACGATGCAGGAACGCCTTCGCCCGGCAGAAGCGGTAGAGCCGCGCCGGCGAGAAATGCTGCGCGCCGAAGATCTCCGCATCGGGCCGGAAGCGCAGCGTCGTGCCGCGACGGTTGTTGATCGCCCCGACCTTTGTCAGCGGCGCTTCGGCCTTGCCGCGTGCATAGACGATGCGCCACAGCGCGCGATCGCGGGCGACCTCCACCTCGAGGCGCTCGCTCAGCGCATTGACCACCGACGAGCCGACGCCATGCAGGCCGCCGGCGGTGGCATAGGCCTTGTCGGAAAACTTGCCGCCCGAATGCAGGGTGGTGAAGATCACCTCCAGCGCCGACAGGCCCGGGAATTTCGGGTGCTCGTCGACCGGGATGCCGCGCCCGTTGTCGCGCACGGTCAGCCAGTTGTCCGGCGCGAGGCTGACCTCGATGGTGGTGGCGTGTCCGGCCACCACCTCGTCCATCGCATTGTCGATGATCTCGGAGGCGAGGTGGTGGAAGGCGGTGTCGTCGGTGCCGCCGATATACATGCCCGGACGGCGGCGGACAGGCTCGAGTCCCTCGAGCACCTCGATATCGGCGGCGGAGTAGCCCGCCGGCTCGGTCGCGCGAGGCGGGGCACGCCTTGGTGCCGGAACCGGCACGTCCGCAGTCGTTTGCGGGCGAGGCGAGGGCGTCTGCGAAAACAGATCGTTCATGCTGTGTTCTGGCCCGACCGGGCCGGATTCGTCAAGCGATCGACCAAGACCGGGCTTTCAGGCCCGGTGGCTGCGACCGGAGCGATGGCCAACCGAATTGATGCGGCGAACGCGCATCGAACGGGTCGGGATTTCGGGAGCCGCGCAGGTCTCGTAGCTGGCCGGCTGGACGATGTCCTTGGCCTCGGCATAGCCCGACAGGTCGGCGGCGTCGTTGAGGATCGCCACCTCGTCGAACATCGCCATGCGCTGGTCGCAGAAGGCGGTGCCGGCCTTCAGGCCGCGATCGGACTGCACGTTGGCGAGCTGGGTGATGTAGTCGTCGTGCTCCTTCTGGGCAGAGCGGCCATAGGCGGTCTTGAAGTAGCGGTTCAGCGCCTCTTCCTGGCTGAGCAGGTCGGGGCGGAATTTCGCGACGAAGGCGTTGTAGCGCTCCTGCTGGTTGCATGACAGCGCGGT
This sequence comes from Endobacter medicaginis, assembly GCF_014192375.1. GTDB lineage: Bacteria > Pseudomonadota > Alphaproteobacteria > Acetobacterales > Acetobacteraceae > Endobacter > Endobacter medicaginis. The sequence goes on along the minus strand of NZ_JACHXV010000008.1, from coordinate 105,355 downwards.
GACCATCAGCTCGCTCTTGAGGCCCTGCACGTCGAAGGCGGTACGGGCGGAATTCAACCCGCAGGTGGTGGCGTGCAGGTCGCTGACGGAACCCGCGCCGATCGCGGCGGCAAAGGTCGCGGCAAGGCCGGCGGCCAGATGGCGGAAACGGCGCTTGGCCGACAGGGCTTGGGACATCAACGCACACTCCGGTTGGGATGTCGGCATCGGATTATCGCAGCAGCCATTGGCAGGACTGGGCGGCAAAGGCAACCGCGGCCCGCCGGAAACCCGCCACGGCGCCACATCATGTTATGTCTGAAGCTGACCCCGTAATTGACGGATCGGCAAGGAGAAAGTATCGAAACTTCAGCGATCGAGGGTCGGTGTGGCCGAATCGCCGCAATGGATGGGGGCCTTGCCGGTCCGCGTTCATCGCTTTACCACGCTGCATTCCCTGACGGGCCTGTGCCCGGAACGACAACGAACCAGACAAAACCGGCTGTCCCTCCGCGGACGGTCATCTGTGGAGCGAAGCCTCGTGTCCCTCAACGCCGAGCGATCGAACGATATGAAGCCGCGCGCCGGGCTGAAGCTGGCCGCACCGTGCCTGGGATTGTCGCTGCTGGCCGGCTGCGCGCATCCGCAGATCCCCGTCGCCTCGCCGCCGGTCAATCCGTTCGCCGCGATCCGTGCCTCGGCGCTGTGCGAGGTCACGCCCGTGGCGATCGCGCCGAACGGCGCCGGCACGGCGAAGATGTCGGTGCGCAGCGATGACGGCGCCTGCGCGATCAAGGTCGCGCAGCCCGATGCCTCGTCCTATGGCTCATTCGTACTGACCACGCTGCCGGATCACGGCAAGGCGTTCATCTACAACTACTATAACGCGACCTATATCAGCTACACCGCCACCACCGCCTACGCGGGCGGTGATCACTTCGCGGTCAGCCTGATCCCCGGCCAGGGCCGTCCGCGCGTGCCGCTGTCGGTGGATGTCACCGTGCAGGCCGGCGTCGGCGTCGCTCCACCCGCCGAAGCGGCTCCGGCGCCGGTCGCGGCGCCGACCACGACGCATCGCAGCACGACGCATCACACCACGTCGAAGAAGAAGGCCGTCAAGAAAACCACCAGCAAATGACTGGTTGATCGATCACGCCGCCTGGGCGGCGTGATCGATCAGGGCGAGCAGACGATCGCGGCCGAGCCGGTCGCAGAAATCGCCGAAGCCCTCATGGTCGCGCCCCTGTTCGGCCCAGGCAGCGACCAGCGGCTCGAAGCTCGGGATCAGCTTGGCATCCGGTACCCGGTCGAGCAGCCGGAACGACAGCCGCGTGCCCTCGAAATCGCCCCCCACATAGAGCGCGTAATGCCCCGGCATCCGGCCAACCAGGCCGATATCGCCGGTATAGGTGCGTGCGCAGCCATTCGGGCAGCCGGTGATGCGAAGCGAGATCGACCGATCGGCACGGCCATATTTCGCCAGCAGCGCCTCGAACTGCAGCACCAGCGGCTCACGGACGCGCTCCGCCTCGTGCAGGGCGAGGCCGCAGGTCGGCAGCGCCGGACAGGCGAGCGCGAAGCGGGCGAGCGGGGTCAGCCGGCTCGCCGGCACGACGCCATGCCCGGCGAGGATTGCGTCGATCGCGTCGCGGTCCTCGGGGCGCGCATCCGACAGCAGCACGTCCTGCTGCGGCGTCATGATCGGCGCGACATGGCCGAACCGGGTGGCGATCTCGTGCAGCGCGCTGCGGAGCCGCACATTGGCCAGGCCCTCGCCGGCATCGGCGTCGTAATCGGCGATTCGGCCCGAGGGCACCGGCACACCGAGCCACCAGTTGCCATCGCCCTGTTCGTGCCAGCCGAGCAGATCAGGTACCGCAAGCGAGGGCAGGGCGGGCGGCGGGGTGAGCGGCTCGCCATAATACTCGGCCAGGGTGGCGATGATCCACTCGATGCCGCGGTCATGGACGACGTATTTCAGCCGTGCGCGCTTGCGGTCGGTGCGATCGCCATGGTCGCGCTGCAGGCGGATCACCGCTTCCACGATGTCGACCAGCCGGTCGGGCGGCACCACGCAGACCGGGGTGGCAAGGCGCGGGAAGGTGTCGGCACGATTATGGGTCATGCCCAGCCCGCCGCCGACGGCGATCAGGTAGCCGGTCAGCACATCGGCCTCATCGAACAGGGCGATGATGCCGAGATCCTGGGTCAGGACGTCGATCGTGTTGTCGCCAGGCAGGGCGATGCCGATCTTGAATTTTCTCGGCAGATAGGTCGGGCCGTAGAGCGGCTCGATCTCCTGCGGCTCGGGTGAGACCGGTTCCTCGTCGAGAAAGATCTCCGCATAGGCGCGGGTGCGCGGCAGCAGCACGCGCGAGAGATGCTCCGCATCGGCCTGCACCTGCGCATGGCGGGCGTCGCGCCGGGGGGCGGCGGTGGTCATCAAATTGCGCACCACATCGCCGCAGGCGGCCAGCGTGGTCAGCCCCGTATGGTTGATGTCGGCGATCGAGGCCTTGAGATCGCCCTTGAGGATGCCGTGGAACTGGATGCCCTGGCGGGTGGTGATGCGCAGGGTGGCGTTGGCATAGCGGTCGGCCAGCGCGTCGAAGGCGAGGTATTGCGCCGCCGTGAGCCGCCCGCCGGGCATACGCACGCGCACCATGAACTGGTAGTCCTTCTCCAGCTTGGCCTGCTTGCGGGCGGTGGCGGTGTCGCGGTCGAACTGCTCGTAGCTGCCGTGGAACTTGAGCAGGTTGTAGCCATCCTCCGAGACCTGGATCCCGCCCGCCGCCAGCTCGGCGGCAAGATCGCCACGCAGGAAGTCGCTGGCGGTCTTGAGTGTCTCGACGCCGGAAGGGGGGCGGGCGGGTGTGGTCATCGGACGATGCTTTCAGACAGGCTGCTTGACGAGGCGCAGATAGGGCTTGAGCGTCTTCCAGCCACCGGGGAACTTCGCCTTTGCGTCCTCGTCGGAGACCGATGGGGCGATGATGACGTCCTCACCCGGCGTCCAGTTGGCCGGGGTGGTGACCTTGTGACGGTCGGTGAGCTGGAGGCTGTCGATCACGCGCAGGATCTCGGCAAAATTGCGCCCGGCACTCGGCGGATAGGTCAGCGACAGACGCACCTTCTTGTTCGGGTCGATCACGAACACCGAACGCACGGTGATGGTCGGGTCGGCCTCGGGATGGACCATGCCATAGAGATTCGACACGGTGCGGTCGGGATCGGCGATCATCGGGAAGTTCACCGCCGTCCCTTGCGTCTCGGCGATATCGGCCTCCCAGCCGTGATGGCTGTCGACCGGGTCGACCGACAGGCCGATCACCTTGACGTTGCGCTTGTCCCAGTCCTCCTTCAGCGCCGCCACGGCGCCGAGTTCGGTGGTGCAGACCGGAGTGTAGTCTTTCGGGTGGCTGAACAGCACGCCCCAGGACGAGCCGAGCCACTCATGGAAGCGGATGCGTCCTTGGGTGGTGTCCTGCTCGAAATCCGGCGCGATCTGGCCAAGTTGCACGGTCATTGGGGTGGTCCGTCCCTGTCAGGTGAAGGCGTTGCGTTGGAAAGCGGCGCGACCAAAGCGCCAGAACTCCTCGTGCGTCAAGATAATGGACGACGCAATGGCGTGGATGGCGGGCAAATCACATACCCGCCATGTGACATTCAGATGGAGAAGCTGATCGGTTCCGCAAGAGGCCGCGCCAGACCCGCCGCCTCGGCGCGCCGCATCAGCTCGTCCAGGGTGAGCTTGGCCAGTCGGGCGCGCAGCTCGGTATCGAGCTCGCTCCAGAAAGGTTCGATCACCTCGACGAACAGCGGGCCCTTCGGCGTCTCTTCGGCCGGCGCATCGTCTTCCAGCACGCGGGTGATGATGTCGGCGATGGTGATGTCGCGGCGCGGATAGCCGAGGCGGTAGCCGCCACGCGGCCCACGCACGCTCTCCAGCAGCCCGCTGCGCGACAGCGTCTGCAGCAGCGGCTCGATTCCCCGCCGCGCCATGCCGGCGCGCTCCGCGATGTCGGCGGCACTGACCGTGCCCGAGCGCCCGGCATGGAAGGCCACATCGAGCATCACCGCCACAGCGGTCATCGCCCTGTCGCGTCTGAGCAGCATCATGCGGTCTGTCTCCCTCCGGGCTTTCACGTCACGAACGCGAGAATAACATCTCGAACGGGGATGATCTACGCGGCGTTTGCGTGTATTGAAAGGAGATGGCTCACAGCAAGACCCTCTCCAAGCGTCCCGCGACGCGCCCCGCCCCCGAAGCAACCCCGCGCGATGCGGTCGAGGCCGCCGTCTGGAGCGGCAAGCTCTCCGCCCCCCGCGGCCGGATCTACGACAACATCGTCGAGGCGGTCGGCGGAACGCCGCTGGTGCGCATTCCGCGGCTCGCCTGCGAGGACGCCGCCTGCGCCGACGTGATGCTCAAGCTGGAATTCTTCAACCCGCTCGGCTCGGTCAAGGACCGCATCGGGGCGGCGATGATCCTCAAGGCGGAGGCGGAAGGGCTGATCACACCCGGTCGCACCGTGCTGGTGGAGCCCACCTCCGGCAATACCGGCATCGCGCTCGCCTTCGTCGCCGCCTCGCGCGGCTACCGGCTGATCGTGACCATGCCGGAGGGTGCGTCGATCGAGCGGCGCAAGATGCTGCGGCTGATGGATGTGCAGCTCGAGCTCACCCCGGCCAAGCTCGGCATGGCGGGCGCGATCGCGCGCGCCAACGAGATCCTCGCCAACACGCCCGATTCGTGGATGCCGCGCCAGTTCGACAACCCCGCCAACCCCGAAATCCATGCACTGACGACCGCCGAGGAGATCTGGCGCGACACCGATGGCGGGGTCGATATCGTGGTGGCCGGCATCGGTACCGGCGGCACAGCGACCGGGATCGCGCGCGCGCTCAAGCCGCGCAAGCCTGGCCTGAAGGTGTTCGGGCTGGAGCCGGCCGAGAGCGCGGTGCTCAACGGCGACGAGCCGGGCCCACATGGCATCCAGGGCATCGGTCCGGGCTTCCGCCCAGGCGTGCTCGATCAGGGGCTGCTGGACGGGGTGCTGACGGTCAGCGAGCGCGAGGCGATCGCGGCGGCGCGGCGCTGCGCGCGAATCGAGGGGCTGCCGATCGGCATTTCCTCGGGCGCGGCGCTGCATGCGGCGCTGCGGCTGGCGGGGCAGGCGGAGAACGAGGGCAAGCAGATCATCGCCATCTCGCCCTCCTTCGCCGAGCGCTATCTGTCCACCTCGCTGTTCGCCGGGCTGGCGTAGGCCGCAGCGGCCGCCGGGGCGTCGCGCGGCAGGCTGATCCAGCGTTCCTCGAGCGAGGAGCGGCGCGCGGCGTCGGACAGCGCGGCGATCATCGCCGCCGAGTCGAAATCGACGATCGGCGTGCCATGGCCGGCGATGGCGCCGAGCAGCCGGGCGACCTCGATGGTCTTGAGGTCGCCAAAACCGATCTGATGGCCGGGTGCCGGGCAGAACGCGCCGTAGTCGCCATGCGCCGGACCGGCATGGAGGGTGCGGAAACCGCTGCGTCCGGGCGCCTCGCCGGCGCGATACAGGCGCAGCTCGTTGAAGCGTTCCTGGCTGAAGGACAGCCCGCCTCTGGTGCCGGCGATCTCGAAACCGAGCTGCATGTCGCGGCCCGAGGCGAGCCAGGTGGTGCAGACATGGGCGGTGAGCGGCCGGTCGTGGAAACGCAGCAGCATGTGCGCACTGTCGTCGATGGTCACCGGCAGCATCGTCCCCGGCCGGGCCGGATCGGGGCGGCGGTGGTGGATCGTATCGAGGCTGGCGAACACGCGCTCGACATCGCCGAGCAGGAAGCGGGCCATCGACAGCGCGTGGCTGCCGATATCGGCCAGCGCGCCGCCGGCCTGGTCGGGACGGCAGCGCCACGAGAACGGTGCCGCCGGATCGGCCATGAAATCCTCGGCATGGATGCCGCGATAGAAGGTGATCTCGCCGATCTCACCGCTGGCGACGATCTCGCGCGCGACCTGGAGCATCGGGTTGGCGAGGTAGTTGAAGCCGACTGCGGTAACGGTGCCGGCGGCCCGCGCGGCCGCGCACATGCGGGTGGCCTCGTCGAGCGTTACCGAGAGCGGCTTCTCGCAATAGACGTGCTTGCCCGCGGCAAGGGCGGCGAGCGCGATCGGCGCATGCAGCGCATTGGGGGTGGTGATGGCGACGAGATCCACGTTCGGGTCGGCGACGAGTTCGCGCCAGTCGTCGCAGGCGTGCTCGAAGCCGAGCGAGGCGGCGGCCCGGGTGGCGCCGTCCATCGTGGTATCGGCCAGCATCGACAGGCGCGGACGGAGGGGCAGGTCGAACAGCCCGCCGACGGCGCGGAAGGCCTGGGCGTGGGCGCGGCCCATGAAGCCGCTGCCGACCAGCCCGACGCCGATCGTGCCCGGGGAGGAGAGGGTGGCGATGCTCATCGGGGCGGGTCCTGTCAGGGCCGGTGGGCGCGGCGTTCGGCGACCGCGACGGCGAGGGTGGTGGCCAGCGCGAAGGTGGCCGAAAGGGAGCGGAAGCCGGCATGGTCGGTCTCGGCCACTTCCAGCCAGGTCTCGGCGAGCTGGGTCAGCGGCGAGAACGGGCTGTCGGTGATGGCGACCACGCGCGCGCCACCTTTCGCGGCGGCTGTGGCGAGGGCGAGCGTGTCGGCGGCATAGGGGGTGAAGCTGATGGCGAGCACCACGTCGCCCTCGCCAAGCAGATCGGCATGGCGTTCGGCGAGGCTGCCGGCATTGTCGAGACATTCGGCGCGTACGCCGAGCCGGCGCAGCGCATAGAGCAGGTAGAGCGCGACCGGATAGACGCGTCGGTTGCCGAGCAGCACGATGTTGCGAGCCTCGCACAGCAGCGCGATGCAGCGCTCCAGCGCCTCCGGCTCGACGGTCTGCTCGAGATGGTCGAGCGAGACGCGGGAGGCGTGCACGAAACCGGCCAGAAGCCCGGCCGGGGAGGGGTCGGCCGGGTCGGCCGCGTCGGGCTCGCCGAGCTGTTCGAGGCGCTCGCGATATTCCGGCCAGCGGCGCCGGGCATGGGCGCGGAACACCGCCTGAAGGTCGGAGAACCCCGAATAGCCGAGCGACTGCGCGAAGCGGACCAGCGTCGACGGCTGCACGCCGGCGGCCTGGGCGAGATCGGCGACGCGGGCGAAGGCGATCTCCTGCGGATGCGCCACGGCGTAGTCGGCGACCTGCACCAGCCGCTTGGGCATGTCGTCCCGCCGCGCGAGGATCAGTTCGCGCAGGCTCTTGAAGTCGCGCGGGGTCTCACCGGCGGGTTCGAGCGATCGGGACGACATGTCGGACAATGGGCAGGCTTCCCTTCAGCGGATCGCTTCGGCGGACAGCTTCTCGACCTTGGCCGCATCGGCCCTGGTGATCAGCGACGGGCCCGAGGCGATGTCGCCGCCCGGCTTCAGACCGTAACGTGCCTTCAGCGCTAGGAACACCACCGGCAGGTAACCCTGCAGATAGGGCTGCTGGTCGACGGCGAAGGCCGCCGAGCCGTCGGCGATGTCCTTGAGGAAGCCGGGTGAGAGGTCGAAGCTGGCGACATGCACCTTGCCGGTCAGGCCGAGATCCTTGACCGCCTGCACCGCGGTCTCGCCGCCCACCGTGGCGTTGAGGGCGATGATGCTGTCGATCGACGGATCGGCGCGCAGGGCTGCCGTGATCTTGGACTTGGTCACGCCGGGATCCATTTCCACCGGCAACGTCTTCGAGCTGCCGCCGAAACCCTCCGCGAAGCCGCTGCAGCGTTGCTCGAGGGCGACGTTGCCGACCTCCTGGTTGACGCAGATCGCATGCTTGCCGCCGGCTTCGGCCATGGCCTTTCCGGCCGCGCGGCCGGCGGTTTCCTCGTCCTGGCCGACATTGATCAGCGCGCCGACCTTGTGGCCTGTGGCGGGCGAGGAGTTGGTGGTGATGACCGGGATTCCAGACGCCTCCGCGCGCCGGATCGCACCGCCGAGCGCATCCGCATCCGGCACGGTGGTCACCAGACCGGCGGGGTGCTGATTGGTGGCCGCGGTGATCAGGTTGGCCATCTGGGTCATGTCGAACGTGTCGGGCTGACGGATGGTCAGATCGACATGCATCTGCTTCGCCGCGTCGTTCGCACCCTTCTTGATGACATTGTGGAACGGATCGGCCGCCTGGCCGTGATCGACGAAGATGATGGTGACCGGCTTGTCCTCGGCGCGCGCGCCTGCGCAGGCGACAAGTGCGACACCGGCCGCGAGCACGGCGCCGAGTGTGAAACGTTTCATCTGTGAGGTTCTCCCGATTTCGCTTTGTTTTTTGTTTTCGACCTGATCCTTCCGGCGCATTCGCCGAACAGGATTTCAGACCGTGCCGCCGAGTTCTGCAGACAGACTCTGCAACTCCTTGCCACCCGCCATCAGCGTCTGCAGTTCGTCCATGCTGGTCTCATGCTTGCGCCAGGCGCCGAGCGTGCGGCCGCGGTTGAGCACGGTGAAGGCATCGCCGACCGCAAACGCATGACGGACATTGTGGGTGATGAAGATCACGCCGAGCCCGGCGGCGCGGACGTGATCGATGTATTTCAGCACCATCGAGGTCTGCGCCACGCCGAGGGCCGAGGTGGGCTCGTCGAGGATCAGCACCTTTGCGCCGAAATAGACGGCGCGGGCGATGGCGACACATTGCCGCTCGCCGCCCGACAGCGTGCCGACCGCCTGGTCGGGGTCGCGCACGTCGATGCCGATCTTGCGCATCTCCGCGTGGGTGACGTCGCGGCAATGGGCGAAATCGACCCGCCGGAATGGAAAGACGCCGCGCACCGGCTCGCGTCCCATGAAGAAATTGCGCGTCACCGACATCAGCGGGATCATCGCCAGATCCTGGAACACGGTGGCGATGCCGGCCTCGAGCGCGTCGCGGGGGCCGGAGAACTGTGCGGGCCTGCCTTCGACGAGGAAGCGGCCCGAGGTCGGCCGGTGCACGCCCGACAGCGTCTTGATCAGGGTCGACTTGCCCGCGCCGTTGTCGCCGAGCAGGCAGAGCACCTCGCCGGCATTGAGCGTGAGCGACACGCCGGCGAGCGCGATGACATGGCCGAATTCCTTGCGCACGTCATTGATCTCGATCAGCGGTGTGCCGCGCGGTGGCAGCTCGGTGGGGGATTGGTGGTGATGCATCATCATGCCGTCCATGACCTCATGTCCTCCCGATCAGCGCTCGCCGGTGACCTTGCGCCGGAGCTGGTTGTTGAAGATGACCGCGATCAGCAGCATCGCGCCGAGGAAGACCTGGAACCAGTCGCTGTCGAACTGTGTGTAGGTCAGGCCGATCGAGACGGTGCCGAAGATGACCGAGCCGAAGAACGCGCCCACCGCCGAGCCGTAGCCTCCGGTGAGCAGGCAGCCGCCGATCACCGCGGCGATCACCGCCTGGAATTCCTTCTGCTGGCCGCGCATCGCATCGGTCGAGCCGGCATCGAGTACGGTCAGGATCGCGACAAGTGCCGCGGCAACCGACGAGAAAACGAACAAACCGGTCTTGACCCGGTCCACCGGCACGCCGGAATTGCGCGCCGCGTTGGAATCACCGCCGGAGGCGAAGATCCAGTTGCCGAGCCGCGTGCGCAGCAGCACCCAGGTGGCGAGCGCGGTGAACACCACGAACCACACCACCGCGATCGGGATTCCCTGCGTCGCCGGCGAGCCGTCAGGCAGTGAGGCGACGATGCCATGATGCGCCAGCCAGCCGAACAGTCCGGAGAACGCAGAGCCGGAGAATAGCGGCCGGATCAGGCTGTCGGCACTGGCATCGGTGAAGCCGCGCATCTGTGTGGAGCCTCCGGTGACGATCTTGAGGCCGACCAGCGACAGGCCGCGCAGGATGAACAGGAAGGCCAGCGTCACGATGAAGGAGGGCAGGCGGGTGCGGATCACCAGCTGGCCGTTGAGGGCACCGATCAGCCCGGCGGCGACCAGAGTGCCGGCGATGGCGACCGGCAGCGGCAGGTGCCAGCTCACCAGCAGCACACCGAACACCAGCCCGGCGAAGGCGACCATCGAACCGATCGAGAGATCGAACTCGCCACCGATCATCAGCAGCGAAGCGGCGATGGCCATGATGCCGAGCTGGGCGGCGGGATTGAGCACGCTCATCAGGCCGTCGAGGCTGAACATCGACGCGCTGGCGGTGACGGCGAAGAACGCCACCACGACGATCAGGCCGCCGATCGCGCCAAGCTCGGGGCGGCGCATGAGCTGGGTGAACGCACCGGTCTGGCGCAGCCGCTCGTCACGGTCAGCGGCCGGAGCGGTGGCGGGCATGGCGGCGTCGATGGTGCGGTCGATCGTCCCTGGGGTCATGGGCGTGCTCCCGTCGCGTGGAGGTGCTGTGGTGGCGGGCCTTCTGAACGTGCCCTGGAATAGAACGCCTATTCCGTCCGTATGCATTCGATGTCAACTGACTTCCGCGAAGTCATCGAAACACGCGGCGTTTTCTGCAGTGCACAAAATGGAACGGAAATTCTATTCCGTATTGACCATCCAGCGGAACGGGTCCATGCATCCGGCCAAGCCAGCAGGAGGGCAGCCATGTCGAAGCATGACATCGACGTCGTCACCATCGGTCGCGCGTCCGTCGACCTTTATGGTCAGCAGATCGGCGGCCGGCTGGAGGACATGGCGAGCTTCTCCAAGGCGGTCGGCGGCTGCCCGGCCAACATCGCCATCGGCACCGCACGTCTCGGCCTGCGCTCGGCGCTCATCACCCGCGTGGGCGACGAGGCGTTCGGCCGCTTCATCCGCGAGCAGATGGCGCGCGAGGGGGTGGTCACCGACGGCATCCACACCGATCCCGCCCGGCTGACTGCGCTCGCGATCCTCGGTGTGCGCGATGCCGATACCTTCCCGCTGATCTTCTACCGTAGCGACTGTGCCGATGCCGCCCTCGACGAGAGCGACATCGACGCAGGCCTGCTCGCCCGTACGCGCTCGGTGCTGGTCACAGGCACGCATTTCTCCAAGCCCGCCTCCGCCGCCGCCCAGCTCGCGGCGATGCGCCTGGTGCGCGGCCAGGGTGGCCGGGTGATCCTCGATATCGACTATCGCCCGAACCTGTGGGGCCTGGCCGGGCACGATGCCGGCGAGCAGCGCTTCATCGCGTCGGATTTCGTCACCCGTGAACTCTCGCCCGTGCTGGGGTCCTGCGATCTCATCGTCGGCACCGAGGAGGAGATCCACATCGCCGGCGGCAGCTCCGACACGCTCGCCGCGCTGCGCTCGATCCGCCTGCGCGCGCCGGGCGCGACCATCGTGTGCAAGCGCGGTGCGCTGGGTTGCGTGGTCTATGAGGGTGCGATTCCCGACCGCATCGAGGATGGCGCCCAGGGCCGAGGCTTTCCGATCGAGGTCTACAACACGCTCGGGGCGGGCGATGCCTTCCTGTCGGGATTCCTGCGCGGCTGGCTGCGCGACGAACCCCTGACCCAGGCCTGTGCGCGGGCCAATGCGTGCGGTGCCATTGCTGTGTCGCGCCTGCTGTGCTCGCCGGAGATCCCCTCCGAGGTCGAGCTCGATCATTTCCTCGTTCATGGCAGCAAGCTGCGGGCGCTGCGCCACGATGCGGCGCTCAATCACCTGCACTGGGTGACGACACGCCCGGCAGCTCCCGAGCGGATCATCGCGCTGGCCTGCGACCATCGCATCCAGCTCGAGGCGATCGCCGACGAGGTGGGTGCGGATCGCCGCCGCATCGCCGCGTTCAAGGTGCTGGCAGTGCGTGCGGCCCGCCTGGTGGCCGAGGCGCATGGCGGCGCGGCCGAAGGCGGGTTCGGCATGTTTCTCGACGGGCGCTATGGCCGTGACGCGCTGTTCGCCGCCTCGCATGCCGGTCTGTGGACCGCGCGGCCGGTGGAGCGCACGGGCTCACGGCCGCTGGAGTTCGAGGGCGGCCCGGACGGTGCCACACCGGGCAGCCTGGCGGCGGCGATGATCGAATGGCCGACCGCACAGGTGGCGAAATGCCTCTGCTTTGCCCATCCCGACGACCCCGAAGAGCTGATGACGCGCCAGATCCGCGAGCTGCAGCGTGTCCAGGACGCCTGCCGCCGACAGGGTCGTGACCTGTTGATCGAGATCATCGCCGGCAAGAATGGCGCGCTTGCCTCCGACACCGTCGCCCGCGTCGTCGAGCGCTTCTATGCCGCCGGACTGAAGCCTGACTGGTGGAAGCTGGAGCCGCAGCGCGATCCCGCCGCCTGGGCGCAGATCGAGCGGGTGATCGCAGCGCATGATCCGTTCTGCCGCGGTATCGTCGTGCTTGGCCTCGATGCGCCCCTCGATGAGCTGGTCGCCTCCTTTGCCGCCTGTGCGGGTCAGGCGCGGGTGAAGGGGTTCGCCATCGGGCGCAGCATCTTCGCCGCTCCGGCGCGCGACTGGCTGGCCGGGCGGATCGATGACGATCTCGCCGTCACCCGCATGGCGGAGACCTTCGCGGGGCTGGTGCGCGCCTGGGACTGTCGCGGCGATGCGACCCATGACTGTGCGGCCGAGCGGGCGGCGTGAGGGTTCGGGAGAGATCGTGATGTCGACAGTCAGACTGACCACCGCCCAGGCATTGGTGCGCGCGATGCAGGCGCAGTTCGTCGAGATCGACGGCGAGGAACAGCCGATGTTCGCCGGCGTGTGGGCGATCTTTGGTCACGGCAACGTCGCCGGGCTGGGCGAGGCGCTCTATGGCGCGCGCGACAGCCTGCCGACGCTGCGCGCGCATAACGAACAGGCGATGGTGCATGCCGCGATTGCCTTCGCCAAGACCGCACGCCGCAAGCGGATGATGGCCTGCACCACATCGATCGGGCCGGGCGCGCTCAACATGGTGACGGCCGCCGCCGTGGCGCATGTCAATCGTCTGCCGGTCCTGCTGCTGCCCGGCGACGTGTTCGCCGACCGCAAGCCCGATCCCGTCCTTCAGCAGATCGAGGATTTCGGCGATGGCACCGTCAGCGCCAATGACTGTTTCCGGCCGGTCTCGCGTTATTTCGACCGGCTGACCCGCCCCGAGCAGCTGGTGCCGGCCTTCCAGCGTGCGATCGCGGTGCTGACCGATCCGGCAGAATGCGGCCCGGTCACGCTGGCATTGTGCCAGGACGTGCAGGCGCAGGCCTGGGACTTTCCGCAATCCCTGTTCGAGCGCCGTGTGCATCGCCCCCGCCGCACGCGCCCTGATCTGGGCGAGCTGGGCGCTGCGATCGCGGCGCTGCGCGGTGCGCGTCGGCCGCTCGCGGTGGCCGGCGGCGGCGTGCTGTATTCGGGAGCCGAGCAGCGCCTGGCTGATTTCTGCGCAGCGCACGGTGTCCCGGTGGCGGAGACGCAGGCCGGCAAGTCGGCGATCGCCGACGATCATGCACTCAATCTCGGGGCGATCGGCGTGACCGGCACCGAGGCTGCCAACGACGCGGCGCGCGAGGCGGACGTCGTGCTGGCCGTCGGCACGCGGCTGCAGGATTTCACCTCTGGTTCCAACGCCCTGTTCGCGGCCGATGCGATCATCATCGGACTGAACACGCAGGCCTTCGATGCGGCCAAGCATGGCGCGCTGCCGCTGGTCGGCGATGCGCGCACGGGGCTCGACGAGGTTGCTGCCGGCTTGGGCGGGTGGACGGCCGATCCGGGCTGGACGGCGCGCGTGCAGGGCGCGCGCATTTCCTGGCGGCGCTTCGCCGATGGCGTTCTCGACGCGGCCCCTTCGGAAGGCACGCGTCCGACCGACGCGCAGGTGGTCGGCGCGGTGCTGCGCGGGGCGGCGGCGTCCGACATCGTGGTCTGTGCCGCCGGCGGGCTGCCGGGCGAGCTGCACAAATTGTGGCGGGCCGGTCAGCCGGGCGGCTACCATCTCGAATACGGCTTTTCCTGCATGGGCTACGAGATTGCCGGCGGGCTGGGCGCGAAAATGGCCGCACCGGAGCGCGAGGTCATCGTCATGGTCGGCGACGGCTCCTACATGATGATGAATTCCGAGCTTGCCACCGCCTGCGCCTTTGGCCTGCGGCTGATCGTCGTGCTGCTCGACAATCACGGCTATGGCTGCATCGACCGGTTGCAGCGCTCCACCGGCTGCCCGTCGTTCAACAATCTGTGGCAGGCCGCACCGTCCTATGTGAACCTGCCGGCGATCGATTTCGCCGCGCACGCGGCGGCCCAGGGCGCGCATGCGGTCAAGGCCGGCGATCTTGGCGTTCTGGCGGAGGCGATCGCTGCGGCCCGCGACCGCGAGGGTCCGAGCGTGGTGGTGATCGACACTGATCCCGCCCACACCACGGGCGCAGGCGGCGCGTGGTGGGATGTGGCGGTGCCGGAGCTCTCCGAACTCGACACGGTGCGCGCGGCGCGTTCGCGCTACCTGGCCGCACGCGCGGCCCAGGTCTGAATTCACGCCTGAACATCAAGCATAAGACAGATCGGGAAAGTCCACGACGATGACAGTCAGGATCGGCAGCAATCCCATCGGCTGGTCAAATGACGACCTGCCGGAGCTCGGCGGCGAGACGCCGCTGGCCACCTGCCTCGCCGAGGCGCGCGAGGCCGGTTACGAGGGCATGGAACTCGGCAACAAGTTTCCGCGCGAGCCCGCTGCATTGCGTGCCGCACTCGAGCCCTTCGCGCTGGCCTGTGTGTCGGGCTGGTATTCGACCGCGCTGATCGAGCGCGACGCGGAAGCCGAATACGAGGCGGCGCGCGCGCATGTCGCGCTGCTGCGCGAGATGGGCTGCGACGTGATGATCGTCTGCGAGACCACGCGCAGCGTGCATACCGATCGTGCCACCCCGCTGTCGCGCCGCCCGCGCATGAGCGAGGCGGAATGGGCGATCTTCTTGCCCCGGCTTGATGCGTTCGCAAGGCTGCTCCACGCGCGCGACGGTCTGCGTCTGGCCTATCACCATCACATGGGCACCGTGGTGCAGGATGGCGCCGAGATCGACCGCATGATGCAGGGCACGTCCGAGGACGTCAGCCTGCTGCTGGACACCGGCCATGCGCTGTGGGGCGGTACTGATCCGGCCGCACTGGCGCGACGCTGGCGCGGGCGCATCGCTCATGTGCACACCAAGGATGTTCGCCCCGCGATCCGCGCGGAAGCGGAGGCCGCCGATCTGAGCTTCCTCGATGCGGTGATCGCAGGCGTCTATACCGTGCCGGGCGACGGCAGCATCGATTACGATGCGGTGTTCGCCGAACTGCCCGGCTATCGCGGCTGGGTGGTGGTGGAGGCCGAGCAGGACCCGGCCCGCGCGAACCCGCTCGAATATGCGCGCAAGGGGCATCATCATCTGACTGGAGTGCTGGAACGGGCGGGGCTGAAATGAGCCCGCTGCTGCGCCATCCCGCCGCCGGACGACAGCTCCAGCGGATCACCGCGCGGGACGCGGGCTGGTCGCATGTGGGCTTCGAGGTGATGCGCCTCGCCGCCGGCGAGACATTCGAGCGCGATGGCGATGTCCACAACGAGTTGTGCCTGGTGATCGTCGAGGGGTTCGGCGTGCTCGAAGGCGGCGGTCTCGCCACCGGTCGGACCGGCCGCGAGACCCCGTTCGATCCCACGCCGGACTGCCTGTATCTGCCGCCGCGCACGCTGTTCAAGGTGACGGCAGAAACCACGCTGGAACTCGCGATCTGCGCCGCACCCGCGACGGGGCGGCTGCCGGCGCGGATCATCGCCGCCGGCGAGAATGCCGAGCTGGTGCGTGGCACCGGCACCAACACCCGCATCGTGCGCAACATCATGCCCGAGGATGCGCCCGGCGAGCAGTTGCTGGTGGTGGAGGTGGTGACCCCCGGCGGCCACTGGTCGTCCTACCCGCCGCACAAGCACGACACGGCGAGCGAGACCGAGACCTATCTGGAAGAGAGCTACTACCATCGCCTCAGGCTGGGACGCGGGTTTGCCGTCCAGCGCGTGTACACCGACGATCTCTCGCTCGACGAGACACTGGCGGTGGGGGATCGCGACGTGGTGCTGGTGCCGCGCGGCTATCATCCGGTCGGTGCGCCGCACGGCTTTGATCTGTATTATCTCAACGTGATGGCCGGACCGGTGCGCGCCTGGAAATTCACCATGGCGCCCGAACACGCGCACCTGCCCTACTGAGCACGAGGAAAGCGACGCATGGACATGCAGACATCATCATCGGCGCTGGTTTCGCACTGGATCGACGGCGCTCCGGCGACCTCCCGCAGCCCGCGCCGTGCCCCGGTGTTCAATCCCTCGACCGGGGCCGTCGCCCGTGAGGTCGTGCTGGGTGACGCCGCCGATCTCGATGCTGCCGTCGCCGCCGCGCGCGCCGCCTTCCCCTCCTGGGCCGCGACCCCGCCGCTGGCCCGCGCCCGGGTGATGTTCCGCCTGCGCGACCTCATCGAGCGCCACGCGAAAGATCTCGCCGCCATCATCTCGGCCGAGCACGGCAAGGTGCTGTCCGACGCGCTCGGCGAGGTCACCCGCGGCATGGAGGTGGTGGAATACGCGACCTCGATCCCCGAGGTGCTGAAAGGCGAGTTCACCGAACAGGTCGGACGCGACATCGACGCCTACAGCTTCCGCCAGCCGCTCGGCGTGGTGGCCGGCATCACCCCGTTCAACTTTCCCGTGATGGTGCCGCTGTGGATGGCGCCGATGGCGATCGCCACCGGCAACTGCTTCATCCTCAAGCCTTCCGAGCGCGACCCCTCCGCCGCGCTGCGGCTCGCCGAGCTGTTCGCCGAGGCCGGGCTGCCGAAGGGCGTGTTCCAGGTCCTGCACGGTGACAAGGACATGGTCGAGGCGATCCTCGCCCATCCCGGCATCGAGGCGGTGAGCTTTGTCGGCTCCACCCCGATCGCGCGCCACATCCACCAGACCGCCACCGCGCACGGCAAGCGCGTGCAGGCGCTCGGGGGGGCGAAGAACCATGCCGTGATCATGCCCGACTGCGATCTCGACCGCACCGTCGATGCGCTGATGGGCGCGGCCTACGGCTCGGCCGGCGAGCGCTGCATGGCGATCTCGGTCGCCGTTGCGGTGGGCGCGGTCGCCGATCCGCTGGTCGCGGCCCTCGCACCGAGGGTGCGCGCGCTGCACATCGGTGTGTCGACCGATCCGCAGGCCGAGATGGGCCCGCTGGTCACCGCGGCACATCGCGACCGCGTGCGCTCCTATGTCGATGCCGGCGTCGAGGAGGGTGCGAAGCTGGTCGTCGACGGGCGGGGATTCCATCAGCAGGGGCTCGATGAGGGGTTCTTCACCGGAGGCTCGCTGTTCGATGACGTGACCCCAGCGATGCGGATCTACCGCGAGGAGATCTTCGGGCCCGTGCTGAGCGTGGTGCGTGTGCCGGACTTCGCTGCGGCACTCGAGCTGACCAACGCGCACGAATTCGGCAACGGCACGGCGATCTTCACCCGCGACGGCGATTGCGCGCGCGCGTTCGTGCATGGCGTGCAGGCCGGCATGGTGGGGGTGAACGTGCCGATCCCGGTGCCGATGGCGTTTCATTCGTTCGGCGGCTGGAAGGCGTCGCTGTTCGGCGATCACCACATGCACGGGCCCGAGGGCGTGCGCTTCTACACCAAGCTCAAGGCCGTCACCTCGCGATGGCCGCAGGGCGCGCGGGCTGGCGCGGAATTCACCATGCCGACGCTGGGGTGAGGGCGGCGCGCGATGCCCGGACCCTCCTCGTTTCCGCTTGCCGTCTGCGCGGAGATGGTGTTTCGCCATCTCCCTCTCGTCGAGCGCGTGCAACGCATCACCGAACTCGGCTTCGCGGTTGAGATCTGGGACTGGACACGCCACGACATCGACGCGCTGGCCGCCAGCGGTGCGACCTTCTCGTCGATGACCGGCTACGTCTCCGGCCGCCTCGCCGACGATGACGGGGCCGACGAGTTGCTGCGAACCGCGACGCTGTCGATTCCGGTTGCACAGCGTCTCGGCATCCCGCGCCTCAACCTGCACGGCACCGGCCTCGATCGCGATGGCCGGCCGGTGCGTCCCGCGAGCCATGTCAGCGGCGCGATGTGGCTCAAGGCGCAGCACACGCTGGAGCGCATCGCCGAACTCGGGCGGCGGCACGGGGTGATGTTCGTGCTGGAGAACCTCAACGCCCCCGTCGATCACCCCGGCGTGCCGTTCGGCCGCGCCGAGGACTGTCTCGCTCTGGTGCGGGCGGTCGATCGCCCGGAGCTGCGGCTGATGCTCGATCTGTACCATGCCCAGATCGGGGAGGGGAACCTGATCGCGCTGATCCGCGCCGCATTGCCGTGGATCGGCGAGATCCAGGTCGCCGACGTTCCCGGCCGCTGCGAGCCCGGCACCGGCGAGATCAACTACCCGGCGATCGCGGCGGAGTTGCTGCGCCTGGGCTATTGCGGCCCGATCGGGCTGGAAGCCTTCGCCTCCACCGAGGACGAGCTCGCGCTGGCGCGGTTCCGCGACAGTTTCACCGTGCCAGGCAGTGTGGCCGCCGCCTGTGCCGCGGCCTGAGCCATCTGTGTTTCTTGTAAAGGATATCTGACGTGATCTCGATCGGATTGCTCGGCGCGGGGCGTATCGGCGCCCTGCACGCCCGCAACATCGCCGCCAGCAGCAAGGCCCGGCTCGCCGCCGTCGCTGACGCGCTCCCGGCCGCAGCTGGGTCGCTCGGCGCGGAACTGGGCGTGCCGGTGCGCAGCGTCGATGACATCCTCGCCGATCGTTCGGTCGATGCGGTGATGATCTGTTCGTCCACCGACACCCATGCCGAACTGATCGAGGCGGCCGCACGCGCAGGCAAGGCGGTGTTCTGCGAGAAACCGGTCGATCTCGGTTCGGAGCGCATCCGTGCCTGCCTCGACATCGTCGCCGAGACAGGGGCGAAGCTGATGATCGGCTTCAATCGCCGGTTCGATCCGCACTTCGCCGAACTGCAGACGCGGCTGCGGGCCGGCGAGATCGGCGACGTGGAGCTGGTCACCATCCTGTCACGCGATCCGTCGCCACCGCCGCTCGCCTATATCGGCCGCTCCGGCGGGCTGTTCCGCGACATGATGATCCATGATTTCGACATGGCGCGTTTCCTGCTCGGCGAGGAACCGGTGGTGGTGATGGCGATGGGCTCGGCCCTGGTCGATCCCGCCATCGGAATTGCGGGCGATGTCGATACGGCGGCGGTCATGCTGCGCACGGCGTCCGGCAGGATCTGCCAGATCTCGAACTCCCGTCGCGCGAGCTACGGCTACGACCAGCGCATCGAGGTGCATGGCGCGCGCGGCATGCTGCGTGCACACAACCTGCATGAGAGCACGGTCGAACTCGCGACCGCAGACGGCTTCAGGGCCGCGCCGGTGATGAATTTCTTCCTCGAGCGCTATACCCCGGCGTATCGGCGCGAACTCGATGCCTTCATCGACTGCGTGGTGTCGGGTGCCGCACCGCATCCCGACGGACGCGATGGGCTGCGCGCGCAGATCCTGGCCGATGCGGCCACCGAAGCCGCCCGTACCGGGCTGCCGCAATCCGTCTGAGCAGGTTGCGGACCGGGATCAGTCCGGCCGGCCCTGCCGGAGACGGCGCTGCTCGATCAGCAGGTCGATGATGATGTCGCGCAGCACGACGTGGTCGGGCGGCGTCGCGGCGGCGTCCGGAGGCGAGGCGAGAGGGGCGGAGGCCTCTGGCTGGACGGTCTCGTCGGAGAGGCGCGCGCGGCCCGCATCGATGAAGTTGAGGATCCAGGCCGCGTAAAGCGCGGTCGGGATGCCCTGCTGGATGCACAGGGCGGTGCCGGCTTTCTCATCGCGCAGGCCGACCATGACCACGTGCAGCTTTTCCTCCACCGTGAAGCGTCGGCGCTGGGGGTTCGCGGCGGGGTCGGGCGAGGGGGCGGCCTCCGTGGCATCGTCCGGCGCGGCGGGCTGTTCATCGGCCTGCGGGCGGCAGACAGCGACGAAGCCGCTGCTGTCGGCGATGAGGGAGGTGTTGCGGCCGGATTCCTTGGCGGCATACAGCACGTCGTCGGCCTTCTGCAGCAGGGCATGGCGGGTCTGGTCCTCGGTATCGACGTCATCGATGCTGTCGAGGCTGTAGGCGCCGATGCTGACGGTCACCACGCGGTGCGGGCTTGCGGCATGCTCCAGTTGCAGGTCGGCCACCGCGGCGCCGAGGCGTGCGAGCAGCGTCCCGCCGGGTCGCTGCCTGGCGTCGGGCAGGATGCAGACGAATTCCTCACCGCCGAACCGTGCAATGAAATCGCCTGGCTCGGTGAGTGCTTCGGCGAGTGCGCGGGCGACGCGGGCGAGGCACTCGTCGCCGCGCACATGGCCGTAGGTGTCGTTGAAGCTCTTGAAGAAGTCGATGTCGATGAGCGCGACCGTCAGCCCGGTGCCGAGCTGTCGGCTCCGGCGGATCTCGCGGGTCAGGGTCGCCTCGAAGGACAGGCGGTTCGGCAGCCCGGTGAGGCTGTCGGTCTCGGCCGCAACGGTGACGCGACGCAGCGATTCGCGCAGGTCGTCATTGCTCTGGATCGCCTCGCGCGTGGCGTGGGCGAAGCGGGTCACGTCGGACAGCATCACGAAGAGCAGCTCTTCCGGCGCACTGGGGTCGATACGGCCGAAACTGACCTGCCAGATGGTGCCGCTCAGCTCGACCTCGGCGGGGTCCGCCGCCTGGCCGCGGCGGATGGCCGCGAACGCATCGTCGACGGCGGTGACCAGCGCGGCCGGCACCATGCCGTCGAGCGGTCGCGCGGTCAGCAGGGTGGCGGAGGCGGCACCGCTGAGCCGTACGAAGCGCTCGTTGGCTGCCAGGCAGATCAGACTGCGGTCGGTGATGAAAACCGCAGCCGGCAGGGCCGCGATGATACTGCGCACCTGTGCGAGCGCGTCGCGCCCGATCGGCAGCCGACCGGTCACCGGTCGGCCAATGGCAAGCTGCCCTGTGGACGGGTTCGTCGCAGCGGCATCGATGCGCGGGCGATCGCGGGGGTCAGGCGCAAAGGGTACCATCAGGTTGACGACCTCCCCGGCACCGTTCCAGCGAACGCGCGGGGAGGAAATCTCGGACTGCGGAGGGAAGCCGTGCGCATGGCCGGGGCGCATCAACGCGACGGGCCCGAGACCGAACCGGCATGGTCCTTGATCGGCGTGACATCAACTCTCACCTCGGAGCGTTGGCGATGGCCCTGGCCATATTCCGTAATGCTCGCTTCGCCTCGCCAGGACCCGACGATCAGGCATCGAGACCCAGCGGCCGGGCCCTGACACTTCCGAATAAACCGTCTCATTAAGCGCATATCAGTCTCAAAAAAACGTAATGAGACATGTTTTGGCAGAGTTCTACCGCGCAATGATAGAAAAAACTTACAATCGACAGTTTCAATCCCCGCTCGGTCATGACGTTATCGTGACGTCTGTCATCGCAAGACGTCGGCGGCCCGGCCTGAGTGCGTATGAAGACCATGCCCGCTCGTCACGCGGAGGTCAAAAAAAGAGGCGGCCCACAGGGGCCGCCTCCGTTCCTCGCACCGGGGATGAGAGCGCTCAGCCGACCGGATGCAGGGCCATGGCGTCAACATCCTTTTCGGTCTTGTTGGCTTCGTGCTGCGGGTCCATCGCGGCCAGCGCAGCGCGGATGCCGGCCGCATAGGCCGGATCGACCTTCTCGAAATGGCCGAGCTGCCGGTCGATGATGAAGGACGGGATGCCATACATCGCGCCGGCGATGTTGTTGAACAGCCGTTGCTTCTGTTCTGCGGTGAACAGATTGAACAAGGCGGCCGGCTGCTTGTAGTCCTCATGGTCCTCGCGGTGGTTCCAGCGCTTGGCGAGGCCGTGCACCTCCATCGGCGGCTCGAGGAAGCGCGGGTCCTCGACAGGGCCATCGAAGCTGTTGGGCTCGTAATAAGCCTCGATGTTCTTGTTGGAGGCGAAGAACCGCAACAGCCCGTCCTTATGGTAGTGGTTGACCGGGCATTTCGGCTGGTTGACCGGCAGCGCCTCGTAATGCGCGCCCAGCCGGTGGCGATGTGCGTCGGCATAGGAGAACACCCGCGCCTGCAGCATCTTGTCGGGCGAGAAGCTGATGCCGCGCACCACGTTCGAGGGCGAGAACGCCGCCTGCTCGATCTCGGCGAAATAGTTGTCGGGGTTGCGGTTGAGCTCCATCTCGCCGACCTCGATCAGCGGGAAATCGGCATGCGGCCACACCTTGGTGAGGTCGAACGGGTTGAAGGCAAGGGCGTCAGCCTGCGCTTGGGTCATGATCTGGACATACATCGTCCATTTCGGGAACTCGCCGCGGTCGATCGCGCCGTAGAGCTCTTCCTGATAGCTCTCGCGCGACTTGGCGATCACGTCCGCCGCCTCGTCATTGGTGTAGTGCTTGTGGCCCTGCTTCGTCTTGAAGTGGAACTTGGTCCACACGCGCTCGCCGGCATCGTTCCAGAACGAGAAGGTGTGCGATCCGTAGCCGTTCATGTGCATCGGCGAGACCGGCAGGCCGCGATCGGAGAACAGGATCGTCACCTGATGCAGGCTCTCGGGCGAGAGCGACCAGAAATCCCACATCGCCGTCGGCGAGCGCAGGTTGGTCTTCGGGTGGCGCTTCTGGGTGCGGATGAAGTCGGGGAATTTATACGGGTCACGCACGAAGAATACTGGGGTGTTGTTGCCGACCAGGTCCCAGTTGCCCTCCTCGGTATAGAACTTGATCGAGAAGCCGCGCACGTCGCGCTCGGCATCGGCCGCACCCTGTTCGCCGGCCACCGTCGAGAAGCGGATCAGCAGGTCGGTGGTCTTGCCGATTTCCGAAAACAGCTTCGCATTGGTGTATTTCGTCACCTCGGTGGAGGTGACCGTGAGCGTGCCGTACGCCCCCCAGCCCTTGGCGTGCACCACCCGCTCGGGAATGCGCTCGCGGTTCTGATGGCTCAGCTTCTCGATGAGCTGGTAGTCCTGCAGCAGCAACGGGCCGCGCGGGCCCGCGGTGAGGCTGTTCTGGTTGTCGCCGACCGGCGCGCCGGCGGTGGTGGTCAGCAGCGGGCGTTGAGTGGACATGGCTTCCTCGCACGACATCTTCGGATGCCCGAATCAGTCGCATGCGGCACCGCGCAAGGCCAGCTTATGGTATCGATCACTGTGATCGGTTCCGCCGAACCTTCCAGTCCGGTTGGCGATGTTTACGAACGGGTGCGCTCGATGGCATAGAGCAGCGCGCCCAGCGTGAACGCCGACAACACCGTCGAATACAGCGTCACACGGCTCGCCACCGCCGCCTCGCGGCGGTAGAGCCGCGCCAGCATGAAGGGCCCGGTTCCGGTCGGCAATGCCGCCAGCACCACAGCCTCGTGTGTCCAGACGGCCGGCAGGGCGCAAAGCCATGCGGCCGCCACGGTCAGGCCCGGCTGCACCACCAGCTTGAGCGCGGTGACACGCCAGACCGCGACGCGCGACGCGCTCTGCTGGCGAGTTGCGGCGAGGAACATGCCGATGGTCAGCAGCGCGCAGGGCGTCGCCGAGGCGGCGAGAAGGTCGATGAAGGTCGACCCCGACGCCAGCAGCGGCGAGGATCCGGTGCGTGGCAGCGCCAGCAGGGTGCTCGCGGCGTTCAGTGCGAGGCCGGTCAGTGGCGCGAAGATGATCGGATTGCGCAGCAGCGTCCCGCCGACACGCAGCACCATCGCCGTCCGGCCACCGCCGTCCTGGCCTTCGAGCTCGACGAGGAAGATGCCGAGCGCGAACAGCACGCACACCACCAGCAGGGTCGACAGCGTGATCGCCGCCGAGGCCTGTGCGCCGAACACCCCGAGACAGATCGGAATGCCGATGAAGGCGGTGTTGGCATAGCCGGCGGCGAGCGCCTCGATCGTGGCACCCGACAGCCTGTGCGTGCGGTCCACCGGCCGGCGCCAGTCGAGCGCGAAGGCAATGGCCGAGGTCGCCAGCATCGCCGCGCCATAGGCCAGGGCGAAGCCCGGATGATCGAGATCCGGCAGCGACAGGCCGATCGTCAGATGAAACAGCTCCGCCGGCAGGGCAATGCGCAGCACGAAGCGATTGAGCGCATCCAGCGCGCCCGGCCCGAGCCAGGCGCGCTGTTCCGTTACGGCCCCGAGCCCGATCAGCGCGAAGATCGGCGCCAGCACGTCAAGGATCTGCAGCACGGTCTCGGGGCCCTCACTCAGTCGCGCTGGTCGGCGACGGGCGTGCCGGGAGCGATGTCATAGGCCTTCTGCACCAGTTCGGCGCGCTGGCCCAGGCCCGTCTTGGTCTTGCGCGTCCAGACCGCGTCGAGCATCTGCTTCTGCTGCGCGATGATCTGCTTCGGCTCGACATTGCGATAGAGCTCGATCTTCCCGGTCAGCACACCGATCGTGGTTTCGATCACCGGCTCGATGTCGTACTGCTCGTGCGGGAAGGCGAGCTTGGCGTAGTCGAACAGCCGCGCGGCGGGGTCGTCCTGCCAGTCCTTCCAGGTCTCGAACATCCGATCGTTGAACCCGGTCAGGAACGGTCCCGGATTGATGGTGGCGACCTCGATGCCGAATTCCTGCATTTCCTGACGCAGGGCTTCGGCGATCGCCTCCAATGCGTGCTTCGACGAGGAATATGCACCCGCGAACGGGTCGGTGGTCAGCCCGGCGACAGACGACATGAACACGATGCGCCCCGACCCGCGGCGGATCATGCCACGCAGCACCGCCTGGGTCAGCAGCACCGGACCGATGATGTTGACCTCGTACTGCCGGCGCAGGTTGGCGCCGGGGATGTCGGCGATCGAGCCGCCCTCGGAGATGCCGGCGTTGTTGAGCAGCACGTCAACCTCCCAGCCGGCGGCCCGCGCAGGGGTGGCGGGGTCGGTGACGTCGAGCGTCTCGACCTGCAACGTGACCCCGCGCGCCTTCGCCTGGTGCTGCAGGGCGAAGACCTGGGCCGGCACCTCGACGCCGGCGATGACGTGATGGCCGGCGGCCGCCAGCCGCAGCGCCGTCTCGGCGCCGAAGCCGGTGGCCGCTCCGGTAATCAGAATGGTGCTCATCTGGAACGCTCCCGTGGGTCAGTTTTCAGTATTCGGCCTTCTGTCCAGGCAGCGGCACGGTGGTCTTTTCGCCCTCGGTGCCGGAATAGACCAGGATCAGCACGGTCTGGCTGTCGCCGCTCTCGCCGCGATGCGGGTCGTCGACGCTCTCGGTGAAGGCCTCGCCCTGATGGAAGGTCTTCGTCGCGCCGGAGGCCTTGTCATGGATGGTGAGCTGGCCTTCCAGCACATAGCCGGCATTCGGCACCGGATGCGTATGCCACGGCAGCGCCGAATGTGGCGGGATGGTCAGGCGCAGCACGGTGAGCTGCGGCGCCGTGGTTGGATAATGCGCATAGGGCTTGCCGTTCCACGAGGCGCTGCTCCGGACCAGGATCTGCGCCTGTCCCGACGCGGTCTGCAGATCGGCCGCAGTCGCCGGCAGGGCCGCCAGCGCGGCGGCGGCGGTGAGAGGCAGGATGATGCGTGTCGTCATTGGGGTTGCTCCTTGTTGTTCAGGCGTTGAGATAGATGGTCTTCGGCTGCACGTAGGCCTCCAGCCCGTGCTGGCCGTCCTCACCGCCGAGGCCGCTCTCGCCGTAGCCGTGATGGAAGCCCTGCGGCTCCTCGCCGGCGCCGCGGTTGATGTAGATCTCGCCGAAATTCAGCTCGCGCCCGACGCGCATGATGCGGGCGATGTCGCGGGTGAACAGATAGGCCGACAGGCCGTAGCGGCAGTCATTGGCCCGCTCGAGCGCCTCGTCGAAGTCCCGCACCTTGAGCAGCGGCAGCACGGGTCCGAAGATCTCGTCATGCACCACGTCCATCTCCTGCGTCACACCGGTAAGCAGGGTAGGGGCGTAGTACTGGCCGCGGTCGAAATCGCCGCCGGTGAGCCGATGGCCGCCGAGTTCGACCCGCGCGCCCTGGGCGGCGGCGCGCTCGACCATCGCGTGCACCTTGTCGAGTTCGGCCGCGCTGACCTTGGGGCCGATATCGGTGTTCGGGTCGGTCGGGTCGCCCACGCGCAGGGCGGCAATGCGCTCGCGCAGGGCTTCCGCGAAGCGGTCATACACCGCTTCATGTACGTAGGTGCGCTCGTTGCAGGTGCAGACCTGCCCGGCATTGGCAAAGCGCGCCGTGACCGCCGCCTCGACCGCCGCGTCGAGGTCGGCATCTTCCATCACCAGGAACGGCGCCTTGCCGCCGAGTTCGAGGCGCACCTCCTTGAGGTGCTTCGCCGCCGCCTCCATGATCTTCTTCCCGGCCGGGGTGGAACCGGTCATGGTGATCAGCCGCACGTCCGGGTGCGCGACCAGCGGCACGCCGACCTCCGGCCCGTCGCCGGTGACGATGTTGACCACGCCGCGCGGCAGCCCGGCTTCCGCGATCAGCCCGGCGAGTGCCAGGCCCGACAGCGGCGTCAGCTCATGCGGCTTGACGACAATGGTGTTGCCGGCGGCGATGGCAGGCGCGATCTTGCGTGCGCAGAGCGCGAAAGGAAAATTCCACGCGGCGATGCCACCAACGACGCCGTGCGGCACCCGGTCGATGAGGATCTTCTCGTCGTCGCGCGCACCGGGGATGATCTCGCCCTGCAGCCGGCGGGTGTTCTCGGCGGCGAAGCGGATCAGGCCGATGGCGAAATCGACCTCGGCGCGGGCCTCCCGCAGCGGCTTGCCCATCTCGGCGGTGATGAGGCCGGCGAGACGCTCATGGTCGCGCTCGATCAGTCGGTTCAGCGCATAGAGATGATCGGCGCGCCGGGTCGCGGTCAGCCGGCTCCAGGCCGGAAACGCAGCGGCGGCAGCGGCGACCGCACGGTCGACATCGGCAGCGCTGCCGCGTGCGACGCGCCCGATGGTCTGCGCATTGGCCGGATTGGTGATCTCGATGGTGGCGCCTGTCTCGGCCGGCGTCCAGGCGCCGTCGATGAAGAGCTGATGGATCTGCATGGGGCTCGTAACCTCGTCCTGCCGTGTGCGTGATCAGCGGCTGAGATAGGGACGGGTTGGCGCGAGCGCGCCTGATCTGTTCTGAGGGGAGTGCTGACGAAACGAGACGGGCCGTCAGTCCGGCCGGCTGGTGAGCCAGTCGACCAGCAGCAGCAGGCTGCGTTCGGGCGCCTCGCTGCGCCAGACGAAATGCACCTCGCTCGGGCCGAGATCGTCGGGGCGGTGGATGGCAAGACCTTCGCGGGCATTCCGGGCCGGGATCATGGTTGCAGGCACGCACGACACGCCGAGGCCCGCCCGCACGCAGGCGGCGATCAGATCGTAGGATTCGATGGTCTGGATGCCGGCCGGCCGCAGCTCGTGCGTATTCAGCCAGCGTGTGAACAGGTCGCGATAGAAGCAGTCGGTGTCGAACAGGAAGACCTGCGCCGACGACCAGTCGACCGCCGAGAGATCGCCGATGGCGGCCGCGGTGACGATGCACAGATCCTCGGCGAACGCCGCGCGGCCGTCGAGCAGCGGGTGGGCGATCGGTCCGTCGGTGAGGGCGAGGTCGATCTCGCCATCGGCGAGCATGCGTTCGAGCACATAGGACGGCCGCCGCAGCAGGCTGAATTCGATGCCGGGATGGGCCGCGATGAAGCCCGGCAGGTGGCGGGTGAGAAACCCGTCGAGGGCGACGTCGAGCGCCCCGATGCGCAGCAGCCCGCGCGGCTGGCCGGCATCGTCGAACAGCCGCGCCAGCCGCGCGGCGGAGGCCACCACCGGCAGCGCCTCGCGATAGAAGATGCGCCCGGTGGGCGACAGCAGCAGCCGCCCGCGCTCGCGCTGGAACAGCTCCTCGCCGAGAGACTGCTCGAGCTCGCGCAGGCGGGTGGTGACATTGGAGGCGACGCAGTTCAGCCGCCGCGCCGCCGCCGCGACCGAGCCCTCCTCGACCACGGCGCAGAAGAAGCGCAGCTGGGCGAGTTTCAGCGGGTGCATGGCGACCGGCTCAGAAGCCCGCGCACAGCTCGGTGGTGGTCAGGCCGACCGATTGCTGGTGGAAACGCGCGCGGTAGGCGTCGCGGATCGCCTGGAGCTTCGCCAGGGTGGCCGGGCCTGGATCGGTGTCGATGACGATCACCCGCGAGGGTTGGCGCACCACATGGCTGCCGGTGCGATCCCGCCACTGGCCGGTGGTGTCGATGACCGTCAGCCCGTCCGGGAACCGCGGCGTCACCTCGCGGGCGACGAAATCGGTCCAGTCGGCCTCGGGGATCGGCACGCCGCCGACCGAGGTGAGGCCGAAATACAGATGCGCCTCGATCTGTGGCGCGAGCCCGGCCGGACAGGTCCCGACGGGCGGTGCTGCGCTACAGGCACCGAGCAGCAGGGCGACCGCCAGGGGGGCGAGGGGCTTCATTGCGGGGCTCCATACAGGGCGGCACCGAGGCTGGCGGCCTCCTCGGCGTCGAACAGGCCGTGGCGCAGGCCGAGATCGATCAGCACCAGGTTGACGTTGAACTTGAAGTCGTCGGTCTCGCGCATCACCGCGATCGCCTGGGCGAGCGGCCACAGCATGAAGCCCTCCACCTCGCCATCGACGGGCTCGGGCCGGAAATCCTCGTCGAGAACCAGGTCGTAACAGCGCAGCGTGTCGCGCCTCAGCCCCTCGGGGCGTTGCATGACGTAATGCAGGTCGGCGACCTTCTCCGCCTGCGCGGTGATCGCGGGCGGCAGGCCGCACTCCTCCTCCGCCTCCTTGAGCAGCGCGGCATGGGCGTCGTAGCCGGCCGGGATGCCGCCGGCGGCGAGATGGTCGAGCTTGCCCGGATCAAGCAGCTTGTCGGCGGCCCGGCGCCCGACCCACAGATGCAGCCCGTCCGCACGCCGCACCAGCCCGTTGAGATGCACGCCGATGCCGCGCACGCCGAAGATCGGCAGCGCGCCGCGGTCGAGCGTGCCCAGCACCGGCCCGTCGGGCGTCTCGCGCACGTCGAACGGCTCGTCGCGCCAGCGGATCGCGCCCGTCGCGGCGAGGTGACGGGCGAGAAGGTCGAGGCCGTCCTGGTCGGGAATGTCCAGCCCGTCGGCCGTGGCGACGGCCCTCGCGGCCGACAGGGCAGGGTCCAGAAGGCTCAGTGTCGCGGCGTCGATCCAGCCGACCCCCGCACCGCCGAGCCGCAGCCGGCCGCCGGGGAGGGTGGTGTTGTTGCAGTCCGCGATGTGGCGCAGCAGCCTGTCGGTTATCGGCATGTCCATCGTGGCAATCTGCCGGGGGCGGGCGACGGCGTAAACAGGGCACGCCCTTGCGTATCCCCGTCCGTGGGCCACATTGAGGCGCGATGAGCAGCCCCCGACGAGACACCGCCTACACGCCCCGCAACCCGGGCGATCCCGCCCGCGCCCGGCGGGAGGCGCGGCGCGCGCTGCTTAGCCTGCTGGGCTATCTGTGGCCGCGCGACGATGTCGGCACCCGCCTCCGCGTGGTCGCCGCGATCGTGCTGCTGCTGGTCGACAAGGTGGCGACGATCTGGGTGCCGCTGGTGTTCGCCGAGGCCGTGGATGCGCTGACCCGGCATGGCGACCCGTTGAAGGTGCTCACCGTGCCGACCGGGCTGATCCTTGGTTACGGCGTTTTGCGCATCGTCTCGGGCGGTGCGGGCGAGCTGCGTGACGCGGTGTTCGCCCGTGTGAAGCAGCGCGTGGTGCGCGTCGTCTCGATGCAGACCTTCGCACACATGCATGCGCTGTCGCTGCGCTTCCATCTCGACCGCCAGACCGGCGGCCTGCAGCGCGCGATCAATCGCGGCGCGGTGGCGATCGAGGCGATCCTGCGGCTCGGCATCTTCAACATCATCCCTACCCTGTTGCAGACGGTGATGGTCACGGCGGTGATCTGGCATGTGTTCGACTGGCGCTATGCCGCGATCACCCTGGTGGCGGTCACGCTCTATGCGACCTTCACCATTGCCTTCGCGTCGTGGCGCTCGCGCATCCGCCGGGCGATGAACGACAGCGATTCCGAGGCCTCGACCAAGGCGATCGACAGCCTGCTCAACTACGAGACGGTGAAATACTTCTCCAACGAGGCGCACGAGATGCGCCGCTACGACGCCGCCCAGGCGCGCTACGAGGCGGCGGCGGTCAAGACCCAGGTGACGCTCAACCTTCTCAACCTCGGCCAGGTGACGATCATCGCCATCGCACTGGCGCTGATCATGCTGCTCGCCGCCCGCGACGTCGCGGCCGGGCATCTGACGGTGGGAAAGTTCGTGCTGGTCAACACCTATCTGATGCAGCTCTACGTACCGCTGAACTTCCTCGGCTTCATTTATGCCACGCTGCGGCAGAGCGTGGTCGATCTGGAGGGGATGTTCGAGCTGCTCGACGAGAGCCAGGAGGTGACCGACCGTCCCGATGCCGCCGTGCTGCCGGCGCATCTCGCCGCCGGGGTGGACGCGCCCGAACTGCGCTTCGACGACGTGGTGTTCGGCTACCAGCCGGAACGGACCATCCTGAAGGGCATCAGCTTCTCGGTCGCCCCCGGCCATCGCACGGCCGTGGTGGGACCGACCGGTGCGGGCAAGTCCACCCTCTCACGCCTGCTGTTCCGCTTCTACGACGTCGAATCCGGCTCGGTGTCGATCGACGGGCTAGACGTCCGTTGCGTGACCCAGGCCAGCCTGCGCGCCGCGATCGGCGTGGTGCCGCAGGACACGGTGCTGTTCAACGACACCATCCGCTACAACATCGCCTACGGCCGCATCGGGGCCAGTGCCGAGGAGGTCGAGCGCGCCGCCCGGCTGGCGCAGATCCACGACTTCATCACCGCCCTGCCGGATGGCTATGACACCATGGTCGGCGAGCGCGGGCTCAAGCTGTCGGGTGGCGAGAAGCAGCGGGTGGCGATCGCCCGCACGATCCTGAAGAACCCCCGCGTGCTGATCCTCGACGAGGCCACCAGCGCGCTCGACATCCACACCGAACAGGAAATCAGCACCGCCCTGCGCACGGTCTCGGCCGGCCGCACCACCCTGGTGATCGCACATCGCCTCGCCACCGTGGTGGACGCCGACGAGATCATCGTCATGCAGGACGGCCGCATCGTCGAGCGCGGCAACCATCGCGCACTGCTGGAGGCGGGCGGTGTCTATGCGGCCATGTGGGCCGCACAGGCGGACGAACGGGCGCATCGGGAAGATCTTCTGTTTTGAGAGACAAGCTGCGGAATTTCAATATGTTGCGGACGCGGCCGTTCAGGAGGCCATTTTGACCGAGGTCGCACGCCTCGTCCCGGCTGTTTCGCATGGCAGGCATCTCCGGCATGGACAGCAACAATGACAGTCCCGCAGGCCGTAAGGCACCGCCTGGCACTGCGTCCACGCGTTCCCTCCGACGCGGATGCCTTGTTTTCGACGATGGCCGATCCAGACGCGATGCGGTGGTGGTCCCGCGCGCCCTTTGAACACATCGAGGATCTGCGCGCGTATTTCACCGATGACGATCCGTCGGACTGGCGCTCGTGGGCGATCTTGCGGGCCGATGAAGAGGTCGCGATCGGCTTCGTGGCGGCAGGTCGCAGGCGCGACGGCGTGTCCGAGATCGGCTATCTGCTTGCGCGGCGAGCACAGGGGCATGGTTATGCGCGCGAAGCCGTCGCCATGCTGATCGAGCGGTTGTTCGCCGAAGGACAACGGCGCGTCTTCGCCGATACCGACCCCGACAATCAGCCGTCGATCTCGCTGCTGACGGCGCTCGGCTTCACCCTGGAGGGACGGCTGCGAGCCGAATGGCAGACACATATCGGCGTGCGGGATTCGCTGATATACGGGCTGCTGGCGGACGAATGGTCGTCGCAGGCGGCTCGCTGGGTCGGGCCCTGACTTCTGCCGCACCGCACGGCCTGTGTGCTGGCGGGCATCATCCGTCGTGTCGATCATCGGCCTGTGACGACCGCAGTCTCCGCGCGGCGTGTCCGTTCTCGACCATCGGCATGATGCCGGGCGGCACGGAGACCGGCCCATGCGCCGCAATTCGACTTCCGCCTTGACCGGGTAGGAGATCGGCGCAGCACTGCGCACGTTCTCCGACGGCGTGAATTCTGTTGACCGTGTCACCCTGAGGTTACTACGCTCGGGTTGTTCCGACATGGAGGTCATCGATGATCCGTTCCGACGATGACCGCGCCCTGCTGCAATCGAGCCGTCGGCGCAACCTGATGCGGACATTGCCGGTGATGCTGGCAACCGTCGGGACGGTCTGGTTGAGCTCGACATGGCTGACACGGGTCACGGCTCTGCCGCTCTACGCCGTGAACGCGGCCTTGCTGGTTGCTCTCGTGGTGGCCGGCGAACTCGTGGGCGATGGACCTT
This sequence comes from Endobacter medicaginis, assembly GCF_014192375.1. Taxonomy (GTDB): domain Bacteria; phylum Pseudomonadota; class Alphaproteobacteria; order Acetobacterales; family Acetobacteraceae; genus Endobacter; species Endobacter medicaginis. The sequence goes on along the minus strand of NZ_JACHXV010000008.1, from coordinate 73,055 downwards.
CCTGGTTGAGGCGATTGACGCGGCGCGAAGATCCCCGGAGCAGATGGTTGCACAGGGACGCTTCCGAGCGGAAGGAGACCAGCCGGCGGCGACTTCGTATCGGCCTGATGGCCCTCATGCTGGTCTGTCTGCTCACGGAACTGTGGCACGGGTTCCGCGATCACGGCGGCACGGACGACAAATTGGCTCTTCTCGTCGGCGTGTCCGGGCTGAGCGTCGCCGGACTGACCTGGCGGCAGGCGCGGGGTCTCGACGAACTCGACCATGCCCATCGCCTGCTGGCCACGCAACGCGCCTGGACCACCTGCGTGCTGATGCTGCTGACCGCGCTGGTGATCGACAGCCGGTGGGGCGGCCATCTGCCGGTACTGGTCGCGATCGCGCTGCTGTGCGCGATGCCGACACAGCAATACAGCCTCGCCCGATCCGCCCGTGCCGCCATGCCCGTCGATGAGTGAACTGCCGATCCTCGAACGGCGGCTTGGAAACCGTCTGCGCGAGGCACGCATGGATGCCGGCCTCACCCAGGCGGCGCTGGCGATGGAACTCGGGGTGTCGCGCAAGACCATCAATACCGTCGAGAACGGTGTGTTCGTCCCGTCCGTTCTGCTTGCTCTCGGTCTGGCCGAGACGCTGCGCGCCAGCGTCGATGAGTTGTTCTTCATCGACCGCCGCAATGACGCGGGGGTTGCGCGGGGCTGACCGAATCAGCCATCAGGCCCCGACCCCGCGCAGATGAACGGAGACGCGCCCATGCCACACGACATCCCCGAGATCCCGTCCGAGCTCAGCCATGCCGGTGCGGTGGTCGACCAGGCCATCACCTACATGCTGGGCGAGAAGCTGCCGCCGATGGCCATCGCCTCCGCGCTGCTGGGCGGTTCGCTGGGGTTGCTGGCGCGGCAGATGGACCGCGAGGCGATGCTCGGCGTGCTGGATAACGCGCGTGCGGCGGTGCAGGCCGGCGAACTCGATCCGAGCGCCGACCGGCCGGTGGGACAGGCCTGAACGGCACCGAATCGGGGTATGGCGGGCGGTTAATCCTTGACGAAGCGCGGTTGTTTGGAGATAAGCGCCGCCTTGTCGTCGCACGTGCTTCCGTTCGGAGGTGATGTGCGGCCTTTTGTTATGTGTATCGCGGGCCGCATGCGCCCCGGTGTCTGAGATCGAGGGTTTCACCATGTCGCGCCGCTGCCAGTTGACGGGGACGGGCGTGCTGACGGGCAACAACGTCAGCCACGCCAACAACAAGTCCCGCCGTCGTTACCTGCCCAACCTGCAGGAGACGGCTCTGCTCTCCGACGTGCTCGGCAGCGCGGTGAAGGTGCGTGTCACCACCCGCGCGCTGCGCACCGTGGAGCACAATGGCGGGCTGGACGCGTTCCTGCTGTCGACCCCCAACCGCAAGCTGCCCGAGGCGGCCCAGGTGCTCAAGCGCCGCATCCGCCGCGCCCAGGCGAAGAAGGCGACCGCGACCGCCTGAGGCCGCCAGCCGCGCGGTTCGCGCGGTTTGGGGTTGCAAATCGGGCGGCCCTGACGCATGTCAGGCGCCATCGCGCATATCGGCCGTCCGTGACCGGACGGCCCGGCCAGCGCCGCATCCATCGTGACCCCGGCTTGCGAGCCAGAGGGGGCCATGCGGGAGGCGGCGTTGCCACATTGGTCCATATCGACGATCGGCGGCACCATCCGCGCCCGCACGAGGGCAGGGGCCGCGTCACGGAGGTTTCATCGTGTCCGGCAACGAGCTCTCGAAGATCCGCAATATCGGCATCACCGCCCATATCGACGCGGGCAAGACCACCACGACCGAGCGCATCCTGTACTACACGGGCGTGTCGCATAAGATCGGCGAGGTCCATGACGGCAACACGACCACCGACTACATGGAACAGGAGCGTGAGCGCGGCATCACCATCACCTCCGCCGCCGTGACCTGCGAGTGGAACGACCACCGCATCAACATCATCGACACCCCCGGCCATATCGACTTCAACATCGAGGTGAACCGCTCGCTGCGCGTGCTCGACGGCGCGGTGTTCATCATCGAGGGCGTCGCCGGCGTGCAGCCGCAGTCCGAGACCAACTGGCGCCTGGCCGACCGCTACAATGTGCCGCGCATCATCTTCATCAACAAGCTCGACCGCACGGGTGCGGATTTCTACCGCGCCTTCGACACGCTCAAGGAGAAGCTCGACATCGTCGCGCTCCCCCTGCAGCTGCCGATCGGCGCGGAGGAGAACTTCCTCGGCGTGGTCGACCTGGTCGAGATGCGCGCCATCATCTGGGAAGGCGGCGAGCTGGGCGCGAAGTTCCACTACGAGGAGATCCCCGACGATCTCAAGGAGAAGGCGGCCGAGTATCGCCAGAACCTGCTCGACACCGCGCTGGCCGTCGATGATGCCGGCATGGAAGAGTATTTCGAGAACGGTGACGTCTCGGTCGCGACGCTCAAGCGCGCGCTCAAGCGCGGCACTATCGACGGCACCTTCCGCCCGACCCTGTGCGGCACCGCCTTCAAGAACAAGGGCGTGCAGCCGCTGCTCGATGCGGTGATCGACTACCTGCCAGCGCCGAACGACGTCGAGGGTATCCGCATTGCGCCCCCCGAGGACGAGGAAGTCGACGAGAACAAGCTGCCGATCATCCCGGTCGACCCGGACGGCAAGTTCGCGGGCCTCGCCTTCAAGATCATCAACGACAAGTACGGCACGCTGACGTTCGTGCGCGTCTATCGCGGCGTGCTGCGCTCGGGCGACATGGTGCTCAACACCACCAAGGGCCACAAGGAGCGCATCGGGCGCATGTTCCAGATGCACGCCGACAAGCGTCAGGAGCTCAAGGAGGTCCATGCCGGCGATATCGCCGCGTTCGTGGGGCTCAAGGACACCCAGACCGGTGACACGCTCGCCGACCAGGACGATCCGGTGGTGCTGGAGCGCATGGCCTTCCCGGTGCCGGTGATCGACATCTCGGTCGAGCCGAAGACCAAGGACGGCGTCGAAAAGATGACGCTCGCGCTGCAGAAGCTCGCAGGCGAGGACCCCTCGCTGCGCCTTAAGACCGATCAGGAGACCGGCCAGACCATCCTGTCGGGCATGGGCGAGCTGCATCTGGAGATCATCGTCGACCGCCTGCGCCGCGAGTATGGCGTGGACGCCAATATCGGCGCGCCGCAGGTGGCCTATCGCGAGACGATCACCAAGCCGCACACCGAGATCTACACCCACAAGAAGCAGTCGGGCGGTTCGGGTCAGTACGCCGAGGTGAAGATCGAGTTCGCGCCGCAGGAGCGCAACGAGGGCATCGCCTTCGAGAACAAGGTCGTCGGCGGCACGGTGCCGAAGGAATACATCCCGGCCGTCGAGAAGGGCATCCGGATGCAGTCCTCGACCGGTGTGCTCGCCGGCTTCCCGACCGTGGACTTCAAGTTCACGCTGACGGACGGCAAGTACCATGACGTCGACTCGTCGGCGCTCGCCTTCGAGATCGCCGCCAAGGCCTGCTTCCGCGAGGGCATGAAGAAGGCTGGCCCGGTGATCCTCGAGCCGATCATGGATGTCGAGGTCACCACGCCCAACGACCATGTCGGCGACGTGGTGGGCGACCTCAACCGTCGCCGCGGCATGATCCAGAACCAGGAGAGTGCGGGCTCGACCGTCACCGTCCGTGCCCAGGTGCCGCTGAAGGAGATGTTCGGCTACATCTCGCACCTGCGCTCGATGACCAAGGGCCGTGCGTCGTTCACCATGCAGTTCCATCACTATGATCCGGTGCCGCGCAACATCGCCGACGAGATCATGGCGAAGTCGTCGTAATCTCCGCTCGCGGATCGATCATCGACAGGCCCGCCCCGGCAACGGGGCGGGCCTTTTCGTTCGTTGCCGGTCAGTGCCCCGATCGCGGCACGAGGTCGCCCTGCTCGATGCCGGCGGGCTGGCCGGACGGGCCGCACAGATGCGCCGCGATCGGCGTGTCGAGGCCGCCATCGGGCAGCGCGAGACGCAGGGCTGCGGCATCCGCGCAATGGCCGTGGTCGTAGACGTCGCCCGATACCCAGCGCAGCGAGGCCTGCGCCTCGCCGCCCGGCGGCACCGCGATCGTGGCTCCGGCGGCCTGCCCGGTGCCGCCGGCGGGGCGGGTCGCGCGGGTCTCCACCGGTCGGCCGTCGGCGGCGGTCAGCGCGATCTTCGGCCGGGTCGGCAGGCTGCATGCGGTCTTGCCGCTATTGTGCAGGATCAGCATGGTCCCCGCATGGGACATGCCGTTGAAATCGCCGCCCTGCGCATCGGTGAGCAGGGCGAGGTCGTGGCTGTTGCAGGCGGGGGCGGCGCAGGCCGGATGGAAGAGGGCGGGCGCGACCCAGCCGAGTGCTGCGAGGGTGAGTGCGGCAAGACGCATCGGGGTTTCCCGGATCGATGAGAAGGACATCGGTCATAACGCCATATCCGGGCCGGGTTGTGATGCTGGCGATGCTGGGCATGGCGGTGGGCATCAATGGCATGGCGTTCTATGCCGTCGGCGCGATGATCGGGCCGCTGCAGGCGGCGTTCGGCTGGTCGCGGGCCGCGGCAAGTTCGGCCTCGATCTGCCTGATGGCCGGTCAGATGATCGCCGCACCCCTGGTCGGGCCGGCGATGGCCCGTTTCGGGGCCCGGAGCGTGGCGACGGCGTCGGGCCTGGCGATGGCGGCCGGGTTCGCGGCGATGGGGCTGGTATCGACCCGGTTCGCTTACGGGGCGGTCTGGCTGCTGACCGCGCTCGGCGGCGGTGCGACGGGGGCGGTGCTGTGGAGTCGGGTGGTGCTGACGCAGGGATCGGCCCGGCCGGGCCTGCGTCTGGGGCTTGCCCTGTGCGGCACCGGACTGGCGGGAATCGCGGTGCCGCTGGCGCTGGCGCGGGTCATGGCAGCGGACTGGCGCGACGGGCCATGGCTCCTCTCGGGGGTGGCGGTGCTGGGTGCGGCGGTCGTCTGGATCGGACTTGGGAGCGCGCCGTCGGAGCCGGACCGGGCCGACCCGGGTTTGGTGACGCATGGCTGGACGCTGCGCGCGGCGCGGCGCAGCGGAGCCTTCTGGCTGTTGGCGGGGGCGTTCGCGCTGATCGCGGCCTGTGTCGCCGGGCTGATCGTGCATCTGGTGCCGCTGCTGGTCGACCGCGGCCTGTCGCCGGGAAGTGCGGCGGCGATTGCCGGCGGTATCGGGCTTGCCGCACTGGTCGGCCGGGCGACTAGCGGCTGGCTGCTCGACCGCTGGCATCCGCCGCTACTGGCGGCCGGCGTGGTGTTGCTGCCCGCCCTGGCAGCACTCTGCCTGCTCGGGGCAGGACGACAGGCGAGCTGGGTCGCGGCGCTGCTGATCGGACTGGCGGCCGGGGCGGAGATCGACCTGCTCGCCTATCTCAACGGCTGGTGTTTCGGGCTGCGGGATTCGGCCCGCATCCATGGCTGGCTGGTTGGCGGGTTTTGTCTCGGCTCGGCACTCGGGCCGCCGCTGGCGGGATGGGTCCGCGACGCCACCGGCAGCTATCGCGAGGCACTGATCGGCGCGGTGGCGCTGCTGATGCTGGCCGGGGTGTCGCTGCTCGGGTTGCGCCGGGTGGCGGGGGTGCCTTCGGCCGGCCCGAGGTCAGGGCGTCGACAGAGCGTCGACCGCCTCGAAAAACGCGGACAGGTCGGGACGTGACAGCAGCGGCGAGAAGCGGTCGACCTGCCAGTCCGGCCAGTCCCACCATCGGATGGCGAGCAGGCGCTCGATCTCGGCATCGGCGAAGCGGCGCCTGATCACCCGGCCGGGATTGCCGACCACCACCGCATAGGGCGGGATCACGCCGCGTGCGACGGTGTTGGCGCCCAGGATGGCGCCGTCGCCGACTGTGGTGCCGGGCAACACGACCACGCCGCGCCCGACCCAGACATCGCTGCCGATCGCCACGTCGGCGCCGACATGGTCCTCGATCTCGGGATGCTCGCGCATCGTCGGCCACCAGTTGGCCAGCGTGCGGAACGGGTAGGTGGTGACGGTACGGCTCGTGTGGTTGGCGAGCACCACGGTGAAGCTGTTCATCGAGCAATAGCTGCCGATCGACAGGCTCGCGCCCTGGTCGTGATCGAGCACGTCGGGCGCGCCGTAGCTGTTGCAGCCGATGCTCCACCCGTAGCGGGCGATCAGCGGGGCGAGGCGGTGGCGGGTGTCATGCTCGAAACGGCGCGTGCCACCGCTGGCCGCCGATTGCAGGCCGGCGAACAGGACCGGCCAGGCGGGATGGTCGCGCAGCAGGGCGATGGCACGCAGCGCGTCGGGCTTGGCGAGCAGCCAGGCGGCGGCCGCGGCGGTCTCGGGGGCGGCGTCGGCCAGGCGGGCGAGGGCGGCGGCGCGGTCGGACGCGGCGAGCAGGATGTCGATCGCGCCGACCGCTTCCTCGGCCGCGCGGGGGAGATGGTGGCTTGGTATGGCGAGGGCCTCGCTCCACACCCCGTCATCGTCGAGCCTGAGGCGCAGCATGTCCGGCCGCGCGGTGGGCGCGAGGCGCACTGGCAACGGGCGGCTGTCGCCGAGCAGCAGGCCGAGGCTGGGCGGCATGTGCGGTTCGCCGAGGATCGGCAGCGTGTCGATCGGACCCGGCGTCAGCAGCACCGATGCGTTGCTCGCGCCCGGCCGTCCGGTCTCGACGGGGCGGCCGTCCTGCCAGACGAAAGACGCGCCGAGCGGGGTGCGCAGCGTGTAGAGGCTGGTCATCGCCGGGGGCGGCGCCAGGCGAGGTTGTCGAAACGGCTCATGTCGAAGGGCGTGTCGCGGCGTGGCGGCCGGTCGACGGGGGGCGTGTAGGGTTCGGCCACGATGCGGCCGTCGCGTTCGAGCTTGTCGAGATGGCCGAGCAGGTTGGCGGTGGCGGCGAAGCCGAGCGCGCGCTGGATGCGCGGGTAGGCACGCGGAAACAGGGCGTCGAGATCGCGCGGGGTGTCGTCGATCAGCGCTTCGATCGCCGATTCGCGCGCCAGCCGGTGGTCGATCAGGATCCGCGTGAGGCGGGCCGGCTCGGTGATCGCCGGGCCGTGGCCGCTGAGGAACACCTTGGCCGGCAGGTCGCGCAGGCGGGCGAGCTGTTCGAGATAGGCGACCAGATCGCCGGCCGGCGGCGGCGGCACCACCGAGGTGGACCAGCCCATGATGTGGTCGCCGACGAAGACGATCCCGCCGGGCCGCACGAAGCACAGATGGTCCATCGCGTGACCGGGCGTATGCAGCACGCGCAGCCCGGCGATGGTCTGCCCGTCGACGAGCGGGAGGTCGGGGGTGAAGTCCCCGCCCGCGGGGCGGTGGAAGCCGGCGGTCGGCGCGCCGGTGCGGGCGGCGAGTTCGGCGACGCCGGTGAGGTGATCGGCATGGGTGTGGCTGAGCAGGATCAGCCCGATGCGACCGGCCTCGCGCTCGATCGCGTCGAGATGGTCGGGCTCGGCGCTGCCCGGATCGAGCACGACGGTGCCGTCATCGGTGTCGATCAGCCAGCAATTGGTGCCGTGATAGGTCATCGGGCCGGGATTGGCCGCGACGATGCGGCGGATGCCGGGCGCGAACGCGATCGGGGTGGCGCGTGGCGGCTCCGGCTCGGTCAACCGCCAGCCCGTTGGACGCGCCGGCGCGGTGCGTGCCGCCGCATCGAGGTGGAGGGCGGTCAGCCGAAGGCTCCGATATCGTGCGCGACCGCGATCGAGATCTCGCGGATCAGGTCGAAGCAGGTCTGGATCGGGCGGAAGATCTCGGCGTGTTCGCGCGAGTAGGAGGCCTCCTGCATCTGCGGGCCGGGCTCGCCGAAATCGAGCGTCTGGCTGATTTCCGCACTGGCCGGGAAGGCTTCCGCCAGCACGCGCTGGGCGGTGGGAATCTCCAGACGCAGGATCATGTCGTCGAGCGCTTCCCGGGTGACACCATGCCGGGGCGAGAAATAGGGGATGCGGGTCGAGAGCGTCCACAGATGGTCGATCAGCGCGATACGGATCGCATGCAGCAGCAGGGTGTCGAGCGCCATCTGCGGCATGTCGGGCCAGGCGACGCGGAGTGCGAGATGGTCCGACTGGATGCGGCGGAACATCGATTGGGTGATCGCCCACAGATCGAACCGCTCGAGCGCGCGGGCAACGCCGACCAGGGCCTGCCGGTGCGCGGGGTCGGTGGCGTGATCGGCGCGGTCGAGCCAGACGCCGGGGTCGAGGCTCACGACGATCGCGCGCAGCACGTCGGTCGAGGAATGCGCCAGCGCATGCTCGGCGAAGTCGAGCGCACGGCGGAAGCGGGGGGAGTCGTCGCGCAGCGCGTCGAAGGTCTCGGGATGGCGGGCGGCGGCGGCCCCGAGCCCCTGCAGCGTGTTGGCGCACCAGCCGAGCTGCTGGAGCAGGGCGTTGTTGGGGATCGCGCGCAGCTCGCGCGGGTGGCGGATGCGCGCCGACACGCTGCCGCCGTCGCTCTGCCGGGCGGGTGGGCGCGAGCCGGTGCGGTCGATCAGCGAGGGGCCGAACGCGCCGAGCACCGCGGCATAGCCGGGGTCCTCAACCAGCGCCTGCATCTCGGTCGCCACCGCGGTGAAGAAATCGGCCGAGAAATCCGGCTCGTCATAGACCGGGTCGGTGTCGGGGCCCTTCGGGTCGAGGGTCTGCGAGAAGGCGTGCGCGGCGATGGTGGCGATGGTGGCTTCGGCGAGGCGCTCGGTGCCCATCAACAGGTAGCCGTCGCCGCCCTGGATCGCGCTTTCCTCACGCAGCGCCAGCCCGTTGGACAGGAAATACTGCCATGAGCGGATCGGCGAGATGTAGTCGAGCCGGTCGGCGAGGCTGAACGGATGCGCGCCGCGGCCGATGCTCTCGCCATGGGTGTCGAACAGGATGACCTCGACCTCGGTGAGCTTGTGGCGCACCAGCAGGTCGACCACCTTCAGGCGCAACCGCTCGATCAGGTAGGTGGCGGCGAGCTGGCCGACATAGCGGCCGGAATCCGAATAGCCGAACTGCAGCGCCATCTTGCCGGTGCGGCGCAGATAGGCGCGCCAGTGCGGCGAACGCAGCGCCTCCTCGATCACCTGCGCGCCACGTTCGAGCGCATCCGCCGTCTCGAACAGCGGGCTGATCTCGATGCGATCGGCGATGCCGAACAGGGTGGCGAGCCAGAGGGCCGCGAGCAGCGTGTAGCCGCCCTCGGTCTCGGCGATCAGGAAGCGGACCGGGCTGGCAGTGTCGATATGCTTGGCGATCTGGGCGACCGTCATCATCAGCCGCGCCGCCGAGGTCTGTTCGACGAGGATGGCACCGATATCGACCGGCACCGCGACGGTGGTGTCGAGATGCTCGTTGATCGCCGCCAGCAGCGCGCGACGACGGGCGGGATGCTCGGGGCTGTCGGTCAGGCCGAGGCGCTGGCGCACCACATTGTGGAGCTGGGTGGCGTTCAGCCGCACCTGGGTGTGCGCGAGACCCATGCCGTGGCCAACGAGACCCGCCCGGAAGGTGGCGAGCGAGATCTGCCCGGCCGGCGGCAACGCGTCCATTGCGGCGTTGAAATCGGCGGCCAGGTCGTCGGGGTTGCGGATCGCATCCGATGCGCCGCCGATCAGCGCCCGGGCGAAGTCCGCGGATTGTTCCGGGGTCGGGTTCGACGGGCAGGCGGCGATCTGGGCGGCGACGGTGTCGAGCGCGGTGTCGAGCCGGGTGCGCAGCGCGGCGGTGGCGGTGTCGTCGAGCGTGTCGAGCTGCGTGCGCAGACGGGAGAGCTGGAGCGACTTCATCCGCAGCCGCAGGCGGATCGTGTCGGACCAGCCGATATCGGTGCGTCCGTCGGTGTCATAGCCGACCCACGAGCTCAGCGTGATCGGGCAGGGCAGGACCGAGCGCCAGCTCTGCGGCCAGCAGTCGGCGGCGGCGGCGATCATGGCGCGGTTGAGCCGATCGATCGCGTCGCGGCCGCGGCTCATTGCCGCGGTGGCCCAGATGAACTCGTCGTCGAGCGTCGGTGGCGAGGGGCGGTGGCTGTCGATCGGCGGCAGGGCGGTGCCGGGAGTGTCGGCGATGGCGGCAATGGCGGCATACACTTCGGGCTTCACCGCGAAGGTCGGGTGGGCGGTGAACACGGCGCTGAAGCGCGCCCGCTCGACGGCGCGGCGGAACTGCGCGAACGGCACCGGGCTGTCCTGCGGGTCGGGGCGAACCAGCCGGGCGGCCAGCTCCTCGAAGCGCGCCTCGACCGGGACCGGGTTGTCGAGTCCGACATAGCGGCGCAGCCGTCCGGCGCGGGCGATCAGCGCCTCGTCGCGCAGGGTGCGGATCAGACCGGCGATATCGGCGAAGGTGATGGTGCCGTCGTCGAGCTGACGCGACAGGCGCATGGCGATGGCCATCACCGGGTTCGCGAACGGGTCGCGGGCGCGGCGCTCGAGGATCCGGGCGGCGACGGTCCGCAGCGTGTCGAGCGACGCGAGCGACGGCGCGGCGGGCGCAGGCTCCGCAGCATGGGTCTCGACGGTCTCGACTGTCTCGGACATGGGCTGCCTTGCTGCGGGTGGATGCGACGGACGAGAAGGTTTCATTTCCGGCGCGTGGCTGCAACCGCCGTCTGGGTGCATCGCGGCAAATGCCGCGAGGTCCGGGTGATCCTTTGGGGCCCGGTGGGGTGCCGTGCTAAGCCGGGCCGATGACTGAACATGCGTCCGGCGGCGTCGATGCGGCCGCCGAGGAAGAGGCGCGTCTGGCGCGGCGGCTGCGGCAGTTCCGTGCCTTCGCCGGCGGGCTGCTCGCGGCGATGGCGCTGGGCGTGCTGGCGGCGAGCTGGGCGGCGCATCATGCCGCAACGCCGCCAGGGCGCGCGATATGGCAGATGCTGGCGGGCAGTGCGACGGCCGGGCTGGTGGGCGGCCTCGCAGACTGGTTTGCGGTGACGGCGCTGTTCCGCCGCCCGCTCGGCCTACCGATTCCTCATACGGCGATCATTCCGGCGCAGAAGGCACGGCTGGGCGCGGCACTCGGGCGATTCGTCGGCCACCGGCTGCTGACCGCGGCTGAGCTCTCGGCGGCGCTGTCACGGCTGGACGTGGCGGGGCTGCTGGCGCGCACCCTGCGCGATCCGCCGGTCGCCGCCTCGCTCGAACGCGGTGCGGCGCGGCTGCTGCCGCGGCTGCTCGAAGGCATGGAGGACGGGCGGGGACCGGCGCTGCTGGCCTCGGCGCTGCGTCAGGCGCTCGGCGGGCGGGCGGCCGGGCCGGTGCTGGGGCGGATGCTGCGCGCGACACTCGAAAGCGACCGTCACCAGGCGGTGATGACCTCGCTGATTGCCCAGGCCAGGCGCCTGCTGCGCGAGCGCGAGCCGGTCTTGCGCGAGTTCGTCGAGGGCCGGGTGCGCGAACAGGGCGGGCGGCTGGTCGGCTGGGCGTTGGGAAGCGCAGTCGCGAGCCGCGTGCTGGCGGCGCTGTCGGAAGAGATTGACCGGCTCGACCCGGAGGGCTCGGAGCTGCGAGGGGCGGTGACGCAATGGATGCGCGGCGAGATCGACCGCATCGAGACCGACCCTGAGCGGGCCGCGCAGATCGGGGTGGCGTTCTCCGGCATGCTGGCGCATCCGGCGATGCAGGACTGGTTGCAGGGGATCTGGGTCCGGCTGCGTCAGACGGTGGCGGCGGATGCCGAGAGCCCGGCGCCATGGATCGCCGGGGCGACGCATCAGGCGCTGGAGCGTCTGTCGAGCATGCTGGAGACGGATTCAGGGCTGCGTGGACGGGTCGATGCGGCGGTGGCGGCGGCGCTCGGTGCGACGCTGCCGAGGATACAGGTTCAGGTCTCGGAATTCATCGCGCGGGTGATCGAGGGCTGGGATGCCGACACCCTGGCCGAACGGCTGGAAGTGAGGGTCGGCAGCGATCTGCAGTTCATCCGCATCAACGGCACCGTGTTCGGCTTCCTGGCCGGTCTGGCGATCAATGGCGCGCTGATCTGGCTCGGCGGTGCTCTTTAGGGCGGTGGAAGCTGTGACGGTGACAGGTGAGGCCGAATGATCGGCGCGTCTTGCGCGGGCGACAGGTCCGCCATGCCGGGCGGGGGCGGTTTTGGCTTGACGCTGAGGGCCGGACGTCGCATCTGACCAATCAGGACCGATGAGGTCCGCAATGAAGGATTGGTGATCGGGAGCGGTGCGGTGCTGAGGCTGTCGAAACTGACCGATTATGCGGTCGCCGTTCTGATCAGGCTCGATCGTTGCCAGCGCGAGGGTGGCGGGGAGCAGGGCGCCTGCATGGCGACAGCGCCGCATCTCGCCGCGCTGACCGGGATTCCGGAGCCGACGGTGGCCAAGGTCCTCAAGACGCTGGCCGGCTCCGGGTTCGTGACCTCGGCGCGCGGGGCGCGGGGCGGGTATCGGTTGTCACGTCCGCTGGAGGACATCGCGCTCGACGAGGTGATTTCGGCCCTCGACGGGCCGATCGCGCTGATCACCTGCATCGAAGGGACAGGTGGCTGCGAGGCGTATGGGCGCTGCGACGTCCGCGGACGCTGGGAACCGGTCAACGAGGCGGTCCGTTCGGCGCTGAGGGCGATCTCTCTCGCCGAGCTTCGGGGCCCGGGCTGCTGTTCGGAGCGGCCGCCGATGAGAGCTGCGTCGCCGCGTGAGGCGGCGCTCGATACCGTGTCGCGTGAGGCGGCGCTCGATACCGTGCCGCGTGAAGCGGCGCTGAACTCCGCGGAGTAGGATATGGCTGCCACGATCGAAACCATCGAAGCCGTCGGAGCCGCGACACAGTCGGGCTACAAATGGGGCTTCGAGACCGATATCGAGATGGATGTCGCGCCGAAAGGGCTCGACGAGGCCACCGTGCGGCTGATTTCCGAGCGCAAGGGCGAGCCCGGCTGGCTGCTGGACTGGCGGCTGAAAGCGTTCGCGCAGTGGCAGGCGATGGAAGAGCCGCACTGGGCCAAGCTCGGCTACCCGCCGATCGACTATCAGGACGCGCATTACTATGCCGCGCCGAAGCGCAAGCCCGGGCCGAAATCGCTCGACGAGGTCGATCCGGAACTGCTGCGTACTTATGAAAAGCTCGGCATCCCGATCAGGGAGCAGGCGATCCTCGCGGGCGTCGAGGGTGCGGAAGATGTCGAGGCGCGCCTGCCGGTCGCGGTGGACGCGGTGTTCGACAGCGTTTCCGTGGCCACCACCTTCAAGAAGACGCTGGCCGAGGCGGGCGTGATCTTCTGCCCGATCTCGGACGCGGTGCGCGAGCATCCCGAGCTGGTGCAGCGCTATCTCGGCTCGGTGGTGCCGGCCGGCGACAATTTCTTTGCCGCACTGAATTCGGCGGTGTTCACCGACGGCAGCTTCGTGTTCGTGCCGAAGGGCGTGCGTTGTCCGATGGAGCTGTCGACCTATTTCCGCATCAATGCCCGCAACACGGGCCAGTTCGAGCGCACGCTGATTATCGCCGAGGAACGTGCCTCGGTCAGCTATCTGGAGGGATGCACCGCGCCGCAGCGCGACGAGAACCAGCTCCATGCCGCGGTGGTCGAGCTGGTGGCGATGGATGACGCCACCATCAAGTACTCCACCGTGCAGAACTGGTATCCCGGCGATTCCGAAGGTCGCGGCGGCATCTACAATTTCGTCACCAAGCGCGGCGCATGCCGCGGCGCGCGGGCGAAGATCAGCTGGACGCAGGTCGAGACCGGGTCTGCGATCACCTGGAAATATCCCTCCTGCATCCTGCAGGGCGACGGCAGCGTGGGCGAGTTCTATTCGGTGGCGGTGACCAACAACCGCCAGCAGGCCGATACCGGCACCAAGATGATCCATATCGGCGCCGGCACCAGCAGCACCATCGTCGCCAAGACGATCAGCGCCGGTCGCTCCGACAGCACCTATCGCGGCCTGGTGCGCATCCTGCCGAAGGCGGAGGGCGCGCGGAACTTCACCCAGTGCGACAGCCTTCTGATCGGCGACCAGTGCGGCGCGCATACGGTGCCCTATGTCGAGAATCGCAACCGACGCGCACGGGTCGAGCACGAGGCGACCACCTCGAAGATCGCCGACGACCAGTTGTTCTACTGCCGCTCGCGCGGTCTGTCCCAGGAAGACGCGGTGGGTCTGATCGTCAATGGCTTCTGCCGTGACGTGCTGAAGGAACTGCCGATGGAATTTGCCGTCGAGGCGCAGAAGCTCCTCGCCATCTCTCTCGAAGGAAGCGTTGGATGAGCCACATCCTCACCGTCAGCGGACTGAAGGCCGCGATCGGCGACACCCCGATCCTGCGCGGCATCGATCTTGTAGTGCCGCCCGGCGAGATCCATGCCGTGATGGGGCCGAACGGCTCGGGCAAGTCGACGCTGTCCTATGTGCTGGCCGGCCGCGCCGATTACGAGGTCACCGGCGGCTCGGCGACCTATGGCGAGGCGGATCTGCTGGAGATGGAGCCCGAGGCGCGGGCGGCGGCGGGGATCTTTCTCGCCTTCCAGGCGCCGGTGGAGCTGCCTGGCGTCAATAATGCCAATTTCCTGCGCACCGCACTCAATGCGCAGCGCCGGGCCCGCGGGCAGGACGAGATCGACGCGGTGGCGTTCCTCAAGCTGGCGCGCGAGGCGGGGAAGCGGCTGTCGATGCCCGACGACATGCTCAAGCGGGCGGTCAATGTCGGTTTCTCCGGTGGCGAGAAGAAGCGCAACGAGGTGTTGCAGATGGCGCTTCTCAAGCCGAGCCTGGCCATTCTCGACGAGACCGACAGCGGGCTCGACGTCGACGCGCTCAGGATCGTCGCCGAGGGCGTGCGTGCGCTGCGCGCGCCGGATTTCTCCGCCCTGGTCATCACCCACCACCAGCGCCTGCTGGAGATCCTGGTGCCGGACCGGGTGCATGTGATGAGCAAGGGCCGCATCATCCGCAGCGGCGATGCGCAGCTGGCCCGCGAGATCGAGCGCGAGGGCTACAGCGCGCTGATCCAGGAGGCGGCATGAGCCATGATCGTCGCATCACGCCGCGCTTGGGCAGCGATGCCGGCGCGCTGATCGCCGCGTTCGATGCGCAGCGGGAGGCGCTCGGCGCCGCACCGGTGCGCGAGGCGGCGCGCGGCTTCCTCGCCGAGCACGGTATCCCGACCCGGCGCAGCGAGGCGTTCCGCTACACGGATCTCGCGGCCCTGGCGCGCTTCATCGCACCTGGCGCGCAGGGTGCGCAGGCCGAGGCCCGCGCCGGCGCGATCCTGCATCCGTTTCTCGCCGCGCAGGGTCTCGCGGATGTCGCGCGGGTGGTGGTGGTGGACGGGCTGGTGTCCGCGGGCCTCTCGGTGCCGTCGGCCGAGGTTGCGACCACCCTCGTCGAGGATGCCGACGAGCCGGGTGAGGGCGCGCTGCTCGCCCTCAATGCGATGCTGACCCGTGGCGGCGTGTCACTGTCGGTCGAGGCCGGGGTGGCGGCCGGGCGGATGCTGCTGGTGCATGTCGCCCTGGGCGGCGCTGCGGCGGCACACCCGCGCCACAGCCTGTCGCTGGCCGAGGGCGCGTCGCTGGAATTGCTCGAGATCGATCTCGGCGAGGACGCCTATCTGCACAATTCGGTGTTCGACATCACGCTCGCCGAGGATTCGGCGCTGACCCATGTCCGCATCCAGAATGCGGCCGACGAGGCGCTGTCTTTCGCGACGGTGCGGCCGGTGTTGCAGGCGCGGGCGCGCTACGAAGGGTTCTGCCTGGCGCTTGGCGGCACCACCGCCCGGCATGAGGTGCGTGCCCGTCTCGAGGGCGAGGCGGCGATCGCCCATGTCAACGCCGCCCAGCTCGGGCGTCGCGACGGGCAGGTGCTGGACCTGACCAGCGAGATCGCGCATCTCGCCTTCGACACGCGCTCGCTGCAGACGGTCAAGACCGTGCTCGACGGCCGCGCGCGGGGCGTTTTCTCCGGCCGCATCCATGTCGCGCGCGAGGCCCAGAAGACCGACGGCTACCAGCTCAACCAGGCGCTGCTGCTGTCGGATTCGGCCGAGATGGATGCGCGTCCCGAGCTCGAGATCTACGCCGACGACGTCAAGTGCAGCCATGGCGTGACCATCGGCGCGCTCGACGAGGAGCAGCTCTTCTACATGCGCAGTCGCGGCGTGCCTGCCGCAGAGGCGGAGGCGCTGCTGGTGCGGGCGTTCCTCGCCGATGTGTTGTCGCTGGTGGAGGCGGAGGCCTCGCGTGGCGTGCTGGAGCGGGTGGTGGACGCGTGGTGGGCGCAGGCGTGAGCGAGGTGGCGGCCCCGGTGCTGGATGTCGCACGGATCCGGCGGGATTTTCCGATCCTGTCGGAGACGGTGCGCGGAAAGCCGCTGGTGTTTCTCGACTCCGCCGCCTCGGCGCAGAAACCTGTGCAGGTCATCGAGGCGATGACCGACACGATGCGCCGGCAATACGCCAACGTGCATCGCGGCCTGCACTGGATGAGCGAACGCACCAGCGACGCCTATGAGGGCGTGCGCGACAAGGTGGCCCGGCTGCTCAATGCCGCGTCGCGCGACGAGATCGTGTTCACCCGCAACTCCACCGAGGCGATCAACCTCGTCGCCCACAGCTATGGGCGCGGCGTGATGACGCCCGGCCAGGCGGTAGTGATTTCCGAGATGGAGCATCACGCCAACATCGTGCCCTGGCAGATGCTGCGCGATGCGCACGGCATCGAATTGCGGGTCGCGAAGATCACCGATGCCGGCGAGCTCGATCTCGATTCGCTCGCATCCCTGCTGGCCGACGGGCGCGTCGGGCTGGTGGCGCTCACGCATATGTCGAACGTGCTGGGCACCATCACCCCGGCGGAGACGATCGTGTCGATGGCGCATGCGGCGGGGGCGAAGGTGCTGCTCGACGGCTCGCAGGCGGTGGTGCACCGCCGTGTCGACGTCACCGCGCTGGACGTCGATTTCTATGTGTTTACCGGCCACAAGCTCTACGGACCGACCGGCATCGGTGTGCTCTATGGCAAGCACGCCCTGCTCGAGGCGATGCCGCCATTCATGGGCGGCGGCGACATGATCGGCACGGTGAGTTTCGAACACACCACCTGGGCCGAGGTGCCGCACAAGTTCGAGGCCGGGACACCGGCGATCATCGAGACGATCGGGCTCGGCGCGGCGATCGACTATGTCGAGGCGATCGGTTTCGATCCGATCTCGGCGCACGAGGCCGCACTCACCGACCATGCGCTGGCGCGGCTGGCCACCATCGACGGGCTGAACGTGCTGGGCCGGGCGCAGCAGCGAGGCGGGGTGATCTCGTTCACGCTCGATGGCGCGCATGCGCATGATGTCGCCACCCTGCTTGATCAGAGCGGCGTCGCCGTGCGGGCGGGACAGCATTGCGCCGAGCCGCTGATGCGCCGGCTGGGCATCCACTCGTCGGCGCGGGCCAGTTTCGGCGTGTACACGACCGAACAGGAAATCGATCACTTCGTCGATGCGCTGGACGGGGCACGCAGGCTGCTGGTCGCGTGAGCACCGACGCGACGACCCTGTATCAGGACTGGGTGCTTGCCCGGGCGCGCGCACCGCTGCATGCCGGGCGCATCGCGGGCGGCGTGACGGGTGTGGCCGAGAACCGCAGCTGCGGTGATTCGGTGCGGTTCTGGCTGAAACGGCAGGACGGGCGCGTCGTCGCCGCGCGGCACGAGACCGAGGGCTGCGCGATCTGCCAGGCCTCGGCCGATCTGATCGCCGGGCTGGCGGCGGGCTTGAATGAGGATCGCCTCGCGACCTTATGGGAAGAAGCGTGCGGGGTGCTTGAAAGTGGCGTCGCCCCGGCAGGACGACAGGGCGATGCGGGGATGCTGCTCGGCGTGTTCGCCGGGGTGGCCGAGTATCGGGCGCGGCATCGTTGCGCGATGCTGCCGTATCAGGCCTATGAGCAAGCTGCGAGGGCTGGGTGAGTGACGGGTCGATGACGGATGTGACGCAAGCGGAGACCGCACCCGCAGTGGGGCGCTGGACGCCGGACGGCGAGACCGCGCCCGAGGTGACGGAAGATGGGGTGATCGGCGCGATCGCGACGGTCTATGACCCGGAAATCCCGGTCAATATCTATGAGCTCGGGCTGATCTACGCGATCGAGCTGCACGATTCCGGCCTGGTCAAGGTGGAGATGACTCTGACCGCGCCGAACTGCCCGAGCGCGCAGGAACTGCCGATCATGGTCCGCGACGCGGTGATGAAGGTCGGCGGGGTGAGCGACGTTACCGTCGATACCGTGTGGGATCCGCCTTGGGACCCGTCGCGGATGAGCGATGAGGCGCGGCTCGCGCTGAACATGTTCTGAGGGGATGGGAATGCAGACCGATATCGTCGCCGACAAGCCGAAGCGGGAGCTGCCGCCGCTGATGCGCCTGTCGGACGCGGCCGCCGAGCGGCTGCGCGAGCTTTACGAAGGTGGCCAGCAGGGACGCCTGCTGCGCATCTCGCTGAGCACCAAGGGCTGCTCGGGCCTGTCCTACGACATGAACTGGGTCGACGCGGCCGGCCCCGGCGACGAGACGGTGCGCGATCACGGCCTCACCGTTCTGGTCGACCGAAAGGCGACGCTGTTCCTGATCGGCACGGTAATGGATTACGAGACCAGGCAGTTCGCCGAAGGGTTCGTCTTCAACAACCCCAACGAGAAGGGTCGCTGCGGCTGCGGCGAGAGCTTCCACGTCTGACCGGCGGCTGGAGGCGCGACATGAAGGCGGTGCGGGGGCTCGGCCCGGACGATCCCCTGCCGCGTGAAGCCCGGATCGCTGCCGCCGTGATGCGGCCGCGCTTCGGGATGGGGCTGTCGGTGCTGATGGCGGTGCTGCCCGTCAGCGCGATCGCAGCTCTGTTCTGGGCGCTGTTTGCCACCGAGGCACCCTGGTTTGTGCTGCTTGGCCTGGTGGTGCTGATCGCCCTGCTGCTCGGCACCATCCCCGCTTCAGTGGCGATCGGTCTGTCGGCGGTTGCCGTCGCGTTGGCGGGTGGCGACCCGGCCCAGTCCTGGGCGCCGACGACGGCACGATGGATCGCTGCTGGCGTCTTCGTGCTGACCGCCTCGGGACTGGTCTGGATTGTCGCCGCCTTGCGGGCGACACTGCTTCGTCTGGATGCCATGCTGGCCGAGCAGGGTCGCGACCGCGCCCAGCTCGCCGAGCGCAGCGCCTTCCTGACCAGCGTGCTGGCGAGCTCGACCGACTGCATCAAGGTCCTGGATCTGACGGGCGCGCTGACCTTCATGAGCGAGGGCGGGCAGCGGGTGATGGAGGTCAGCGATTTCAACGCCATTGCCGGCTGTCCGTGGCCGGATTTCTGGCAGGGCAGCGGCCAGGCCGACGCCCTGGCGGCGATCGCGGCGGCGCGCGAGGGGCGTTCTGCCGGTTTCATCGGCGAGGCGGCCACGATGGCAGGACGTCTGCGCTGGTGGCATGTCGCCGTCAGTCCGATCGCCGGCGCGGATGGCCAGGTGGAACGCATCCTGTCGGTATCGCGCGACATCACCGCCCTGCGCGAGAGCGAAGAGACGACCGGGTACTACGCGCGGCTGATCGAGAACAGCTCGGACTTCATCGGAATGGCGCGGGTCAATGGCAGGGTGTTCTTTCTCAACCCGGCCGGCTGCCGGCTGGTGGGTCTGGACGCGACTGCGGTCACCAGCGTGCGCATGGGCGATTTCTGCACGCCCGAACAGCGCGCCGAGTTCGAGGAGGTGATCATCCCGGCGGTACGCCGCGACGGCAGCTGGAGCGGCGAACGGCTCCTGCGGCATTTCGTCACCGGCGAGCCGATTCCGGTCCTGTCGACGATGTTCCCGGTGCGCGATTCCGGCGGGCGGCTGATTGGCTACGGCACGGTGATCCGCGATTTTCGCGAGCGCAAGGCGGCCGAGGAGCGGCAGGCGATCGTCAATGGCGAGATCGCCCACCGGCTGAAGAACACCCTGGCGATGGTGCAGTCGATCGCCACCATGACCTTGCGCCGGACACTGCCGCCCGACGAGCTGGCCCGGTTCGACGAGCGCCTGCAGGCGCTGGCGTGCTCGCACGATCTGCTGCACCGGAGCAGCTGGCACGCGACCGACCTCGAGGAACTGGCGCGCGGCGTGCTCGACAATCTCGGCCTGCTGCCATGCTGCCATCTGAGCGGGCCGGCGGTGCGGCTGGGGGCGAGGGCGGCGATGCCGACGGCGCTGCTGTTGCATGAACTGGCGACCAATGCGCTCAAGCACGGTGCGCTGTCACAGGCCGGGGGCGAGGTCGATCTGGGCTGGCGGCGGGAGAGCGAGGGCGACGAGTTGGTGCTGGACTGGGTGGAGCGCGGCGGTCCGGCGGTGTCGGCGCCGCGCGGGCGGGGGTTCGGCTCCCGGCTGGTCTCGATGGGGCTGCTCGGCAAGGGCGGGACGACCCTGGACTGGGCGCCGTCGGGGCTGCACGCCTCGTTTCGCGCCGAGCTTGCGGAGATCGAGGGATGAGACAGTTCGGAGCGATCGTGCTGGTCGTCGAGGACGAGCCCGTGCAGCGCATGGGGCTGATCGCGATCGTCGAGGAGGCAGGCTATCAGGCGGTGGAAGCCGCGGACGCCGATCAGGCGGTGGCGATCCTCGAACGGCGGACCGACATCCGCATCGTGCTGGCCGATATCGACATGCCGGGCTCGATGGACGGGCTGCGGCTGGCCGCCCTGGTCCGCGACCGCTGGCCGCCGATCGAGATCATCGTCACCAGCGGCGGCCGCGTCCCCGCGCTCGAACGCATCCCGGCCCGGGCGGTGTTCCTGCCCAAGCCGCTCAATGAGCGCCGGGTGCGCGACCAGCTCGCGCGCTTTGCCTCATAGGCGCCAGGGTGCTGGACGGGTCAGGTCACCGCCTGGGCGTCGAGGATCCGCGCATCCGGTGAGATGACGCGGTGGCGCACGACCTCGCCAACGATGACCAAGGCGGGGCTGGCGACACCATGGGCTTCGGCGAGTTCGGGCAGGGTGGTGAGCGTGCCGGTGAGCACGCGCTGGTCGGGGCGGGTGCCGCGTTCAACGATCGCGGCCGGCCAGTCGGCGGCGAGGCCGTGGGCGACGAGCTGGTCGCACAGCATCCGCATCGCGCCGACACCCATGTAGATCACCACCGTCTGGCTACGCGCCGCCATCGCGCTCCAGGGCAGGTCCAGCACACCGTCGGCGCGGGCATGGCCGGTGACGAACATGCAGGACTGCGCGCAGTCGCGATGGGTGAGCGGGATGCCGCCATAGGCCGCACAGCCCGAGGCGGCGGTGATGCCGGGGACCACCTTGAAGGGGATGCGGTCGGCGAGCAGCGCCTCGATTTCCTCCCCGCCACGGCCGAAGATGAACGGATCGCCGCCCTTGAGCCGCACCACGCGCTGGCCGGCGCGGGCCCGGCGGACCAGCTCGGCATTGATCTGGTCCTGCGGGACGGAATGGCGCGAGCGCTGCTTGCCGACGAACAGACGCTCGGCGTCGCGACGCACGCGGTCGAGGATCGCCGCCGGGACGAGCTGGTCGTAGAGCACGGCGTCGGCGTTCTGCATCAGCTGAAGCGCGCGCAGGGTCAGCAGGTCCGGGTCGCCGGGGCCGGCGCCGATCAGCCAGACCTCGCCGCGCACCTCGATGCCGCGCAGCAGGTCGTCGAGGATCTCCCGGGCGGTGGCGAGATCGCCATCGGAGGCGGCAGCCCCCCCGGGGCCGTCGATGAAGGCCTCCCAGACCCAGCGACGGCGCTGGGTGTCGGGGCACAGCTCGCCGACGCGGGCCCGTTCGCGCTGCATGAACAGCGACAGGTTGCCCAGGCCCGCCGGGATGGCGGATTCGACGCGCTCGCGCAGGCGGCGCGCCAGTACCGGCGCCGCGCCGCCGGTGGAAATCGCGATGCGCACCGCGCCGCGATGCACCTGGGCGGGGGTGATGAAGGTGGAGGGGTCGGGGTCGTCGACGGCGCAGACGGGAATGTTGAACGCGCGCGCGAGCGCCGCCGCCGCGCGGTTGGTGGCGCGTTCGTCGGTCGCGACATAGACCAGGCGGCAGCCGGGCATGACTCGGCGCAGGGTCGCGTCGTCGGCTTCGTTACCGACGACGCGCAGGCGTCCGGCATCGACCCAGCCCTGAATTTCGGGATCGAGCTCACGGGCGACGATCTCGATCGCGGCCTCATGCGCCAGCAGCAGGCGAAGCTTGTTGATCGCGATCTCGCCGCCACCGACCACCAGGCAGCGCGCGCCGGCGAGGCGCAGCATCATCGGAAACCATCCCGGATCGGGGCTCGGCAGGGGCGCGCTCATGGCAGCGGGGCCGGTTCGATCAGGGCGAACGGGAGGGCGTCGTCCGCCATCCAGCCGAGCCGGCGCATGTCGGAAAGCTGCCAGGCGAGGTCCTGCACGGTGACGGGTTCGACGGGGCGGAAATCAAGGCGCTCGCCGCTCTGGAGATCGGCCGCGAACGCGCTCGCGGTGGCGCCGAGCGGCAGGCCGAGCCCGCCCTCGGCGATCGGCGCGGTGAGCAGGGCGGCGATGTCGTTGTGGTTGGCCGGGTCGGCGCACAGGGCGCGCGCCTCGCGCAGTGCGTGGCCCAGCCGGGCGAGCCGGCTCGGGTCTGCGTCGAGCCAGGAGGCGGCGACGAACAGGCTCTTTTCGAGATGGCCGGGCACGAGATGACGCGAGCCGGCGATCTCGAAGCCGAGGCTGCGCCCGATCGCTTCCGCCCCCCAGGGTGCACCGGCGCAAAATCCGTCGATCTCGCCGGCCTCCAGCGCCTCGACGATGTTCACGGGCGGCATCACCAGCAGCTCGATCCCGTTCTCGGGCTCGACGCCCTGGGTGGCGAGGAAGCGGCGCAGGATCAGATGGTGGGTTGAGTGGATATGCACCACGGCGATGCGCGGCAGGCGGCCGAGCCCGCGGGCCCAGGCGGCGAACGAGGCGCTGCGTTCGCCGCGCAGCACGATCATGTTGCCGCCACGGCTGAGCGGCTGGGCGAGATGCAGCGGCACCGCGCGGCCGCGCGCGCCCGTGGCTGTTATGATGGCGAGCGGTGCGAACATCACCGCCGCGTCGAGCATGCCCCAGGTCAGCTTGTCGGCGAGATTGGCCCAGGAAGGCTCGACCGCGATCTCGGCGGCGATGCCGTGACGGGCGAACAGGCCAAAGGCACGGGCAACCATCACCGGGGCGCTGTCGGCGAGCTGGAGCAGGCCGATACGCAGGCTGCGGGCGGCATCATCGCTCATCGTGCGGTATCCTTGTCGTGTGCGCGGAGGATGTCGCGCGCGATGTCGGGAAGGCGGCGCTGCTCGCGCATCGCGCGTCGTTGCAGAAGACGGTGCGCCTGCGCCTCGTCGAGCCGGTCGGTCTGCATCAGCAGGCGCTTGGCGCGGTCCAGTGCCATGCGGTCGGCGAGAAGCTGCTGGGCACGGCGCAGCTCCTCCTCGGTGCGCCGGAAACGCGCATAGAGCGCGATCGCGGCACGCAGCAGGGGCTTGGCGTCGGTGAGCGGCGTGGTGAGCACGTTGTAGGAGCAGACTCCGGCCTCGAAGGCGGCTTCCATCAGCTCGGGATCATCCTCGTCGACCAGCAGGGCGATCGGACTGGCCTGCGAGGTGGAGGCGAGCGCGCGCACGCTGTCGAGGGCGTCGCGGTCGGGGCGCGCGATGTCGACCAGCACCACGTCGGGCGCGTGCAGGCTCACGGCCTCGATGAGAGCCATGCCGGATTCGAGCCGGAAGACGGTGAGGGCGGGGTCGGCATGCAGTACCTCGAACAGGGCCTGGACGCGCCGACGGTTCTCGTCGGCCAGAAGAACTTTCATCGGTGGGCAGTCATCCGCTCATCGGGGCGCGCAGCAGGGTCAGTACACATCGCGGAGATAGCGCTTGGCGCGCACCAGCCCGTCGACATACGCATCCGCCGCATCCGTCTCCATATGGCCGTGCTTGCCCACCACCTCGCGCAGGGCCGCATCGACATCGCGGGCCATGCGTTCGGCATCGCCACAGACATAGACCGCGGCACCGGCTTGCAGCCAGTCGAACAGCTCCGCGCCCGCCTGGCGCATGCGGTGCTGGACGTAGAGGCGCTGCATCTGGTCGCGCGAGAAGGCGGTATCAAGCCGGGTAAGCAGCCCGCTGGCCTGCCAGGATTCGAGCTCGTCGCGGTAGTAGAAGCCGCCCTCGGCATTGCGCTCGCCGAAGAACAGCCAGTTGCGTCCCTTCGCACCGCGCGCCGCACGCTCCTGCAGGAAGCCGCGGAACGGGGCGATGCCGGTGCCTGGCCCGATCATGATGACCGGGGTGTCGTCATCCTCGGGAAGCGCGAAATAGCGCGACGGCTGAAGGAAGACGCGGATTTCCATGCCGGGCGTGCAGCTGGCGAGGAAATGCGAACACAGGCCGGGATGCGGCTCGGAGTTCACCCCAACGGTGAGGTGGACGGCGCGGCCGATGGCGCGCTCGGAGGAGGCGATGGAATACAGGCGCGGCTGCTGGCGGCGGAGCAGAGGGGCGACCTCCTCGGGGGCGAGCGGGATCGAGACGTCGCGCAGCAGGTCGGGCAGGTACGCCGGTTCGTTGCGGCCGAGCCGTTCGAGCAGGGCGCGCGAGGGCCGGCAGAGATCGAAGCGCCGGGTGAGCAGGTCGCGGGCCGGGCCGGTGCCGCCCTCGCCATCGCCGATCTCGGCACGTTCTGAGAGGCCGAAGGCGCGCAGGGCGGCATCGACATGCGGACGGATGTTGTTCGGCCAGACGCCGAGCGCGCTGCCGGGTTGGTAGGTGATGTCGGTGGCCGAGAGGTCGAAACCGATCTGGCGAGTGTCGCGCGCGCTGCCTTCGGGGGTCAGGCGTCGGTTGACGATCAGCGTCGCGGTGGCCGGGTTGGCACGACTGGATTTCGCGGGCGCAGGTTCGGCGACGGTGGCCGGAACGGAGGCGGCGGGGGCGAGACCGGTGCGCCAGTCGGCGGGGATGGTCTCGATCTCGGGCGGGCAGTCGATGCGCGGGGTGATGCGGGTGGCGCCGAGGGCCTCGAGACGCGCGTCCAGGGCACGGCCGAAGCCGCAGAAATTGCGGTAGCTCGGATCGCCCAGTGCGAGCACGGCATAGCGCAGCCCGGTGAGCGGCTCGGCGCGCGCCGAAAGCTCGGTCCAGAAGCCCGCCGCATGGTCGGGCGCGTCGCCGTCGCCGAAGGTGGAGGCGATGAACAGCACGGTGCCCGTCAGTTCGGCCATGGTGCAGAGGTCGAGTCCGGCGAGGCTGGCCGGCTGGCCGGACTGGGCGAGCGTGGCCTGGAGCGCGGTCGCCATCTCCTCGGCGCGGCCGGTCTGCGAGGCGAAGAAGATGCGCCAGGCGGGTGCGGCCGGGACCGCAGCGGCGGTGGTGGCCGTCTCGGCCGGGCGGCGGGCGTAGAGCCCGGCCAGCAGCCCGTCGAGATAGAGGCGCTGAGCGCGGTCGAGCGGCGCGCTGGCGGGGATGTCGGGCAGCAGGCCCTCGGGCGGCGAGAGGCGCAGGGCGGCGAGGAAGCCCGCGGTCCAGGTCGCGGCATCGCCGGTGAAGGCGGGGCGGGCGGCGGTGAGGTCGAGCATGGTTTCCGCGGAATGGGCGTCGGGGACGAAGGCGGCGGGAGGTGGCGCGATCCGGGCGAGCGAGACGGCGCAGAGCTTCACACCCGGTTGCAGCGAGATCGGGTCGGTGGCGTCGTTGGTGAGCGCGTTGAGGGCCTTTTTGGGGCCGAAACGATCACTCCAATGGAACGGCGCGAAGCAGGTGCCGGGGGCGACGCGATCGGTGATGTGCGCCGGGAGTTCGGCGGTGCCGCGCGGCGAGGCGATGGCGACGAGATCGTTCTCGGCGATGCCGAGCGGGGCGGCGTCCTCGGGGTGGATCTCGATCGCCGGGCCGGGGTTGAGGCGGTTGAGCGAGGCGACGCGCTCGGTCTTGGTCAGCGTGTGCCACTGGTGCTGGAGGCGCCCGGTGGACAGCAGGAACGGGTAGGTCTCGGTGGGTTCCTCGTCGCGCGGCAGGAACGGGCGCGGCAGGAAGGCGGCGCGGCCGTCGGGCTTGGGAAAATGCGGGGCGCCGCTCTCGACATAACGGATCGGATGGCGAGGGGCGGTGTCGCCGGGCGGCGAGGGCCATTGCACGGGGCCCTCGCGGCGCAGGCGGGCATGGCTGGCGCCACGGATGTCGTAGCCGGTGGCGGGATTGGCGAAACTGCACAGCTCGTCGAACACCTCGGCGCTGTCTGCATAGGTGAAGGCGCTCTCGAAACCCATCGCGCAGGCGACGCGCGCGATGAGCTGCCAGTCGGGCAGGGCCGCACCCGGGGGCGGTACGGCGCGGGCGGTGAGCGTCATGGTGCGGTCGGAATTGACCTGCACGCCGTCGCCCTCGGCCCAGAGTGCGCCGGGCAGCAGTACGTCGGCATAGGCTGCCGTCTCGGCATCTGCGAAGGCATCCTGCACCACGACCAGCTCGGCGGCGTGCAGGCCGTCGATAACGGTGTCGCGGTTGGGCATCGAGGCGACCGGGTTGGTGCAGATGATCCAGCAGGCGCGGATCTCGCCGCGGGCCATCGCCTCGAACATCGCAATGGTGCCCATGCCGGGCTCGGCGCGGATGGTGCCGGGGGGCAGGTTCCAGCGCGCTTCGGCGAACGCGCGATCCTCGGGCACCAGCGCGCTGCGCTGACCGGGCAGGCCGGGGCCCATATAGCCCATCTCGCGGCCGCCCATCGCGTTGGGCTGGCCGGTGAGCGAGAACGGGCCGGTGCCGGGCTTGCAGATCGCGCCGGTGGCGAGGTGCAGGTTGCAGATCGCGTTGGTGTGCCAGGTGCCGGAGACGGACTGGTTGAGGCCCATCGTCCAAAGCGTCATCCAGCGCGGGTGCTCGGCGATCCAGGCGGCGGCCTGGCGGATATCGGCCTCGGGGATGCCGGTGATGTCGGCGACACGCTCGGGCGTGTAGTCGGCGAGGAACGGCTCCATCGCCTCCCAGCCGGTGGTGTGGGCGGCGATGAAATCGGCGTCGATCGCCGAATTGGCTTTCGACACCACGAGCAGATGCAGGATGCCGTTGAGCAGGGCGAGATCGGTGCCGGGGCGGATCTGGAGGAACAGGTCGGCCTTGTCGGCGGTCGCAGTGCGGCGCGGATCGACGACGATCAGCTTCGCGCGCCCGTCGCGCTTGCGATCCAGCAGGCGCAGGAACAGGATCGGGTGGCAGTCCGCCATGTTCGCGCCGATGACGAAGAACAGGTCGGTGAGATCGAAATCCTCGTAGGAGCCGGGCGGCGCGTCGGCCCCCAGCGAGGTCTTGTAGCCGGCCCCCGCGCTGGCCATGCACAGGCGCGAGTTGCTTTCGATATGCTGGGTGCGCAGGTAACCCTTGGCGAGCTTGTTGGCGAGATACTGCGCCTCGATCGACATCTGACCCGAGACGTAGAGCGAGACCGAGTCCGGTCCGTGTTCGGCGACGATCGATTTCAGCCGCGACGCGACCGAGGCGATGGCGGTGTCGAGTTCGACCGCCGTCGCCTCCGCGTCACGCGACGGGCGCGCCATCGCGCTGGCGAGGCGCTGAGGCGCGGTGAGCGGCTTGTCGCAGGAACTGCCCTTGGTGCACAGGCGCCCACGGTTGGTCGGGTGGTCCGGATCACCCTTGATGCGGGTGATCCGGTCGCCCTCGACCTCCATGATGATGCCGCAGCCGACCCCGCAATAGGGGCAGGAGGAGCGGATTTCGGTGCGCGTGTCCACCTGTCGCGGGTTCAGGCCGGAACCAGCTCTGGCACCTTGGCGCGGATCTCGACGCGCCCGCCCTCGAGCCGCGCATCCCACACCGCCACGCGCTTGCTTTCGTCCTCGAGGCAGATGCCGTCCTCGAGGCGGAAATGCTGCTTGTAGAGCGGGGAAGCGACCACGACATGGCCCTTGAGGTCACCGAGAATGCCGCGCCCGAGCACGTTGGCGTTGGAGAACGGGTCGTGGTTGTCGATCGCATAGACCCGACCGCGATCGGGCACCCAGAACAGCGCCACCTGCGCGCCGTTGTGCCAGGCGACGACGCCGGAATTGGCCACCAGATCGGCCTCGGTGCACAGCGAGGTCCAATCGTGCGGGCCGCTGTCGAGAGGAGCGGCCTCGGTGAGGTTGTCGGCCGCCTTGACCTGATCGCGCTCTGGCACGACGCGCACGTTCGGATCGGGACGGCTGTCGTTGACGAAGGTGCGGAAGCGCTTGAGCTTCTCGGCATCGGTCAGCGCGTTGGCCCATTCGCATTCATAGGTGTCGACCACGGCCTGCATCTGCGCTTCCAGCTCGGCGGCGATGCCGAGGCTGTCGTTGATGATGACGTCGCGGAGATAGTCGAGCCCGCCTTCGAGATTGTCGCGCCACACCGAGGTGCGCTGCAGCCGGTCGGCGGTGCGGATGTAGAACATCAGGAAGCGGTCGATGTAGCGGATCAGGGTCGCGTCATCGAGGTCGGTGGCGAACAGCTCGGCGTGGCGCGGCTTCATGCCGCCATTGCCGCAGACATAGAGGTTCCAGCCATTCTCGGTGGCGATCACGCCGACATCCTTGCTCTGCGCCTCGGCGCATTCGCGGGTGCAGCCGGACACCGCGTATTTGAGTTTGTGCGGTGCGCGCAGGCCCTTGTAGCGATGCTCCAGATCGAGCGCCTTGCTGACGGAATCCTGCACGCCGTAACGGCACCAGGTCGAGCCGACGCAGGATTTCACCGTGCGGGTGGACTTGCCATAGGCATGGCCGGTCTCGAAGCCGGCTGCGAGCAGTTCGGCCCAGATGTCGGGGAGCTGGTGAAGCTGGGCGCCGAACAGGTCGACGCGCTGGCCGCCGGTGATCTTGGTGTAGAGGCCGTATTTCTTCGCCACCTGGCCGAGCACGATCAGCTTGTCGGGGCTGACCTCGCCGCCGGCGATGCGCGGCATCACCGAATAGGTGCCGTTCTTCTGCATGTTGGCCATGAAGGTGTCGTTGGTGTCCTGCAACGGCACATAGGCGCGATCCATGATCGGCTTGTTCCATGCGGACGCCAGGATCGAGGCGACGGCTGGCTTGCAGATGTCGCAACCCAGGCCGCCATTGCCATGTTGCGCCATCAGCTCCTCGAAGGAGTGGATGTCGTGCACGCGCACCAGCGAATAGAGTTCCTGCCGGGTGTGGCTGAAATGTTCGCAGATGCTGCGATCGACCACGATGCCGCGCGCGGTCAGCTCGCTCTCGAACACGCTCTTGAGCAGGGCGGCACAGCCGCCGCAGCCCGTCGAGGCCTTGGTGGAGGCCTTCAGACTGGCGAGATCGCCACAGCCTGCCTCGATCGCCGAGCACACCGCGCCTTTGGAGACGTTGTGGCAAGAGCAGATGGTGGCGGTATCGGGCAGCGCATCCGAGCCAAGCAGCACCGCGCCCTCGCCCTTGGGCAGGATGAGGGCGGCCGGGTCGGCGGGCGGCTTGATGGCGTTCTGCACGAATTGCAGGATGGTGTCGTAATAGGAATTGTCACCGACCAGGATCGCACCGGTCACACGACTGCCATCGGGGGAGAGCACCAGGCGGCGATAGGCGCCTTCGCCCTCGCCGATGAAGCGGTAGCTCTTCGAGCCGGGCTCGGCGCCATGCGCATCGCCGATCGAGCCCACATCGACACCGAGCAGCTTGAGCTTGGTGGACATGTCCGCACCGGTGAAGGCGGCATCCTCGCCGCCGATCACCGCGGCCGCAGTGCGGGCCATGGTGTAGCCGGGGGCGACGAGGCCGAAGATGCGGTCGTTCCAGGCGGCGCATTCGCCGATGGCGAAGATGTCAGGATCGGAGGTGCGGCAGTGGTCGTCGACCGCGATGCCGCCACGCGCACCCAATGCGAGGCCAGCCTCCCGGGCGAGCGCGTCCTGCGGGCGGATACCGGCGGAGAACACCACCATGTCCGTCTCGAGTTCGCTGCCATCGGCGAACACCAGCTTGTGGCGCTTGCTGTCGCCGGCGACGATTTCCTTGGTCGCATGTGCGGTCAGCACGGTCAGGCCGAGCTGCTCGATACGGTGGCGCAGGGCCGCACCACCGCCATCGTCGAGCTGCACCGGCATCAGGCGCGGGGCGAACTCGACCACCGCGACATCGAGGCCGAGCGCCTTGATCGCGTTGGCGGCTTCCAGCCCGAGCAGGCCGCCGCCGATCACCACGCCGTGGCTGGCGCCGACCGCGGCGGCACGGATGATGTCGAGATCGTCGAGCGTGCGGTAGACGAGACCCGCGGTGCCGGAATTGCCCGGCACCGGCGGCACGAACGGGAACGAGCCCGTGGCGATCACCAGCTTGTCGTAGGGGAAGGCACCGGTATCGGTGACGATCTCCTTCGCCGCACGGTCGATGCGCCGCACCATCGCGCCGAGATGCAGCGTCAGGCCATGGTTGTCGTGGAAGTCCTCCTTGTGCAGGCGGAGGGCCGCGGCACTCTGCCCGACCATGTACTCCGTCAGATGCACGCGGTCATAGGCATGGTGGGTCTCGCCACCGAAGACATGCACTTGGTGGGTCTCGTGCAGGCCCTGGGTGACGAGCTGTTCGGCGCAGTAATGGCCGACCATGCCGTTGCCGATGATGACGATGTTGTCTTTGCGCATCAGCTTGGTTCCGACTGCGTTGTTTCTGACGGGAGAGGCTTTGGAGTTCAGGCGGCCTGGGCCACGGCGTCGGCCGGGGCTGCGGCATGGGTGGTCTTCCAGCTGCGGCGGCAGCTCAGCACCACCAGCAGGGCGATCACGGCGAGCCCGGCATAGGCGAGGAAGCCCATGTTGTAGGAGCCGAGATACTTGCGAACCAGGCCGAGCGAGGTCGGCAGGTAGAAGCCGCCGATGCCGCCGGCCATGCCGACCAGGCCGGTCATCGCACCGACCTGGGCCGGGAAGCGGTTCGGCACGAGCTGGAACACCGCGCCGTTGCCCATGCCGAGGAACAGCATGCCGAGCACGAAGGCGCCGAGTGCGAGCTCGATGGTCGGCAGGCCGGTGGAGATGACGCCGAAAATCGCGGCGGCGCAGACATAGACGATGGTCAGCGCGCGCAGGCCGCCGATGCGGTCGGCGAGGGCGCCGCCGAAGGGGCGCACGAACGAGCCGGCGAACACCACCGCGGCGGTGCAGAAGCCGGCGGTCTTGGGGTTCAGGCCGTACTGGTCGTTGAAATAGATGGTCAGGAACGAGGCCAGGCCGACGAAGCCGCCGAAGGTGACCATGTAGAAGAACATCAGGCGCCAGCAGTCGAGCTGCTTGAGCAGCGGCAGGAAGGCGGCCAGCGACTGGCGCGGGCGGCGGTTGGGCGCCTCCCTGGCGATCAGGACGAACAGGATCAGCACCAGCGTCATCGGGATGGTGGCCAGGCCGATCACGTTCAGCCAGCCATATTTCATCGCCAGGGCGGGTGCGAACAGGGCGGCGAGCGCGGTGCCGGAGTTGCCCGCGCCGGCGATGCCGAGCGCGGTGCCCTGGTACTCGGGCGGATACCAGGCCGAGGCCATCGGCAGGGCGATGGCGAAGGAGGCGCCGGCGAGGCCGAGCACGAGGGCGAGGCCGAACAGCGGGGCGAGGCTGTGCGGGGCGGCAAGCCAGGTGACGGCGAGACCGGCGATCACGATGAGTTGGCAGGCGATGGCGACCTTCTTCGGGCCGAAGCGATCGACCAGCGTGCCGCAGACGACGCGCAGGAACGCGCCGGCGAGCACCGGGGTGCCGACCAGCAGGCCCTTCTGGGCCGGATCGAGATGCAGGTCCCTGGAGATCGAGATCCCCAGCGGGCCGAGCAGCACCCAGATCATGAACGACAGGTCGAAATACAGGAACGAGGCGAGCAGGGTGGGCGGATGCCCGGCCTTGAAGAAAGCTCTGTTCATCGGCGTGATCCGGATGACCGGCAGGGCGCGTGGCCGTGTTGGCGGGTCATCGCCCTTGTCGGGCAGCGCGGGCCGTCCTTGGCCCGTGGGATGATCTGGATCAGGGGAGGCCCCCGTGTCTCAGCATCGGCCGCCGTTGCCCGATCTGACTATCGCGGGCTCAATCTAGGCAAAAGGCCATGCCGATTTCAAAGAAAATTCGACACCACTGCACATATTTCCGACAAATAGATGATTCTGACTGTTTAGTCAGTTTTCTCTGCATATTATTTGTGCAGATGGCTTTTCCGTATGCAAAAAGGGCCGTCGCGACGAGATCGCGATGGCCCTGGGAAACTGTGAGTCAGATCCGGGACGAAGACGTCAGAAATCCGCAGTCAACGACAGCTTGTAGGTCCGCGGTGCGCCTTCGAGCAGATAGCCGCCGAACGAGGACGCCCAGTAACGGCGGTTGGCGATGTTGTCGACACCGAAACGGACGGTCAGCGGATGATGGGCGGCGAGGAACGTGTAGCGCGTGCCGAGATCGAAGCGGGTCCAGGCGGGCAGACGCTGCGTGTTGGCCTGATTGGCCCACTGATGGCCGGTCTGCACGACGCGGCCGACCAGTGTGGCGCCCTCGATGAAGGGCAGGTCGTATTCGAGATTGCCGTTGATCGTGTAGCCCGGCACGCCGACGGCGCGGTTGCCGTCGTACAGCCCACCCGCGGTTCGCTTGAGGTCGGCGTCGATGACGGTCTCACCTCCGTTGAAGCGCAGGCCGCGGAGGATCTGGCCGTTGACGTTGAGTTCGATGCCCTGGTTGCGCTGCCTGCCGTCGACGGTGAAGATCGACTGTCCGGTGGTGCCGAGCGGCTGGGTCAACGCGTTCGGCTGCGACAGGGTGTAGAAGGCGAGCGAGGCGCCGAACGTGCCGATGTCGTATTTGGCGCCGGCTTCGTACTGGGTGGTCTTGTACGGCGGGAAGATCTGGCCGGCATTGACGACTGCGCCCGTCGCGTTCGGTCCGGGCGAGAGGCCCTCGATGCGGTTGAAATAGACCGAGGCATGACGGGTGACATGTACGACGACGCCAACCACCGGGGTGATGGCGTCGCGGTTGTATGTGGTCTTGGGTCCGGCCAGCGCATAGCCGAAGCTGTTGTTGAGGATGTTCTGGTAGCGGAACCCGCCGGTGAGGCCGACGCGGTCGCCGAAAAACGAAGCCGTGTCGGAGAAGAACAGGCTGTAATAGAGAAGATCGCGGTTCTTGCGCGGGTCGACGATGTCGCCTCCGATGAAGCTCTGCGTCGGCCTGGGCGCGTAGATCGGCGTATAGAGGTTTGACGCGATCGGCCCCTTCAGCGACAGCGCGTAGGCGGTGTCGGTCTCCGACCAGATCGACGATCCGCCGAGATTGACCTCGTGCTTCACCGGTCCGGTGCGCGCATGGATGCGCAGGCCACCGCGTGTGCTTTCGTTGGTCTGCACGAAAGGCACGTAGAGATTGCCATTGGTGGCCGCTCCCGTGGCCGGGTTGGTGACGGTGAGCGTGGAATAGTTGCCGCGCTCATTTGCGCCGAGGCCGCCGAAATCGAGGTAGCCCATGACGTTGTCGGAGAAATCGTGCTCGATTCTGAGCTTGCCGAAGATGTAGTTTAGCTCGGTGAAGGTCCAGGGCTGGCCGAAATTGGTCGATGGCGAGGGCGGGCGGGGGACGGATTTCAGCCCGGTGGCGAGGAAGATCGCGGGGCGGCCCCAGTCCACGCCCTGGTTCTGGTAGGCGATGTCGAGGGTCACACGGGTGCGGCGGTCGCGCGAGCGCCAGTCGAAGGCGCCGCCGACGGCGACCGAATGATGCGTCTCGTGATCGACTGGGGTCTGGCCGGACAGGCCGGCGACGTTGATGCGGGCGCCGAATTGGTTGTCGGGCCCGAAGCGGCGGGAGAAATCGATGCTGCCGCCGCCCTGGCCGCGGCTGGTGTAGTCGCCGGTGAGCCGGCTGATCGGCGCATCGGTGGCCTTCTTGAAGATCAGGTTGATGTTGCCGCCGATCGCGGTACCGCCGGGAGCAGCGCCGTTGAGGAAGGCGGAGGCGCCGTTGAGTACCTGCACGCTCTCGTAGAGCTGCGGCGAGACGAGCTGGCGCGGGGTGATGCCGTAGAGCCCGTCGATCGAGACGTCGTCGCCATAGACCGGGAAGCCTCGGATGACGAACAGCTCGGAGAAATTGCCGTAGCCGTAGGTGGTGCGCACGGAGGGGTCGTTCTCCAGCACCTCGCCGAGGGTCTGCGACTGCTGGTTGAGGATCAGGCTCGCATTGTAGCTGCGGATGTTGAACGGCACGTCGAGACCGCGTTTGGTGCCGAGCGCGCCGAGCTGGCCGCCCTGTGTGACCTCCATGCGGTTGCGACGCTGGGCAGTGACGACGATCTGCTCGTGGGACGATTTCTGTGGCTGAGCCTGAACCTGCGGCTGGGCTCGGGCCATCAGCGAGGGGCAGAGGGTGGCGGCGGCAAGCAGGGTGGACAGGTAAGGGCGCAGACGGGGCACGGATGGTTTTCCTGGAACATGAACGCAGCGGTCTCGGGGCTCGCGGGATGCCGAATAGCTGAGAATGCGAGACGTTCGCAACTATGCTGGCGTTATATCCTCTGCCGCCTTGCCGCAGCGGCCTCAACCGGGGGTGAGCACGATGCGCCGGTGATCGTCGGTCGCCGACCAGGCATGGGCGATCTCCGACAGCGGCAGGATGCGGGTGGCGATCGAGAGTCCCGCCGGCGTGCTGGCCCGCAGCAGTTCGCCGATGACCGAGATCAGACGGTCGAACGGGACGCTGCCGAGGCCGCTGCCGAGCATCTCGATGGCCGCGGCACGGAGCACGGCGGCAGGCAAGGCGATCTCGCCCCCGCTGACCGAACCGATCTGGACGAAGCGGAGGCGCCGGCCATCGACAAGCGTCCGCGCGGCGGTGGCGAGCAGGCGCGTCGCACTGCGCCCCCATAGGTAGTCGAGGACGATGTCGATGCCGTCCTCGATCTGGGCGCCAAATGCGTTGTCGAGCGCGGCGTCGTCATCGGACAGCAGGATGGTCGCGTCGGCGCCGAGCGCGCCCAGGGCGGCGGGATTGCGGCCGGTGGCGATGATCCGGCCGGCGCCGAGATGGCGGGCGATCTGCACGGCGAGGCGGCCGGAGGTGCCGGTCGCGCCGTTGATCAACACGCTTTCGCCCGGCCTGATGCGGGCGCGTTCTGTCAGTGCGGCCCAGGACGACATGCCGGGATTGGCGATCGCTGCGGCGGTGATGTCGTCGAGATCGTCGGGCAGGGCGACGCACCGGGCGGCGGGGACAATGGTGCGTTCGGCCATGCCGCCATGCGGGGCGGAGGGTTTGACGAAATAGACCCGGGCGCCGTCGTCCAGCCGACCGACGCCGTCGATGCCGACGACGAAGGGAAAGCTCGCGGTGTCGCTGTAATGGCTGCCGGAGGCACGGCTTCGGGTGATCTGGCTGAGTGCGGCAGCGGTGACGGTGATGAGGTGCCCGCCATCCTGCGGGGCGGGATCGGCGAACTAGGCAAGGACCGGCGCGCGGCTGGCGCCGGTGACGATGGCGGCCTTCATGGTGGCGATCTCCGTGTATCGGCTCTATATGTGCAAAATACACATATACGGAGGCGATGTGACGTCAAGGAAAAACGTGCATAATGCACACATATCGGCGCAGCTCGCCGTGCTGCATGCTGCGCTGCTCGACATCATGGCGGTGATGAACCGGCCGCAACGCGACGATTTGATGATCCGGGAGGCCGGCATCCGGCTGGATCGGGCATTGTTTCCGTTGCTGGTGCTGATCGGACGGCTGGGGCCGATCGGGGTGGTCGAGCTCGCCGACCGGGTGGGGCGCGACTACACCACCGTCAGCCGGCAGGTGACGAAGCTCGACGAGCTCGGGCTGGTGGCGCGGCGGGCGAATGCGGCCGACCGGCGGGTGCGCGAGGCGGTGGTGACTATGGCCGGCCGGGCAATGACCGATCGGCTCGATGCGGCGCGCGAGCGGATCGGGCGTGGCATCTTCGGGTCGTGGGAGAGTGGAGAGCTTGACGAGCTGGTGCGGCTGATGCGGAAATTCGCCGATGCGATCAGCGGGCCGTCCGAGGGTTAACGAAAATCCCGGGTTGGGACGCGGATACTGTCGCGCGGGTCTCGGGTCGCCGGATGGGTGGCGCCGTCGCCGCGGCCGTGGCGGATGGCGAGATCGTCGTGCGCACCGACCGAGCGCAGCAGGGCGGAGCTGTCTTCCAGCCGGTCGCTGACCACATGGATCACGTGCCCCTCGCGTTGCAGCCTGCCGTGGCAGAGGATCATACGGGCCGAGAGGATTAGCGGGCGCTGACGCTCGAAGCGATCGGGCCAGATGACGAGGTTGGCGATGCCGGTCTCGTCCTCCAGCGTCATGAACAGCACCCCCTTCGCCGAGCCCGGGCGCTGGCGCATCAGCACGATGCCGGCGACGCTGACGCGCGCGCCGTCGCGTGTCTCGGTCAGTCGCGCACAGGGCAGGACGCGGCGATGGTCGAGT
Source organism: Endobacter medicaginis (assembly GCF_014192375.1). Taxonomy (GTDB): domain Bacteria; phylum Pseudomonadota; class Alphaproteobacteria; order Acetobacterales; family Acetobacteraceae; genus Endobacter; species Endobacter medicaginis. The sequence goes on along the minus strand of NZ_JACHXV010000008.1, from coordinate 36,613 downwards.
TCCGCGCGCAGGAAACTCACTGGATGGCGGCGCAGGCTGAGGCCGGTGCTGCGATAGTCCTCGACCACCTCGCTGCCCTGGCACATCGGGGCGAGGCTGACGGCGGGTTCGGGTGTCTCGATGGCGGCGAACAGCGGCAGCGAGGTGGTTTCGGCCGCGCTGCCGAGCCCGTCGATGCGCCAGAGGGCGGCGCGGCGGTCGAGGCCGAGGCTGCGGAAGGCGTCGGCTTCGGCGAGGGATTGCAGGGCGGCGATCGGGATTGATGCGCGACGCCAGAGCGCGGGGATGTCGGGATAGGGCGTGTGGCGCTGCTCGACGAGCCGTGCGGCGTGGGCCTGAGACAGGCCGCGCGCCATGCGCAGCCCGAGGCGCACGGCAAGGCGGTCGCCGTCATCGGGCTCCAGCGTGCAGTCCCAGTCGCTGGCATTGATGCAGACCGGGCGGATGGGCACGCCGTGATCGCGCGCGTCGCGCACGATCTGGGCAGGGGCGTAGAAGCCCATCGGCTGCGCGTTGAGCAGGGCGGCGCAGAAGATGTCGGGATGGCGGCATTTCATCCATGAGGAGGCATAGGCGAGGATCGCGAACGAGGCTGCGTGGCTCTCGGGAAAACCGTAGGAGCCGAAGCCCTTGATCTGGTCGAACAGGCGCCGGGCGAAGGTCTCGCTGTAGCCGCGGCGCATCATGCCGTCGATCAGCTTCGTCTCGAAGGCGTTGACGCCACCGGTGCGCTTGAAGGTGGCCATCGAGCGGCGGAGTTGGTCGGCCTCGTTAGGTGTGAAACCGGCGCAGACCACGGCGACACGCATCGCCTGCTCCTGGAACAGCGGCACGCCGAGTGTCTTGCCGAGCACGCCACGCAGGCGCTCGTCGGGATAGTCGGGCACTTCGAGGCCTTCGCGGCGGCGCAGATAGGGATGCACCATGTCGCCCTGGATCGGACCGGGGCGGACGATGGCCACCTGGATGACGAGATCGTAGAGCTTGCGGGGCTTCAGTCGCGGCAGCATCGACATCTGTGCGCGGCTTTCGATCTGGAAAGTGCCGATCGTGTCGGCGCGGCGGATCATCTCGTAGGTGTCGGGATCGTCGGCCGGAATATCGCAAAGGTCCCAGTCCATGTCCCGGTGTTGTTTGAGAAGGTTGAAGGCGCGGCGCAGGCAGCCGAGCATGCCGAGGCCGAGGACGTCGACCTTCATGAAACCGAGCTCGTCGATATCGTCCTTGTCCCATTCGATCACCTGCCGATCAGCCATCGTCGCCGGCTCGATCGGAACCAGATGGTCGAGACGGTCACGGGTGAGCACGAAGCCGCCGGGGTGCTGGCTGAGATGGCGGGGGAAACCCATCAGCTGGCCGGCCAGTTCGAGGGTCAGGCGCAGGCGGCGGTCATCGGGGTTGAGGCCGAGTTTCTCTGCATCCTCGGTGGTCAGCACGCCTTCACCGCCCCAGATCTGACGGGCGAGTGCTGCGGTGACGTCCTCACTCAGGCCCATCACCTTGCCGACCTCGCGCAACGCGCCACGTGCACCGTATTCGACCACGGTGGCACACAGCGCGGCGCGATCGCGGCCATAATGTTTGTAGATCCACTGGATCACCTCCTCGCGGCGCTCATGCTCGAAATCGACGTCGATATCGGGCGGCTCGCGTCGGTCGGCGGAGATGAAGCGCTCGAACAGCAGCTCGTTGTCGATCGGATCGACACTGGTGATGCCGAGCACGTAGCAGACCAGCGAGTTCGCCGCCGAGCCGCGGCCCTGGCAGAGGATGCCCATCTTGCGCGCCGCGTTGACGATGGAATGCACGGTAAGGAAATAGGGCGCATAGTCGAGCCTGCCGATCAGATCGAGCTCGTGGGCAAGCTGGGTGTGGATTTTGTCGGTGGCCCCCCCGGGATAACGCCAGGAGAGCTTGTCTGCGATGTGGCGTGCCAGTGTCTGCTGGGCCGTCAGGCCGTTGCCTTCGAGCTCGTCGGGGTAATTGTAGTGCAGTTCGGTGACGCTGAAGGTGCAGCGTTCGGCGATGGCCGTGGTCGTAGCGCAGCTTTCCGGAAAATGCCGCAGCAGACGCTGCATTTCCGCGGGCGGGCGCAGATGGCGGTCGACGGAGGCCTCGCGTCGGAAGCCGGCCGCGTCGATCGTGCAGCCCTCGCGGATGCAGGTGACGACGTCGAACAGGATGCGACGCTCGGGGGCGTGGTACAGCACGTCGCCGGTCGCGACCGTGCCGATGCCGGCTGCCGTGGCGGCTTCGGACAGGCGAGCAAGGCGGCGGATGTCGTCGGGACGGCGGCGCAGGCTCAGCGAGAGCTGTCCGTCGTTACCGAACAGACCGGCGAAGCGGTCGAGCCGGGCGAGAAACTCCGCCGACAGGGTGGCGGGATGGTCGTCGGGCGGCAGCAGGATGCCGAGCAGCCCCTCGCGATGGGCGGCGAGGTCGTCGATGCCGAGCGTGCAGCGCCCCTTGCCGCCACGCGACTTGCCCCGCGACAGCAGTCGGCACAGGCGGCTGTAGGCGTCGAGATCGGTCGGATAGACCAGGATCGAGGCGAAATCGGTCAGATCCAGACGGCAGCCGACGATCAAGCGCAGCGACGTGCCGTTCTGGGCGCCGGCCTCGCGGAAACGCTGATGGGCGCGCACGATGCCGGCGAGGCTGTTGCGGTCGGTGATCGCCATTGCCGTGTAGCCGTAGGCGGCGGCCTGGGCGGCATAGTCCTCGATGCGGCTGCCGCTGCGCAGGAAGGAATAGCACGAGGTAACCTGGAGCTCGACATAGCCTCGTTCCGGGCCGGGAGGCGACGGGCTCATCAGAAGATGCCGTGCAGGAACCAGCGCAGGTCGCCGGTCTCGCAGAGCTGGCCGTCGCCCCGCCGGAACAGCCAGAAGCGGTGTCCGTCGGTATCCTCGACGCGAAAATAGTCGCGTACCGCACGACGCTCGCCGTCGCGCTGCCACCATTCGCCGGCGATGCGTTCCGGTCCGTCGGCGCAGCGGATGCGGTGGCGACGGCCTTGCCAGACGAATTGGGCGGGGGCGGCATCGGGCAGTTCGGCGATCGCCTGCACCGGACACGGTGGATCGATCAGGCGGGTCGGGCGCGGCCAGGCGCGGGCAGGGGAAGCGGGGATCGGCATGTGAGCAGGCAGGCGCTGGAAGGCGCGTTCCGGCACGTCGCTCTCGCGCAACCGCGGTCGCCACAGCGCGTGCAGACCGGGACGGTGGGAGAGGGTGTCGATCAGGTCGCAGATCGGATCCGGATGGGCCTCCTGGCTGGTATCGGCCATGAGGACGGCGTGCTGATGCGCCGCACGGCGGGCGCGGCGGCAAACGGTCAGGCAAAGGGTCTCGACGCCTTCGCCCGGGTCGAGCTCGTCGAGCCTGGTTGTGAACAGCTTCGCCAGATGGGCGGCGTCGGCGTTCGGGGCGGCGAGGCCGAGGCGGCGCGTCTGGGTGGTGTTGTCGCAGCGTTCGAGGCGCAGCTCGAGGCCCAGCGCGCCCTCACCGGCCGCACGCAGCCGGGTGGCGATGTCGGTGGCGAGAGCGTCGATGGCGCGGGCAAGCCCTTCTGCGGTGACCAGCGGGTCGAAGACATGCAGGCGGGCGGCGATCCGTCCGGGCGGCGGCAGCCAGGGCAGCGGCTCGCGCACCCGGCCGAGCAACTGGTCGAGACGCAGCAGCACGGTACGCCCCGCAGCGAGGCGGTTGCGGCCGAAGCGGCGCTCGAGCGGGGCGCGGGGCAGGGTGGCGAGATCGCCGATCCGCGACAGGCCGAGCCGGTCGAGCCGGTCGCAGGTGGTGGCATCGAGACGCAGGGCGGCGACGGGCAGGGGCAGGGGATCGGTCTGGCCGGGGGCGCCGTGGCGGGCGAGCGCGTGGGCGGCCCCCGGCGTGTCGGCGATGGCGGCGCGGGCGGCGATGCCGAGACGGGCGAGGCGGGCGAGCAGGGTGCGGCGCAGGCGGTCCTCGGCGGCGGGCTGGTCGGGTGCGTAGAGCGGGGCGCAACCGGACGCATCGAGCCAGAGCCCGTCGGCGCAGGCATCGTTGGAGCCGTTCTCGACGGGTGTGAGGGCGACGCCGGGGGTGAGCCCGAGACACCAGCGGGCGAGGCCCAGCAAGGCGTGTCTGTCGGCTTCGGGATCGGCCTCGGTGATGGCGAGGCCGGGATGGCGGGCCTGGGCCTCGGTGACGGAGAGACCGGGATGCAGGCCGAGGGCAGCGGCGCGCGGGCAGGTTGCGGCGATCAGGCGGCGGCTGCCAATGCGATGCGCAGTGATTAGGACCGGGCGGTCAGGCAAGCCGCCGGAACTGCGTCGCAGGGCGCGGCGCAGGCGGTCGGTCGGCCAGTGGGGCAGCCACAGAGAGAGGATGCGGGATGTCGTCATGGCAGGTCAGGGTCCAGGAGGCGGGCATGCCGCCACGGCAGCGGATGAGGTCGAGATGCAGGCGGGGCGGGTCGAGCCAGAGGGCGGCCAGCCGGTCGGAGGGCGGCGGGGAAACGGCAGGGCCGATGCGCCAGCGGGTGGTGGCGGCGGAGGGCGTGTCATCTGTGCCGAAGCGGCGCAGCAGCAGGGCCGGGCGGCCGGCGGTCTGCGCGGCGAGATGCAGGCGGCGCGACAGGGTCAGGCCCGGGTTGCGCCGGGTCTCGCCGATCACCGCGGCGAGACCCCGATGGCGGAGCGCTTCCTCCATCACCGCGGGGATATGGGCGTCGGCCATCTCGGCGACGATCAGCCGGGCGGGATCGAAACCGGCGATGGCGAGACCGGGCGGGTAGAGATCGGCGCGGCTGCAGGCCCATAAGACCGGCCCGCGCAGATGGCGGTTGATGGCCAGCAGGGTGACCAGCAGGCGTGTCGTGCAGGCGAGGTGTTCGCTGTCGCCGGGCCGGGCGGCGAACTCGTGCAGGGCGCACGGCGAGAGGCCGCCACCGAGATGGGCATCGATGACGGGAATACCGAAAATCAGCAGGTCGATGGATGCGGAACGGCGCGCGCAGAAGGCACGATCTTCCGAGAGTAAAGTTATTTTCCTTATAAAATCAATATTTTGTGGAGTTGTTTCGAGAGATGATATCAGCTTTTGCGAGGGTGGGGCAGCAGGCTTGGCATTGTCGAAAGGGGCGGAGACTGCGACAGGCATTCGGAACATATAGTGAACATAAATGGGGGAAGCCAATCACAAACCGGTCGTTCTTCTTCAGCCCAGGCCGAGCAGGCGGATCAGGCCGAGGCTGATCGCGCCCAGGGCCAGCAGGGAGAGCATCACCACCGCGGTGACGGGCAGACCGGCCCGGGCGGCGCTACGGATGTCGGTCTCGAGGCCCAGGGCGGCCATCGAGACCACGGTCAGCAGGCTGGCGGCCTCGGCGGCCGGGTGCAGGGCGGCGGTGGGGATCAGGTCGAGGGAGCGCAGGGCGGCGAGGCCGAGGAAGCCGAGGATGAACCACGGCACCAGCCGGTGTAGGGGCAGCCGGCCGGGCGCTTGTGTGTCGGGTATCTCGCGACGGGTGAGCAAGGTGAGGCCAAGCACCACCGGGCCGAGCATCAGCACCCGCATCAGTTTGACCAGCGTGCCGAGTTGCACCGCCACGGGTCCGACCGGGGCGGTGGCGGCGAGCACCTGTGGGACCGCATAGACCGTCAGCCCGGCGAAGGCGCCGTATTGCAGGCTACTGAGATGCAGCAGTGGCACCGAAAGCGGCAGGGCGAGTACCAGCGCCACGCCGAACAGGGCGGTGAACGAGATCGAGGCGGCGACCTCCTCGCCGCCGGCGCCGATCACCGGGGCGATAGCGGCGATCGCCGAATTGCCGCAGATCGAGTTGCCGCAGGCGACCAGGATGGCCATGCGGTGCGGCAGGCCGAACAGACGACCGATGCCGTAGGCGCAGGCGATGGCGGCCAGCACCACTGCAGCGATGCCGCCCAGCAAGGCGGGGCCGGCGGCGAGCAGCGCGGCGGCACTGACCGAGGCGCCGAGCAGCATCACCGCGATCTCCAGCAGCAGCCTGGCGCTGAACGCGATGCCCGGACGGAAACGCTCGCCGGGCGTCCAGCAGGTGCGCACCATGGCGCCGACCACGATTGCCAGCACCAGCCCTTCGAGCCAGACCGCGCCGAACAGGCGGCGCTCGGCCATGACAAGCGCCTGTGCCGTGCCGGTAACCGCCCCACACAGGGCGAGGCCGGGCAGGAGGTGGGCCAGGGCGCTCGGCATTGCGGTGGTGGGCTCGGCGACGGCCATGAAGCACCTCGTTGAAACAGGGCCGAGGATGACGACCGGCGGACTTGCGTTCCAACGGATAATAATGCTTGTTCCGATCCGGATTTCGGATTGATCGGATGACGCTGGAGCAATTGCGCATTTTCGTGGCAATCGCCGCGCGGGAGCATGTCACCGAGACCGCACAGGCGCTCAATATGACCCAGTCGGCGGTCAGCAACGCACTGGCGGCCCTTGAGGAACGTCACGCGATCCGGCTTTTCGACCGGATCGGGCGCGGGATCGTGCTCAACGAGACCGGGCGGGTGTTCCTGGGCGAGGCGCAGGCGGTGCTGGCGCGGGCGGGACAGGCCGAGGCGGTGCTGGACGATCTGGCCGGGCTGCGGCGCGGTCGGCTGGCGATCCGGGCCAGCCAGACCATCGTCGGCTACTGGCTGCCCGGGCGGCTGGTGCGGTTTCGCGAGGCCCATCCGGCCGTGGAACTGACGGTGGCGGTCTCGAACAGCGAGGAGGTGGCCCGTGCGGTGATCGACGGGGCGTGCGAGCTCGGCTTCGTCGAAGGCGAGGTCGGGCACGAGCTGATCGAACAGGTCGTGGTGGGGGAGGACCGGCTGGTCGTGCTGACGCATCCGTCCCATCCGTGGGCAGGGCTGCCACGCGTGGCAGCCCGGGCGCTGCTGGAGGCGCCGTGGATCATGCGCGAGGCCGGGTCAGGGACGCGCTCCAGCCTGGAGGCGGCGCTGCGCCGGGCGGGGGGCGCGCCGCAGGTGCGGATGGTGCTGCCGTCGAACGAGGCGGTGCTGAGCGCGGTGCAGGCGGGGGACGGGGTTGCGGCGCTGTCGGAACATGTCGCCGCCGCGGCACTCGCGGCCGGGCTGGTCGCCAGCGTGGATTTCGAGCTGCCGGCGCGTCGCTTTCACATGCTGCGGCATCGCGAGCGCTACCGCACGCGGGCGGCGGAGGCTTTTGCCGCTTCGCTGGGCGAGGTTCAGCTTTCCAGTTCGATGTCCCAGTAGAGGTAGTCGCGCCAGCTCTCGTGGAGGTAGTTCGGCGGGAAGGCGCGGCCGTTCTCCTGCAGCTGCCAGGTGCTGGGCTGGGCTGGGGTCAGGCGCGGTATCATCCGGCATTCCTGCGGCAGGCGGGACCCCTTGAGCAGGTTGCAGGTGCCGCAGGCAGTGACGACGTTTTCCCAGGTGGTGCGGCCACCCCGACAGCGGGGGATGACGTGGTCGAAGGTGAGTTCCTGGGTGGGCAGCCGGTCCATGCAGTACTGGCAGGAGAAATTGTCGCGCAGGAATACGTTGAAGCGGGTGAAGGCCGGGCGGCGGGCGGCGGGGATGAAGTCCTTGAGTGCGATCACGCTGGGCAGGCGGATGCGGTGGCTGGGTGAGCGGACCTCGCGGTCATACTCGCTGAGCACCGAGACGCGGTCGAGGAACACCGCCTTGATCGCGTCCTGCCAGGACCACAACGACAACGGAAAATACGATAGCGGACGAAAATCCGCATTGAGCACCAGAGCAGGGTAGTGTGGACTGCCTTCTTGCAAGGCTGCGTTTCCTTTCGGAACACATCGTCCGGACCGGCGGGCGTTGCTCTGACCTGCGCTCGTGGACCGGTGCGACGTCGGAAATCCCTTAGCGATGTCACTGTATCGGACGAGGCCACTTACGCAAGCCGTGCGCAACCGATGTCATCGCGCTGTAAGATAAACCGATGATTTTGCCCCCAGACGAGGGCTGGACGACCCGTTTCGCTCCCAGCCCGACCGGTTTTCTGCATCTGGGGCATCTTGCCTCGGCGCTGGTGGCGTTCAGGCTGGCCCGCGACTCGGGTGGGCGGTTCCTGTTGCGGCTGGAGGATATCGATGCGACGCGCTGCCGGGCGGAGTATGCGACAGCCGCGATCGAGGACCTCGACTGGCTCGGGATCGTGTCGGCGCGCGAGGTGCGGCGGCAATCGGCGCATTTCGACGACTATCGCGCCGTGCTGGACCGGCTGCGCGGCGAGGAGCTGGTGTATCCCTGCTTCTGCACCCGGGCGGCGATCGCCCGCGAGGTGGCGCAGTCGGGGGCGGCGCCGCATGCGCCGGACGGGGCGCTGGTCTATCCCGGCACCTGCCGGGGACTGTCGATGTCGGAACGTGCCGAGCGCATCGCCGCGGGGGTGGAGCATGCCTGGCGGCTGGACATGCGGGCGGCGACGGCACGCACCGGGACGCTGGTCTATCACACGCTGGAAGGTGGCACGGTGCGGTGCGATCCGGTTGCGTTCGGCGATGTGGTGCTGGCCCGGCGAGAGGTGCCGGCGAGCTACCATCTGTGCGTGACGCATGACGATGCGCTCCAGGGCGTCAGCCTGGTGACGCGCGGCGAGGATCTGCGTGCGGTGACGGATATCCACCGCGTCCTGCAGGCGCTGATGGGGTGGGCGGCGCCGGTCTATCACCACCATCCGTTGCTGCGGGAGGCGGACGGGCGGCGGCTGGCGAAGCGCGACGGGGCGCAGGCCTTGCGGGCGTTGTGGGCCGCAGGGTGGTCGGCCGAGGCGCTGATGGCACGGGCCGATCTTCTGGCAGCGCAGGGGAGCGCTGCGTGATTTTTGCCCGCCGGCGAGTTCTTTTCGTTCCCGGCTTGCTCTACGGTGCGCCGCCCCGGCGCTTTCGGGGCTGAACGGATGGAGTTCGACAGCCCATGGACCTGATCGCCGCGCGCCTCGACAAGGTGAGCCCCAGCCAGACGATCGCGATCTCGACCCGCGCGCGTCAGCTCAAGGCCGAGGGACGCGACATCATCAGCCTGTCGGCTGGCGAGCCGGATTTCGACACTCCCGATCACGTCAAGCGCGCCGCCATCGAGGCGATCGAGGCGGGCCAGACCAAATACACCGATGTCGGCGGCACGCTGGCACTCAGAAAGGCCATTGCCGCGCGGTTCAAGGCCGATTCCGGGCTCGATTACGCGCCCGACGAGATCATCGTCTCCACCGGCGGCAAGCAGGTGATCTACAACGCGATGGTCGCGACCCTGAACCCTGGCGACGAGGCGATCATCCCGTCGCCGTGCTGGGTGAGCTACCCCGATATCGTAGCACTCGCCGACGGCACGCCGGTGATCGTGCCATGCGCCGAGAACAACGGCTTCAAGCTGACCGCCGCCGATCTGGAAGCGGCGATCACGCCGAAGACCAAGTGGTTCTTCCTCAACAGCCCCAACAACCCCACGGGTGCGGCCTATTCCGCCGAGGAGCTGCGGCCGATCTGCGATGTGCTGCTGCGGCATCCGGATGTGTGGATCTTCACCGACGATATCTATGACAAGCTGGTCTATGACGGGTTCAAGCCCGCCACCATCGCCCAGGTGGAACCGCGTCTGCGCGAGCGCACGGTGACGATGAACGGCTGCTCGAAGGCCTATGCGATGACCGGCTGGCGCATCGGGTTCGCCGGCGCGCCAAAGGTTCTGATCAAGGCGATGGACAAGCTGCAGAGCCAGTCCACCTCCAACACCTCCTCGATCAGCCAGGCGGCCGCGGTTGCGGCCCTGGCCGGGCCACAGGACTGCATCGAGGTGATGGTCGAGGCGTATCAGGCGCGGCGCGACCTTGTGGTGGAGTTGCTGAACGCCGCCGAGGGGCTGCGCTGCCACAAGCCGGAAGGGGCGTTCTACGTCTATCCGTCGATGCGCGGCTGCCTGGGCAGGACCAGCGCGGGAGGCACGAAGATCGTCGACGACGCGGCGTTCGTCACCGCGCTGCTCGACGAGCAGGGGGTGGCGGCCGTGCATGGCTCGGCGTTCATGTTCCCGGGCCATTTCCGGGTCAGCTATGCGACCGATACCGAGAGCCTGCGCGAGGCCTGTCGGCGGATCACCGAATTCTGTGCCGGGATGACGGACTGACCACGGCGATGGCGTTGGATGGGCCGCCTCTGGCCGCACGGCTGGAGGCGCTGCCGGCCTCGGCAACGATCGCGATCACCGGGAAAGCGCGTGCACTGCGCGCCGTCGGGGTGGACGTGTTGTCGCTGTCGATCGGCGAGCCGGATTTCGCCATGCCCGAGCATGCGCTGGAGGCGGCGCATCGTGCGGCACGCGAGGGGCTGACGAAATACCCGCCGATCGACGGCTATCCAGCTCTGCGCGCGGCGATCGCGCGCAAGTTCGAGCGCGATAACGGGCTGCGGTTCGACGTCGGCCAGATCGCCATCGGCCATGGCGGCAAACAACTCCTGTACAACGCCTTCGCCGCCACGCTCGAGCCGGGAGACGAGGTGGTGATCCCAGCGCCCTACTGGGTGAGCTATGCGCTGACGGCGCAGTTGTTCGGGGCGACGGTGGTGCCGGTCGACTGCGCCGAGGCGGAGGATTTCGCGCTGCGTCCGGAAGGGCTGGCGGCTGCGATCACGCCGCGGACACGCTGGGTGGTGCTCAATTCACCGTCCAACCCGTCCGGTGCGGTGTTTTCCCCCGATCTGCTGCGCGCGATCGGGCAGGTGCTCGAGGCGCACCCACACGTCTGGGTGCTGTCGGACGAGATCTACGAGCATCTGGTGTTCGCGCCCGCCGAGCACGCCTCGATCGCCGCGCTGTGCCCGGGGCTGCGGGATCGGGTGCTGACGCTGAACGGTGTGTCGAAGGCCTATGCGATGACTGGCTGGCGGGTCGGGTTTGCCGGCGGGCCGGCGCGGCTGGTGCGGGCGATGGCCAAGATGCAGGGGCACACCACCTCGGGCGTGTCGGGTCCGGCGCAGATGGCGGCCGCCGCCGCGCTCGACGGGCCGCAGCAGCGGGTGAGGGAGATGCGCGCGGTCTATCGCGCCCGGCGCGACCGGGTGGTGACGGCGTTGCGGGCGATGCAGGGCATCACCTGCGCGATGCCCCAGGGCGCATTCTATGCCTTCCCTTCAATCGCGGGCTGTCTCGGGCGGCGCAGCGCCGGCGGGCGGCTGCTCGACAGCGACACCGCCTTCGCCGAAGCTCTGCTCGACGAGGCGCATGTGGCGGTGGTGCCGGGGGTGGCATTCGGCGCCAGCCCGTATCTGCGTCTGAGCACGGCCGCAGCGGACGAGGTGCTGGACGAGGCCTGTGCGCGGATGGCGCGGTTCTGCGCAGAACTGGATTAGGAGGGGCTGGATTGTCGGAGACGATGGAGACGCTGATGTCGCGGGCATCGGCCACCGAACTGGTGGAGCCGGCGCCGCGCGGACAGGTTCTGGCCCGCATCCTCTCGACCGGGCTGCGCGCGCCCGATCACGGCAAGCTGCGGCCCTGGCGCTGGGTGGTGATCGACGGGCCGGGGATGGAGGATTTCGCCACCCTCGCCGTGCGGGCGCATGCGGCGCGCGATCCCGAGGCGCGGGGTGCCGAGCTCGACCGCACGCGGGCGAAGGCACTGCGCGCGCCGATGGCGATCCTGATCGGCGGACGGATCCTCTCCAATCACAAGATCCCCGAAATCGAGCAGGTGATGTCGGTCGCGGCGGGGGCGATGAACCTGCTCAATGCGCTGCATGCCGAAGGCTTCGGCGGGGTGTGGATCACCGGTGCCTATACTGCCGACCCGGCGATCGCCGCCGGGGTGGGATTCGAGCCGCCGGAGCGTCTGTTCGGGGTGCTCTTCGTGGGCACGCCGGAAGACGGTTTCCGCGCGCCGCCGCGACCGGAACTCGACCCGTTCGTCAGGCACTGGCCGCCGCATCGCGCGCCGGCGGGTGGTCTTTCAGACTGACATCGGCGCGCTGCGGCGCGTCAGCTCCAGCTGCCGCGCTTGAGCGGGTCGGCGCCGAGGATCTGGGCGCAGACGGAGACGAAATTGCCGCCCGGACCGCAGAGGAACTCGATGTAGTCGGCTTCGGTCGGGCACCACAGCATGCGCACGTCCATCTGCGAATCGTTGCCGGTCAGGCAGACCGTGTAGCCTTCCGGCGCGCGGCGTCCGACCAGCCCGGCCTTGATCGGGCCAACCTCGAGCGAGGTCACGGTCGGGGAGTTGCTGAACCACTCGTCCTGTTCCCACCACGATGGCGCCTCGACCATCGACAGCTTGCCGTCGCGATAGACGACGATCGACGTGGAACTCGTATCCATTGAGGCGGTCCTGTCTCGGGTGAAGGGTGGGCTCAAATCGAACGGATCGTGCGAGCTGGCGCAAAGTGGCGATGCGACTCGCAGTCTATATCAAATGGACAGGGTTGTGGCCCGGCTTTGTTCCGCTGTCAGAAACTTCGTCAACAGTGCCACGACCTCCGCCGGAGCCTCCTCGGCAAGGAAATGTCCCGCCTCGATGCCATGGCTCGCGGCCGGTCGGGTGGCATGTTCGCTCCACAGCGCGCCGGGATCATACCAGCCGCCGATCTGGCCGCGCTGGCCCCAGATCACCTCGACCGGGCAGGCCAGCCTGCGGCCGAGCATGCGATCCTCGCGCAGGGCGGCCAGATCGAACGGGGCTCCGGCGGTGACCTCGCGCGCCATGCGAGCGGCGGCGTCGCGCTGGGCGAGGCCGGCCCGGTAATCGGCGACTGCCTCGGGCGAGAAGACATCGGGGTTGGCATCGTCGCCGCCGAACCAGGAATCCGGCGCCTTGCTGACCAGCGCCTCCGGCTTGGGATGCGGCTGCGCAAACCAGGTGAAGTAGTTGAAGGCGAGCGCATGCGACATGTCGTTGCGCTCGAAATGGTCGAGATCGGGCACCACGTCGAGCAGGGCGAGGCGGGTGACGCGCTCGGGGAAGTCCAGCGCGAGACGTGCGCCGATCAGCCCGCCGCGGTCATGGCCGACCACGGCGAAGCGTTCATGGCCGAGCGCGCTCATCACATCCGCCATGGTCGCGGCGATGGCGCGGCGCGAGCACGAGGCAGGATCGGCGACAGGATCGGGATGAAAGCTGCCGCCATAGCCCGGCAGGTCGGGGGCGACCACGGCGGCGCAGGCTGCGAGCGCTGGCGCGACCTTGTGCCACATGGCATGGGTCTGCGGATTGCCGTGCAGCAGCAGCACCGGTTCGCCCGTGCCACCGAAGCGAAGGTGGATGGCGCCGCGCGGCAGGTCGAGCGTCGTCTCGGCAAAGCCGGCAAAGAAGGTGGATGGTTCGGACACGCGAAATCTCCCGAGTCCCGGGTGGTGTTGGATTGGTCCTACCTGCGAAGCTTGACGAAAATACGTCGCGATCGCGTCTCGATTGGGCGATCCGGCGGCTCTTCGCCCAGTCCGAGCCTAACGTCGCTGCCGGGGCGGTGCCAAGGCCAGGGCTGACGGAATGTCAGCCCTGTTCGGTGAACAGTTCCGTGAGCTTCTGCATCATGGTGCCGCCGAGCTCCTCGGCATCGACGATGGTCACTGCGCGTCGATAGTAGCGGGTGACGTCGTGGCCGATGCCGATGGCGATCAGCTCGACACGGCCGCGGCCCTCGATCTGGCGGATCACCTCGCGCAGGTGCGTCTCGAGATAGGCGCCGGAATTGACCGACAGCGTGCTGTCGTCGACCGGCGCGCCGTCGGAGATCACCATCAGGATGCGCCGCGCCTCGGGGCGCATCAGCAGGCGCGAATAGGCCCATTGCAGGGCCTCGCCGTCGATGTTCTCCTTCAGCAGCCCCTCGCGCAGCATCAGGCCGAGATTGCGTCGTGCGCGGCGCCACGGAGCATCGGCGGATTTGTAGATGATGTGGCGCAGGTCGTTGAGCCGGCCGGGATTGCGCGGCTTGCCGTCGGCGATCCAGCGCTCGCGGCTCGCACCGCCCTTCCACGCACGGGTGGTGAAGCCGAGCACCTCCACCTTGACCCCGCATCGCTCGAGCGTGCGGGCCATGATGTCGCCGCAGGTGGCGGCGACCGCGATCGGGCGGCCACGCATCGAGCCGGAATTGTCGATCAGCAGGGTGACGACGGTGTCGCGGAATTCGGTGTCGCGCTCGCGCTTGAACGACAGCGACAGGGTCGGATTGGCGACCACGCGGGCGAGGCGGGCGGCATCCAGCGTGCCTTCCTCGAGATCGAACTCCCAGGCCCGGGTCTGCTGGGCGAGGAGCTTGCGTTGCAGGCGGTTGCCAAGCCGGGAGACCACCGAATGCAGATGCGCGAGCTGCTGGTCGAGCTGCTGGCGCAGGCGGTTGAGCTCGTCGGGATCGCACAGATCCTCGGCCGCCACCGTCTCGTCATAGGCGGTGGTGTAGGCGCGGTAGAGGCCGGGATCGATCTCCTCGCGCGTCCGGCGCGGCGGTTGCGGGCCGCCGGGACGATCCTCGCCCTCGGCGGAACTGTCACCGTCCTGTTCGTCGTCAGACTCGTCGCCGGCAGAGGCGGCTTCGGCCGATTCGGGTTCGACGCCGCCCATCGGAACCGATTCGCTGGGTGCTTCGGGGGCAGATTGCGGGGTCTCGCCTTCGGCTTGATCTTCTTCCTGTTCGGACTCGCTGTCCTCGGTGCTGTCGTCGTCGGGCTGCTCGGCCTCGGCTTCGGTGAACCCATAGGAGGCCAGCAGACGACGGGCGGCGCGGCTGAACTCGGCTTGATTGCCGAGATGGGCGGCCATGTCGTCGAGCGCGGCAAGGCCTTCGACATGCAGCTTGTCGCGCCAGCCCTCCATCACCCGTTCGGTCGGTTTCGGCAGCGGCCGGCCGGAAAGGCGTTCGCGGGCGAGCAGGGCGAGCGCCTTCGGCAGGGCGAGCTGCTCGGGGGCAGTCATGCGGTCGAGGCCCTGGGTCTCGCATTCATGGGCGAGGCGGGCGTCGAGATTGGAAGCCACACCGCTCATGTGGCGCGCCCCCCAGATCTCGATGCGGGCCTGCTCGAGCGCGTCGTAGATCTCGCCGCCCTCGGTGCCGAGCGGACGGCGGGCGGCATGGGTGGTAGCGTCGTGATGGAGTTGGCGCAGGGCGGCGGCGTCGGCCGCCCCCCGCAGCCGCGCCATCTCGGGCTCGGGCAGGGTGCGGCTGGGCACCGGCAGGCGCACGCGCTTGCCGGAGGTCTGGCCGGAGAGATTCTGGTTGCCGGCCTGGAAGGCGACCTGCACGTCGGGGTCGTGCGCCATCGCCCGCAGCACGTTGCTGGTGGCGCGCTTGAAATCCTCGTGGCGGTCGTCGCTGGCTGACATGACGAAGGCGGTGGTCAGCCGGCGCGGCTGGCCAGCGTGCCGGTGGGCACGGTGGCGTTGAAGCAGCGCTGGTAATATTCGGCGACGGTCGAGCGTTCCGCCTCGTCGCACTTGTTGAGGAAGGTGAGGCGGAAGGCGAAGCCGATATCGCCGAAGATGCGGGCGTTCTCGGCCCAGGTGATGACCGTGCGCGGCGACATCACGGTGGAGATATCACCGTTGATGAAGCCCGAGCGCGTGAGGTCGGCCAGTGCCACCATGCTCTCGATGGTCTTGCGGGGCAGGGCGTCGCCCATCTTGGCGGCGACGATGGCCACCTCCTCGCCGTGCGGCAGGTAGTTCAGCGTGGAGACGATGCTCCAGCGGTCCATCTGGCCCTGATTGATCTGCTGGGTGCCGTGATACAGGCCGGTGGTGTCGCCCAGTCCGACCGTGTTGGCGGTGGCGAACAGGCGGAAATACGGGTTGGGATGGATGACGCGGTTCTGGTCGAGCAGGGTCAGGCGGCCCTCGACCTCGAGCACGCGCTGGATGACGAACATAACGTCGGGGCGGCCGGCATCGTATTCGTCGAACACCAGGGCGACGGGGTGCTGGAGCGCCCAAGGCAGCAGCCCCTCGCGGAACTCGGTGACCTGCTGACCGTCCTTGAGCACGATCGCATCCTTGCCGATCAGGTCGATGCGGCTGATGTGGCTGTCGAGGTTGATGCGGATACACGGCCAGTTCAGCCGGGCCGCGACCTGCTCGATATGGCTCGACTTTCCGGTGCCGTGATAGCCCTGGACCATGACGCGGCGGTTGAAGGCGAAGCCGGCGAGGATGGCGAGCGTGGTCTCGCGGTCGAACCGGTAGGCGGTGTCGACCGGCGGCACGTGCTCGGTGCGGATCGAGAAGGCCGGCACCCTCAGGTCGCTGTCGATGCCGAACACCTCGCGCGCGCTGACCATCAGGTCGGGCGCGGACAGCGTCTCGATCGACGGATAGTCGGGGTCGGTGGCGTGTTCGATGCCCGCGTCGAGGGCGGCGATTTCATTCATGACGGGCGAGATGTCCTTCGATCTTCTGGCCGTATGGGCATGGTCAGACCGTGTGAGCGGCCGGTTCGGGGTGAGAGTTCCGGTTGAGATGCGAGAGCACCCGGTCATAGGCGACGTTGATCAGCTTGAAGCGCTCCTCGGAGGCGCGATCGCCGCCATTGGCGTCGGGGTGATGGCGCCGGGCGAGGTCCTTGTAGCGGGCCTTGAGCTCGTCGAGCGACAGTGGCCAGCCGAGGCCGAGCTCGGCCAGCGGTTCGCGCAGCTCGGGCGGGCGGCCCTCCGGCTCGGTCTGCCCGCGGCGGTCGCGTCGCAGGCGGCCGGCGCCGAGGATGCCGAGCGGATCGGCGATGCGCTCGTCCTCGAGACCATGCGTGCTGCCGAGCGACCCGAGTTTCCAGCTCGGCCGGCCCCACGAGGTGTCGGCCCGCAGATGGGCCTCGATCTGGCCGGGCGACATGCCGCGGTAGAAATCCCAGCTCGCGTTGTAGGCCCGCACGTGATCGAGGCAGAACCAGAAATAGTCGGACAGCTTGTCACGTGATTTGGGCGCGCGATAACCGGCCGCGCACGGGCAGCCGGGGATGTCGCAGGCCCGGTCCGGCGCGTCCGGATCCGGCGCGTAGGCGCGGGGACGTCTTGCCGCCGTCTTCGCGTGGGTGGAATTGATGCTCATCGGGTCCAGTTATGTGCGTCCGCAATCGGCGGTGGCAAGGGGATCGGGGAGATTTGCGGATATGAATGCAGCACGAGGCGAGGATGATCGGGCGGCACGGATCGAGGCGGTGCTGAGGGCACGGCTGGACCCGGTCGGGCATCTGCGGATCAGCGACGACAGCGCCCGCCATGCAGGGCATGCCGGTGCGCGCGAGGGCGGGCAGACACATTATACCGTCGAGGTGGTCAGCCCCGTCTTCGAGGGGCTGGGCCGGGTGGCGCGATCGCGGCTGGTGCATGAGGCGCTGGCGGCGGAATTCGCGGGCGGGCTGCATGCACTGGCCCTCGCCCTGCGCACGCCGCGCGAGGTCCAGCCCGGATAAGGGGCAGCGGTCAGCCGGGCATCGGCACGGGGGCTGCGAGGCGGACCGCGGTATGGCCGGGTCGCGGGTGCGGCGTCGGCATCACCAGCAGGCAGTCGTCGCAGGGCGTGCAGATCTCGTCGCCGCCATCGCGAGCGATCGGCGTGCCGGCGCGCGGGATGATGGTGCCGCCACGATAGGGGTGCAGGAAGGCGAAGGCATGGCTGCGCGCGGTGATGGTGACGATCACCCGGGCGCGCGGCGAGGGCGGCGGCCGTTGGGCAGGCGCATCGTCGGGTCGGTCGAGCATGTCGAGGGCGCGCATCGCGCCGAGCACCGCGTTCTCGCTGATGCGTACGCTGGCGCGGTGCCAGTGCGGGCCGGCCTCCAGCAGGCAGGCACTGGCCGGACCGTGGAAATGCGGGTGGTCGATCATGCGCGGGCCCGCCGCATGGCCGAAATCCGACACGATGGCACAGCCGAGCCCGATTGCCCCGGCGAACTCCGCGCCGTCGCCGCCATCGGGGGTGAGGATCAGGCTGTCGGAGGCAAACAGCATCGAATGCAGGTCGAGCAGCCGGTCGAAGCGCCGCAGCATCGGCAGCATCGCCGCGGCGCGCTTCAGCTCGGTCGAGCCCCCGGCATCGGCTTCGGCGAGGCGCGCGGGATCCCACACACGGTTGAGGTCCTCGTCGATGAAGCGCGATGCGGTCGGCCGGGCGGGGTCGAAGCGGTCGAACGCGTCGAGATGGGCGAAGCCGAAGGTGAGGGTGCCGCGCGAGGGTGACAGCCCTTGGCGCAGCAGCCGGTCGAGCGCGATCGCGCCGGCGAACTCATTGCCGTGGATGAGCGACACCACGCCGAGATGCGGACCCGGCGCGGTCCCGCGCAGGGTAATGAAGCCGGGCACGTCGGCATTGCCGCAGCGCCAGGGGGAGAGGTCGGGCGGGACGAGGTCGACGTCCGACCACGATTCCCGTGGCAGGGCGCCGAGTTCGACGTTGAGCTGGCGGCATTCCACCCGCATTCAGGCGCGGGCGACGGTGCTGTCGACCAGGCGACGGAGGAAGACGTCGCAGGCCTCCAGCTCGCTGACGGCGATCCATTCGTCCGGCTGGTGGGCCTGGGCGATATGGCCCGGGCCGCAGACGATCGTGGCGATGCCGGCATTCTGGTAGATGCCGGCCTCGGTACCGTAGCTGACGCGGCCCTCGGCATTGTGGCCACTGGCATGGCGTACCGACTGGGCGAGCGCGTGGCCGGGGGGAAGCGACAGCGGCGGCAGCTCGTTGAGAATCTCGTAGACAAAGCCACTCCCGCCGCCGGCCTTGAGGGCGGGCTCGATGTGACGGGCGACATGGTCCTGCAGCCGGGTGAGCTCGGCCAGGGCATCGTCGCCGGGGACGGTGCGCCATTCCATGTCGAATTCGGCCGATTCGGGAATGATGTTGAGGATCGCGCCGCCGCTGATGGTGCCGACATGGGTGGTGGAAAAGGGCGGGTCGAAGCCGTCGACGCGGACGCCCTCGCGGGCGAGGCGGTCCTGTTCGTCGGCGACGCGAGCGACGGCACGGGCGGCGGCATGGATCGCGTTGGCGCCGAATTCCGGCTGGCTGGAATGACCCGCCTTGCCGCGCACGCGCACGCGCAGCGACAGGCGGCCCTTGTGCGCGACGATCGGCTTCATGCCGGACGGCTCGCCGACCACGCACCAGTCCGGCTTGTCGCCGGTGGCGTCGAGATGGGCGACGAGCGCGGTGGCGCCGGCGCAATTGACCTCTTCGTCGTAGGTGACGAACAGATGGACCGGGCGGTGCAGGCGCCGCTCGAGCAGGTCGGGCACGCAGGCAAGGGCGGAAGCGACGAAGCCCTTCATGTCGACGGCGCCGCGCGCATGCAGCCGGCCGTTCGCCTCGCGCAGGGTGAAGGGGTCGCTGCTCCAGGCCTGGCCGTCGACCGGGACGGTATCGACATGGCCGGAGAGCGCGAGGCCGCCCGGGCCGCGCGGGCCGATCACCGCGTGCAGATTGGCCTTGCCGCCGCCGGCATCGGGGAGGATCTCGGCCTCCACGCCACGCTGCAGCAACCAGGCGGCGATCCAGTCGATCAGGTCGCGGTTGGGGTTGCGGCTGGTGGTATCGAACGAGACCAGCCGGTCGAGGATCTCGCGCGTGGTGTGGGCGTCGAGGGATGGGGCGGAGTGCGGGGCGGGCATGGCGATACTGTATACGTGCGCAGCCATGCTAACCATGCGGTCGTGACGATCTCTACCACTGCCGCCACGACACCCTCCGCGCATCGTCTGTCGATGCCGCACCGCCTGTGGCAGAGCCTGCCTGCGGGCGCGCGGCGGGAAGCATTGGCGGCGCTGACGTCGCGGCTCGCGCCACAGCCGGACCGGAGACCGCCGGCATGTCCGGCAGGCGGGCTGGCGATCGGCGGAGGGTTTTCCGAGGCGTCCGGCCTCGGCGAGAGCGCGCGCCTGTTGTCGTCTGCATGTGACACGCTCGGGCTGCCGCATCACGACGTCGAGATCGCGACCGGCCGGCGGGTGCGCGAGCGGCTGCCGGCGGCGATGCCGCTGTTGCTCAATCTCAATCCGGCGCAGCTCGGGGCGAGTCTGCTGGGACTGCGCCGCGACGCGCTGCGCGGACGGCTGGTGGTAGGGTACTTTCCCTGCGAACTGCCGGTGCCGCCGCCCTCATGGCGGCATGCCATGCGGCTGATCCACAGGCTGTGGTGTCCGTCGCGCTTTGCGGCCGAGGCGTTCGCGCCCTGGGCGAGAGGGGTGGTCGATGTGGTGCCGCATCCTGTGGCACTTTCGCCGCCAGCGCCCTCCACGCTCGGCCGGGCGGCGTTGGGCTGGCCGAAGGAGACGGTGGTGGTGCTGGTGTCGTTCAGCCTCGCCTCCAGCTTCGAGCGCAAGAACCCGCTGGCGGCGATTGCCGCCTTCCGTCAGGCGTTCGGCGCGCGGCCGGACCGGCTGCTGATCATCAAAGCGGGTCATGCGGCGGGGCATGACGGGGATCTGGCCCGGCTGCGGGAAGCGGCGGCGGGTGCGGACAACATCCGGATCGACACCGTGCTGCGCAGCCGGGCGGATGCGCATGCGATGACGCTGGCGTCCGATATCGTGCTGTCGCTGCATCGCAGCGAGGGGTTCGGGCTGGTGCCGGCAGAGGCGATGCTGCTGGGCCGGCCGGTGGTGGCGACGGACTGGTCGGGGACGACGGATTTTCTCGATGCGTCCTGCGGGGTTCCGGTGCCCTTCCGGCTGGTGCCGGCGCGCGACCCGCGCGGCGTGTTCGAAGCGCCCGGCGCCTGCTGGGCGGACGCGGATGTCGAGGCGGCCGCGGCGGCGCTGGTGATGCTGGCCGAGGATCCCGGGCTTCGTGCCAGGCTGGGAGCGGCAGCGCAGGCGCAGGCGCAGGCGCGGCTGGACGGGCGTGGGCTGCTCGACGCGTCGGCGCGAATCGGTATCATGCCGACAGTGAGCAATACCGCGTGAAGGTCCTGGTCTGGCAATGGGGGCGATACGGGGCTGGCCCGCGTATCGCCGTTGAGCTTGCCCGCGGGCTGGCCCGGTTGCCGGATGTGTCGGTGGTGCTGTCACTGTCGCACGAGGCGGAGATCATGGGACATCTGCCGGCGGAGCTGCCGCCCGGCTGCGTGCTGCCGGTGCGGACCTATCGCAGCAAGGCGGGCTATCTCGGGCGGCTGGTCGGGTCGCCGGCGATGACGCTGGCGATGGTGCGGCGTCTGCGCGGCCTGCGCTGCGACCTGGCGATCTGTGCGATGCCGGGTCCGCTCGATCTGGTGATGCAGGGGGCGTTACGGCTGTGCGGGGTTGCGAACGTGGTGGTGGTGCATGACGCCCAGGCGCATCCGGGCGACGGCTTTCCGCTGCAGATGACGCTGCAGCGCCTGCTGGTCCGCGGCAGCGATGCGGTGGTGACATTCAGCCGCTATATCGCCGGCATGCTGCACGAGCAGGGCGTGTCCAGGCCGGTGATCGTCGAGCGGTTGCCGCCGCTGGGGTTCGACCGGCCGCCGCCGCCGCCGGGCGGACATGACGGGCCCCTGCGGCTGCTGAGCTTTGGACGTCTGCTGCCCTACAAGGGGCTGGACCTGCTGCTGGAGGCGATGCGCACGCTCGGGCCACGCGGCGATCTCGAACTGCGCGTGGTGGGCAGCGGGCCGCCGAGCCCGGAACTGGAGGCACTGGCGGGGCTGCCGGGGGTGAGCGTGGAAAACCGCTGGGTGCCGGAGGACGAGGTGCCCTTGCTGATCGGCTGGTCGGACGCGTTGGTGCTGCCCTATCGCGAAGCCAGCCAGAGTGGGGTCGCGGCGATGGCGGTGGCCGGACGACGACTGGTGGTGGCGACCGATGTGGGCGGGCTGTCGGAACAGTTCGATCCCGGCATGGCGGTCATCTGCCACCCCGAAGGTGGGGCGATCGCCGCCGGGATCGAGACGCTGCTGGCGCGGCGCGCTGACGGCACGCTGGCCGCCTCTGCCGCCACGGATGGCTGGCCCGAACTGGCGGGCCGGCTGCTGGACGCGATCGGACACAGCCTGCCGCAGGTCGCCACGAGGGCGAGGCGGGAGGCGTCCCCGGTCACGGCCTCGTGGGCGGGGAACTGATCCCGCCGGTCAGGCGGCCAGCTGGTCCGGCTCCAGCACCGGCACCCGCGCGCGGATCAGTTTCTCGATGCTGCGCAGGAACGCGCGTTCGGATGCATCGCAGAAGCTGATCGCCATGCCGTCGGCGCCGGCGCGCGCGGTGCGGCCGATGCGGTGGACATAGCTCTCGGGGATGTTGGGCAGGTCGAAATTGATCACGTGCGTCACGCCGTCGACATCGATGCCGCGGGCGGCGATGTCGGTGGCGACCAGCACGCGGACATCGCCGGTGCGGAAGGCGCCGAGCGCGCGGTCACGCTGACCCTGGCTCTTGTTGCCATGGATGGCGGCCGAGGCGATGCCGGATTTCTCCAGATGTTCGACCACGCGATCGGCACCGTGTTTGGTGCGGGTGAACACCAGGGTGCGGCCCATGTCCTTGCGGCGCAGCACCGAGGCGAGCAGCGTGCGCTTGCGGGCGGCATCGACGAACACCACGCGCTGCTCGATGCGCTCGGCGGTGGTGGCGACGGGCGTGACGGCGACATGCACCGGATCATGCAGGAGCTGACCGGCCAGGGCACTGATTTCCTTCGGCATCGTGGCCGAGAAGAACAGGCTCTGACGCTTGGCGGGCAGATGCTGGGCGATCTTGCGGATCGGAATGATGAAGCCGAGATCGAGCATGTGATCGGCCTCGTCGAGCACCAGGATCTCGGTGGCATCAAGGCGGATCTCGCCCTCGTTCATCAGGTCGAGCAGGCGGCCGGGGGTGGCGACGAGCACGTCGACACCGGGCGCCATGGCGCGGACCTGACGGCCTTTCGGCACGCCGCCGAACACCAGCGCGGTGCGCATCGGCGTATCACGGCCATAGGCGCGGAAGCTGTCGGCGATCTGGCTGGCGAGCTCGCGGGTCGGCGAAAGCACCAGCACGCGGCAGCCCTTCTTGGGCGCCCGCTGCTGCGGGTTGGCGAGCAGACGGTGCAGGATCGGCAGGGCGAAGGACGCGGTCTTGCCGGTGCCGGTCTGGGCGATGCCCTGCACGTCACGGCCGGCCATCGCGTGCGGGATCGCCTGCGCCTGGATCGGTGTGGGAGTGGTGTAGCCTTCACGCGCAAGCGCGGTCAGCAGCGGAGCTGCAAGGCCAAGGTCGGAAAAGCTGGTCATCGTGATCTTTCGTCTGGCGCGCACCTTGTGGAAGTGCGCGTCGGGCGATCGGCGGGATCGCGAACCGGCGCAGGCGATACCCTTCTTGTGCTGGCAGCGCCGGTCACGGCGGCTGGGGCGATCGCCTGACCGATCGCCGAGGACACGCCTCGTGACGATGGATGGTCCGGCAATGCCTGGCGGGAGGGCGTCGTTGACGCGCTGCACAAATCGGGGCTGGGGTGCCGAAAGTCAAGTAAATTCGATGTTTCGCACTACGAAGCGCCCGCTTGACCGGTGCTGCACATGCGCCCGACAAGCCTTGCGATGGATGCCCTGATACTGAGCGAGAATCTGGCCGGGCTGCGTGCCCAGGCCTGGGGACTGGCCGAGCTCGCGGGGCTGGCGCACCGGACCGTCGATGTCGTGCCGAGCGGGTTGATGCGGCATCTGCCGGCGCGGTTCTGGCCGGCTCCGCTGGCGGCAGTCTCCGGGCAGGATGTCGACGGGGCGGCACTGACGATCTCGGTCGGCGGCAAGGCGGCGGCGGTGGGCGCGGCGCTGCGCCGGCGCGACGGGCGCCATCTGGTGCAGGTGCAGAACCCGCGATTCGATCTGCGGCGATTCGATCTGGTGGTGGTCAACGCGCATGACGAGATCACCGGGGCGAACGTGCTGGTCAGCCGCACGGCGCTGCACGGCATCACGCCGGCGCGGCTGGCGCAGGCGCGGACCCGCTGGTCGGAAGCGTTCGCGCCGCTGGGGCGGCCGCTGGTGGCGGTGCTGGTGGGCGGGGCGAACGGGCGCTTTCGTTTCGATACGCCTGACGCGGCCGCCCTGGCCGGGCAGTTGGCACAGATGATGGATCGCGACGGGGTTTCGCTGGCGCTGACCGCCTCGCGGCGCACGGGTGCGGCGCAGCGTGCGGTGCTGAACGACGCACTTGCACCGCGCGGGGCGTTCGTCTGGGACGGGATGGGTGACAATCCTTATCTGGGGCTGCTGGCCTCTGCGGATGCGTTCGTGGTGACGGCTGACAGCGTGTCGATGGTGTCGGAGGCGGCGGCGACCGACCGGCCGGTAATGGTCGCGCCGATGCGTGGAACATCACGCCGGATCGGACTGTTTCTCGATCGGCTGATTGACGCCGGACGGGTGCGGCCGTTCAGTGGCCGGATGCAGGACTGGGCGGTGGAGCCGCTCGATGACGGGCCCTGGATCGCCGCCGAGATGAAGCGGAAGCTGGGGATGCGGGTTTAGTGGGAAAGCAGACTTCGAATGCTTGATATCAGGACCTTCGACGCGCAGCGCGGCGGCAACGTTCTCTACAAGGCGCTGGCCCATCCGCTGGCGGCCGAGGCGCTGTCGCGGCTCGGTGCGGGGATCGAGGGGCGGCTGGCGGTGTATGACCCCGACGGGGCGGCGTCGATGCTCTATGCGCTGCATCCTGCCCTGCCTCGGCCGGCGGAGCTCTATGTCCATGACGTCGAGCAGGTGGGTGTGGCGCGTCTGGGCTGCGAGACCCGGGCGGTGGTCGAGCTGGGCGTGTCGCAGGCCAATACGGTGCTGGTGGCGGCGTTCGACTCGGGTCGGATCGCTGCCAGGCTAGCGGGGCTGCTGCCGCAGGGGATGCGGCTGGTCACGCTCGACGAGGCGCGGTTGCCGGACGGCATGCTGACCAGCCGGCGGAGCTATCTCGACAGGCTGAACTTCGCGACCAATTTCGCCTTTTTCCGCGATGCCGACGGGTTGTCCTCGCGGCTGGTGACGGCGAATTACTGGTCGGATTACGGGGCGTCGTCGGTGCGGTTGTGGCTGCGGCTGTTCGACGGCGCGGGCGAGGCGCTGGCAAGCTGGGAGCAGGAGGTGGCACCCGGTGCCGCAGGGATCGTGATCGACAGCCGCGAGGTCCGGCAGCGCTTCGGGCTGGGGCCGTTCGCGGGGCAGTTGTTCGTGCATGCGATCGGCGTCGCCGGGCACGATGTGGTGAAATACGCGCTCGATACGTATGGCCATGACGGCGAGCCCAGCCTGTCGGTGACGCACGATGCCAATGCATGGCCGTCGGACCGCTATGCGGGACTGCCGGCACCGCGGCCGGACGAGACGGTGATGCTGTGGGTGCAGAACAGCCACGCCGCCCCCATTCCGCCGGGTGCGATCACGCTTGATCGGATGGGAGCGGAGCAGCCGGTGGCGATCGGGACCGAGATCGCGCCGTTCGCAAGTGTGCAGGTGGATGTGGCGGCGCTGCTGCCGGGTCTGGCCTGGCCGGCGCAGATCGAGGTTCGCAGTGGGCGGCATGTGGTGCGGCCACGCTATGAAGTTGTGCGTGCGGGGCGGACGCGGATCGCGCACATGAATGTCGAGCGCGCGGATCTCAGGCCCGAACCGGCGATCGGCACATTGCCGGCCTCGCTGGGGCGGGGGTTCGTGCTGCCGTTCCCGGTCCTCGATCCGACGATCTATCGCAGTATCGTGCTGCCGACGCCGATGGCGGAGACGCAGGCGGACCTGCCGCTGCGGGTGGATGTGTTCGACCGCGAGGGACAGCTCGTCGCCCAGCGCTTTCTCGGCCGACTAGCCCGGTCGCATGCCTGCGCGCTCGATCTTGCCGAACTCCGCGCGCCGGCAGGCCATGCGGAGCTGGTCTACGATTTCCGCGACGGTGGCGGGGCGGATGGCTGGATGCATGCGCTGGTGCGCTACGAACGCCATGCCGGCGTGCCCCATGCGGCAGAGACCAGCTTCGGGGCGCATATCTTCAACACGCTGATGACCTGGCGCGACGAACCGCAATCGTATTCGGGGCCGCCACCGGGGCTCAGCACGCGGTTGTTCCTCAAGCTCGGCCACGAGAGTACGCGCAGTTTCTGCGTGCTGATCTACCCGGCCTCGGCACCGTGGCGCGAGCAGTCGCAGACCACGCTGATCCTGCATGATGCGGCGGGGACGGTGATCGGCGAGGCGGCACTCGCGATCGCCTGCTCCGGCTCGGCGCTTGTCGAGCCGGAGGTGATCTTCGGTGCACGACGGATCGCCGAGGCGGGGGTTGGCGGTTATGTGCTGATCCGCGACACGACATGCCGGCTGTTCGGCTATCACGGGTTGAGCGATGCGAGTGGGGCATTCTCGCTCGATCACATGTTCGGCTTCTAAGGGCGGGGGCGAAGACCATGCGGCGCGGTGTGAGGCTGGGTCTCGCGATCGTTGCGGTGGCCGCGTCGAGCGGTTGCGCGGCCCGTCAGGGCACGGACGTGGATTGCATCAGGCAGAAGCTGGGCGGGGTCGACAGCGTCTCGATGGCTGTCGCGGCGAAGATCTGCGGCCACGTGGTCGACGGGCGGCTGACGCCGCTCGACCTGCACGGCGCGCCCGAGCTCCAGGTCGAGGCGCGCCACTCGGGAGTCGCCTACACGCCCTAGGACGAGCGGACTTTTGAGGTTTCCCGGCGGCACTGGTTCCTTACCGGACCGACTCGGCAATGATGCCTTGATCGGCGCCCTTGGAGGGCCGTGTCGTGTCGTCGGGAGCATGATTTTCGAGGTCGGATGGTGGGTGCGACAGGGATTGAACCTGTGACCCCCGCCGTGTGAAGGCGATGCTCTACCGCTGAGCTACGCACCCATCCGAACGGCTCGGTGGCGGGGTTCTATGGGATTCGGAGAGGGGAGGCAAGAGGGCTGTGCGGGGTGTCTGCACCGCACAGCCCTGCCGGAAGGTCAGGCCGCGCCGAAGCTGCCGGTAATGGCGCGCGCGATGTTCTGGGCGAAGGCGGCCGGGTTGCGGGGCATCTCGCCATCCTGGATCAGGGCAAGGTCGAGCAGTACCGGGGCCGCATCGGCAACCTTGTCGGGGTGGTCGGCGAGGCTGCGGATCAGTTCGTGGCGGGGATTGACCTCCAGCACCGGAGCCAGGCCGGGAAAGCTCTGGCCGCTGCGCTTCATCAGACGCTGCATCTGCAGGTCGGGACCGGCCTCGCTCGCGGCGAGAATGACCGGACTGCGCGCCAGGCGGTCGGTGGAGCGGACGTCCGACACCGCATCTCCGAGCGCTGTCTTGAGACTCGCCAGAAGCTCGGCGACGTCGGGCGCGGGGTCGGGCTCGCCGTCGGTGCGCGGCAGCGCGGCGAGATCGGCAGCGCCCTGGGTGATGCTGCGCAGCGGCTTGCCGTCGAAGTTGGCGAGCCGCTCCGGCCAGAACGCATCGACCGGATCGGTCAGCAACAACACCTCGATGCCGCGGTCGCGGAAACCTTCGAGCTGGGCAGAATCGCGCAGCGCTTCGAGCTTGTCACCCGCGAGATAATAGATCGCTTCCTGCTCCGGCTTCATGCGGCCGACATAATCGGCAAGTCCGGTCAGGCCCTCGGCCGTCGATGAGTGGAAGCGGGAGAGGCCGGCGATCTCGGTGCGGTGCTCGGCATCCTCCCACAGGCCTTCCTTGAGGATCGCGCCGAAATTGTTCCAGAACACGGAATAGGAGTCGATGTCGCTGCTGCGGTTCTTCAGTTCGGTGAGCACGCGGTTGGTTACCGCCTTGCGGATGCGCACGAGCACGGGCGTGGTCTGGAGCATCTCGCGCGAGACGTTGAGCGGCAGATCCTCGGTGTCGACCACGCCCTGCACGAAGCGCAGCCAGGGCGGCAGCAGATTCGCGTCATCGGTGATGAACATGCGCCGCACATGCAGCCGGATCTTGCTCTCGCGGGCGTCCTCGACGGGCATGAACGGCTTCATGCCCGGAATGAACAGCAGCACGGCATATTCCAGCGTACCCTCGGCGCGCCAGTGCAGCACCGCCCAGGGCTTGTCGAAGGCATGCGCGACGTGGCGGTAGAAGTCTTCGTACTGTTCTTCGGTGACCTCGGATTTCGGCTTGCGCCAGAGCGCGGTCGCCTCATTGGCGGCGACATATTCGCCGTCGCGCTGGAGCTTGACCGGTAGGGTGATGTGGTCGGCCCATTTGCGAATGATGGCTTCGAGACGGTGCGGCTCGAGAAATTCCTCGGCATCGGACTTGATGTGCAGAACGATGTCGGTGCCGGGAAGCTCGCGCGTCGCGGGGCGGATCTCGTAGGTGCCGCGTCCGTCGGAGGTCCAGGCCCAGGCCTGGTCGTCGCCGGCGCGGCGGGAGACCACTTCCACGCGGTCCGCGACCATGAAAGCTGCATAGAAGCCGACGCCGAACTGTCCGATGAGGCTGGGACGGTCCTCAGGTTTCGCATCGGCGAGGTTCTGGCCGAAGGCGCGGGTGCCGGAACGGGCAATGGTGCCGAGATTGGCGATCAGCTCGTCACGCGACATGCCAATGCCGTCATCCGTGATGGTCAGCGTGTGCGCGGCCTGGTCGGGGGTAATGCGGACGGCGGCGTCTTCGGGCAGCGCAAGCTCGGCTCGGGTCAGGGCCTCGAACCGGCGGCGATCGGTCGCGTCGGCGGCGTTGGCAACCAGCTCGCGGAGGAAGATCTCGCGCTCAGAATACAGTGAGTGCACCACCAGATCGAGAAGGCGGCCGACTTCGGCGCCGAACTCGTGCTGCTCGGCGGCAGTCTGGGTTTCGTGGAGGGTCGAATCGTCGCTCATCGGGCACCTTGCGGAAGAGGTTTCTCGCGCGCCGTCGCGGCGCAGGTCGCCGACCGATATGCGGCAGGCCAGACGGGCTTTCAACCCGCCGGACTGATGGGATCCGAGTGCCGTGGGGCCGTCAGTCGGGGCGGCGTTGACCGGCGAAGGCAACCATCGCGATCGGCATCGAGCGATAGGCCGCGAGGCCCTGACCGCTGACATGGGTCTGAACGGGTCCGGAGTTGCGGATGATGCGACCGATGCCGCCGAGCAGGGGGCCGCCGCTGGGGGGGACCGGCCCGACGCCGGCGCCGAGGCTGGCGAACTGCGATGAGAGTTCAGGTGCAGCGGAGGGTGTTCGGGCGCGGCGCTCAGATGCGGGTCTGCCGTGCGGCGTATCCTCGGGCTCCGCCCAGGCCTCGAGAACCTTGCGCTGGTAGTCGTTGCCGAGTTCGGGGGTCTGCGAATGGTAGGCGGCCGCGGCGTGTGGCCAGCTTCCGGTCTGGGCGAAGAGCTGGGTCAGGAGATGGGCGGCATACAGAGCGTTGGCCTGCGGGTCGAAGGCCTGGTCGAGAGAGGCGAAGGCATCAGGATGGTACATGAGGTTGACCTGCATGCAGCCGACATCCATCGACTGGATGCCCTGGGCGCGGAATTGCTGGGCTGCGGCGATCGCCTCCGCCTTGCTGGCATAGAAATGGCCGATCCCCTGGGCGTTGATGGTCCATGGCCAGGCACGCATGGTTGCGGTCGCGGAATCGAGGCGACCGGATTCGACGCGGCTGATGGCGTCGAGAAGCTGATCGGGCACGCCGTTGCTGCGCTCCGCGGCGGCGGTGGCCATGTGGCAGAGGATGGATGCGCCGCCCGTCGCCGTCTGCGCAGCACCCGGGCGGACGTTTGCGATCATGAGGAGAGCGGACAGCAGCCCGACGAGGGCCGCGCGGAGGGCGAGGTGGAAGGACATTGTCCGAGACCATCGCCGATCCGGGTTAGCGCCGGGTTAACGCCTTTCAATCATCGATAGTGCGTCGGTGATTTTTTCTCTTTGTGCAGTGCAAAAAACGGTTGACGCTTTCGGCAGGCCGCTCTAGATCTGTTCTCGACGGTGCTGCTTTGCACGCCGTCTTGGACGTTTCCTCCCTAAACTTGGCGGTGCCTTCGGGCGCCGCTTTTTTTTGCCGTATGTGCGGCGCTCAGGCGCGCATTTCGGCGATCATGCGTGCGACCAGCGCCTCAATCAGGGAACGGATGCGCGAGAAGCCGCGACCTGCCTGATAGGTGCCGCGCTGCAGGTAGAGCGGCCGGGCAATCTCGATCTGGATGGCGTGGATATTGGCCTCGGGTCGACCGTAATGACGCGTGATGTAGCCGCCGGCGTAGGGCTGGTTGCGGATCGTGCGCAGGCCGGCTTCGGCGGCCACGCTTTCGGCGACCCGCAGCAGGGCGGGAGCGGCACTGGTGCCGAAGGCGTCCCCGAAGACCAGGTCGGGGTCGGTGGCATGCGAGCGGGGCATCGAGTGGCAGTCGAGCAGCAGGCAGGCGCCGAAACGGGCCTGCAACGACTCGATCGTGACGCGGAGTGTATGGTGGAAGGGTTGCCAGTAGGCGGCGATTCGGTGCTGGGCTTCGGAAAATCGCAGCCGATGGCCGTAGATGTGGTCGCCCGCTGCGGCGAAGCGGGCGATGGTGCCGTAGCCTTGGCCGATTCTCGGGCTGGCGGTGTCGCAGTAGCCGGGCAGAGTCTCGACGAACATCGCCGGGTCGAGCTCCCATGGGCCGCGGTTGAGATCGCAGAACACGCGCGGGATATTGGCGCACAGCACGGTGGCGCCGAGTTGTGGTGCACCTGCAACGAGCTGGTCGACCAGGCTGTCCTCGCTGGCGCGCAGCCGGGCGAGCGGCAGGCGGGTCTGAGCCAGTAAATCGGGGATGTAGTCCGTACCGGAATGGGGCGAGGTGATCAGGACCGGCACCGGCCGAGCGGCAGGCGGGAGCAGCCGCGGCGGGCGAACCTCGGTGAGGGGTGCGATCGTGTCTTGCGGAAGCGGGCGCATGTCGCTAGAACCCGCCCACCGTCGGATGGGCGCGTAGCTCAGCGGTAGAGCACTGCCTTGACATGGCAGGGGTCACAGGTTCAAACCCTGTCGCGCCCACCATCCATATTCCTTCCATATCAGTCTATTACGACGCTGACGCGTCTCAAGCGCGATCACGACGCTGACGCGTCGAGGGCCGCCTGCAGGATATAGGCGGCCGCCACTTTATCGACGATCTCGGCGCGTCTGGCGCGGGTGATGTCCAGTTCGCTGATCAGCATCCGGTTGACTGCGCTCGACGAGAGACGTTCGTCCCACAGGGCCAGCGGCAGGTCGGTCTGCTCGCTCAGCGCGGTCGCCCAGTCGCGGATGGCCTGGGCGGCTGGGCCGAGCGTGCCGTCGAGCGACAGCGGCAGGCCGCAGACCAGACCCCCTACCCGTTCCCGCGTGGTGATCGCCGAAAGTTCACGCGCATTGACCGAGAGCTTCGCACGACGGAGCGTATCATAGGGCGAGGCCAGCATCAGGGTGGCGTCGGACAGGGCGAGGCCGATGGTCTTGCTGCCGGGGTCGAGGCCAAGTAGGCGCTGGCCACGGGCCAGGCCCGCTCGCAGATCGGTCATGTTGAGTAACGCCATGGCGGCGTTTATGGTCCGCCGGCGTCGTGCTGACCAGATTTGATGCATCCGACCGCCCGGTTTCCGCTGAAGGCTCAGGCCCCGGGCGGTCCGGGCCGGTCGTGTTGCCGGGCCGGCATGGGGCTGGATATGTCTTGCAGGGAGCGTGCTGCCGATGTCGCTTGAATCCGCGACGATAAAGAAGATCGCCCGTCTGGCGCGGATCGGGCTCGATGAGGCGGCGGTGACGCGGCTGCAGGCCGAACTGAACGGAATTGTCGGCTGGGTGGAGCAACTCAACGAGGTCGATGTCAGTGGTCTGGCGCCGCTGGCCTCGGTGAGCGGCACCACGCTGCATCTGCGCGCCGATGTCGTGAACGATGGTGGGGATCGGGAGGCGGTGCTGGCCAATGCGCCCGGGCGCGAGGGGCCGTTTTTTGCCGTGCCGAAGGTGGTCGAGTGATGTTGACGGATCTGTCGATTGCCGGTGCGGCCGAGGGGCTGCGTCGGCGTGAGTTCTCCGCGGTCGAATTGGTGGATGCGCATCTCGACGGGATCGAGGCGCTCAACGGGCGGCTGAATGCCTATATTACGGTGGTCGCGGATCAGGCGCGGGCAGCGGCGCGGCAGGCGGACGGCGCCCTGGCCGGCGGTGATGTGCCGGTGCTGACCGGGATTCCGCTCGCGATCAAGGATCTGTTCTGCACGCAGGGTGTGCGGACGACGGCCGCGAGCCGGATCCTGGGCAATTTCATCCCGCCCTACGAGAGCACGGTGACGGCGAACCTGCTGCGCGAGGGCGCGGTGTTCCTCGGCAAGGTCAATCTCGACGAATTCGCGATGGGGTCGTCGAATGCGACCTCGGCGTTCGGACCGGTCGTCAGCCCCTGGACGCGCGGCGATGGCGCGTCGCTGGTGCCGGGGGGATCGTCGGGCGGGTCAGCGGCGGCGGTCGCAGCCGGGTTGGCGATGGGGGCGACCGGGACCGATACCGGCGGGTCGATCCGTCAGCCGGCGGCGTTCACCGGCATTGCCGGTATCAAGCCCACCTACGGGCGGTGCAGCCGCTGGGGGACGATCGCATTTGCGAGCTC
This sequence comes from Endobacter medicaginis, assembly GCF_014192375.1. GTDB lineage: Bacteria > Pseudomonadota > Alphaproteobacteria > Acetobacterales > Acetobacteraceae > Endobacter > Endobacter medicaginis. Next base: position 4,151 of record NZ_JACHXV010000008.1, on the reverse strand, counting down.
GCTGGACCAGGCGGGACCGCTCGCGCGCAGCGTCGAGGACTGCGCGATCCTGCTGGGTGCGATGGCCGGGTATGACCCCAAGGACAGCACCAGCGCGGACCGCGCTGTGCCGGATTATCGCTCGGCATGCACGCGCAGCCTGCGCGGTGTGCGGATCGGTATCCCGAAGGAATATCGGCCGGAGGGACTGTCGCCGGAGATCGAGGCGATGTGGGAGAGCGGCATCGCCTGGCTCCGCGAGGCGGGATGCGAGATTGTCGATGTCTCGCTGCCGCACACGAAATATGGGCTGGCGACCTATTACATCGTCGCCCCGGCAGAGGCTTCGTCGAACCTCGCCCGCTACGACGGGGTACGATTCGGTGAGCGGGTCGCCGGGGCAACGCTCGACGAGCTGTACGAGAATACGCGCGCGGCCGGATTCGGCGCCGAGGTGCAGCGGCGGGTGCTGATCGGCACCTATGTGCTGTCGTCGGGTTACTATGACGCCTACTACCTGCGTGCGCAGAAGGTGCGGGCGCTGATCCTGCGGGATTTCACCGAGGCTTTCGAGAAGGTGGACGCCCTGCTCACGCCGACCGCGCCGTCGGCGGCGTTCGCGCTCGGCGAGAAGATGGACGATCCGGTGCAGATGTATCTCAACGACATCTTCACTGTGCCGGCGAGCATGGCCGGGGTGCCGGCGATGTCGGTGCCGGCAGCGGTCGATGCGAAGGGGTTGCCGCTCGGATTGCAGGTAATCGGGCGTCCCTGGGACGAGGAGGGGGTGCTGGCGGTGTCGGCGGCGATCGAGCGTGCGGCAGGGTTTGCGGCGCGGCCGACGCTGCGCGCGGGAGTGGGCGCATGAGCTATGTGATCGAGGGCCGGACCGGCCCGTGGGAAATCGTCGTCGGGCTCGAGGTGCACGCCCAGGTCGTCAGCCAGGCGAAGCTGTTCTCGGGTGCGGCGACCGCGTTCGGGGCGGAGCCGAACACGCAGGTCAGCTTCGTCGATGCGGGATTCCCCGGCATGCTTCCGGTGATCAACGAATACTGCGTCGCTCAGGCCGTGCGCACCGGCCTCGGGCTTGAGGCGCAGATCAATCTGGTGAGCCGGTTCGATCGGAAGAACTATTTCTATGCCGATCTGCCGAATGGGTATCAGATCAGCCAGTTCGAGCAGCCGATCGTGGGGACCGGAAAGATCCTGATCGAGGCGCCGGGCATGGAATCGCGCGAGATCGGCATCACCAGGCTGCACCTGGAGCAGGATGCCGGCAAGTCCATGCATGACCAGGATCCCACGCGCTCGATGATCGATCTCAATCGCGCCGGGGTGGCGCTGATGGAGATCGTCAGCGAGCCGGACATGCGCTCGCCCCAGGAAGCTGCGGCCTATCTGCGCAAGCTGCGAACCATTCTGCGCTATCTGGGCACCTGCGACGGCAATATGGAGGAAGGCTCGATGCGCGCCGACGTCAACGTGTCGGTGCGCCGCGCGGGCGAGGGGTATCGGACGCGCTGCGAGATCAAGAACGTCAACTCGATCCGGTTCGTAAGCCAGGCGATCGAGGTCGAGGCGACGCGCCAGGTCGCGGTGTGGGAGGATGGCGGCGTCGTGGATCAGGAGACGCGGCTCTACGACCCGCAGCGTGGCGAGACGCGATCGCTGCGCACCAAGGAGGACGCGCACGATTATCGCTATTTTCCCGATCCGGACCTGCAGCCGCTGGTGATCAGCAAGGATTGGGTGGATGGGCTTCGCGCCGAGCTGCCTGAACTGCCGGATGCGAAGCGTGACCGGTTCGTCGCCCAGTTCGGCATTGCGCCCTACGACGCTTCGGTGCTGGTCGCCGAGCAGGCGAATGCGGCCTATTTCGAGACCGTGGCCGCGGGGCGGAACGGCAAGCTGGCGGCGGCCTGGGTGACGGGTGAGTTGTTCGCCGCATTGAATCGGCTTGGCGTCGGGATCGAGGCGAGTCCGGTCAAGGCCGCCGACCTTGGGGCTTTGCTTGATCTGATCGCCGACCAGACGATCAACGGGCGCATTGCCAAGGACGTCTTCGAGGACATGGTCGAAACCGGCCGGCCGCCGGGCGAGATCGTCGCGTCGCGAGGCCTGCGACAGGTCACCGATACCGGGGCGATCGACACGGCCGTTGCTACCGTGCTGGCAGCAAATGGCGACAAGGTGGCGGAATATCGCGGCGGCAAGGACAAGCTATTCGGTTTCTTCGTCGGGCAGGTGATGAAGGCGATGGCCGGGAAAGGCAACCCCGCCCTCGTCAATGAGGCGTTGGTCCGCGCGCTTGCGGAAAACGTCTGAGCGGCGTTTGACGCGAGCGCTGCGGCAGATTAAGAACGCGCCTGCAAACGCCGTGTGATGAGCACGCTCTTCGGCGGAGGGGTGGCCGAGTGGCTGAAGGCGGCGGTTTGCTAAACCGTTGTACGGGGTCAACCCGTACCGTGGGTTCGAATCCCATCCCCTCCGCCAGTTCACTTTCGAAAGAAAAAGACCCGTTATATCAACGGGTTTTCGAAAGTCGTTTTGCTATATAGCCCTACACGCTCCATCCCACAGCGGCCCAAATCTTTACGCAGCAGGCTCAGGGTGCCGCTGGATTGGGATGCAGGGGAGGGTGTTCAGGTTTTTGAGGAACCCCCATTGGGGTTGTGGTGGCGAGCTATGAGGCGAACGCGCGGAACGGTCAGCGTTCCACGCCCGATAGCACGGACTTTTCCTCAAAACTGAGGGGAAGGTCTTCCGTCATGTTTCGGATGCCTCGGCGCATGTCGGGCTGCTGGCGGCCTGCCTGAGATTTGGTTGCTGTGATTCCAGCAGTTTCAACATGACATCCTTTAAGGGACGCCTGCGATCCGGCGGCGCGCTGCCGCACCTCAATTGGTGCGATCGAGATAGCCGTCGGGAAGCTGACCGGGCGCGCGGTCGATCACTTCGTCATTGTCGCGGCCGCGCTGCTCGAGGAAGGTGATCTTCGCGAATTCGGGGATGACGACATAAGGGTAGGCTGGACCCTCGTCGCGAAAACGATGCATGTCGTCGATGAAGTCGTTCTGATAGCAGATCGTCTTTTCGGGATGCTGGCCATCGCCGGCGATCCATTGCGGGAAGAAGATCGTGCCATGCACCAGGCGGCGCGACAGATCGAAATACAGGCTCACACAGGTACCGGTCGGCTCATGCCAGTCCGCCTTGTAGGTGTCGGGCGAGAGCTGCACGAGCGACATCTTCTGGCCCGTCACCCAGCGGCCGCCGACGAGGCCCTGATGGATGCGGTAGTCGCACGTCGTCTCGTTGCGGGCATACCACTCGTAGCGCCAGCCATTGGCGTAGGTGTAGATGAAGTGATGGCCGACGAATGCCGACAGGTCGTTCGGCAGGCTGAGCTGGTCCGACATGGGATGAAGCCCTTGCTGAAGCCTCGGGTCGAGGCGGTTACAGGAAACGAAATGCGCTGATCGCGGTCTCGAGGATGAGATCGTGGAAGATCCGTTGGCCGGGCTGCTCGGACGCGCCTGCCGCGACCATCAGCGGCAGCAGGTGTTCCTCCTCGGGATGGGCAAACCGTGCGGATGGCGCCTGTGTCCAGCGGGCGAGTCGCTCCGCGCGCTCCGGACCCGACAGGGTCGCGGTCTCGGTCAGCCAGGCGTCGAACGCCTCGGACGGCGTCGTCGAGCGCGGATCGCCATAGCCGCGCATGTTGTGGAAGCTCATGCCCGAGCCGATGATGAGGACGCCTTCGTCACGCAGCGGCGCAAGCGCCTGCCCCGCGCGCAGATGCAGCAGCGGATCGCGCGACCGGTCGAGCGACATTTCCACGAGCGGGATATCGGCCTCGGGGAAGGCGAGCTTGAGCGGCACGAAGGCGCCGTGATCGAGCCCCCGGGATGGATCGATGCTGGCCGCGAACCCGGCCTCGCCCAGCAGGGCGGCAGCCCGCGCGGCGAGCGCCGGCGCGCCGGGGGCGGGGTAGGTCAGCCTGTAGGTATGCGCCGGGAAGCCATAGTAGTCGTAGATCAGCGGCGGGGTCTCGCTGCCGGTCAGCGCCAGGCCCCGGGTCCTCCGCCCCACGGTTGTTTGAGACACTCCGTTAGCGGACGGTCTCCGCCTCAGGGGTGAGGACGATGACGACGAACACGGGAACGATTGCC